>NZ_ATAY01000031.1 GCF_000421965.1 Ruminiclostridium papyrosolvens C7 | reverse complement strand
AATAAAAAGAATGGTTATTAAAGCCATCTTTTTATTGTATGTTTATTTTAGTAGATTCTTTGATATGTTACTGAAAGGAATGTGATTAAATATGCCACTTAATATAGTACTGGTGGAACCCGAAATTCCACAGAATACAGGAAATATAGTGAGAACCTGTGCAGCAACGGGAACTGTGCTGCATCTTGTGGGGCCTCTTGGATTTTCCATAGAGGACAAATATCTGAAAAGAGCCGGACTTGACTACTGGGATGAGGCAGATGTCAGATATTATAACAGCCTTGACGAGTTTTTTGAAAATTTTCTGGGAAAAACCTTCTATTATTCAACCACTAAAGCAGTAAATAACTACTGTGACGTACAGTTTGATGACGATTGTTTTATTCTGTTCGGAAAGGAAACAGCAGGCCTTCCAGAGGAACTGTTGAGAGAGAATAAGGAGTATTGCGTAAGAATACCTATGAAAAACGGCATTAGGTCCCTTAATCTTTCAAATTCTGTTGCAATCGTTTTATATGAGGCCCTAAGACAGCAGAATTTCAAAGAAATGAAGCTTGAGGGACATATGGTAAAATATGAGTGGTAAAAATATTATGGTGTTTAACTATAAAAAATGGGTATATTAAAAAAGTATAATAAAAATAGTGGAATCGAAGAGAGGGTTAAAATGGTTAATAGAACCAGACTTGTTGAGGAATTTTTGGAATTGGTTAAAATAGATAGCTTGTCGGGAAAAGAAAGACAAATGTGCGATACTCTGAAGCGAAAGCTTGAAAATATGGGATATATGCCTGTAGAGGACAATGCAGGAGAGAAAATTGACGGAAACAGCGGAAATATATTATGCACCGTTAAAGGAACCAAGAATGTTCCTGCTATTATGCTTGGTGCACATATGGACACTGTAGTTCCCGGAATTGGAAAAAAAGCCATTGTGGACGGAGATATAATCAAAACAGATGGAACAACAATTCTGGGAGGAGATGATGCTTCCGGGATAGCAATTATATTGGAGACAATGAAAATTCTCAAAGAGGAGAACATTCCTCACGGTGATATACAGATAGTATTCACTGTAGCTGAAGAAGTCGGATTACTTGGTGCAAAAAATCTGGACTACAGCAAAATACATGCAAAATACGGATTCATATTAGACAGCGACGGAAGAATAGGTTCAGCAGCCGTAAAAGCTCCTTCACACCACAAGATAAATGTGGTAATAAAAGGTAAAGCTGCTCATGCCGGTATGGAGCCTGAAAACGGAATAAGCGCATTTACAATTATGGCTTACGCTATGGCAAACATGAAGCTTGGAAGAATTGACGAGGAAACAACAGCAAACATTGGCATAATTCACGGCGGAACAGCTACAAACATTGTATGCGACAGAGTTGAGATTGAAGGTGAAGCCAGAAGCAGACAGCAGGATAAGCTGCAGGCGCAGACTGACCATATGAAAGACTGTTTTGTACAGGCAGCAGAAAAATTCGGCGGACAGGTTGAATTTGACTATGAAGTGGAATATCCTGCTTTCAATTTACCGACGGATTCGGGAATTATAAGTATAATGAAGTCAGCAGCAGCAGACTGTGGTATTGAATTTGAGGCAGTAGTTACCGGAGGCGGTAGCGACACAAACATTATTAACTCAAAAGGAATTGAAGCAGTTGATTTGAGCGTTGGTATGACCAATGTACACAGTGTTAAAGAACAGATATCAATTAAGGATATGATAGATGCCGTTACTTATCTTACTGCAATTATACAAAACGTCAAATAACTGACAACGAGGCAGCTAACAGGGGGATATATATGTTGCAAACTACTTTAATAGATAAGGAAATATCTATTAACGACAAGGAGTGTTTCGATAAATATTTTGAAACAGCCGATGTCCTTGCATCTGAAATGAATTTTACAAATTTTTTCATGTGGAAGGATCACTATAAAATAAGATTCGGAATAATAAATGATTTTTTATGCATAATGTCAGTAAGGGATGATTTAAATCCTTTTTGCTTTTTCCCAGTAGGAGATTACAAAAAAGGAGAAGAATTAAAAAAGACTATATACGCAATTAAGGAGTACTTTGCTTCACAGGGATGGAATTTAATATTCTCAAGAGTTACCAAACAGCAAAAGGAAATTCTTGACGAAATCGGAATCGAGTATAACGCTACAGAAGATAGAGACAATGCTGATTATGTGTATACTGTGAAAAGTTTGTCAACATTGGCTGGAAAGAAGCTTGACGGCAAGAGGAACCACATTAACAGGTTCAAAAAACTTTACAGCTTTGAGTATGAAGAAATAACACCGGCAAATATACAGGATTGCAAGAATATAGTAGAAAAATGGTACCTCCAGAGAGCACAATCAGGTAATGAAAGCCTTTCCCATGAAAGAATCGCAAACCATGAACTCCTTGACAACTACGGACTACTTGGCTTAAAAGGCGGATTAATCAGGGTTAACGGTGAAACAGAGGCTTTTACGGTTGGAGAACAGCTTAATAAAAATACCGCAGTAATTCACGTTGAAAAGGCAAACGCTGAAATTCACGGTATTTACACATTGATAAATCAACAGTTTATAAACAATGAATGGCTCCATATGGAGTATGTAAATAGAGAACAGGACATGGGAATTGCAGGGTTAAGAAAGGCCAAATTATCCTATAATCCCGATCATTTAATAGAAAAATACACAATAGAAGTTTGTTAAATAATTATTAAATTAAGCGTATATACTATTGAAAATGTTTTTGAAATATTATAGAATTATTTTGGTTTAGGAAAAGGAAACCAATTATTTTGTCGATAAGCATTAATTTGCTTGACTAATTAATAAAAAAAACTTAGGAGGTAACACCAATGGCAGTAAAAATGGGTATTAATGGTTTTGGACGTATTGGACGTCTTGTTTTCAGGGCTGCAATAAACAACCCTAATGTAGAAGTAAAGGGAATCAATGATCCATTCATCGATCTCGAGTACATGAAATATATGCTTACTTATGACACAGTTCATGGTAAATTTGAAGGAACTGTAGATGTAAAAGATGGCAAATTAGTTGTTAACGGAAAAGAAATCGCAGTATTCTCAGAAAAGGATCCTACAGCTATAGCTTGGGGTGCATGCGGAGCTGATTACGTTGTTGAATCAACAGGTGTATTCACTACTACTGAAAAGGCTTCAGCTCACATCAAGGGTGGAGCAAAGAAAGTTGTTATCAGTGCTCCTTCAGCTGACGCTCCGATGTTCGTAATGGGCGTTAACAGTGAGAAGTACACTAAGGACATGACAGTTGTATCAAACGCTTCATGTACTACTAACTGCTTAGCTCCTTTAGCAAAGGTTATCAACGACAACTTCGGTATAGTTGAAGGTCTTATGACTACAGTTCATGCTGCAACTAACACTCAAAAGACAGTTGATGCTCCTTCAATGAAAGACTGGAGAGGCGGAAGATCAATCCTCGGAAATATCATTCCTTCATCAACTGGTGCTGCAAAAGCAGTTGGAAAGGTTATTCCAGAATTGAACGGAAAATTAACTGGTATGGCATTCAGAGTTCCTACAGCTGACGTTTCAGTTGTTGACCTCACAGTTCGTCTTGAAAAATCAGCTACTTACGAAGAAATCAAAGCAGCTGTTAAGAAGGCTTCTGAAAATGAATTGAAGGGTATCCTTGGATACACTGAAGATGCAGTTGTTTCAACTGACTTCATCCACGATGCACGTACTTCAATATTCGATGCTGAAGCTGGTATCGCATTGAACGGAAACTTCGTTAAGTTAGTTTCATGGTATGACAATGAATGGGGTTATTCAAACAAAGTTGTTAACCTTATTGAGCATATGGCTACTGTTGATGCTAAATAATTAAAGATAAAATAAGCACTGTGAAGTGCAAAAAAAGACCCGACAGGTTTTCCTGACGGGTCTTTTTTTGTTATCCTGCATACTATGACGGAATAAAGAGTATTCCCGTCGTAATTTCTTCTAATAGAAAATATAATTAAATATATAACTTGTTAAATTTCCATTTTTTGCTTATACTTAACATAAATATTTAATAAATACGGATTCAGAGCAGTTTAAGCCTACAGGTTCTTGCCTGCTAGGCTTAAACTTTGCCGGTGCAGGAGGGACAAATGAAAAAAACAAACTTAATCAGGCTTATTTGTATTATCTTTACTTTATGTTTATTTTTTAGCTTTACATCATATGCATTAACCGGTTCAACTTTTTCAAGCAGTGGAAACCATTTAATTTATGTTAATAATCCGGAGTCCTTTGGCCTTAATGCGGGCCAATTGGTATATTTGTACGGTACAAACCTTGGGAATTCTTATAAGGATGTTGAATTTTATCACCATTTGTATAACGCTTGGTCCAATTCAGGAGCTTGCAGGGTCGGAGTGGCAATGATGAACAAAGGTCCAAACCCCGCAATAATAACTTATAAAGGAAGTTGTACTGCAACACTGGATGGATATAATTTTGCTGTTATTGAAGATACTTCACAGGTGCTAAAAAACTTTCAGAATGCAGAATATCAAACTATTATACTTAATCCCGGAGAAAAGAAAATAGTATGGTCAGATGACTTCAGATTTACACCCGGGTTTTCTGAATTTGTGTACGGCAGAGCTCAGTTTAAATCAAATCAGAAATTTGGAGTTTGGTTGAGGGTATTTGCAGCCGGACAATCAAAAACTGCTGAAGATATTTTTAAAGAACCCCTTCCGTTAAAGGGGATAGGACATGGTTTTTGCGGTGAATTAGGTTACACGGAGAAAAATGTTACACTTGATGGGGATTCAAGCAACATTACAAACCTTTGTGAATGGCCTTCATTACTTAATACATATGAGTACGATGGTGTAATAAACTCAAAACCGGGTACATCAAAATATCACGCCGGAAACTATGGTGTTGTTTACAATATAACAATAAACCATGCTGCTAATAAGAAAATAATAATAAATCCCAAGTGGAGCCAGGACAGGCCATATGCAACACTTGTTTACAGCGTCAACAATGGCCCTTGGATAGTTGGTGAAAAGATTACAACGGGTATGTTCTGGATAGAGGATTTAGGGTATGAAGAAACTGCGAATTTCAAATTTATGTTGCCCGGAGGCAATTGCGGAAGCTATTATGTGTCTTTTGAATAAGTAAAGTGATAATAATTAGTACCAAGTATTAATATCTAGTTTTAAATCACATCATATTGTGCTATAATATACAGTGTAGACTAAAAAATAATATGTTAAGCATTAATCCGGCTTATGATATATAAAGCTGAAATTCAAGGAGGATTTTATGATAGTTACACCTAAATTCCGTGGATTCATTTGTACAACATCTCACCCTGCCGGCTGTGAATATAGTGTCAGGAAACAGGTTGAGTATGTTAAAAATCAGAAAAAGGTAAATGGTGCTAAAAAAGTACTGGTTATTGGAGCTTCGACTGGTTATGGACTTGCATCCAGAATAACTGCTGCCTTTGGGTGCGGAGCAGCCACAATCGGTATATTCTTTGAAAGGCCTGCATCCAAAAATAAAACAGCTTCTGCAGGATGGTACAATTCAGCAGCTTTTGAAAAGATAGCAAAAGAAGAAGGACTGTATGCAAAAAGTATAAATGGTGATGCCTTTTCAAATGAAATAAAGCAGAAAACTATAGATTTGATAAAAAAAGACCTTGGTAAGGTAGACATGGTAGTTTACAGTCTGGCTTCCCCAAGAAGGACGCATCCTGCAACAGGTGAGGTATTCAATTCTGTTATAAAGCCTATAGGCAAAGTGTATACATCAAAAACGGTAGACTTTCATACACAGCTTGTTTCTGAAATCACCATTGAGCCTGCTAACGAAGATGAAATAAGACAAACTATTGCAGTAATGGGTGGTGAGGACTGGGCAATGTGGATGGACGCTCTTAAAGATGCCGATGTACTTGATGACAATGTAATTACACTTGCATATTCCTACGTAGGCCCTGAAATGACTCATTCTGTTTACAGAGAGGGAACTATCGGAAAAGCCAAGGATGACCTTGAGTCTACTGTGGTAAAAATAAACGAGAATCTTAAGGGTATCGGCGGAAAAGCTTATGTATCCATTAATAAGGCGGTTGTAACTCAAGCCAGTGCAGCCATACCAGTTATATCTCTTTATATTAGTGCATTATTTAAAGTAATGAAAGAAAAAAATCTTCATGAGGGCTGTATTGAACAAATGTACAGAATGTTCAGTGACAGGATCTATTCAGGGGATTTGAAGCTGGACAGCAAGGGCAGAATTTGTATGGATGATCTGGAAATGCAGCCAGAGGTTCAGGCTGCGGTGACAAAACTCTGGAATGAAGCTAATAACGATAATGTAAAAGACATTACTGATATTGAAGGCTACAGAAAAGAGTTTTTCAGACTTTTCGGCTTTGAATTTGAAGGTGTAGATTATAACACCGATGTTGACATAGAAGCAAGTATTGAAGCCATAGACTAAACTATTATTAAAAAGCATAAAGCCGGTAAAATTCTGCATAGTGCAGTTGTTACGGTTTTATGCTTTTTTTATGAAAATAATTCTATAAAACAGCGATATAGTGATATATAATAAAATAAATAATCAGAATGTACATTTTCTTTGAAGTAACTGACGAGCAAAAGGGGGCAGAGCATTGATTAATCCTGCTTATGAGATTGAGCGGCTTCTTCAATTCGGTGAAAGACATGGAATGATAGATAAATTAGATAAAATTATTGCCAGAAATAAGCTTCTGGAGTTACTAAAGCTCAAAGAGCCATTCTGCGGTGAAATACCGGATGAATATATGACATATCCCTGTGAAATACTTGAAAAAATAGTGGATTATGCAGGTGAGGCAGGAATTTTTGATAAAGACATCTACGTCTGCCGTGAACTTTTTGATACTGAAATAATGGGGACAATGATGCCCAGAGAGTCTGAAATAATAACAAATTTTACGGATTTGGCTGAAAAACAGTCTATAAAAGCTGCAACCGATTATTTTTATGATTTATGCCTTGTATCAAATTATATAAGAACGTCACAGGTAGCAAAGAACATAAAATGGGTTAACGAATCAAAATATGGAAAGCTGGAAATTACCATTAATCTCACTAAGCCGGAAAAGGACCCAAAAACCATTGCTATGGAAAGGCTTCAGCCCAAAAGCAATTATCCTGAGTGCATGTTATGTATAGACAATATAGGATATGCAGGGAGGATTAATTTTCCTCCAAGACAGACTCATAGGCTTATACCGGTGACCCTTTGCGGAGAGCAATGGTATTTGCAGTACTCTCCATATGTTTATTACAATGAGCATTGTATAGTTTTAAGTGAAAAACATGAGCCTATGGTTATTTCAAAAATGACCTTCCAATTGTTGTTGGAATTTGTCAGACAGTTTCCTCATTACCTTTGCGGCTCAAATGCAGACCTGCCTATTGTTGGAGGCTCCATATTAAGCCATAACCATTTTCAGGGTGGAAATTATCTGTTTCCAATGCAAAAGGCGCCTATAACTGCAAAATATAAATCAGATAAATTAAAAAATGTAGACATTGGTTTAGTAAAATGGCCTCTGTCTGTTATCCGTTTATCCTGCGAGAGCATAGATGAATTAGTTGAGTTTTCTGATTATGTTCTGACCTGTTGGAAAGGCTATAGTGACGAAAGTGTAGATGTTTTAGCATATACGGACACTGAGGAGGGCAGGATTCCTCATAATACAATAACTCCTATTGCAAGAATAAATGAATCGGGTAGATATGAGCTTGATTTAGTATTGAGAAACAACCGAACTACACCGGAACATCCCGATGGTATTTTTCATCCCCATAAGGAAATCCATCATATAAAGAAAGAGAATATCGGATTAATTGAGGTAATGGGTCTTGCAATACTGCCGGGAAGACTGGAAAATGAAATCATTAAGATAAAAGAAATTCTGGTGGGCAATTCGGATACAGACATTATAGACGATAGTGACAATGTTCTTTTCAAACACAAAGACTGGATTGAGCAGCTTATTTTAAAGTATGGGACATCTATGCCCCATGATGTCGCTGACCGGGTGCTTAAGAATGAAATTGGTAAGAAATTTGAAATTTGTCTGGAGCATTCGGGAGTGTTTAAACAGGATGAAAAGGGATTGAAATCATTTAATATATTTTTAGAATCAATGGGATTGGAGCTTAATATATGAACAAGAACTATGATGAACTGAAAGATAAGTTCTGCCGAGTTTACGGAGGAGAAAAAGAGGATTTACGAATTTTTTCCGCTCCCGGTAGGGTAAATCTTATCGGAGAACATATTGACTATTGCGGAGGATATGTACTTCCGGCAGCATTAAGTCTTGATTCAACCGTAATAGCAAGGCCAAACCGAAATAATGTTCTGGGTCTTGCGGCAACCGATTTGCCGGATAGGGTCGAGATAAGTCTGGATGACCTTGAGAGTGCAAAAGGATTGAAATGGGGGAATTATCAGGCAGGAGTGGCATATATGCTTCAGAAAGCAGGCTACAGCCTCACAGGGGTAGATATGCTGTTCCATGACACGGTACCTCTCGGTTCGGGACTTTCTTCATCTGCTGCAATAGAACTGGTTACGGCAGTTACTCTGGTGACCCTGGGCAACGAGGCAAATGGTATAAATAAGGATGTAGATATGGTGGAAATGGCGGTACTGGGTCAAAAGACCGAAAATGAATTCTGTGGGGTCAGCTGTGGAATCATGGATCAGTTTGCTTCTGCCATGGGAAGAAAGGATCATGCAATCCTGCTGGACTGTGGGGCTTTAAAATATAAGTATTTACCGCTGAAGCTGGATGGATACCGGATTGTCCTTGGGAATACAAAGAAAAAGCGTGCACTCGGAGAATCAAAATATAATGAACGAGTCATTGAATGTGCCGAGGGTTTAAGAATACTAAGGCAATACATGCCTGACAAAAACAACCTGTGTGATATAACAACCGGTGAATTTGAACAATATAAGTCAAAAATAAAAAATGAAGTAGTCAGAAAAAGGGTAACTCACGTCATTGGTGAAAATGCCAGAGTGCTGAAAGCTGCAGATGCTTTGCAGAAAAATGATATTGGTGAACTGGGAAGGCTCTTGGTGGAGGCAAATAATTCAATCAGAGATTTATATGAAGTTACGGGCAGGGAGCTTGATATTATGACAGCAGAGGCCTTAAAGGTTGAAGGTGTTATTGGTGCAAGAATGACAGGAGCTGGCTTTGGAGGCTGCACTGTAAATATAGTACGTGAAGATAAGGTTGAACTTTTTATAAATCAGGTTGGCAGGAAATACAAAGACCGGACAGGCCTGACTCCTGAATTCTATATAAGTGAGATAAGTGACGGTGCAAGAGAGATAACTCCTTAAAGCATTAATGGAGGCATTTTATGTTTTTAAAAAGAAAAAAAGGTATAAAGCCGGCACAGTACAAAGTGCTGGTCAACATAATAAACGAAAAAGACTTTACTATACTTTCTGATTCTGAGTTGAAGCAATTAATTAATAATTTTAAAAAAAACTATTTCCAGTATCTTGATAATAACAATAACTCCAATATTCGTGACAATGAGCGATTTGTTAATGAATACATGACTGAATGTTATGCAATTACGAAGGAGATATGCAGGCGAGTGTTATGCGTTGACCCGTACGATTCACAACTATTGACGGGAATAGCACTATACTTTGGGAAAATTGCAGAACTGCCAACAGGAGAGGGAAAAACCCTTGCGGCAGTTTTTCCGGCAGTTTTAAATGCCCTTATGGGAAAGGGTGTTCATGTCTTTACATTTAACGATTACCTTGCTAAAAGAGATGCCCAATGGATGCAGGGAATATATGAGTTTTGGGGATTAAAAGCGTCATATATTCAGGAAAGTATGGACAGGCTTCAAAGAAGGAATGCATATTTGGCAGATATAACTTATGTTACGCCAAAAGAAGCAGGTTTTGATTATTTAAGGGATTCAATAGTCTATGACAAAAATGAAATCGTACATAGGCCGTTCAACTGTGTTATTGTTGACGAGGCGGACGCTATTCTTATTGATGAAGCCAGAACACCTCTGGTTATAGCAGGGAGTATTGGAACTCAACACCAAATAGATAACCGACTTTTAGAACTGGTAGGGTTATTGAGGCGAAATATAGATTATATGACTGATGAGAACAGCAGAAATGTTTATTTAACTGAGAAAGGAAGTTCTGTAGTCGAAAATTACCTTGGCTGCGGAAATCTGTACAGCCGTAGGAATGTAGAAACGCTCACGGATATAAACAACCTTCTTCATGCAAAAGTCCTTTTAAAACAAGATATTGATTATATTTTAAAAGACGGACAGATTGAAATTATTGATGAATTTACCGGGAGAGTTGCGGACAGAAGAAAATGGGATTATGGTCTGCAGATGGCCTTGGAAGCTCTTCACGGAATTAAATGCACAGCCAGTAATAGAATACTTGGGAAAATATCAATTCAGAATTTCATAAGCTTATATCCTGAAATTTCAGGGATGACGGCAACGGCAAAGTCGTCTGAGGATGAATTCAGGAGTACATATAAACATGATGTATATGTTGTCCTGCCAAATAAAAAATGTATTCGCATTGATTACGATGATTATGTTTTTACCCATAAAGAAGCAAAATACAATGCTGTAGTCAAAGAGGTATGTACCTCTCATAACATTGGCCGTCCTGTACTTATAGGGACTTCCAGCATAAAGGAATCCGAGATGCTGGCAGCTATGCTTAAACAACAAGGAATAGAATGTGTTGTATTAAATGCAAAGAATGACGAAGAGGAAGCTAAAATAATCGCACTTGCCGGAAGGTTTGGAGCTGTTACCGTTTCTACCAATATGGCAGGGCGTGGAGTAGACATAAAGTTGGGCGGAGAGGACTCTCCCGAAGAAAGAAAAATGGTTTTGGAATTGGGAGGCCTTTATGTTATAGGTATCAGCAGAAATGAGTGTGTCAGGATAGATAATCAGCTGAGGGGCAGGGCAGGCAGGCAGGGTGATCCCGGCTCTTCACGCTTTTTCATAAGTCTGGAAGACGATTTACTAGTCCAATTCGGTTTAAAAAAGGTTATCCCATCCAAATATTTAGGCTTCAGACAGGAGGAAAGGATTGATGACAGTAAGCTTTTGTCATTGATAGGTCATATACAGAGAGTAGTCAACGGTCAGAATTTCGAGATAAGAAAAACATTGGGAAGATACTCGTATCTCCTTGAATGGCAAAGAAGGACATTTTTTAAAAGCAGGTTTGAAGTTTTGTCCTGCAATGTCCCGGGGATTTTGTCCATTGAAAAAAATGAGCTGTATAACGAGCTGTGCAGTAAGTATGGAAAAGACAGAGTTGATGAAATTCAGAGAAAAATATCTCTTAACTGTATGGACGAGGTCTGGTATGACTTTCTTGAATACTGCGAAAACATAAAGGAAGGAATAAATCTGGTGTCGGCGGGCAGAAAAGACCCTGTGGACGAGTTTAACAGGCTTAGTATTAATAAATTTGAACAACTCAGGGAAGAAGTAGATGAGAAAATACTCCATACTCTTGAAAATACGGACTTTTCCATGAATGACAGTGAGCTGGCTGATAAGGGCTTGCAAACCCCTTCGGCTACCTGGACTTATATAATTAATGACAGTATTAAAGTAAAAAATTTCTCGATTTTCAGCAGATTATAAATGCATCTTAATCTTCTGATATAAAAAATATTCAGAATATTAGAAAATTAT
The DNA here is from genome assembly GCF_000421965.1 of Ruminiclostridium papyrosolvens C7. Lineage (GTDB taxonomy): Bacteria > Bacillota > Clostridia > Acetivibrionales > DSM-1351 > Ruminiclostridium > Ruminiclostridium papyrosolvens_A. The sequence continues at coordinate 204,995 of NZ_ATAY01000031.1, read as the reverse complement.
GGTACAATATACATAATATTTTTTTGCAGGTGATTGAATGATACGAATTTCCCTTTGCGATGATGAAAACCAGATTACTGGAACCTTAGCCGCTAACATAAAAGGCATAAGGCCTGATATAGAAGTACTTTCCTTTGATTGTGGAGAGAATTTGCTTGACAGTAAGTATCTATATAACGATATTGTATTACTGGATATTGAAATGAGCGGAATAAATGGTATTGAAACAGCCAGCGAGCTTCGCAAAGGTGGCTATGAGGGAATGATTATATTTCTTACATCTCACAAGGAAATGGTTTTTGATTCTTTTCAGGTCAAGCCGTACAACTATATTGTAAAACCCATTGATACAGACAAAGTCAACAGTATTCTCAAAAATGCCATAAATGAAGTAATAGACCGGAAAACTACACATTTTGAAGCCGTATGTAACAATCATACTTTCAGAATTCAAATAGAGGATATTTACTACTTTGAGTGTAACGGGAGAAAAATTGATATTCATTCAAAAAACGGAACAATTACGATTTTGGGGAAAATGAATCAAATAGAAGCCTCTCTCCGAAACAAGCAGTTTTTCAGATGTCATAAGGGTTATCTTGTAAATCTTGAGCATGTTTGCGAATTTTCAAATAATGAGATTATTTTGACCAATAGCCAGAAGGTTTTAATAAGCAGACTAAAGATTAATTCATTCAAGGAGGCTTTCAAGGCGTTTATGAAAGGAAATATAAAATGCTAGGAATTTTGGGAAACAGCCTAATTGACTTGATTTCAAGTATATTTGAAATATTGATTTTCGTTTTTATGATTTCAATATTTTTAGACTTTACCGAAAGAGCCAAAAAAAATGTAATATTATATTTTGTTATATACGGATTACTTAAAGTTGCTAAAATTATTTTTCCTATTGTGTTTTTAGTTGATTTCATCACTTCTTTATTTGTACTCATTTTTGTTTTTATTGCTTTTAAAGGGAACTTTGCACACAAAATATTTGCATTTTGCACAGCGGTTTGCCTTAACTATGTTGTAGATATTTTTATTATCTCCTTTACAAACATGGGATTTAACTATAATTTGTTTTTTAGCACATTATCCGGAGGTATAAGAGGAATATGGGTTACTATAATCAAAATTATATTAGTTATTCTTGTATATATTCTCATGAGGAACTTTGCTACTAACACAACATTAAAAATAAACATACTTTCATCTGTGCAGACCTTAATTCTAATCATGCTTCCTGCCTTCAGTTTTGCTACAATCACAATTCTTGACTGGGGAGTAAGGAATTTTGTAAATATACCGGTAAATACCTCTGCATTTCTGCTTATTGCATCTTTATGTACTATAATATACAACGTAATAGTAATGATTTTAATTGATAAGATGATTCTTAATAAAAAATATAAACATCTCAATGAAATGTCTGAAGCTCAGCTGCGAACCCAGTTCAATCATTACGAACAGATAATGAGTAAAAACCAGGAAACCAGGAAGCTAAAGCATGATATGAAAAATCACCTGAGATTGATTAGGACTCTGATTGAAAATAATGATATCAATGAAGCAAAGGAGCTCCTTGACGAAATTGAGGATACTATGCGTGGACTTGACCTTGAAATAAGCAGCGGTAATAGTATCACAGATGCAATATTAAACGAAAAGAACAAGATGGCACATAGATTGGGAATAAAATTCGAGTTTTCCGGGATATTGCCAAGGGAGAACTTTATAAATCCCTTTGATATAAGTACAATTTTTTCAAATGCTCTGGATAATGCCATAGAAGCAGCTGTGAAATCCAATGATTCTGAGCGGTTTATCAAAGTTTGTACATACATTCAAGGTAAATGCTTGTTTATTCTAATTGAAAATTCAGTTGATAAGGATATAAAAATTACAGGAAAAGAGATTGAAACTACAAAACAAGGAACATCACGGTTTCGGACTTAAAAATATCAATGATAGCGTAGAAAAATACGGTGGCAGCCTGAGCACCATTTGTGAAAACAAAGTATTCAAGTTGGAAATATTACTTAATATAAAAATATGATTATATACATTTTATGTCATTATACAGACATGTTGTGCAAAAAATATTGAATATAACTGTAAATATAATAAACTGTATTTGGTTGAAGTTAAGTCATTGCCAAATACAGTTTTTTTTAAGGAGGGTTTTTATGAGTAAGAAAAACGTTTGTATGGAAATTAAGGCAGATCGATTTGAAGATTTAAACAATGAAGATGCTATGTACATAGATGGTGGTATTGATTCGCCAAGGCAATGCGTTACAACTATTATTTTAGGCATTATTAAAATTATAGATTATTTTTAAAGGCTATGAATTCTTGTAGGAATAGAAGGTGGAATAAATTGTAAGTTTGTCTTTTTCAAATAATGAACCGGATTGTATGGATAAAGCCCGTACTTCATTTATTTTGGGCATAGTTGATACAGTGGCTTGGTTGTTGCCTATTATAGGGATTCCGGTTTCAATTGTAGGACTGATATTGGGTATACTCGGTATAAAATCAACTAAAAGATGGATGTCAGTTGTAGGTATTATACTTTCCAGTATTTTTCTGGTTGCTGCAATAATCAACGTAATAATAGGAGCTTTAAATAAACTTGGCAAATGAGGTATTTTAACTCAAAGGAGAATTTAAATGGCACTATCAGCAGTAGAAAAGGACTATCGAATGAGAAATGTCCTTACTTTAAGAAAAAAAATGACAAGTCAAGAGGTCATTTTTGAAATAATAAAGCTTAAAAAGTTTCTTAAAGATAATGGGTTAAAAAAATCTGGATCAATAACGACGGTAACATTTTCAATAGAAATGCAAAATGGAGTACCTTTGATAGATATGGAAATACTTGTTCCGTTACCAAAAAGGGTAACCATATCGAGTGAATATGTTTTTAAACCTATTTTTCATATGGTTAATGCGGTATGTATTTCAAAAGAAAGTGAAAAGGAAACAAGCAAAATCCATAATTTTTTGTGTTGGAATATCTACGACAAACTAATCAGGAGCTCACAGCAAAAGGATTTCCTTCTTGCTTGAAATATGATGTATTTAATTTATTAAGCTTTTCCGAAGTATCGGTTTTACCGATATTCATTTCTATTTACAACTTATATTGTATTCTTTGAAAAGGCGTTCAGGTTTCTAATAATAGAAGCTGGATGCCTTTCATCTTTAAATGAGTGATTTTACAAAATTTTAAGTTTTTCTTCTATATATTCATCAAATATGTTAAACTATGTAATTAAATAGTAAAATTGGAGAGTCGAAAAATGAATACCCCATTTAAACGCTATTATTGTGTCAAGCAGCATGATATAACTGATTGCGGTGCAGCATGTCTTGCAACCATAAGTAAGCAATATGGATTTAAAACATCAATAACAAAGATAAGAGAAACGGCTGGCACCGACAAACAAGGTACAAATGCATATGGATTGATAAAGGCAGCTGAAAGTCTGGGTTTCACAGCAAAAGGAGTGAAGGGCAATCAGGAGGCCTTTTTTTCTGAGTTTCCGCTACCGTGCATAGCCCATGTTGTCGTTGACGGAACGTTATTGCACTACGTTGTAATACATAAAATAACTAAAAAAAAGGTTTTGGTTGCTGACCCGGGAAGGGGTTTGGCAGAATATACACCGGAGGATTTTTTTAAAATATGGACAGGTGTACTTGTTCTGATGGTTCCAAATGTTTCCTTTAGCAAGGGGAATGAAACAAAAGGTCTGTTTTCACGATTTTTCAGTCTGCTTCTGCCACAAAAGAAGCTCTTAATAAATATTTTTTTAACATCTTTAGTATATACGGTGTTAGGAATTCTGGGTTCATTTTATTTTAAATTTTTACTTGATGATATTCTGCAATACAACCTTGAAAAAACCCTTCATGTAATTTCCATAGGCATAATTCTGCTTTACCTTTTTCAGACCTTGTTGGGAGCTTTCAGGTCTCATATGATACTGTATCTGTCACAGAAAATAGATATCCCTCTAATATTGGGCTACTATCAGCATGTTCTTGGACTTCCCATGAATTTCTTCGGTACAAGGAAGGTTGGAGAAATTGTTTCAAGATTTATGGATGCATCAAAGGTAAGGGATGCAATATCAGGTGCTACTCTTACAATTATGATTGACACGCTGATGGCACTGGCAGGAGCAATCATACTCTATACGCAGAATTCTACACTTTTTATAATAGCAGCCATTATAGGGGTAATATACGCGGCTATTGTTTTTGCATTTAACAAACCAATAAAGAAAATAAATCAGGAGCAGATGGAGGAGAATTCACAGCTTACCTCTTATCTTGTTGAATCGTTGAATGGAATCGAAACGGTAAAGGCCTTTAATGCTGAGGGTGAAGCAGCACTAAAAACCGAAACAAGGTTTGTAAAGCTGCTCCGCTCTATATTCAAAGGCGGTATAATTAATAATGTACGTTCATCAATTACATCCTTTGCTGCACTGGCTGGAGGTATAGTTATCTTGTGGGCAGGTGCATGGAATGTAATAAAGGGGAGCATGTCCGTAGGGCAGCTTTTAACTTTTAATGCGCTGCTGGGATATTTTCTTGATCCCATAAAAAACCTAATCAATCTACAGCCCATGTTACAAACCGCAATAGTAGCTTCTGACAGGCTTGGAGAAATTTTTGACCTTGAATTGGAAAAGAGCCAAAATGAAGGCAAAAAAATAAAACCCGTTGATTTAAAGGGAGATATTACTTTTAAAAATGTTGATTTCAGGTATGGAACACGTTCTCTGGTATTAAAAAACATTGATTTTACAATAAAGCAGGGCGAAAAAATTGCATTGGTAGGGGAAAGCGGATCAGGTAAAACTACGCTGGTCAAGCTTTTATTGAACCTGTATACATGGGAAAAAGGTGAAATCACAATAAAAGACTACAATGTAAAGGATATATCTTTTGAATTTCTCAGAGAAAAGCTTGCCTACATTTCCCAGGATATTTTTATGTTCAGCGGAACAATCCGGGAAAATCTTACCTTGGGCAGCCAGAACACCGATATGGAGCAAATAATTGAAGCATGCAGAATGGCACAGGCACATGATTTTATAAACAAGCTTCCATTGCGGTATGAAACTTATCTTGAAGAAAATGGTACAAATTTATCGGGAGGACAAAAGCAAAGGCTTGCAATAGCCAGAGCAATATTAAAAAAACCTGACATATTTATAATGGACGAAGCCACCAGCAATCTGGATTCAATTGCCGAAAGGGCCATTGAAAGAACACTGGAGACCATGTGTAGCGGAATAACTACCATTATAATAGCTCACAGATTAAGCACTATTAAACGCTGTGACAGGATATATGTAATGGAGGAAGGCAGTATTATTGAACACGGCAGCCATCAGGAACTTATGGAACTTCGAAGTAAATACTACGAATTATGGAAAGACCAGTTGCCCGAAACAGCTGCATATTCAATGACAGGAGGGGAACTTTAGTATGAAGGAAGTATTAGTTGACATAAATGAACTTACAGACAGCCGTGAAATGTACCATTCAAAGCCTCATCCCTTCGTGTGGATATTTACATATATTTTGATTGGGTTGGTTGTAACGGCTGTAATATGGGCTGCTTTTGGCAAAAAGGAAATAGTTGTAAAGGCCCCGGGACAGGTAAGACCAGAATCAGGAATAAGTACTGTCAGGAACATTGTGGGGGGAGAACTGAAAAGTACTTGTTTAAAACAAGGCATGAAAGTAAAGGCCGGTGATATTCTATACATAATTAAACACGACAATTTGCTAATGGAAAGAGAGTCCGCAGAAGAAAAGTTTAAAGAATTGGAAAAGGAACTGGAAAACCTAAAAAAATATAGAAATTGCATTACTACCAAAGAAAACAATTTTGATTCAATAAATGAGCCTGTATATTATGAAAAAGTAAGAAAACTTCTGATGGACATAAGGTTTTCGCAAACAGACACGGCATATAAAACTACAAGGCTTAGTGAAGAAAAGATTCTGAACAGCGCACAACTCACTAAAAACCTTAAAGAGATAGAATACTTAAAAAAGTATATTAAATCCTTGGATAACAATAAAAATTATTTTAATTCGGGAAATGAGCTGGAAAAACAATACAAACAAAAATATGACAAGTACCTTATAGCAAAGACAGAAATACAAAGAAAATATGACCAACAGGCCAATGAAATAAAGAGTAACAGCCTAGATGCCATGAAACAATCATTGGAAGAGGAAAAATCTCAGTTAAAGGCATATGAGACATTGAAAAAGAGTGTCAGCGAAGCAAAAAATAATTTTCCGTCCGGGGACAGATATTCGTATCTTTACACAGATTATGAAAATAAATTGAACTTGCTGAAAAATACATACGATGAGAAAAAAAGAATATACGAGGCATACCTTTCACTAAGCGGAATAGCCATTACAAAATCCGAGCTGGAGGATGCACGTGTTCAGATGCAGAATTCCCAAGGAGAATACACTTCATACAAGAGCAAGTTTTTATATGAATTGGAAAAAAACATAAATAATACTGAAATAAGTATAAAGGAAAAGGAAAGCAAGATTTCCGGCACACAGGGCAAACAAGGACTTCTTGATTTGAATGAGAAGGACAGGAAAAACAGCTTGAAAGCATTGTATTTACAGGAGAGGAATGATGCAGCTCAGGCAATAGACAGTTTAACCGATACAATCGAAACGCTAAGACAAAAAAATGTACTTTCCGATGCAGAACTCAAGACCATAACAGATGCCGATGGTAATAATAATGACTCTCTTAATTACTCATTGGTTGAAAGAACAAAGGTCCAGGAAGTGGTTGCTGCTGACGAGAAGATTAGAACTATAACCGATAGCATTACAGGTGTTAAAGAAAATATAAAAAAACTGCAACTTAGTATTAACAATGCCATTGTAAAAGCCAGTGTAAATGGAGAAGTTAACATAATAACAGAAATGTACCCGGGAGACTTGGTGGCAGCAGGAGCGGAAATATTAACAATAATACCTGACACCAATACAGCTTTTAAAATGCAGATAACTGTCAGCAACAAGGACATCGGTGAAATACATACAGGGGATACGGTTAAATACAGCTTTGCAGCCCTACCTTACAGGGAATACGGACAGGCAGCAGGAAAAATAACAAGTATATCAAAGGATGCAGTGAACAATGCAGAAGGACAAAGCTACTATACTGTTGAAGCAACAGTTCCGGTAACAAAAATGATTGGCAGTTCCGGAAAACAGGGAGAAATAAAGACAGGAATGATATGCGAAGCAAATGTAATAACAAAGCAAAAGAGCTTTTTACGTTATCTCCTTGAAAAAATAAATCTGCTTGATTAATATTTATGCCCAAAAATTGTTTTAGGAGAGAATAAAATGTTTAAAAAAAAACTTTGTACGGTATTATTAACATTATTCCTGATGACAGCAGCTATAGGCACTACCGATGCTGCTTCTGTCGTGTCCCTCGGGAGCTGGAATTTGGGAGATAGCTTTGACCTTGTATACGGTACTGAAAATTCAACAAAGTACACATATGACGAAATGCAGAATTTGTATTTAAATAATTACTATAACGTTCAATGCACAGAAATGGATATAGAGAACAGCAATCTACTTTACCAGCAATATTCTCTGGAGTTTGATAAAATCAATAATAATATTATAAACATAAAAAAACTCATTGACCAAAATAAGGACGTTGTAGAAAATCAACAGCAGCTGGCTGATTTAATAATACAAAAGGCAGTGCTTTACGTAAATAAGGAAACCAGTATTTTTACATATAATAACTCATCCGTGTATCGGAACATTCAACGTACTTCACAATTATCAGAATTCAGAGACAATTTATTCAAGACGAAACTTATATACGAAAAGAGTTTAGTTCAGAAAAACATGGCTGAATACGCCAGACTTCAGGCTAATTCAAAGGAGATAAACAAATCAAAAGATATGGCCTTCCAGTCGGATATTGACTTATATAACGCTGATTATGACTATTACATCAGCCAGCAGGAGTTACATACACAGCAAGTCAACACAAATATGGAGAATTTATTGAGCAGCTGCGGTATGGACACGGCAAGGGCGGTAACAATCAGTGTTCCTGTAGCACCAATCAGAGCTATTCCCATTAAAAAATTTATTGACGCAGAGAAAAGCTTTTACTTAAATGATTACAAAAGTATGCAGATGGGGGAAAGAATAAGAATATTGGATGGAAAAGTAAGTATATTAAAGGAATATTATAAGGATTCATCCAATGAGATAAAGCTTGCTGTTAACGAAAAAAAGCAGGCAGAACTTGAAGCAAGGAGATGGCTTGTTCAAAGAAAAGCTTTACTCCAGAATTATTATTCTGACTATAAAAGCAAATACTATGAAGTAGATATAAAAGAAAAAAAAGCAAATGCACTTTACCAAAAGTATATAATCCTGCTCAATAAATATAACTACAAGCTTGCAACCGAACTGTCTTTAAAGGAAGCGGAAGTAAATTACAAAATAGCAACACAAGAAGCTTGGGACAGCCTTTGCGGTTACGTAGAAGCACTCGGTAAAATAGAAAAGGCAATAAGTGGCAATATAGAATAGTCTAAAAAACTACGATTATTCTTTAATGATTATACCTAGCAGCTTTGACAAGGATAGGGCTTGAAATTCATTGACTACGGCTCCCTTGAGTTCAGGCCCTCTGATAAGCAGACCCTCCATTTTACAGGAGGTAAAATCAATCCCTTTTAGCATAGTTCCTGTAAATTCTACTGATACCAGAGTACATTGTTCAAATTCCACATCCTTTAGATTTGCTTCCCATATGTAGCTGTTAGAGAGGTTGGACTTTTCAATGTGACTCCGGGCGATATCTGCACTTGTTAAATTAGAATACTGCATATTGCAGGAGATGACGGATATATCACTAAGCCTTGCCTTAGAAAGTATGATACCAGTCAGATTACAGTTGATAAATTCGGTATTTCTGAATACGGCATCGCTGAAATCCATGTTTGAAATATCACAATCCCTGAATATAACATTGTCGAACACAAAGTTCTGAACATCGCATTTCTTAAAGCGACATTTTTCAATGATACATTTGTTAAATTCCACAGAAATGGAAGAAATATCACTAAAACAGTCATTTTTAAAGTAATAATTTTCAATATCATAACCTGAAGAGGTTAAATTAGCCACTATTTCATTTATACTTTCTGATTGAATTAATTTTTCAGGTATCTTAGGCTTTTGTAACTTCATATTAGCTCCTTAAAATTAACTATAGCTTTGGCAAAACTTTTTATTGCCCATACTATCTTTCAAAGTATAGCAGTTAGTGGGCTTTTATTCAACTTCAAAGAAGAACGCAAATATGTTAATTTGCTAACAAAGTATTGAAATAGCCAGTAAAAAGAGGTAAAATTACTTTGGTTATTTGAATGGAAATTTGGATATTATACATATTGCAATCATTTCCTAAATTTTGACTCATCTTTAAATAAATAAAAATATATACAGGAGCGTGAAGTTATGAGCATGATGAACAAAAAAACAATTGAAGACATTGATGTTGCCGGCAAAAAGGTAATAGTAAGAGTTGATTTTAACGTGCCACTGGACGCAGACAGAAAGATCACTGATGACAAGAGAATAGTTGGAGCACTTCCTACAATCAAGTATCTCGTTGACAAGGGAGCTAAGACTATACTTGTATCCCATTTAGGAAGACCAAAGGAAGGTTTTGAAGATAAATTCAGCATGAAGCCGACAGCTGTTAGACTTGGCGAACTTCTTGGAAAAGAAGTAATAATGGCTAAAGATGTTGTAGGCGAAGATGCAAAGGCAAAGGCTGCTGCATTAAAAGACGGCGAAGTTCTTATGCTTGAGAACGTAAGATTCCACAAGGAAGAAACAAAGAACGATGCTAACTTTGCAAAAGAACTTGCAAGTATGGCTGAAATATTTGTAAACGATGCATTCGGAACTGCTCACAGAGCACACGCTTCTACTGCAGGATTGGCTGACTATCTCCCTGCTGTATGCGGATTCCTTATAAAGAAGGAAATCGAATTCATGGGTAAGGCATTGGCTAACCCTGCAAGACCATTCGTAGCAATCCTCGGTGGAGCAAAGGTTTCAGACAAAATCGCAGTTATTGAAAACCTCATTGACAAGGTTGATACTTTGATAATCGGTGGTGGTATGGCTTATACCTTCTTAAAGGCAAAAGGATATCACATCGGAAATTCAATCTGTGAAAACGATAAGGTTGAGCTTGCTAAGACTCTTATGGAAAAAGCAGAAGCTAAGGGAGTTAACCTGATGCTTCCAATAGGTAGTATGGTAGCTCAGGAATTCAAGAACGATACTGAAATAAAATACGTTCCATCAGATGCAATGCCAGACGGATGGATGGGTATGGATATAGGATCACTTACAATAGAAAAATTCGCAAAAGAAATAAAGAAAGCAAAGACAGTTATCTGGAACGGACCTATGGGCGTATTTGAATTCCCTAACTTCGCAACAGGTACAAAGGAAATAGCAAAGGCAGTTGCAGAATCAGGAGCACTTTCAATAGTTGGAGGCGGAGATTCAGCTGCTGCAGTTGAACAACTTGGTTTCGCTGATAAGATTACACATATTTCAACAGGTGGAGGAGCTTCTCTTGAATTCCTCGAAGGTAAAGAGCTTCCGGGTATAGCAGTACTTATGGATAAGAATCCAAGAAAAGTAATTGCTGCGGGTAACTGGAAAATGAATAAGACTGCTTCTGAGGCTGTTTCATTTGTAAATGCATTAAAGCCTGCTGTTGCTGATGCAAAAAATGAAGTGGTAGTTGGTGTTCCATTTGTTTGCCTGCCTGGAGTTGTTGAAGCTGCTAAGGGTTCAAACATAAAGGTTGCAGCACAGAATATGCACTGGGAAGAAAACGGAGCATTTACCGGAGAAGTTTCCGGCCCAATGCTTGCAGACCTTGGTGTTGATTATGTAATAATCGGTCACTCCGAAAGAAGAGAATATTTCGGTGAAACCAACGAAATGATAAACAAAAAGGCTCATGCAATATTCAAATATGGTATGACTCCAATCATCTGCTGCGGTGAAACACTCACTCAGAGAGAACAGGGAGTTACAGCTGACCATATCAGATATCAGATAAAGGTAGCGTTACTTGGCTTGACTGCTGAACAGGTTAGCAAGCTCGTTATTGCATACGAACCAATCTGGGCAATCGGAACAGGTAAGACTGCTACAAATGAACAGGCAAATGAAGTTTGCGCAATTATCAGAGAATTGGTTGCAGAACTTTATGGTTCAGAAGTAGCTGAACAAGTTAGAATTCAGTACGGCGGAAGCGTAAATGCAAAGAACGCTTCTGACTTGTTTGGAATGTCTGATATAGACGGCGGACTTGTTGGTGGAGCAAGCTTAAAGGTTGAGGATTTCTCAATAATAGCAAAAGCATAAATCTTCTCTGTCTGCAAATAATTTAGATTTAAGCATAAAATGAATTATCTGACCCTCCGGTTAGTACTGGAGGGTCTAACTATAGTAACATTAAAAGAGGGAGATAACCATATGGAAAAAAAATTAGTAACATTAATGATCCTTGATGGCTTCGGAAACAACCCGAAACAAGAAGGAAATGCCATACAGGCTGCAAACAAGCCAAATTTGGACAGCTATCTTACTAAATATACAAATACCATTGTTCATACAAGCGGTCTGGATGTAGGACTACCTGAGGGTCAGATGGGAAACTCTGAGGTTGGACATACCAATATCGGTGCCGGAAGAATTGTTTATCAGGAATTAACCAGAATAACTAAGTCAATAAAAGCTGGAGATTTCTTTGAAAAAGAGGAATTTCTAAAGGCAGTTGAGAATTGTAAAAAGAATAATTCCAGACTTCACCTGTTCGGACTTTTATCTGACGGCGGAGTACACAGCCACAACACACATTTGTATGGTTTAGTTGAGATGGCAAAAAGGAATGGACTAAAAGATGTGTTTATTCACTGCTTCTATGACGGAAGGGATGTTCCGCCGGACAGCTCAAAGGTATATACTGAAGAACTTGAAGCAAAGCTTAAAGAAATCGGAGTGGGTAAAATTGCATCTGTAATGGGCAGATACTATTCCATGGACAGAGACAACCGCTGGGAAAGAGTACAGCTTGCATATGATGTAATGGTATCCGGAAAAGGATTAACTGCAAATTCAGCTGTTGAAGCTGTAGAGGCATCATTTGCAAGAAAAGAATTTGATGAATTCGTAAAACCGACGGCTATAATGGAGAACGGTAAGCCCGTTGCTACAATAGATGCAAATGACTCTGTAATATTCTTCAATTTCAGACCTGACAGAGCAAGAGAAATAACAAGAACCTTTGTTGACCCTGAATTCAAAGGATTTGATAGAGTAAAAGGCTTCTTCCCTCTATTCTTTGTTTGTATGACACAGTATGACAAGACAATGCCAAACGTTGTGGTTGCGTTTAAGCCTCAGACTCTGGATAATACCTTCGGAGAATACGTAAGCAGACTTGGCTACAGACAGCTGAGAATTGCTGAAACTGAGAAGTATGCACATGTTACCTTCTTCTTCAACGGCGGTGTTGAAACACAGTACGAAGGAGAAGACAGAGCACTTATACCTTCACCGAAAGTAGCTACTTACGACTTGAAACCTGAAATGAGTGCATATGAAGTTGCTGAGGAAGCAGTCAAGAGAATTGATTCAAAACAATACGATGTAATAATTCTTAATTTTGCTAACTGTGACATGGTTGGACACACAGGTGTATTTGACGCAGCAAAGGCTGCTGTTGAAGCAGTTGATGAATGTGTAGGAAAGGTAGTTGATGCTGTTACTGCACAGGGCGGTGTGGTATTGATAACCGCAGACCACGGAAATGCAGAGCAGATGATTGATTATGAAAATGGAGGAGCATTCACTGCACATACAACAAACGTAGTACCACTTATTGGTATCGGTTTGGGAAATGCAACTCTTAAAGAAGGAAGACTTGCTGATCTGGCACCTACAATGCTTGACATAATGGGTGTTGATAAGCCTGCTGAAATGACAGGAACTTCACTGCTTCAAAAATAAAAAATATAATCGTTCAAAGTGCTGTTATAACTATATTTCATGAAAATCCACCGGGGTTAATAAAAAAACGGTGGATTTTTTATTGCCCTTTAAAGGATAATTTTACCATATATAGAATATATTATGTAAAAGGGAGGTGCAATTAATGAAAAAACCTTCGAAAGTGATTTTGCAGCTTAAGAAGTTTTCTAACAATTACAAAAAGCTGGGTTCTGTGCTTTATTACTTTTATAGACTGCTCAAGTCCTCGTATTTCAGAACCTTTGTAAACTTTCTTTTTACTTTTGTATTTGCTTTTCAAATGCAACTTACTGATTTTAAGACATATAATATCTATGAAAAGGAATTTTACCGAGATAAGCTGCATATACTGGTAACATTCGTGTTTATTATCATGTACAATTGGATAACAATAACCATTGATAATTATCAGAAATACAAGGATCGCAGAATAAAATGCCTGAAAGAAGTAATAAACCGGGAAGCCGTTATCAATCAGACAATTAGCAGAAAACTCAACGACATAACCAGAAGTGTCTGTGTTAAAGCAGTTATAATACCTTCAAAAGCTGACTTTAGTACTCTCAGTTATCAGGACATTGCCTCTCTGGTATGCCACAACATTTATGATGCTATTAAAATTTCAACGGAAAACGACACTCATCAGGTTTCTCTGATGCACAGGTTTAAGGAGAAAAAAACAGGCCGGGAATACATTAAAATGATAAGTTATGGTAATTCAAATCAGATTTCGCCAAGTATATTTGATAAACACTTTTATCTTGACAGTGATTTGAGTTATTACCATGTAAAAATATTTAATGAAAAGCAGAATGATTTACATATATTGAAAAACGTAGGTGAGATAAAAAAAGAATTTGTATACGGTAAAAAGTGTACCGAAAAGAATATTGAACAATATATTGCTATCCCCGTATTTTGTGAAAATGAGGGAATAGTTTCACTTTTACAGATTGAAATATCTGAAAAACAGCTGTTGGGAAGAACTACTGAAGAAATCAGGGAGTTTGTAAAGCCCTTTATGGCTTATGTACATATCCTTATGGTTAATTACTATAGAGATGAACTGTTTAATGTATTAATTAAAAAATTTGATATACTAAAGAAAAGTAAAGAAAGAAGAAAGAGTTATTTGGAAGGGATGAGTAAGTATGAGCAACACTATGGGGAAAATAATTCATATATTGCCCCAAGGGACTAATGATAATGCAGACAACAATGGATTTTTACATGAAGATACTGATTTTATCCAGGACCATGGTACTTTTGAAGACAGAAGGCAACAGCTTATAAGCGAGTATGAAAGGGAACTGAGGATATTTAAAAGTAATTCAATGCTAATGACATAGTAAAAAATATTATTTATGTTTACTCCCAAGTGACATTCCGGGAGTATTTATTTTTTTTTAGGAGAATTGTTATTGGTTTTGTATTTGGTTTTAATTAAGTCAATATATTCCTCAACCTTTTTCAGAGCTTCATCAGGAAGCCCCTTAACATCCAGATTATAAGGGATTTTTGATTCTGCTACAAAATCATCGGAAAAATGTCTGATTTCGGTACGGCCAACAAGATAATCCACAGACACATTAAAGTAATCAGCAATGGTTTTTAATACATTTTCATCTCTTGGAAATCTGTCATTAGCTTCATAGTAACCAATAACTCTGGCAGAAACGTTTATTAATTCGCCCAATTCCTTTTGGGTAATATCTCGTTCTTCCCTTAGTTCTCTTAATCTATCACCAAATCTCATAATATGCCTCCAAATATAAATATAACAGGCCAAAAAAATCATTTGATAAAATAGAATAAATTATTCTAAAAAATGTTGAAATCGAACAAAATATGCGATACAATACTAGTGTAAGGAAAAACCTCAAATTTATACTTGAGATTTATTCTTTGCAAAGAAGGTCAAGAAATCCGTTGTACCTGATGATATCCTTTTATTTGAGGTGATTAAAATGGATACATGGAGTAAGATAAAAACCGTTGAGAAAATGCAAAACTACATTGAGAAGCACATCTTAGAACCTATCTCGCTTCACATGCTAGCTAACGAAGCGGGATACTCCCCTTGGTATGCTGCGAGGATATTTAAAGAGCTTACCGGTAAAGCTCCCTTTGAGTATATCAGGTTATTGAGATTGAATATGGCCGCTGAGAAACTCAGAGATAACAATATCAAAGTTATTGATGCTGCTTTTGACTTTGTTTTTGATTCTCATGAGGGTTTCACCAGAGCCTTTTCAAAGCAGTTTGGCATAACTCCGAAACAGTATTCGAAAACAAAACCGGAAATAAGATTCTTTATTCCGAAAGAAATCCGTGGATATTACCTTAGAATTCAAAAAGGAGAGGATAATATGGCTGAGAATCCTAACTCATGTACTGAAACCGTATTTGTGCAAGTAGTTGAAAGACCTGCGAGAAAGCTCATATTAAAGAGAGGACGAAATGCTAAACATTACTTTGAATATTGCGAAGAAGTTGGTTGCGGTATATGGGATATATTATCAGGTATAAAGGAAGCAATTTACGAGCCCACAGGAATGTGGCTGCCGGAAAAAATGATTAAGCCCGGTACGTCACAATATGTTCAGGGGGTTGAAGTACCCCTGGACTATTCCGGAGACATTCCGGAGGGATTTGAAACAATAGACTTAAATCCTTGCAAGATGATGATTTTTCAGGGACAGCCTTTCGAAGATGAAAAGTTTGAGGAATCTATATTATATCTCTGGAAGGTAATAAAAAACTATAACCCTGAAATATATGGATTTCAGTGGGCGGACGATGAAGCTCCAAGGTTTCAGCTTGCTCCAATGGGATATAGAGGGTATATTGAGGCAAGGCCTGTTAAAGAGTTAAATCAATAAAAGTAAAGCTTAGTCAAGCGGAAGCAGTGTTCTTGACAGGCACTGCTTCCGCTTATTTAGTTTTTTAGGTGTTTGAAAATCGTTCCCGGTGGTAGGTATATATTAAATAAAAAATTTAATAAGGATACCAATTAATGTTAAGTTATATTTTGTATTTTATCTAAACATCTACATATAATAAGAAACGATAGGTAAATAATGTTTAGGGAAATATTTTACAATAAAGTAGGCCAAATGGTATCCTAATTAAGAATAACTACCTTGAAGGGAGAATTAAGTATGAAACAATATATACCAATTGAAAGCGTTTTCGCTAGAGAGATTCTTGATTCCAGAGGAAATCCGACTGTTGAGGTCGAGGTTATTGCCGAGGGTGGTTTTGTCGGACGTGCTTCTGTACCTTCCGGAGCATCAACCGGTGCTTTCGAGGCTATTGAGCTGAGAGATGAAAACAGCGACAGGTATATGGGAAAAGGCGTGGAAACAGCAGTAGACAATGTAAATAATACTATAGCACCTGAAGTAGAAGGAATGAATATATTTGACCAGGTTGCCATAGATAAACTTATGATTGATCTTGATGGTACACCTAACAAGGAAAGATTGGGTGCCAATGCAATACTGGGTGTATCCCTTGCTGTTGCAAAAGCTGCTGCGGAGGCTTTGGGATTAGGATTGTATCAATATATCGGAGGAGTAAATGCAAAGACACTTCCGGTGCCTATGATGAATATAATAAACGGAGGAAAGCACGCTGATAACAGCGTAAATATACAGGAATTTATGATAATGCCTGTTGGTGCAGAGAGCTTCAAGGAAGCCCTTAGAATGTGCGCCGAGGTATTCCACAATCTCAAAAAAGTCTTGCATAGCAAAGGCCTTAGTACTGCTGTAGGTGATGAAGGTGGCTTTGCACCAAATCTTGAAACAGATGAACAGGCAATTCAGGTAATATTAGAGGCAGTTGAAAAAGCCGGCTACAAACCCGGGGATGATTTCAGAATAGCTATTGATGCCGCCGCAACCGAAATGTATCAAGAAGATGGGTCATATTTCTTCTGGAAAACAAACATAAGAAAGAGCAAAGATGAGATGGTAGATTACTGGGCTGACCTGGTTAATAAATATCCAATAATTTCTCTTGAAGACGGTGTATCAGAAGAGGACTGGGAAGGTTGGAAATTGTTGACCGAGAGATTGGGCAGCAAGATTCAGCTGGTAGGGGATGACCTTTTTGTAACCAATACAAAGAGACTTGAAAAAGGTATTAAGCAGGGTGTTGCAAACTCTATCCTCATAAAAGTAAACCAGATAGGTACACTTACAGAAACACTTGATGCAATACAAATGGCCAACCGTGCAGGTTATACTGCAGTTACATCTCACAGATCAGGCGAAACAGAGGATGCAACTATAGCTGACATAGCAGTAGCAACAAATTCAGGTCAAATAAAAACCGGGGCACCTTCCAGAACAGACAGAGTTGCTAAGTATAACCAATTATTAAGAATAGAAGAAGAACTGGGAGAAGTTGCAGAATTTCCGGGTATAAAAGCATGGTTTAACCTAAAATAACATTAATAAAAGCCAGATACAAAACATATCCTTCCTAGTTTACGGGGTACGGCTTGGCGTTAAAAACACTTTCTTAATGCCTTTTAAACTGAACCATTATTGAACCATTAAAGGTTGAGAGAAATGCTAAGTGAAAATCATATATCATAGAAAAATATGGGCGCTAAGCTTGTACCCCACAAATTTTTTTGGAAAGAGTTATTTTATAAAATAAATTAGAAAAACAAGTCTCCGGACTTGTTTTTTCCATTTAAGTATGATAAAATTTGACTTGTCTATTTTAGGAGGTGTTTAAGTTGGAAGCTGCAAAATGGATTGTTAATATACTTCACATTGTCTTTGCTGTTTCAATTATTATTATTGTATTGCTACAGTCGGGAAAACAGGCTGGTTTGTCAGGCTCAATAGCAGGAGGAGCGGAGACATTCTTCGGCAAGAACAAGGGTCGTACTATTGATGCATTGCTTGGAAAGTATACTGCTTTTGCTGCGATTGCATTTCTCGTTACATCTATTGCTCTTTACTTGTTGATAGATAGAGTTGGTTAATTTGTACTTATAAAATTAAGCCTAAGTGTATATCGTACACTTGGGCTTTTTGCATGTTAGGCATATTTTCGCATATAATATGGGTATAATATACTGGTTGATATTCCAGATAATACTATGCTAATATTAAAAAAGAGTTGTAGGATGCATTTTTATTACATTCTATAGCTATATTTACGGCTTCTGGAGGGTTGATTATGAATAGAGATGAGGCTTTTGAAGAACTCAAAGTCCGTTTGTACGATAAGGATCTTCTTAGACATTCTTTAGTGGTGGAAGCAGTAATGAAAGAGTTTGCGAGATATTATGATGCCGACATTGAGACGTGGGGATTGACCGGGCTGCTGCATGATATTGATATTGAAAAAACAACCGGCGATCCGGAAAAACATAGTATTGTAGCCGCTCAGATACTCGAGAATTTTGATATAGACGAATCGATTATATACTGCATCCGTTCTCAAAGTGATTACCATAAAATACCACGAAAAAGAAAAATGGATAAAGTATTATATGCTGCAGATCACCTTACTCAGTTAATAACTTACTGTTCCGATAAACTGCCTGATAAAAACCTTTCAGATGTTACAGCCCAAATGGTAATTGAAAATATTACAAAATCAGATGTTGAAGGAATAAACTTTGAACATATAAAGCATTATAAAGAACTGAATATTACTCTATTAGAATTTGTAGAAATAACCTTAAATGCAATGCAAAGGGCTTTTGACAATTTAAAGATATAAAGGTTACTTATTTGTAACTTTTTTTTTGTAGTTTTGTAACTACTCAAAAAAGAAATAAATATAAAATAAAGGTAGTTGAAATAATTATAATATAATAAAAAGGGGTATGGGTGAAAATAAATTGAAAAAATTTTTTGGGGTAACAATTGCCATTTTAGTATTGATAGTTTTGGTTGCAACGATATTTGTCAAAGAAGCTAAAATATTAAATAACAACAATGATAGCAGTATTGAAACAAAAATAGAAAATCAAAAAGAAGCTGATGATAATAAAAAAGAACCCTCTCAGGAGTCTAAAGAGAACCCAACAGTTCCCTCTGATACCAAAAAGCCGGATGATAAAAAACCTGTAGAGCCGGAAAAGGTAAAGCCGGAAAAGGAAAAGCCGAAACAGCCGGCCCCTGTTAAAGTTAAACCTATGGTTGCACTCACTTTCGATGACGGGCCTCATCCACAGTACACAGTACAGATACTCAATTCTCTGAAGAAATATAACGGACATGCAACCTTTTTTGTTGTAGGTAACAGAGCAGAGAAGTATCCGGCTGTTATAAAGCAAATTTCAAAAAATGGAAATCAGATTGGCAATCATAGCTATAGCCATAAAGAGTTAACAAAGCTAAATGAAGCCGGTATAAAGAAGGAACTGACAAAAACATCTGATATATTACAGAACATTATTCAAAAAAAACCGTCTATAATAAGACCGACTTATGGCAGTGTAAATAACAGGGTAAAATCATCCGCAGGCGCTCCGCTAATTCTTTGGTCCATAGATACTTTAGACTGGAAGACAAAGAGTAAGACAACTACAGTAAATAAAGTAGTTGGTAAGGTAAAAGACGGAGACATTGTGCTGATGCACGACTTGTATAAACCAACTGCCCAGGCAGCCGAAGCAATAATACAAAACTTAACTGCAAAGGGCTATAAATTGGTCACCATTGATGAGCTTTTTGCTGCCAGAGGGGTAAAGCTTCAGAGTGGACAGGTATATCATAACGCTTACAAGAAAAAGTAGGAAGGAATTCTTTTATATGGAAAATAAAGTTCTTATAATAGAAGATGAAGAAAGTATAAGGGGTTTCTTGAAAATAAACTTCAAAAAGCACAATTTTATTGTTATCGAAGCAGCAACAGGGGAAGAGGGACTATTGAAAGCAAGACAGGAAAATCCGGATGTTGTACTACTGGATGTTATGCTACCCGGAATAAGTGGATTTCAGGTTTGTGAAACACTTAGAAAAGAGTTGCCGGGCTTGGGAATTATAATGCTGACAGCCAGAGGACAGGATATAGATAAGATAAAGGGTTTGGAGTACGGTGCTGATGACTATGTTGTAAAACCTTTCAATACTACAGAGCTTATTCTGAGGGCAAAATCCCTTTTAAGACGTTTGGGAGGGAAAAGTGCAGCAGATAGTAAAGAGGATACATTGAAAAGTGGTGTATTCAAGCTGGAGCTTTATTCTCAAAGAGTATTTAAGGAAGATAAAGAGATTCTGCTTACACCAAAAGAATTTTTCTTATTAAAAATCTTTCTGGAAAATAAAAATAAAGCATTTACCAGAGATGAGCTTTTGGACAAGATATGGGGCTATGACTATATGGGAGATACCAAAATAGTTGATGTCAATATAAGGAGACTAAGAAGCAAGATTGAAGATAAGGATTCCCACGGTATGTTTATCGAAACAGTGTGGGGTATTGGGTACAGATGGCGGAAGGAATGACTTCTATGACATTTAAAAACAGTATTCAGGCCAGATTGGTAAGGAATTTCATACTGATTATACTTATAAGCGTTCTTGCTTTTGAAGCACTGCTTGTTTATTTTACGCGTTTTTATTTCTACAATAATGTCGAGAGTATTTTGACAAATCAAATCAAGACAGCTTCTGACTTTTATACCCGATATTTTTCTGATGTCCCTTTGGATGTTAACATTATGGACAATGCCGATTTATTCTGGAAACAAACTACAGGACAGGTTCAGATTGTTGGAAACAACGGGGAAGTATTGCTGGATTCCCAAGGACTTGAGTCGGGAGAATATGTGTCCGGCAATGACTTCAAGCAGGCTCAGCTGGGCAAAAAAGGTGTCTGGATAGGGAGACTAAACAATGGCAGTGAGCAAATTATGATTGTGTCTTATCCTTTGAAATCAGATACTGAGCAGGTTGGAGTAGTGAGGTTTATTACATCGTTGAAAGATGTTGATAAAATAATATTTAATATTTCAATGATATTTATAATAATAGGAATAGTTGTTATTCTCGTTGCAGGTACTATTAGTATAGCACTTGCACACAGTATCATACATCCGTTGAAAAATGTAACGGGAGCAGCCGAATTAATGGCAGAGGGAAATCTCGATGTTAGAATAAACAAAAGCAGAAATGATGAGATAGGTAAGCTTTCGGACACTCTGAACTACATGGCATCAGAAATACAAAAAAGAGAAAGAATCAAAAATGACTTTATATCTACTGTTTCACATGAACTTAGAACACCGCTGACATCAATAAAAGGCTGGGCAAATACCATAATTGATGATGATTACAGTGACAGGGAAATTCTTAGTGACGGATTGAATATCATTGTAAAGGAAAGCGATCGTCTAACAGACATGGTTGAGGAACTTTTGGACTTTTCCCGTTTCGTCTCGGGGAATGTTGAGCTAAAAAAAGAAAAGACAGACGTCAGTTCAATTATTGACTATATAGAGAAACAAATGAGTAATAGAGCTAAAAAAGAAAAAATTAGCTTTAATGTTAAATGTGAAAAGATTCCCATTGTTGAATTGGATAGAAACAGAATAACTCAGCTTTTGATTAATCTGTTGGGAAACGCCTTCAATTTTACTCCTCAGAACGGAAAGGTAGCTTTAATTTCATTTATGGAGAATGAGAATATTGTTTTTAGAGTTGAGGATACGGGCTGCGGCATAAGCCCGGAAGAATTACCTCTGGTGACGGAAAAATTCTACAAGGGAAATAGCAGCAACTCTCATACCGGACTGGGGCTTTCAATTTGCGATGAGATAGTAAAGCTGCATAATGGAAGTCTAAATATTGAAAGCGAACTTGATAAAGGAACAATTGTAACAGTAAGGATTCCATTTGGAGGCTGATATTTTGGCAAAGAAAATCAGAGTACTTTTAACCATATTATTATTAATTTCTGCATCCTTATTTTCAGGCTGCAGCAGCGTTAATTTCAGTATTGAGGATACCATAAAGCCCCCGGAAGGCAAGAATATTGCAGTAAAAGGTACATGGAAAATACAGAATTATATTTTGACTGACAATAGTGCATTAATACCTGGAAAACAGGAGAAGTATGAACAGTTTATCGGGAAGGAAGCCGTTTTTGATAATGAGGTCAGTGCTATTTATAAAGATGTCTGTATTAACCCTCAATACAAAAGTATAAGAACATCCGCAGGTACTTTTATACAAAATAAATACCGTATTAGTGAAGACGTACTTGGAATTACTACCGAAAATGTGAATATAGTCACAATAACTACAGATAACCAGCTTTTTCATGAGCTTATAGTTACAGATGCAAATACGGCATATGTATACATGGAAGGTGGTTTTTTAGCATTGAAAAGAATTTCTGTGGACATAGATGAAAAAATCAGAGCAGAAAGTCTTGGAAGTGTAGGTTTGGATATAGACAGTGGGGATTATAAGGAAGACCCCTTGCTCAGGTCGGGAGTTCTTCTGGGAATAAGATCTGCCGATAACAATTACCGTACACTATGGCTTTATTTTAAAAACCGTGAAGCCAAAGCAAAATTATATACAAGCCAACTTGTAGTTCCTAGGGCAAAGGGGTTCTGGGAAATTGGTTCCATAGCCACTGACAATTCGGTAAATATTTATGCGGAGCCTTTTGCAGAACTGTCCAAAAAACACCAACCAAAGATTATGAGCAAAATAAATACCATAAATAAAAAGCCTGATTCAAAAATACTTTTTGTTGGGAACGACTATATAGGTATTGAAAGTGACATGCGACTTGGGGTTTTACCCATAGACAATCTGGCAACGAAAAAGCCGGTGCTTCTGTCAGATATAATTGAAGGTGGCTCTGCCAATACTTTAAAGCAATCGGCAGAAGTGTTTATTTCCTCTTTGGATAGCATAAGGGCAAACAAACTGAACCATCAGACGGAGGAAGACAATTTTACTTTGCAGAGAAGAAACGGACATTGGATAATGAAAAGCCGCCTTTATTATAAGGACACAGCTGGAGACAGGAAGTTTGAAGATTTTGATTTGAAGCAGATGGTTCCTTCAAAGCTAATACACTATGATGAAATGAATATTCCATGGAATGAAATTAAATCCAGATCACCGTGGACAAGGGATGCATATATGTCACCTAATAAGGATATCGTTATATTGGCATCGGAAGATAATATAATTGTTTATACTGTTCAAAACAAGAATACCATAAGCAAGCAGTTGCTTAAAATACCTCTTATAAAAGGAGAGTCCATTATCATGACCGAATGGGCCACCGGAAAGTATGCCGATATGTGGGGTGAGTTTGCGGATACGGCTTTTGACAATAGCTATGACAATGGTGAATTTTAATTGAAATACTTGGAATAATATATTAGTATAAGGAATAAGTGGAGAAGCACGTGAATTTTTTAAAAAATGATGGAAAGGTAATTAATACATGGCAGATTTGGAAGAACGAAAAGAACGAATAGTCGCATTTATGAGGGATAAAGCGTATAAACCTCTTTTATTTAAGGAACTTATAATGGTACTTGATGTACCGGAAGAAGATATTGAACTTTTTACACAGGTAATTGATGAACTTGAAGAAGAGGGCAGAATTTTTAAGACCCATGGAAAAAGGTATGGCGTACCATCAAGGCTAAATCTGGTTACAGGAAGGATTCAGGGGCATGAAAGAGGATATGGATTCCTCATTCCTGATGATGAGCTTGTGGAGGATGTATTTATCCCCGCAGATAGCCTTAACGGAGCCATGCATAATGACAGAGTTGTGGCACGGGTAAATAAGAAAAGTTCTACAGACAGGAGAATGGAAGGCGAGATAATCCGTATATTGAAAAGGGCTAATACCACTTTGGTTGGAACCTTTGAAAACAGTATGAGCTTCGGTTTTGTAGTTCCTGATAATAAGAGGATTTCAGGAGACATTTTTGTTTCAAAGAGTGAATTTCATGGTGCAAAGAAAGGTCAGAAGGTTGTTGTTGAGATACTAAAATACCCGGAAGCCAGAAGAAATGCTGAGGGAAGAGTAATTGAAATAATCGGTGACAGGAACGAAACGGGTGTCGATATACTGTCCATAATAAAATCATATAATCTGGAAGAGGATTTTCCTGAGGATGTTCTCAATCAGGCAAATTCCATAGGTGAAACAGTAACGGAGGAAATGATACAAGGAAGGCGTGATTTAAGGGGACTCCGTATGGTTACCATAGACGGAGAAGATGCAAAAGACCTTGATGATGCGGTTTCAATTGAAATACTGGAAAACGGGAATTACAGGCTTGGTGTTCATATTGCAGATGTAACAAACTATGTTACGGAAAATTCTCCTCTTGATATGGAAGCACTTGACAGAGGGACAAGCGTATATCTTGTTGACAGGGTTATACCAATGCTCCCAAGAAAATTATCCAACGGTATTTGCAGTCTTAACCCACACGTTGACAGGCTGAGTTTTACCGTAATGATGGACATAGATAAAAACGGAAGAGTATATAACCATGAAATATTTGAGAGTGTAATCAATATAGATGAGAGAATGACATATACCAACGTATATAAAATACTGGTGGAAAATGACCAAGACCTTATAAAACGATACAATCATGTTACGCCTGACTTTTACAAAATGCAGGAACTTGCACTGATTTTGAGGAAGAAAAGATTCCAGAGAGGTGCTATTGATTTCGACTTTGATGAAGCAAAGGTAGTGCTGGATGAAAAGGGTAAGCCTATCGATGTTAAAAGATATGAAATAACCATTGCAAACCAGATAATTGAAGAATTCATGCTGGCCTGCAATGAAACTGTTGCAGAGCATTTTTTCTGGACCAATACACCGTTTGTATATAGAATACACGAAGACCCTGATGAAGAAAAAATACACAATCTGAATGAATTTCTTTACAATCTGGGATACAGTATTAAGGGCATAAACAAAGTTCACCCTAGAGCCTTACAGGACCTTTTGGAAAAGGTTAAAGGAACCAGACACGAGAGAATAATCAGTACAGTTATGCTAAGATCACTACAAAAAGCCAGGTATAGCAATGAAAGTACAGGACACTTTGGTTTGGCTGCAAAATACTACTGTCACTTCACTTCGCCCATAAGAAGATATCCTGATCTGATAATTCACAGAATTATGAAGCTTTATCTCAAAGGCGGAATGAGTGAAGAAAAAATCAGTCAATTGGAGGGAATACTGCCTGAAATAGCAAAACAATGTTCTGAGCGTGAAAGAGGAGCAGATGAGGCTGAAAGAGAAAGTGAAGACCTCAAAAAGGTAGAATATATGAAAGCCCATGAGGGAGAAATATTTGAAGGTATTATTGCAAATGTAACTTCCTTTGGTATGTTCATAGAACTTGATAACACCATAGAAGGTCTGGTCAGAATGAGCAGCATGGAAGATGATTATTATAACTATGATGAAGTTCATTACTGCCTTGTAGGTGAACGAACACGCAAAATTTACAGAATAGGCGATACAGTCAAGGTTATTCTTGCAAAAGCCGATATATCTACAAGGAAAATTGAGTTTATATTGGTTGAATCTGATGAGGATTTTGACAGCATAGACGAGGAAACAGAAGATGCAATAATATTTACAAAGCACAAAAATGAACCTTCATCAGTTAAGAGAAACAGTCAGAGTACAAAAACGGATAAAGCTGAGGATAAGGGCAGAAGGAATACTTCTGCAGGCAATAAGCCCGCCAAAAAAGGAAAAATCATAGATAAAAAAGTGTATGAGAAAATAATGGGAAAAAGGAAAAGGAAAAAAAGGTAGGGTCAAATGATACTGGTTAGTGCATGTCTGGCAGGACTTGACAGTAAATATAATGGTAAAAGCAATTATAACGAATATATAGAGAAACTTGTCAGGGAAGGCAAAGCAATTATGGTATGCCCTGAACAGATGGGCGGGCTGCCTACCCCAAGGGACTCTTGTGAGATTGACTGCGGAGACGGAAGAGATGTCCTTTCAGGAAAATCAAATATAATAGACTCAAAAGGGCAAAATCAAACAGAGAAATTTTTAAAGGGTGCTGAAGAAGCACTGAAGGTAGCCAGACTCTATAATATAAAAAAAGCAATATTAAAATCAAAAAGCCCATCCTGTGGCGTTGGTAAGATATATGACGGAACATTCAGCGGAAAGCTGGTTAAAGGTAACGGGGTCACAGCGGAACTTTTAATAAGAAATGGTTTTGAGGTAATAACTGAAGAGGATATGACCGAGAAATAGTTATATGCTTAAATAACAAAAAGCGAGTTTCAAAACTCGCTTTTATTTTGTCTATTTATTAATAGTTAGTTCGTTAAAAATAAATTAAACTACAAAACGCTTAATTTCATCACAGAATTTTTCGCTGTTATCGTTCTGAACTTCAACTTTAATCGGTTTGCTGAGGTCAAGACTGAAGATTCCCATGATTGACTTTGCGTCTACGATGTAACGTCCTGATGATAAATCAACATCAAAGTCATATTTGTTAACGATATTTACGAAATCCTTTACGTCGTTAATAGATTTTAAAGAAATATCAAATGATTTCATATTATCCATCCTCCTTATAATTAAGGTAAAAAACAATTATTTTTTTTACATTTTAATATTACCTGCTTTTGAATTAATAGTCAATGAAGATGTTTGAAACTGGGGTAAATCCTTACATTATAATACCATGGAATGCCACTATATAAAGGGTTTGGAAGATTGTTGTGCATTTCTTACAAAGTTTGGGCAATGTTTTCATTCAATAATTTCTTGAAATATTTGTTTGGACTAAGACAAGGTTGGTAGTGAATTTTATAGCTATGGATTAGCTCATTTGATATAATATTTACTGTAAAATTATAACATATGTAGTATTAAATTGAATGGAACTATCAAATAATGATAAAAAACTTATGGATATTAAACCTGCTAGTGTAAAAAGGAGGTGCGGTTTATGAAAAATGAGTTTATATATAGCTCGGATACAAGTAGTCTCCCTTTCGTATCTGTTATTATTCCGGCATATAATGCGGAAAAATATCTTGAAAAATGCCTTAATTGTATAACTAACCAGAATTATCCCAAAGAAAAAATGGAAATCATTGTTGTGGATAATAATTCAACGGACAATACGGCTGAAATTATTAAATCTTTTGGTGTCACGTATGTATTTAATGCGAAAAAAGGCCCATCCCCTTCAAGAAACAAAGGAATATCACTTGCCGCTGGAGAATATCTGATTTTTACAGACTCCGACTGTCTTGCTGATAGTGATTTTGTTCTGAATCATGTTAAAGCCCATTTAGATTTACAAAAAAGCAATCCTAAAGTAAAAATGGTAGGTGGCGGAATAGGAGGTTATAACAAAAACTTCTGGGCGGTTTGTGATGACTTCTGTTCATGGTCCGCATACCATCCTGCTTTGAAACCACAAATAAACAACAGTTATTTTCCCTCTGCCAATATCAGTATTTCCAGAAGCCTCGTCGATGAAATAGGCGTGTTCAATGAGGACTTGAAGACAGGGGAAGACGTTGATTTTTGTTTAAGAGTTACATATAGAGGATACCGGCTGTATTTTGAACCTAAAGCCAAAGTTCTTCACATTAACAGGGATACATTCAGTGAATTTATGGGACATGGAAAGTCCTGGGCAAAACCTGTCGCCAGTCCTGAAAGGGAAAACAGTCAACAGCACAAAAGACCTGAAGGGTTAAAAAACAGTTTACCGGTATACGCCAAAAATTATATTAAGTCCATACTGGAAGTGATATCTTACGGATTTAAGGCTAAACGTTTCTACGTGATTATCTTTATTCCCTTTATTATACTCTATAAAACTTATTTTGCTTATCATCGTATGTTGTTTAGAATGGAAGCTGCCAGAAAGCAGATCGGAAAATAACCTGCGCTTTTTCTCCCGGAATATCCAAATCACTTGGAAACTCTCTAATTTATACCCGTCTTCCGAACAGGTCGGAAAGTGCCCTTCGGAAGTACTTTTGACGCGTGTACTAAAGAAAACTCGGGAAATCGGTAATCACTCCTATATTTTGATAAAGGTAACAAAAAATAAAATAAATTTTCAAGGAGGTAATATTATGTTGAGAAAAATGAAAATTTTTCTTCTAGCTGGGGCTGTCATGGCGCAAGCCCTTGTAGGGCTTGGTGCTGTTAATACAGTTCATGCGGCAGAAAATGGGCTGTTTGGTCTGGTTGGTTTTGCTACAATGAATGGCGGGACCACCGGGGGGGCCGGCGGAAAAGAGGTGACGGTAAAAAGTGCTACAGAAATGTCAGATCTTCTAAACCAGAGAAAAAAGGACGATGACACTTCTCCGCTGGTTATAAAAGTAGCAACCAAGCTTACAGGAACAGGTGCTATTGGAGTTAAAGAGGTTTCAAATGTTTCAATAATCGGTGTCGGAAGCAGCGGAGAATTGGAAGGAGTAGGGCTTAATATTGTAAAAGCCAGCAATATTATAGTTCAAAATCTGAAAATCCACCATACTCTGGCACCTACAGACTGCATAGGAATCGAGAACAGCAAAAATGTCTGGATTGACCATTGTGAGTTATACAACATGATAGGAGACTGCAACGGCGATGGAAAGGTGGATGAGAAAGGAGATATTACCGGTGGTGATGTAGACTGGTATGACGGCTT
The DNA here is from genome assembly GCF_000421965.1 of Ruminiclostridium papyrosolvens C7. Taxonomy (GTDB): domain Bacteria; phylum Bacillota; class Clostridia; order Acetivibrionales; family DSM-1351; genus Ruminiclostridium; species Ruminiclostridium papyrosolvens_A. Next base: position 176,119 of record NZ_ATAY01000031.1, on the reverse strand, counting down.
GCTGGATTGTAAAAAAGACAGTGCATATATTACAGTTTCATGGAATTACTTTCATGATTCCTTTAAGACAAGTCTTGTCGGGTCATCCGACAGTGACAACTATGACAGAAAAATGACTTATCACCATAATGTCTTTAAAAATCTAAAGGAACGTTTGCCTAGCTATAGATTCGGAACAGGACATATATTCAGCAACTATTACGCGGATGTCTGGAACAGTGCTGTGAATTCCAGAATGGGAGCTCAGCTCAAAGTTGAAAGCAATTACTTCGAAAGAGTCGGTTCGGGTGCAGTTAATGAAGAGTCAGGGCTGGCATCAGGTCCTATAGGTTCATATAATAGTGATTCAATCGGTTATTATGATGTAAAGGATAATACATATGTAAGTTGTAAAGGTAATCAGCCAACAATCTCAACCTGCAACTATACCCCGCCATATGAGTATACAGGATATTTGACTACTGCAAATCGGGTAAAGGAACTGGTTACACAGTATGCAGGTGTGGGTAAGCTGGATGGTTCAAATCCTACTAATCCAACTGACCCGACTGAACCCACCGATCCACAAGATCCGGGCCAAACCGTAAAATGCGGTGATATAAATGGTGACGGTAATATAGATACCATTGATTTTGCAACATTAAAAATGTATTTGCTTGGACAGCCGGTTACAATAAATATCGGGGCTTCTGACCTTGACAGCGATAACGCAGTAACCATCCTTGATCTTGCAGTATTAAAGAAATATTTGCTGGGACAGGTAGCTACTCTCCCTGTTAATAATGGGAACACTAATCCCACAGAAGGCGATATTACAATCGAACCTACTGGTTCAATGACTTTACAACAGGCTATTGACAGTATTAAACCGGGCAAGACAATTTACCTTAAAAGCGGCACATATTCATTTTTTAAGACAGTAACCATAGCTGAGGGTAACAATGGAAATGAGGGCAGTATGAAAAACATAGCCGTTCTGGGTAATGAAAAAGCCGTATTGGATTTCTCCGGCATGGCATTTAATTCATCCAACAGGGGAGTAATATTGGCCGGGAATTACTGGAACATAAAGGGCATTAAAATCCAGAAAGCCGGGGACAACGGAATGCTGCTGGCAGGAAACAATAACATAGTTGAAGACTGTGAGTTTTATGCAAACAGTGATTCAGGTCTGCAACTATCAAGATTTAATTCAAACTACAGTACAATAGCACAGTGGCCAAGCAATAACACTATAAGAAATTGTTATTCACACAGTAACTACGACCCTGACAATGGTGAGGACGCCGACGGATTTGCAGCAAAACTCACATGCGGACAAGGTAATAAATTCATCGGCTGTATATCTAAATATAATGTTGATGACGGTTGGGATCTGTATACAAAAGACGATACGGGGCCAATCGGCTCAGTTTATTTTGAAAACTGTGAAGCGAGCTACAACGGAAAGACTGAAAATGGTTCTTCAACCACAGACAGTGACGGAAACGGATTCAAGCTGGGAGGCAGTGGTATTAGTGTTAATCACAAATTAGTTAATTGCAAAGCATTCAATAATAAGAAACACGGTTTTACCTGGAACAGCAATCCTGGTATTTTAACACTGATAGGGTGTCAGGCAAGCGGCAACAGCGGAAACGACTTTGAGAAGGTAGCAAATCAATAATTATTTGAACAAATATCCTGGTAGCTTAGTGTTGAAATAAATACGATATTAATGTTATACTTTTTTAATATATATGAAACCATATAAAGTGAATAAAATAAAAAATGAGGATTGAAAGCATTAATGAAAAAAGTAGCTTTTTATACACTAGGTTGCAAAGTAAATCAATACGAATCAGAAGCAGTTTCTTCAATATTTGAGCAAAACGGATATGAAGTAGTTTCTTTTGAACAGGCTTCAGATGTTTATATAATAAATACATGTACGGTTACAAATCTAAGTGACAGAAAATCCAGACAGGCTATTAGAAAGGCGAAGAAAACAAACCCCGATTCTATTGTTGTAGTTATGGGTTGCTATGCACAGACATCCTCAGAAGAAGTTTTAAAGATTCCCGGTGTTAATATGGTTATAGGCACCAAAGACCGCGGCAGAATTATGGAGTATGTAGAAAGAATTGAAGCAGGTGAATGCAGAATAAATGCTGTGGACAATATAATGGCTTCAAGGTCTTTTGAGGAGCTTAAATTAAGTACATATAAAGAGCGGACAAGGGCATATCTGAAAATACAGGAAGGGTGCAGCCAGTTTTGCGCCTATTGTATAATTCCTTATGCAAGGGGGCCTATACGAAGCAGAAAGCCGGATGATATAATAGAAGAGGTAAGGCATCTTGCAGACAGTGGATTTTTAGAGGTTGTATTAACAGGTATCCATCTTGCTTCATATGGCAGAGAGTTACAAGACACCAACCTGCTTGATATTATTCGGAAAATACACAGCATTGACGGGATTAAAAGAATACGGCTGGGTTCTATAGAACCTACTACAATTACAAAGGAATTTGTTGAAGCTGCAGGCAGACTGCCCAAGCTTTGTCCGCATTTCCATTTGTCATTGCAAAGCGGTTGTGATAAAACTCTTGCAGAAATGAACAGAAAATATAACACTGATGAATATAGGAAAAGCGTAGAGCTGCTTAAAAACAACATTCCTGATGTTGCAATCACTACCGATTTGATGGTAGGTTTTCCCGGTGAAACGGAAGAGGACTTTTTAAAGTCCCGTGATTTTGCGGAAGAAATCGGTTTTTCGAAAATCCATGTATTCAAATATTCACCAAGAAAGGGAACCCCTGCGGCAGAAATGAAGAACCAGATAAGCCCAGAAGAGAAGGAAAGAAGAAGCGAAATAATGCTGGCCCTCTCGGATGAGCTTGAAAAAAAATATCTGGAAAGATACGTGGGAAGGGATATGGAAGTTTTATACGAGCAGGAGATGCAGGGTGAAGAGGGTTATATTGAAGGGTTGACAAACAATTATATTAGGGTAATGGCAAAAGGTGATATTAGTCTCAAGGGTAAACTGGTAGAAACGAAATTGTTAAAAGTAAATGGAGTGTTATTTGAAGGAAAAATTGTTGCAAAAGCCTGATGAATGAGGTAGTATTATAGTATATAGCCTTATGCAATTTTAGGAAAAGTTGGATATTGACTAGAGGTAACTGGGAAGGTGATATAAATGGGAATTAACGAGACTATGATGTTTAAAGTGGATAACGAAAAAGAGAATGAAGCAAAAGAAATCTTAGTTTCTGTATATCAGGCACTAAAAGAGAAAGGCTACAATCCTATAAACCAGATGGTTGGATATATTTTGTCTGGAGATCCTACTTACATCACAAATTATAAGAATGCCAGAAGTATTGTCCGAAGACTTGAGAGAGACGAGTTACTGGAAGAAGTCCTTAAATTTTACCTGGAAAATCATAATAACGTACCTGAATAATTGATTAAAACAGGCACTCTCAAATGAGAGTGCCTGTTAATTTTATCTGCTTACGGAGGTAAGAATGAGAATACTTGGAATTGACTATGGAGATTCAAGAATAGGTGTAGCCATAAGTGACCCAATGGGTTGGACAGCACAGGGGCTGGAAATGATTAAGAGCAAGGATAGTTTAAAAAAAGCTATCTTACGTTTATCGGAAATAATAAAAGAATATGGTGTTACAGACATAGTTATAGGGTATCCTATCAATATGAACGGTACTAAAGGGCCCAGAACTGAAAGAACGGAAGAATTTATTAAAAAGATTTCTGATTTAGGCCAGTTTAATATAATAAAATGGGATGAGAGACTTACTACCGTATCAGCACACAGAACTATGAATGAACTGGGGATAAAAGCTTCAAAGAAGAAGGACATTGTGGATACAATGTCAGCGGTATTAATTCTTCAAGGTTATCTTGATAGAATAGCAGGTAATAAAAAAAGTTGATATTGGAAATCATCTACATGTGTGTTATTATAAAATTGATGCATTCAGATTTCTGATGCATTTTTGAGCATTCAAAGACTTATACTAGGAGGAAGTATATATGAACGATGAAGAAAGAGATGATATTGTTGTACTGTTAGGAGAGGACGGAGAGGAAGTCGAATTCGAGCATCTTGATACCATAGAAATGGACGGTAACGAGTATGTTATTTTGCTACCCCTTGAAGAGCAGGAAAACGAAGAAGTAGATGAAGTTGTTATTCTGAAAATTGAACACAACGAAGACGGCGAAGACTCGTTTATTACTGTTGATGACGAAGAAGAACTTAACAGAGTATTTGAAGAATTCAAAACCAGAATGGAAGACGAATACGATTTTGATGAGTAGTCAATGCTCAGATTAAACAAATAGATAGCCCTGACAAAATAGGACTTCAGCTTTTTAAGGCTGTGGTCCTTTTTATTTTTATGTTTACCCTATACCAATATGGGTATTAAATCAATGGTGGTACTATTTTTTTTGGTTTTAATATTCCCTAAATGTAAAAAGTATTGTAAAATGTAATAAATTATGTTAACCATTATTAATTTTACTCACCTAACTATACTCTATGATTTGAAGGAGATTATATGAATATCAGGAAAAAGCTTACTATTTTTGTAGCAGGGTTGGCAATTCTCTCCATTTCAGTAACACAATTGTTTTCTTTTATTAAATCCAATGACATTATTGTAACTCAAACAAATACAATGGCAAAGGATTTAAGTTCAGCGTTTGCAGATAATATTTCTAGTTTGATTGATAAGGAAAAATCAGTCGTAAGTGCTCTGGCATCTCAGAGGAGCATTATTGAATTACTTGAGCAATCCAAGTCAGATAAACAAACGGACCAAAGTAAACAGTTAGAAAAGGAATGTGCTAAGCTTATAAAAAATACTGAAAAACAAGAATGGAATTTGGAACATGTTTTTATTGTTAATACCGAAAATGTGATAATTGCAGATTCGAACTCAAAAACACTAGGTCAAAACATATCCGATCGTGCTTACTCTTTGCAGACCCTATCAGAAGGAAAGCCTATAATAAGCGATGTTCTTAAATCAAAGGCTACCGATAGGTACATTTCTGTATTTACATATCCGGTAAGAGATGATTCCGGTAAACTGCTAGGGTATGTTGCTGCAGCGGTTTATACAGACACTTTTAACGGTTATCTTGAGAATAAGAAGATTCTCGGTACCAAATCAAGTTATGTCTTTCTATTAGACAAAACAGGAAACATGTTATATCATCCGGAAAAGAATAAAATCGGAAAACCGGTAGAGACTACTGAAATAAAAAATATTATTAGTAAACCGGGGGACAAAATATCAGACGTTATTAATTATAAATACAATGGCAAAGAAAAAATAGCAGCCTATAAGTTTATTACTAAAACAGGCTGGCTGCTTGTGCTATCAGGTACAATAGATGAGGTTACTGCACCTGTAGCTGCAATGGAGGGCTTTATTGTGACATTAGGTCTGATAATGATATTAATTGCTTCAGTAGTGGGATATTTTATAACAAGGCGAATTTCAAAGCCTATAGAAAGAGTAACACATCTTATCCAAAACACGTCCAAGTTGGATTTAAAATATGATAACTCATTTGAAATATATCTAAAGGGTAAGGATGAAATAGGAACTATCACCAGGGCTGTTGCAGAAATGCGTCAGGTTTTGCGTGGTATGGCAGGTAAACTGATTGAAGTGTCTGAGAAAATAAATGATAATGCACAGCATGTAAGTACTCTGGCAAATGACGTAAAAATGAATTCACAGGATAATTCAGCAACCACGCAGGAGTTGTCGGCAGGAGCAGAAGAGTCCGCTGCATCTACTGAAGAAATTTCAGCATCCATTATTGAAGTTGAAAATAATGTAAATACAATTGCTTATAGAACCAAAGAAGGTGCTGATGTTTGCAGACAGATAACGGAGAGAGCACTAAAACTCAAGGAAGACGCTCTTATATCCAGTGATAATGCAAAATCAATATATGAGGACGTAAAACAAAAAATAGAAAAATCCATTGAACAGTCCAAGAGTATGCAGCAAATAAACCTTTTGGCAGATACTATTCTTCAGATTACCGACCAGACAAACCTATTGGCACTTAATGCTGCCATAGAGGCGGCAAGAGCAGGGGAATCCGGAAAAGGTTTTGCAGTGGTTGCGGATGAAATCCGAAAACTGGCCGAGCAATCATCACAAACCGTAGGCGGTATCCAGAGGATGATTGAGGAAGTAAATCAGGCTGTTAAGAATATGAATGAAAGTTCAGCCTCGATACTATCCTTTGTGGACCGGGATGTACTGTCAGACTATAAGAAATTAATAGATATCAGTGAACAATACAACAATGATTCCAATCTGGTTAATGGATTAATGTCAGACTTTATTCATACTTCTGAAGAACTTAATTCTACAATAACGAATGTATCAACCGCAATCAATGAAGTTGCACAGACAGTAGTTGAAAGTGCAAGAGGAATTGAGAATATCGCCATAAAGACATCATCAATCGTTGTAAAGACAGAAGAGGTTGATGAAAAAGCGGTAGAAAACTTAGATAGTGCAAAAGAACTTTATGATATTGTATCAAAGTTCAAATTATAAATTAATAATCCACTAAAAAGTACCCTGTTGTTAAATGCACAGGGTACTTTTTTGGGCCAAAAATTCAGCAGATTTTACCGTATCCATAATTAATTAAATTTTTAACAATCTTGTTGAATATATTGTCTGGTTTTGTTATAATATTAACATATTTTGTGAATATATTAACACATACTAAAGGGAGGTTTGGTTAATGAGTGAAAACAGGTGCTGCTGTGGCTGCACAGATGAAAATAGCTTAAAACTCGGAAAAATTATCGATAAGTACAAAGGAACAAGAGGTGCTTTGATTCCCGTACTCCATGAAGTTCAAGAAGTATACGGTTATTTGCCCGAAGATATATTAAAGGAAATTTCCGAGAAGCTTAATGTTTCACTTGCTGAAATATATGGAGTAGTTACTTTCTATACTCAATTCTCATTAAATCCAAAAGGTCGATTTAAAATTAATATCTGCATGGGTACAGCCTGCTACGTAAAGGGTTCAGGAGATATTCTGGACAAATTTAAGCAAAAACTCGGAATTGATGTAGGACAGTGTACGGAAGACGGAAAGTTTTCACTTGATGCGTGCAGATGTATAGGCGCTTGCGGACTTGCACCTGTAATTATGGTAAACGATGATGTTCACGGCAGATTAGTGCCTGATGATGTCGATGCTATACTGGAGAAATACAAAGATTTATAATTCTACAGTACGAGGTTTACATGAGGGATTTATCACTACATATTCTTGATATGGTTCAAAATTCAATAACTGCTCAGGCCACAAAAATCAAAATAAATATTGCGATAGATTCCCAGAGAGATTATCTATTACTTAATATTAGTGATAACGGAGCAGGCATGGATTCTGATATTTTAATCAAGGCGCAGGATCCCTTTTTTACGTCAAGAAAGACAAGAAAAGTAGGGCTTGGAATACCATTATTAAAAGAAGCTGCAAGAAAATGCAATGGAAATTTCAACATCATTTCTGAAAAAAATGGAGGAACAAAAATATATGCTGCATTTTCAATAAATAACATTGACAGGCTTCCCATAGGGGAAATAGGTGAAACCTTGATAGCAGCAATATCGTCAAACCCACAAATTTCATTTATTTTGGATTTGAATAGCGAAAAAGGCTTTTTCAGACTTGATACGGATGAAGTGGCCAAAACCCTTGGTGATGTGAGTATTACGGAGTTTGATATCCTTATATGGTTGAAAGAGTATATTGATGAAGGTATAAAGAATATTTTTGGAGGTGTACTTAATGAAGTCGATAGCTGAATTGGATGAGATCAGAAAGAAAACTTTAGACCAGTTATCTATCAGATCCAATGAAAAAGGCATCAAAGTGGTTGTTGCAATGGCAACCTGCGGAATAGCAGCCGGAGCAAGACCGGTAATGAAGGCATTTATTGAAGAAATAAATAAAAGGAATTTGAATAATGTTACCGTATCTATTACAGGGTGTATCGGAGTATGCAAAATGGAACCTGTTGTGGAAATACTTGACAAAGACGGAAAAAAGGTAACCTACGTAAACATGACTCCTGAGAAGGCTGAAAGAGTAGTGCTTGAGCATATTGTAAACGGTAATGTATGTACAGACCTGACCATAGGTGCTCAGGAGGGTGTGTAATTAAATCTTAGTATATAACTCAAATAACTGTAAGGAGGTTTTTATAGATGCAATTATATAGAGCACATGTTCTGGTTTGTGCAGGTACAGGTTGTACATCATCAAATTCCTTAAAGATTATGGATGAAATGGAAGCATTACTTGCAAGCAACGGGCTGGACAGTGAAGTTAAAATAGTTAAAACAGGTTGTTTCGGCCTTTGTGCTGAAGGACCGATAGTGGTTGTATATCCTGAAGGAGCAATGTACACAAGAGTTGAGGTTTCTGATGTAAAAGAAATTGTTGAAGAGCATCTGCTGAAAGGACGTATAGTAAAACGTCTTCTGGCTGGTGAAAAGGAATCTGAGGATATTTCAAAATCACTGGAAGGTGTGGATTTCTTTAATAGACAAATGCGTATTGCATTAAGAAACTGTGGTCGTATAAATCCTGAGGATATCAACGAATACATAGCTTTTGACGGATATAAGGCACTTGAAAACGTATTGACTGAAATGACTCCTGAAGCTGTAATAGATGAAATGAAAAAGTCAGGACTCAGAGGAAGAGGGGGCGGAGGCTTCCCAACAGGTATGAAGTGGGATTTTGCAGCAAAACAGACAGCTGACCAGAAATATGTATGCTGTAATGCCGACGAAGGTGACCCAGGAGCATTTATGGATAGAAGTGTTCTGGAAGGTGATCCTCACTCTGTAATAGAGGCTATGTCTATAGCAGGTTTTGCCATTGGAGCAACACAAGGTTACATATATGTAAGAGCAGAGTATCCTATAGCAGTTAAGAGATTGCAGCTGGCAATTGATCAGGCTATAGAATATGGAATTTTGGGAGACAACGTACTGGGAACAGGACATAAATTTAATCTTGAAATAAGACTTGGTGCGGGAGCGTTTGTTTGCGGTGAAGAAACTGCACTTATGACCTCAATAGAAGGTCACAGAGGCGAACCAAGACCAAGACCTCCATTCCCGGCAGTAAAAGGACTGTGGGGGAAACCTACAATTCTAAACAATGTAGAAACTTATGCAAATGTACCTGTAATTATTTTAAAGGGTGCAGAATGGTTCTCAGGAATAGGGACTGAAAAGAGTAAGGGAACAAAAGTATTCGCTCTTGGCGGAAAGATAAACAATACCGGATTGGTTGAGGTTCCTATGGGTACTACTTTGAGAGAAGTAGTTTATGATATAGGTGGAGGCATACCTAAGGGTAAGAAGTTTAAAGCAGCACAAACCGGTGGACCTTCCGGAGGATGTATTCCTGCATCTCATCTGGATACACCAATTGACTATGATTCACTTATTGCCCTTGGTTCTATGATGGGCTCTGGCGGACTTATAGTAATGGACGAAGACAACTGTATGGTTGATATCGCTAAGTTCTTCCTTGAATTTACAGTTGATGAATCCTGCGGTAAATGTCCTCCATGTCGAATCGGAACAAAGCGTATGCTTGAAATATTAGAAAGAATAACTGAAGGTAAGGGCGCGGCCGGAGATATTGAAATGCTTGAATTGCTGGCTAAAAATATTAAGGCATCTGCTCTGTGCGGACTTGGACAGACTGCTCCGAACCCGATTTTGAGCACTTTGAGATATTTCAGAGACGAGTATGAGGCTCACGTATTTGACAAAAAATGTCCTGCAGGTGTTTGCAAATCAATGATGAAATATACTGTTGATGAAACTAAGTGTAAGAGCTGTGGAATCTGTGCAAAGGTTTGTCCTATGAGCTGTATAAAGGGTGAAAAGAAGGTTCCTTACGTTATAGATAATTCAAAATGTGCTAAGTGCGGTGTCTGTATGGAAAAATGTCCGTTCAAGGCAATTTCAAAGGGATAAGGGAGGAGAGTGAAATAAAATGTCAACTGTTAATATTACAATAGACGGTAAGAAACTTCAGGTTGAACAAGGCATAACAATTTTAGAGGCAGCCAGACAGGCTAGTATAAAGATACCTACACTTTGCTTCCTCAAGGATATCAATGAAATAGGTGCATGCAGAATGTGTCTCGTTGAGATAAAGGGTGCGAGAGCATTACAGGCATCTTGTGTATATCCTGTAGCAGAAGGACTTGAAATTTATACTCAGAGTCCCGCTGTCAGAGAAGCAAGAAAGGTAACCTTGGAGCTTATCCTTTCCAACCATGACAAGAAATGCCTTACCTGTGTAAGAAGTAAAAACTGTGAGCTTCAAAACTTAGCTGAGGAACTAAATATAAAAGATATAAGATTTGAAGGTGATTCTACAAATCTACCCTTAGACGATTTTTCACCTTCTATCGTAAGAGATCCAAATAAATGCGTACTGTGCAGACGTTGTGTAAGCATGTGTAAAAACGTTCAGACTGTTTCCGTTATCAGTGCAGCTGAAAGAGGCTTCAAATCAACTATTTCCTGTGCCTTCGACAGGTCGTTGGCAGATGTTCCATGTACAATGTGCGGACAATGTATAAGTGTTTGTCCTGTTGGAGCTTTGAGGGAGAAGGATGACACTGAAAAGGTGTGGTCTGCATTGGATGACAAGGAACTTCATGTTGTAGTACAGACAGCTCCTGCTGTTCGTGTTGCTCTGGGTGAGGAATTCGGACTTCCAATAGGAACAAGGGTTACCGGAAAAATGGCTGCTGCTTTGAATCATATGGGCTTTGCGAAGGTATTTGACACAGATACTGCAGCCGATCTTACAATAATGGAAGAAGGCACTGAGCTGCTAAACAGAATTAAAAACGGTGGAAAGCTTCCTGTTATAACCTCTTGTAGTCCGGGCTGGATAAAGTTCTGTGAGCACAATTATCCTGAATTCCTTGAAAACCTATCATCCTGTAAATCACCGCATGAAATGTTCGGTGCTGTGTTGAAAACCTACTATGCTGAAAAAATGGGTATCGATCCTAAAAAAATATTTGTAGTTTCAGTAATGCCATGTACTGCAAAGAAGTTTGAAGCACAAAGACCTGAGCTTTCCGCAACAGGCTTGCCGGATGTAGATGTAGTTATAACAACCAGAGAACTTGCAAGAATGATAAAAGAAGCAGGTATTGATTTTAACAATCTTGAAGACAAGGATTTTGATGATCCGATGGGTAATGCAACAGGAGCCGGCGTAATATTCGGTGCAACCGGGGGAGTTATGGAAGCAGCTCTCAGAACAGTATCTGAAATAGTTGCAGGTAAATCCTTTGATGATATTGAATATGCTGCTGTAAGAGGAATAGAGGGCATCAAGGAGGCAACAGTTGCAATAGGTGACATGAAAGTTAAAGCAGCAGTTGCAAATGGTCTCGGTAATGCAAGAAAGCTTCTTGACAGTATAAAGGCAGGAGAAGCATCATATGACTTCGTTGAAATAATGGCCTGTCCGGGTGGATGTGTAAACGGAGGAGGACAGCCGATACAGCCTTCTTCGGTAAGAAGCTGGACTGATTTGCGTGCAGAGCGTGCAAAGGCTATTTATGAAGAAGATGTAAGTCTCCCGATTAGAAAGTCACATGAAAACCCTGTAATCAAAGAAATGTATGATAAATATTTCGGAGAGCCGGGAAGCCATAAGGCACATGAGATTTTACACACACATTATTCCGCAAGGGAAAATTACCCTGTTAAAGAGTAAAAATTAATTTTAATATAAAAAAGATGCCGGATATTAGTGCCGACATCTTTTTTTTTGTAATATATGCCATAACTATGTATAATTATGGCATATACTTTTTTTTAGGAGGTAAATGATGGATATGTTTAAATCGGCTTTGGATTTACTAAAGGAACAGTTAGGCTATGATGTAGTAATTTCTCTTGCCACATGCACTGAAAACGGAGTAAATGTCAGAACTGTTGATGGATATTACAAGGATGGTTATATATATATTTTGACTCATATGGGTACTCATAAAATGAGGGAAATTGACAAAAATCCAAGTGTGGCAATTTGTAAGGACTTAATGTGTGGGAGGGGTATAGGTGAAAACTTAGGAAATCCCAAGGCAAAATCAAATACAAAATTGCGCGAAGAACTAAAAGAGGTTTTCTATAAATTTTATGACCGTCATGTTAATGAAGAGGATCCCGGTACATGTATTTTAAAAATAACATTAACCGATGCAGTTGCATTCAGTAAGGATACTAAATACGTAATAGATTTTAAGAATACCGCTGCCATAGCCATACCATTTGTAAATGACATTATAAGCTAAAAATTATAAAAAAGCAGAATTCACATGCTGAATTCTGCTTTTTTTATTGACAAAAGATATTAAAAGTTATATTATTAAATTTAGGCGATTTCAGGTAAATATAAAAACCTATCCAATTATACTATACCATAAAAGAATATGGTTGTCAAGGACTTTTTAATAAAAGGAGGATTTTTATGAAGGATTTTTTACAAATTCAAAAACTATTATCTCAGAACGAGTCTGAAATTAATCAAATTGAAAAGTGCAATGAATTCTCGTCAAAATATGGCTTAGTGCTTACAAATACGCAAATCCAAACTCTTTCACAAGAGAGAGATAATACGCTAAAAAGGTATGGTCGTGTAGAACTTGGGAAGGGAATTTTAGATAAACTGATTTTCGAGTTTTGTGACTCGCCATTTATCTGGCAAGAAAATTATATGGATACTTTGTCTGAACTACAGGACATTTTTTACTATTTTAAAAATGAATCCTTAGATGAATTTACAGATGACGAGCTGATACGCTACATGCGCAAGAGCTTTGATAACCAGTGCCAGGGTTCAATTGAATACTTGAGGGAGACCAGCTTGGAAGATGTGTGCAGAAGTATAAGATACGGACAGGAGGCGTATAAGTATCTTGATTCCTACGATGATGATTTAGAATAACAGCAAAGGAGGACAAATTATTATGGATGCATTACAGAGATATGAGCATATACAAACTGTGAGGAGCGAGTACTTTCAGTCTCTTTTACAGGGTGCAGCAAAAGAGGGTATAATCGGTTCCGCTCAGGTAAAGAAAATTCAAGTGGGGTTGCTAGGTCTGCTTTCCAAGCAAATAGAAAAGTATACTTTAGGAGAGAGTAGTTCCGTAACAGCTGAGAGTGCTGAAAGTCTGCTCAAATCAATTTGTTTCTCTATAAGTGTGGCATTGAAGTGTCAGGACAATGTTGTTATTGCCTCAGAATTGCTTGAACACGAGGGTATTGAGGAATTGTTTAAAAAAGGAAATGAACTAATCAGATATTATTTTGAGGATGCAAAAAGACTATGGATAAAAATAAAGACAGAAGGTCCGAAAATCAGTAATTTGGCATACAACGATACTGTTTTCATTGGACTGAAGGAATTCTTTGATTGGTATGATTACAGGTTTTCTGCACACGAAATAAACGGTAGTTTGGATTATCCTCTTTCCTATGACGAGATGGATTTAAAAGGTATAGAGTATATCCATGAATATTTGACCCACCTTGATATGGAAAATGGTTTCTGTTCGCATTATGATTCACATAGTATTGAATGCCTCATGAGGGGTTATAGCAAATATTTCAGAGAAGACCTGCTAAATGTATTTGAGTTGGTACTTACAAATTTACTTGGTAGAAGCATACTAGGTTATAAGCTTGACAGACTTGATATAAGTGAGGAAGACAGAGAATGGCTGTTAATGCAACTTAAAAAGGCCGATGAATCGGTACTTGTACAAAAAATGGAGCGAGCTTTTTATGAAGTATTGTCGTTTATGGAAGTGGAATCACAGTATACTATTGAATATTTCAAAATAACTTTAAAAAATATTATATCAAGAGTTAAACATAATATAAATCTGGGGAAGCTGGACAAAGTTTTTATAACACTATATGAAAAGGAAGATGAAAACTTAATATCGGGATATATTGATGGTAATAAAATGGAAGACGAAGATTTAAGAGTATTGATTGATGAAATCAAGGATTGCAGGTTTTTAGATGATAAAATTGCAATGGTTTCGCAGAGTGTAAAAAGTCTGGATGATTTATCGGAGGTTCTCAATGAATGTTTCTTTGAAGGGGAATATGAAAGTGTGTTCAAACTCCTTGATAAACGAGAAATACAAGAACTGAAAAAGAGGATTAATGAAAATAAGACTGATTCTTCTTCCTTTTATGAGTGGGAGTGTGAATTTCTTAGGTTTGCAGTAGACTAACAAGAGGTTTATTCACTTTCACCTATATTATTTACTTATTTAATACAATTTTACCATGGATTTACTATACAAAGTAATACTATAATTAATAGTAAAATAATTCCAGTTTATTGAATTTAGAAGGGTGATAAGTATAAATGAGTATATTTTCAACTATTAAATTCGTGGTAGAGGCCCCATTTTCTCTGCTAATGCCATTATTCGAGCTTCAAGAACCCACAGGACCGTATAAGGTTGGTACCACTACGTATGATTGGACAGATACGTCACGCCTGGAGGAGAAATGCAATGGAGGTGATTCCAAACGGGAACTAATGGTACAGGTATGGTACCCGGCAGAAAATGAAAATACAGAGAACTTAAAAAAGCACCATATTTAAAAGATACGACGGAAATTATTAGGGGCCTTGAAAAGTATTTTTTATAAAACCTTTTCTGTTAAGAAGACTAAAAGATGTGCAAACTAATTCATTTATCAATGCACAAGTATTAAGTAAAAGTGAAAAGTATCCAGTATTGATATTTTCACATAGCATGACGGGGTTTAGAAATCAAAATACATTTCAGTCAGAGGAACTGGCAAGCCATGGTTATATAGTAGTTGCAGTTGACCATCCGTACTATGCAGCAGCAACTGTTTTTTCAGACGGCAGGGTTGCAGAGTCTACAATAAGTACTGATGTAAACAGCAACGATTTTTCTTTGGAGTTTGGTGATAAGAATAACGATACGTGGGTAAGGGACGTTGAATTTGTTTTGGATAAACTTGAAGAGATTAATAA
Organism: Ruminiclostridium papyrosolvens C7; assembly: GCF_000421965.1. Lineage (GTDB taxonomy): Bacteria > Bacillota > Clostridia > Acetivibrionales > DSM-1351 > Ruminiclostridium > Ruminiclostridium papyrosolvens_A. The sequence continues at coordinate 160,951 of NZ_ATAY01000031.1, read as the reverse complement.
TAAGGATAATGATAACCTTTTTTCAGGCAGGTTTGATATGGAGAAGATTGGCGTGTTCGGACATTCCTTTGGAGGAGCGACAGCAGCTCAACTGCTTTTGAAGGACTCCAGAGTAAAAGCAGGCATTAACATGGATGGTACTTTTTATGGTTCCGATATTCCGGAGACAGGGCTTGAAAAGCCGTTTTTATTAATGCTTTCGGAGCAGTATATGATGAGTACGGATTTAGTGAAATTAGAAAAGAAGTTAAAAATGTTCGGAATAAAGGGTGAAAAACTTAAGGAATATCTGGCACTGTATGCAGAGTACGAAAGAAGAAGGAAAAAAGCTATGGCTGGAGGAGCTTATTCCCTTATTATTAAAAAAACGACTCATTTAAGCTATAGCGATATATATCTTTATACTCCGTTGATGGCCTTATTACATAAACCGAAAAAAGTACATAGAGTAATAATTGATTTTACACTTACTTTCTTTAATAAATATCTTATGGAGGATTCAACTGCTTCTTTGGAGAATGCAGCCCTTAAATATAATAATGTGGAAATTGCAGGAACCAAAAAGGAATTAGTTTTTTGAACATAATGCATACATCAGGTAGAGTTTAATTACTCTGCCTTTTTACAGGAGGATCAAAAATTGAGGTTATTTGAAATAGTACTTATTATTAGTAACTTTTTTACGCTAGGATGGCTGTTATTTAATAGAAAGAATAGCAAGAGAATACCTAGTATTTTATTTGGGATTTCATTTGTAATAACAATTATACAAATAATTGCAGAAGGCTACCGAATTCAAATGTTGCCGGCATACATCTGCCTTCTGTTAAATGTATTGATTTTCTTTCGTAAAGGTAAAAAGCCCAGAAAAACCTGGAAAATTGTTCTTGCGTCAATATTTTCATTTCTATACCTATTAATAGCTGTTGTACTTCCAGCACTATTGCCTGTTTTTTCTCTTGAAAAACCAACTGGACCATACCAAGTAGGAACAGTTACATATGATTGGACTGATGAAAACCGTTTAGAAGCAGCAACAAAAGACCCGGGTGATAAAAGGGAGCTAATGGTACAGGTATGGTATCCTGCTGAAAAAACTGAAAATATGAAAAGGGCACCATATATAAAAGAGCTTCTGGAGGTAGCGAAAGGGTTTGAGAAGCAAACTGGTTTACCATCTTTACTATTTAGCCACTTAAAATATGTAAAAAGTAACTCATATTTAAGTGCCAAGCTTTCCGTTAAACAACAGAAATATCCACTTTTGATATTTTCCCACGGCTTTGGGGCTACTAGAAATATAAACACATTTGAAGTGGAAGAATTAGCAAGTCATGGTTATATTGTTGTTGGAATTGACCATACTTACGATGCAGCGGCTACAGTGTTTTCAAACGGAAGAGTTGCTCTATATAACGGTGATAATAAAAAAATGATCACTGAAGACTTTGAAAAAATGGATGGTCATAATGAAATATGGGTAAAAGATGTACAGTTTGTACTTGATAAAATAGAAGAGATTAATAAAAAAGATCCTCTTAATATTTTTACCGGAAAGATTGATTTGGACAAAATAGGTATGTTCGGGCACTCCTATGGAGGTGCAACAGCAGGACAAATTGTTATGCGTGATTCAAGAGTTAAAGCCGGTATAAATATGGATGGTGCTTTTGTGGGTTCACCCATTTCTGAAAAGGGGTTAGGAAAGCCGTTTATGATTATGGACGCTGAAATGACTATGAACACTTATAAAGGTGATTATACTACTCTGGACAAAGGTGGAATAAAGGCTGATTTACGTAAGAAATACGAAGACTATTTTGCAAAAATGTATATAAAAAGAAATAATGCTATTGCTAACGAAGGTTATTCTCTCTTAATAAATAACACGCAACATCTTAGCTATACTGATTTAAGTCTTTTTACTCCAGTAATAGCTATTGGCTATAATCCACATGATGTACATAGAATAATAAATGATTTTACTTTGACATTTTTTAGCAAATACTTGTTGGAAGATTCATCTGCTTCACTGGAAAATACCGCAAAGAAATATAAAAATATTGTGTTCACGCAGACAAAACATAACTAGTGTTGTGCTTACTTAAGCCTAATTAATAAAAAATTAATACATTCTCTTCCCGAATAATATATAATAGATATTGTTTTACAATTATTTATTGGAAAGAGTGTTTACTAATGAGTTGGAAAAATACAATTATAAGCCTTACTCTGACGGGCAGTTTTATTTTTACCATGAGTTCCTGTGCTTCCAAGCCTGTAAGCAGCGATGTTTCAGAAGAAACTACGCCAGTAGCTGCGAATGTGTCAAAGAATTTAATAACTGAAAATGAATTAAGTGATGAAATCCATGTAGATCAGCTGGGTTATAAGCTACTTGCAAAAAAAATAGCTGTTATTAAGGGACAATATAAAAAGTTTCAGGTGGTTGATAGTAAAACAGGAGTGGCAGTTTTAACAGGAGATTTGACTGGGAATCCAAAGGATGAATCCAGTGGGGATACTGTTTGCTATGCAGACTTTAGTAAAATTACAGTACCCGGTAAGTACTTTATCTCAATATCCGGATTAGGTAAATCGTATGACTTTTTAATTGATGATAATATATATACAAAGATTGGTGACGCTATGCAAAAAGCACTGTATTATCAACGGTGCGGAACAGCTTTGACGACCGAATTTGCAGGCGAATACAGTCATGCCGATTGTCACAAAGCATTAGCCAAATTGTACAACGATGAGACCAAAGAGATTGACGTAAGCGGAGGCTGGCATGATGCAGGTGATTACGGAAGATATGTTGTACCCGCATCTGTGACAGCTGCAGGTTTACTTTTGGCATATGAAATTTACCCACAAGCCTTTACTGACACAACGCGTATTCCCGAAAGCGGCAATAATATACCGGACGTACTTGACGAAGCAAAATACGGAATACAGTGGCTTCTCAAAATGCAAGACAGCGAGTCAGGTGGAGTATATCATAAGGTCACTTCAAGGGGATTTCCCGAAATGACAACGATGCCTGACAAGGATGTTGACGATCAGCTTGTAATGCCGATATCTACTAATGCTACTGCTGATTTTGCAGCAGTTACGGCAATGGCTTCAAGAATATATATGACTATAGATCCTGTATTTGCCCAAAACTGTTTGCAGGCCTCCCGAAAAGCCTGGGAATGGCTTGAAAAAAACAAGGATTTCGTCGGTTTCAAGAATCCTTCAGATGTGGCATCAGGCGAGTATGGCGACAGCTCGGGGAAGGATGAGAAGGCCTGGGCAGCTGCAGAACTTTTCAGAGCCACAGGAGTTGAGAAGTACAACGAATATTTTGTAGACAATTATCAAGTTGAAGGCTTTGGACTTGGATGGCAGAATGTAAGCGGATTTGCAGCAATTGCATATATGTTTTCGGATGTATCTGGAACCGATCAGGAAAAAGCTGATGAAATCAAAAAGTCCTGGCTTGCCAAAGCTGATATGTTTGCATCTACGGGTCAAAAAGACGGATATCTGGTTGCAATGCATAAAATGGAGTATAACTGGGGAAGTAACATGAACGTTGCAACACATGCAATGCACCTGCTTATAGCCGATAGACTTAAAACAGATGAAAAATATACCCGGACAGCCGAAGATTGTACACATTATCTACTGGGTAGAAATACACTTAACCAGAGCTATATAACCGGATTTGGTTCAAATCAGGTTAATAAGCCGCATCACAGACCATCGGCGGCTGACCTTTCATTAAAACCTGTTCCCGGATTTATGGTAGGAGGGCCGGATTCGGCTTTGGAGGATGACGTAGCAAAAAGCAAACTCTCAGGTAAATCTCCTGCGGAGTGTTATATAGATGATGTAAATTCTTTTTCAACTAATGAGGTTGCTACCTATTGGAATTCATCAGCAATTTTTATTTTAGGCTATTTAAACTCAAACAGGTAATTTCTAAACGGGTATCAAAATAAAAAAGTGATTCATAGTATATTGGTATTGACATTCTAAAAAAGAAATATTATAGACTTAAAGGAGGCTGCGATTTTGGCTAAACAAGTTTGGAAACCATCAACAATGTTAAATCCTGTACCGGTTGTAATGGTATCATGTACGGATAATGAAGGGAAGCCCAATATAATTACTATTGCCTGGACGGGGACAATCAATTCTGACCCTCCAATGGTCTCAATCTCAGTAAGAAAAGAACGGTATTCCTATGAACTTATAAAAGAAAAAGGTGAATTTGTAATTAATCTTCCCACAAAAAAGCTGACTTTTGCAACTGATTACTGTGGCGTTAAGTCAGGCAGAGATATTGATAAATTTGAGGCAATGGGTTTGACGGCTGAAACTGCTTCAAAAGTACAGGTTCCACTTATAAAGGAATGTCCTTTGAATCTTGAGTGTGTAGTAAAACAGTCCATAGAGCTGGGTTCACATGTATTGTTTTTGGCTGAAGTCGTAGCTACAAATGTTGAAGAATCACTGTTGGATGAAAAGGGCAAACTGGATTTAAAGAAAGCGGAATTAATTTGTTATTCACATGGTGAGTATTACCCCCTTGGAGGAAACTCCTTGGGTTATTTTGGGTATTCTGTAACTAAGAAGAAGAATCTCAAGAGAAATCAAAAATAGATTTAGTTGAAGTAAAACTAAGCCTTATGAAGAAAAACCAGACTTATGGCTTTTCTTCATAAGGCTTTTCCATTTTATAAATTACATAGCTTTATGAAATGTCCTTGAGATTACTTCCAACTGCTGTGCCTTGGTTAGCTTTATAAAATGTACTGCGTAACCCGACACACGAACTGTAAGCTGATTGTATTTCATAGGTTCCTTCATGGCGTTTTCCAGAGTTTCTTTATCAAGTACATTGACATTTATATGATGGCCGCCACTCATAACATAACCGTCAATCAGGGCAGAAAGATTTGAAATTTTAGTATTCATTTCCTTCCCTAAAGCATTAGGAATAACTGATAGAGTAAGGGAAATTCCGTCATTGCACACACTATAAGGTATCTTCGCCACTGAATTCATCATTGCAAGGATTCCTGACTTATCTCTGTTGTGCATTGGGTTCGCACCGGGGGCAAAAGGTTCTCCTTTTTTACGACCGTCAGGAGTAGAGCCTGTTTTTTTACCGTATACAACGTTTGATGTTATGGTTAGGATTGACAAAGTATGCCTTGCATTGCGGTAGGTGGGATGAGTTTTCAGACTGTCGTAGAAGCTTGTAACAACCTCTTTTGCAATACTGTCGGCTCTATCGTCATTGTTTCCGTATTGAGGATAACTTCCTTCTAGCTCAAAGTCTGTAATAATACCACGTTCGTCTCTTATTACCCTGACACAAGTATGCTTAATGGCACTCAAAGAGTCTACAAGCACTGATAGTCCGGATATGCCGAAGGCCATAAGTCTGTTGACGTCTGTGTCGTGAAGAGCCATCATGAGACGCTCGTAAGCGTATTTATCGTGCATATAATGTATAATGTTCATGGTATTAACATATAAACCTGTCAGCCAACCCTGAAGCTCCAGAAAGTTCTTCATAACCTTCTCATATTGAAGGTATTCGCCTTCATATGGCTTTATTTCAGGTGCAACCTGATCACCACTTATCTCGTCACGGCCTCCGTTTAAGGATAATAAAAGCAGTTTTGCAAGATTGCATCTTGCACCAAAAAATTGCATATCCTTTCCAAGACGCATAGCGGATACACAGCAGGAAATACCATAATCGTCACCATACTGTGGCTGCATAAGATCATCGTTTTCATACTGAATCGCACTTGTAGAAATAGACATTTGGGTACAAAACGTTTTGAAATTTTCAGGTAATTTTACAGACCATAGAATCGTAAGGTTTGGTTCAGGTGCAGAACCCAGATTTTTTAAGGTTTGAAGGAATCTGTAAGAGGTTTTGGAAACCATATGCCTTCCGTCACTGCTGATTCCGCCAAGGGATTCCGTCAACCAAACCGGGTCTCCTGCAAAAAGTTCATTGTACTCTTTGGTACGCAAGTGTCTTATAAACCTCAGCTTTATTACAAACTGGTCAATCAGCTCCTGCGCATCTGCTTCTGTCATGGTACCGTTATTTATATCACGTTCAATGAATATATCAAAAAATACATTGAGCCTGCCTAAAGAATTTGCAGCTCCGTTGGTTTCCTTTAAGGCACCTAAAAATGCCAGATATGTCCACTGAACAGCTTCAAAGGCATTTTGTGCAGGGCGCTTCAGGTTAAAGCCATAAGAACTTCCAAGAACGCTCAAATCGTTAAGTGCGGCAATCTGGTCGTGAAGTTCTTCTCTAAGCCTTATAACGCCATCAGTCATAGTGCCTCTGAGACTGTCCAGGTCTTTTTGCTTTTGATTTATTAAAAAATCCGTGCCGTAAAGGGCAACCCTTCTGTAATCGCCTATAATACGGCCTCTGCCATATGCATCGGGAAGACCGGTTATAACTCCGCATCTTCTGGCCTTGCGCATTTCTTCGGTGTATGCGCTGAAAACACCATCATTATGTGTTTTTATGCTTTTATTGAAAATTTTATCAATGTCGGGTGAAGGTGCAGTGTCAAACTGTTGGCAGGCCTGTTTAGCCATTCTGTAGCCGGTTTTGGCAAGAAAGGCTCTTTTCAGTGGAGCATCTGTCTGAAGCCCCTTTATTACTTCGTATTTCTCTTCAATAAAGCCGGGTTTGTGACTTGTTATACTTGCTACGGTTTCTGTGTCGATATCAAGAATTCCGCCGTTTAAATGTTCTTCAACCAAAAGACTTTTACAAGTTTCCCAGAGTTGTTTCGTTTTTGAACTGGCACTGCAAAGAAAGCTTTCAGTACCATCATACGGAGTGTAGTTTGTCTGGATAAAGTCCTGTACGTCAATAGAATTCTGCCATTTACCCGGTTTGAAATCAGAAATGCTTAGATTCATTTTTAGTACCCCCTCGGAAAAATTTCTCCCCAGGAAACACTTTATTTGTATGTTTTTGGAAACAACAAAATAAATACCGCCTGGGCAGTTATGATGCCCAGGCGGCCGGCTATTAAAGTCATACTCCCTGTGGTAATCTCCACGTCCGCCAGTTGTATGACAGTTTGTTCTGTTAAAATGGTTTATAACTTTAGTATAGAATATTTTTCGGATATGTCAAGAGGTGAATTGCCGATTCGAACCTTGACAAAGAACACATGTTTGTGTATAGTTATACATGGGAAAATATGTAAAAATTGAGTCGGTTTTAAAAAATAGAAGTTATTTTACGGGTAGGGAAAATGAACGATTATACTAGGGTTATTGATTTTATTAAAGAAATAGAGAAACTAAAGAATGTAACTCGTACCGCATGGACATCCGAGGGAAAGCAGGAGAGTGTGGCGGAGCATTCATGGAGGTTAGCAGTGTTTTCACTGCTCTTAGCGGAATATTTTCCATATATGAATATGGCAAAAATTCTAGGAATATGTCTTGTTCATGATTGTGGTGAAATTTATGAAGGGGATGTGTCGGCAAAGTCCGAGACCAATCCTGAAGGGAAGCTGAACAGGGAAGAACGGGCGTTGATAACACTGACAAACACTCTTCCTGACAAGCAGCGTAAACGGGTTTTTTCTCTATGGAAAGAATACAGTGAAGCTGGATCTCAGGAAGCAAAGCTTGTAAAGGCATTAGATAAGATGGAAACAATTATACAGCACAATCAAGGCCTGAATCCGGTTGGGTTTGACTATGAATTCAATTTAAACTATGGGTCAGATTATGCAGAATTCAATGAAGATATAAAAGCCCTAAGGGAGATCATAGACAGTGACACTGTGCGAATGTGCGAAAAAAGCAGTACTCAAAATTTTCTTGAAATAATCCTGCGAGAGTTGGAGCTAAAGGATTTGGAAGATTATCTGTACTGGAACCATCCTTCTAGTGAATTTCACAAGTTCAATGGTCCGTATTTTGAGAAAAGCAATGAGGAAGAATTGATCAAAGAAATAGATGAGATGAGGGTTCTTCTATTAAATGGACATAAAAATGTACTTACAAATCAAAAAATAATAGCAGATAAGAATACTGATGAATTGATTGGGAAAGTAAACTGGTATTGGAAATCAAAAGAAACACTTTGGATGGAGGTTGGAATTGTTATTTTCAATGAAAAGTACTGGGGACATGGAATTGGTTATAAAGCGCTGAAAATGTGGATTAACGAAATATTTGACCAAAGACACGAACTAGTTAGGATTGGAGTATCTACATGGTCAGGAAACGAACGGATGATAAAGCTGGCTGAAAAACTGGGTATGAAAAGGGAGGCTGTTTACCGTAAGGCCCGGATTGTAGATAACAAGCATTATGATTCTGTAAGTTATGGTATACTGAGGGAAGAATGGCGATAATCAAAAGGGGACTGTCGCACTGACAGATCTGGGGAGTTGAGGAAATGAAAAATCTAATTATAATAAATGGTACCATGGGTGTGGGCAAAACAACTACATGCAGGGAACTTCAAAAAATACTACCCAACAATGTCTTTTTAGATGGAGACTGGTGCTGGGATATGCGACAGTTTGTAGTCACAGATGAAACCAAAGCAATGGTGCTTGACAATATCACCTATCTTTTGAACAACTTTATTAAATGTTCTGAGTATAAAAATATTATCTTTTGTTGGGTTATGCATACGCAAAATATTATAGACGATGTTTTAACCAGGTTGAACATATCTGATTGTTTGGTCAAAATGTTTTCTTTGGTTTCTCATGAGACAGCATTAAGGGAAAGGTTGGATAAAGACATTTCTGAGGGAGTCAGATCAGCCGATGTGGTTCAGAGGAGCATTGACCGGATAGCCGGATATTATGGCCTTGATACAGATAAAATTGATGTCAGTGATATTTCTGCAAAGCAGGCTGCATATTTAATAAAAGAAAGAATACAAGGAGGCGTTGCTCGTGGAAATTATTGATTTAAATAAATGGGAGAGGACAGCACATTTTAATTTTTTCAGACAAATGGATTATCCTCAGTATTCCATATGTGCCAATATAGATATAACCAATTTTTTAAAAAAAATCAAGGAAAAACATATCTCTTTTTACTATGGTATGATTTTCGCAGCTACCAACGTGTTAAATCAGATAGATGAATTCAAATATCGAATCAGAGGCAACGAGGTTATTAGGCACAGTACCATACACCCATCATTTACAGACTTGATGGATGATTCCGAGTTGTTTAAGATAGTTAATGTTGATATGGAGAATGATATTGGGATTTTTACAGAAAAGGCGAAAGAGAAAGCGGTTAGCCAAAAAGAATTTATTGTAACGGAAGAAGAGGTAAGAGATGATCTGGTTTACATAACATGTATTCCATGGGTAGCTTTTACCTCTTTGACACATACAATTTCGCTCAAAAGTGATGACGCTGTACCTCGGCTGTCTTGGGGCAAATACTTTGAGGAGAGCGGAAGAGTGCTAATACCTTTTTCCGTTCAGGCACACCATGCATTTGTAGATGGAATTCATATGGGCAGATACTTTGATGCACTACAAAAGTATTTGGATTCTTTACCATCCTTTCCATAATAAGAATCGCCGAAAACGACCTACACGTCAAAAAGCTTCTCAAGCTGCTCATACCTGTCATGTGTGAGAAGAGCGTCCTTTTCCGTGCCTTTGAACTTGACAGTATAGGTCCAGCGCCCGTAGGGATAGATTTTATATATCATTGAAAGATTTATGATATATGACTTGTGGCTTCTGAAAAAGAGTGCCTTGTCCAGCCGTTCCTCTATTTCGCTTAAGCCTTCCGAGGTAGTCACGTTTTCAGTCAAGGTATGAATTAGTGTATATCGGTTTTCACGCTCAATAAATATTATATCCTTGCAGTCTATGAAGCTGATGCCTTCCTTGCTCTTTATTATAAGCTTTGAAAGACTGTCCTTGGTTATTTGAGAGGTGTGAACTACTACAGACTCCTTGTTGATAAATATCTCCTTTATGTGTTGAAGGGTAGTCAGTATCCTGTCAATTTTAAAGGGCTTGATAAGATAGTCTGATGCGTATACCTCAAAAGCTTCCGGCATGTAGTTCTCATGGGCAGTAGCAAAAATAATAAAGGTTTTGGGTGCAATATCTGTAATTCTTTTGGCACACTCAATGCCTCCCATGCCGGGCATTTCAATATCCAAAAAAACAATGTTAGGGGAGAGGGTTTCAACGAGGCCCAAGCCTGTCTCTCCGCTTTCAGCCTCGCCAACCAACTCAAATCCCTCGGTTTTTTCTATTATCTTTTTCAGAACAAGTCTCATTCCTTCATCATCATCAATAATCAGAACCTTGAGTTCCATAGGGTATTTCCTCTCCGTTTCATTGCTTTTGGACGAGCAAGTATTTCCGACATGATGAATCCCTGCACCAGGCCGTTATCACTGAAGTCAATTTTCAGACCCACTTCTTTGCTGGATTTTTTTGGTGCGTCCGATTTTATAATAGTTTCAGAAGGCCTGGGCGTGCCCCGGGGTTCAGGCTTTTCAGTATTACCTGATACTAAAGAACTGTCTGGTGAAGTTCCGTTTTGGAGGTTATCAGGAACCCCGGTTGGATTACTATTATCAGGCTCACCAGCCATAGGTGTACCAACGGCCGTTGAGCCGCTGGCTTTCACAGGAATTCCCTGATTTGGATTTGTTAGTTTGAAAATTGGTTCCATTTTCACTTCACTCCTTTTGATACCAGTTACCCGGTATCCTATGATTTTATATCGATATTTTCAGGAACTTCAGGTTTACCCGTCTTTGAAATAGTATCTCTCATCTGTGTATCAGCTATTATATTCTGGAGATTGTAGTAATCCATTACACCGATTTTTCCTTCACGGAGCGCTGTAGCCATAGCATCCGGTACAAGAGCCTCGGCCTCCACAACCTTTGCCCTCATCTCCTGAACCGCCGCCTTCATTTCCTGTTCTTTCGCCACAGCCATTGCTCTTCTTTCCTCAGCCTTCGCCTGTGCAATGTTCTTATCGGCTTCCGCCTGAAGAGTTTGCAACTGGGCACCAATGTTTCTGCCTACATCAACGTCAGCGATATCGATTGAAAGAATTTCAAAGGCGGTTCCTGCATCAAGTCCCTTTGACAGAACTGTTTGGGATATTTTATCAGGATTTTCAAGCACCTCTTTGTGCGAAAAAGAGCTGCCTACAGTTGTTACAATACCTTCACCGACTCTGGCCAGAACAGTAGTTTCGCCGGCACCGCCTATGAGCCTGTCAAGATTGGCCCTGACTGTTACCCTTGCCTTTGCCAGAAGTTCAATTCCGTCTTTTGCAACCGCTGAAACATTAGGTGTCTCGATAACCTTTGGGTTTACACTCATCTTAACTGCTTCCAGTACATTTCGACCTGCCAGATCAATAGCTGCAGCCCTTTCAAAGGGAAGATTCATGTTTGCCCTGTGAGCAGCTATAAGAGCATCAACAACAACATCTACATTTCCTCCTGCGAGGTAATGTGCTTCCAGTTGGTTTACATTTAGATCTATGCCGCCTTTGACTGCTTTTATAAGAGGCAGTACTATCATGTAGGGCTTAACCCTTCTAAGTTTCATACCAATAAGGTTGAAGATACTAACCTTTACATTTGCAGCCAAAGCCGATATCCATAAACCCACGGGCACCAGGCTAAAAAACAAAGCAAAGAACAATGCCAGTGCGCACAATATAATAACAAAACCTGTTAAATTCATAACAATCTCTCCTTTTTGTTTGATCAAAATTATAATGTTAAATTAAACTTCACGAACTACTATACTCCTACCGACAACTTTTATTACCTTTACCTTTTTGCCTTGGGGAATAAATGAACCCTCAGATACTACATCAATTTTCACACCATCAAAATCCACTACTCCGGAAGGCCTTAAAACAGTGTAGCTGATGCCTTCTTTACCAAGAAAAAATTCCAGATCCTCCATACCTATATACCCGGTTGATTTTTGCTGCGAGTGCTTTAGTATAAGCGGCGACCTTGACAATTTTCCTTTGGTAGCCGAATGAAGTATAATACTAAGTGCAATTCCCAGAATTGCCAGTACAAGTACTATCAGAATCAAAGCCTGCTGGAAGGTTGATGCTATAAAAATAATTCCTATGATTATAAGAATAGCACCTGTGATTCCCGGAGCACCAAACCCCGGATGAAACATCTCTACTATTACAAGGATAACCCCGATTATCAGAATAAGCCCCTGAATAAAACTTATTTGTACAATGAAATCCAATATTTCCACATTAGACTGCCCCCTTTCGTGCATATTAATTTATGCTTTTGGGAATATTATATTGTTTTAATTATTTTAAGTAACGGGTAATTGCCGTAAAGTACATTAAATAGTCACAAATGTCGGTTTGCTTCATCAAAAGTTTATTTTGGTATCTGCCCTTCGAATATGGTTTCACCGTTGTCAACCCGTACATTTATGCTTCCGCCGTAATTAAGGAGGATTTCCTTTGTAATAGCCAGCCCCATACCTTCACCTTTAGTGTCTTTTGTTGTGAAACCAGCTTCAAATATTTTATCTATAATGTCCCGGGGGATTCCCGGACCATTGTCTTTGATAGTGAAATAGTAGTTTTTAATGTCTTCATGGAGATTAATTTCTATATATTTGTTTCCGTGGGTGTTTTGAAGTACATAAATGGCATTATCTATAATGTTACCTATGACTCTGCAAAATTCCCAGGTAGGAATCTTGATTTTATCAAATCTGGAGTTTATGTTTAGTCTGGTTTCAATTCCTCTTTTTTCTCCGGCAAGAACTTTTGCCTGTAACAGGGCGTTAAAAGCAGGATTGGATGTTCGCATCACACGGCTTACCTTTTGAATGTCATTATAAACCTTGTCAATATAGTCTTTAGTGTCATTGAATTCTTCCAGCTCAATAAGTCCGTAGACTACCTGCAGATGGTTCATGAAGTCGTGTCTCTGGGCTCTCAGGGTTTTGTTGAGTTCCTCAAGCTGGGACAGTGTTTGCACAAGAATATCATTTTTGGAGTTGATCTGGCCCAGACGGTGGATATCTTTTATATTGATAAAAGTATTGAGAAAGGATATCAAAACAATTGTTATATATGAAATGGTTTCACTGTTAAAAGTGATAAAAACGGACGCGTCCCTTAAATACTGGAACACCATTATTCCGATTAATATTGCTACCTGAGCAACATTTAGTATGATCACCGATAGAATTGTTTTGTTGAATGCCAGATTCCTTTTCATTTTGCCTCGCTCTCACGAACTTAGTAGATACAGGTTATATTATACAAAATGTTCACTCATTTGGAAATATTCCAAGTATGTTTACGGAGCTGTCGCACGTATTAGTGTGCAGCCACTTTTCTAACACAAAAAAATAAATCCCAAACTCCGGAAAGTAAGGGATAGCGGGTAAAATTAACGTAAAGTGAAAGCCAGCGTCTTTAGGCGCTGGCCGGTAACAAGCCCTTATAGGGCTAACACAAACCACCCGTTTTACGGGTGGTCATGATTGTAAGTTATATTATTTAGTTGCAAGAACTTTTTTAAGTTTTGCAAATCTAGGAAGACCGTCTTCCTTAGGAGGAGTGGATTCACCCTGAATTAATGGTAAAGCGTAGTCAATAAACTCTTGCTTTAAGCCATTTCCAGCTTCGTTAATCCATTCTCTAGGAATCTTCTTTTCAGTATTTGCAACATCGTTCAAATCAAGCAACTGAATTTCACATTTGTATTCGCTTCCTTCAGCTCTCTTGAAGCCAACCATCTTGTCAGTCATACCTTCAACAGCATATCTTACTGCCATTTGACCTGACATGTAGGATTCGTTTACGTCGCTTGCAGAACCGCAGTGAGCAGCACATCTTTGGAGAAGGCTGAATTCGATTCCACGAACCTTTGCTCCTGTCTTTTCCTTAACAATTGCAGCCAGAGTAGCAGCAAGCCCGCCTAACTGTGCATGACCGAAGGAGTCTTTCTGATCAGTAAGGTTTGAGCCGTATTCTGAAATGTATTTACCGTTTTTGTCCTTAATACCTTCTGAAACAGCAACGATACAGTTTCCGTTTTCCTTGTAAATTCTAGTACAGTCAGCAAGGAACTGATCCATGTCGAAATCAATTTCAGGGAGGTATATCAAGTCAGGACCTGCACCCTTGTAAGCAGCGAGAGCAGTTGCAGCTGTCAGCCATCCTGCGTTTCTTCCCATAACTTCAAGTATTGTAATCATACCTGTATTGTAAACTCTTGCATCGTGGTAAACTTCCATAGTTGATGTAGCGATGTACTTAGCTGCACTTGAATATCCAGGGCAGTGGTCAGTTCCGAAAAGGTCATTGTCTATAGTCTTTGGAACACCCATTACTCTGCACTCATAGCCAACCTTCTGCATGTACTTGCTAACCTTGTTGCAAGTATCCATTGAATCATTTCCACCATTATAGAAGAAATATCTGATATCATATTTCTTGAAAACTTCAACAAGTCTCTTGTAATCTGTTTCGTCTTCGTCTACTGATTTAAGCTTGTAACGAACAGAACCTAGAGCTGAAGAAGGAGTAGTCTTTAATAAGTCAAGTTCATAAGCATCTTCTTTGCTCATGTCATAGAATTTTTCATCAAGAATACCTTTGATACCGTGAGCTGCACCATATACAGCTGTTATTGCATCTTGCTTTAATGCTTCCTGAAATACTCCGCAAGCACTGGCATTAATTACTGATGTTGGTCCACCTGATTGTCCGAAAATAGCGGCGCCTTTTAAAACAGTCATTTTATATACCTCCTGATATTTATATTAAGTATTAATATATACGTTGCTCTTACCAGACCTTTCTTCAAAAGGACTGATATTACAATCCGCAATCAAATTAAAATATAGCATAACAAGTTGGAAAATGCAATTATACATTACCTAGGTTTGTCAAATAAATATCAAAATATCCCTTGATTTTAAAGATAATATTGCATAAAATAATAACGGTGAGTTTTTATGTTGGTTAATTTTAGAATTACCTTATTGTTTTCTGATAATAATTGGATAAACAATATATAATATAAAGGTAAAATTATTCTTATAAAGGAGTGCATAAATATGCCATTAGTAACTTCTGCCGAAATGTTTAAAAAAGCGTATGAAGGCGGCTATGCAATAGGAGCTTTCAATGTTAATAACATGGAAATTGTACAAGGAATAACTGAAGCAGCAAAAGAAGTAAATGCTCCTCTTATTCTTCAAGTATCTGCCGGAGCAAGAAAGTATGCAAACCATACTTATCTTATGAAATTAGTTGAGGCTGCAATTATTGAAACAGGTTTGCCAATCTGTCTCCACCTTGACCACGGTGATAGTTTTGAACTTTGTAAATCATGTATCGACGGCGGATTCACTTCCGTTATGATAGACGGTTCACACCATTCATTTGAAGATAACATAGCACTTACAAAGCAGGTTGTTGAGTACGCTCATGCAAGAGGAGTTGTTGTTGAAGCTGAACTTGGTAGACTTGCAGGTATCGAAGATGCAGTTAACGTATCAGATGCTGACGCAGCATTTACAAACCCTGCTGAAGTTGAAGAATTCGTTACAAAGACCGGTGTTGATTCATTGGCAATAGCAATTGGTACCAGCCATGGCGCTTACAAATTCAAGCCAGGAACAAAGCCACAGTTAAGGTTTGATATATTGGAAGAAGTTTCAAAGAGACTTCCTAACTTCCCAATAGTTCTCCACGGTGCATCATCAGTTATTCCTGAGTTTGTTGAAATGATAAACGGCAACGGAGGAAAAATGCCTGATGCAATAGGTATTCCTGAAGATATGCTCCGTCAGGCTGCTAAGATGGCAGTTTGTAAGATCAATATCGATTCTGACTTGAGACTTGCTATGACTGGTTCAATCAGAAAGTACTTTGCTGAGCATCCTGACCACTTCGACCCAAGACAATATTTAAAGCCAGCTAGAGAGGCTATAAAGGGTCTTGTAAAGAACAAGTTAGTTAACGTTCTTGGTTGCGACGGTAAAGCATAATAGTTAAATAAAATTAAAAGTAAGTAAAGCCGATTTGATTTTTTGCTAAAGCAAATAATCAAATCGGCTTTTTTTTTTATTCGGGATTTAATAGTTTTCCTTGTTATATCTGTATCAACATGATATAATTTAACTATATCATGTTGATACAGATGGAGGATATTATGGCGAAGGAAAATACAACCTCATTTATAATACTGGGGTTATTAAATCACGAAGATTCCAGCGGGTATGACTTAAAGAAAAAAATTGATTATATGATAAGCAGATTTTGGGAGGTTGGGTACGGTCAGTTGTATCCCACTCTTAGACAGCTTGAAAAAGGTGGGATGGTAACAAAACGTACAGGAGAAAACTCAAAGGGCCCTGAAAAGAGTGTTTATTCTATTACTGAAAAAGGAAGGGATGCTTTGAAACATTGGCTTAATGTACCGGGAACAAAGGAATACACAAAATATGAGATACTTTTGAAACTTTTCTTTGGGAATATGGTTTCTTACGGGGAGAATGTTGAAAGAATTGAGAATTTCAAAGAACGTTATATTAATGATCTGAAAATGATTCAGATGTACAAGTCGAATCTGGAAAAGGTTATTGAGGAGGAGGAAGATCATTTATACTACTTTTTAACAGTCTTGTTCGGAGAATTTATATACAAAGCATATATTCAGTGGGCGGATGAAGCTGAAAAATTATTAAAAATTTATATAAATCAAAACAATGACAAGGGGTGTTAAAAATGAAACGTCACAAAATCAGAAATACATTATTACTTTTTTCCATGCTTCTTTTTCCGGTAACATTGAACTACCTCTCTCCTTATCTTATTGTACAGGGAAGCTTTGCCGGCATTGTTTCGGGAAGTGCAGCATTTTTTTTAACATTGTTTCTTTTTTCGTTATTTTTTGGGAGAGCCTACTGTGGTTGGATATGTCCTGCCGGAGCTGTACAGGATTGTTGTGTACATATTAATAACAAAGCTGCCAGTAGAAAGCAGAATTTAATTAAATACTTTATATGGGTGCCATGGCTTACCGCTGTAATAGCGGGTTTTATATCAGCCGGGGGAATAAAGGAATTCAATCCTGTATTTTTGACAGATTATGGTGTTTCAGCATCAAGCCTTCAGGGATGCATAATATATATGTTTGTAGTAATTCTCATTGCTGTAATTTCCTTGAGTTTTGGAAAAAGATCCTTTTGTCATTCCATCTGCTGGATGGCACCGTTTATGATATTGGGGAGCAAAATTAAAAGCAAACTGGGATATCCTTCGTTACATGTGAAAACTGATTCATCGGCATGTGTAAATTGTAAAAAGTGTGACGCCAATTGTCCTATGAGTATACAAGTCAGCGAAATCGTAAAAAGTGATAAAAAAAGAATCGACAATGTGGAATGTATTTTGTGCGGAAAGTGTGAGGAAATATGTCCCAAAAAGGCCGTTAAATTGAGTGTAAGATAATTACAATATTTTTTTAAGTATTAAAAAAATATTAAATTTTGGTACATTTGTTGTTAATATTACTATAAATGCTTTATATTTATTATAAGAAATATATAGAATATTGTTTTATTTTTGGTTATTTCTAAACTATGGGGGTTTTTGGGGGTTAAAATGAATAAAAAAATCGGGGCAGTATGTATTTTGCTGGTATTTCTAACGATTCTGCCAATCGCCGGATACAGGCTGTTTGCAGATAAAAATTACGAAGGAAATGTCTCAAATGCACAGACGATATCTAAAAATGAGGATTTAAGGGGAGTATGGATTGCATCAGTGTCCAATATAGATTTTCCTTCAAAGCCGGGTATCAGTGCCGAAAAGCAGAAAAAAGAACTGGATGAAATAGTAAGCGATACCAAATACATGGGACTTAATGCTATTTTCTTTCAGGTAAGGCCTACGGGAGACGCTCTTTATAAATCTTCAATTTTTCCATGGTCAAAATACTTGACGGGAAAACAGGGGAAAGAAAACGATAATGGTTTTGACCCTTTGGCATACATAATTCAACAGGCACATAAAGAAGGCATACAGGTTCATGCGTGGATTAATCCTCTCAGACTTTCAATGGGAACAGCGGCTAAACCTGACAAAGACGTAAATGTACTTTCTGCTGCTCATCCTGCCAGAAAAATACCTGAAGCAGTTGTTGCGGCTCCTACGGGACAGCTGTATCTTGATCCGGGGAATCCCGCTGCTATAAAACTGATAACTGACGGGGTAGCCGAAATTGTCAAGAATTATGATGTTGACGGTATACATTTTGACGATTATTTTTATCCTTCAAAATCAGAAAGTAAGGGTGTTGATTTTAACGACTCGGCTTCTTATGAAAAATATAAGGGTAGTTTTAAAAACAAGGACGACTGGAGACGTAATAACATAAACACACTTGTTAAAAGTACCTATGATACTGTAAAAAATATAAAGCAAACGGTTCAGTTCGGTATAAGCCCTTTTGCAATATGGTCTAATAAGGACAGAAACATAGAAGGCTCAAGTACACAAGGCGGTATATCAACATATTATGATCACTTTGCAGATTCTAAAAAGTGGGTAAGAGAAGCATATATTGATTACATAGCACCTCAGATTTATTGGAATATGGGATTCAAAGTTGCAGATTATTCTGTCTTGGTAAACTGGTGGAAAGACGTGTGTAGCGGTACAAAAGTTAAGCTATATGTTGGTCATGCCGCATATAAAATAAATGACACAACACAGTCAAATGACTGGCTTGACCCTCAGCAAATTCCAAAGCAAATTGCATATAACAGGAAAAGCAATGCTGTAGACGGAAGCATTTTCTATGGATACTCCAAGCTGAGAGACAATACACTTGGTATAAAGGACAAGCTCAGAGGAATATTTGTATCAGGTAGAGACCCCGGCAGTGCCGTACCTGAGGACAGACAGCTGTTTATAGCTTCTCCTTCTAACGGTTATAAGACTTCAGCTACCAAGATAAGTGTTTTAGGGGGCGGCGACCCTAAACAACCTATATATCTTAACGGCAATAAAATAGAGGTTTCAGATAACGGTTACTTTACCGTATATACTGATTTGAAAGTTGGAGAAAACAAACTTATATTCACACATAAAGGTAAGGAAACAGTATTAAAGATAACACGCAATGCGAAAACAACCTCAATTCCTTATAAGATGTCAAAGGTTGAGTTCAGAAACGGTTATTTTTCTCCTACCCAGAGTATGACTATGCAGACAGGCCAAAAGATTACATTTTCCTGTCAGGCTCCTGCGGGTTCCAAGGTTTGGGTTGAAATCGGAGGCTACAAGGCCGAGTTGAAACAGACAGCCACTGTTGACGCAAACAAAGGAACACTTACACCTGCTAAATATTCAGGAACCTTTACAATGCCGCAGGTTTCAGGTAAGGAGCGTATTAAAAGTCTTGGAAAGCCTGCTTTTGTAATGGAATACAAAGGTGCAAAAATTACCTCACTGCAAAGCAACACAATAAGTGTACAATCGTCAAAATACTATAAATATGCTGTTGTTAGTACAAATGATGCAGAAGCTGTGGCACGTTCCGGGCCTTCAACGGATTATTCAAGAATAACACCTTTGATAAACGGTGGGACAGACTACATTGTAGGCCAGCAGAACAGTTTTTACCTGTTAAAGAGCGGAGTGTGGACAGCTGCAAGCAATGTAAAAGTTGTAAATGATAAGGCACTTGCAACCAACAAAATTTCAGCAATATCCTTAAATTCGAACGGCAACTATACTGATATTAGCTTTAAAATGCCTGTCAATACGGTGTTTGGTGTGGAGGCTGGTACTAATAACCTTAAATTGACACTCTACAATACATCAGGTGTGAACGTTAGTAAATCGATACCATCCGGTGCACCTTTTTCTGCAGTCAAGTACAAGGCTGTTTCCGGTGGAGCACAGTATACCTTTGAGTTGAAATCAGCAAACAATTATTTTGGTTATTATGCAGAATATAAAAATGGCTCACTTGTATTTTCCCTTAAAAATGCACCCAAGATTTCCGGGAGCGGGTCGAAGCCGTTGACTGGATTAAAAGTAGTACTTGATGCAGGACATGGAGGTTCAGAATCAGGTGCCACGGGGCCAATGGGTAAATACGGACTATATGAAAAGCAGGTAAATCTGGCAATAACCTTAAATGCCCGGAAATATCTTCAATCACTTGGTGCAACGGTTATTATGACAAGGACTACGGACAAGACCGTCAGCCTTAATGACAGAGCTAATCTTATAAGGAAGGAAAAGCCTGATATTGCAGTTTCAATCCATAATAACTCAATGGATGTAACCGCTGACTATACACAGCACACAGGGTTGCTGGTACTGTATTCTAAAGACAGCTCAAAGGCAGCAGCAGGATATATCAAAGACCAGTTGGTCACTGACCTCAAAAGAAAGGATGATGGCTACAGATGGCAGAGTCTTTCAGTGTGTACTGTTACCCAATCACCTGCAATTCTTATTGAGGGAGGATTTATGTCCAATCCTGCCGAGTATGAGTGGCTGTCAGATTATGATAATCAGGTTAAGATAGGTAATTCCGTTGGTAAAGCCATTGAAAAATGGGCGTATTCAAATGCAAGATAACATAAAATATTATAACGGGAAGAAAAAATAATCCCTGTATAACAGATTTAAACCACGTCAATAATTGTATTGAGGTGGTTTTTTTATGAAAAGAGTGGGTATACCAAAAGGATTATATTATTACAAATATTCTACACTATGGGAAGCCTTTTTTAGAAATCTCGATGCAGATGTAATAGTTTCTGATACTACCAACAAAAAAATACTTACAAATGGTTCAAATACATGTGTTTCAGAAGCATGTATTCCTATTAAGGCATATTTTGGTCACGTAATGGAATTGATAGGTAAAGTTGATTATATATTTATGCCAAGGTTCACAAGTGTTGCCAAGAAGCAATATATATGTCCGGAAGTTTGCGGAGTAACCGACATGATACGTAATTCAGTTAAAGAACTTCCGAAAATAATCGATACTGAAATAAACTTAAGGGAATCTCCCAAAAATTCATGGCATGCGGCCCTTTACACCGGAGAGTTTTTGACGGGGGACAGGAAGAAAATAAGCAGTGCTTACAAGGAAGCTCTAAATGAGTATAAAAGCAAAAGAAGAGCCTTGAAATTTGCAGATACCGAGTTTGGTGCAACTCCGGAAAAGAATAAATTGACTATTGCAATAATAGGTCACAGCTACACTGTTTATGATACATTCCTCAATATGGAACTTACGAAAAAATTGAATAAATACGGTGCAGATGTGGTGACACTTGATATGCTGGATTATCTGGTATCAAAGGACAGCTGTAAGGAATTGGATAAGCAGTTCTTCTGGGATTACGGCACAAGGGCATACGGAGGTGCCGTACAGTTGATTAAGAGCGGCAGAATAGACGGTATTCTGGCACTTACATCTTTTGGCTGCGGCGTAGACAGCTTTGTAGACGAGCTTGTTGAAAATAAAATAAGGAAGGAAAGCGATATACCGTTTATGAAGCTGGTACTGGACGAACATTCTGCAGAAGCCGGATTTTTAACCAGACTTGAAGCATTTATCGATATGATTGTAAGGAGGCGTGATAATGATTTTTACATTTCCACATCTGGGAAACACTTATATAATTGCTAAATCCTTTCTGGATGATTTCGGGGCAGAATATGTGGTTCCTCCATTAAATAGTGACAAAACTCTGGAAGTAGGCCTTAAATACTGTGCAGAAGCCCATTGTCTACCTTTTAAGCTTTTTGTGGGAAATATGGTTCAGGCTTATGAAATGGGAGCAGACACCATGCTTATTACAGGAGGCTGCGGGCCATGCAGGCTGGGCTACTTCGGGGAGATGCTGAAAAAACAGGCGCAAGATATTGGTATAAATATGGATTTAATTACGTTGGAGGTACCAGATCAGGGATTGAAAGAGCTGGCATCACGTATCCGAAGGGTAAGCGGGACATCAAATGTATTAAATATAGCCAGAGTTATTAATTCCGCCAAAAATATTGCTGTCAGGCTGGATAGTCTGGAGCATCTTGCAAGGGAAAAGCGTGCGGTGCAGAGGGTGAGAGGAAGCGTTGACAAGATTTATCAAGGCTTTCAAAGGGATATTCTCAACGTAAAAGGTTCTGAACAAATAGAAAAGCTTATAAAAGATATAGAGATTGCATTAAATCAGGTAGATGTCAACATGGACTTAAAACCTCTCAGGGTAGGAATTGTTGGTGAGATATTTACCACAATTGAGCCTTATGCAAATTTCAGTGTTGAAAAAATGCTGGGCGAAATGGGAGTAATGGTTACAAGGCCTGTGACCGTAAGCGGATGGATTATAAATGAAATGGTTAAAAAAAGATTGCCATTTCTAAAAGACAGTAAACATGAGGAAGCTGCAAAAAAATATATGCCTCATATGGTTGGAGGACATGCCCAGCACACGGTTGGAAACAGTGTTTTGAATGCACTGCACGGTTATGACGGGGTAATTCACCTTTATCCTTTGGGTTGTATGCCGGAGATAGTATCTCAGGCAATCCTGCCCAGAATCGAGGAAGATTACGGTATACCCATTATGACGGTAATAAGGGATGAAATGACCGGAGAAGCAGGATTTGCAACAAGAGTTGAGGCATTTATTGATTTACTTAAAAAGAGAAGGGACGAACATTTGAATGAGCAGAGTAAAATGCTTTATGGGAATTGATGTAGGTTCCGTAAGCACAAATATAACTTTGATTGATGAAAACAATAATTTGATTGAAAAGCTCTATATGAGAACAGACGGACAGCCTATAGAATCCATCAGGACAGGCCTGAAGGATATGTACGGGAGATTAGGTCAAAGTATTGAGATAGCCGGAGTAGGGACAACAGGCAGCGGAAGACAGCTGGCCGCAGCTATAGTGGGTGCCGATGTAGTAAAAAATGAAATAACCGCTCATGCGGTGGCAGCCCAGAAAGAAATTCCTGATGTGAGGACAATTATTGAGATAGGCGGCCAGGACTCAAAAATTATATTGCTAAAAAATAATGTAGTACATGATTTTGCAATGAATACAGTTTGTGCTGCCGGAACAGGTTCATTTCTTGACAGACAGGCAGCCAGATTAGGAATATCCATTGAAGATTTCGGGTCATACGCCATAAGGTCTGAAAATCCTGTGAGAATAGCCGGCAGATGTGCCGTATTTGCTGAAAGTGATATGATACATAAGCAGCAAATGGGTTATTCACGTGAAGACATTGTAAGAGGCTTGTGTGATGCACTTGCAAGAAATTACCTTGCAAATCTGGGAAAAGGGAAAAAGCTTGAAGGCCCGGTGGTATTTCAGGGCGGTGTTGCTGCAAATATCGGAATTATTCAGGCCTTTGAAATGGCATTGGGTACAAAAATTGTTATTCCGCAAAATCACGATGTTATGGGAGCATATGGTGTTGCCATACTTGCACATGAAGGGCTGGGAAGCAGTTATGAAAAAACGGGGTTTGCGGGCTTTGACAGACTCATGGGAGATTATACCGCAAAAAGCCGTGAGTGTGACGGCTGTTCAAACGGTTGTGAAATAGTTCAGATAATAATGGACAACAACCCGGTTGCATGCTGGGGTGACAGATGCGGAAAATGGAGCGGGGCAGCCGTATAGACTACGGTAGTGAAGATATTTAAAAACTGGCCGGGAGATGAAGGTTTCCCGGCTAATTATGCCTTTCCGGTACGTTCGCTTCATCCAAATTACGAGCTGATTGTGGTCCGTCATTTCCACGGATTACGAAATAAATATGCAATTATATCCTCCGTTTGGGCCTTGGGTACTGTCACATGAAAAGCATTAACATCGTTGCTGGGCATTGTAAAATGTGCATCTGTGGAAGTACTGTCGCCATTGGGATACCATGTAAAAAGCAATTAATCGGGGTGAAAAGGATTTTGTTGTCAAATATACTTTTAAAAGTCCATAATTTGTTATAAAATAAAATTATTAACTTTAATTGAAAGGAGGACCATATGAAAATAAATAAAAAAAAGACATTGGCCGTGCTTCTTACTTTGATTACTGTTTGTCTCATTTTATTATCTGCTTGTTCGGAATCCAAGGATGACATTATTGTGGAGGACGGAAGTAAAAGTGCAAAAGCAATAGCAGGTTCAAGTCAGGTTAATGTCAGACTGTACAAATATGATGTAGGTGTTACTGATAAACCTGCCCAAACAGAGCTGTTAGTTTTTGAAAAAGAAAAGTTAGAAAATGACACACTAAATGTTTTAAATGAAGTTTTTTCTTCGGATGAGCTATCCTTGCTTAACGCTACAATTGACAAGGATAATAAATGCATAACTGCTGACCTTCCTCAAAAAGTGGCAACTTTGCTTGAAGAAAATAAAAGAGTAGCAGATGCTTTGACATATGAGTTTGTTGTTACACTTCAAAATATTCCGGGCATTGAAAAGGTAGTTTTAACGTTAGAAGGTAAAAAAGACAGCGTAGGTAAATATCATGATTTTAAAGGGACTTTTGTTAAAACAGGCGAAATTACTTTTAAAAAGGATACAGGAAAATAGAAATACATAACATAAAAAACAGTCTGATGTAAGCTTAATAACTTATATCAGACTGTTTCTTTATGCAATCAGTTTATACAATCCATTTTATCAGCCCGGTATCAAATCTGTTTATTAAATGTTCATGTTTTGGTGTTATACGGAAGGTATAGCCATATTCTCCTCCATCATCGATTTTAAGATTTATCGAATACCTGTAGGTACCTTCGCCTGTTTTTTCGTCACAGTGCATTTCTGCTGATTGAGCATTTTCTATTTTCCCGCTTGAAAGTGTACCATAGTATACCTCAACAGTTACGTTTGACGGGTCTATATAACCAAGGCAAACGGTTGATGAGAGATATATTTCCTGACATGAATCGGTTTTGTAATATTTGAGGTCTCCGGCGGATTTTTCAGCAAAGAGCTGAATGTTAGGCCAGTTTGAATTTAAATGGCTCCTAAACCCACACATAGACCTTGCAAGACCGTAATTATCGGCACATATTTTTGAACTTCCTTTTATTGCCGGCACATACATACTCCCGGTATATTCCTTTACCATTCTGTCAGTACTGTAATTCCATGCAAGCGAGCTTATGGAATTTTTCATAATGCGTACCCACTCGGTAGGTACACCTTTTTCATTTACATTGTAGAAAAGCGGTATAATCTTATGCTCAAGTGTATCATAAATTGATTCACTGTCTGTATTGTCCTGTATGTGCTCATTGTCAAAATCGGATTCATCGCCAATTACCCAACCGTTTTCACCGTTGTAGCCCTCACACCACCATCCGTCCAGTATACTGAAGTTTATAACTCCGTTTATACAAACTTTTTGACCGCTGGTACCGCTGGCTTCAAGGGGCCTTCTGGGGTTGTTCATCCAAACGTCAACACCTTGCACCAGGTTTCTGGCTACCGTCATATTATAGTTTTCAAGAAGGATTACTTTGCCGTAAAAGCCTTCCATCTTAGCAATATCATTTATGTTCTTAATAACGTCATGGGCAGGACCGTCCGCAGGGTGAGCTTTTCCAGCAAAAATAATCTGCATTGGCCTTTCCGGGTCGTTTAGTATCTTCTGTATTCTTGCCAGATTTCTGAAAATCAGGTTAGCACGCTTATATGTGGCAAATCTTCTGGCAAAACCAATGGTAAGTGCGTTTGGATCCAAAAAGCTGTCCACTTGCCTTACAGCTTCCATGGATTCTCCATTGGCAAGCTTTTGTTTCTTCAATCTGTCCCTTATAAAGGTTATAAGCTTGTTTTTAAGTTCAACATGAGTAGCCCATAATTCCTCGTCGGGAATACTATTGACTTTTGTAAAGGTTTCTTCGGAATAAATTCTCTTTTGCCAGTCTTTTTCCAGATATTTATTATACAAAGCTTTAATTTTTGGTGAAAGCCATGTAAGGGTGTGTATTCCATTTGTAACATAGGTTATCGGAACATCATCCTCAGGTACTTCAGGCCATACGTCACCGAATATCTTTCTGGATACTGCCCCATGAAGTCTGCTTACACCATTTTTCCTTCCTGCAAGGGTTAGTGCCAGAACAGTCATGTTGAAATTCTGGTCTTCCGGTTTTTTAAGACCCAGTTCAAGAAAATCATATCTGCTAAGGCCAAGCTGCCCCCAGAAATCTCCAAAATATTTATCCATCATAAATAAAGGAAAAACATCATTTCCGGCAGGAACCGGAGTATGGGTAGTAAATATAGTGGAATTTGCCACTACCTCCATTGCCTCGTTGAAATTAAGATGTTTTTCATTAATCAGTTTTCTTATTAATTCAAGTCCCATGAAGGATGAGTGCCCTTCGTTCATATGATATACATTTGCCTGTATACCAAGAGCATCAAGAACACGTATACCGCCTATACCGAGAAAAATCTCTTGTTGAATTCTTGTTTCCTGGTCTCCGCCATAAAGTCTGGAGGTCAGTGACCTGTCTGCAGGGCTGTTTTCAGCAACATCAGTATCCATAAGATAAAGGTTTATCCTGCCAATCTGTACTTTCCAAACGATTGCATAAACAGTGCGGCCTGCAAAGGTTATGTTTATACGAACCTGCTCCCCGTTGGAATTCAGAGCGGGCAGCATGGGAAGCTGAGATATATTTAAATCGTTAAAGCAGGTTTCCTGCCAGCCGTCTTTATTGATTCTCTGGCTGAAGTAACCTTGTTTGTAAAAAAGTCCTATTGCTGTAAATGGTATACCCAAATCACTTGCCGACTTGCAATGGTCTCCTGACAAAACGCCCAGACCGCCGGAATATATGGGAAGGACTTCACTTAATCCATATTCAGCCGAAAAATATGCTACCTTTTTATCGGTAAGTTCCGGATGATTTTGAGAAAACCATGTATTCTTTTCAGACATATAGCTGTCAAAGGAAGCAATTACTTTATCAAGACGGCTCAAATATTCTTCATCCGAAAGTTTAGCTTGAAGTTTTTTCTGACTTACCTCCTGTAAAAAACGAACAGGGTTTTTGTCAACCTTCTCCCACAACTCCAAATCAATTTCTCTATAAAGGTCGATTGCCTCCGAATTCCATGTCCACCATAAATTGTAAGCGATATCATTCAATCTCTTGAATTTTTCTGGTAAGGTAGATATTACGTTGATTTTACCGACTAGATACATACTCATCCTCCTAACCTAAGCACTGTTTTTCCAGAAATGTTTATTTGTTATCATAACATATTGAAAACCTTATTGGTAGTATTTACAAAAAAATTAACCTTCAAAGTATCTGGAAAATAATACATAAACTAAAGTACAAAAATAATAAATAAAATACCTGTTTGTGAAAATAATAATAGCATGATTAAGAGATTTTTTATTTATGGAATTGTTGGCTGGAGCATGGAAATCGTCTGGACGGGACTATATTCCCTGACACACGGTAATGCCAGTCTTGAAGCTTATACAAGCCTCTGGATGTTTTTTATATATGGAAGTGCTGTTTTCCTGGAGCCTTTGCATGATATAATCCAAAGCTGGAATATATTTTTGAGAGGTATCATTTGGGTTGTCATAATCTGGGGAATAGAATATTCGACAGGTAAGATATTGTTGAATATTCTTCATGTATATCCTTGGAGGTATTATGGAAAATTTGCCATAGAGGGGCTTGTGCGGATAGACTATGCGCCTGCATGGTTTATAGCCGGATTGCTTTTTGAAAGGGTTCATAGAACCCTTGACAGAGTAGTAATTAAGGAAAGAACCTAAATTTAAATATTACATTTATATTAAATGTTTGAAAATATTACACTTGCGGATTATAATATAAAATTAGTATAACTATAGTATACACTTAATATGTGTATACTTTTTTGTTGTGAGGGAAATTATTGGGAAATTGGGGTTCTCAGGCTAGAAACACGATTTTAGCTTGAGTTTATTCTAGGGGGACTAATGAATTACGATACTATTTCTTTAAATGAAAAGCAGGTAAAGACGATACAAAAGAAGTCTGCCAAAAAGAAGAAAAAGAAAAAAGGCAGGCTCAGAAGTCTTTTGGGTTTTTTAATTTTTGAGTTTTTCTTTCTTTCAATAACAACACCACTGCTTATATTCTACGGGCCCTTTGATAATGTTAAAAGAACCGCCA
Organism: Ruminiclostridium papyrosolvens C7; assembly: GCF_000421965.1. Lineage (GTDB taxonomy): Bacteria > Bacillota > Clostridia > Acetivibrionales > DSM-1351 > Ruminiclostridium > Ruminiclostridium papyrosolvens_A. The sequence goes on along the minus strand of NZ_ATAY01000031.1, from coordinate 132,648 downwards.
CTGGAATGGTCTGGAACTCAATGACAAAACAGGTTATAGCAAAAACCTTTTTGTCTGATAAAGCTATTGCAAAAATACTTGGTGACGGATATGCAATCTCCAATGTAAATACTGAAGATATAAAAATGTTGAACTTCGGTATAAAACATAACAACAACCTTGAATATTTTGATGTTGAGAGCAGAAATTTTAAGGGGAAAATGATTATAGTAGATGATCCTACACGTATCAAGGTAGGTTACTCAAGCAAAATGCCAAGGGCAGGAGAAACCACAAGCAGTATTGCAAGGAGTAACGGGGCAGTAGCTGCCATTAACGGAGGAGGCTTCATTGATACAGGTTGGGCTGGAACCGGAGGAGTGGCACTTGGTTTTGTAATAAGCGACGGTAAATACATCAGCGGAAAGCTGACTAATAATTATACAAAAAGGGATACCATAGCCTTTACCAAAGATGGTATGTTGATTGTAGGAAAACATTCCCAAGCGGAATTAGCTAAATATAATATTAAAGAGGGAATAAGTTTCGGCCCGCCATTGATTGTAAACGGAAAGCCTACTATTAACAAGGGTGACGGAGGCTGGGGCATATCTCCAAGAACCGCAATAGGTCAAAGAGAGGATGGATCGGTAATGCTTCTGGTTATTGACGGAAGAAGCCTCAAGTCTTTTGGAGCAACATTAAAAGAGGTTCAGGATATTATGTTGGAACATGGAGCAGTAAATGCTGCAAACCTTGATGGAGGTTCATCAGCTACCATGTACTATGACGGAAAAGTTGTAAATACCCCGTCGGATGCATTAGGAGAAAGAACAGTAGCTACGGCATTTGTTGTAATGCCTTAGAAAAGGGGAAACGTTGTGAAAAATATAGCTAAATGGTATAAATGGATACTCCTTGCAGTGATATTCCAGTTCGGCGTGTTATTGTATATGAATAATGTTTTTTTATCTACAAATGTTGACGTAAGTGTATCTGAAAACTCGGCTGTAAAACAAAAACCTTCCACAGGTGAGTTTAAAGTGCCGGAAGGAGCACAAATGATCAGCCTGTCCTTTAATGCAAAGTTTGGAGCATATTTGGATGACGGGGAACTGCATATAATAGATGTAGACAAAGGAAAGAGTAAAACCGTAGCAGGCACGGGAAAAGACAAGATTACCTATTTCCGCTGGCTCCCTGACAGAGATATGGTAATTTACTCTTCGGATACAAAAAACGGTCAGAACGGTACGGTTCAGGTTTCCACATATGAAGCTGATTCAGAAACATCAAGAGATTATCCTGAGTTGTCGGGACTTCCTGCCAAAAGTCAGGTAAAGGATATTGAGCTTTCACCTTATACAAATATGGTTTATGCAAAGGTACAGACTTCAGATACAAGAGCACGGATAATCAGGTTTAATGTAATGGGACAATACGCTCGTGTAATGACTGTGGATTCCAGTATAGTTATAAAAGAGTGCACCTATACTAACAAGCTTGTTTATCAGGAAAAGGGAAAGCAGATAAATATATATGACGGAATAAAAAAAGCAAACAGCAGAGTTCCCATTGACGTAAATAATGTGACCGTTCTGGGAATCGATTTGAATGATACATTGTATATAGGTGAATTGGACAATAACGGAATGGTAACCCAGATTTATTCACAGAAGATAGAAGACAATAGTGAACTAACTGATAACTGGACAAAAATGAGTATGAAAGAAACAGCATCTCCTGAAAATATTGTTGTGACAGGAAATGGAAATCTTTACATTAATAATAAAAACGAAAACAGGGTTAAAAACCTGAAAAACGATCTCAAGGCTTCATATAGAGGTGAGTTTATTGAGATTTTGGAAGGTGTTCTTGTATCAAAGGATGAAAATAAAGTTAATATTACGTCATTGAAGGAATACTAAAATATCTATGTTTATTTCCTGAATAATAGGGTATTATTAAATTAAGTTTTAAGAATTATTTATATTGATGGAGGATAATTTATGTCAGATAAAATTACTAATATTTCAAAGGAATTATTTGAATCAGATGTTTTAAAATCAGATAAACCGGTCGTTGTTGACTTTTGGGCATCATGGTGCGGCCCTTGCAGAATGGTTGCTCCAATTATGGAAGAACTTGCAGATGAATTTGACGGCAAAGCCCAGATAGCAAAGGTTAATGTTGATGAAGAGGGTGAGCTTGCGGCTCAGTTCAGGATAATGAGCATTCCTACTGTTATGGTATTCAAGGGTGGGGAAGCAGTTGAGAAGATAGTTGGAGCAAGGTCAAAAGACGAATTTGCAGAATTAATTCAAAAGCATCTATAAAAATTATATATATATACATTAAAAACACGCTATCTGATTTTGAGGGCGTGTTTTTCGTTTTATAAAAAATTAGTGGATAATAAAGGATAATTCATGTTATCATGGAATAAGTACCAATATACACAGTATTTTCCATGATACAGGGGGGATAAAATTTATGTCAGGAGAAAAAATATTTTCAACCTCATTTTTTGGTTACAACAAAAAAGATGTTAATTCATATCTTGAAAAAATAAACAAAGAATACGAAGATAAACTAAAAATAAAAGAAAGAGAAATTGTTGATATTAAAACCCAGTATAGAGATATGAAGAACAAATATGACGAAATCAGTACAAACCTGGCTGAGATAAAAGAAAACCGTGAAAGAGTGGCGAATGCACTAATTACAGCTCAGGAGCAGGCTAAAAATATAATTGAAGAAGCCAAGAAAAAAGCTGTTGATGAAAAGAAAAAGCTGGAGCAACAGGTGGAGAAGGAAAAAGAAAAGCTTGTAGATATCAAGCAAGAGCTAAAGGTTCTTAAAGTTGAGGTTGTTGATACTCTGAAAAAATATGAAGGTCAGCTTTCTGATTTTATCAAGGAAGAAAAAACTTGAATATTGAAATAAACTAAACTATAATTTATCTAATAGCTTTTTTAAGTGTAAACTTTTTGAGTTGGTTAAATATAATATATATATGAATAAATTAAATGCTGTGAATGGGAAGAGTAAGTAGTCATCAGATTTAAGAGAGCCGGCGGCCGAATATTCGGCAGGTGAGAGTCCGGTACTGGTATTACTGAAGGCAGCCCTGGAGTAGCTTTTCCAACGCAGAATATTTAAAAAGTATTGTGTTAGTAGAAAAAGACGTTGAGGCCACGTTACAGGCTGATAGTGTAAGCAATAGATTCTTTGTTGCCGCACTTTACTAAAGAGAATGCTTTATGGCATTAATTAGGGTGGTACCGCGGAAACCTTCGTCCCTGTTTATACAAGGACACAGGTTTTTTTTATTTCAAAAAAAAGATTAAGCCGCTCGGCTTCTAAAAAATAAGAAAAGGGGAGATTTTCATGGAAGAAATTCTGGAAATTTTGGAACATAATAGCAAGGCTACTGCAGATGAGATAGCAGTTATGCTGGGTCTGCCTGTTGAAGAGGTAGAGGCGGCGATTAAGCAATATGAGGCCGACAAAGTAATAGTTGGCTACAGTACTCTGATTAATTGGGATAAAACTCAAAAGGAGAAGGTTACGGCTCTTATAGAGGTAAAGGTAACACCACAAAGAGGACTTGGGTTTGATAAGATCGCCGACCGGATTTACAAGTATCCGGAGGTTACAGCCTGCTACCTGATGTCAGGAGGATTTGACCTTACAGTTATTATCGAGGGACGAACTATGAAAGAGGTAGCTTTGTTTGTTTCAGAAAAGCTGGCCCCTCTGGAATCCGTACTTAGTACAGCAACCCACTTTGTTCTGAAAAAGTTTAAGGACAAAGGAACAATCTTTGAAGAGAAGGTTGTAGACAGAAGGGAGCAGATATTCCTATGATAATGAAGGACATGATTTTGGATAAAATAAAAAAGGTACCGCCTTCAGGTATCAGAAAATACTTTGACCTGATTAATGAAATGACAGATGTTATATCTCTTGGGGTAGGCGAGCCGGATTTTATTACTCCATGGAATATCAGAGAGGCGGGAATATATTCACTGGAAACCGGGCACACACAATATTCTTCCAATGCGGGTTTTATTGAACTGAGAGAGGAAATCAGCAAATATCTTGCCAATAAGTTTGACCTGGTATATAACCCTGAAGATGAGATTCTGGTTACGGTAGGAGGAAGTGAAGGAATTGATGCTGCATTAAGAGCACTTGTAGGCCCCGGAGACGAAGTAATAATTCCTGAACCGAGTTTTGTGGCATACAAGGGGTGTACGGCTTTTACCGGAGCTACACCCGTTACAATAGAACTAAAGCAGGAAGATGATTTCAAATTAACTGCAAAGCAGCTTGAGGAGGCTATAACAGAAAAAACCAAAGTTGTTATAATACCGTTTCCCAATAACCCTACCGGGGCAATAATGGGCAGAGATGACCTCTATGAGCTGGTGCAGGTTCTAAAAAATAAGGATATAGTGGTTCTGTCGGATGAAATCTACTGTGAGTTAACTTATGAAGGAAAGCATACTTCCATTGCAAGTTTCCCTGAAATGAAGGATAGGACACTTGTAATAAACGGATTTTCAAAGTCCTTTGCAATGACCGGATGGCGTCTGGGATATGCCTGCGGACATAAGGACTTGATAAATGAAATGAAGAAAATACATCAGTATGCCATCATGTGTGCTCCAACAACGGCCCAGGATGCTGCTATTGAAGCACTGCGAAACAGTGAAGAAGATGTAACAATGATGTCAAAGGAATATAACAGGAGAAGAAGAGTAGCAATTGACGGTTTCAGAAAAGCCGGTTTTTCATGCTATGAACCTAAAGGTGCATTTTACGTTTTCCCGTGCATTAAGAAAACAGGACTTAGCTCGGAGGATTTCTGCGAAAAACTTCTTATTGAGCAAAAAGTACTTGTAGTGCCGGGAACAGCTTTCGGGGAATGTGGAGAGGGCTATGTGCGTGCATGTTATGCTTCGTCAATGGAAAATATAATAGAAGCTATGAAAAGAATTAAGGAGTTTGCTGATAAATATTGATTTGTGCAGAGGTACAAAAGAGTCGGAGGATGAAATGTACAGGTTGGTGGCAATTGATTTGGATGGAACCTTGCTGGATACTAACAAGGAAATTTCAGAGAGAAATAAGACTGCTATACATATGGCAAAGGAAAAGGACGTAAAGATTGTAATATGTTCAGGAAGAGTGTATTCAGGTGCAAGAATTTATGCTAAGCAGCTGGGTATTATGGATCCCATAATAGCATGCAACGGAGCAATTATAAGGGAAAATATCGATGGCAAGGTAATTTACTCTGATTTCATGAATACAGCGGATTGTCTTAGAATACTTAATATTTTTCATGAGAACAACATATATTTTCATGTATATGCCGGAGAAACCATGTTGACTGAGAGACTTGATTATAACTCTCAAAAGTACTATGAAAGGAACAAGGCTCTTCCTCCAAAGGACAGGGTAGAAATTGACATAGTTGCGGATATGGAAAAAAAGCTAAGGGAACTGGATGGCAAAGTCCTTAAATTTGTTGCAGTTTCTGATGACTCCGAACTGTTAGCCACAGTAAGAAAGAAACTGTCTGTTGTTGAAACGGTTGACGTAACAAGCTCCAACTATAACAATTTTGAGGTTGTTAACAAGGGTGTCAACAAAGGAAAGGCGCTGGAACGTTTGGCTGAGGTATTGAAAATTACGCCACAGGAAATGATTGCCGTCGGGGATAATGAAAATGATATACCTATGTTCGATTTTGCCGGCCTTGGAATTGCAATGGGAAATGCCGAAGACTGTGCAAAAGAGGCAGCTGATTATATAACTGCATCAAATACCGAGGATGGGGTAGCCAAGGCAATAGAAAAATTCGTCCTTGGTTAAAAATAATAGCAGAAATTTGATATGTCGGATATAATAAAAGTATTACTTAATTTGAAAGGGATGATTAAATGCTTGAACTGGAAGAATACAAGCTAGAGCTTCAGGGCTTGAAAAGCAATTTAGAGGAAATGAGGGCTTCACTTTGACATCGCTAGAATAAGTGATGAGATAGCGGAGTTGGAGCATAAAGCATCTGAACCGGAATTCTGGAATGATATGGAGAATTCCCAAAAGATACTACAGAAGACTAAAATTCTGAAGACAAAGATAGAGAGATTTAATAATATAACCTCACAGTGGGAGGACTTATTTACACTGTCTGAACTTGGGCTGGAAGAGCAGGATGAAAGCGTGATACCCGAAGTAGGAGAAGGCCTTCAACTACTTAAACACAATTTGGAATCACTGCGACTTGAAACGCTTCTAACAGGGCCTTATGACAAAAATAATGCCATTCTTACATTGCATGCGGGAGCCGGTGGAACTGAAGCCCAGGACTGGGTGCAAATGCTTTTGAGAATGTTTACAAGGTGGGGAGAAACCAAAGGATACGAGGTAAAAGTACTTGATTACCTTGATGGCGACGAAGCAGGTATAAAGAGCGTAACCATACATGTAATAGGTGAAAATGCCTATGGATATCTTAAATCTGAAAAAGGAGTCCACCGTTTGGTAAGGATATCTCCTTTTGATTCATCAGGAAGAAGACATACTTCATTTGCATCTGCAGATGTAATGCCTGAACTGGATGATACCATAGAGATAAATATCAATCCGGATGATTTGAGAATTGATACTTACAGAGCCAGCGGCGCCGGAGGACAGCATATAAACAAGACTGATTCAGCCATAAGAATAACACATATTCCAACAGGAGTAGTTGTTTCATGTCAAACAGAACGTTCACAGTTCCAGAACAAGGATACTGCAATGAAAATGTTGAAAGCAAAACTGTTTGAATTGAAAGAACGTGAACAGAAGGAAAAGATAGAGGACTTAAAAGGAGTTCAGATGGAAATAGCATGGGGAAGCCAGATAAGGTCATATGTATTCTGTCCCTATACTCTCGTTAAAGACCATAGAACCAATTATGAAGAAGGAAATGTTAATGCGGTTATGGATGGTGAACTGGACGGATTTATCAATGCATACCTTTCAATGGAGAAATCCGACAATTCTATGAAGCCTTGATAGGAGACGTGAAAATATGAATTCAAATGATCTTAAAAAGTTGCTTGAAGATGTTAAAAACGGCTCTGTTGACGTTGAACATGCGTATAAGGAAATCAAAGATTTACCTTATGAGGATTTGGGCTTTGCAAAAGTTGATCACCATAGGGCTATAAGAAATGGGTATCCCGAGGTAATTTACTGCGAAGGAAAAACTATTAATCAGATAGTTGAAATTGTTGAAAGGCTAATGGAAAAAAATAATAATATTCTTGCTACACGTGCTTCTCGTGAGGTTTTTGACGCAATCAGCGAAATTACCTGTGATGCAGAATACCACAGAGATGCAAGGATTGTTGTTGTTAAGAGGAAAAAGATTTTAGTTTCAGAAAAGGAAATTGCAGTGATTACAGCAGGAACTTCTGATATTCCTGTAGCTGAGGAAGCTGCAATTACAGCAGAAGTACTTGGAAACAAGGTTAACAGGATTTATGACGTAGGTGTTGCGGGGATTCACAGACTTCTGTCTAAAATGGATGTGATTTCCCGGGCAAACGTAATTATAGTTGTAGCCGGAATGGAAGGTGCATTAGCCAGCGTTGTGGGAGGACTGGTTGACAAACCGGTTGTTGCCGTTCCTACCAGTGTTGGCTACGGTGCAAACTTCGGCGGACTGTCGGCACTGCTCACTATGCTCAACAGCTGTGCCAGCGGAATCGGAGTAGTGAATATCGATAATGGATTCGGGGCAGGATATCTTGCAAGTAATATTAACAAACTTTAACTTATAACGGGACATATTCTTGTGTCCCGTTTAACATATGAAACTATTTATGTAAATTAGGAGGAGTTAATGAAGGTTTTATATTTCGACTGCTTTTCAGGCATAAGCGGAGATATGACTTTAGGAGCATTGCTTGACCTTGGCATTGACAAAGCCGCATTTCTGGCAGAGCTTGAGAAACTAAAGGTTGACGGCTATTCTATTGAGATAAACAAGAAAATTAAAAACGGAATAAGCGGTACTGATGTACATGTAGTGTTGGAAGAGACAGGGCATCATGAAAACAGTGAGGAGCATCAGTATGGGGAAATACATCATACTGACCACCATCACCATGGAGAGCATGAGCATACTCATGAGAACACCTATCATGAACATACCCATTACCATAACCACCATTCCGAGAGAAATCTTAAAGACATTGAGCTTATTATAAATCAGAGTGGTCTGAGGCCGAGAGTAAAGTCAATGAGCACTAAGATTTTTAGAGAGATAGCGCGAGCAGAAGCAAAGGTTCACGGTAAGGATATAAGTGAAGTTCATTTCCATGAGGTTGGAGCCGTTGATTCTATTGTGGACATTGTAGGCTCATGTATATGCCTTGATATGTTGGGGATTGAAAGGATATTTGCATCCGAGCTTCATGAAGGAAAGGGCTTTGTAAAGTGCGCCCACGGACTATTGCCTGTTCCGGTTCCGGCTGTATTGGAAATGCTGTGCAACAGTAAAATTCCTCTTATCACAGAAGACATCCCCTTTGAATTGGTTACTCCAACTGGATTGGGTATTATAAAAATGATATCTTCGGGGTTTGGTAAAATGCCTCCTTTGTCCATTGAAAAAACAGGGTATGGTATGGGCAAAAGGGAAACCGGACGGTTTAATGCTCTGAGAGTAGTTATGGGAAGTCTGTATCAGCAGGATATGATACCAAATGATGAAATAAGCATACTAGAAACCAACATAGACAATATGTCTCCCGAAATTATGGGTTATACAATGGAAAAGTTACTTGACAGCGGAGCCCTTGACGTTTACTACACTCCTATTTATATGAAAAAAAACAGGCCTTCAGCAATGCTGACTGTACTTGTAAAATGCGGAGAAGAAAAAGGGATTTCAGATATTATTTTCAGCGAAACTTCTACCCTTGGTGTCAGGATAAGCCATTCACAAAGATTCTGCATGGACAGGGAGCTGGTAAAGGTTAATACACAGTACGGGGACGTTCGTGTAAAGGTTGCAAATATTGGTGACATAATGAAGTTTGCACCTGAATATGAAGATTGCAGGAGTATTGCACTCAAAACAGGTATGCCCATAAAGGAAGTATATGAATTGGTAAATGAAAAATATAGGCAGGAAGGTTACGATATTGCTGTACAATAAATTCTCTGATTACCTTAAAAAAAAATAATGGCTCCAAGGTGTACAAGCTTCCGTTGAATCTTCCCGTTACCTGTCCCAACAGGGATGGAAGCCTCAGCCTATGTGGCTGTATTTTCTGTGGTGAAGAAGGTGCGGGCTTCGAAAATCTTTCCAGTACTATGTCTGTATCGGAGCAGCTTTCACAAAATGCCAGGTACATAGGCAAAAACTACGGAAGTGATATTTTCATTGCATACTTTCAGAATTATTCAAACACATATCTTCCTTTTGAAGAATTCAGGAAAAATATCACTGAGGCCTGTAAGGAAGGCATAGTAGCAATATATATTTCTACAAGGCCAGACTGTATTAACGACAGATATATGGAGCTCCTTGCAGAAATAAAAAAGGAGAAGGGCGTTGATATCGTAATTGAACTGGGTCTTCAAACGGTTAATTACCATTCACTGAAAATTCTCCAAAGGGGGCATACTTTAGCTGAATTTATAGATGCGGTTGTAAGAATAAAAAAATACGGCCTAGAAGCCTGTGCTCATTATATTACTGATTTGCCTACAGATAATATTGAGGATGTTATTGAAGGTGCTAAAATATTATCAGCGCTAGGTATTCAGCAGGTTAAATGTCATTCCCTATATATTTTGAAGGATACTGTTCTTGAAAAGATGTATTCTCAAGGGAAAATAACACCCATTTCAATGGATGAGTTTATTGACAGAACTATAGCCTTTCTGGAATACCTGAATCCTCAAATAGTTGTACAAAGACTAATGGGGCGGGCTCCGGCAGAACGGACTGTATTCTGCAACTGGTCAACAAGCTGGTGGAAAATTCAGGATACAATCGAGGCGAGAATGACGGAAAATGGTAGCTATCAGGGAAGATTGTTTAACTATTTAAACGGAAGTGCATTAGAAAGGTTTAAGGATTAAATTTATCACTTTGTGCTATGCATAAAAGATAAAATTCGATATAATATAAAAATACTGTGCCAAAAAAGTATTTTTAATGTATATATAAAAAATTAATTTAGTAAAGAGGAGCGGTTAGTTTTGAACAATGAAATGGTCTTAGTTCTTGATTTCGGCGGACAGTACAATCAGCTGATAGCACGCCGGGTAAGAGAAGCAAATGTTTATTGCGAGGTAATTCCTTATAATGCATCTTTAGAACGTATAAAATCATACAACCCAAAAGGAATAATTTTTACAGGGGGACCTAATTCTGTTTTAGATGAAGGAGCACCAAAATGCGACCCCGGTGTGTTTGAACTGGGAATACCTGTTTTGGGTATTTGCTACGGAATGCAGCTTATGAGCATAATGCTGGGTGGTAGTGTAACTGCTGCCAATCAGCGTGAATATGGAAAAGTTGAAATTTGTGTTGATAAATCACAGCCTTTGTTCAAGGATGTTGACGAAAATACAATCTGCTGGATGAGCCATACCTACTTTGTTGATACCCCTCCTCAGGGCTTTGAAGTAATAGCAAAGTCAGCAAATTGTCCTACAGGTGCAATGCAGCATGTTGAGAAAAACCTCTATGCGGTTCAGTTCCACCCCGAGGTAATGCATACTCCTAAAGGAAAAGAAATGCTGAGGAACTTCCTTTACAATATTTGCGAATGTAAAGGTGACTGGAAGATGTCTTCCTTTGTTGAGAACTCAATTAAAGCAATACGTGAGAAGGTTGGAGATAAGAAGGTTTTGTGTGCATTGTCAGGCGGTGTTGATTCATCTGTGGCAGCAGTTTTGATTCATAAGGCTGTTGGTAAGCAGTTGACTTGTATATTTGTTGACCATGGACTTTTGAGAAAACATGAAGGAGATCAGGTTGAACAGATATTCAGAAAGCAGTATGATATAAATCTTATTCGTGTAAATTGCGAAGACAGATTTTTGCAGAAACTTAAAGATGTTTCTGATCCTGAAACCAAAAGAAAGATTATTGGTGAGGAATTCATAAGAGTATTTGAAGATGAAGCAAAGAAAATAGGGAAGGTTGATTTCCTTGTTCAGGGAACAATTTATCCTGATGTTATAGAAAGCGGACTTGGCGATGCAGCCGTTATTAAGAGCCATCACAATGTAGGCGGCTTGCCGGATCATGTTGATTTCAAGGAGATTATCGAACCTCTCAGAAACCTTTTCAAGGACGAAGTAAGAAAGGCCGGAGAGGAATTGAGAATTCCTGAAGATTTGGTTTGGAGACAGCCATTCCCGGGCCCAGGACTTGCTATCAGAGTTATCGGTGATTTGACAAAAGAAAAGCTGGATACTCTAAGAGATACCGACTACATTTTCCGTGAAGAAATCAAGGCTGCCGGACTGGGTAGAGAAATCAACCAGTACTTTACAGTTTTGACAAATATGAGAAGTGTTGGTGTAATGGGTGACGAAAGAACTTATGACTATACTTTGGCTCTTCGTGCGGTAACTACTACCGACTTTATGACAGCTGACTGGGCAAGAATCCCATACGATATTCTGGAGAAGGTTTCTACCCGTATTGTCAACGAAGTAAAACACATCAACAGAGTTGTGTATGATATAACTTCGAAGCCACCGGCTACAATTGAGTGGGAATAAACATGTAAGTTAAATTGAAAGGGGAAAGCCTAATTAAAAGGCTTTCCCCTTTTTTGAAAGGCAATAAAATGGTTAGAAATAAATAGTTCCCCACCAAAAGTCCCCCCATCTATTAGGGTTAAAAAATTAATATCTCTGTTCAATCGGGAGAATTGAGCCACTAAGGCAGCTTGAAAATTATGCTGTCTTTTTTGTTTGTTCAATGTCGATGAATTAAGAAAGTAAGAGCAACATCCGGTTATAGAATAACAACTAATGTCACGAACTATAAAGACTGACATTGAGAGGTGATATATAAATGCCAATTAAATCGGATGAAAAAATAAAGGTTTTTGGTCGGAATGTGGATGACTATAGGTACTAAACCTCTGATATAACAGGTTGGAGAAATAATGTAAAAGGTAATAAAACCTTATACAGTTTGTAAACCGTTTGCCCTCTGACATAATCGAAGCAAACAAAAAACTCAAGCATACCAAAGGTTACTTAGTGTGAAGATTGAGAGCCAGGATGCCATTAAGCTTATTAAAAGACGCATAACAAATCAAACGTTGTTATATATGAAGATCCGCCGTATGTTTTAAGTACTAAAATTATTGTTTTTATACGGTACTTATGGTATTTTTAAACTATATTTATAACATGGGAGAGTGTGGAATGTATTATATAGTTTCATTAATATTACTAATTGTTGCTGTTATTGGGCTTATTTCATCTTTGAAATACCCTAAAAAGGTAGCAGAAAAAAACAATAAATTTGCCGATTTGCTTAAAAAGACTGGGTTTATTGAAAGTAAACGAATTGAATTTTGGGATAATGTATTATTTGTAGATGACGTTTCTAAACAGTGGTGTGTTAAGGGTCCAAAAGAAACTACTGCAAGAATTCATAATTTTTCAGACTTAGTTTCCTATAATTTTTGTGAAGAAAGGGATGACGTAATATCGGGGAATACCTTAAACGTTTTATTAAGTGGCAAAGCGTCTGGCGAAATAGGGGCAATTGCTGCAAGCGCAGGGAGTAGAAAAATACAACATAAGTTAAAAACTTTTAAACTAATAATACTGACAAATGAGTTACAAAATCCGCGAATAGTTATAAATTTCACGTCTGGTAGAATACCTAGAAATTATTATAATAAACATGTTGACCAAATAGCTAATAATATGAGTGACACACTTTCCTATATAAGACGTAACTCTTAATTTGAGATTGATATTAGTATAAATTTACTGGGATATTTTTTAATTGCTACAGGAGTAGCTAATAAATAAACACTTTAATTCACAATCTTTATATATTAAAAATCATTCCATCACCGCTCATTCAGTGAAACTGAACAGCGGTATTTTTATGTCCGATAATCGGAAGAAAAACAATATATTCAGGGGGAGGCTCCAATTTGAAAATCATAGAAGCTTTAAATACATTTACAAAAACAATAAGCTATTTAATGAAAGTACCTCCCAGTGGTAAAAAGCTGTATATTGAAAAAGGAGAGTACATATTATTTAAGCCTCAATCCTTCAGGACGGCACTATCTAGGTTTATTTCCGGAAGCAGCAAATATAATAAAAAAATTGATGAACATCTTAACATTTATAAGATACTGGGACTTATTTCAACGGATAAAGACCGAACCAGATTTACGAAGACTCAAAAGATTGATAGCAGGGTAATGAAAGTAGTTGCAGTGAAGAAAACAGCATATGAACTTTTATTGAATATGGAAAAGGAAGAAGAAAAATGTGGCACATAGACATTGAGAGTTATGATATGGCCCTGAAAGAGCTTGTCAGTAAAAAGAAGATCACTGAAGATACTGCAGTAAAATATTTGTCCTGTATAAATCAGATCAGCAAGCGTACTGGTGGAAAAATTGATATCAATACTTTGAATTCTTTTCTTGTTGACAAACTGAAGGATGAAAGACAATTTTCCCAGTATATATCCGCAATAAGAAAATATGAGACGTATGTGTTAAAACAATCTAAATCAATCTTGTTCGGGCAGTCGTACATCGACCTGGTTAATCATTTTAAAGAGATCCCTCATAATCGGGGAGTAGCCGGATCCGGAATAACGAATGAAACGGTTGCCAGAAAAATCAATGCAATCAGAAATGAAAAACTGAAACTGGCATTCAGGCTTCAACATAAAAGTGGTTTACGAGTTAAAGAGATATCTGACCTTACAAAGGAAGATATCTTTTTTGACGATAACGGACAAATCACAATACATATAAGAAGCGGAAAGGGACGAAAAACAAGAGATGTACATGTCCAGGATGATCTATACCTTTATGAACATCTAAAGAATCTTACTGAGAAGTCCCAGGGTGGAAGGCTCTTTTACAGCAGATCATATTTAAAACAAAAAGCAGCTGAATACGGTTTTGAGTCACATGATCTCAGAAGGCATAATGCAAAAAAACGTTTTCAGGATGAACTCAAGGACGGAAAAACTCCCAAACAGGCTAAAAAGACCATTCAGAAGGAATTCGGACATGAAGCCGTTTCCACAACAGAAATATATTTGAAGGAGTGATATGATTGTCAGCTTCAGGCGATAAGCAGGTAGAAATGCTAGGTGAATTTATCATAGGATTTTTAAAAGGTGTATTCGACTTTTTGGTTGATGTTAGTGTGGGGATTCGGAAACTGCCGGAGAAAACGAGTAATTTCATTTATCTTGCTATCAATGCTGCCATAGGAGCAGCATTTTTCTATTTGAAACATAGAATAGTCATCCATGTACCTTTGCAATACAGAAAGGTAGCCGATATTGCTCTATATTTTCCACTAGCATTGCCCTTGATTTATTTATATTGGAAAGGCCAGGACTACCGTAATTTTATAAATACCTTCGATAAGAAATTTGAATCAATAGGCTTCTATGATAAAGGAAAGCATAAAACAAGGAATATTAAGGGTGAATGGAATGAAAGCAAAGGTTACCCCAAATTTATCGGGGGAAAGAAAGAAGGTAAGAAAGTCATTTACTCCTTCAGAAGCAATATTCCTGTTTCAGAATGGAAAGCCCGATGCCTTGATCTGGAGACTGTAATGGATTGTAACATTGTAAAACTGGAACACACAAAAGCATCAAAACAGATAATCAGCTTGCATACAATACCCACACATCAGGGGTTAATGGATTTCATACCATGGTCGGATAATTGTGTAAGCGAAAAGGATTTTGAATTGGTTGTAGGTGTTGCAATGCTGGAGGATGTGGTATTTGATTTGAATAAAGTACCTCATGCCTTGATAGCAGGTGTCACCGGATCCGGAAAGTCTGTTTTGTTACGCTGTATGCTCTGGCAGTGTATTAAAAAAGGTGCGAAGCCATATATGATAGACTTCAAAGGCGGTGTTGAATTCGGTACGCTATATGAGCAGTTCGGAGAAGTTGTAACCGAACGCCAAAGGGCACTTGAAATTTTAAAGGAACTTGTTGCTGAAAATACTGCCAGACTGAATAAGTTCAGGGAGATGGGAGTAAAAAACCTGCCTGAATACAATGCCATAGCAGAAAAGAAGCTCTGCAGAATAGTTATAATTTGTGATGAGATAGCAGAGATGCTTGATAAAACAGGACTCGGCAAAGCCGATAAAAAAGTCTATGAAGAGATTGAAAAAGAGTTGTCAACCCTGGCCAGACTTTCAAGAGCCACAGGTATTAATATGCTGCTTGCCACTCAAAGACCTGATGCCAAAGTCATACCGGGACAGATAAAAAATAATCTGCCAATAAGAATATCAGGCCGTATGGTAGATCCTCAAGCCTCAGAAATGGTTTTGGGCAACACAAAAGCCACTGATATGGATGATACCCGTGGGAGATTTATGTATTCGGTAGGCGCAGATACCTTTGAATTCCAAGCATATGCTTTTGATGACAAGTTCCTGAGAAAAGGAGATTATAAACAGGGCGAAATGCTTACGAACTTTGATGACTGGGATAACGGACTGGATGACGAGGAAAGAGTATATATACCCTGCGGAGATGACTCCGTGGCAACAGAAGAGTGTATCGAGGAATCTGATAATGATATATTGCCGGAAGACCCGGTAAAACCAAGCTACATTGATAATGAGGAAGGAGATGATGAACTGGAGGGGTTTTAAAAATTTCATATGAAAGGAGGTGAGAATTTGAAAGATAAAGTTTTAAAACTAAAAAGTACCGTGCCTCAAAAAATAGGAAAAATACTACTATGGACTTTAGTAGTATTTTTGTTATTAAGGGGTATCGGATCGATTTTTAAACAGGACGAGACAGTAACAGCCCAGACCTTGATTGATTCCTTCGAAAAAGACTCCGAAGCTAAAAAAACCATTGAATTTCAGGGAAAAGCATTTGCAGAAAGCTTCTGTCTGGAATATTTAACATTGAATGGCCGGGATACTGAAGGTTATTTGAAAAGGCTTGTCGGCTATATGCAAAAGGATGTTGACATTAATATGAATATCCTGGCAGATGTAAGAACAGAAGCTTTTAGTGCAGATGGCTATAAGATTACCTGGACTTCTGACAATACATTTACAGTTGATGTCAGGGCAAGGGTAAAGTATTTTAACGTAGAATCATCATCTTCTGATCAATCACCGGCACAACAAACTGAATTAATGAAAGATTATCAAATCAAGGATGTATGCCTACGGATCCCCGTACTTGAAAAGGCTGGACATTTCCAGATCACGGGTTACCCGGCGTTTATCCCTAGTGAAGATAAGGCAAACGTTGAAACCAAGCCGTATTCAGGAAAAGAAGCATCGGAAGGAACCAAAGAGGCTATATTGAGTGTAATGGAAAGCTTCTTTAAAATTTATTACACCGGTAATCCAGGAGAAATCAGCTATTACATGTTGGATTCTACCAAGCAGCTGAAAGGACTGGAGGGAAGATATGAGTTTGTAAGCCTTGATGATATAACTGTCTATCAGAATACAGAAAGCAGCTATTATGTAATTGTAAAATTATCAATTAAAGACAGTACTAACGGGGTAACTGTTCCACAACAGTATAAAATCGATCTGGTAAGAAAAGAGGACAAATACTACATTGACAAAATGAATGTCTAATAATTAAAAATGGGGGAATTAAATATGTTATTTTTAAAACGAAATATGCCTAGAGTAATTTCAGTTTTAATACTTGTTATTGTTTTTTCACTATTTGCGGTAAATGTATTTGCAGCGGGTGAGAATTTCGGGCAGAATGCATATACTTGGCTTCAGTCACAAATCTGGTTTATTGCACTGTTAATAGTAGCTGTAATATGTGTACCGTTCATAATGAAAAAAATGTGGATGCAGCTGGCGGGGTTTCTTGTATTGGCAGCAATAGTACTTTACATAGTGAATGATCCGACAGCACTTAAATCATTAGGTTCAACTATTTGGTCGAAGATATTTAACTAGAGAGAAGGCTGAATATGGAGAATGAGAACAGGGTAATACTTAGGACATATAAATCGGTATGGAAAATACCAAGAAAAATTTATTCAATAGACAGTATTAAATTATTTGTACCCGTTGATGTGGATCAGGCAATATACTTTATAGCAAGTTTGTGTATTACATATTTGTTGCTTAAAATATTGCCGTTTCTCAGTTATCTGCCTTTTGTTTTTAAGTACGTTGCAATTCCGTACGGACTTATGAAATTTTTTACAAAGCAAAAACTTGATGGTAAGCTTCCACATAAATTCTTCTTGGATTATGTGGCTTTTCTAATGTCTCCGGGTAAGCTGGCAAGGTTTAAGGCAGTGGATGAATATAAAATCAAAAATGTCTGTTTTTCAACTCCTATAGTATTTAGAGACTTAATAATTGTTAACAGGACTGAAGCTGCCTTAAATCATAAAACTAAAAAAGAAAAAAGAAAGAAGGGAGGGAGCATGATTGTTTGATTTTCCGGTAAAGTATTACGAGGAAAACCTCATATTTAATAATAGCTATAAAGAGTGCTGGGCCATGTATAAAATGAACGGATTCAATTACGACTACAAATCTGATCAGAATAAAATATCAATATTGAACAGCCTGGCAAGGTTTATAGCCAATATTGGAATTGAAGCAAAAATATTGATTATTCCAATGTCTCAGAACATTGACGAACACTATAAGAACATCATTGGCAGAATGCAGAAAAAAGATAACCTGTATATAAGGGCTGAAGCACATGCAAAAGGTACGGGTGTGTATCTCAAAGAAAAAATAGGCAAAAAGGGCAGTAGCAATGATTATGTTGTTTATGTGCTGACAAAGCTGAAGAGTAGTGATAGTATCATCAAGGATCTCAAGGATGGATTTGAGTTCTTTATCAAGAGTCCAACCAGATTTCTTTCAGAACTTTTTTCTGTTGAAACAAAGGAAATCCTGAAAAGAGAAATAGACTCATTTTCATCGCTTGCAAATTTCTACATGAAGGAGCAATCAAAAAGAATATCAATAAAAAAGGCTGATTCTCTGGATTGTCAGTGGCTTATAAGGAGAATGTTCAGACGTGGCCTGGGAGATGTAAAACTGAAATATAATCTAAGCAATGGTGAGTTAATTTCTTGGGGCCCCTTTGCAGAAAGGGTAACCCGGAATGGAGAAGTGGCAATAAGACCTCATAAAAAAGATATACTTACTTTAAGTGAAGGACTTGTAGATTATAAAGGTTTTAAAAAATGTATCAAAATTGATCACGGAGATGGCACAGCATCCTGGCAGACCTTTCTGGCAATTAATCATATCCCTGATGGAATTGAATTCCCTGGTAGTGAATGGCTTTTAGTTCTTCAGGATTATCCGATTCAAACTGAGGTATGCATACATATTGATACTATAGAACACAAACAAAGTATACGGAATATCGGTGGTAAAAGAAGAGAGATCCAAAGCCAGATAAAGCATATAGAGGACAACAATGAAGACGTTCCGGACGAGCTGTCCGATTCCAAGGAGTTTGCAGATGCATTGGAATCGGAACTGAAGGCCTCAAGAGCTCCGATTACAAGAGCATCTATCACGTTTTGCCTTGCTGCGGATAATAAGGAGTTGCTGGAAGAACGGGCAAATTTTATAAAAGAGGTTTATGAGGACTTTAATTTTGTAATTGAAAGACCTGTTGCCGATCAGCTGAAGCTGTTCATGGAATTCATTCCAGGTGCGGGGAGATATATGAACGATTACATTCAGCCATTGCCACCAAGAACTCTGGCAGGGGGCATGATAGGGGCAACCAGGCTTCTTGGTGATAACGAGGGCCCCTATATCGGAACAACCGGAATACTTGAAAAATGGGTATTCCTTTCAATGGGAGCTGCCTGCTTGCAAGACAGATCTGCTTCGGCCGCATTTCTGGGAACCCTGGGTGGAGGTAAATCGTTTAACGCCAATTTGCTGATGTACTTAAATGTGCTATACGGTGGCTGCGGACTTATATTCGATCCCAAGGGCGAAAGATCCAAATGGCTTGATGATTTACCTGAACTTAAAGAATACATAAATATCATAACACTGTCATCAAATGAGGAGGATCGGGGCAAACTTGATCCTTTTATCATTTATAGGGATAACCTTGATGAAGCAGGAGAACTTGCCCTGAATATTCTGGCGGAACTCTATAAATTAAATCCAAAAGACGATGAATACCTGGTAGTTCTTGAAGCAATAAAGTGGACTAAGCAGCAGAAAAAGCCGTCCATGAGTGCCTTGGCCGGAAGACTGATGGACTTTCCCGAAACTGATGAATTCAAAAATGTTGCAAGACGTGTGGGAAGACGTATCGCTTTACTCAGGGAAGCCGGAATGGCAGGCCTTTTGTTCGGAACGGGAGATGAAGAAGGTCTGAATATAAAGAATAGGATTAATATACTACAGATTCAAAATCTGGTTATGCCGGATCCTTCTACACCCAAAGATGATTATACTCAGGAAGAGACGGTATCTACGGTGTTGATGCTCCCAATTGCAAGCTTTGCAAAGAAGTTTGCAATGAGTGACCGAAGCATATTCAAAATCATACTATTTGATGAGTCATGGGCCTTATCTTCAACACAGATGGGAATCAAGCTCATGAACTTCCTGGCACGTATGGGTAGATCACTTAATGCAGGTTGCATATTTATTGGTCACTCCGTGAATGATCTGAAGGGTGAAGGAATTAAAAATGCCATAACCTATAAGTTCTGTTTCAAAACTACAGAGATAAATGAAGTTAAGAGAGTTCTTGAATTCCTGGATCTGGAGGTGACGGAAGAAAACATTAAAGAAGTTCAAAACCTGGAGAATAGAGAGTGCTTGTTTATGGATCTTGACCGGAGAGTTGGAAAGCTAAAGTTCGATGCAGTATTTGAACATTTAATAAATGCATTTTCAACCACGCCGGTGGAAAAAGGAGCGTGAGGAGGATGGGAGTGATCAGGAAAGTAATTTGCTCCGTTTTAATAATACTTTTCACAGCCTTGACTCCGGTAACTATTCATGCTGAAGACACACCCAGTTCATCAGCCTTTTCGTCTCCCCTGGATGACATATTCAACAGCAAAAATGCAAATGACCATATAAGGTATAGAGATAATTATAGCCTTGATACAATAGATGGTAGTATGTTCAGTTTATCAGACACCTTTCAAAATGGGCTGAATTCATTCGCAAATGTCCTTTTTCAGGTTCAGGTGGTTTTTGCATATATGCTAATCACAGTGTTTTATTACAGCTTTGAACTTGATATTTATGGAATGCTTTCAGAAGTAGTAAATACATTCATGCATGAAATGAAGACATCTATATTCGATGAACTTTCGCTGATTGCTATTTTAATTCTCGGATTGTTTTTTATAGTTAAAGTAATACAGAATCAAAAAACTCAGGTCTGGGTGGCCATAATACAAACCGCTTTGATTGTTGCCATAGCATTATATTTTTTCAATAACCCTATGCAGATACTCAAACAGGTGGACAACGGTTCAAAGGCCATATCAAAAAGTGTACTGGCCGGAACATTCAAAGCAAACAACAGCGGTGCATCTCCTGAGTCGGCAGTTATGGCAGCAGTTGATAATATTTGGTCTGCATATGTACATCAACCCTGGCAAATGCTTGAGTTCGGTAATATGGAAATGGCTAAGAGAGAAGAAAATAAAATATTGTCTCTACCTCCGGGAAGCAAAGAGCGCAAAGAATATATTAAGAAATTGGCTGAAGATGAGAAGCATTTTACTCCTGATTGGGGAGTTAAGAGACTGGGTCTGCAGATTGCATACGCCATACCGCTAATACTGATTTTTGCAGTGATTGCTATCATGTGTTTCTTTATGATTTCCTATCAGGTGCTTACCATTCTTTTCACGCTACTGGGAGCATTCGTTCTGGTAATGGCACTGATACCCTTTTTCGGCATGAAAATATTGCAGAATTGGGCTGCAAAAATTATAGGTTTTGCATCAATAAAAGTAATCATCTGTTTTTGTATAGGAGTAATGCTTGCATTTATGACAGCTATTTTCAAACTGTCCGATCAATACGGATGGATATTGACACTTTTGCTTGTGGTGATTATCGTGTTGTCCATAATATGGAAAAGGGAAGCTCTGCTGGAGCTTTTCACACTCATCAGACTAACACCGCACAACCCATCTATGATAAACAAGCAGCTCCGAAAGGATTCCAATGTTGAGTCAAGGATAAATAATTTTATGGGCTCGGGAATGTCCGGCTTCAGAAAAGGTAAAACAGGTAATCCGGACGAGAAGAAAAGCAAGTCCGATGCCAAAAAGCCGGCAGACACTTCAGAAAAGATAAAGGCTGAAGAAAGTAGTGAAGCAGGTGACGGGCCGAAGAAAAGGAAAGCAAAGAAGTCAGTCAGCTCCGGGGATAAATCAGGATCAGGTCAGTCATATACCGGTAGCTCAGGCAACAGTCCAAATACAGAAGCCTCATATTCCGGGATTTTGAATGAAATGAATGATGATCAGACGGAAGACAACAACAACTTCAGACAGCTGATGAAAAAGGCCGAAGAGATTCTTCAGAAGCAATATGAGATATCTAAGATGGAGGCTGAAAATAAGGCTGACAAACTACAAAAAGAGCCTGAATATTCTTCATTTGTACGAAAAGCCGACACAAGAGAAGCTCTGGGAGCTCCGAAGTTTGAACAACGTGAAATAATTGCGGTGGCAAATAATTTACAGAAAATCGTTGATGCAGGGGGGAGTCCTGAGGAGCTTCTATCCAGAAATGAAACAAGTAAATCTTCGGAAGATGAATCCAGGCCGAAAGACGTTATAGGACTTGTGGTTAACGGACAGCAACAGTCGATTGATAGAGGGGAGGCATACAAAATCATTGTACAAGATGCTGCAAAAGATTATACAAATGAGTTTAACCAGAAGTACAACAAAAAGTATGATGACAAATTTTTTGAGGATCTGATAAAGCGTTACGGGAAGCAAAATGTAAGGCAGATTTTAAGCAGGATGAAGGAAGTTAAGGAAAAGGAGGGAAACATAAAGAATCCTGCGGGTTACCTGACACAGAGCCTTAAAAATTCAAGTATGGAAAATGGAGGTTCCATGAGAAGCAAGGGAGCTGATAAGATTGACTAAGAAACCAAAACGTTCTTTAAACAAACTAAAAAAGGGTATAAAGAAAAAGATAATTATCACCGGATCAGTACTCCTGATGCCATTGTTCTTGGTCTTTTTTCTACTGATAATGTTTATGCAAAGCTCCAGTACCAGTAGCAATCCCATTGTAATGGCAAAAGGCCTGGATATACCGGCAGAGTTTCTGAGTATTGCAAATAAGGTTGCAACGGAAAACGGTATTGAATTTGCATTTTTTTTAACACTATCTGCCGAAGCAGCCAACTTTAACCCTGATAACTTTACAAATGAAATCATTCCGGAATTGTTGGAAAAAGCAAAAAGTAGTAATCCGGATTTGCTGCCTGATAACTCAAAGGAAATTTACAGTATCTATTCAAAATACTACAATGACCTTAAAGTTGGGCCAATTCCAAAATCAAAAATTATAACAACTACAGTTCCGAACCAACAAAGCAACGATGATAGCAAACAACCGGCCGACGGCACAAAAGCCGGTCCTGAAAACGGCCAGCCGCAACGTGAAACAACATCAACCGAGATACAGTACACTTATACACATTCAGACGATTTTGGAGCACAAAGAACCTTCGGCGGTGACAGAGCTCATGAAGGGAACGATATAATTACTGATGGAGGAGTCCCCATAGTTTCAATTACAGATGGTGTTATAAGAGATATGAACTGGAATAATTTTGGTGGAAATATAGTAGGTGTCCTTACTGACAAGGATACCTACTTTTACTATGCACACATGAGGGGATTTAACACAGCCTTCCATGAGGGGGATCGAGTTAAGGCCGGAGACGTTTTAGGGTATGTCGGTAATACCGGGTACGGCCCTCCTGGTACGTCCGGAATGTTTATAACTCATTTGCACCTGCAGATTGGAATTAAACTGGAGGGCCAAAAGGAACGTTTCTATATTAACCCATACAATATTGTAACCTATCTGGATCAATTCAGAATTACTTTGCATGAAGAAACAAATGTTGGAGGAGGTGACTGATATTATGAAAGTGATACTGGCTACAGGAAGCCCTGAAATTGATAAAAGGATTCAATTAAGTGAGAATCATACCCTGATAGATAATGTGGGTGATTTAACGGAATTGATGGATCTGCTGAACTATATATCAGTAGATATTCTGATTGTAAACATGCTGCTTGATGATGCAGAAGGTGAGCTGCTTATCGGACTAGCTAATACAGCTTTTGATAAAAATATAAAGATTGTAATGCTGACGGAGAAAATAGAAAGCTATGCAGAAAGAATTCTGGTAAGCAAATTGGCTAATTTGTCCGTACATGCTTTTATTACATTTGAGAAACTGAATAACAAAGTTTTGGAAAGTGTATTAATCTTTTATCCTGAGAAATTTGATTTTGGCTTATTGGCAGAAACAATCATAAAGGAAAAGCCTGTCACAGTAAAAGAAGAAAAAATAATTGAACGAATCGTTAATTTCCATAACAAGGTGATCACTGTAGTCGGAAATGCAGAACTCGCAGCAGAACTGGCAGCGGTCGCAGGACGACATTGTGATAAAAATGTTATGCTGATGGATTTTGATTTCTTTGATTCCGGTATGGATGCAGCTCTGGGCATTGAAAATCAACAGGAGAATCTGCCAGATGTTTTTGAACTTATTGATAATGGCAGTCTTGACAGAACAAAATTGGAACAATGTTGTATCAAGTTGAACAAAGTCAAGGTATTCTCTTTAATTCCAAAGTTTTCACAATATAAATACAGTGAACTAGTGAATAAACCAATCAACCAGCTAATTGATTTTGCATATAAAAACTATGATTTAACCCTGATTCATGTCAACGGATCCTGCCTTGATTTGTGTGCAATCTCTGTTTTACAAAATACTGATCATATTCTTATGACCATGCATGGTGACAGGATCAGCAGGAGGCAGGCAGAGAACTATACAATTTATATGAGGGATAATCACGGGATTGGTCAGGATAAGTTTCACTTTGTTCTATTTGAGTATAACGAAAAAACTGATGCTCTTCTGGGATATTTCAATGCGAATCTTCCGAGCATGGCATGTATCAGTTACAGTGAAAAACGATGCAAGTTCAGAAACAGCAAAGCTGCATATGCCCTAAGAATAAACGGAAGAAATCTTGAGGAGTACATAAAATTACTTGGCATATTTAAGATTTCAGGGAGTCACAAAAACAACAACAAATCAAAAATATTTTTAAAGAAAATTCTTGGAGGTAAAAATGGGAAAAAGGTTAGTAATTAAAACAGTTCTTATTTGTACCGGCATTTTTATTATCCTGTCTGCAGCAGCCTGGTATTTTATTTTTAATACATATAAGCTGGATACAGAAAAGAATGTAACGGTGCTTTCGGCATCAACTAAAATTGATGAAAATACAATCATCAATGAAAGCATGATCAGAAAAAAAACAATAAAGGCATCTGCAGCAACCGAAAACATGGTTACTGATATAAGCGAATGTACGGGAAGTAAATCCATCGGACTAATTAAAGAAGGAGATTACATATACCGGTATAACCTTATATCCAAAAGCAAGATATATGCTGATGATATCAGGGCAATCGTATTACCTGCGACAATAGAGGACAGGGTTGCAAACCTTGTAAAGAAAGGTTCCCTTGTAGATATCATTGTCCAGCTAAAAGAGGCATCAGGAAGACCACAGATAGTTTTATCAAAGGTCAGGGTTGATATGGTATTTGATGATTCGGGGATTAATACAGAAGGAAGCGAAGTTGGAAGTAAAAAAGGCTTTATAAAACTGCTACTAAACAGTAGCCAAAGAGCAAGAATATATTCTGCCAGACTTGCAGGCACACTTTCTTACGAGCTTTACTGTGATGAAACACAGCTGCCTTCGAAAGAAAACTATGTTATTCCTACTAATACTAATAATATTTCAGATGAGATAAAGAACGGGATTCTGCAAACAGAAAAATAAAAAGTAAAGGATGCGATATTATGGGGGAAATGATATCTGTGTGGTCACCGGCTAAGAAAACCGGAAAGACCATTTTTTTGTATATGCTTGTAAACAGCCTTTTAAAGCAACTTGACAGTAGTAGGAAAATATTGGTTTGCTGCTGTAATTTGAACTACGGAAATTTATTGAAACTTTTTGGAATAGATGATAATGAATTGAACATTGAGGACGTTGTCAATTTAAAGTTATCTCAAGATAATAGTATTGATCTGCTGAAAATCCTGGGACGGATTGAGAATGTCTATTTTCTCGGAAGTAAGAAAACGAACATGTCTTATGTCAGCAGGAACCTCCCTGAATATGCAAAATTCATTGATGAATTCAAACAAAATTTTGACATCGTGTTTTTTGATACCATTTCAGGACATGAAAATATTCTTACAAACATGCTACTGGAAAACAGCGATTATATCATCAATGTAATCAATCAGGATAAGGAGATCCTGGATTGCCTGAATTTCGTTGCCGGTAAAGAAATAGCCTTTGTTGTGAATGCCTATCGTCAAATATATCCTGATGTCACGGAAATTAAAAAACTTTATAACCTCCATAACGTTTTTATGCTTCCTGACAGTAATGAATTGCTGGAAATGAAAAATAAGAACAGACTGGTAGCTTTTCATGAGTATACGACTGAATACAATAAAGAATTAAGCCGTATTAGTGAATTTATACTCAAAAGCTTAAACCTGGAAACGACTGGCAGAATAAGTACTACACCTTCAAGGAAAGTAAGGCAGCTGTTCAACTGGATACACGGAGGTTTTAACCATGATTAAATTAGACGAACTGATTGCGGTAATTGAAGAGAAAATTAAATCCAGTAAAAAGACCTTCACAAGCGACAAGGAAAAAGTTTCCGAGCTGCAACGGATAACAGACAGGGAACAGGAGCTTAGAATCAAAGCAACCGAAGGAAACGAACAAGCCAGAGATACTACCAGGAACATGGTTTTCTTTATTTTAAGTGAGATAGATGAAATCACGCATAAAAATATTGATGAAATTATCTTTCAATATCATCTGAATTATTTTCAAAATATTTATACCGGAGATAAACAGGATAATATAAAAAAGCCGATTGATACTGAAATCGAAGCCTATCTTCAGAAGTTTTCCATAAGTACATACGACACTTTTGAAAAGAAGCTCCAGAAGCTTGCACAGATTATATATCAGGAGTTATTTGGTTTCAGTATTCTGGATGAGCTCATATTTGAAAGTGAGCTCAACGAAGTTGCCACAACGAGGAGTGATTACGTATGGATCCAATACAAAGGTATAAAGCGTAAGGTGCCAAACTCAAAATTCAGATTTTACAGCAATGAAGTATACACAAAAATTATTGAGGACAGAATAGTTTCTACCGCAAATCTGGAAATGAACAAAGGAAATCCCATTATATACTCAACCCTTGAAAACGGATCCAGGGTAACAGCCCTGCGATCGCCATTGTCAAGGTACTATGTAGTTAATATCCGCATATTTGCTTACAAGTCATTAAGCAAGAAAGACCGCAACAGGTTTATGCATCAAAAGATGATGGAGGTTCTAAAAATATTAAGCAGCAAGGGCCGCAGAAACATTGCCATTATAGGAGAGATGGGATCAGGAAAAACGACCGCAGCGGATGAACTCGTAATAAAGAATTTGGATGATGATCTGGCTATAGGATTGGCAGAGAACATACATGAGCTGAATATATCAGGAAAGTATCAGGATAAAAACGTTATTGAGCTTCAGTACGCAGATAAGTACACGCCTACTGATATCATGGAGATATTTTTCCGCCTGAACCGGGATATTGTAATATTCGGGGAAGTCAGGAGCCATATGGAGGCCTTTGAAATGATCAATGCAATGCTGAGGCAGGCTAGAGGCAGCATGTGCACATTCCATTCATCAAGTATTCCAAGACTTGTACATGATTTGAGAAAGTTGCTGATGCAGACTGGATTCTACACGGATTACAGGGAAGCACGCTTCGACATTGCGGATGCAATAGACCTTGTTATCCAAATCAAACTTGACAGGGACACGGGAGTCAGATACGTGTACAAATTTGCGGAGATTATTGCAAACGAAGAAGACATGAGTTATATAATACGTGATTTATTCATTTACGATAAAGTCAGCGGTAAATACCTTGTTAACAGGAATGGCATTAGCGAAAGTACCCTGAATTCATGTATGGAATTTGAAATGACTCAGGAGGACAGGGAATACCTGAAGGGATTGTTTGTACTGAAACCTGATGAAGACTGCTTTTCCTACGAAAAGGAGGAGCCCCATGGATAAAATACTGAAATATGATAGCTATTACATTATTGCACTGGCAGTCGGTGCAATTTTTTTGTTGTCCGGACTTCTTTGGGAAGTATATGAAAAAAGCAGTAACAGGCTAAATAAAAGCAATGCCCCAATACGTGGCAGAGGCGGACTCGCATATATTTTTTCCTTCGCCATGAAATTGCCGGTAATCAGAAGAATTAAAAAGCACTATCAAACCAATCTGGAATTTGCATTCTCAAAGGATTCAGTTCTTAATACTATTTCGAATGTAATGATAGTTATTATGGCAGGGTTTAGCATTACCCTGATATTACTGCTTAATAGAATCGGTCAACTATGGTATGTAAAGGTAATGATAATTGTAATGAGTATTGTGCTTCCATATTACCTTTTGTCACTATTAATTGATTTGCATAAATACAGGATGAACACACAAATTCCAAAGTTGATTGATGAGTTCAGAAGTGCTTTCCTTGAACACAACAAAATAAAGCCTGCACTAAGAGAGTGTAGTAGAAATGTGAATAAAAATATGGGTAGATTGATGCTTCAGGCCGCGGACAGTTCTGATACCCAAAAAGTGTTAGAAAGTATGAGAGACAGGATCGATAATATCTGGTTCAGTATCTTTGTTGTTATGCTGCAAAACTATAAAGAAAACGGCGGAGATCTCATCGGACAACTATATAAGCTAAACAATACAATGTCCACGCAACTTAGTATTGAAAAAAAGAAAAACAGAAGGCTTTTATGGTACGAGATATTCGCTGTATGTGCATCAATCCTCAGTATACCCGCCGTACTTTGGATTAACAGATTGATTATAGGCAATGATGTAAGCCTGATTGATCCTGACACAAACCTTGCAATATGCAGAGTTATAGCCTTTTCGGTACTGTCCCTGGTTGTAGTCAGAGTCCTCAGAAAGATGTAGTTAGACTTAAATAGGACGGTGAATTATGAGAACAATGTTTATTTTGACTGTCATTGGACTTTTTCTGGCAGTGGTAGGGATCTTCATGAGCAAGTATCCAAGAGAGTCAAGATTTCTAACTCTTAAAGAGTTCAATTTAGAAAATTTGACACAAATACGAGGCTTAAAAGCCATTCTTAACTTCATTACAAAAGATAAAAATTTTATTTTAAATAAATTTGGACTGGTATCGCTAAAATGTTCAGAAACAAACCTATCTTTACAGGCCCTGTATATTGTGAAATTTTTTTGCATGGTGGTGATTACGGTCACTATAATCGTGATAAATTATACAAATCTTGATATCACAAAAGTGAATATCATATCAAAAGCCGGTAGTAATATAGACGTATTGCAGACTTTCAACCCTCAAAAATCCAGCCCTGACAGTGGATACAATTATTCCCTGTATTATACTATTCTGGACAGAGTGAATCATGAAGGTTATTTTGAGAAAATGGACGACAAGTTTAAAAGGGAACACCTTTCAGAAATCATACCGGGATTGATTCATTCCTCCAATAAAGAAGATATAGAGTATAATGTCCAAAAATTCCTTTCTACCTGGTATGCATTGAAAAGAATAAATCTGTTTGATTGGAAAATTATCCTTATAGCTATACTTTCCTTCTTTTCACCGGAAATATTTTTATTGATGAAATGGCTCCTGCTTGGCAGTGTTTACCGTAAAGAGGTTATCAGACTGGAGAACATTTTTGAGCTTTTAGGCAGCATGGAGGAATTCAAGACCACCGATATCCTGGAGCAGATGGCTAAAGGATCACGTCGGTATAGAAAACATATGAGAGAATGCAGAGAACTGTTTCAGACGGATAGAAGGCTTGCTGTAGAAAGCTTGAGAGCTGCAACGAAAAATAAGAAAATGTCGGAGCTGGTTGATACCATCAGAATATATTCTCTCGTAGATAAAAAACTTGCTATGGATATACTTGCCAAGAACCGTAGGAGCAAGGCAGAGGGAATACTGATTACGGCCGATGAGGATATGGACTGGCTGGATATTGCTGCATTCGTGGGTATTACTCCACTGCTGTATGAACTGGCAAACCTAATGCTTAAGCCTATGCTGGATATGGTATTCGAGGCGTTTAAATATGTATAGATAAATGCAAGACAGATACAAACATTGAACCGACATGTTTACACAAATTTCCTTATATGTTAATATATACATATAACTTATTGAGGATTGTATCTTTACTGATATTAATATTCACAGTTCCGGCTTCTATGGAAACATGGCAATCTTCGGAAACGATGGATATGTACTGTAATAGTTGTAGTCGTGTTACTACGTGGACTCTTTATTATAATGATGATTATGTATATTATACCAATGACGATTGTTTTGAATGCGGAAAAACAACCAGGTTTAAAAATACCAGAGTTAAGGAAATTTATGTTTGTCCATGTGGTAATAGTCGTAATTTGGGTTATTGGACTGATTTTGAATGTACAGTATGCGGTTGGGGTGGGACTGAATTTTAGATAAACACTTTTTTTCAGCAAAGTTAATAGAAATATAACAAAAAAAGAGTTGGTTCACTCCAACTCTTTTTTCTATGCCCAAAAAACCCTGCAAAATTGACTTCATGCGGGGTTTTTATGAAATATAGCATTACGACCTTTATTTTAAGGAGGTGGTTTAAGTCAAAACATTCTACTTGGAAGGAGGTGAGAACCTTGAACAAAGTACTGGTTGCGATAATACTATTTGCACTTACGGTAGCAATAATAGTGGCAGTTATCATTCCTATTATGAAATCCGGTAAATCCGCAGGGCAGGGAGCAAAGGACAAATTGGACGATACTCAGACAGACATCAATACGTTGAGTGCTCCGGTATCATATAACGTTTTTGGATATGGAATAACACAAACGGTTTAATTACTGAAGGAGCTGATAATTAATGAACAAGGTAATTGTATCAATAATTCTATTTGCACTTTGTATAGGCTTGGTTGTCTCGGTGATAATACCCATTGCAACCGAAATCAGGACGGGAGGTGAGAAGACTTTCATGACGGTAAAGCAGACAAATAACAATATAGTGCCTGAACCGTAAAGAGGTGGTTTATGAACAAGATATTTGTAGCAATGATAATTATCCCTTTTATTGCACTTTTAATGTTTAAGGGGATTGCAATTTCGGACTATGATCTGAAGCAGAGGTATCTTAAGGATCAGGTTGATCTGATAGCTTACCAGGTAAAAATTACAGGTAGACTGACTGCTGAAGCCTATAACGAGTTCAAGACCAAAATTGGCAAAATCGCAGACTTTAGCTCAGTTGGCAGCAGCATTATTCTAAAAAAGGGAGTATACGCTGGGGGTAGAATCGTAGTATTGACTAATTACACAATAGGAGAAAAATTAAACAAGGGTGAGGCATTCATGGTTTATATCAAATCAGGAAGCATATCAATGTACAGCAGGTTGCAGAACGGCGGAATCAGTGCTGACGATAGTAAGAATTTATATTATAAAGCCAGGGCAGAATGTAGAATTGAGGTGTATAGTGAGCAAGGGAACACTTAGCTTCATGTTTTTCAGCATGGCAATAGTTCTAGTACTTGCCATTATCGTACTTAACGTAGCAGATTATTCTTTATATTCATACAAGAAAAAATGTATTGCCAGTGCTATTGATTTTGCAGTGTCGGCTGCAGTCCAGGAGAATAATACCGAGCTCAGTCGACAAGGCTATGCTGAAGGTGTGGACGAGTCTACAGGGAAAATATCTACCGATAATATTGTCATAGATACAGAAAAGGCATCTGCTGCTTTTTTCAGTACATTGGAATCAAATGCCGGTATAAGAAAAGATCAAGTTATACCAAAAATGATGATAATCATAATCAACCCAACCGACACGGACATGAACTACATAATAACAAATGATTCAAAAAATATATCCGGCAGTGTCACGGATCCGGCTTCCATAGAAACCGTAATAAATACAAATTCGTTGGCATTCTGGGATGCTGCCGATCCGGATTCGGAAACCATATACGTAAATGGGAATCCAAAAACAACTGAATTTGAGAAAAAACCTTGTTATATGGTTTTTATTAAAAACTATGAAATAGACGGTCTTTTTAAAAAACGAACTGCAACCTTTATAGCTTTTAAAGGTTCGCATATAGAAAGAAAGGACAGTGGTATTGATGACTGAAGCCGAAATTATTTTTCTTCTGTTTCAGTTTATAGGTCTGATATTGCTAGTCATATCAATCAACATCAGAGCAAAAACTCGAAATCGGTTTTTATTCAGTCTTGCAGCGTATACATATAATCTTATAGTTGGCTGTGCTGCATTGTTTTTAAACAAGAATGCATTTACGATATGTGACTTAATTGCAATATTATTAATAACAGTTTTAACATTATATTTTATACTTATAGTTGAGAAATATCGGGCCGGGAAAAACAAATCAGGTACAAATTAAACTTCTATGGAAAAATAATACATGGTATAATATTACAAAGCTTAATCCTATCATCAATTTTGGTGATTGGATAAATGCAGGGTGCGTTAGTCACATTCCCATCTTACAAAAGAAGGGAGGTGGCTGGTATGAAGATATACGAAGCAATATCTTTAATGATAATGTTCTCTATGTTTCTCATATCGTTACTCTCCTTGATTATAACAATAATCAAGCTGGTATAACGAAAATCACCCTGTACTCGCAATACAGGGTGATGAAGCTTAAACTTTACACTTTGTAATGTGACTGCCGCATCTTGCGGATATCCAATCACCATATATATATTATAACAAAATCAAATCGAATGTAAACATATGTCAAACGAAATTTTAAATGAGTCAAAAGGAGAATAGAGAGAATGATAAAAAAACTTTTATGTATGATAACAGTATTAGCAATTATATTATCAGCATTTTTACCCGTAACGGCGGAAAATGCTGATCCGTCAGACAGTACAACAACAGCAATGCGTATGAAGCCTCTTGTTGACAAATACAACGGCCTGACACAAGCAAGCCTTGATACTGAGCTGGCTAAGTACCCGGATATTAAAAGTCACTGGGGCAGGAATTTCATATCAAAAATATCTGCACTTGAAATAATATCAGGTTTTCCGGACAGAAGCTTCAGGCCGGATGAAAAGCTCCTGGGAGGACAATACATTTTGATGCTCGTCAGAGCAATAGGCTACCGACCGGAAGTACCTCAAGGAGTACCGTACTACAAACCCTTCGTTGATATTGCCTTAAATGAAGGTATACTGTCAAAAGGCGAAATTCAGGATTATACAAAACCTATTACCCGTGAACTTGCGGCAAGTCTTGCAAGAAGAACCCTAGGAAAATATGAAACAGTTCCAAAGGATTACTTTATAAAGGGAAGCGACCCATACCCGTCCAAGGGTAACAAAGGCTTTTTTGACAATGTATATGCAGGCTACCAGAAGCTTAAAATGACAGATTATCCTACTATCACAGGGAAATACCTTCAGGATGTCATCGACTGCTACCGAGTAGGGCTTTTAACAGGAAGTAACAACAAATTCAATCCCAAGGGTACTCTTACCAGAGCTGAGGCATCCGTCATAATAATAAAGCTTTTGGACAAGAAGGCAAGGGTGGAAAGCATTCCATCAGCCAGCGAAAGCTTCAAATGGACAAACAGCAATGCCAACAACGGTGCATATGACAATGAAACCGCAGGCTTCTATGAAAACAAGGAATATACCCTTTATAAAGGCTTGTTCCCAATGATGGAGATATGGGAAACAGCACAAACAATGTACAAGAACTGTAACCTGATAACAGGAGGGAAGATAGACTTTACTTTCAGTGAGAAATACAAAAGCTTTGCAGTAAACTATTTCAATGGTGAGGATCACTTTAAAAAGTATATGAACTATAATTTCAACGGATTAATTTTACCTATGAACGGAATTGGAATGGCATCTCAAAGAACACAAATACCAAAAGGAAAAGAAGAGAGCTTATATGATAATGCAAATGGCTGGCTGTATGAAATTTCAAGCTATGAAGTTGATGAATATAATAAAGACTTAAAAAGTTATAGCCATGAACTATTAAAAGTATGGTTTCAAAAGAATTATGAGCAGGCAAAAAAAATACATGACCAATATTTAAGTTATGCAATAAATGGAGTCGAGTGGAAAAGCGGTGTATACCTTGTTGATGGTAGACAGATATATGTTGTTGGTGGTAATGGTGATAGTGGTAACGTTTTTACATTTCAAGTATGGGCTAAAGATTTTATAACCAAGGATAAGATGCTTAAACTAAACTAAATTTGAGAAGGTGATTTAATTGAATAACAGATTAGTTAAGGTGCTGTGCATGATAATGTGTACAGCTTTTTTTATTGCTTTTTTTCCTGTGATTTTCAAGATAAATGCAACAGGAAGTTATACATCCCTGAAATATGAAAAGGGCGGTATAGAGTTTTTTGACCGGACTACATACGACAGTTATAAAAAGAACAACCAATTACCTACACTTCCTGGAGGAGGTGCGGTGCCATTTTCAATAAAAAAGGGTACTAATACATATTATCTCAACTACAGGATGTTCACACAAAAAAACCTTGTAGTATATGGTAGCTACAAGTGCGTGGCAGGAAACTATTTCAAGTGCGGATATCAGATACATAGTGACCTGGACAATAAGCAGCCTGATATTTATTATGACGGAGGATATTTCTTAAAACCAAACGGAATTACATGCAAAGGCAAGGAACAGAACCCTGAAACACATGGTGATACCTGCAAGACCAACCGGGGAGAGTGGAAGTACCTGGGCTTCGATGTAAATGGAGAAGTATTCAGTAATATGTGGATGATAAATGTTGCAACTGAGACTTCATTTAAAGAAAGAAACTGGGTAAAGGAGCCCTGGAGTGCTTCTAATGAAGTTAAAAAAGCACTCACAGCAAAAATAAGTACCTACAATGATGGAGCATATAACATAAATAACCGTTATCAAAGGACTATAGTGCAAAGCTTGAGAAACTGGATGTTCCGAACTTTTTCTTCGGTAAACGGATTTAAGGGAATACCCAACGGAAACAATGTTTACGACCCAAATGTGTATCAATACCTATATGTACAGTCGGCTCCGACAATCCAGTATTCCGGCAGCGGAAAGATGTGGCACATAAGGCCAAACGGCTCTATCTGGTATCAGACGTTTTCAATACCAATACTGAAAAATAACAAGTACGACTTGCCGATAAAGTGCTATGTCACACTTGCTTCTCCCTTGCCAAGCATACCTGAAAACGGAGAAATGGATAAACAAAAAGTAAAACTTCAATTTACAGTACAGGGAGTTTTGGAAGACAGTGACTACTACAAAGATCCTGTTACAAGAAGTGCATTTTATACAAGACAGGATATAAAAAACTGGGAATTAAACCTAGACAAAATCCCGGGCCTTACACTTACTGATGAGCAAAAGAAAGCCGTTACGATAGTACCAAAGAGTGCTGCGGACAACCAAGGTACTGCAACTATTACAATAGAAACAACTGTAGCAGACATAAAAAAACTGCCAAAGTCAGGGGATAAATATCTATTGGCAGTGGAAGCTACTGCAAAAGTAGTATATAAGGATACCCACACTCAGACGGCAGAAGGCAATAACAAATTTCTTACAAACAATTTTAAAGCACTTGCAAAAAAAGAATCCTTAGTAATTGATATACCTACACTTGAAATACATAATCACATCGGTGAAGTGGCATTTGACACAGTTCTATTCCGGGACGCTACAGACAATACGGATATGTCAGCAGTCAAGAGTACTGAATTGTACGTTAATGGGGAAGCCGTTGACTATGACCAATTCTTTTCAGGATATTACATCTTTCCGGCTACTTCCGATAAAAACGGATACTTTGCAGAAGTTATCTGCAGATACATCCTTGATAAAAGCAAGATTGTACTGACGGGGATACCGGAAGATAAAAAGCAGGAGATACTTGGTGCTGCCGTGGTTGAATATGTATCAACGGATTATGTGTATGTATATCCCACAAAGCCTATTGCACAATTTAAGCTTTCCTCGAACTCCTGGAAGCAAAACCGGATAATAAATGTTGAAAATATCTCTGCTGACGGGAACATACAACTGGTTCTGGACAAATATCCAATAGTTGAATACAGATGGTCATACGGTGGTACTTCACAACTGTACAAAGGTACTGATAGCGACTTAAAAAAGCAACTGCAATATAAAGAGCCGGGTTCATACTCCTTGACGCTGGAGTGCAAAAACACCCTGGGAAAATGGTCTGACCCATATACAGTGGAATTCCAGGTACTTGAGGATATTGCTCCGAATATAGAGCTGAACCTATCTGACAGCATAGTAACAAGAAATGATCAGATAAGTGCCTGGCACTATGACGTCAACAGTACAGATGGTGACAAAATAGCAAGTGCCAGAATAGAATTGTGGTATGACAGTGACGACAACGGCAGTGTCGACACACTGATTCAGAGATGGAATGGTCTTAGTGATTTCCCAGAATATTCTCCAACACAGCTTGGATACTACAAATTCTATATATACGCCCAGGATGAGTTTGTTGGTGTAAATGGTCAGGATACGCTATCTCAGTATGTTACCGAATCGGATAAAAAGTCAGCAAGTCTGGAATGTGATTTTTGGGTAGACAACTACCAACCGCTTTCAGATATATACGTGGATGCTCCCGTTGAAAGACCTAACGTAGATTTGTATATCATGAGGGATAAGGACTTAGCACAGGATAAATACGAATATATTGCCAGCAACAGAGTGACAATGGAAAATGCATTGCTGGGCAGAAATATTATTCCCAACGTCAATATATGGGACATGAAAACCTATGAATATTCAACCCCTGCAAGTATATCAAGCAATACCGGAACAAATTACCCTTCGGAAGAAATCTCATTTACCAGTGCCGGTTATTCGGGCAAGCTGCAAAGGACAAGTGTAACAGACAACGGCGGTTATCATGATTTTGGACATTATGAAACCCGAATTGAGACCAAGACTATAAGTTCAGGTGGTGGTTATGCTTCCGGACATGGGTATGGTGGTTCAACCCCTTCATCCAGCATTTCCTACAGTGATGGAGAAGGTTATTCGGGTAACATGTACATTCAGAATTATACATACACAAGTACTCCTTGCGGACATCCCATAAACCCTACTCATGGGGAAGGATATTTTAACTGGACAAGATCCTGGTCAGGATATTCCGGAACTGCAAAAAGAACAGTTTCCTACTGGGTTCCCAATATGCAGTGGGTTGCCAACTATACAGGCTACTACAGCGGTACTATATATAAATATGTACGGCAGCCTTACACAGATACGTGGCGGGGGAAAAGCAGTAAATACATCATATATATAAGTGATGGTAATATATCGGATATTTCAGACTTTAATTCAGTTTTGGCAAAGACAGATGCAAAGGTTATTCTGGCAGGAACACCCGCCATACTGAAGCAATATCCTGACTGTGCTAAATATATAGATTCAACAAGCAAGACAGTTCAGGAGATTTTGAATGAAGCTCTGGAATACATTTCAGAGGAAACCCCGGAGATTGAACAGATATTTATTCTTCAGAATCAACAGTTTACCCTGAATGTGGGCGAAGACGACCTTGAAAAAGATGAAATAGTTTCAAGAGAAATGCAATATGTACATGACAAGGACTATTTTGATAACCCCACAGGACAGGAATCCGGAACCCAAACAGTTTTAAACGCTGATTCAGGATGGAAAGACGATATAAAAAATTCATTTTCAAATGTAGGAAAGTACCGGATATACAGAAGGGTAAAAGACAAGCCCTCCGGTGCATATGGAGATAATTACTCCTATTACAGCGGAGCTACAGAGGTTGATATATATGTACACAGAAAGCCTGTTGCCAAGGCAGTACTGGATTGGGATTTTGATGGGGTTACAAATACCTATAAGACAACCTGGAAGGATCTTAGCTATGATCTGGATCATAATATTACCAGAGCCAAAACTGACAAAGGAATATCAGATAGAAGAATTATGTGGAAAAAAGAAGGCGGGGAATGGAACTATACAATACCCGACAATCTGAGCCCCGGTACATATAGAATCAGATATTATGTAAAGGACATAGAAAACACTTGGTCAGATGTTTTTACCATGGATATAAACGGAACAACCTATACAGATGTCCCGGAGGCTTCATTTACCTTATCCGATACACCTCCGATGCAGTTTGAAGCCAAACTTCGGGCACTGAAAACAGTATTCAGAAACCCAACGTCTCCTGTCACCTTACCGGCCAGTGAAGACCTAGAAGTCTTTGATTTATGGACAAGATATCCGTCAAATCCGTATTTGACAATGGCCCTGTACAATTTAAGTGGAACTCAGGTGTCAGGTATTAAAAATATCGGCTACAGTACAGATACAGGCGTTAAAAGCGGAAATGACATCAGTTGGAACAGTATACCTTATAATATACCTGATACCCTTATAGACGGTAATTATTTCTTTAAGATAACAGCCAATGCAGAACAGAGCAAGACCATAGCTTTTCCGGTCACGGTAAAAACCCCTATAAACCTGAAAGGATATATAAACGGCAAGGAAGCTGCAGCACAGATAAATACAGGTGATACAAATGTATTTAAGTTTACAACATCACAATATGTATCAAAAACCCAATTATTATTCGAAGGTCATACATACACTTCGGATTCCGGAAATATAAAGCTGATATCTGATTCAGGATCGGTAAAGACATGGGAATTTAGACTTGATATTACTGATGGAGCATATCCGGATGGTAAGTTTGGAAGTGCTGAATTTAAAGCATGGCTTCCTTCGGGAATGAGTGAAACAATTAATGTAGACTATAAATTCGTAGGTATCAAGGGATACGGTTTTGCAGTTACAATGATGCTGGATCTAGGTTGGAGATCCTATTATTTTGATACAAGCAAGGGCATTGATGATAACCGGGATGGCAAAATCGACAGGTATCCACGGAGAAACAACACGGATATCCCTGCCATAAAAATGCCGATAAATTATTTCTCCCTGGTGGGCCACAGTAGGACATATATCAAGGCCGGTTACAAGGTAAAAGGAAGGATTGATATCCAGGGTGAACCGGATTATGCGGCATTTCGAATACACTATATTATCAAAGGGGAAACACACACTGATACCGTTAAATTAACAAGAACCTCAGGAAACACTTATACATTTGAGTGGGTTATTCCACTGGAAACGGATGATAAAACCTTTGTAAGCTTTGACCTGGTAACGAAGAAAGGTGCGTCAACCTATGGAAGCGAGAAATGGATCGACACCTGGGATAGCCGTAATACATCAAGACTGGTTTTCTATGTCAGGGGTAAAGCTACGGATGATCTGATTTATGTGCAGAGTCAGTAAAATATTGAGTTTTCTTAAATAAATCTGAAACAGCCTGAAAACGGGCTGTTTTTTGTTGTGCGTATAAATATAAACTGGAGGATAATTATGGATAATTTTAGAGATATACTTATAACCGAAGGCGTAAATTCAAAGGGTTTCGGCACGATTTCAAAACTTGTAATGCTGGACAGAAAACTGACAATACAAGCAAAAGCAATATATGCATATTTTTGCAGCTATGCAGGTGGAGGATCACAGCCGTTTCCGTCCGTTGAAAGAATTCTAGGAGATCTGGATATAAGTGAAGATACATATTACAAGCACCTCCGGTTTTTAAAGGCATATGGCTACATAATTGTAGAACAGCGTAAAAATGGCAAGGGTACGTTTTTGAGCAACATATACACCCTCACAAGTCATCCGGTAGCTAATCCGGAGATGGTAGAACAACTTGAGAAAAAGAAAAGCAGCAAAAAACATAAAAATGTGGTAACTGAACATGACAAAGAACCGTCCCCTAAAAATCAGGGTACGGGGAAGGAGGAGCCGTCCCCTAAATTTCCGTGCACGGATTTACCGTGCACGGAAAAATCGGGTACTAATATAAACAAGTCTTTTTATAATATAAACAATTCTTTTATAACAACAACAGAAAATAATTCAAAAACAGATGTTGTTGTTGATGACAGTATAGATATTAATAATCTCAAAAAGGAAGTTGACTCAACAACCGGAGGTAATGTGAATCTCAAGGTACTTCACAAGCTTCTGAACAAGCAGGGTATTGAAAAGATTCAGTACTGTTTGCAAAATTGGGCCGGTATTGTCGGCTCACAGAAGATAGGTAGTGTTGAAAGCTTTTTCGTTACGGCAGTAGAACAAGGGTACATGGTTCAGACACAGGGAAGATCAGGTAAGTCTGCCACAGAGAAAAGCAACAGGAGTAACTTTGAGCAAAGGGACTATCCGGAGGAATACTTTGACAGTTTTTTCAGTAATGTGAGCACGTGTTCCGGGAGTGAAAGGCATGGGGAGTAGTAACCGATATTAGCAATTTATCTAATTTATTTCAACCTTTAAAAAGCTAAAGCATATATAAAAATAATAATAATTATTGTATAATATTGTAAATAAGGTAATAAATTGCTTTTAAGCTTTTGTATTGGAGGAATAATAATGGCAAATGAGGATAACATTAAATCTGGGTACTGGGCAATTGCAGCTCACAAGCATATAAAAGGATTTACAACAGATAGTTCAAACCTAGATGAGATCGATAATTTGAGTACTGCTGGCAAATCTGGCCGTTTTTTAGGAGTTATAAGAGGTAATCGTGAGATAAATAAAATAAAAAAACTTGAGAAAATGGCCGGATCGGTGGGAATTCAGAAAAATGAATTACATCTAGTAATATTACCCAAACTGGAGGAGGCATCTGACCAAAAGGTAGAAATTATTAGAGATACTTCTGGGTATATTACTGGAATATCAGAGTATATATTTTCAAACCAAGATGTATTAGAAATTGCTGGACAAGTCTTTGAGAACCAGGATCCTTCGGATCTGGAGAGAATTGCAATTAACACTATGGATGAAACCAAAAAGATACCTTATCTCCAGAACGACTTGATACAACTTTTAGTAAAACAAGGGTATGCAGAACGCGATATAGAATTAGCTCTGGCATTACAGACTCAGTTTAAATTAATACAAAAATTAAGTAAATCCCAAAGTAAGGATGCTATTATTAGCAACGAGTATGTTTGGGGGCCTAATCATCAAAAAATAGCGATGGCTGTGTCTAGTCTTGAGTTAGGTAAAAAGCAGAGTCTTAAAGAAGTAGTTGAGATAGTTAGGGAAACTCAGGGATTTCCGATTGAAAAATTACCCCCATTAGACGAGTCATTACTAGTACTGGCAAAAAAGACCGGAATGATAAACCCGATAACAATAATTTCAAGCAGAGGAATTCAAAAAGAATTTGTTTTTAGTCCGAATATGCTTGAACCATTAACATATAATGATGATATCCTTGATGATGTTAAACTTTTATTAGCTTCAATAAGATTTGGAGAGAATTACACTCCATATTCAAAGATAACTGATGCAGTAAAGTTTTTAAATATACTCATTCGTAATGGGGAGATTGGTCCTCATGATGCTAATGCGACGGATTACACATTACTCGAGAAGAAGGGTATAGTAAAAGTTGTACATAAATCAGTATGGAATAGTTACCTGGGTAGATACAGGACGGGATATTTCTTGGAACTTGTACGAAAGGATGTTGCATTAGAAGCACTAAAAGTTATTGAGAATGCAGGTTATAATATTAAAGTTGATACTGAAGTTGAAGATTTTAGCTCAGTACTTGATACGGGTACATTTATAACTGCTGAGGAAACACGAATAAAGTTAGGTGAGTCTCCTGAACATATTAAAGAAGCAGAAGATTATTTGAGTAGGGTTTTACGAGATGAACTATTATAATAGAAGTAGGAGGTGTGATAAATGACAAATGAAAATACTGAAGGCAAAGATAATTTACAACTAGATTTAATTGAACATACCAATAACACTAATGAGGTAAAAGCAGATGAAGTAAGAAATATTATGCATTCAGAAGTAGTTACTTTAACTAAAAAAGTACCTGAGGGAAGTAAGGTAAAAACCTCAGGACAAATACCTCTAAATAAAAAACATCAGAACAGTAAAGTGAAAAATTATAAAAATAAAAATATAAATATAAATAATCTGCAAGTGAGTAGTGGTAGCCTACTTGAGTATCGTATAAAGAGATTGTTGTTTGCT
Organism: Ruminiclostridium papyrosolvens C7; assembly: GCF_000421965.1. Lineage (GTDB taxonomy): Bacteria > Bacillota > Clostridia > Acetivibrionales > DSM-1351 > Ruminiclostridium > Ruminiclostridium papyrosolvens_A. Next base: position 90,707 of record NZ_ATAY01000031.1, on the reverse strand, counting down.
ATGGGGTACTATTCTAAAGTAGGCATACTTATTAAAACTACACAAGATGATCTAGCGGATACAATAACCGATTTAGATGTATTTGGGACGTATATACATAAAGATTTTACAAGTAGAACAATTTGGGCAGATTGCAAGTCTGGACAGGCAAGGCCTCTTGAAAGAATTTCTTGGATTAAAGGGGTTATGAATACTATTAATGTTGATAGTGTTATCTTTGTGAAGGGTGGAGTAAGGAACTCAACAAAACAATATGCAAGGAAATCAGGAATTCAAGTATTAGATTTACAGTCGATAGAGAAACTTGAATCAGATTATGCTATTAAGCCTAATGATTGGAGGGGTTCATGGAATCCCAATACTCAGGGTAATAAATTAATATTATTCCAAAAATTGAATGCACCATCAAATGAGCCATTTAGGAAAATAGCTGATTTTATTGGATGTGATTACTGGACATATGATAATTATACTAGAATTAAAAAGACATTAACTGCAATAAGGCAACTTGCACAAGTAACAGATATCTCTTTTACAAAAGAACAGACTACTAATTTAAAATGGGCGATTTATGAATTAGTAAGCTTGTTTGTCCATGCACTATTAAATATATGCAAAGAACTATATTATTTTCCTGATGAAGAAAAAAAGTCTACAGTTTATGACGGATTAATATCCAGTGAGATTTCAGCCAAAAAGAGAGAAGAAATTATAGAGGCAGTATTTAAAACAGCATATAGTATCGTTCAAAAACAAATACCTGACTTTAAACCGCCAGAGCAGAATCCCAAATTCAACTTGAATCCACCAAGCTACTTTGAGGCGTTTTATGATTTAGTTTTGAGGATTACGAACAATCCATTAGGGTACTATGATATTTTAAGGTTTTTTGACTTTGTTTTAATGGAATATGATTTACAAGAAAAGAAAATTATAGATTCGGAATTACTGAAAATCTTTAATAACTGTGATGATATTATTACTGGAACGAAGACAATACTTCATTTCCTATGCCAAATAACAGGAATAAACAGGGGGTACTTTCAGATTATTAGCCAATAATAAATTTATTAACGACAAAAACTAATGTATGATACTAGGCGATTGTATTGGTTTTTGTGTACAAAGCAATTTTGGGATCGTCCCTTTATGGGATACCTTGGGGCTGGTGCATATTTAGACATATCTGGACAACCTTGTCGTACAACTTGATTTTATCCCAGCACTATAAAACGATTGATGTTCTGTTATATCCGATTCGGCTATTTCCAATATGTCACTGTTTTCTTGAAGGGTATGGGGTACAGACAGGTTTTTTAATTATCTCAATAAACAAAGAGACAACAATCGCATATTTTTGTAGGATTGTCTCTTTGTTTATATATTCACCTGCTATAATTCAGTCTTCTAACGATGTAAAAAGCAAGGTTTTTTATGCTTAAATGTCTTTTTCTGAAATGTTCTGGTCGTGAAAAAACGCTTTTTTATATTGTATTATGAATTCTTGTGTTTCAATTTTAATGCTCCGTTTATCGTTAATTAATTCTCCAACAAAACAGAACTTACTTGCATAATGCAACATCCTGTGGTGATTTGCACAAAGAATTAAAACATTTTCGGGTGATTGAGAGCCTCCATTAGATAACATATTAATATGATGAGCTTCACAATAATAATTGCCATTATCAATAAGAAAACTTTCTCCACATAATTGGCATTTATAATTATATTCTAACTTAAGTCTATTTACTATTTTTTGATATCTCCTAATTCTATCATAAAGTACTTCCTGAGTTTCGCTTTCTGGTATATCTAAGCCACCATATATATCATCAAGAAAGTCTTTTTTTATTTGGGTATCAATCTCTTCCTCATTATTTTGCAAATTATTACTATGGCTATCCGGCCTACTTTCACTTGCAAGGGTTAACACGCCATTATAATTTATATATAGACTTAACTCATCTTCTAATTCAAATGTTTTATAAGCGGAACTTTCCATTATTTCCTTTGCACCCCTTACAAGCTATATATTTTTTCCCGTCTTTTTCAAACTGGACTAAAATCCATTCCTCACTAATCGCATTTTTTTCTCTTCCGCAAAAAGGACACCTTATATAATCGCTTTGCTTTTCAGCTACTTTCTTTGGAATAATTTCATCTTCTTGCTTAAGAAATTGAATTAATCTATCGGCTCCCCCACTGAGGTTACTAACAAATAACTCTTGGCATTTATCTGTGGTCCTTCCACTTAAATTAGATACAATAGACATATCTATTCTTTTGTCAAGCATTTCTAAAATCCGCTTTGAGGCATATAAATCTGATGCAACACCACCCGTGCAATCTTTCATTATTTTAAAAAGTCTTGTACAATCTACATGCTCTTCATTTCGAGAAATAAATGTGTATTGTTCTCCATCAGCCTTAATAAATAGTGTACTCTTCTGTTTAGAATGTATGTTTAAGACTTGCTCTCTAATCTTTATGTATTCTTGTAATAAATTGGTTAATTGGTCGTCAAGCGGTAGTTCAAACCCATTTACATGGAGGATTTTATAATTCAAATCTAAATCCTTTAACTCTAAATAGGCTATATTTCTATTTGCGAGTGCATATTTCATAACTAATTTAGTTGCTATGCTTGATACAAAACGATTATAGGATTTAATGTAAACCTTTTTCTTTGAATATTTTTTATCATAAAATTTATTGATTTCATCATAAATATCCTCTATGCTTAGCGTTTTTAGAAAGTTATCAATATAGTAATTTAATACTTCATATTGCTCACTTGTGGCAACATCCTTACTTTTAGTTTCATTCAATTTGGATATTATATACTTTGTTTTTAGGAGGAAACTTTTATATAGTTCTTTGTTAACAAATATTTCATTTTTTATATTATAATCATTAGATAACATATCAAAAAAAGTTGTAATATTAGTAATGTAATTCTCAGCTGTTTGTTGGGATGTAATATGGTTTTTTGCTATATAATATTCAAAACTCTCTATCAAATGCTCTTCGTCAAAAATAGTAAATAATTCACTATCAAATTCCTCGTCATCGTATGCTAAACCGCCAAATCTTTCAAACAAAAATTCAAAAAACACTTTTTCCTTAGCATTTTGGGGATTCTTTCTGTATTCTTTTAAACTAAACTCTGTCATTAAAAACACCTCACACAGAACTACTTTAAATCGATTCGTATCTATTTTTAGACGTTTGCTTTATGTTATTACAAAGAGTATATGCAGAAAAGTCAAATTATCTTAATTTCTTATAATTATTGTTTTCGGTAAAAAAGTAAAAGCGTGATTATATAAATTCATTATTTATGTATAAAAATTTATAGTATTCTTTGCACATAATAAATTAATTTCCAAGTAAACTGGATATTTCTATTTCTCCAACTGTAAATTATTCAAAGAATTATTTATTCCTTTTTTTATATCTGCCATTACTGCAGAGGATTCTTTAGTATGTAAAGTATTCGGATATGATAATTCAAACAATATTGATAAACCATTACTAAACCAAGAAGTATCTTTCCCGCAAGGAGGAATAGCATGTGTATATGAAAGATAATTAACAGCTCTTATAATAAAATCATCATCTGAACCAAATTCCTTTGCATAATCTAAGTAGCATTTTGATATCTTAAAAAATTCATTTGAAAGCAAATGGATATCAATATTATTAATATCATCTAAACAAAGAATAGTAAAAGCCATTTCATCACATAATCTTCTCAAACGAACAATATCAACACTCATACAATAAACTCCTCATTTACTCATTAATTGGCGGCTTAATACGTCATATTCTAAATACCCTTCCAACTAAATATAAAATAAACATGTGTCCAACTCGGACACATGTTTTGATACCGATTAATAATCTGTTGTTAATATTTTCAAATCCTTCAGACCGGGGTAAGAGCCATAGATACTATCCGAACCACTAACTGTTATTTTAATTTTAATTTGCAGGGCACCGATCACATTAAAGTTAACTGGAAACAAATCCATTCCCTTTTTCATTATGCCAGTGGAGTATAAAAGCTTATCATTTTCATCATAAAATGAAAATTGCATTTCTGGTGTGTCGCTCCCCCATTGACTAAGATGCCCAACATTACAAGACAGGCTTTTAGCTAGTCCGTTTAATGCATATACCAACGTATATGTACCATCTTGTTCGATTGGGTTATAATAGATATTGGTAGATGGAACTTTGCCACCTATTGTTTCAACTTTGATAAGTTCACCGGAATCAGCACTTATGTATGGTTTTTTTGCTAAATCAATCTCTCTGTATTCTTTTACTGCTGAACCGGTATTACTGATGTATACTTTATTATTTTTAAAGGTATACTTTTTGTTTAGAGTTCCAGCGATTGCCTTTGCAGGAACATATACTTCTCCATTATAAATAAATGGTTCTGGGGAAATTTTCTTTTCAACATTGTCAACTACTACTTTAATTCCCTGATAAATTACATCGATTTTTCTTTTGGTTGATGCACCAGATGTCATTAATGGAATTGATGAGACAATAACAATACCTGCTAAAATTTGAACTAGCATTCTTTTTTTCATAAATTTTCCTCCTAAGTGTATTTTTAAACGTGTGTCCAAGTTGAACACACGTTATTTCCTATACATATTAATATAAACTAAATTATTTTTTTGTTGATGCTACTTTCACTTTCCAAAGAAGCTGATTGTTCTTGGCTGGTTCTCAAAATTCCCTTAATTTCCCCTCTGATTTCTGCTTTTAACTCTGAGCTTAATTTTCTATATGAATTAAGCAGTTGTTTTTCATCATCTGGAATTTCAGGTTCTTCAAGTTTTTTTTGACTAAAGCTTTCATAGTTTCTAATATCGGATTGCCCTAAAAGAAAATCAGTTGAAACATTAAAAAACTTTGAAATAGAAATTAGAGTTTCAAAATCAGGTTCACGATTTCCATTTTCGTAATTCCTATATGTTGCAGGATTAATATTTAATTTATTTGCCAATTCCTTTTGATTTAAGTCAATATCATATCTTAGGTTTTTTAATATCTCATTAAATTTCATAGATAATCCTCCACATGTATTATTTTAACATTCATTCTTTTTGAATATTAAAAATCATTCAAAAAGAAACTCATATGAATTATATGGAAAATAATAGTTGACTAATAATTCGAAAAGAATTACAATATAAATAAATAATTCAAAATGAATTACAAGGAGAGCAACAGTTAATGACTAGAAACTGGCTAAGAGAGATAAGAAAGCAAAGCGGATATGATTCGTGTGAAAAACTAGCTAATCAACTAGGTATATCAGGCTCTCACTATACTAATATTGAAAATGGAAATAGAACACCTAAACCACATACCGCAAAATTAATTGCTAAATCATTAAATTTCAAAAAGTACGGCTACGATTGGACAAAGTTCTATTCTCTTACTGATCAAAAAGAAGGTAAAGAATTGGATAGTATACAGGAGACCGACAAAAGTAAGTAAAAGTATTTTGACTAAAAGTGAAGGGAGGTGGGGCTATGCAGCTTTATACTACCGCACACGTCATTCAGGTTTTCATTCTTGGTTTTATAGGTGGCTTCTTCATTGGAGGTTTGCTGGTATCCAGCATCAAGTTTAAAAAGGTTACTGATAGAAGAATTGTTATAAGACCCATACAACGAAAAATACCCAGTGTCGCAACCACTGAGTATCCGATAGTTTCTACAAAAAACTATAAAGTTGTTTAGGTGCCGTTCAAAGCAACCACTATATTTTCATTATAGGGCGTTTTCCTCCAAATTGCAATAGCAGTTTATGAAAACGAAGAAGGCGACAACCAACACACTGTTCACACACGTTGTGCTGCCGCCCACCCTATGATCCTTGACAACATAAATATGCTATCAAATATATTGTATAGGTGCTGAAAGTGTCAGTCAATACAATTGGAAATATTCGGTAGCGTATGGAGCTGGTTCTACAGCCGTTAAATCTGTGTTTTAGTGTAGAGAGTATTGCATAGATGTTCTTTTATTTACCTTATCAGCGATGCACACTAAATTAATCCGGTAATATACCGGGCATGGATTCCTGCTGAAAATACCGGAGGGAGCCAAGAGGTTAAACCCCTGCGAGGAACTTGAAAATTAAAGTTTGAACCGGCAAGGTTTTATTGAGATAAAACTAATTATTTTTTGCAATAGATCATGTACTGGAATTGTTTGTTTTGGAATTCCAGTGCATGGATGTGCTGCACAAAAGATTATTATTAGAAAGGAAGGATTGAATATGAATAGTAATTATCTGAAGGCATTGGAACGATTGAAAAGTGCAAAGTCCGAAATTGAAAGCTTCTGGGAAGAAGGACAAAACGACAATAAAGGATTTGAGAACAAACAGGCATATCGAATACTTGAAAACGTTATAGAAAATATGGGCACAGCTGTATATAAGCTGAAAAGATATTCCATGCAAACTATTGAGGGTGAACTGCTTGAACATTCTCATCTGGATAAATTCGAATTAATAAGGAATGATAACGGAAAAGGCATTGGTTATTCGTTTAGTTGTGGGGACTATTTAGAGGTTTTCGACAATGAAAGCCGGGAATGGTATGCAGGAAGAGTGGAGCATACCACAAGGAGTGGCGTTACCGGCTACTACTTTTATTGCAATGAACTGGGGCATCCTTTTTTATACAGTGGCATGAAGGCAAGGGTTCGCAGGGATGAATAATTTCAGCTTTTATTATCAGTTGGTGTTCCTGGGCTGGTATTCAGTCAGGGGGTACATAAGACTCATAAATGATTTGGGTATATCACACACAATCAAAATGTTTCTAGTTCTATTTAGTATAACTGAGATTATTGGATTTGTTATCTTAAGTTTAATGACAGATAGCCTTTCGGATTCACTAAATGCATTAAAACACATTCCCTATGATTTTATTTTAGCAATAGTATATTTAGGGTATTTTGAGTATCCTGCATATTATAAAAATACAAATATGTATGTGTATTTAGCTCCGTTACTAGGCACTCTTTGCTTGATTGTAACAAAAAAGCTGAGAGGTAGGACACAGCAAAGGATTCTTTAAAAAGTGAGGTTATGAAAATGGGTAAAATAATTGCGATTGCAAACCAAAAGGGCGGGGTGGGAAAGACCACAACAGCATCCAATCTGGCAGACGGATTGGTTCAGAAGGGTAAAAAGGTTCTGAAGGTAGACATGGATCCTCAGGGCAATCTGACTATGAGCTCCGGAATAGATACGGAGATTAATGATCGGCAAGCCGGCTTGATTACCCTTTCGGAGGTAATGCTGGAAAAAATGAATAATGACAGGATCCCGGACAATCAGGAATTTATAATTAAGACTGAGCAGGCAGATATAATACCTGCAGACATGTCTTTGTCCGGAGTTGAACTTGCACTGGTAAATACTATGTCCCGCGAATATGTTCTCAAGGAGATCTTGGAAAGTATCAGGGATTTATATGACTATATCCTGGTTGATTGTTGTCCAAGCCTTGGAATGCTGACAGTTAACAGCTTGACTGCTGCTGATAGTGTAATAATACCTGTTCAGGCAGAATTCTTGAGTTTGAAGGGTTTAGAATTACTTGTCCAAACTATTGCCAGAATCAAGAGGCAGATTAACAAAGCCCTTGAAATTGAAGGAATTCTTATTACTATGTTTAACAGGCAGACAATTTTATCCCGTCAGATAAAGGAGATACTTGAGAAGAACTATGGTTGTAATATCAGAATTTTTCAAACACTAATACCCAAGTCGGTCAAGGTTGCAGAAGCACCGATTGAAGGAATGAGTGTCCTTCAGTATTCTCCCAATAATATAGTGGCCCATGCATACAGAGGGTTAACGGAGGAGATTTTGAATGTCTAGGTTTGATTTAGCTTCAAAGGTAAATGCAAACAAAGGATTAAATGATTTACTTGGTGTAAATCCTGAGTCTGAAATCCAGTTCCTGGAACCTACTACTTTAAATGACTTTCCCGAACATCCTTTCAAGCCCCACAGGGGGGACAAATTTAAAAAACTGGTTGAAAGTATTAGGCTACTTGGCATTATTAGCCCCCTGATTATCAGAAAAGAGGGGCTGCAGACGCTATCAGGACATAATAGAAGGAATGGAGCAATTGAAGCCGGATTGAATAAGGTGCCATGTATTGTGAGGGATATCGATTACGACACTGCTTCTATAATTGTCGTAGACAGCAATTTTCAGCAAAGGGATGACCTGTTGATTAGTGAAAAAGCCTATGGATATAAAATGAAGCTGGAGGCCATGCAGCGTAAGGGTAAGCATGATGATTCGATAGGCTTGAAGAGCAGGGATATTGTTGGCCAGGAATATGGTGATTCAGGTTCACAGGTACAGAGATACCTGAGGATGACATACCTTATAGAGACTTTATTAAATATGGTAGATGAAAACAAAATAGCATTTAATATTGCTGTTGAGATCAGCTACTTGAATAAGGCAGAACAAGAGCTGCTTGCTACATTTCTAAATGACAACGACATAAATATCAAGATGTCACAGGCAGCGGAAATGAAGTATTATAGCAAAAATAAAAAGCTTGATCTTATCCAGATAAAAAACATACTTATTTCAGCTCCAACTAGCAAGACTACATATTTTAAACTACCGGCAAATAATTTTTCAAAGTATTTTGAGAAGGATGCAAATGAAAAACAAGTTCTGGATGTTATAGAAAAGGCCCTGAAGCAGTATTTTGGCAAATAAATAAAATACAACCTGAGAGGAAGATACACAATGACTGGAAAAACCCACTACCGACTTGGTATTATGTATTATCTGGTTTTCTCCATCCTTCCGTTTATGGCCTCCATGCCGATAATCAAGGGAAACAGTAAAATTTCGCTGGCCGCTATCGGAGCTGCTGCTCTGGGAGCTCTAATAGTTGATTCTGATACCGAAAGAAGTATGATCAACCAATCTAATCCTGTAACTTTTGGAGTAACAAAAATAACTTCTTCCCTTGAAAGAATACTGAACAGATTACTGAGATTTATCATTGGTTTCTCGTCAGGTTATCTGATTTTGCATAATATACCGTGGATTATACAGAAGTTTGGAGCAATGGATCAAGTTTACTTTATTTCTTACCTCATAGCATTTACCTGCATTTTTGCAGGAATAGCTAGTGAAAGATTTATTAATAGGATTCCTGTGATTGCAATAATTTATAATACATGTTCAACTACTATCAATGTTATATTGTCAGTATTAAAAAGGTTTATAGTTCTTATAATATATGCTACATTCGGAATTGCATTGGTAATATATAATCTTCAGAACGGCAATCACGTAATGCTCTATATATTTGCCATAGTGATTTTGGGAACAGCAGTACTTCCGCACCGTACATTTCTTCACTCTATAGAAGGCTTTATTCTGTACTCGATCATTGCAGTATACATATCAGGTATCTTTGAAGCTCCTCAATTGGGTACTGCATTTATAGTAGGCTATTTTAGTCACATTTACCTGGCAGATGTTTTGACAAACACCGGAGTTCCTGTATCGGTAATCCCAACCATACTCAGAAAGATTGGAGTTCATAAAAGGCTCATGAAATTTTCTTTCTACAGAATCATATGCAAGGTTTTAGATGCCAGATTGTGTATCTCAGTTATGAGCACCGGCACAGCATCCGGTAATGTTTTTGAATATATATACTGCTCGCTGCTGTTCATTCTGACGGCGATCTTGGTTATAAGTCAGCAGGGCATATTGGCTTTTTCGCTCGTTTAGTAGAGGCATTTAGACACTTGTTTCGGTGGTAACCGTAGTTAAATACACTCTGGTCTGATTTACCACCTGTATCTGGTACAGGCCTACAAGCGAAATATAACGATTTTATCAATTTTTTTGCTGTTTTGGTTACCACAGATGGAATAAGAGAATAGAGGTAGGATTGAAGTGGTAACTTCAATCCTACTTCTATTCTCAAGGAGGAGATAAATAAATAGCGCAAAAGCTTATTTATTTATCTCCGCACAATCGGTCATCGTCAAAGACGCTGACCTCAAGACCGGGATGCGGAGCATCACGGTTCGGACATGCCGACAGGCATGGGCGACAATCTGGAGCCGGGCCGGACTTTCCGGAAAGGGGGAGGGGGGGAGCAATTCTCTAAAATTGGTTCATGAGAAAAGATGAGTACTAGTAAAAATAAAGGAGGTGTTTTGATGAGTACGACTATTTGCAAAGATGATTTAATTAAGCTGGGTTATAAAAATTATCAAGCAGTATCACTAATCAGACAAGCAAAAGCAATCATGGTTCAGAAAGGTTGTCCTTATTACAACAACAGAAGACTTGGCAGAGTTCCGAGAGATGTAGTCGAATCCATTTTAGGCGTTTCTCTCACATCAGAAGTGGGTAATTTCTAATGGAAAATAAAACACAACAAACAACAAAATATCCTGGTGTATACGTTGATGATAAGGGCAACTATTTTTATCAATCAGAATTTGGAATTGATAGAATCACAGGAAGGCGAATACGAAAAAAAGGAAGAAAAGACGCTAATGGCAAGCCTTTTTCTTCTGCATTCGAAGCTAACAAAGAGTTAACACGATTAAAGAGAGAATATCATAAGGTCAATAGTTATGGAAACTACAAAATGACTTATGAGCAATTTATGAGAACCGTGTATATGCCTTACTATCAGACTGATGTTGAAGGAAGTACATTTGCTTCTCGTGAATTTACATTTGAAATTTTACTTGATAGATTTGGCTCTATTCCCCTTCGCTCTATTTCAGTTGAGAACGTACAAAACTTTCGTACATGGTTATTATCAAGCCAAGAAAATGGTGGAACCGGATATTCTCAATCATATGCCAGCCTAATTTTTGGAGTCTTTAGAAAGAGTTTAGATAAGGCAGTTGAAATGCAATATCTGGAATACAATATTTCCAAAAAGGTTAAAGCAATATCAAAAGGAAAGGCTGTTATCCCATATTGGACGAAACAGGAATTTGAAAAAGTAATTAATCAGATTTATATAGGCGATTTCTATGAGCATTTGAATTTTGTAATGCTATGGATATATTATATGACTGGGATTCGAGTAAATGAAGGTACCGCTTTGTACTGGAATGATGTTGATCTAAGTAAAAAACGGTTACGAGTCCATCATATGCTAATTATTAAAACGCGAAATGACTGGAAAAGAAATTCGTATACTAAAACTGAAGATGGGAAAAGAATAATTGCCCTGGATGATGATACTATTAACATTTTAAAAGAATGGCGTAAACGACAATCAGAAATAGGCTTAGGTAATGAAAATGACTTTATTTTTAGTTATGATGGGTTGCCAATGATTAAATCAACAATAGCTCGGATCATTAGCCGATATGCAAAATTGGCAAATGTAAAGAAAATTCAAGCTAAAGGATTGCGCCATTCTCATGCTTCATATCTAATCAACGAGTTTAATGTTTCAGTTCTTGTTTTATCGCAACGTATGGGGCATTCAAGTCCTGAAATAACTTTAAAGCATTATGCTCATATGTGGAGTGGAGCTGATACTGCTATTGCCGAGTTAATGACTGGAAATGTAGATATCAAAACTGCTGAACAAACAAAAATCAACTTTAATGGGAATCAATCATTGAAAAAATAGTGTAACGAAATATTATCGAATGGAAAATGGTGTAGCGAACCATTTACAGTGAGAGGGGGTGTTATAGCCTTTTAGGCGTGGCTATATTAAAGAATTTCTTTCGATTTAATACTATCTTTACGCTTCTTCTATTGTCCGTCTTAACAGGGATATGTATAATTGTATTATACTGGTATTGTTTGTTGAGAAGTATTTCGCTAATACACAAACCAGTGGGTATTTTCACATAGTATTTTGTAAAAGGAATAGTTATGTGAAATGCGACCGTTTTACTACAACATAAAAGTTTTTGAACGTATAAATAAAAAAGGATGGATATATCATGGAAAAAAGATATCAAATTTTTATTAGTTCAACTTTTAGAGATTTACAAGAAGAAAGGCAAGCTGTTTTAAAATCTGTACTTGAATTAAATCATATGCCTGCTGGCATGGAACTTTTTCCAGCTACAGATGACTCGGCATGGCAATTGATAAAGGACGTAATAGATGCATCTGATTATTATGTTCTTATTATTGCAGGTCGCTATGGATCAGTAGATGAAAAAGGTATTGGATACACTGAGAAGGAGTATGAGTATGCATTAAAAACGAATAAACCAGTTATTCCTTTATTACATAAAAATCCGGATGAATTGTCGAGAGATAAGACCGAAATAAATGAGGTTGCATGGAATAAACTAAAAGAATTCCGAGAAAAAGTAGAAAAGAAACATACTTGTGTTTACTGGTCAAATGCAGATGAGTTAAAAGCTAAAGTTATTATTGGATTAACAGCGGCAGTAAAAAGATATCCTACTATTGGTTGGGTGAGAGCAGATAAGCTGCTGAATCAAGCATCAATGGAAGAACTTCTAAGATTAAAGTCTAGAGTGAGTGAATTAGAGAAAGAAATAAATGAATCAAATATGAGACCTCCAATAGGCTCTGAAGCTTTAATGCAAGATGATGAAAGAATAGATTTACACTGTAGCTTTCAATCTAGAATAAGAAAGCCTAGAGTAGGTTTTGTTGAAACAAATTATAATGGTACTTTTAGACCAAGTTGGAACCAAATATTTTCTGCTATTTCACCAAGTATGATAAGTGAAACTACAGAAGATAACCTTAGACATAGTTTTAAAGTTTGTTTTGAAGAAATTGCGAAGAAAGAATTTTTAAAAGAAGAAAAATTAAAAGATTCGCTGCTTTTTAACTTTAAGTTTAAAAACTCTGAAATTGATACTTGTATTATTCAATTTAGAGCTTTAGGACTAATTACAGAGAGTAAAAAACAAAGAAGTGTAAAAGATACATCAACATATTGGAAATTAACTTTACTTGGAGATAGCAAGATGGTTCAGTTAAGGGCAATTCGTAAAGAATCAAATGATGAAGTAATGCCAATATCAGCAGAGGAAGAAGGAAATTTATAAAAAGACATGCACTTCAGAGAACAAGTGCCTTTTCATTTTTTTTTGGATACAAGAGAGTGCTTTCTAGCCAAGTTAGACTATGATCAGCCAAACTCGCTCACCGAGTGCAAGCATTAGGGCTGCAGGCTCCGGGAGTGCTGGACGTTAGATGAAAGGTGATATAAACGGAATTACTACGTCGAATTGAGATATAACCTAATAAAACTATTAATGATAGGAGAAAAATTTATGTTATATGAAATATTTGATTATTATAAAAAAGATCTTCGAATATACAATTTAGTTATCAAACATTTTAAGTTCTGGTTTTACTGTTTAATAGTTTTACCACTTATATGTGGTTCAATTTACATATATATTTCATATTTTTATAAACTTAATTTTGAAATTGGGTTCTTTGCCTCAATACTATTGCCGTATCTTTTATTATTTATCATAGTTAATAAAAAAGCAAAAAAAACTGTTAAAAGAGTCTATAATGTAGAGGGAAAAGGGGTTTTATGGAATACAAATGACGTATTACGAGTTATAAGAAAACATGAAAAAGAGCTTTTAATAAATTATATACATAATATATGTGATGTTGTTAATGAAGATGATATAAAAGAATTATCGGATAGAGCTTTAGTGGAAGCTGATAATTTAAAAACTAAATTTCCTATAATTCCTTCTTTTTTTGCGGCCTTATTTATTTCTTTGTGGAATAATTTTTTAAGTTGGATATATAAATATGAAAATGTTAAAGATTTTGATTCTGCTTTAGAAATACTTATCTTTGCAACATTATTTATTTTCATGGTAATTGGAATATATATAATGTTTTCATCTCTATATGTTTCGATAAGAGAAGAATTAATTGATAGTGAGCATAGAAAAATGAAATCACTATCAAGGTTATTAAAAGAGATTTGTGATGATCAGAAAATAGAAAAAAGAAGAAGTAATAGTATTTCAACTTATAATAATTCTAAAATTTAGTTTAGTTGACACACCATCATCTAACAACACACTCCCGCAAGCTCTTCCACGGCACGTTATTATTTTGAGTGGAACAACATCGGAAAGTGTAAAAGCACAAATTCGATATACTCCCCAATTTGATATAATACCCACCATAAACCCCACCAAAAGAAGATGTTTTATTTGAAACCCCAGTATTTAAAGGGTTTGCGAAAGTATGGCTACGATTGAGTGGGAATAAACGCCGAGCGCTGCCAGAAGGCAGAAGAAGCGAAGGCGTTTATTGCGCAGCGCAAGGAGCAATGCGACCGGAAGGGGGCAGAGCGACTATGCAGCAAGCCGGGTACCTTTAGGGATGCCGAGCGCTGCCAGTTAGAATATAAGTATAATTTCACAAGAAAATAATGCGAAGTGTGTATGATGGTAACTAAAAAATTAGTACATTGTACACACTTTTTTGTCTTGATTAGTAAAATTTACGGAAGTAATATCGGTTTGTCAACTCTCATTTATCCGGTTACTGTAATAGTGCTTAATTGGGGCATTATCATAAAGACATCCTGCACAGCTCATACTTTGCCTAATGCGTTCCTGACAGCACAAACCTGATATCCTTATAGATTGAACACAAGTTTCGATATAAGTAAAAACCAAAGAATTTGTAAATATATCTGGCAGTGTTTTGTTGACACAAAGAATAAAGAGGATATAATGGTATTAACTGGCTTAATTTGTGTTGTGGCATCTTGTTTTCTCATCTGATATTAAGAATTAACGCTACAAGCATTTTTATTATTTCATCATATGTAATTAAATTAAATACATAAAAGGTCAGGAGGTCAATAATAGAAAACATGCCAATCAGGGTTATGTTTAACATTTTCCATTTATCAAAATTTCATCTATCATTCATACAACCAGCTGCTGCAATAGATAATATTATTGGAGCAGTATTTATTTCTACCGGAAAATCAACTAAATCAACTAATACTATTTGAATCGGATTTTAGCAGGATGGACAAAATGTTTCCGGCTATTATTACATCTAGCATTGATTCTCTTTGTGCTTATATTCAAGAAATGCTACAGGCACAATTTCGCTCAACATAGAGCCGTGGTTAGAGTTTCCTAAGGAAATAGTCAGGCAAATAGCTGCTGTAGAAAAATTAACTAATCGGCAGCGTCTATACTGATTATATAAAATAAAAAAAGAAAGGAAAAGTATAATGAATTTCCTTAGGTGTTCATTATACAAGAAAAATTAATGGAAGAAATAAAAATTAAAGTAAGGACTTTTCTTAATCGTTTTTTTAGAAAGCATGAATTAGATGATAATGATGACATATTTGCTCTTGGCTTTGTAAACTCTCTATTTGCGATGCAATTAGTAATGTTTTTGGAAAAGGAATTTGGGTTAAGAGTGGAAAACGAGGATCTTGATATAAATAATTTTAGGTCTATCCAGGCTATTGCCGATTTTGTCAGCAGTAAGCAAAATGGTTGTTATAAAGGATAGGAGCTAAATAATTTTTATGGGGGTAAAAGTATGAAAATTGAACTGACAAAAGATCAGTTGGACAATCAGGAGGCGTTTCACACTTTCGCAACTGAAGAAATTTTTCCCTATGCGGCAAAAAATGATCTGGAGGAGAGAACTCCGCCTGAACTGATTAAGAAATTGGCAGATAGAGGCTATTTAGGTTCTATGATACCAAAGGAGTATGGTGGTTTGGGTATGGATATGATTACTATAGGACTTCTGAATGAAGAAGTTGGCAGGGCGTGTTCATCCATCAGAGGTCTCCTGACAGTTCATGGAATGGTTGCTTTAGCTATTCTGCGGTGGGGGACAAACGAACAAAGGGAAAAATGGCTACCGAAGATGGCTTCAGGTGAGGTTATCGGAGCTTTCGGGCTGACTGAGCCAAATGTGGGAAGTGATGCCAAAAGTGTTGAGACAACTGCGGTTTGTGAGGATGGCAAATACATATTAAACGGACGTAAGAAATGGACGACAATGGGACAGGTCGCAGATATTTTCCTCATTTTTGCCAAATGTGAAGACAAGGCTACAGCCTTTATAGTAGAGAGAACACGCCCTGGTTTTTCAACGAACCCTATCACAGGTTTAATTGGTTGCCGTGCTTCGATGATAGCTGAGCTTTTTATGGAAAAATGCAGTATACCCGAAGCAAATATTGTGGGGAAAATAGGTACTGGTCTATCCCATGTTGCATTGAATAGTTTGGATTATGGAAGGTATACAGTTGCTTGGGGTTGTGTAGGACTTGGGCATGCATGCCTTGAAGAGTCCTTGGAATACTCTAGAAAAAGAAAACAGTTTGGAGCTCCTTTACGTCAGAATCAACTGATACAGCAACTGATAACCGAAATGGTTGTCGACATAAAAGCTGCAAGACTGTTGTGTCTTAATGCTGGCTACTTAAAAGATGTAGGAGACCCTGACTCTATTATGGAGACATGGAATGCAAAATATTTTGCTTCAAAAATGGTAAATAAGGTCTCAAACGATGCAGTGCAAATTCACGGTGCAAATGGCTGCTCCCGTGAATATCCTGTTGAGAGATATTACAGAGATGCAAGGATAAATGAGATTATCGAGGGCACAACTCAGATGCACGAAGTACTGATTGCCACCCATGCCTTTAGAAATACCAAGGTTTAGGGGGAGGGTTATATGGCCGAGGGTGAAACAGAAGTAAAGAAAATAAAATGTGTTGTCTGGGACTTGGATAATACACTGTGGGACGGAGTATTACTTGAGGATGAAAATGTGACATTGCATGAAGATTTTGTTCAATTAATAAAAGTAATGGACAGCAGAGGAATACTACAGTCTGTTGCGAGTAAAAATGAATATAACGTCGCAATGAAAAAGCTCGAGGAATTTGGTTTGGCGGAATATTTTCTATATCCCCAAATAGGTTGGAATACAAAATCTTCATTTATACAGAACATCGCGAAGTCAATAAATATAGGAATAGACACCATTGCCTTCGTCGATGACCAGGAGTTTGAAAGGGATGAAGTAAGGCATATGTTTCCTCAAGTACTGTGTATTGATGCTGAGTTTAATTCCACTGACCGAAACAGAATAATGTATGTAACATATAAATTTGCTGGATTTAAGGAGATTCAGGAAAAAGGCAGCTTTGTAGTTTTTGAGAATGACCTTTCAAATATAAATGCAATGCCGGACTATATAAAGCTCAATCTTACTTAATATGACACGAGAGGGGCGAAATTAAGCTTATGTTTATACATACAGAAGAATATCCACTCACCTCATACCAGAAGGATATATGGATTGAACAAATATTATATCCTGATAAGCCATTTTATAATATAGGCGGGTATACAGAGATTATAGGTGAAATTAATCTACGAATTTTTCAGGAAACTATAGATTATCTTATGAAAGAAAATGATGCACTAAGAACAATATTTTTTGAGAAATCCGGACAACCTTATCAAAGGTTTTTAACGCAGATAGAATATGCTGTTTCAGTGTATGATTTTTCAAACGAAGAAAATCCGTCAGAATATAGTATAAATTGGATGGCTAATGAAATGCTGATGCCATATAATATTTATAATAATATTTTGTTTACTTCATGCTTGATTAAAGCAGGTGAAAATCTTTATTATATTTTCTGCAAAGCACATCATTTGATAACAGATGGATATGGCTTCTCACTTATAGGCAAAAGGGTGAGGGAAATATACACTGCCCTGTTATCTGAAAGACAGGATTTTGTAAAAAATACATACTCATATATCGATTTTATACTTGAAGATTACAATTATAGAAATGCGGAAGATAGAATATTCTGGAGAGAAAAGTTAAAAGGATTGCCGGAACCACTTATACCAAGAAAAATTATTGTCAATAAAGATGACAGCAGCCTTATTACAAGTTCCAGAGAGTCAATAGTTGTAGAACAACACCTTTACAACAGAATAATTGAATTTTGCAAAGTTAATAAATGTTCTGCATTTCATTTTTTTCTTGGGATACTGGCTGTTTATTTTGGCAGAGTATGTTCTAAAAACGAGCTTGTTATAGGCGTACCTATATTAAACAGGAGAAACTCAAAATTTAAATCCACAATAGGTCTTTTTGTAAATATAATCCCTCTCACAATCTCAATTCATAGTGGACAAAACTTTACTAATTTGATGCAAAAAATAAGAGAAAATTTGAAAGAATGTTATAGGCACCAGAAACTTAGCCTTGGTGAAATTCTCAATGAACTAGGCGGGAACACGGAGGATAAGAAAAGTGTTTTTGACATAATTCTGTCATATGAAAAACATAGCCATGATTCTATATTTTGCGGGCATCCGGCTCATTCGGAGGCATTGACTCATTGGAATGAAAAAAATGCTTTGTCTGTGTTTATTAGGGAATTTGATTCGGAAGATGATGTTAAGATTGATTTTGATTACCAATTGGGGGTTTTTGACAATATATTCTCTATGAAGAACATAGTCAGGCATTTTAATAATCTTATAAATGAAGTGTTAATGAACGGCACAAAAGACGTTACAGGTTTGGATTATCTTTCCCAAGAAGAAAAAGCAGAGATATTATACAGATTTAATGATACAAAGGCAGACTATCACAAGGATAAGACTATACATGAAGCATTTGAGGAACAGGTGGAAAGGACTCCGGATAATATAGCTGTGGTATTCAGGGGCAATCAGTTGACATACCGTGAGCTGAATAACAAGGCAAACAGTCTTGCCAGGGTACTGATAGAAAAAGGAGTAAAACCCGATGCAATCGTTGGAATAATGGCAGAGCGTTCACTAGAGATGATAATAGGCATATATGCGATACTCAAAGCCGGAGGCGCGTACCTGCCCATAGATCCCGGATTTCCCAACGACAGAATAAACTACATAATTAGTGACAGTGGTGCTGGGATAATACTTATGCAGGAAAAGTTTAAGGCAAAAACAGACTTAGCTGTAACCATTCTGAACATAGAAGATGAAAACCTTTATCATAGGGATATTTCCAACCCCGGTCATACAAGTACATCCGGTAATCTTGCATATGTCATATATACATCAGGCTCCACCGGAAATCCAAAGGGTGTTATGATAGAACATTATTCAGTAATCAACAGACTGAACTGGATGCAAAAGATGTATCCGATAGGACCCGGGGACGTGATATTACAGAAAACGACATGTACATTCGACGTATCTGTTTGGGAACTTTTCTGGTGGGGACATTTCGGAGCAAGGGTATGTATGTTGATACCCGGAGGTGAAAAAGACCCGGGCGAAATTGCTGATGCAATAGAGAAATATAGCGTAACTACAGTACATTTTGTACCTTCAATGTTAAAAATTTTCCTAGAGTACCTTGAACATTTTAAGGAATTTGAAAGGGTGTCAGGATTAAGACAGGTATATGCAAGTGGTGAAGCTTTAACTTTAAGCCAGATAGAGAAATTTAACAAATACATAAATAAAAACTACGGAGCAAAGCTTCATAATTTATACGGACCTACAGAGGCAACGGTAGACGTTTCATACTTTGATTGTTCAAGTAATAAAAAGCTTGAGCGCATACCTATAGGAAAGCCAATAGACAATATTCAACTTTACATTGTTGATGCATATAATAATTTACTGCCTGTAGGGGTTCCGGGTGAGCTATGTATTGCCGGTGACGGGCTTGCAAGGGGATACCTGAATAGGCCTGAGCTTACAAAAGAAAAATTTGTGCCAAATCCATTTATCCCGGGCGAAAGGATGTACCGCACCGGTGACCTTGCACGGTGGCTTCCTGACGGCAACATAGAGTATTTGGGACGTATGGACCACCAGGTGAAGATAAGAGGTTTCAGAATTGAACTTGGTGAAATAGAGACACAGCTTCTGAAGCACCGGCAGATCAGAGAGGCAGTTGTAATCCCAAAAGATGACAGTGATGGCGGGAAGTACCTGTGTGCATATTATGTGTCTGACAGCGAATTGAGTCTTGAAGAGTTAAGAGGCCATTTATCTGGTGAACTGCCAGACTATATGGTACCGCCATATTTCATACATCTTGATGATATACCACTATCACACAATGGGAAAATTGACAGGAAGGCATTACCGGAACCTGACGGCAATATAAGTACAGGCATCCCTTATATTGCTCCTACAAATGGAATTGAAGAAGAGCTGGTAACAATATGGCAGGAGGTCCTTGAAGTTGAGAGGGTCGGTATAAATGATAATTTCTTTGAACTTGGAGGACATTCATTAAAGGCTACACTGCTTGTTTCAAAGATACACAAAGAGTTTAACGTAGAAATGCCTTTGAGGGAGATTTTTAATCTGCCCACAGTAAAGGGGCTTGCTGCATATATAAAAAGTACTGATGAGAGTATATATTCATCAATAATTCCTGCAGGCGAAAAAGAATACTACCCTGTATCTGCTGCACAGAAGAGACTCTATATATTGAATCAATTTGAGAGAGCAGGTAAAAGCTACAATATGCCCTGTACTATACTAATGGAGGGCAAACTGGATACAAATAGATTTGAGGATGCTTTCAGAGCTCTAATAAGGAGGCATGAAACTCTGCGAACATCATTTGAAATGTCAGATGGTGAACCGGTACAGAAGGTACACAGAGAAGCAGAGTTCAAAGTAGACTATTTTGAGTCCGGTGAGGATAATGCAGGCAGAATAGTAAATGAATTTATCCGTCCGTTTGATTTGAACAAGGCACCGCTCTTGCGGGTAGGGTTTATCAAAATTGGAAATGACAGGCACCTGTTGATGTTTGATATGCACCATTTAATATCAGACGGTACATCAGTTAACATACTTGTAAGGGAGTTTTCCCAGTTGTATGAAGGACAGGAACCGGCAGGACTCAAGATACAATATAAGGACTTTTCACAATGGCAAAATGAACTATTAAGGACCGGAGGTATAAAGAAACAGGAAGAATACTGGCTGCATAAATTCGAGGATGAAGTACCTGTATTGAATATGCCAACAGATTACCAAAGACCACCGGTGCAAAGCTTTGAAGGGGATAGGATAGCCTTCGAAGTGGATGAAGAAATATCACAGAAAGTAAACAGCCTTGCAAAGAAAACAGGTACGACGTTGTACATGGTGCTGCTTGCAGCATATAACGCTCTGCTGTACAGGTATACAGGTCAGGAAGATATAGTAGTGGGATCACCTGTAGCAGGCAGGCCTCATGCGGATTTGCAGGATATAATAGGCATGTTTGTAAACACACTTGCCATGAGAAACTATCCTTCAGGCGAAAAGACCTTCAATGAATTTCTGGCAGAAGTAAGGGAGAGCTGCATAAAGGCCTATGGAAATCAGGATTACCAGTTTGAAGAATTGGTTGACAAGCTTAACATAAAAAGGGATATGAGCAGGAATCCATTATTCGATACTATGTTTGTTCTTCAAAATACAAATAGCAGGGATATTCAGGTTAACGGCTTGAAGATCATAACTCAAACAGTGGAAAACAGGACATCAAAATTTGATATTACATTGAACGCTTGGGAGCAGAATGGGAAGATTGCTTTCGAAGTTGAATACTGTACAAAATTGTTTGGTAAAGAAACAATAGAAAGGTTTTCAAAGCATTTCACAAATATCCTGAGCAACATCACCGCGGACTTGAATACCAGGCTCTCAGAGTTGAATATCATCACTGACGAAGAGAGGGAAAAAATATTATATACATTTAATAATACAAAGGAAGATTATCCCAAGGATAAGACTATACATGAAATATTTGAGGAACAGGTGGAAAAGACTCCTGATAATATAGCAGTAGTGTTTGAAAAAAGTAAACTTACTTATAGGGAGTTAAATGATAAGTCAAATAGTCTTGCATGGGTGCTTAGGGAAAAAGGAGTACAACCTGATACGATTGTTGGTATAATTGCAGAACGCTCAATAGAAATGATAATAGGCATAACAGGTATACTGAAGGCAGGAGGTGCCTACCTTCCTATAGATCCTCGATACCCGCAGGAAAGAATAAATTTTATGCTTAAAGACAGTGGAACAGGTATATTGCTAACATGTGATTATCTAATAGGTAAAACAGATTTTGCCGGGTACATAGTAAATCTTAGCGATAGCAATCTATATGCCGGAAATACTTTAAATCCTGATAAAACAGGTACTCCGAAGCATCTTGCATATGTAATGTACACATCCGGGTCAACGGGAAAGCCAAAAGGCGTTATGGTGGAACACCGAAGCGTGGTCAGGCTTGTTAAAAACACCAATTATATAGATTTTGAAGAAAATGACAGTATACTACAGACGGGCGCGTTGGCATTTGATGCTACAACATTTGAATTTTGGGGAGCGCTGTTAAATGGATTAAAGCTTTATATAGCTGATGAGAATATTATTCTGGATCCTATAAATCTTAGCGCCGCCATAAAAAAATACGATATAAGTACTATGTGGCTTACTTCACCGCTTTTTAACCAGTTTTCTACACAAAAGCCGGAGATATTCAATGGCCTGAAAAAACTGCTGGTTGGAGGGGATAAACTGTCACCAGCTCACATAAATGCTGTAAGAAATGTATGCCCCGGGCTTATTATAACAAATGGGTATGGGCCTACAGAGAATACTACATTTTCGGTATGTTTTAAAATAAATAAGACTTATGAGCAAAACATACCAATAGGCATACCTGTAAACAACTCAACTGCATATATACTGGACAAGTACGATAACTTACAACCCATGGGGGTAAGTGGCGAATTGTGTGTTGGAGGAGATGGCCTCGCAAGGGGATATATTAACAGGCAAGAGCTTACAGCTGAGAAATTTGTGACTAATCCATTTATGCCTGGGGAAAGAATGTATCGTACCGGAGACATGGCACGGTGGCTTCCTGACGGCAACATAGAATTTCTTGGACGTATGGATAATCAGGTTAAAATTCGAGGCTTCAGAATAGAACCGGGTGAAATAGAAGCACAGCTGCTTGGAAATCCTTCAATAAAGGAAGCAGTGGTATTGGAGAACAAGGACGAAAATGGGGATGGGAGCCTGTGTGCATATGTGGTAGCGCAGGCCGGATGTCATATGGAAGATATAAAAGAGGGGCTAAGAAAAAGCCTGCCTGACTATATGATACCCTCACACTTTATAGAAATTGAACAAATACCACTTACTTCAAATGGGAAAATAAATAAAAAAATGCTTCCAAAGCCATCTGACAGTGTTAATACCGGAGTGGAATACATAGCTCCAAAAACAGATTATGAAAAAGTTATTGCTGATATTTGGCGGGAGGTTCTGAATCGGGAGCAAATAGGAATTACAGATAACTTTTTTGATATAGGAGGTAACTCATTATCTATCATAAGATTGAGCAGTCTCATAAATCAGAAGCTTAAGGGTAAATTTGCAGGGGAAATATCTACTACAACTCTTTTTCAGTACCCAACAATCAGTTCCCTAATGAATTATTTGAATAATGGGCAGGAAGATCCAGAAGAATTAAATATAAACAAGAACGACAGATTGATAAACAAAGACGTAGCGGTAATTGGCTTATCCGGCAGGTTCCCTGGAGCAGCTAGCGTTAATGAATTCTGGGAAAATATAAAGAATGGAATAGAATCTATAACTCATTTTACAGATGATGAGCTTAGAGAAGAGGGAATAGAAGAGGACTTGCTTAAAAACCCTCATTATATTAAAGCCAAGGGAATTATAGGTGAACCTGAGTACTTTGATGCTGCTTTTTTTGACTACTCACCAGGTGATGCGAAACTTTTGGATCCCCAAATTCGAATATTTCATGAATGTGTATGGGAAGCACTGGAAAGCGCCGGATATGATCCTTACTCGTATGGGGGCTTAATAGGACTTTTTGCAGGAGCATCAAACAATACAGTCTGGCAGACATTAGTGTCTGATTATACCAATCAGAGTAATACATCTTATTTATTTAGTAATTACCAGTTAGCTGATAAAGATTTCCTGACTACACGTATATCATACAAGCTTAATTTGAGAGGCCCGAGCATGATTGTACAGACTGCATGTTCAACGTCACTGGTAGCAGTAAATGTAGCATACCAGAAATTATTAGAAGGAGAATGTGATATAGCCTTGGCGGGAGGAGTATCTGTAACTTTCCCTCATAAAAACGGGTACTTGTTTCAGGAAGGAATGATAATGTCAAGTGACGGTCACTGCCGGTCCTTTGATGCAGAAGCCAGTGGGACCGTTTCTGGAGAAGGTGCCGGAGTCGTTGTTTTAAAACGGCTGGAAGATGCTGTAAAGGACGGAGATCACATATGGGCAGTAATAAAAGGGAGCAGAATCAATAATGATGGAGCCGGAAAAGTAGGGTATACTGCGCCAAGCGTTGAGGGGCAGGCCCGGGTTATAAGAGAGGCTTGTCATTTCGCTGAAGTAAGTACTGAGACTATCGGCTATGTAGAAGCCCATGGTACGGCAACTGCTTTAGGGGATCCAATAGAGATCGAGGCACTAAAGAAGGCATTCAACACAACAAAGAGGAATTACTGTGCAATTGGTTCAGTAAAAACCAATTGTGGACATTTGGACACTGCTGCAGGTGTTACAGGTTTAATTAAAACGGTATTATCTTTATATAATAAACAAATACCCCCAAGTCTGCATTATAAAAGTCCCAACCCAAAGATTGATTTTAAAAATAGCCCCTTTTATGTAAACGAATCATTGCGGGACTGGGAGAGAAAAGAATATCCTTTACGTGCTGGGGTTAGTTCATTTGGAATAGGAGGAACCAATGCCCATGTTATCCTGGAAGAATCACCTGTAACTGAGAGTACTCAAGAATCCGGGAGGTGGTATATGTTGCCTTTGTCGGCTAAAACTCCGGGTGTTCTTGACAAGCTGTCGGGAAAATTTGCTGAGTATATGCAGCGGAACCAGGATATAAATCTTTCAGATCTCTCATATACGATGCAGGTGGGAAGGGCTCAGCTAAAGTATAGAAGAGTGGTGGTATTTCAGGATTTACAGGATGCTGTTAATCAGTTAAATAAAAACCATACTGCTGAAATTGCAAAACAGGATAATGGTAAAGTCGTATTTATGTTTTCAGGACAAGGATACCAGTATGTAAATATGTTAAGGGAATTTTACGAAAGCGAGCAGGCATTCCGGGAAGAGATGGATAATTGCTTTTGTATTTTAGAGCCAATGCTGACTTTTAACATTAAAGACATACTTTTTCCTGAAGACAGTTCCGATAATATGGAAGTTACAGATACGCTGGTAGCTCAGCCATTAAATTTTATTATACAATATTCGTTGGCTAGAACCTTGATAAAGTGGGGAATAAAACCGGAAGCTTTAATTGGACACAGTTTAGGTGAATATGTTGCTGCCTGTTTGGCGGAAGTGCTCACTTTGGAGGATGCACTGGACTTAATTGTATTAAGGGGAAGACTTATGCAGCAGCTGCCAAAAGGCGGAATGCTTGGTGTAGTGATTTCTGAGACTGAACTGAAACCACTATTAATTGAAGAAGTATCATTGGCAGCAGTAAACAGTTCTTCGATCTGTGTTGTATCCGGTAGTCAAGAGTCTATAGATTTACTGGAAGAGAAATTAAATAAAATGGGATATGAATGTATGAAGGTACCGGCTTCACATGCTTTTCATTCCAATGCAATGAGCGCAATGCTTCCATTATTTAAAGATAAGTTAGAAAGAATTGAATTGAAAAAACCTGATATACCTTATATCTCAAATGTAACCGGTACATGGATTACAGCTCAAGATGCCACAAATCCGGAATATTGGGCGGAACACACAACCGGTACAGTAAGATTTGCAGATGGTATCGGTGAATTATTTAGAAAAAACTTTACAGTATTTATTGAAATAGGAGCGGGACGAACATTAAATACATCAGTGAAATTGCACGAGGACTGTACACCTGACATTTTAGTTGTCAATTTAATTAGGCACTCTAAGGAGGAAAGAGGAGGACAATCTCAGAGACTTAATATTTCAGCTTTGTTTAAATCCTTACCCGAAGAAGCATCAGACATGTCCTTTATCTTAACTCAACTTGGCAGGCTTTGGTGTGCCGGAATAAAGATAGATTGGAAGCAGTTTTACAAGAATGGCAAACGAAGAAGGATTCCACTGCCCACCTATCCATTCCAACGGCAACGCTATTGGATTGATAAAGAGCACCGTGGTTATTTAAAGACCCTTGATTTCAGGTACACTGACAATTACAAAAGGAGAGAGGTGGGTGAATGGTTTTTCATTCCAATCTGGAGGCGTGGGAATTTATCTTATGGCAGTAAAGATTTTAAAACCTTTAAAAATATATTAGTTTTTATAGACCAAACGGATTTTGGCAACAATTTAGCAGGAAGTTTAGAATCAGCAGGCAAGCAATTAACATTTGTAAAAAGCGGGGCTTCATTTTGCCAGGATAGGGATATTGAATCCGGTTATTTTATTAACCCTGATATAAGTGATGATTATAAAAACTTGTTTAGGGAACTGTACAAATCACAAAATATTCCTGATACTATCTTATACTTGTGGACTTTAACGGAAGATAATCTTCATGAGTCGGATTGGGATAAAGTCAATACTGCGGTTGATATGGGCTTTTACGGTTTGATTTATATTGCTCAGGCAATCGGGGAGTTAAATATACCTGATCAAATATCCATTAACGTTGTAACTAACAGTATGCACATGGTAAGCGGAGAAGAAAATATTAATCCTGAGAAGGCTGTTATTGCCGGGCCCATTAGAACTATACCAAAGGAATATACCAATATTAAATGCACCGGTATAGATATTGTGGTTCCTCAGGAGGATAAAGCAAAAGAACAGCAGCTTATAAACTGTTTATTGGCGGAGATGGCAGCTACAGATAATGAACCACTAGTTGCGTACAGAGGTAATTATCGCTGGAGACAGAGTTTTGATGAAATACAACTGAATGAATGCAAGGGTGTGCCATGGCGACTAAGGGAAAATGGTGTATATGTGATTACCGGCGGCCTTGGCGGTATTGGCCTGGCCATATCGGAATATCTGGCCGGAGCCGTCAGGGCAAGGCTGGTATTAATAGGACGTACGGAGATACCACCAAGGGAAAACTGGGATGACTATATAAACTCTACTGAAAAGGATAGCAAATTAGCTTATAAAATTATGAAAATCAAAGAGCTAGAAGAATTGGGGACAGAGGTTCTGCCGATTAATGCGGATGTTTCCGACAATTACCGGATGAGTAAGGCCATGTCTGTAATCCATGAACGATTTGGAGAAGTTAATGGAGTTATTCATAGCGCAGGATTACCTGATGGTGGATTAATTCAACTAAGAAACAGAGAAACAACAGACAGCATCATGTCTTCAAAAATTCAAGGCACATTGGAAATTAACAAATTTATTGAACACAACAAACTTGATTTCATGATATATTGCTCATCTCTTAGCTCTATAATTGCGCCGTTTGGTCAAATAGGCTATTGCTCGGCAAATAATTTTCAGGATGCCTTTTCTCAGCATCAATGTAACAAGGGGCATACATACACTGCATCTATTAATTGGGATACTTGGAAACAAACGGGAATGGCTGTAAATTTGGCTTGTGCACATTCTTCTGACAATTTGGAAAATGGAATGCTTATTTCAGAAGGCATTGAGGTTTTCAAAAGAATCCTGAACAGTAATCTGCCCAATCATCTTTTAGCTCAAGTACTAATATCCCCATATCCTTTAGAAGCATACCTTAAAAGGATATGGGACATGGAACATGAACAGTTCAAAATTAAGTCGGAAGAAAGTAACAATCCGGAAGAAAGTCTGAATCTACAGGATATTACATCACAAAGTGATATTGAGTCAAAACTCACAGATATTTTAAAGGAAATATTAGGATATCCGGATATTGGACGTGATGATAATTTCTTTGATTTGGGTGCTTATTCATTGCATTTAATTCAGTTAAGGCAAAGATTAAAAGCGGTGCTTAATGTAGATATATCCATAGTGTCTTTATATGCAAATACGACAATTTCATCATTAAGCAGGTACTTGTTTAAGCGGGATGAAGCACAATATTCTATAACAGATGAAGAATCATCAGATTTTGTAAGTAAACGAAGGAATAAAAAGAATATTTTACTACAAAGAGAAAAGAGGAACGAAATTCATGGAAGAGATTAATAATAAAAATGGGCTCGAAGTTGCGGTTATCGGATTAGCCGGCAGGTTTCCGGGGGCAAATAACATCAATGAATTTTGGAGCAATCTGAAAAATGGAATTGAATCCATTTCCTTCTTTTCTGATAGTGAATTAATAGAAAACGGGGTTGATATTAATTGTTTGAATGACCCGGAATATGTAAAAGCAAAGGGTATGGTTTCTAATGCGGAATATTTTGATCCATATTTCTTTGGTTATACACCAAGTGAGGCGGAAGTAATGGACCCTCAAATACGTGTGTTTTTTGAGTGTGTTTGGGAAGCCTTGGAAAATGCAGGGTATGATCCTTTTTCTTATAAAAAACCAATTGGCTTATATGCAGGAGCCTCGGATAATGTTCATTGGAGGCAGAGGGCTTCGTTATTTGGGAACTCGGATGTAGATATGCTGACCAAAACTATATTATCTAACAGAGATTGCTTGAGCACACTTATAGCCTATAAATTGAATTTTAAAGGTCCTTCAATAACATTACAGACGGCATGCTCAACTTCGTTGGTGGCAATTCATATGGCATGTCAAAGTCTGCTAAACGGTGAATGCAGCATAGCGTTGGCAGGCGGGGTCTCCATAATGCTGCCTCAAATAACCGGATATAAATACGAGGATGGTATGACGCTATCTCCAGACGGTCATTGCCGTACCTTTGATGAAAAATCCAGAGGTACGGTTATGAGTAATGGAGCAGGAGTTGTAGTTTTGAAGACCTTGGAAGATGCTATTAATGATGGTGACCATATATATGCTGTAGTTAAAGGAAGTGCGATTAATAATGACGGAAACAGAAAAGTAGGATTTACAGCCCCAAGTGTCTTGGGACAAGCGGAAGTTATCAGGGATTCATTGATGATGGCTGAAGTGGAAGAGGAAAGCATAAGCTATATTGAAACTCATGGAACAGGGACACCGGTTGGTGACCCTATAGAGCTTGAAGCACTAAAATTTGCTTTTAATACGGATATGAAACAATACTGCGCACTTGGAGCGCTTAAGACAAATATAGGTCATCTCGATGCTGCATCGGGGGTGGCCGGATTTATAAAAACAGTACTGGCATTGAAAAATCGAGAGCTGCCGCCAAGCCTACATTATGAAAATCCTAACCCAAGCATTGATTTTGATAACAGTCCCTTTTTTGTAAATAAACGTTTGAACAAATGGGAAAATGAAAAATACCCACTAAGGGCAGGAGTAAGTTCATTTGGGATTGGTGGTACTAATGCGCATATTATTCTTGAAGAAGCACCAATACTTTATGAGCCAGCAAGTAAAAATAGTTGGTGCATGATTCCATTATCTGCAAAAACTCAGAATGCCCTTGATAAGCTATCAGGGAACTTGGCTTATTATCTGGAACAAAATCCGGATATAAGCCTTCCTGACCTTGCATATACAATGCAGATAGGAAGAACTCAATTCAAATACAGAAGAGCAGTGGTATTCCAAAATGTAAAAGGTGCCATTAGTGAATTAAATAAAACATATATTGCTGAAATTGCGAAAGCAGACCAGAATACTGTTGTATTTATGTTCCCGGGTCAGGGATATCAATACATAAATATAGGGTTGGAACTTTACCAAAGTGATCCATACTTTCGGAAGGAGATGGACCGCTGCTTTGCTGTTTTAAAACCCATGTTGCATTTTGATATTAAAAATATCCTGTTTCCTATGGACAAATTCAACAATATAAACAATGTCAGTATTACAGATACGTTGGTGGCGCAACCTTTAAATTTTATTCTGGAATATTCATTAGCTAAAAGCCTGATAAAATGGGGCGTTAAACCTGATGCTCTAATTGGCCATAGCTTAGGAGAATATGTCGCTGCCTGTTTGGCTGAAG
The DNA here is from genome assembly GCF_000421965.1 of Ruminiclostridium papyrosolvens C7. Classification (GTDB taxonomy): domain Bacteria; phylum Bacillota; class Clostridia; order Acetivibrionales; family DSM-1351; genus Ruminiclostridium; species Ruminiclostridium papyrosolvens_A. The sequence continues at coordinate 60,489 of NZ_ATAY01000031.1, read as the reverse complement.
TGTTTACATTAGAAGATGCATTAGATTTGATTGTATTAAGAGGAAAGCTTATGCAGGAACAGCCTGCCGGAATAATGCTCAGTGTTATGATTTCAGAAGAAGAGCTGAGGCCACTCTTAACTGAGGAGATATCGTTAGCAGCGGTGAATAGTTCCTCAGTCTGCGTTGTATCAGGAAGTAAACAAGCTATGGAGCTGTTCGAAAAACAATTAAATGAGATGGGGCTCCAGGGAATAAGGCTGCCTGTTTCACATGCTTTTCATTCTTCCGCAATGAAATCAATGATTCCATCCTTTTTGAATAAATTAGAAAGAATAAAATTGAATAAGCCTAAGATTCCATATATTTCAAATGTAACGGGTACATGGATTACTGCTAAGGAGGCGACTGCCCCCGAATATTGGGCAGAACACATATTAGGAACAGTAAGGTTTGCAGATGGGATTACTGAATTACTGAAAAATGATAATACTGTATTTATTGAAGTGGGAGCCGGGTGGACATTGAATACTTCGGTCAGACTGCATGAAGACTATACCCCCCGGACTCCGGTTGTTAATCTAATAAGACATGTTAGGGAAGATGTAGAAGAGCAGTCTCCCAGAAGTCAAATTATGAATTTGTTTAATTCAATTCAGGAAGCTCCATCAGATATGGCGTTTCTTTTGAACCAATTGGGAACATTGTGGTGCGTGGGAGTAAAAATAGATTGGAACCAGTTTTATAAAAATGAAAAAAGGCGACGTATACCTTTACCTACCTATCCTTTTGAACGTAAACGTTATTGGATTGATATGGACTATAATCAAAGTTACGAAAAACTAACTCAAACCTATAAGAAGAAAGATATTAATAACTGGTTTTCTATTCCGTCCTGGGAGCGTACAGATTTACCATATAGTAATATAAGTGTTGACACTGGGAAGAATATACTGGTTTTTACAAATACACTTGAATTTAGCAGTAAGCTGATAGAAAGTATGGAGTTATCAAATTGTAACTTAAGAATTGTAAGGGTGGGGGCTGAGTTTTACAAGGAAACTCGTTGCAGCTATTTTATTAACCCTGTGAAGGATAAAGACTACAAAAGTTTGTTTATTGATTTGGACAAATCAAAATTTACTCCGGATGTAATCTTGTATTTGTGGACTTTAACAGATGATACCCCTTGCAAACTGGATAAAAGTAAAGTTAAAAACGCAGTTGATATGGGGTTATATGGATTAATTTACATTGTCCAAGCAATTGGCGAATTAAACTTTTTAGAAAAGGTATCCATTAAAGTAGTAACTAATAATATGCATATAGTGACTGGGGAAGAGAGCGTTAACCCGGAGAAATCAGTTGTTATTGGACCAATAAAAACTATACCGAAGGAATACCATAATATTAAGTGTACAGGTATTGATATCGATCTTCCTCAAACAGATAAAATAAAGGAGCGGCAGCTTATAAATTGTTTGTTCTCAGAATTGACAGTCAGCACGGATGACCCACTGGTTGCGTATAGGGGGAAATACCGCTGGGTACAGAACTTTAAGCCAATACAATTAAAAGAATGCCATGGGATACCATCACGTCTGAGGGAAAACGGTGTATATGTAATTACCGGAGGTCTTGGCGGCATTAGTCTGGCAATGTCAGAGTATTTGGCTAAGACCGTACGGGCAAAGCTGGTATTAATAGGACGTACGGAGGTACCACCAAGTGAAAATTGGGATGACTATTTAAACTCTTCTGAAAAGGATTGTAAATTATCGGATAAAATCATTAAAATTAAAGGACTGCAAGAATCAGGAGCAGAAGTTTTACTGATTAATGCTGATGTTTCTGATACTTATCAGATGAGTAGAGCCATGTCCATAATTCATGAACGATTTGGTGAAGTCAACGGAATTATTCATGGTGCCGGACTACCTGATGGAGGTATGATTCAGCTAAGAAACAGAGCGACAACAGATTGTGTTATTGCTCCCAAAATTTATGGAGCATTGGAAATTAATAAATTTATAGAAAACAACAAGCTTGATTTCCTTATATTATGCTCATCATTGAATTCCATTATCGCACCCTACGGTCAGATTGGATATTCTTCAGCAAATAGCTTTCTGGATGCTTTCTCTCAATATCAATCCAATCAGGCTGGAATATATTCGGTATCTATCAATTGGGACAGCTGGAAAGAAGTTGGTATGGCAGTAGAGTCTTTGAAAAATGGTAATTCTCTGGTAAATCTGGAAACGGGTATGCTTACTACTGAGGGTATCGAGGTTTTAAAGCGGATTTTGGACAGTAATTTGCCGGACTATATTCTGTCACAATTAATAGTGTCCACATATCCTTTGGAATTATACCTAAAAGGTATGCCAGAGCTAGAGAATAAAGAGTCTAAGCTCTATATGGAAGAAAATCAACACTGTGGTGAAGAGCTTGACAGAAATATTAAAAATGCAATATCGAAAGACGAAATTGAGTTAATTCTTGTGAAAATATTTCAAAGACTTCTGGGTGTAGAGGAAATAAATAAATATGATGATTTTTTTGAATTGGGAGGAGATTCCCTGAAAGCTACTGTAATGGTGACAAAAATATATAATGAGCTTAACACTAAAATCTCTTTAAAAGATATATTTAATCTTAGAACTATACAATCTATAAGTGATTTTATAGTTTCCGGAGAAAAGCTTGCATATGAGGAAATAAAGAAAATTGAAGACAAGGAATATTATGAGGCATCTTCGGCTCAAAAAAGAATGTATATATTGCAGCAGATTGAGAAAGACAGTACTGCCTACAATATGTCGTCAGCTCTGTTTATTGAAGGAGAATTTGATACAGGAAAAGTTGACAGAGCCTTTGGAAAGTTAATAGAACGGCATGAGACTCTAAGGACAAGTTTTGAAACAATAGATGGATTAATAGTACAGAGGGTACATAATATTGATACAATTGATTTTAGCATAAAAAAAATTTCTGTTAATAGTGAGATTGAAGTAAAAGAAAAGGTAAATTCTTTTTTAGAACCCTTTGAACTGGGCAAAGCACCTTTATTAAGAGCAGGTGTGATTGAGCTAAGTGAAACAAGACATATACTGATGTTTGATATGCATCATATCATATCGGATGGTGTCTCCATGGATATTCTGGCACGGGAATTTGCAGCACTGTATGAAGGAAGGGAACTGCCGGAATTAAGAATCCAATACAAGGATTATTCCGCATGGCAAAACCGGATGAAGGCGGATGACAGGATACGGAAACAGGAAGAATACTGGCTCAAGGTATTCCAGGGGGAAATCCCTGTTCTCAACCTTCCCGAAGACTTTACAAGACCGCGGGTGCAAAGCTTCGAAGGAGACAGTATTGCATTCGATGTGGCTCCTGAGGTTGCAAAAGGTTTGGAGAAGCTGGCGGGAGACACAGGGGCGACTCTGTATATGGTGCTGTTGGCAGCATATAATGTACTGCTCTCGAAGTATACCGGGCAGGAAGATATCATCGTAGGAACACCCATCGCCGGGAGACCCCATGCCGATTTGGAAAACCTTATGGGAATATTTGTAAATACGCTGGCCATGAGGAACTACCCTGAATGCCGAAAGACTTTCAGAAAATTCGTGGAGGAAGTCAGGGAAAATGCATTAAGGGCGTATGAAAATCAGAATTTCCAATTTGAGGAGCTTGTAGAGAAGCTGGATACAAGACGGGATATAAGCAGAAATCCGCTCTTTGATACCATGTTTGTCCTGCAGAGTGCAGGAACAACATCAGCAAAAGAGACGGGACATAGGTTCAAACCCTATGAAACCGCCGACAGAACGGCAAAATTTGATCTTTCGCTGTTGGCAACAGTCAGTGGGGATAAGATCAGTTTCCTCATCAATTATTGTACCAAATTGTTTAAGAAGGAAACAGTGGAAAGAATCGCAGGACACTTTAAAAATCTACTCCATGAAATTGTAAAGAATGCGGAGAAAAAACTGCAAGATATGGACATGATGTCGAATATGGAGAAGGAAAGTATAATCTATGGCTTCAACAATACGAAAGCAGAATATCCGGGGGACAAGACCATCCATGAACTCATCAAGGAGCAGGTGGGGAGAACTCCGGAGAATATTGCCGTTGTGCATGGGGAAGAAAAGATCAGCTATAGAGAACTGGACAGCAGAGCGGAGGCAGTCTCCCAAAACATTATGGAAAAAGGTATTGACTGTGATGAAGTTGTGGGGATATTGCTGAATCCGTCGGTGGACATGTTTACGGCAATCCTGGGGGTATTAAAAGCAGGTGCGGCTTATTTACCCATTGATGCAAACTATCCGCAGCAAAGAATCGAATATATGCTCAAGGACAGCCGTGTAAAACTGTTGGTCAGCACAGAGGAAATGAGCAGGAAGATTGAGTTTGACGGCGATATCATAGAAATCGGAAGTATCCGGACACCGGCAGAAAGAAAGGAAGTCGTTAAGACAATCACCAAGCCGAACCATATGGCATACGTAATCTATACCTCCGGGTCAACTGGAATGCCCAAAGGCGTCGTGGTGGAACACCGGGCATTGGTGAATCTGTGCTGGTGGCACATTGACAGATATGGGGTAACAGAACGGGACCGGGCTACCAAATATGCCGGAACCGGCTTTGATGCATCCGTATGGGAAATATTCCCATACCTCCTCCGGGGAGCTGCAATCCATATCATCCCTGAAGAAATCAAGCTGGATGTGGACAAGATAAACGAATATTACGAAAAGAACGAAATCAGCATCAGCTTTCTGCCGACGCAAATATGCGAGCAGTTCATGCAACTGGAAAACAAAAGCTTACGGTACTTACTCACCGGAGGCGACAAGCTGAAATATTATAAAAAGCAGAGCTATGAGCTCGTAAACAATTATGGTCCTACGGAAAATACCGTAGTTGCCACCTGCTATACTGTTAAAAATAGTAGTACCAACATACCAATCGGAAAACCTATCAATAATACAAGGGTGTATATATTGAACGGGAATAAAGTACAGCCGGTAGGCGTAGCTGGGGAGTTATGCATCAGCGGGGAAAGTTTAGCGAGAGGGTATATGAACCATGAAAAACTAACTCAGGAAAAATTCACAGAAAATCCGTTTGTACAGGGGGAAAGAATATACAGGACCGGGGATATGGCAAGATGGCTACCAGACGGCAACATCGAGTATTTGGGCAGGATGGACGAGCAGGTAAAGATCCGCGGCTTCCGTATTGAGTTGGCTGAAATCGAAAGTGTGTTGAAAAAGCAAATCGGTGTCAAGGATGCGGCAGTGGCGGTCAAAGAAAAAAGCGGAGACAAGAGTATCTGTGCCTATATAGTATCGGATCAGAAAATCCGGGCAAGCGACATTAAAGACAGCCTTAGAAAAGAACTGCCGGAATACATGGTACCCGCATATATCCTTCAGATCGAAAAGATTCCGGTTACAAGGAACGGTAAGCTTGACAAAGGTGCCCTGCCGGAACCGGAAGCAGTGAGCGGGCGGGAATATATTGCACCGCGAAACAAGATGGAAGAAACCATTGCAGGCATCTTTGAAGAAATATTGGGCGTTACAGCGATGGGGATTGAAGACAACTTCTTTGAAATGGGAGGTCATTCCTTGCGTGCTACCCGTGTTGTCAACCAAATCGAAGCCAAGACCGGTGTCCGCCTACCAATGAAGACCATTTTTACTGCTCCTACCGTCAAGCTTCTAGCTAAAGAAGTGGAAGGAGTAAAAGAAAAGGAATATATTCCGATCCCACAGACGGAGGAAAAAGAAATCTACCCCATGTCGTCGGCACAAAAGAGATTGTACCTGATCAACCAGATAGACGATACTGGCATCACCTACAATATGCCGGTGGAACTGGAAATGCAGGGGACGTTGGATTTTGAACGTTTAAAATCTGTATTGGAACAGTTAACCGAACGACATGAGGTCTTAAGAACCAGCTTCCAAATACAGGACGGGGAAGCCGTACAGAAGGTCGCTAAAGAAGTTAGGATTGAATTGGAGTATGAAGAATGGACAAAGGAAGAAAACCTGCTGTCCGGTTTCGTGCATCCGTTTGACCTCGGAAAGGCACCGCTGATGCGGATGAAAGCAGTAAAAACAGGAGGAGACAAAACGATACTCATGTTCGATATGCACCACATCATCTCCGACGGTATGTCCATAAGTATTCTGACAAAAGAATTGTTCAGGCTGTACAATAGAGAGCAATTAAAACCGCTGCGCGTCCAGTACAAGGATTACAGCGAATGGCTGCGGACAAGAGACCTGTCGAAACAGAAAAAATACTGGAAGGGTGTGTTTGCAGAATCAGTACCGGTTTTGGATTTGCCACTTGATCACAGTAGACCGCAGATACAGAGCTATGCAGGCAGCAGCATCAACGGAATGCTGACGGCTAAACAGAAGAAAGCGGTGGATGAACTGTGTCGGAAGACAGGAGCAACCGCATATATGGTATTGCTTTCCACGATGATGATAATGCTTGGCAAATATAGCCGTCAGGAAGATATTGTTGTCGGTAGTCCTATTTCGGGAAGGACCCATAAAGATACCGAGCAAATGATGGGCATGTTTGTCAATACGTTGGCAATGCGGGGGTATCCTAAAGGAGACAAAAAATATCTGGATTTTCTGAAAGAAGTCAGGGAAAGTGCCCTGAATGCCTATGAAAACCAGGAATATCCCTTTGAGGAACTGGTGGAATCGGTGGAGATACAACGGGATTTATCCAGGAACCCGCTTTTTGATGTCATGTTTGTCCTGCAGAATAACGAACAGGTAAACTTCGAAATGAACGGTTTGAAGATGGCAAGCATAGACAGTGAACACAATATCGCCAAATTCGACCTCACCCTAAATATGAGTGAAACGGAAGATGGCTATGCAATGAACTGGGAATACTGTACCGACCTGTTCGCACAGAGAAGTGTGGAACGGATGATGAAGCACTTCAGCCATCTGGTCGACGAAATAACGGCAAATCCGGAGGGAAAGATCAGTGAACTGAGTATGTTGGATGAAGAAGAAAAGAGACTGGTCGTCGATACCTTCAACGACACGGCCGTAGAATATCCCAGTGGCAAAACGGTAGTGGAACTGTTCGAAGAGCAGGCCCAGAAGGCACCGGACAATATTGCGGTCGTATTTGAAGAAGAAAAAATGACCTATAAGGAGCTGAATGAAAAAGCAAACCAATTGGCATACAGGCTGCGGAAGCTTGGTGTTAAACCGGACGACAGGGTAGCGATCCTGACCCAAAGAAGCTTCGAGATGATCATAGGAATTTTAGGAATCATCAAGGCGGGCGGAGCCTATGTACCGATGGATCCTGGCTACCCGGAGGAACGAATCCGGTATATGCTGGAGGATTGCCGACCAAAAGCGATCCTTCTTGGAAGAGTGGAACTGTCGGTAGAAACAGATATCCCGGACATAGACCTCTTTGACAGGGAGGTCTATAATGGTGGGACTGAAAACCCGGGGCACGTAAATACGCCCAACGATCTCCTATATATCATCTACACCTCGGGGACCATGGGGAGACCCAAAGGGGTCATGATTGAAAACGCTGGAATAACCAACCTAAAGGGCTATTTCAAGGATGCGTTCGGAATAAATGCAAAAGACAATATCCTTCAATTTGCAAACTGCTGTTTTGATGCTTCGGTATGGGAAATATATATGACACTTCTACACGGTGCTACCCTTGTAATTCCTAACCAAGATCAGATTCAGGATATTAGTAAACTGGTTATGTTACTAAAGCAAAAGGACGTATCCGTGGCAACTTTACCACCTGTATATTATGCTAAACTCGGGGATGTTCAAATCAGAGTACTTATTACAGCAGGTTCTGAAGCCAACCATGAAATTGCTCAAAAAACTGGAGGAAGATATATAAATGCATATGGACCTACTGAAACTACAATATGTGCAAGCCATTGGGAGTATAATAAGAATAGTGGAATTCCGGAAAGACTTCCTATTGGTAAGCCTATCAATAATTTACAAATATATATTCTTGACGGAATGGAACTGTGTGGAATCGGAGTACCGGGCGAATTGTGCATTGCTGGAGTAGGCCTCGCCCGGGGATACTTGAACCTACCGGAATTGACAGCCGAGATGTTTGTCAAAAATCCATTTGGTAAAGGTAGAATGTACCGCACCGGGGATCTGGCAAGATGGATGACGGATGGAAATATTGAGTTTTTGGGAAGAATAGACGATCAGGTTAAAATAAGAGGATACAGAGTAGAACTTTCGGAAATAGAAAACGTCCTGAGAAAATTGGACAAAATTGATGATGCCGCAGTAGTGGCCTCAGAAGATAAGTCCGGCGATAAATGTATATATGCATATATTGTATCCAAGTATGAAGTAATGCCGGATAAGGTACGTGAAATATTATCCGGGAAACTTCCTTTATATATGATACCAACACACATAATGCAAATAGATAGTATTCCGTTAACAAAAAACGGAAAAATTCACAAAAAGAAGCTACCCCAAATAGAATTAAATGCAAAGACAAAATATGTTGCACCTGAAAATGGACTTCAGGAGAAACTTTGCAGGGTAGTTTGTGAAGTGCTGGGACTGGAGCGTGTTGGAATAAATGATGATATTTTTGAACTTGGCGTAAATAGCATGAAAGCTATAAACATTGTAGGAAGGCTCAAGAAACTAGGGGTAGACCTCTCGATTCAAAGCGTTTTCAACAAAAAGACCGTCGCGAAAATGTCACAGGAAATTATCCGGGATAGTGAGGTCGAGATAAAAGAGCTTAATCCCGAGGTTTCCCTGTATTCAAAGTATAATGAGCTGATTTCATCCAATATGATAGACAATAATATTGAAGTCAATGAAAATAGTCTTGGAAATGTACTGGTTACCGGCTCAACAGGATTTTTAGGTGCACATATTGTAGACAACCTGATAAATGTTGAAAAGGGAAAGATATATTGTGTTGTCAGAAGTACCAGCGTAATAGACGGCTATGAGAGAATAAGGAAGGTATTTAAATACTATTTTGGAAATAGATATGACAGCCTTATTGGTGAAAGAATCATGGTAGTCCCTGGAAACATTGAAGATAATGACATTGAATCAAGGCTTCCCGGTAATATCCAGACAGTTATACACGCTGCTTCAACTACCAAACATTATGGCTTTTACACAGATTTCTATAAAAGTAATGTTTTGGGCACGGAGAATATCTTAAATTTTGCTTCAAAAATCGGTGCGAAATTCACATATGTTTCGACAATAAGTGTCTGCGGTTCAATACCTAAAGATTCAGTCAAAAATTATTTTGATGAAAGAGATTTTTATATTGGACAGGACTTGTCACTATCAAATTACATAGCTACAAAATTCATGGCGGAGAAGGCGGTTCTGAATGCTTTTTCTGCCGGTAGCGACGCTCTTATTATAAGAGTAGGGAACCTGACAAACAGATATTCTGATGGAATGACAATGATGAACTATCAGGACAACATATTTGCTAATAATATCAAATCAATAATTGATATGGGTTATGTTACTGACGAAATTCTTGATTTTCAGCTGCAGTTTTCTGCTGTGGACAAAACTGCCGAAGGTATAGTAAAAATATGTCGTAATCACTGTAACAAATTCTCAGTCTATCATTTATATAATGAGAAGAAAGTTACGTTCAGTAAATTGTATGAGGCTATTAAAGAAGCAGGCATTGATTTGAAATACACGGAGGATGATATAATTTTGGAGCAATACCGAAATAACCGGATAAATGAACGTTTATTCGAACAGCTTGTTCTAATGACTGAAAACAGTAATTCAAAATTAAAAGTTCCGGCAGTCAGATGTGAATTTACCGATTGGTTTTTAGGTAGAATAGGGTTCGAATGGCCTGAAATTGATGAGAAATATCTGCAGAAGACAGTTGGGGAATATAATAATCTTGAATTTTGGAAAAAGTGATAAGCTAAGTTGTTCTTTGAAATTTTAAAGCTTTTATTTTGTTCGCCTTATTCCTTTTAAAGACCATATAAATATTGAAGCCAAAGCAGTAGTTTTCCACAAAGATGAGTTAGCAGAATATAAAATAACACCCAAAGGGATGCTGCAAATCTTTCATAATCAACAGGTTCCATGTAAACTGTTAAAAACAATATTTAAAGAAAGTTTGAGGTGAATCAATGATTGCGCAAAAACTAAATTTTGGTGATGAAATAAGGGCAATTGCTCCTTCCAGAAGTTTAAGCGTTGCAAGGCAGGATGTTTTTGAAAATGCTCTGAAATTCCTTTCGGATAAAGGGTATATAGTATCTTTTTCAACGAATAGTCGGGAAATTGATGAAACAAATTCTTCTAGCATACAGTCAAGAGTTGAAGACCTACATACTGCTTTTATAGATAAAAATGTTAAAGCGATAATTGCTTGTGTTGGCGGCTTTAATGTGAATCAAATATTAGAATATATAGATTACTCTATAATACAAGATAATCCTAAAATTCTATGTGGTTTTTCTGATATTACTGCATTAAGTAATGCGATTTATACTAAAACAGGATTAGTTACTTATTGTGGTACTAATTTTACTTCATTTGGATTTAGTGATGGTATTGAGTATACAAACCAATATTTTGAGAAATGTTTGATAAATTCCGGCGAGTATTTTATTGAGCCGTCTCAACAAGCAAAAGAATACTATGTCATTCAGGAGGGCTCTTGTGAGGGTGAAATTGTAGGAGGAAACCTTTGCACCTTAAACCTATTGCAGGGGACACAGTTTATCTTGAAAAATAAAATTTTATTTCTTGAGGATGACAACATTGTGGGAGACTATTTTCCTTTAGAATTCGATAGAAATCTTCAATCCCTTATTAACAAAGCAAAAATTTAATGTTACTAACGGCCGCCATAGACATTGACTGAATTTATATGGTGGTTTTTTAATTACTCATTGACATATACAGTATGACTGTATATAATCAAACTATACAGTTTAACTGTATAGTTTATAGGTGGTGATAAATTGAATTTAGATAAATACCTTCCATTAACAGAAACAACCTTGTATATTCTCCTTTCCCTGAATGAACCTGGACATGGGTATATTGTTATGCAAAAGGTTGAGGAGTTAAGCAACGGAAAAGTCCGAATTGCTGCGGGTACCATGTATGGAGCATTGGAGAACCTGACAAAACAAAATTTAATCAGCATTTTGGATGTCGGTGATAAGAGACGAAAGGTTTATCAGATTACAGAGCTTGGGAAAATGGTATTGCAGCAGGAAACAAACAGGTTGGCACACATTGTAAGCGTAGCAGAAAAATATGGTTATAAGATTACTGAAGGAAGTGATTGTTAATAATGAAAATAAGAAAATATTTTATGGATCCTGTAAAAGAAGAAAAATGGATAAATCAAATGCTTAAGGAAGGAAAAGAACTTGTATATTCTACCGGCTGCACATATTATTTCATTGAGGAAAGCAATCCCTACGTAATTATAAAATCCGACTACAGGTATTTTAAGTCACAAAATGATTTCCTGGATTATCTGCTAATGTTTGAAGACAGCGGTTGGATGCATATCAAAGGGACTAAGTATTCGGGTGTACAGTATTTCAAAAAAACAAACTGCGCTGAGGCTGACGATATATTTTCTGATGCTCCCTCTAAGGCAGCAAAATATAAGAGAATGGCCGACATGTGGCTGACACTGGTACTGGCATACATACCGATAACTATAGTGTTTATCAATAACGGGTATATAAACCTTAGGGCTTTCCTGTATCCGCAAGAGTTGTATTATACACCGGGCCTTTGGGACATGACAGGTACAAAATTCTGGAAGGCTTTTATGTTTGAAACTCCTTTTGCAGTGGGCCGAGGCTTTTCCTGGCTGATATTTCCTGTAATAATACTCTTTTACGGATATTTTTATTTTAAACTGCACAGAGTATACAAAAGAGAAAATCATACTAAATCAGTTATATAACTGGGGAAATATATGTTAATATTTGTTGATTTTGAAGCTACCTGCTGGGATAGAAATGAAAAAAATAAACGACCCCATACTGAAATAATCGAAATAGGGGCTGTGGCAACCGGACAAAATTTAGAACAAATCGGCAAATTTACAGCTATAATAAGACCCGTAATAGAGCCTGTTTTATCTGATTACTGCAAAGAGCTTACAGGCCTTAGTCAAACTGATGTAGAAAACGGGATAGATTTCAACCGGGCAATCGACCTCTTTTACCAATGGATAATTCAGTACCAAAGCACTGAAAACTCCATACTGTATACATGGGGGAACTATGACATTTTTCTCCTTAAACGAAGTCTTAGAAGGCAAAGAACTAAAAATAAGGATTTTATGAAAATAATCCATAAAGACGGACTAATAGATTTACAGGAGCAGTTTATGAAGGTTACAGCACTCCCTTCTTCCTCCTGCAATCTTGCTAAGGCACTTCAAATTATCGGACAAACCTTCCATGGTACAAAGCACAAGAGTGTTGACGATGCCGCAAACATGGTCAAGCTTTATAAGTATTTGAATAAAAACTAGTTGGCTTTACAAAATTAAATCTGATATTGCCAAGGGAGATTTTGTCAACCAAATAAATAACATACCCAAGAATAAGAAAGCCCAGAATAAAAACACCTGCATATTTAAATACATTAATCCATCCGAGAATATCAACATCTACAAAGTAATATGGATATTTGCTTTGTACTATTGCAATCATTCCGCCTATTCTTGCTCTTATGATAAGAAATATGAAATATGAGATTGGAACAGAAATCCAAAGCATGGGATCAAACCACCTGAAGTTTTGTTTTTTGTCAAATAACAGCCAGTCCAAAACAGTCATTATGGGAACAAAATAATGTACCAGAATATTTTGCCAGTTAAGTATTCTATAGTTTGCATCATGAGAAGTATATAAAGGGATCAGTACGAAGTGGTAAATAATAAATGTCATTGAAATTGTCATGGTAACTGCACCCTTTAAGTGGGGAAAGACGCTGGTAGAACCCTTGATACCCTTAGTTTTGATATCAATCACATTTTTTACCGCCAGAATAGAAAAGAATACGAAGCACAATGCATTACTCTGTATCGTGTAGAAAATAAGCATATAAGGTGCAAATTTTCCACTGGGAATACCAGAGTTCAAGTATAAACCTATTCCACAACCAAATAAAAACAAAATCCTAAAAATTAATGCGAGCAATCGATTATGAATGTACATAATTCTCACCTCTGCATTTCGACAATTTTTATTCTTGTGACAGCGGTATATATTTACTTTTCTAAAATAATTATACCATAAAATGTACTAAAATCTATACAATATCTCATAAAAATACTAAATTCTAAATTTTTTTAACCATTTACAGAAAATTACCAATATATAATGGTAAATTTTATGCTATAATCATGGGTGACTGCTATTGAAATAAAATGAGATTTGTTATAGTATTAACATTAATAAAAGACATTTATAAAAGTTGGGTGGTTGAAATTATGGCAACTAAGGTAAATAGCATTGAGGTAAAAAAAATAAACAGAAATGCCATATATAACTTTCTTTACAAACATGAACCCATATCTATCCAGGAGATTGCTTATACCTTAAACATGAGTCTGCCTACAGTAACTCAAAATATAAAGGAACTTCAGGAACGTGGGCTGGTAATAGAAACAGGTCTTTTTGAATCCACGGGAGGCAGAAAGGCTAAGGCTATTTCATATAATAGTTCTGCAAAATATGCAGTAGGTCTGGACATTACACGCAACCATGTAAGTATTGTAATAATTGACCTTAGCGGAAAGCTTCTAAAGAATTTCAGAATACAGTACCCTTTTAAAAATCACAAAGAGTATTTTAAGGGAGTAGGCCAACTTGTTACAAAACTGGTAAGTGAAGCTGGAATTAATGAAGCCAATATACTTGGGGTCGGTATAGCATTGCCTGCCATACTTTCTGATGACCGTCAAACTGTGAGTTACGCTACGGTTATTGACTTTCAGGGTGGTAGTGTAAATGCTTTTCAGGAATTTATTCCATACCCCATTATTTTGAGCAACGATGCCAACGCGGGCGGTTTTGCAGAAATGTGGCGTGAAGATTCAAATGAAAATGTGGCATATCTTTCTTTAAACAATTCTGTCGGAGGCTCTATAATAATAGCCAAAAACATTTATGATGGGCAGAACCAAAGAGGCGGAGAGTTTGGGCATATGACCATAGTACCAAACGGAAGAGAGTGCTATTGCGGTCAAAAAGGCTGTGTTGATGCATATTGCTCGGCAAAGCTTTTATCAGATAGTACCAACGGAAATATTGCAGAGTTTTTCAGATTATTGAAGTTAAATAAGGAACCGCAAAAAAAGTTATGGAATGAATATATATCGCATTTAATAGTAGCAATAAATAATCTGCGTATGTTGTTTGACTGTAAAGTTATATTAGGCGGATATGCCGGAGCTTACATGGATGAATATATTGGTGAGTTAAGGCAAATGGTGGCAAGGTACAATACTTTTGAAATAGACGGAAATTACCTTCACGCATGTAAGTACAAACTTGAGGCAACCGCTGTAGGTGCTGCACTTGCTCATGTTGATCAATTTATAAAGAACGTTTAAAAGCAATTCTTATAGGGGCAGTAGTATGTATAAGCATATTGCTGCCTTTCATTTTTAAATACATTTTTCTACCTTTTGTACAAATGTACTAAAATTAAATTGAAATTTTTTAATTTTTTATGTTGACTTTTACTAATTATACGATATAATCTTATTAAAAGTAATTTATAAAAGTCTTATATAAATCGGTCGATGAAAGATGGTAATTATAGTAATAAGTGTTATAGGGTTTTTATACAAGAAAACTTATGGGGGAAGGAAATGGACAAAAACATTAAGCTAAGAGTTTCGCAAATTGAAAAATCCTTTCCAGGGGTTAAAGCTCTTGATAAAATCGATTTTACTGTAAAAAAAGGTACTGTGCATGTATTGTGTGGGGAAAACGGAGCAGGAAAATCAACATTGATGAAAATCATTAACGGGATTTATCAACCCGACGGCGGTGAGATATTCATTGATGAGAAACCTGTGAAAATCAATAATCCCATACAGGCTAGGAATCTTGGTATATCAATGATTTTTCAAGAAATGAACTACGTTCCCGAAATGACGGTAGAGGAAAACCTGTTTCTAGGCAACCTGCCAGTCAACAAATTTGGTAATGTAAACTGGAAAGAAGTTAGAACGCGTACAAAGGAATTATTAAAAAAAGGAAAATCTGCCTTATTTACCTACCACACTGTTAAAGGATCTGACGGTTTCCGATATCCAGATGTTAGAGATTTTAAAGGCAATATCATACAATTCCGATATTATAATCATGGATGAACCGACCTCGGCCATCACGCAAAAAGAAGTTGAGAAGCTCTTTAAAAAAATTGAAGAACTGAAAGCCAGGGGAGTTTGCATCATTTATATTTCTCACAAACTGGACGAAATATTCCAGATAGCTGACGAAATAACAGTATTCAGAGACGGAACAGTTGTTGAGAGTCATCCGAAGGAAGAACTTGACATTGAAACCGTAATCGCGTTAATGGTTGGAAGAAAATTGACCAACACCTATCCAAAGGAAGAAATCAAAATCGGAGAAAAGTTACTTGAGGTTAAGAAATTAAGTAACGGAAACGTTTACCATGACGTAAGCTTCCACCTGAAAAAGGGCGAAATCATTGGTTTTGCCGGACTTATGGGGGCAGGAAGAACTGAAGTTATGAGATCGCTCTTCGGACTGGACCCTATTTCATCAGGAACAGTTAATATCAAGGGAGAAGAAGTCAAAGTCAAAAATGTACAACAGATTATTGAAAAAGGACTGGTAATGCTATCAGAAGACAGAAGAAGATACGGTATTATTCCAGTCAGATCAGTAAGGGAAAATACAACATTGGCATTTCTTCAGAAGGTATTTTACAGATTCCGGTATCACAAGAAAGTTGAACAAAACATTGTATCAGATATGTTCGAGAAAATGAGGGTAAAAACTCCTACTTTGGAAACGCCTATTGCTTCATTAAGCGGCGGAAATCAGCAGAAAGTCTTATTGGCAAAGTGGATGATAAGAAACCCGGATGTTCTTATACTGGATGAACCTACAAGAGGTATAGATGTAGGTGCTAAATTTGAAATATACAAACTAATGACAAATTTGGCAAAGGAAGGTAAGGGAGTAATAATGGTTTCATCCGAGCTTCCTGAGCTTATAGGTATGTGTGACAGGATTTATGTAATGTCAAAGGGTGCAGTTACAGGCGAAATTAAACGAGAAGATTTTTCCCAGGAGCTCATTATGAAATATGCTACTGGAACTTTAACATCAGATGAGGTGAGATAAAATGGATTTAAGAAGTAATAACCTATGGAATACGGCAAAAAAGAAATACAGTATTTTTATGGTACTGTTTGTATTATTCATAATATGTTCATTGGCAAACCCAAACTTTTTAACAACCAGCAACCTGACAAATATCTCAAGACAGTTGGCAGTTACAACAATTCTTGCATTTGGTCAGACAATATTGATAATCTCAGGAATGCTTGACTTGTCGCAAGGTTCCGTATTGGCACTCTCAGGAGTATTTGCAATATCTGCTTATAAAGCAACAGGCTCACTTGTTGTTGCGGTGTTGGTAGGTATAATTACCGGTGTTGTGTGTAACTTTATAAATGCTTTGATGATCAGTACTTTTAAGGCTCCCCCATTTATTGCAACCTTGGCAATGCTGACAATGGCAAGAGGTGTAGCACTGCTTTATACAAAAGGACAAAACATTTTACAGCTTGACAAGTTTGTAGTTTTCGGACAAGGTTCTGTAGGCGTTATTCCAATACCTATCATATTCCTTGTGGCATTGGCAATAGTAACATGGTATATATTGAAACACACCAGGATTGGACGTTCTCTGTATGCCGTTGGTGGAAATGAAGAAGCATCAGTTGCATCAGGTATCAACGTTCACAGAGTTAAGTACACTGCGTTTATAATCAATGGTATTTTCGTTGGGTTGGCAGGAGTATTGTTCATGTCCCGTGTTAATGCAGGTCTTCCAAATGGTGCTGTAGGTTATGAGTTTACGGCTTTAACAGCGGCTATCATCGGTGGAACCAGCTTCTCAGGTGGTGTTGGAACTGCAACAGGTACATTGGCCGGTGCATTTATAGTAGGTTTCCTTGACAATATTATGAACCTCACCAGTGTAGATTCTTATATGCAGCAGATTGTAAGAGGTGCAATTATAGCCCTTGCCGTTATATACGACATTCAGTCCAAAAACCGTAGAACTAAGAGTACACTTGGTAGAATAGAAGACAAACAAAATACAAAAAACAAGAAAGCAGCAGTAAAGAAATAAACTTAATTCAAATTAAACAGCTCTGCTGTTTAAATAATAAAAACTATTTCTATAAAAAATCTATTAAAAGGATGGACACACAGATGAAGAAGAAATTAATTAGCGTACTATCAATGTCACTGGCAATCACTTTTCTGGCAGCATGCGGAACAGGGACACCTAAAACTTCCGATTCAACATCTTCAGGCGGAAGCAGCTCAAAGGGCTATAAGGTAGCATATATAGCTCGTGCCCAATCTGACTCATTTGCAGCTTGGCTTGCAAACGCTGTAAAGGATGAAGCAAAGAAGTACCCGGACATAAAGCTTGATGTATTCGATGGTCAGGCAAATGACGATACTGAAAACTCAATGATTGAAAATGCTATCACAAACAAGTATGATCTGGTTATTGTTCAGCCTAATAACGGTGAAGCTCAAAGACCATACGTTGAAAAAGTGGTTAAGGCAGGTATACATGCAATAACAACTAATGCTCGTATTTCAGGAATTGAAGGAGCATCATCAGTAGACGCAAATCCATATGAACAGGCTGGAGTAAATGCTCGTGCAGCATTAGAGCAGATTCCTCAAAATGCAAAAGTTGTAGTGTTGGATGGACCTTCAGGAAACTTCCACGCTGATGAAAGACGTAAGAGCTGGCAGAAAGAATTCTTTGAAAAACGTCCTGATGTAAAAATCGTTGGCGAACAGATTGCAAACTGGAACAAAGACGAAGCTATGAAGTACATGGAAGACTGGATACAGTCAAATGATAAAATTGATGCAGTTATTTCAATGAATGACAACATGGCAGCAGGAGCACTTGAAGTAGTTAAAGATAACCCTAAATTCAAAAACATGCTTGCATATGGTGTTGACGGAACAGCAGAAGCACTGCTTTTGATTCAGGAAGGAAGAATGACTTCAACTTGTATGCAGAGTGCATATGACCTTGCTACAAAATTACTTGAAACAAGCAACAAGCTCTTAACAGGCGGAGAAAAACAAATTGATACAGATATCGGTAATCCACTTGTAAATAAAGATAATGTACAGCAATATATAGATATATTGAAGAAGTCCGGAGCTATTAAGTAATAATTTGTACCATTAAAAATACAAAGGTACGTGAAAAAATCTTTATTCACGTATCTTTGTATTGTATATTTAAATTATTTGGTGTAATATAAAAAAAAGAAAGTTAATTAAAGTGTTTTATAAAAGTTGATAATAAAGTTGATTTGAATATAAATTTAAAGGATAATATATTGTGTGGAGGTTTTTATTATGAAAAACAGAGCGGCTTATATGACCGGAATAAACAAAATGGAGATAAGGGACATAGAGGTTCCAAAGCTCAGAGAAAAGGATGTACTTGTAAAGCTTGAGTATGTAGGAATTTGCGGTTCTGACGTGCATTATCTTGAGCATGGAAAAATCGGTGATTTTATAGTGAACGGAGATTTCATACTTGGACATGAATGTGCAGGAACTGTTGTTGAAGTTGGCAGCGGAGTGCAAAACTTACAGGTTGGAGACAAGGTTGCGTTGGAGCCGGGAATAACTTGCGGACAATGCGAATTCTGTAAAACAGGAAGATATAATCTTTGCCCGGATGTTGAATTTTTGGCAACACCGCCATACCACGGTTCATTAATGAATTATATCGCTTTCCCGGAAAATATGTGCTTTAAACTGCCCAATAACATAACAACTAAAGAAGGCGCATTGGTTGAACCTTTAGCGGTTGGTATGCACGCAGCAAATCAGGGAGATGTGAAGCTTGGAAGCTCAGTTGTTATCCTTGGAGCAGGAACAATAGGACTTGTTACTTTGCTTGCATGTAAAGCAAACGGAGCAACTGACATTACTGTAGTTGATGTAATACCAAAGAGACTGGAATACGCAAAAAAATTGGGAGCAACCAATACAATAAATGCGGCAGAAACTGATGTGTTTGCAGAAATAGACAAACTCACTGATAAAAAGGGAGTAGATGTTGTTATAGAAACTGCCGGTTCTGCAAGGACTATTTCACAGACACCGTACCTTGTTAAAAACGGTGGTAACATCGTTCTTGTAGGTTTGGCTCCACAGGATATAATTGAATTTAACTTTGCAAAGATTATGGCAAAGGAAGCTACAATTAAATCAGTTTTCCGTTACAAAAACATATATCCTATAGCTATAAAGGCTATATCAAAGGGAATCATAGATATAACAGGTATAGTAACACATGAATTCGATTTTGATGATGTTGCACATGCTTTTGACTATGTAATAAACAACAAGCAGGATGTTGTAAAGGCAGTTATCAAAATAGACTAATTTTATTCTTCCATAAATAATACTCCTAAATTATCCGTCGGTTAAAACCGGCGGGTTTTTTGTTATTAACATAATAAAAATACGCTATGGAATACATAGCGTATTAATCTATTTTTAAATTCTAGAAAATTCTAAATGCACAAACAAAATTCCTTGTCCAGTAGGAAGAAGTTATGTTTGTAATACGAACTCTGCCCTGACTTGATGATGCATCAATCATCTGGTTGCCTCCTAATGCAATACCAACATGTCCGTTGTATGTAATGATATCTCCTCGTTTTATACTGCTCATGCTGGATATCCTTTTATATCTGCCGTTTCCTGCCCATCCTCCGGAGGTCATATAACCTTGCCTTACTCCTGAGTTTTTTAATACCCAATAAACAAATCCCGAACAATCAAAGGTATTAGGCCCTTTTGCACCATATACGTATCTGCTTCCCAGTTTTGATTTTGCTACTGATATAAGTCGCTCAACGCTTGGACTTACAAAGTTTCCGCCGTTGCTTTCTCCACCGGAATTATTACCTCCGCCTGAATTACTTGATCCTCCTGAATTGTTACCATTTGAGCCGCTTCCTGAACCGCCGGTCCATTTTCTTGCATCAGGGGATAAGAGTTTGGCTATAGTTTGCGAACCTACTTTTCCGTCCTGTCCCAAACCATTTCTTGTCTGGAAGTTAAGAACAGCATTATGCGTGTCTGAGCCGAAATAACCTGTTACGCCTTTCAGATATCCAAGCTTTTTCAAGTATGTCTGAACTTTTGTAACATCGTCTCCGCTATCGCCTATATCAAGGGCATTTTCAGTAGCATCTGCCGACATAAGCAAATCTTTTGTAACCGGCCCTATAAAACCATCGGCAATCAAACCGTTATTTTCCTGAAAACGCTTAACTGCAAGAACTGTATCGTTATCATACTTTCCGCTGGGTTTTGCGGTGAGATAACCAAGTTCATACAATCTTTGCTTAAATTGAAGTATTTCACTGTTTTCGTCCCCTAAATAAAAGGACATTGGAACAGCTTTTGTCGAATATAAAATTTCTCTTGTCTGCTTACCTACATTACCGTCATCATAAAGACCGTTTCTTTTCTGAAACTCCTTTACAGCGGTGTCGGTATCTGTACCAAAATAACCTGTTGCCTTATTTATGTATCCTAATTCATACAGACGTTCCTGAAGCTGCTGTACATCAGTTCCTTCAGCTTCAAGAGATACTGTATATGCTTTAGCATCCTCTGAAAGCAAAAGCTCATATGTTTTGGCATCAACTTCACCTGTTATGGGTAACTTATTTTTACGCTGAAATAATTCTATTGCGAATTGAAGCGGTTCTCCAAATTCATCCGTTGGTTCGTCAATTTCGAGATAATCCAGATCCATAAGTCTCTTTTGAATAACGGTTACTGTACTGTCTTTTACTCCTGACTTTATAACATCTCCTTGTTTAGGATTCATAGGAGTAATACCGCGGGATGTTTTAGTTAAAGCGGTTGATTCTGACTCGGATTTCGAATACTTCTGTGGGGTTGTTTGGCTGGATATTGAAGCCGTACTTTCCTGTTTATCTGCAGCAACGAATTTAGAACTTGAGGGTGGTAGAGTGAAAACGATTGCTGCTGTAAGAGCCAGTGCTGCAGCGCCTGAACATGAAATAATTATATATTTATATTTTGAGGGATATTTATTTTTGTAATTCTTAATTTTCTTAGGTATATCACTTATCAAACTCTTAATCTTCTTTAAATTCATAATCTCTCCAATTCAATTTGCATTTTTTACGAAATTTTCAAAAAAAGAATGTATAAATAGGAACATTAAGATAAACAAAAGAATATCCAAAAGAATTAAAACATAGGAGTATAGCCGTATATATGTATCAAATGTAAGTTTATTTCTGCCCCTAAAATACACAACTTTTATTATGAATATTAATATTTTATCATAGTTTAGAAGAAAATCATATTAAAGTTACTTTACAATTACAAAAAGGTTACTTTCTTGTAGCTTTTTATATATAATTCCGTAAAAACCGACAGCTTGAATTGTATATGGTTATAAAAATGTTATAACTACCCAACTCAAATTGGTAACTTTATAATGATAAACAATAACGGACCGTTGAATTGCAAAAATACACACAAAACACCGGTTACTTTGAATTAACCGGTAATAAACTAAAATACTATGAAGAATCGGAGGATTAAATATTATGAAAATTGGAATTGTAGGATGCGGTTATATTGCTAATTACTATGCAACAACACTACCGAACCACCCGGAACTGGAGCTTGTAGGAGTAACAGATATTAATACTGACAGAGCAAAAAAGTTTGCAAAGTTTTATGGAGTTAAGCATTTCGGCACTGTTGAGGATTTACTGAAGGAAAAGGAGATATCAATTGTTTTAAATTGCACAAATCCACACAGTCATTATGAAGTTTCTAGAGCAGTGCTTATGGCCAATAAACATGTATACACTGAAAAACCAATGGGAATGGATTTTGATGAGGCATCAAAGCTGGTGAACTTAGCAAAGGAAAGAAAATTATTCATTGCATCTGCACCAAGTATTGTTTTGGGAGAATACGCACAGGGAATAATGAAAGCCTTGAAAGACAAAGAAATCGGACATCCTATTCTTGCATATGCACAGCTTGACGACGGTGCTGTCCATAATATGCGTTACTGGACTTGGATAAGCAGAACAGGAACTGAATGGCCATATGAAAATGAGTTTAAGATAGGAAGTCTTTTGGAACATGCAGGGTATTGCCTTACATTACTAACGGCATTTTTCGGGCCTGTTAAGGAAGTTCAGGCATACACCCGCTGCCTTGTACCAAATAAAATAAACAAAGACAGAATAGATGACCTTGGGCCTGATTACAGCGAAGCGTGCCTGGAATTCAGATCAGGTATGGTAGCAAGATTGACAATAGGCTCAGTAGCACCGCATAATCATTCACTGATGATTGTGGGAGATGAGGGTGTTCTTACAACCGATGATTTATATTGGGATGTTCAGCAAAAAGTATATATTCAGAAGAGGATAACTTCCGATTCAAAAGACCGTGCGAATTCACATGTATATTTAACAGAGAAGGAAGAATACGAATTTGAAAGGCCTGAGGATTTTGAGTTCAGAAGTAAGGATGAAGTGAATGTGGACTGGGCAAAGGGAGTGGCAGAACTCGCGGATGCTATTTTACATAAAAGAAAATGCCGTTTGGATATGAGCCATGCACTTCATGTAATGGAAATAATTGATGTATTGGAAAATGCACGCAGCTTCAGTGGGCCGCAGAAAATAAGGACTGTATTTGATCCTATAGAAGCTGCAGACTGGATAAAAGAAGGAAAACTGCCAAAAGGCCTTACAGCTTAAAGAAGGGAGTTCTATGAAATATAATAAATTTATAAAATCAAGACTCTCAATGTTAATGTTTTTACAATTCTTCATTTCGGGAATAACTTGTCCGATTATGAGCTTATACTTGATAAAATGCTTGCATTTTTCCGGTGATCAGACAGGAATTATACTTTCGGTGTCGGGGATAACTACAATTTTTTCATCTGTTATTGGAACGCTGATTGCAGACAAAATACTGACAGTAAATCGGCTTCTTGGGATTTGCCACCTGTTTGCCGCTATATTTATGATTATACTTACTCTTCAGACTAGGTTTGAATGGGTGCTTGTCTCATATTTGTTTTATACGCTCTCCTTCGGATGTACGAATGGCTGCGTATCAGCAGTAGTGTTCCACCATGAGGAAAATGCAAAGAAAAACTTCGGCGGTATCCAGATGTGGGGTTCCATAGGTTGGATATCGGCGGGGTGGCTGTTCAGCTTTGTATGGATGAGAAATCTCACGGGTATAATGGCTATTAACAGGATGGCAGATGCTCTGAAAATTTCTGCAGGCATTTCGCTAATATTATTTATATATACATTTACTCTGCCTGTTAAAAAGATTGTGCCTGAAAGCCGGAAATCACTTGTACCGCGAGAAGCCTTGTCCGTTTTCAAAAAGCCACAGAATCTGTTTCTTGCGGTAATGGTTTTTATTACATTTACTTCATTTCAATACTATCTGTTCGGTATCGGGCCGTATTTACAGCAGAGTAATTACGGAGAATCCAATATTATGCCCTTGATGAGTGTGGCACAAATAGCCGAGGCTGTGGCACTTGGGGTTCTTGGTTACTTCATAGTACGCAAGGACTTCAAAAAGGTATTGATAATAGGACTTATAGCAAATTTATGGAGATTTGTAGCACTGCTTATAAGCCCTGCTTTTCCGGCTGTAATATCTGCTCTTGTTTGTCATGGAGTGGCATCTGCCTTCTTTTTCACTGCATCGTGCATTTACCTTGACAGTAAGTGCGAAGATAGTACGGCACGGCCGGGAGTTCAGCAGATAATAATTATGCTTGCATATGGAGTAGGTGCGTCCTTAGGAAACCTCTCTGCCGGCAGGTCTGTTACAAT
Source organism: Ruminiclostridium papyrosolvens C7 (assembly GCF_000421965.1). Taxonomy (GTDB): domain Bacteria; phylum Bacillota; class Clostridia; order Acetivibrionales; family DSM-1351; genus Ruminiclostridium; species Ruminiclostridium papyrosolvens_A. The sequence goes on along the minus strand of NZ_ATAY01000031.1, from coordinate 36,204 downwards.
GTTTGAAACAGCCGTATCAGGTGTTGTGAATTACTCTGCTTTCTGGGGTGTACCATTGGTTGTCAATGCAGTTGTGTTCCTGCCGTTCATTTTATTATTCAAACGTGGGTTAGGGGAAAAAGTATCAAAGCAAAAAGATGTTGCAGGTTTATCTAAAAAATTGTCTATAAAGGAGATATAAAAATGATCGGAGTAGGTATTGTAGGATGCGGAGCTATTGCAAGATATCGTCACGTTCCGGAGTTTGCTACTAATCCATTATCTAAAATTATCGGTTACTTTAACCCCTCTAGTGAAAAAGCGGAAATTCTTGCATCCAATTACGGAGGGAAGGTATACTCCGATTATGAAAAGATGCTGGAGAATCCGGCAGTGCAGGCAGTTTGTATATGTTCACCCAATAAATATCATGCTTCAATGAGTATAGCTGCTATGGAAGCAGGAAAACATGTCTTGTGCGAAAAGCCAATAGCTGTGACCATTGACGAAGGTGAAAAAATGCTGGAAGCGGCAGCAAGGACAAAAAAGTGCCTGATGATTGCCCATGACATGAAATTTGAGTATGCCCATAAAAAAGCAAGGGAAATTGTTAAAAGCGGTGAAATGGGAAGAGTACTTAGTTTTCGCACCACTTTCGGACATAGAGGGCCGGAGCACTGGAGTGTAAATCAAAGCATGAATTCATGGTTTTTCGATAATGAAAGTTCCTCAACAGGAGTTTTAGCAGATCTTGGTGTACACAAGTTAAACTTGATTGAATGGCTTATAGATGATCGTATAGATCAAATTAAAGCCTTCTCCGCTGTCAGGGATAAAAAGCGTGAAAACGGAGAATTAGTTGAAACTCCTGACAATAGTGTTTGTCTGCTGAAATCAAAATCCGGGATTATAGGGACACTGGCAGCAAGCTGGACTTATTATGGAGGTATGGATAAAAGTACCTTACTTTATTGTTCCAAAGGCACCATAGAAATTTACAATACTCCCAGGTATCCATTGATTGTTGCAAAGTCTGAAAACGATAGAGTTTGTTATACTTTTGATAAACAGGAAACATCAGGTATTGCAGATGCTTTCTTGAACAGCATTGTAAACGGAACTACTCCGGCAATATCAGGAGAAGAGGGTTTGAGAGCTTTAAAGCTAGTTATGGCTTGTGCTGAAGCTCAGGCGAAGGATAAGACAGTAACGGTTTATGATTGAAAAATCACTATAATAAAAAAAGTTTACATAGGTTAATGGTATAATTAGTCTGCCCATCAGAAAAACACTTTATGATGGGTTATTGTTTATAAAAAAATACAATAGTTCTATACACATAATGACAATTTTCTCAATTTGTGTATGGTATCATTTCTTTAATAATTTGACATAAAAAGCACAACGTTGACATTTTAGTGGACACAGCTGCAAATACACACTACATACTCCTTGCGGCTTTAAGCAAAGGGGGACTTAAATGACATTTATTATTTCATTGATTTTAATATGGATAATTTCAATTATTATATTGATTGTGGATTTCAAAAGTGAATGTAACAGATGGATCAGTTCCGCAGCCTTTTGTGTAGGGCTGCGGTATTTAGCCGACAGCATTAATGTACTTGCTGCTCCAAACATGAACAATTACATTAAGATGGTAATTTGTATTCTTACGTCAATTTCTTTTGTATTTTACCCCTATACCTTATTAATGTTCAGCTTAAGTTTAACAAAAATACTTAAACCTAAGTATAACAAATTTCTGATGTGGATTTTGCTTATTCCGGTTGTTTTAGTTTACATATTTCTCCCGATAAATGATTTTATGTATCCTACAATTAAGCCTTCATACAAATATTTGACTCTATGGTCTACGTTTGGGATAATTTTATCAAATACAGTATTGATTGTTGGATATTTTAAAACCATCAGCATACTAAAAAAGAAAAACATATTCCTTGTGGGTATTTTTATGATACCTACCACAATATTCGGATGGCTTATTAACTTTTTTCTCCCTATTCTTGGAATAAAAAACCTATGGAAATTCAATATAATAGTAGTTTTTGTGGTAGCAGCTTTATACTGCCTGCTGGTCGTAAAATATGGTTTTTTGGGGATAAAAATAAAATTTGAAAAAAACCGTATTGACAGCACTATGCAGTCAATCAGTTCCGGAACCCAGATTTTGACTCACGCAATAAAAAATGAGATTCTAAAGATTTCTTTATGTACCAGAAACATCAATTCCTCAGGAACATTCTTTGATAAGGAGAAATTCGACAGGTATATCGGTGAAAATACCCAGAACATTACCGCATCAACAGATCATCTTATGATGTTAGTGGCCAGAATTAAGGATTATATGCATGAGATAGAAATAAAGGAGGAATATCATAATTTAGCGGATATTATAGAAAATTCATTGAACCTCATGATAGTACATATTAAGGAAAAGAATATTTCAATTAAGCGTTATTATTCATATGGTCAATTTGGTACTGTACTTATGTGTGATGCATTACACATTCAAGAGGTTTTGAATAATATTTTAAAAAATGCAGTTGAAGCACTTAAACCTAGCGGAGAAATAGGTATTCATGTTATAAAAGGCAGAAAGGTCTTAACAGTGGAAGTTCGGGATAACGGCCCGGGTATACCCGCCGGTAATCTTTCCCATATTTTTGATCCGTTTTTTTCTACCAAGAAAAACAGCATGAATTTTGGTCTGGGGTTATCCTATTGCTATAATGTAATGCATAAGCACGGTGGGGATATAGAGGTAGAGAGTGATGGAATTAAAGGAACAGCAGTGATTTTAAAGTTTTTATCAAAAAAGGTTAAGAAGGTGGTATAAATGAAAAAAATATCGGTCGCAATTGTTGAGGATGATCCCGTGTGGCTAAGCTCTTTGAAAATTTTTTTGGAAAATGAGGAAGACCTGGATGTAGTAGCTACGGCAGCCACTCAAAAGGATGCCGTGGAAATGGCAAAAAACAATGATATGGATATTATTTTAATGGATATAAATTTAAGTGAAAACAACATGGATGGAGTATATGCTGCTGCAGAAATAAGTCAGGCTAAAAATGTGAAAATAATCATGCTCACGTCTATTGAATCAGAAGAGGTTATTAGAAACTCCTTTACTGCCGGTGCTGTAAACTATGTTCTGAAAAGCAATTATATGGAAATCCCTGCTGCTATCCGTGCCGTCCACAATAAGGTGTCACCCGTGGAGATTTTATTAAAAGAGTACTCAAGAATGAAGGAGGCAGAACAGGTAGCTGCCTTGTCCAATGCAGAAAGAGAAATTCTTAGTCTGGTACAGCAAGGATACTCTCAATCAAAAATATCTGAAGTACTTTTTAAGTCACCGGGTACTATAAAAGCACAAATAAATAAGCTGTTGAAAAAAATGGGCGTTGCCAACTGTAAACAAGCTATTAAGAAAATTAATACCAAGGGAATTTTAAAGTAATTGTTCTTTAGGCTTGATACCGTAAATATTTATTATTTTTTTCAGCCTTTCTTCCGTACTACCGGTAATAATATAGTATTTTATCCCTATCTCCTCTAAGGCATTTATTATCATTTCATCACAAGTCTTACGGACTTTATCAGAATAATAATGATAGTTTTCTTGTTGAGCAGGTGATTCAACAGGCAAATGTATAAAGGAATGATAGTTTCTCTTACAGTATTCCTTAAAAACATTACCAAGGCTTTTATAAAAGTTTTCGTATATATTCTTATGAGTAATAATTTCCAGATTGTTAGCAAATAGATTAAAGCTGAAAGGTGTATAATTCAATGAATTTAGTTTAACCTGACCGTAAATGTAAGATTCTATTAATGTTCCATCTACTATAAAGTTTCCCTGTACTCGGTTTTCACTCATAACCTGCTCTAAAAAACGATAGATACATATCTGGTAGTATTCGTATGGAGAGCATTGATCTATGGTTTTCCCGGGGAAATGTACAGATGTCACTTTTTCCATACTTTTTACAGAAACCATAGGTATTGCCATAAGTTGTTCCAAAGCTACAGCCAAGGTTGTTTTTCCCGTTGCAAATGTACCGGATATGGCTATTCGCAAATCCTTGTTCATTTTATGACTATCCCCTTTGTAAATAAGATATCACACACATAATACTTTTAGAGTACTGTAAAATCAGGACACTTTTTTATGTCCGGTATTAATAACTGATTCAGGAATTTCATGTGCAAGGCTTACACTTACACTCAATGGATTCGAGGGGGAATCCACAATACATTTAAAGTCAGCTATTCGCCAGGTACTTTCTTTCATACGAAGGATTTTTGACTTGCTGATATAAACAGATTGCCTGAAGCTTTTAAGGGTGCTTACAGGCTTTTTATATTCAATTTCAACTTTTCTCATCCACAGGTTGTTAGAGCATTTACGTTCTATGCTGTCAACCCGGTATATGAGTGCCTGCATCTGTTGAGATGCACAGGCAAACAGGTCTATGATGGAATAAATATTGTTGTCTGAAATTGTTTCCGTCTTTCTTATATTTACAATGGAAGAAAGGGATTGGCTGTTTTTATCAATGCAAATATTCGATAAATCATATATTTTATTCTTTTCAACCAGTTGAGTGCAATAACCCGCAATAGCACTACCTGCATCCTTTATGCTGCTGTAGAAGATATCTTTTGTAGTCATACTGTTAATATCATGTTCCAATTCAATGACTATGCTAAAACCTGCAATTTCGTTAGAAAACACCGAGTTGTAGCGGTCATTACCGGTCTCCGCAGTACTTAGAAATCTGGTGTGAATATCAATATCTTCAAGTTTATATTCAGGCTCGCTGCCTGCTTTTATTGTAACTTTTTTTATCCATATATCACCGATTTGGTTGTTGCTTAGTTGATAAATATGACTTGCGAAGAGTGTATTCAAACAGAATACAAATACCAAAATATCAAGTGTGCTTACATGTGGTTTTAATACTGTTCCATCTGCTTTTACCGACCAGTTTTCAGGATATATGGCCGAACACTTGGCGGTTAATTCATTTTGGCAAGGACTGATTGAAATGTTATTGAAAAGGTGTCTGACGTTTTTAAAGCCGCTGCTAAAAAACCTTTTGTCCTTGTCTCCTAAAATCTCATCAATTGTTTCGTATACTTCGTTAGTTATCATGTTTTTCATCTCCTTACAATATAATGTTTGTAGATAAATATGGTGTTAGTTAAAAGCAATTTAGTAAGCATAATTCCATTATAATAGGTACAGGTTTTTTAGGTAGTTATAACTTTTTTATAACCCTGTGTTTTTGGAATTACGCAGGATTTTAGTTGGTCCTAACGAATATTAACATATATATAAAAATATACCAGTAACAAAAATTAATCATAAATCAGGAGGATATTAAATGATTACTGCAAAGGAAATTGCAAAAATGATAGACCATTCTTTACTGAGGCCGGAACTAAATGAATCTGATGTCAGACAAGGGTGCAGGCTGGCAAAGGAGTATTCTACCGCCTCGGTTTGTGTAAAGCCATGTGATGTAGAAATTGCAAAAGAGGAGCTTGAAGGAAGTGATGTTCTGGTAACTACCGTAATAGGCTTTCCACATGGTTCAAGCAAGACATCTGTTAAAGTGCAGGAAGCTGTGGAAGCTATCAATGATGGGGCTGTGGAACTTGATATGGTACTTAATATTGGCAGACTTCTTTCAAAACAGTTTGACTATGTGGAAAAAGATATAAAAGCAGTGGTTGATGCAGCACATCAAAGGGGTGTGATTGTAAAAGTAATTCTGGAAAATTGCTATTTAAGTGATGAGCTAAAAGAAATTGCCTGCAAGATTTGTGAAAGTGCAGGAGCTGATTTTGTTAAAACCTCTACGGGTTTTGGCACCGGCGGGGCTACTCTGGAAGATCTTGAACTAATGCGCAGAACATGCAGTGAAAAGGTCAAGGTAAAAGCCGCAGGGGGAGTGAGAACACTAAACGATGCTTTATCTGTCAGAAGCAAAGGTACGGTAAGATTCGGTGCTACAGCAACCAAGGCTATCATGGATGAGGCGAAGCGCAGGGAAGAGGAAGGATTATTACAGGAAGCAAAATAAACTAAACCTCAAAAAAAATAAAAATGCAGCGGATATCCTTTTGGATAAACCCGCTGCATATAACCCATTTTAATCAGATATAATTACTTTTTTTACACAGACTGCAACTTGAACAGTCTGTACATGTAAGGACGGAACCGGAATTTGTTCCGGAATCATTTATTATCGTAAATCTTGTTGTATTGATATCATATATTCGCTTTTTATCACTTTTAAATTTTACGTAATGACCTTCAAAAGAAATTTCCAGAGGCACTATGGAAACTACATCTTCTTCAAAAGGATCAGGCTTAACTACTGCTTCCATTGTTTCAAAGGAGCCGGCTTTTTCAAAAATAGCTACCTTACTGCTGTTTGTGCAAAGGGATTGAATTTCTCCGTTTTCCGAAAAAATTAATGAATTACAGTCGGCATTTATACCAAGAGCATTTTCGTTGTAAGCTGTTAATTCTCCAATGAGAGTAGAGACTGTAATTTCATAGGCAGGCTCCACCGATTTAAGCTTTCCGTTTTCATATAATGAAAAACCTATTCTCACGGGAAGAAGGCTTTGGGAAGTTCTGAGGATAATAGTTTCACCCGGCCACAAGGTCATTGATTTAAGGTTTCCGCTTTCATAAAAGCATAGACCTATTATTTTTGTCTTGAAGCTGCCAAAAGGAAAATGAAACTGGAATTCGTCACAAAGTTTTTCTTCATCCTCTTGGCTCCAGTACCCGCTTAGCTTACCATTCAACGGAAAAATCCTTTTCAGCCTGCCTGATTCATAAAAAGTAACAAGTTCTGTGGGGAAAGTACCCAAGGTTGTTTTTATTAGGGTTGAGGATTCTAAAGAAATACTTTTAACTTTTCCGCTTTCATAAAACGAAATAGAATGACAGTATTTTTTACGCACTTCATCTTCACCATATTTAGGAATCAAATCGCCGTATTCAGTTTTAATTACATTCTTTTCACAGAGTATACATTCTTTAATTCTTCCGCTTTGGAAACAAAAAGCACTGACAATACCTAAGAGATTTTCACGAATATTTTCGGTCATATTGGCAACCTCCTTTTTATAATGGAACATTTAATGTGAACAGACATTATTTAATATGGAAACCTTGTACTTGTTATCTCCGTTTTCTTCTATAGAATAGCTTAGGTCTAATTCTGGCAGTATGTTGTCAAACCAGGGGGGAACATGGGAACATATAACCTCAAGCCTGAAAAAAGGGGTAGTTTCCAGAAATGGCTTTAGAGCTTTCTTAGAGGAAATTTCAGGATGTTTGGCTTGAAGCTCCATTAGGTTTATGTAAAAAACTCCGTTTTCTTCTGTTTGAACAGGTGAAAGGGCAACTTGCTTTGAATTCGCAGTTTCAGCTTTTAAGCTGCTGACTTCATTATATATATCATCCAGAACACAGCTGGTGATGTCCTTTGCTTCAAATATTGCAAACCCCATCCGGTCAAATATGTTGTATGCAAGACCGGACATTACTTTGCCGACTATTATCTTGCAGTCCTCAAGTTCCATAATAAGACTTTTAATATTTTCCCTAAGGTCTGAAAGGGACATGTTAGTATTAATATAGTAACGTACTTCCTTATACAGCTGCCATTGTGTATTATTCTTATTGTATATATTTATTAATGATCCTTTTTCAAAAGGTGAAAGCTCTTCTTCATCATTTACTATCACTGCAATTTGCTTTACCATAAATTTAACCCCCTACGTTATATTATTTATCTAGAAATACAAAAACGGGGCATCAAGCTTTTAGCTTGATACGCCCCGTTGCACTTACTATTATTATATGAGGAGTGATAGAAATAATCAACCGTATCATTGATTAAAAAATACGAATTTGTAAAAAATATACAAAACAACTTAAGAATTAACAGCTTTTATTGACGAATTCGTGTATTGTTAATACGGTTATAAAGTCTTATACTCTTAGTAAGCTAAAACAAATTAATAAACGCGACGACGAAGTCTCATTAATTCACTATGAAGTGAATAATGGGACTTTTTTAGTAATTAGCACAACATCAGCAAGTCAGACGATGAGGTCTTAAAACATAGAGTGGAAACTCTGTTTTGAGACCTTTTTATTTTACAGTTTGAAATTTAATGTACAACGGTACAGGAAAATGGGAGGTATTTATATGAGACAGGTAGCTATTTATGGAAAAGGCGGTATTGGGAAGTCAACTACAACACAAAACCTGACCGCAGGCTTAGGGGAAATGGGTAAAAAGATTATGATTGTAGGCTGTGACCCAAAAGCTGATTCAACCAGACTGATATTAGGAGGCCTCGCACAACAGACAGTTCTGGATACACTCCGGGAAGAGGGCGAGGATATTGATCTCGATTTGGTTATGAAAAAAGGATTTTCCGACATCAATTGTGTTGAATCGGGAGGGCCGGAGCCGGGAGTCGGTTGTGCAGGACGAGGAATAATTACTTCCATAGGCTTGTTGGAAAGACTTGGTGCATATGAAGATGATCTTGATTACGTTTTCTATGACGTTCTCGGAGATGTTGTTTGTGGAGGATTTGCAATGCCGATTCGTGAGGGAAAGGCACAGGAAATCTATATAGTTGCCAGCGGTGAAATGATGGCACTTTATGCGGCAAACAATATATCAAAGGGAATTCAGAAGTATGCCAAGACAGGCGGTGTAAGACTTGGCGGTATTATATGCAATAGCCGTAAGGTTGACGGTGAAGCTGAACTGGTTGAAGCTTTCGCAAAGGAGCTTGGCTCTCAGATGATACATTTTGTTCCCAGAGACAACATGGTTCAAAGGGCTGAAATCCATAAAAAGACAGTGATTGATTTTGATGCGGAATGTAATCAGGCAGATGAATACAGGTCTCTTGCCCAAAAGATAGACGAGAACAAAATGTTTGTAATTCCTAAGCCCTTAAAGCAGGAAAGACTTGAGGAACTATTGATGGAACACGGAATTATGGATATTTAATATTAATCACTCAGCTTTTTTATTAGCATGATTGATGAGTTTAAATCTTTTCATGGTTCGTCTCCAAAATCTTTACCTGAATTAGTAGGGTGACATTTTAGCTCTTTTGCCGTCGCCCACATTCGCCATCGTGGCTCATAGTGGGCTAAAACAACATCGTGTTGATTTTACGGCACAAATCACTAAATATCACCAACAAATTCATGGTAAATATTTTTAATCAAACTTCACCATTGAAAGTTTAAACCCCATTGTTTCTCAAATTTGAAATGTTAGTGATTGAAATTAAACCTACTAATAAGGAAAGGCGGATGAAATTATGATATTGGTAAGAGCAATTATCAGACCTGAAAGAACAGGTATAGTGCTTTCAGAACTGCTGGCAGCAGGCTTTCCCGCAGTAACCAAAATGGATGTATACGGAAGAGGAAAGCAAAAGGGAATTGTCATAGGTGATATCCAATATGATGAGATTCCAAAAGAAATGTTATTAATTGTTGTAAATGATGAAGATAAGGATGATGTTATAAAAATAATTATGAGGAATGCACGTACAGGAGAAAAAGGAAACTTTGGTGATGGAAGAATATTTATCAGTGAAGTTCTGGATGCATACACAATTAGTACTGCAAAACAAGGCTTATAGGAGGTGTTGCTTATGAAAGAGGTTATGGCTTTTATCCGTACCAACAAAGTTAACAGAACCAAGGAAGCACTTGCCAATGCCGGGTTTCCGGCCTTCTCCTGCAGGCCTTGTCTTGGTAGAGGTAAAAAAAGCCTTGATGCAACTGTTTTAAACTATATTATGGAAGCCGGAGAATTGCCCGTATCCAAAGTAGGTGAAGCATTTACAGAAACAGCAAGGCTTATTCCCAAAAGATTTTTTTCATTGGTTGTAGATGACGAACAGGTGGATTTGGCAGTTAAGACTATTATAAACGTAAACCAGACCGGGAATCCCGGAGACGGCAAAATATTCGTAATACCAATTCAGGAAACTTATAAGGTTAGAACAGGGGAAAACCTACTTTAAATGACAGGTGGTGAGACAAATGAATGTAAGAAATATTGTTTTGGATAAATATAGTGCAAAAGTCTACAAAAATAGAAAAGAACACATAATGGAGCTAACCGAGGAAACTAAAGATCAGCCCATTGCGGCAAATAGCCGTACTGTTCCCGGAATAATAACAAACAGAGGATGTTGTTATGCAGGTTGTAAAGGTGTTGTTCTCGGTCCTTTGAAGGATGTTCTTGTATTAACACACGGGCCTATCGGTTGCGGATATTATTCATGGGGAACCAGAAGAAACAAAGCAAAAACCGAGGACGGAAGAAATTTTATTGAATATTGTTTTTCAACTGACCTTCAGGAGCCTGATATAGTGTTCGGCGGTGAAAAAAAGCTGAGACAGGCGATAAAAGAAGCGGTAGAAATTTTTCAACCAAAATGCCTTATGATATGCTCTACTTGCCCCGTAGGACTTATAGGAGACGACATACATGCAGTTGCGGCAGAAACCGAAAAATTATACGGAATCACCTGTATGGCATTCAGCTGTGAGGGTTACAAGGGGGTCAGCCAAAGCGGCGGCCATCATATTGCAAATAACACACTCATGAAAAAAATAATAGGTACTAACGATACTCCTCCTAAAAACAAATATTCCGTAAACCTACTGGGGGAATATAACATTGGCGGAGACGGCTGGGAAGTTGAAAGGATAATGAAGCGTATCGGCTACGATGTAATATCGGTTTTTACCGGAGATGGCAGTTTTGAAGCAATACAGAATTCTCACATGGCAAACCTCAATCTGGTGCAATGTCACCGTTCAATAAACTATATAGCTGAAATGATGAAAACCAAATACGGTGTGGACTGGATAAAGGTAAATTTTATTGGAATAAAGTCAACCATACAATCTCTTAGAGACATGGCAGCTTACTTCGGAGACAAGGAACTTGCAGAACGAACTGAAGAAGTTATAGACGACGAACTTGCAAACATTGCTGATGAAAAAGAATACTACTATTCAAAGCTAAAAGGTAAAACAGCTGCTCTCTACGTGGGAGGATCAAGGTCACATCATTATCAGCTGTTGCTTGCAGACTTCGGTGTTTCCACAGTTCTTGCGGGTTACGAATTTGCTCACAGGGATGACTATGAAGGCAGAGAAGTAATTCCTACAATAAGAGAAGATGCCGACAGCAAAAATATAGAACATCTTAATGTAGCAAAGGACGAAAAAAAATACCACGCATACCTTACTGACGAGCAATATGAACTGTTAAAAACAAAAATTCCTCTGGAAGACTATACAGGGATGATAAGGCATATGGAAAACGGCAGTATTGTAGTTGACGATTTGAACCAGTTTGAGACTGACGAGTTCCTGAAACTATTGAAACCTGACATATTTTTCTCTGGAATAAAGGATAAATATTCACTCCAAAAGTCAGGAGTTCTGGCAAGACAGTTACATTCCTATGATTACAGCGGCCCGTATGCCGGATTCAGAGGCTCCGTCAACTTTGCAAGAGATATAACAATGGGATTGTATACTCCGGCCTGGGGATTTGTTACACCACCTTGGAAAAACAGATCAACTCTCAGAGCTTCATTAGCAGGAGGTGAAAAATAATGCTTACAATGACTCCGAAAGAAATATCAGAACGCAGCAGCTTAAGAATAAATCCGTGTAAAACATGTCAGCCGGTTGGTGCAATGTATGCAGCACTTGGGGTACATAACTGTATGCCTCACAGCCACGGCTCACAGGGATGTGCCTCGTACCACAGAACATTTTTGTCAAGGCATTTCAAGGAACCTGCAATGGCTTCTACAAGCTCATTTACGGAAGGTGCTTCGGTATTTGGCGGCGGTAGTAATCTCAGAACAGGTGTAAAAAATGTATTTGATATATACAGTCCTGACATTATCGCAGTACATACCACCTGCCTGAGTGAAACAATAGGAGATGACCTGACTGCATTTATTCAGGATATTGATATACCCGAAGGGAAATACGTTGTTCATACAAACACACCAAGCTATGTAGGATCACACATAAATGGATTTTATAATATGATGTCCGGATTTATCAACTATATGGCCGAAACCACAGGTCAATCAAACGGCAAAACTGCAATTTTCCCCGGGTTTGTAAATCCCGGTGATATCAGGGAACTAAAAAGAATATTAAAGCTTATGAAAGTACCTTTTACAATGTTCCCTGACCAGAGTGGAGTAATGGATGCACCCATGACGGGAAACTACGCAATGTATCCTAAAGGCGGAACTACCATACCTGAGATAATCGGACTGGGCGACTGCGAGAAGGTCCTTGCTCTGGGCGAGCTTACAAGTGAGGAGCCTGCAAATGTATTGGAAAGAAAGTGCAAGGTTCCATACTCTCTGATGCAGCTTCCAATAGGGATTGAGGCTACAGATAAATTCGTTATGGAGCTTTCTCAGATAACAAATGAGGAAATTCCTTATGAGCTTGAAGAGGAACGTGGACAATTAGTAGACATAATTCTGGATGCACATTTCTATTTTCATGATAAAACAGTTGCAATATTCGGTGATCCCGACACAGTACTTGGTCTTACCCGTCTGGTACTGGAAATGGGAATGATTCCCAAATATGTTCTGACAGGAACCCCCGGTGAGGCTTTTGTAAAGCTGGCAAACAATCTTTTTAACCAATATGGTGTAAGTGATTGCACTGCAAAGGCATCAGGAGACTTGTTTGAACTCCATCAATGGATAAAGAATGAAAAGGTTGATCTGCTTCTTGGAACCTCTTATGGTAAACAAATAGCAAAGGCTGAAGACATACCCTTTGTACGCGCCGGTTTTCCGGTGCTTGACAGATATGTACACTCATATGCACCAATACTAGGCTACAAAGGAGCAATAAGGCTGGTGGAAATGATTGCGGGGGCCTTGATGGACAGACAGGACAGAGATGCAAGTGATGAGGAATTTGAAGTAGTTATGTAAATCAAGACCAACAGAAACCTTTGGAGAAGGGGGCAAAACAATGACGGAGTCACTTATATTGGAAGAAAGAAAAGACTTTATAAAATTCGGATTTGAAAAATCCGGGAAGACAGCTATCAAATGTGAAAGCAACAGCGTATCGGGAGCCGTAAGCCAGAGGGCATGTGTATACTGCGGTGCAAGAGTAGTGCTGAACCCAATTACAGACGCATTTCATATTGTCCACGGTCCCATAGGATGTGCCAGTTATACCTGGGATATCCGGGGAAGCCTGACAAGCGGAAGCGACCTTTACAGAAACAGCTTTTCAACAGACTTGACGGAACAGGATATTGTTTTCGGAGGAGAAAAAAAGCTCAGTGCTGCCATTGATGAAGTTGTCCAAAAGCATAATCCAAAAGTGATTTTTGTCTATGCCACGTGTATAGTGGGTGTGATAGGTGATGACGTGGAAGCCGTGTGCAGACATGCAGAAAAGAAACACGGAACAAGGGTTATCCCTGTAAAGTCCCCCGGATTCTCAGGTAACAAATCCTATGGATACAAAATGGCGTGTAATGCCATACTGGAACTTTTGAGACCTCACAACAATATTTCTAAAACTCATGGAGTCAATATCCTTGGAGATTTCAACCTTGCCGGTGAAATGTGGATAATCAAGAATTACCTTAATGAAATAGGTATTCCCGTAGTATCAACAATTACCGGAGATGCCGGCTACGACAATCTTATTAAGGCACCTTCGGCAGGGCTGAATCTTGTACAGTGTGCAGGTTCTATGACTTATCTGGCAAAAAAGATGGAAGCTGAAATGAATATTCCCTTTATAAAGGTCAGCTTTTTCGGAGTAGAAGACACCTCGCAATCATTAATCAGAATAGCAGAAGCAATAGGAACTGAAGAAAATATAAACAAAGCAAAAACCTTTACACAATCTGAATCTGACAGACTAAGACCATTATTGGAAAAATATAAAAGTCGGCTTGAAGGTAAAAAAGCAGCTATATATGTAGGCGGGGGCTTTAAAGCAATTTCCCTTATAAGACAGTTCAACCAGATGGGAATAGAAACAGTTGTCGTTGGAACACAGACAGGAAAACCTGAGGAATATGAGATTATTACAGGTCTGGTTGGACAAAATGCTGTAATTCTGGATGATGCAAACCCTGCCGAACTTGAAACCTTTATGAAGGAGAAGGATGCAGATATTCTGGTAGGTGGGGTTAAGGAAAGACCTCTTGCTTATAAACTCGGAATTGCTTTTTGCGACCACAACCATGAGAGGAAACACGCACTTGCCGGATATGAGGGAGTAGTTAATTTTACAAAAGAAATAAATCTTTCAATGAATAGTCCTGTGTGGGAGTACATTAAGCAGGAAACTTAAATTTTGAAAATGGAAGGGGTGAATAAGTATGAGTAAAAACCTGGTAAACTTAACTGTAAATCCATGTAAAATGTGTATGCCAATGGGAAGTGTAAGCGCTTTCTACGGAATAAAGAAATGTATGACAATACTTCACGGATCCCAAGGCTGCAGCACCTATATAAGAAGGCATATGGCAACTCACTACAATGAACCGGTAGATATCGCTTCTTCATCACTAACGGAGGAAGGAACTGTTTTTGGCGGCGAGGGCAATCTTATTAAGGGTATAGAAAACATGATATCACTGTACAAACCTGAAATAATAGGAGTAGCAACAACCTGTCTTGCTGAAACCATAGGAGAAGATATCAATAGAATAATAAATGAATTTTTTAAAAAACATCCTGAAGCAAATGTCCGAATAATTCCCGTATCTTCGGCAGGTTATTCGGGAACACAATACGAAGGATTTTTCAAGGCACTTAGAGCGATTGTTGAAAATGTAGAAATGGACGTTAAAAAAAATGACAAGGTAAACATTATAACAGGTCTTATATCTCCGGCAGACACCCGCTATTTAAAGAAATTACTTGATTCCATGAAAATAGATTACATATTACTTCCTGACATTTCAGATAATCTTGATGGAGAGTATAAAAAGGTATATAACAGACTGCAGGAGGGGGGAACCTCTATTGAGGAAATTTCACTTATGGGCGGTGCAAAGCTGACAATAGAGCTTTCCACATTTATTAAGGGAGAAGACTCTCCAGCGGAATATTTATATGAAGCCTATGGTGTACCATATGTGAGATGCAGTCTCCCGGTTGGACTGCGGGATACCGATATGTTTATCCGCCAGCTTGTAAAGGCAGGAGGCACTATGTGTGCTGAAACTAAAAAAGAGCGGGGAAGGTATCTGGATTCCATAATAGATTCACATAAATATAATAGCGAAGGTAGAGCAGTGATTTTCGGAGAGCCGGATTTTGTATATTCCACAGTAAGATTGTGTGCTGAAAACGGAATTATGCCTGTAGTAGTTGCCACCGGATCAAAATGCAGCTCCCTTAGTAATCTTTTAATAGAGGAAATACAAAAAGCATCTGACTACGCATTTGTGGAAAAATTCAAAATAATTGATGACTGTGATTTCGATACAATTGAGAAATATGCTTTAGAGTTTGGTGCCAACGTAATGATAGGAAGCTCGGACGGCAGACGAATCGAAGAAAAACACAAACTTCCTCTTGTGAGATGTGCATTTCCCATCCACGACAATATCGGCGGCCAGAGGGTAAGAATACTGGGTTATGAAGGCTCAATCACCCTTCTTGACAGAATTACAAATACTCTTCTGACTCAAAAAGAACACAGCTTCCGTAGTGCTCTATATAACAAGTATTACAAGTCAAACCTTGAAACAAAGTCAAATATGAGAGAGGCTGTCTTACCTGTTGAAACACCTTCAGAGGACATGAAAACTGTAAATTTAAAAAAATCAGCCACTCATCCATGCTTTAACGGCTGTGGCAGCGGGTATGCCAGAATACATCTTCCCGTGGCCCCAAAATGCAATATACAATGTAATTACTGTGTCAGAAAATATGACTGTCCAAATGAAAGCAGACCCGGGGTTACAACTGAAATACTATCACCTGAACAAGCTCTGGGAAAATATAAAATCGTAAAGCAAAAGATGCCAAACCTTACCGTAGTGGGAATAGCAGGGCCGGGTGATTCTCTGGCAGATTTTGAGAATACCAGAAAAACATTGGCACTCATAAAAGAATTTGATTCACAAGTAACCTTCTGTCTTTCTACAAACGGACTTATGCTGCCAATATATGCAGAAGAACTAGCAGGTCTGGGAGTATCACATGTAACCGTTACAATGAATGCCGTAAATGCAACAATAGGAGCAAAAATATATAAACACATTGATTATATGGGCAACAGGTATTTTGGAGAGGTTGGAGCAGCGATTCTAATGGCAAACCAGATGGCAGGAATTAAAAAACTTTCCTCATTGGGTGTTGTATGCAAGGTGAATGTTGTTATGCTCAAAGGAATTAACGAGTACCATGTCCGGCAGGTGGTCAAAAAAGCAAAAGAGCTTGGGTGTGATATATCCAACATAATGCAGTTGATTCCTGTAGCCGGAAGCGCATTTGAAAATATGCCCCTTACAAGTAACAAGGAGATTATGGAGATGCGGAAAATTTGCGGAGAGATAATGCCGCAGATGTATCACTGCCGTCAGTGCAGGGCCGACGCAGTGGGTACTCTTGATAATGACCAGTCAATTGAATTCAGGGGATGTACGTCAGCAACAAATAAAAAAGGAATTCTGTTTGCTGTTTCGTCAAAGAGCGGCGTACTTGTAGACCAGCATTTTGGTCATGCAACGGATTTTTATATATATGAATATGTAAATAAAAGCATACGATTCAGGGAGAAAAGGAGTGTTTCAAAATATTGCGATGGTTCCGAAAGTTGTGACGGAATGGGTAGTGGTAATAAAGAAGGCAAAATGGATGCCATTCTGGAGGCTGTCAAGGATTGTAACGGAGTAGTGGCAATGAGAATAGGAGAAGTACCTAAACAGAGGCTCAAGGAAAAATCAATTGAAATCTTTACAACTTATGACAGAATTGAAGATGCCGTAAAAAAGGCGGCTGAACAGCTATGTGTCTAGTGTGCATGTAGAAAGAGAGGTTTTTATGGTAAATCCGAAATATCATGTGTTTGTATGTGCGAGCTGTAGAATAAACGGAACCCAGAAGGGCTTTTGCCACACAAAGGGAAGTGTTGCACTGATACAAAAATTTATGGAAGAAATAGATGACAAAGATTTAACAGGTGAGGTAATGGTAACAAATACAGGTTGCTTTGGAATATGCGACAAGGGGCCTGTTGTGGTAATCTACCCTGAGGGTACGTGGTACGGAAATGTTACAGAGGACGATGTTGAAACAATAGTAGAACAGCACCTTGTTGGGGGAGATAAGGTTAAAGAACTGGTGATATAAGCCAATGGTACAGTAATAATCGGGGGGAGCAAAATATGATAAAAATAACGGATATAACACTATGTACGTTTAATTATAAAGCTGCCCCGGAACATAAAATTTCCCAGCTTTACAGTCTTCTTTTACAAACGGGGATCAGCTACATTGAAATTGATATTCCTTTATTTGAATTAATAGAAAAAGCAGTAGACAAAGCAAAAACGGTTCTCAGGATACATTACCCTACTCAAATAAATACATTTCCGGGGTTTGCAGGCTACGTATGCCGTTTAGGAAGTTTCGAAACGCCCATGAATTTAATATCAGAAATTCAGGTTAATGATATCAGGGAATTAAATCAAATAACTAAATACACAAAGAATAAAAATGTCAGAATTATTGGGCTTGATGACCTTTTGTTACATGATTATGTTAATACATTTGTTAAAATTAAAGAAATATTCAGCGGCAGGTTGGAGATTTGCCCCCAAAACAGGTATTATTGTGCAACGGCACTTGCAGCTGAATGGGTTTTAAATGAAGGACAAAACATTACGGTAAGCTTTTGTGGAGCCGGAGGATTTGCGGCACTTGAAGAATTAGTAATGATACTACGTATTGCAAAACGTCACAAGCCCAATATGGATTTATCGGTTTTCCGTAAAATAAAAGAACTTTACGAGGAATTAACCGGGTGTCAGATTTCAGGAAACAAGGCTGTTATAGGAGACCGTATATTTGATGTTGAATCTGGAATACATGTGGACGGTATACTTAAAAAAAGCTCAAATTATGAGCCTTTTGAACCTACGGTTGTAGGAATGTCAAGAAACATAGTAATAGGCAAGCACTCAGGAAAATCCGCTGTGGAAATGAAACTGAAAGAATACGGAGTAATTCCCAAGAATGAAAAAATATCATTACTGTTAACCCGAATAAGGGAGGAAAGCATACGTCTCGGCAGAGGCCTTAAAGACAGTGAATTTATTTCTATTGCAAGAAAGTTTTCATAAACTAATTGGAGTTGATGTATATGAAAGAAAAGAAATATATAATCGACACAACTCTCCGTGACGGGGAACAGACTCCCGGGTACGCATTCAGCAAAGCTCAGAAGGTAGAGCTGGCAAAGTTGATGGATGATGCGGGAATTTATCAGATAGAAGCAGGCATACCTGCAATGGGTAATTATGAAAAAGAAACAATATGTGAAATAATGAGTCAAAGAAAAAAGGCCTTGATATCTACATGGAACCGAATGAGCAGGGATGATATAAATAATTCCTTTGAATGCCGTCCGGATATTATTCATATAACTGCTCCTATTTCATATATACACATATATTCGAAACTCAACAAAAATAAAACATGGCTTAAAAAGACGCTGCAGGAATGTGTCTTTATGGCCAAAGACAAAGGCTACGAGGTAACAGTAGGGTTTGAAGATGCTTCACGGGCCGACATTACATTCATAATAAGTATGGCAAACCTACTGTCTGATTTGGAAGTAAAAAGTGTAAGATTCGCCGATACGGTAGGGGTGCTTACTCCATCAAGAACTCATCAGTGTATACGTGAAATAATAGAAAACGTTGATATTCCCGTGGGAATACATGCTCATAATGATTTGGGAATGGCTTTGGCAAATTCCCTGATTGCAGCTAAAGCCGGCGCTTTGTACATAGATACCACAATTGCAGGTATTGGAGAGAGAGCGGGAAACTGTGATTTATACCGGTTTATAACAGCTGCCGGGGGTGTTTTCAATATAAAGCCCTGTCATTCAGATGCTGCAGATGTAAATAAAAAAGCACAAAATTTGTTATTTTCTAAGTTACAAAAAACGGAGGTGATTTGACATGATAAGGAACAAAAATATTCTTAGTTATGCCATAAGTATTTTCATAATGATATCAATTTTCACAGGCTGCAGTATACGGAATGTAAATGATACTGAGGAAAAGGACACCAATAAAGTGGAACTCCTTGTTTCTGCTGCTGCCAGCCTTACTGAGACAGCCAAAGATTTGACAGGATTGTATAAAAAAATAAAACCAAACGTCGATATCAAATTTTCCTTTGGCTCTTCCGGAGCATTGGAAACCCAAATAGAAGAAGGAGCCCCGGCCGATATCTTTATTTCTGCGGCCCTTAAACAAATGGATGCACTTGAGCAAGAAGGTTTGCTCCTTGAAGGCTCAAAAAAAGAACTTCTGGTTAACAAAGTGTTGCTAATTTCGCCACAAGACAGAAAGATAAAGCTATCACGATTCCAAGACGCTGCATCTGATAGCGTATCCCGGATTGCGCTGGGTGAGCCTGACAGTGTTCCGGCAGGACAGTACGCACAGGAGGTATTCACAGCCTTGGGCATCTGGAACAAAGTAAAAGGTAAAGCTGTATTTGGAAGTGATGTCAGGCAGGTGCTTACATGGGTGGAGAACGGAGATGTGGACTGTGGAGTGGTATATCAAACAGATGCCATAGCTTCTAAGAAAATAAATGTTGTTTGTGAGGCTCCAAAGGATACCCATAAGCCTGTTATATACCCGGTAGCTGTTATAAAAAATAGTAAGAACCAACAAGAAGCCGGTGCATTTATAGACTTTCTGACCACTGCACAAGCTGCCGATGTATTTAAAAAGCATGGGTTTGAAATAAAATAAGATTGCATATAACATGCTGTAGAAACAGCCTGCTTATATAAAGGAGGTGGGAACCATGGATTTATCTCCCCTTTACATATCACTTAAAGTAGCGGTTATTGCAACAGTCATAACTGTTTTTACAGGAATTCTTTGCGCATACTATGTTCTTAAATTAAAGAGATTTAAAGGGTTAATAGATGGACTGTTTACTCTCCCTATGGTTTTGCCCCCCACGGTTGTGGGCTTTTTTTTATTAATCCTTTTTGGAGGGAACAGCTTTATTGGAGGGGTATTGAGACAGGTAAACATAAGTGTTGTATTCTCGTGGACGGGAGCAGTTATTGCTTCTTCAATAGTTTCTTTTCCGCTAATGTACCGCACCGCAAGAGGTGCATTTGAACAGTTTGATGAGAATCTGGTAAATGCAGCAAGAACCCTTGGAATGACAGAATTCAATATATTCCTGAGAATTATTGTCCCAAATGTTTACCCCGGATTAATAGCAGGAACGGTTCTTGCCTTTGCCAGAGCACTTGGAGAATTCGGAGCTACCATAATGCTTGCCGGTAACATTCCGGGAAAAACCCGTACCATGGCCGTTGCAGTATACACGGCAGTTCAGGCAGGAGACCGGGGGCAGGCATACAAATGGGTTTTAATAATATGTGCCATGTCCTTTGGGTCAATGATTCTGATGAATTTCTGGAATAACATTCAATTTGGTAAAAAGAATAGAGAGGAGGATTTTTAATGGCACTTTATGTAGATATAAAGAAAAGGCTTGGAAAATTCAATCTTGATGTTCAATTCAGTTCACAGCAGGGCATAATGTCTCTCCTCGGTTCCTCCGGCTCGGGTAAAAGCATGATATTGAAATGTATAGCAGGAATTGAAACACCGGATGAAGGCAGAATAGTTCTTAACCACCGTGTTTTGTTTGATTCTGAAAAAAAAATAAAATCTGCCTCCTCAAAAACGAAAAGTTGGATATCTGTTTCAGAACTATGCACTTTTTCCTAATATGACAGTAGAAGAAAACATCGGGGCAGGTGTTAAGTTGCCCAAAAAAGAAAAAGAAATATATATACAGGAAAAAATTAAGATGTTTTTTATCGAAGGTATGGAAAAAAAGCGTCCGTCACAGTTGTCAGGCGGGCAGCAGCAGAGAGTTGCCCTGGCAAGGATGCTTGCCTCAGAGCCGGATATAATAATGCTGGATGAGCCGTTTTCTGCTCTGGACAGCTTTTTGAAATGGCAGCTGGAGCAGGAAATCATGGAAACCCTCTCAAAATTCAACGGAACGGTACTTTTTGTTTCACATAACAGGAATGAGGTATACCGTTTTTCAAATGATATAGCAGTAATTTCCGAAGGTAAAATAGATACCGTAAACAAAAAGGAGGATTTATTTAATAATCCAAAAACCATCTCTTCAGCACTCCTGACAGGATGCAAAAATATTTCTGCCGTAAGACGGTTAACAGAAAATTCCCTATTGGCTGTGGACTGGAATATAACATTGTCTTGTGAGAGGAAAATATCAGACTATATTAAATTTGTGGGGATGAGAGCCCATTATTTCAGGTACTCGGAAAAAAGCAACGGCAAAAATGTAATGTCTTGTGAAGTAGTAAAAGTTATTGAAAATCCATTTTCCTATATTATCATGCTTAAAAACCGAAACAGAAGTTCTAATGAAAACAACTCGAAAATCAGATGGGAAGTTGATAAAGACATATGGGAAAAAATCTGTGAAAAGGGTTTGCCTGTTAATTTGTTTTTCCCGGAGGAATGTCTTTTACTTCTTACCTCATAATCTTAAACAGATGTAGTTATTTAATTGAATATATGGTATATTTTACAATAGAGTTTAGCTCGGGGGTATCTATGGAGATTATATTATTTTTATTCTTTTTTGTTGTGTCATTGTTTATATTATGTGGGGTAATCAAATCGGCAATTGATGGCTCTGAAACAGCCAAGGAAATCAGGATGATAAGAATGATTTTGCAAAAGCAGTATGGAAAATCACTAAAACAGAATAAACAATCGGATAATGATTATAAGGTTATGGATATTTCCTATGATACCTGTCCGGCATGTGGAGCAACCGTTAAGCCTGAAAATAATACTTGTCCGTCCTGCGGATTGAACCTGAATGGTAAAAACGCGTAGACAATATTAAAACAAAATTATATGATATCATAAAGTGGCTTGTCTAAAAATTAAATTTTATCTTTTTTAGCCTGTACTAAAGAGTATAAATTGTATCAATGGAAGCTTGGTTAAAGATATTTGCAGTTGTTTATCGGCGAAACACGGGTATTTTACCGGAAAACCTACACGATGTAGGTTTTAGCGAAACAATGAATCATGGACGATGAATGTGAGCGGCGGTAAAATATCCAAAGATGAGCCGCTGGAAACTCTTGCAAATATCTTGGAAGCAATCATTGATATAATTTTATACGGTTGTACCTGTGTTAAAACAGAAAAACTTCCTGTTTTGCAACAGCCCCTTATATATCATAATTTTGGAGGCATATTACCGTGGATCAGATACAGATTATAACCAACCAGATAATAATTCTTACGCTTCTGGGACTGACAGGTTTTGTAGCAGGGAAAACCGGGTTTTTGCCTGAAAATTCTCACAAATATATATCTGCCTTGATTCTGAAAATTACTATGCCGTTTCTGATATTTACAACCATGGGTAATTATACTTTTACCCGTGAAACGCTGACAAACGGTTTATATATATTTATTTTCGGTGTAATTTTCATTTTTATTGCAGGAGTTATTGCTTTAGGCCAATGTAAAGTACTAAAAATAAAGGAAAAGACAAAAAACATATACATTGCCCAGTCAATGTTCGGAAATGTTATATTTATGGCTTACCCATTACTAAAAGCAATGTACGGCGATATTGGAATTGTATATGCCATATTCTTTAATATTGCAAATGATGCAATCCTTTGGACACTTGGAATCTACCTGTTTAACAAGCATAATACAAAAAACTGGAAGGACAACCTGCTTCACCTTATAAATCCTAATACACTTGCCTTTTTAGGCGGAATAACAATGATATTCTTAAAATTCCAGTTTAAAATAGAAACAACTTATGCATTTAAACAAATCTGGAGTGTATTTTATGAGGCCTTCAACGGGTTGGGACATACTACAATTTATCTGTCCATGGTATTTATCGGATTGATACTTTCCGGTATAAAAATAACAGACTTTAATGAAATAGTATCAAAGCTTAAATATTTTGTATTATCCCTGTTCAAGCTTCTTATAGTTCCGTTTGCAGCAATGCTGTTTTTTACCGTTACAAAGGGAGTTTTCAATTCGTTTGTTGTGAAAATAGTTGTATTACAGCTAGCTATGCCTGCTTCAACAATTGTTTCTGCACTGGCTCTCCAATATGATTCGGATTATAATGCAGCTACAGAAGGAATCTTTGTTTCAACGATTCTCTCAATTTTTACACTTCCGTTGATAGTTTATCTGCTTGGATAGAACATTCCGAATATTAATAGTGAACGTTAAAAAAACGTTCGCTTTTTTTATAAGATTAATTGACAATACAGCCTCTTTATTGGTAATATAAAAGCATAAAAAAGACGAATTATTTTTGTGAAAATATAAAAAATGTTCATAAAATATAAATAAAATACAGGGGGCAGATGTTATGTGTATTTCCAAGGATGCAAAGGTAGCTGTTATCATGGGTAGTGATTCAGACCTTTCAGTTATGAAAAGCTGTATTAAAATTTTAAAGGATTTCGAAATAGACTGTGAGGTAATGGTTTGTTCAGCACACAGAACACCTGATAAAGCATCACAGTTTGCGAAAAATGCAGAGGCTAACGGTTTTGATGTTATTATTGCAGCAGCAGGAAAAGCAGCACATCTTCCGGGTGTACTGGCAGCTTACACGCCGCTTCCGGTTATCGGTGTACCGGTAAAATCCTCCACTATGGACGGATTGGATTCACTGCTGTCCATTGTTCAGATGCCTGCGGGAATTCCAGTTGCAACAGTTGCGGTAGACGGTGCTGAAAATGCTGCATTGCTGGCAATACAGATTCTCTCTGTTGCATATCACGAATTAAGACACAAAATGATTGATTACAAAAAATCCCTCCAAGAAAAAGTAGAAAAGAAAAATGCAGAGCTTCAAAAAAAGCTTCTTGAAATTTAAATCTTAGAAAAGTTTAAAAGTAAATAAAAATAGGAAAAGCGGTTTTGTTATAGGCAAAAACGCTCACATATCTGGATAAAAGGAGTTACCCATGTGTAATTTTGGTGATTGTTTGAAGTGCAGTAATCCTGACTGTTTTGATGAAAGAATGGATAAGATGCACGAAGAATGCGGCGTGTTTGGCGTATATTCAGTGGACGGCAATGAAGTAGATGTGGCCGGGTTGACATACTACGGTCTTTATTCACTCCAGCACAGAGGTCAGGAGAGTGCTGGAATAGCAGTAAGTGACAGGGAAACCATAGTATTTCACAAAGACATGGGACTGGTTCCCGAAATATTTGACAAGGTAATGCTAAACCACTTGAAAGGTACCATGGCAGTCGGACATGTTCGTTATTCCACTACAGGAGCAAGCAGGAGAGAAAATGCTCAGCCCATAGTAGTAAGATCAAGGAATGGACAGCTGGCACTTGCTCACAACGGAAATATAGTAAATGCTTCTGTACTCAGAGAACAGATGGAAAACAACGGAACAATATTTCAAACAACCAATGATACCGAAGTACTTATAAATCTTATAACTAAACACAGTATTACTTCAGAAACGCTGGAAAAAGCTGTGGAAAAAATGATGGTGGACGTGAAAGGTTCATACGGGCTTATACTTATGACTGCTTCTAAAATGTTGGGAGTAAGAGACCCTTACGGAATAAGGCCTTTATGTATTGGAAAAACTCCCACAGCTTATGTACTGGCTTCCGAATCATGTGCATTGGACGCAGTAAATGCCGAATTTATCAGGGATGTTGAACCTGGTGAAATAGTTATAATTGAAAATAATGAAATCAGGTCCGTAAGACCATTTAACAACCAGGATACAAAACTCTGTATATTTGAATTTGTATATTTTGCAAGACCTGACAGTGTTATAGATGGGGCAAGTGTTCAGCAATCCAGATATGAAGCAGGAAAACGTCTGGCAATCGAGCACCCTGTAGAAGCTGATGTGGTAATTGGAGTTCCGGATTCAGGTATTTCTGCGGCAATCGGGTTTTCAAACCAAACCGGTATACCATACGGAGAGGGGCTTGTGAAAAACAGGTACGTGGGCAGAACCTTTATTCAGCCAAGTCAGGGTATGAGAGAAGTAGCTGTCAGGATAAAACACAATGCCATAAAAAAATCAGTTGAGGGAAAAAGAGTTGTTATAATCGATGACTCTATTGTAAGAGGAACAACAACCAGAAGAATCGTGCAGATTCTTAAAAAAGCGGGTGCCAAGGAAGTTCACATGAGAGTAAGTTCCCCGCCTATTAAATTCCCATGTTATTTCGGAATTGATATATCATCCAGAAAAGAACTTGTCGCAGATAAGCTTTCAGTTGAAGAAATAAGGGAAATGATATGTGCCGACACATTGGGTTATCTTAGTCTGGAAGGGCTTCTAAAAACTCCAATTGGCTCAAAACGAGGTTTTTGTTCAGCATGTCTTGATGGAAATTATCCAATTGAAGTTCCTGAAGAAGGAGATAAATTCAGCTGCGGCTGTTAAATAGATATTAACAAATTTCTTTGGAGGTAAATTGCATGACCACTTATAGAGAAGCAGGTGTAGATGTTGAGGCAGGTTATGAATCTGTCAAATTAATGAAGAATCATGTAAAGCGTACATTCAGGCCTGAGGTTATGACAGAACTGGGCGGCTTCGGAGGGCTTTTCAGTCTTGATAAATCAAAGTATGAACAGCCGGTATTGGTTTCAGGAACTGATGGAGTAGGAACAAAGCTAAAAATTGCGTTTTTGACAGATAAGCATGATACTGTTGGTATTGACTGTGTTGCAATGTGTGTCAACGATGTAGTATGCAGCGGAGCGGAGCCGCTGTTTTTTCTGGATTATATTGCAGTCGGCAAAAATTATCCCGAAAAGGTTGCACAAATTGTAAAAGGGGTAGCCGATGGCTGCGTAATGTCAGGCTGTTCTCTTATAGGAGGGGAAACCGCTGAAATGCCGGGTTTTTACCCTGTTGAAGAATATGATTTGGCTGGTTTTACAGTAGGAATTGTCGATAAAAACAAGATAATAGACGGTAAAAAAATCAAAGCAGGGGATAAATTAATCGGACTTCCGTCATCAGGAATTCACAGTAACGGATATTCACTGGTAAGAAAGCTTATAAACCCTACTGAAAACAACCTTAAAGAATATGTTGAAAAGCTTGGCTGTACTTTGGGAGAAGAACTTTTAAAGCCAACAAAAATATATGTAAAAACAATTCTTGACCTTATAGAAAAGTATGAAATAAAGGGAATATCCCACATTACGGGCGGAGGGTTCATAGAGAATATTCCGAGAATGATTCCCGAGGGTTTGCGTGTTAAAATCCAAAAAGGTTCATGGCCTGTTCTACCAATATTTGATTTACTCAGAGACCTTGGCAATATGGCTGATAAAGACATTTTTAACACCTTCAATATGGGAATCGGAATGATTCTGGCTGTTGATGCTCAAAAAGCGGATGAAATCATCAGTTACCTTGATTTCAAAGGTGAAAAGGCTTATGTTATCGGTTCAATCGCCCAAGGCGAAGCAGGGGTGGATATATGTTAAATGTAGGTATACTGGTATCAGGTGGAGGCTCAAACCTCCAGGCCATTATAGACAAGGTGGAAAGCGGCTACATTAAAAATGTCAGCATAGTTACAGTAGTTTCCAGCAGGCCTGATGCTTATGCTCTTGAAAGAGCAAAGAAGCACGGTATCAAAGGTATATGTATATCCAGAAAGACTTTCAGTAACATTGAAGAATATGATGAAGCCCTTATAAGTCATTTCAAAGCACTTGAGGTTGATTTGGTTGTAATGGCCGGGTTCCTTTCGATACTTGGGGAACGTTTTACTAGGGCTTATGAAGGCAGGGTAATAAACATTCATCCCGCTTTGATTCCTTCTTTTTGCGGAAAGGGCTTTTATGGAATCATACCCCATCAGAAAGTACTCGAGTCTGGTGTCAAAGTTACCGGAGCCACAGTACATTTTGTTGAACTTGAGGCTGATGCAGGGCCTATAATACTTCAAAAAGCAGTTTGTGTCGAGGATGACGATACACCTGAAATTTTGCAAAAAAGAGTAATGGAACAGGCGGAGTGGGAGATATTACCGGAAGCAGTACGTCTTTTTGCAGAAAACAGGTTGGTAGTTGAAGGAAGACGAGTTAAGATAATTTAGTTTAAATAAATTGATTGGAGGATTTTTTAAATGATTAAGCGTGCATTAATAAGTGTTTCAGACAAAACAGGTATTGTTGAGTTTGCATCTGCCCTAGCTTCAAAGGGTGTAGAGATAATTTCTACCGGGGGTACTGCAAAGGCTCTTTCAGCAGCAGGACTAAAGGTTATAAACATATCTGACATAACAGGTTTCCCGGAATGTCTTGACGGAAGAGTAAAAACTCTCCATCCAAAAGTACATGCAGGACTTCTTGCAATAAGAAGCAACGAAGAACACATGAAGCAGATAAAGGAACTGGGTGTTGACACAATCGACATGGTAATAATAAACCTTTATCCTTTCAAGCAGACAATTTTAAAAGGTAATGTTGAACTGGAAGAAGCCATTGAGAATATTGACATAGGCGGCCCTACAATGCTTAGAGCAGCTGCCAAGAACTATCAGGATGTTGCAGTTATTGTTGATCCTGCTGATTATGAAAATGTATTGAACGAAATGAACGAATCAGGAGATGTCAGTGTTAAGACAAAATTCAGACTGGCCTATAAGGTTTTTGAACATACAAGTCATTATGATACATTAATTGCAAAATATCTGAGAGACACTCTTGGAGATATTGATTTCCCTGAAACTTTATCACTTACATATGAAAAGGTTCAGGATATGCGTTACGGAGAAAACCCACATCAAAAAGCAGTATTCTATAAAGAAGTCGGAGCAAACAAAGGACTTCTCCCAAGTGCAGTACAACTTCACGGTAAAGAACTTTCCTTCAATAATATAAATGATACTAATGGAGCTATTGAGCTTGTCAAGGAATTCGACGAGCCTACTGTTGTTGCAGTAAAGCATACAAATCCTTGCGGAGTTGGTAGTGCAGACAACATATATGATGCTTATATGAGAGCATATGAATCAGACCCTGTATCTATATTCGGAGGAATTATTGCTGCAAACAGAGAAATTGACGCTAAAACAGCTGAAGAAATAAACAAGATATTTGTTGAAATAGTTGTTGCACCTTCATATACAGATGAAGCATTGGCGGTTTTGACTCAAAAGAAAAACATAAGAGTGTTGAAGCTTGAGAATATTACCGACAAGATATCACCTGATTCCTACGACATGAAAAAGGTTGCAGGTGGTTTATTGGTTCAAAAATATAATAGCCTTCTGTTCAATCAGGAAGACCTGAAATGTGTAACAAATATACAGCCAACCAAGGAACAGATGGAAGACCTTGTTTTTGCAATGAAGGTTGTAAAACATACCAAGTCAAATGCAATAACTCTTGCAAAGGGCAAAATGACAATAGGTGTTGGCCCTGGTCAGACAAACAGAATTGTACCTACAAAGGTAGCTATCGAATATGCAGGAACTAGATCACAGGGTGCTGTGATGGCATCTGACGCTTACTTCCCGTTCTCAGATTGTGTTGAAGCAGCTGCAGCTGCAGGTATTAAGGCTATTATACAGCCCGGTGGTTCAATAAGAGACCAGGAATCCATTGATGCATGCAATAAATACGGAATCGTAATGGTATTTACAGGAATGAGACACTTTAAGCACTAAAAAAGCCTATCTCTTGTGCTGCAAAGGTTGATTGTCTGCAGCACAAGAGGAATGAGACGTGGAGGTATATATGAAGGTTCTTGTAGTCGGTGGGGGAGGAAGAGAGCATACCATTGTGTTGAAGCTCGCACAAAGCCCTAAAATAACTAAATTATACTGTGCACCGGGAAATGGCGGAATTTCCGGAATAGCAGAATGTGTTCCCATAAAAGCAATGGATTTAGATGGAATAGTTACTTTTTCAAAAGAAAATAAAATAGATATGGTTGTGGTTGCACCGGACGACCCTCTTGCGGCTGGATTGGTTGATGAGCTGACAGAAGCAGGTATAAGGGCTTTCGGGCCTGTAAAGGCAGCCGCAATAATTGAAGGAAGCAAGGCATTTTCAAAGGACTTAATGAAGAAATACAACATACCTACAGCAGGCTATATGGTATTTGACGACTGTGCAGAGGCATTGCAATATCTGGATACCTGCTCGGCTCCTATTGTAGTAAAGGCTGACGGTCTTGCCCTGGGTAAAGGCGTTATAATTGCTCAGACCATACAGGAAGCAAAGGAAGCCGTAAACGGTATGATAAATGATAAGGTTTTCGGTGACGCTGGAAGCAGGGTTGTAATAGAAGAATTTATTCAGGGGCCTGAGGTTTCTATATTAGCATTTACAGACGGAAACACAATTGTCCCTATGGTTTCCTCACAGGACCATAAGCGTGCTTTTGACAACGACCAGGGACCGAATACAGGCGGGATGGGGACTTTTTCTCCAAGCCCTCTATATGATAACAAGCTGGCTGACTACTGCATGAGGGAAATATTCATACCTACGGTAGAAGCTATGAACAAAGAAGGACGTAAATTCAAAGGAGTTCTTTATTTTGGTTTGATGTTAACTAAGGACGGCCCTAAGGTATTGGAATATAATGCACGTTTCGGTGACCCTGAAACACAGGTTGTCCTACCCAGATTAAAAACTGACCTTTTAGACATTTTTGAAGCAATCATTGACGAAAGACTAAGGGAAATAAATATAGAATGGGATGACAATTCGGCTGTATGCGTAATAGCTGCTTCCGGCGGTTATCCGGGTAAGTATGCTACAGGAATCGAAATAAACGGGATTGACAAGGCTGAAGAAAACAGCGAGACCATAGTGTTTCACGCAGGTACATCCTGCAAAGACGGTAAGTATTATACTGCCGGCGGACGTGTACTTGGTGTTACTGCTGTTGAATCAACAATGGACAAAGCAATCCAAAAGGCATACGCAGGAATTGCCAAAATTCAGTTTGAGGGTATGCACTACAGAAAAGATATTGGAAGAAAGTAGTCTCAGAGATACGACTTATTATATACAAAAAAGGGAGATTAAAAAGCATCAGCTTTTTAATCTCCCTTTTTGAACATGTTTTAAATATTATCTCAATTTATATTTCTTCAACTTGTTATCCAACTGCTTAACCAACTGATTCAAGCCTTCTGATGCAATCTTCATATCATCAATAATCTTAAGCTGATTTTCGGTAGTAGCAGCAACTTCTTCGCTTGACGCTGCTGTCTGCTGAGACACAGAGGATATATTTTCTATTGCACTGATTACTTCGCTCTTGTCTGTTTGCATTTTAATAACTGCTTCGTTTACATCATTGATTTTTGAAACTATAAAATCAATAGCGTTTGCAATATCGCTGAAAGAACTGTTTGTCTTATCAACAGCAATATTTTGTTCCTGTGATACCTTTTTCATTATTTCCATTGAAGATATAGCCAAAGCGGATTCTTCCTGAATACTTTCCATCATGTTGTTTATCTCTTCTGTGGACTTTCTGCTCTGATCAGCAAGCTTACGTACTTCATCGGCAACTACGGCAAAACCCTTTCCTGCTTCACCGGCTCTGGCAGCTTCGATGGCAGCGTTTAGAGCAAGGAGGTTGGTTTGCTCGGCTATGTTTTCAATTGATTCAACGAAAAGGCCGATATCTTTTGTTGTATTTGTAAGCTTTTCAACAACAGCAAATATTTTCTCGGAAGTTTGATATGTTTCTTTTGACTTGTCTCTCAGAGTAGTAACTGCTTTCAGACCTACAGTATTCAAATCAATAATTTTGTTTGTTTCATTTGTGATTCCGCTGTAGCTTTCATAAACAAAATTGATCTGATCAGAAAGCTTATCAACAACCTGAACACCCATTTGAGCTTCAGCAGCCTGTGCGGATGCACCTTTTGCTATTTCATCGATAGTTTTTGAAATTTCTTCAATAGCATTTGATGCATTTTCTGCAGTAGAAGTTACTTTTCTGGATGCTTGTGTTATAGATAAGGAGAGATTAAAGAAACTTTCTATCAATGAGCGTATATCACTGATTACGATATTAACTACAGACGCAACGAAGCCGAGAATACCATACTGCTTAGGCTCAATCATTCGGGAAAAATCTCCGGACTTGAACCCATCAATATCTTTAGAGAATCTTTTAATAGTTGTTTTGTATTGTAACCCTGACAGAACTATAAAAGTTATACAAGATACAAGACATGCGAAGAAGGTATACACAGCAAATACAGGTTTGCCGCTGATAATACCGCCTATAATACATAAAACAATACTAATTATAGCACCAATACCGTATAAATTGGTGGAGCTACTTCTTTCCTCAGTTTTTTTCATAACGTGAATCCCCCCGATTTAGGTAAATATGTATTTGGTTTTAAATATATACTTCATTATACAACAATAATTCTAAATTGAAAATTAAATTCCTCCTGATATTAGAAATACTTTACAAATAAATAAAATTATCAAGGTTGACATCCAGTGTATGATTGTATACAATTATACACACATACAAATATTCATTAATACATAAAAGCAATATCGTATGATATTTTGATATTTTATTATTATTTTTTGCAGGAGGTTTGATAAATGATAGAGTTCAACAAAAAATCCAATACATTGGAGCAAACTCAGTATAAGTATTCACTTCAGGACATTTCAGAGCCAAATTTATATAGAGAGATATATAATTATGACGATGTTCCCAAGTGTGCCTTTAATCACCGTAGAGTACCTATGTACCCTGCCGATGAGATTTGGATAACAGATACTACTTTCAGAGACGGACAGCAGTCACGTGCGCCTTATACCGTAGAACAGATCGTTAAGCTTTACGAATATCTTCATCAGTTGGGAGGACCTAAGGGATTAATTCGTCAGACTGAGTTTTTTCTTTACAGCGACAAGGATAAGGAAGCTGTATATAAATGTATGGAATTAGGTTATGATTTCCCGGAAATAACCAGTTGGATAAGGGCTTCAAAAAGCGATTTCAAACTCGCTAAGGAAATGGGAATGAAAGAGACCGGCTTTTTGGTAAGCTGTTCCGATTATCATATTTTCAGAAAACTTAAAATGACCAGAAAACAGGCTATGGAGAGTTATCTGAGTGTTATAAAGGAAGCAATCAGTGTTGGTATAAGACCAAGATGCCATCTGGAAGATATAACAAGAGCTGATTTCTATGGATTTGTTATTCCTTTTGCATTAGAGCTTAGAAAATTGATGGATGAAAGTGGAGTGCCTATAAAGATCAGGGCTTGCGATACAATGGGATATGGTGTTTCATATCCGGGTGCTGCACTGCCAAGGAGTGTTCCCGGAATAATTTACGGTCTAAGGCATCATGCTGGCTTCCCCAGTGAATTACTTGAATGGCACGGTCATAATGACTTTTACAAGGCTGTCAGCAACTCTTCAACAGCTTGGTTGTATGGTTGTTCAGCAGTTAACTGTTCCCTTCTTGGTATTGGAGAGAGAACAGGTAATACTCCTCTTGAAGCAATGGTATTTGAATATGCATCTCTTAGGGGAACAACTGACGGTATGGATACCAGAATTATTACTGAGTTTGCAGAATACTATGAAAAAGAGCTTGATTATGAAATTCCACCGAGAACACCTTTCGTAGGAAAGCACTTTAACGTTACACAGGCAGGAATTCATGCGGACGGACTTTTGAAGGATGAAGAGATATATAATATATTCAATACCGACAAGCTGCTTAACAGGCCAATAGGTGTTGCGATAACTCAGACCTCCGGTCTTGCAGGAATTGCACTATGGATTAACAATAATTTCAGATTCAGAGGAAACGATTTAATTGATAAAAAAGATGAAAGAGTTGGAAAAATAAAAGAATGGGTAGATGCTCAGTATCAGGCAGGCAGAATTACCTCTATAAGCGATAAGGAAATGCTTAAGGGTATTAGGGAAATTGCACCTGATATTATTCCTTCTTGAAAATATGGTATTTAACGTATGGCTTTTTTACGTAAAAATGTTATTATATTAAGCGGATACAAAAAATCGTAAATCGTATTGATTAATATAATGAATTTAGGGGGTAATTTTCATAATGGGTTTGAACTTGGCACAAAAAATTATAAAGAACCATCTGGCTAGCGGAGAAATGGTTGCAGGCAGTGAAATTTCTATAAAAATTGACCAGACTCTGACACAGGATTCTACCGGAACAATGGCTTACTTGCAGTTTGAGGCTATTGGGATTCCGAGGGTCAAGACTAAAAAATCAGTAGCATATATTGATCACAATACTCTGCAGGCAGGTTTTGAAAACGCTGATGACCACAAGTATATACAGACAGTTACTTCAAAGCACGGTATATACTTTTCAAAGCCCGGAAACGGCATATGCCATCAGGTACAGCTTGAACGTTTCGGAGTACCCGGAATGACACTGCTGGGGTCTGACAGCCACACTCCAACCGGAGGCGGAATAGGAATGCTTGCAATAGGAGCCGGCGGTCTTGATGTTGCCGTTGCAATGGGTGGCGGGCCATACTATCTCACAATGCCTAAGGTCTGTAAGGTTGAGCTAAAAGGACAGCTCAATCCATGGTCGACTGCAAAAGATATTATATTGGAAGTTTTAAGGGTAATGTCTGTTAAAGGTGGAGTTGGAAAGGTTGTTGAATATGCTGGAGAGGGTATAAAGACTCTTACTGTACCTGAAAGAGCAACCATTACAAATATGGGTGCCGAACTTGGTGCAACAACTTCAATTTTCCCAAGTGACGATGTAACACTGGAATTCCTCAAGGCTCAGGGCAGAGAACAGGATTGGGTTGAGCTTTTGCCGGATACTGATGCGGTATATGAAGAACATATCGTTATTGACCTTTCAACTATAGAGCCGATGGCAGCAAAACCACATAGTCCTGACAATGTAGAAAAGATTTCAACTATCGGAAAAATAAAAGTTGATCAGGTAGCAATAGGAAGTTGTACAAATTCTTCATACATGGATATGATGAAGGTGGCTGCAATATTAAAGGGCAAGACTATAAATCCAAATGTCAGCCTGGTAATTGCACCGGGTTCAAAGCAGGTTTTGACTATGCTTGCTCAAAACGGAGCTTTAGCGGATATGGTTTCAGCAGGAGCCAGAATTCTTGAGTCAGCATGTGGTCCATGTATCGGTATGGGACAGGCACCCTGCTCTGATGCAGTATCACTGAGAACATTTAACAGAAACTTTGAAGGAAGAAGTGGAACTACTTCTGCAAAGGTTTATCTGGTAAGTCCTGAAGTTGCTGCTGCAAGCGCACTTACAGGTGTATTAACCGATCCGAGAGAACTTGGAGAGGCTCCAAAGATAGAAATGCCTAAAGAGTTTGTTATAAATGATAATTTGGTTGTAGAACCTGCTCCTGAAGGAAGCGATGTAGAGGTTGTCAGAGGTCCGAATATCAAGCCTTTCCCGATTAACAAAGCACTCTGTGATAAAGTTGAGGGTAAAGCTCTGATAAAGGTTGGAGACAATATAACTACTGACCATATAATGCCTTCAAATGCTAAATTGCTTCCTTTCAGATCAAATGTTCCTTACCTTGCTGAATTCTGTCTTACTCCTTGTGATCCGGAATTTCCTGCAAGAGCAAAGGCCAATGGCGGCGGATTCATAATTGGAGGATCAAACTACGGACAGGGTTCAAGCAGAGAACATGCTGCTCTTGCACCATTACAGCTTGGAATTAAGGGAGTTATTGCAAAATCCTTTGCCAGAATTCATATGGCTAACCTTATAAACTCAGGAATCATACCGATGACTTTTGAAAACGAAGCAGATTACGATAAAATAGATATGAATGATGAACTTACAATAGATAATGCTATAGAACAGGTTAAAAATGCCGATACTATAGTTGTTAAGAATCTCACAAAGAATACACAGTTTAATGCAAAGGTTACCTTGTCGGACAGACAGGTACAGATGATTCTTGCAGGCGGATTGCTTAACTATACCAAAGTAAACAATGGTTAAAAAAATATGCCCTAAGGGGAGTAAATAAAATGGCTAAGCTGGACTACGATGAAAGTGATAACTTAGTAAATTCATTAAGGGGCAGGGTTTTCAATCAGCTTCGCAAGCAGATTCTGACAGGAGCCTACAAACCCGGAGACAGTCTGATAGAGTTGCGTCTCTCAGAGGAGCTTGGAGTTAGCAGGACACCTATACGTGAAGCTATAAGGCAGCTTGAACTTGAAGGCCTTGTAATATCAATACCAAACAAGGGCGCAGTAGTAAAGGGAGTTACCGACCAGGATGTAGAAGATATATTTACTATCAGGACAATGATTGAAGGCCTCGCTGCCAGATGGGCAGCCGAAAAGATTACCGAGGAAGAGATTGTTGAACTGAAGGAAGCCCTTGAATTTGAGGAGTTCTATACCATAAAAAACGATGCGGAGCATCTGATGAGATACGACTCCAGGTTCCACGATATTATTTTTAGAGCATGCAAGAGCAGACCACTGATGCATATGCTGAGTACTTTTCATCACTATATACAAAATGCCAGAAACAATTCATTTGAAACGCCGGGCAGACCGGCTAAAGCACTTGATGAACACCGTGCAATATTTGAGGCAATAATCAGGAAAGACGGAGAAACTGCTGAGAAATTGACAATTGAGCATATCAGAAATGCCAGCAGGATTTTCAATGAAAAACATCAAAAATAGAAATTATATATAAACTAAAAAAAGCCTTGGAAGGGT
>NZ_ATAY01000030.1 GCF_000421965.1 Ruminiclostridium papyrosolvens C7 | reverse complement strand
AGAGCTAAAAGGAAGGTTTTAATTTTAAGTTTATCTTTTTTATGATGCTTCAGCAGTTTCAAACTGGCTGTTGTACAATGAAGCATAGAAACCGTTTGCTGCAAGGAGTTCCTCATGGTTACCCTGCTCTACGATATCTCCGTCTCTCATAACCAGAATCAAATCCGCATCTCTGATTGTAGACAATCTGTGAGCAATGATAAAGCTTGTTCTGTCTTTCATGAGGTTTTCCATGGCCTTTTGTATCAGTACTTCCGTACGGGTATCAACGGAGCTGGTTGCTTCATCCAGAATAAGAATCTTAGGGTCTGACAAAATAGCTCTGGCTATTGTAAGGAGCTGTTTCTGACCTTGTGATACGTTGCTGGCCTCTTCATTCAAAACCATGTTGTAACCCTCCGGAAGGGTCTTAATAAAGTGGTGTGCATGTGCTGCCTTGGCAGCTTCCTTAACCTCTTCATCAGTTGCATTCAATCTTCCGTAACGGATATTTTCCATTATACTTCCATTAAACAACCATGTATCTTGAAGAACCATTCCAAACAATTCACGCAAATCACTTCGTTTGAAATCATTAATATTAATACCATCAATGAATATGTCACCGCTGTTTAAATCATAAAAACGCATTAGCAGCTTAACCATTGTAGTCTTACCTGCTCCGGTAGGACCAACTATAGCCACTCTCTGACCAGGTTTCACCTTAGCTGAGAAGTCATTTATAATGATTTTTTCAGGATTGTACCCAAAGTGAACATTTCTAAATTCAACTCCGCCTTTAACATTAGCAGTATCTGCTGGGTTTGTAACATCCTCTACTTCTTCCTCTTCTTCAAGGAAGGCAAAAACTCTTTCAGCCGCAGCTGCTGTTGACTGAAGCACGTTTGCAATTTGTGCCGCCTGACCTATGGGCTGCTGGAAGGTACGAACATATTGAATAAATGAAACGATATCTCCAACCGCAATCTTGTTCTTAATTGTAAGCCATCCACCCAGCATTGTTACCAGAACGTATCCGATATTTCCTATGAAGCCCATTATCGGGAACATCATACCTGAAAGGAACTGTGATTTCCAGGCTGACTTAAACAGTGTATCATTCAGACTGTCAAATTGTTCAATTGATTTTTTCTCACCGTTAAAGGCTTTCATTATGTTATGTCCGCTGAATACTTCTTCAACGTGACCGTTAACATGACCCAAATATTCCTGCTGGGATTTAAAGTACTTCTGTGACTTTTTAACTATCAGCGATATAAATATAACCGACAGAGGTATTATAAGCACTGATGCCAAAGTCATAAGCCAGCTTATTGACAGCATCATTATCAATACACCGATAAGTATTGTAAAAGAAGAAAATATTTGTGATAAGCTTTGGTTCAAGGTCTGACTGACAGTATCAATATCGTTTGTAACCCTCGACAAAACCTCTCCATGGGTAACCTTATCAAAGAACTTCAACGGCATACGATTTATTTTCTGAGAAAGCTCTTTTCTCAGCTTGTATGAAACCTTCTGTGCGACCCCTGCCATTACATAACCCTGTATGAATGAGAATATAGCACTTATTACATACAAACCTATAAGAAATAATAACTTTTCACCAATATAGCCAAAGTCAATCCCCTTACCTGTACCACTGACTTTATCTACCAAACCGAGATAAATCTTTGTAACAGCATTTCCCAGTATCTTTGGTCCAACAATGGAAAATGCGGCACTGCCAATAGCAAATATAAGTACTATTATAATAGACAATCTGTAAGGCTTCATGTAGGCAAGTAATTTTTTCATTGTGCCTTTAAAGTCCTTGGCCTTTTCTGTTTTCATTCCCATTGGACCTCCACCCATTGGGCCACCGCCCATGGGACCCCGTCTTCTGGGTCTTTCATGCTTTACATTTTCACTCATGCCAATTCCTCCTTTGATAACTGAGATAAGGCAATCTGTTCATAAACATCGCAGGTTTCCATTAACTCCCTATGAGTTCCTATTCCCACAACCTGGCCTTCATCCAGAACAAGTATCTGGTCCGCAGACATTACCGTGCTTATTCTCTGTGCAACTACAAGTACTGTTGCACCTTCTGTCTTTTCTTTAAGTGCCTTTCTTAATGCTGCATCTGTTTTAAAGTCCAATGCAGAAAAACTATCATCAAATATAAATATTTCTGGTTTTTTCACCAAGGCACGGGCTATTGAAAGCCTTTGTTTCTGTCCACCGGACACGTTGGTACCACCTTGTGATATATCAGTCTTAAAGCCATCTTCCTTCTCGCTTATAAAATCCATAGCCTGTGCTATATCAGCGGCAGTTCTAATATCTTCCTCGCCTGCTGATTCATTACCGTATTTAAGGTTACTTTCAATTGTACCTGAGAATAAAATTCCTTTTTGGGGAACATATCCTATTTTCTGCCTTAAATCGTGTTGAGAAATGTCTCTTATATCAACCCCATTAATAAGAATCTGTCCTCCGGTAACATCGTAAAATCTAGGTATCAGATTAATAAGAGTTGATTTTCCGCTTCCTGTACTCCCTATAAATGCAGTAGTCTGGCCGGGTTTTGCCGTAAAGTTTACATTAGATATAACATCATCCTCTGCACCGGGATATTTAAATGAAACATTTTTAAATTCTACAGTACCTTTCATTCCACTTACAAAATCTTTAGAAACAGCAGGGTCTTTAATTGAACCTTTTGTATCAATAACTTCACCTATACGTGCTATTGAAACTGATGCACGCGGTAGAATTATTGAAACCATTGAAATCATAAGGAAGGACATGATAATCTGCATAGCATATTGTATAAATGCCATCATATTACCAACCTGCATATTTCCCAAGTCTACCTGATGTGCACCTACCCATACTATTAATATCATAACACCATTCATTAGAAGCATCATTGCAGGCATCATAGCTGACATGATTCTTCCGACAAACAGATTGGTTCTTGTAAAATTGGTATTTGCCTGTTCAAATTTTTCTTCTTCTGTCTTCTGAGTACCAAAAGCCCGGATTACAAGCATACCTGTTAAGGATTCACGTGTTACAAGGTTAAGCTTGTCAACAAGTTTCTGCATACTTCTGAATTTTGGCATTGCTACAGCGAATAATATCCCTACTATAACCATTATAGCTAAAACGCCCACTCCAATAACCCATGTCATTGAAGTATCTGTTTGTAATACCTTTAATACACCGCCTATACCAAGGATAGGAGCATAGAATACCATTCTCAGGAACATTACCAGGAAAATCTGTACCTGCTGTATGTCGTTAGTACTTCTAGTAATAAGAGAAGATGTGGAGAATTTATCAAATTCGGCATTTGAGAATCCAACAACATTTTCAAATACGTTCTTTCTCATGCTTCTTCCGACGCCGGCTGAAACTCTGGCTGCCATCAGCCCAACCGTAACAGTAGCACACATACTTATAAGAGATATAAGAAGCATCTTTAATCCGGCTATCAGTATATAATTGGACTGAAGATTTCCGGTATCTCTTCCGAGATCTTTGTACTCCGTCTGGACATATTTAACTGCCCCCTGTGTGATTATACTGTCAGGCATATCACTAAATTTGTCATTTACAGTCTTCATTATGCCCTGAAGCTGCTCTTTAGGGAGCTTGGTAATAACAGTAAAGGGGTCGGTTCCTTTTGGCACATTGGCGAATAATTTCTCCATCTCACTGTTACCGGTCGTATTGCTTTTGT
This sequence comes from Ruminiclostridium papyrosolvens C7, assembly GCF_000421965.1. Taxonomy (GTDB): domain Bacteria; phylum Bacillota; class Clostridia; order Acetivibrionales; family DSM-1351; genus Ruminiclostridium; species Ruminiclostridium papyrosolvens_A. The sequence goes on along the minus strand of NZ_ATAY01000030.1, from coordinate 143,409 downwards.
TTTCCGATGAATTATCCGACATTTTGATTGAACCTTCGATAGCACCTACAAACAGCATAGGCTTTCCGACTGCAGTATTTATCTTATCAATAACCTCACTGTCACTTGTATTCAACTTGTATACATCGTTATTTTCAATTTCAGGATACCTTTTTAAGTACTTATCCATATCATCCTGAGATGCTTTACCTTTTTCAATTAAAGTATAATTGTCCAAAACAGTTTTTTTATCATTTTCATTCATAAAAAAAGTTAATTTTGTCCATCTCAGTTTTTCTGATTATATCAGGTACAGCATTTTTAATACCTCCCTGTTGAATACCTACATTGACAATATCAGACATATAGTCCGGCAGGGATAAATCACAATATGCCTGGACAAGTAAAAATAAAACTATGCCAATAATTGATATTATATGAGGTTTCAAATGTCTCATTAATTTCCCCATGTATTACTCCTTTCTGCAGTAGGGTAAAGTCTTGCCTTAGGACACATTTATGTTCAAGACTATATCCAATTTTACTTTTATAATTTGTTGTATTACCAGTTCATTTTTTAATTATATTTATATAACTATTATATGTCAATAATAATTTGATTGTATTATTAATTTAAATCGTTTATAATTACAATATAAAGTAATAAATCAGTAATACTACTGTATAACAAATAAATATACGCGGATATTTATTTTATGTCTTGTTTATTGGAAAATATAGTAGTTTATTTATTTAAAAGGAGTTAATGGAATGTTACCCGAAGAAGAAATTAATAGTATATCTGATGATTTGTTTATGCTTGTACTTCATCTAAGCGGCAGAATATTTAACCCGTCAACTATGTTCAAAGGACTGCCCATTCCGCCGTCCCATACGAAAGTACTGTTCAGGCTGGCAAAACTCGGCCCCTGTCCGGTATCGCAGCTGGCGAATGATTTGATAATTTCAAGGCCTAATATGACACCGATTATTGACAAGCTTATTGCCGAAGGTTATGCGGACAGATATGATGATCCCAATGACAGAAGGGTAATAATGGTTAAATTGACTGAAAAAGCATGTACTTTGTTGCACAATATTGAACATAAAGCCAAAAGTTTATTTGTAGAAAAGTTGTCATGTCTGGATGATAATGATTTAATGAATCTAAAAAATCTTGTCCCTGAGTTAAATAATATTGTTTTAAGAATTAAATAGAGGTTTATTTTAAAAGGCTGAGGAATGATTCCCCAGCCTTTTTAATGTTTTTATCAAAATTTAAGCAGTGTTACCTTTAATACACCGTTTATCTTTTTAATAAGTTCAAGGACATTTGCCGGAACTTCGCAATCAACGCTTACAAATGCAACTGCTTTTTCACCCTTGTGGTTTCTGCTCCACTGCATTGCAGCAATATTGATATCGCTGGCACCAAGTATAGTTCCTATCTGACCGATAATACCCGGAACGTCTATATTCTGAATTGCCAAAACATAAGGAGTAGGTTCAAAGTCAAGTTTATAACCGAAGAAATCCACAACACGTATTTCTTCTTTTGCAAAAACAGTACCTGAAACTGATAGTGTTTTGCTTTTTGTAAAGAATTTTACAGTAATCAGGTTAGTGTATTTTTCAAGCTGTGAGCTTTTGCTTTCTATAAGAGATATTCCCCTGTTCTTTGCAATGAACTCAGCATTTACATAGTTTACCTTTTCTTTAATTACTATTTCAAGGAAGCCTTTTAAAACTGAAAGTGACAGTATTTTTGTTTCCTGCTCCGCAAGTTCTCCACTATATACTATCTCAATCTTGTTAACTGTTTCCTTTTCGGCCTGGTAATATATTTTACCCAGTATTTCAGCCAAATCAAGATAAGGCTTCATTTCATTCAAATCCTTGCTCTTCATTGGAGGCATGTTAACAGCTGCAACCATTTCACCTTTTAACGCATCTGAAACAAGCTTTGAAACGGCCGTACCAACATTGTAGTTTGCTTCAGCAGTAGAAGCTCCAAGGTGTGGAGTGATTATTACATTGTCAAGTTCAAAGAGCTTGTTTTCATAATCCTGCTCTTCCGGCTTTTTGTCGTAGTTGGGTTCAGGATCAAGAACATCCAGTGCAGCTGCCGCTACATGTCCTTCTTTCATTGCGTTATACAAAGCGTCCTCATTAACCAGACCGCCCCTTGCTGCATTTACTATTCTTACACCTTTTTTACAAAGCTTTAATTGCTCCTCTCCTATCATTCCATAAGTTTCTGATGTCTTAGGAGTATGGAGAGTTATAAGATCACTCTGTTTCAAAAGGTCTTCAAGAGCTTCACATCTTTCTACACCAAGCTTTTTGAACTTTTCATCAGTTATATAGGGGTCGTATGCAACTACCTTCATATTGCATCCCTTTAATTTTGTTGCTACTATAGCACCAATTCTACCCAGGCCGATTATACCGGCTGTCTTTTCATCAAGCTCGTTACCATTAAATTTGCTTCTTCTGAAATCCTTCTGAGTTTTACCTGCCCAGTGTGCCTGAGGTATGTTTCTAAATATCGCAAATGCGTGTCCGATTGCCAGCTCAGCAGCAGCCATAATGTTACTTTCAGGGGTATTAACAACAATGATGCCTCTCTTGGTACATGCAGGCACTTCAATATTGTCGATACCGTTTCCTGCACGTCCTGCAACCTTTAATTTGCCGGCCCTTTGCAAGAGCTCTTCATTTACTTTCGTAACACTTCTTACTATTATAGCATCGTAGTTCTCTATAATCTCAAGTAAATCCTCATGGGATATTCCATACTTTGTATCTACTTCATGTCCATTCTCCAGAAGATAGTTAATTCCGCCTTCTGCGATTCGTTCTGCAACAATAATTTTCATATAACTAATACCTCCTGTTATTTATTCTTAACATTTTATAACAGTGCCTTCTGAACTGCTCCCACTGATGCTCCCATTTCTACTTTGTAGCCTGCCTCACTCAAGGAATACTCCAATGCTGCAAATGTTTTAATAAGGTCAAGGCTGTCTGTATATCCGCAGTGCCCTATTCTGAAAATTTTTCCTTTAAGATGCTTCTGTCCGCCTGTAATCATTATGTCATACTTCAGGTTCATAGTTTTTATAACCTTTGCAATATCTATACCTTCCGGCGCTTTAACAGCAGTTATTATGTAAGAAGATACTTTCTCATCAGGGAACAGCTCAAGTCCCAGTGCCTTAATTCCTGCCTGTGTCGCCAATGCCAGCTTTTTATGTCTTGCATAGACATTTTCAAGCCCCTCTTCCTTTATCATCTTTAAGGCTTCCGCCTGAGCCATTAATAAAGAAATTGCAGGAGTATATGGTGGATTTTCTGCTTCCTTCAGCAAACCCTTTTTGTACTTTTTGTAGTCCCAATAAAATTTAGGAAGTTTGGATTTACCAACTGCTTCCCATGCCTTGTCACTTAATGCTGCATAAGCCAGTCCTGGAGGTGCCATCAACGCTTTCTGTGAGCCGGTTACAACCAGGTCTATACCCCAGTTATCCATTTGAAGGTCCAGTCCTCCAAGTGAACTTATAGCATCAACAAGTAAAAGTCTTTCAGTATTCTTTGTAATTTTTCCAAGTGCTTCAATATCATTTGTTACACCGGTTGATGTTTCATTGTGTGTAACGAGAATTGCCTTGATCTCGTTATTAATATCTGCATCCAGTATTTCTTTAACTTCTGAGACATCTACCGCTTCACCCCAGTTAACTGACAGTTTTTGAACGTCAAGACCAAAAGTTGAAGCTATGTCTGCAAATCTATCTCCGAAAGCTCCTATGCTTATTGCCAGTACCTTATCTCCCTGTGAAAAGAGATTTACGATTGCAGATTCCATTGCACCTGTCCCTGATGATGCAAACATTAGTACCATATTTTTTGTTTGAAATAGGAATTTTAAATCTTCTTCCAGTTCATCATATATAGTTTCAAATTCCTTTGTCCTATGATGAATAATCTGTCTTCTCATAACTTCTAAAACCCTTGGTGGGACCATTGTGGGTCCTGGGGTCATAAGTAATTTTTCTTTTTCCATGACAAATCCCTCCAATATATTTATATTAATTTTTATTATTGAACATGTTTAGTCTGAGTATCCCCGATAGCTGAATTGTTAAAATTAAAAAAGGCCAAATAATAAAATTATTTGACCTCTGAAATGCACTAAAAAAACAATGGTATAATGCATCGTTTAGATACTCTGTCCTTTTGCCTGAGAGATTAAGCTATAATATTTCTAGCCCTTGCCCCTTCGGCGCCATCATAGGTCTCTCCAGAGGTCCGTCCTGTTGTAGTCTTTTTTACCTGAGAGTGCTACTCCTTCGGTGAGTTTTAGTATTCTAAAACGTCTCTCCCACAACAATCATCCGACTTATATTCAATTATTGTTTTTATTATAGTTAAATCAATAAACTATGTCAAGAAACCAACAAAGCTATGTACTAAATTGATTTTAAACAAAAATCCCGGCGGAGATATATCCGTCGGGATTTTTGCCAAATAATAAATCAGATGTTACTGCTCTTAATTGTCCTTACAAATTATTTACAACATCCAAATATAAAATTACCATATATAATCTATTTTGTAAATAATTCTATTGTAAATTATTGAACTTTATTGTAAATTATTGATTTCGGTTGTAATATCTTGAACTTTACTGTAAATAATTGCATTCCTAAAATGCACCAATAAAATACCTAACGAATATTAGGTTTTTATCTGATGTTCGTTAGGTATTTTTAAGTGGTCATATTTTTAAACATATGCGAATCTTTTTTTATACAATTCCATTTCCCTTAAAGGATCTATTTCGTTATCGGTTTTCATGTATTCTTCCAACTCACTGCTTAAATCTGTCGCGGTAATTAAATCGTTTAAGGCAAGACTCAGATTACCCATATGAACGTAAAAACAAGACCTGTTATAGTACAAAAAAGAAGCATCAGAGTTATATTTTATCCCATTCGAAATAACCTCTATGGCTTTACTTATGTCGTTTTCCTCCATATATATAAGAGAAAGATTCAAATAGCTATAAGGATATCTGGGATTCTTCTCCATAGACGTATTATAATACGCTATAGCCTTCTGGGTATAACCCAGCCTGTTCATAATTACCCCTGCATTAAAAAGCGCCTTAAAATGGTTGGGTTCCAGCTCCAAACCTTTTCTTATAGCAATCAGTGCTTTATCATACTTTCCCATTTCTTCGTAAACGGCTGCAAGGTTATTGTATGCCCAGAAATGGTATGGTTCAAGCTCTGCTGCCTTTTCGTAGTACTCAGCTGCTTCATCTTTTCTCCCGCCCTCATCACATGAATTGGCAAGAAAAAAATATGCTTTTGAGTAGTCAGGATTTATCTCAATAGCCTTTTTGTACATTTCTATGGCTTTGTCAAATTCCTTCCTGTCATCATAGATTATTGCCAGACCGTAATATGCTCTGGCCTCATGTGGATTAATTTTCAAAACTTCTTTGTATGTTTTAACCGCATCGTGCTGTTTTCCAAGGGAATCAAGGGTCACCGCAATATTCAGCAATAAATCTATAAAGTCAACTTCCAAACTTTTTTTAAAATAAATGTCAAGAGCTTTGTTATAAAAATAAAGGGAGAGTTTCGGGGCCTTATCCATCACCAACTCTCCACAAAAACAAAGAGTTTTATAACAAACTAAATACAATATTATCACTATCCCATATACTAAAATTGTTTTTATATAATATTAATCGATACTTTCCAAAATGATTCTATGTTCAACTAGTTCCATTTCTTTTATTCTTGCTCTTACGGTTTTTCTTTCGTTATAAATATTTTCTAATATTATTTCATCTTTATCAGGAATCACCTTGTCTACCGAATCAAGAACAAGAGTCTCCTTACCATTCTTATCTACAAGATATACATTAGCTTCGCACACTTTTATCACTCCTTATTACGCTTCCAACCATAGCTATTGCATCATCCAAATGATGTGGAAGCGGCTCATCACAAGTTCCGGTTACCAGAATGTTGCATCTGTTCAAAGGAATCAATATCTTTACCGCTTGGCTTTGTGCAATAGCCGCTGCCATTACAGGTGTAAGCTCGCCCAACATGGAATTTGCACATACAATCCCTATTGTCCCAATTATTATGTCCACCTTCGATGCATTAAATAAAATTGCATTTTCACCGGAGGCTCCCTCATTTGCACCGGCCTTGAGCATTAATGATGCGGCAAGTGCATTTGTTCCTAAGGCAAGCAACTCAATTTCATTGCCAAATGAAGCCCGGAGCTTTTCAATCATAAGTTTGCCTATACCTCCGCCCTGACCGTCTATCACTGCAATCCGCATATAACCTCCCTAAATTCCTCAAAGACAGCTTTAAACTGTTTACCTGGTCATTAAGTACTGTCGTGTCTGAACAAACATTCTACTACCATTATAAGTAATAAATACATTCTGTAAAGTATTGAACGCTATTTTTTAATATTTTTTTAAATAATCTCTTTTCATAAACGCACAACAACTCATAACAATTTAGATTTCTTACATACAGGACAATTTTGCATTGCAAGAGGTATCTCAAGCCCGCATCGGTCCATAAGACCGCTATCTCCCAAAATATCCACCGTAAGCCCGTCAGCTGCTATTTTGCCATTTTTCAGAACTATTGTCCTATCACACATATCCATTATCATGTCCAAGTCGTGACTTGTTATAATTTTTGTATGTCTGAAACCTTTAAGAATATTCATAACCTTGCGTCTTGCCTTCGGGTCCAATGAAGCGGTAGGCTCGTCCATTATAAGTATATCCGGCTCCATGGAAATGACCGCAGCTATAGCTGCCAGCTTCTTTTCACCGCCAGAAAGCTTGTATGGAGGACGGTCTTTCAGATGATTTATTCCAACTTCCTCCAGTGCATGGTTTACTCTTTGCTCCACTTCTTTTTCATCAAGACGATAGTTCCTTGGCCCAAAAGCTACATCATCATATACCGATGTCATAAACAGCTGATCGTCAGGTTCCTGAAATACAAGTCCTATACTACGCCTCACATCTGAAAGGGTTTTCTTTGTAACAGGGATATCCCCAACCCTTACACTGCCTTTCTGGGGGAACAGTATTCCTGATAATATTGAAAGCAGCGTTGATTTACCGGCTCCGTTGGCTCCAACAACCCCTACCGATTCCCCATGTCCAAGCATAAAAGTGACGTTATCAAGTGCCTGATGCCCGTCAGGATAATTGAAGCTGACTTCTTCCAGTTCTATTTTGTGATGACTCATAAGACCTCCATAAAAATTCTCAATGAAAAAACCCCGATATAAACATCGGTATATTTATCAATCTTGACATTATAAAAAACGCAACCCACACCGGCAGATAAATTCCCTCTGCATACCCGAAACCCTTGCCTCCCGAAACATTGTACCTTCCATTATAGCCTTTTAAAACCATGGATTGATATATTATCTGGGCTCGGTTAAAGCTTCTGATGAGCAGCTGTCCTATCATTGAGCCCCAAACCTTCATTTTTACACCTTTTTGGCCGGGTGCTCTTAGTGAATAACCTTTTAAAAGTCTTTCAGCCTCATCCATAAGGACAAAAATATATCTGTATGTCAGCAAAAACAACAGTACAAATATGGATGGTATTTTCACCAGACTCATTGCTCCTGCAATATCGTCAATCCCTGTAGTTGCAATTAGCAGAAAACCCGCCGAGACCATCAGTGTACTTTTTATTATAAGCGAAAATAGTGTCAGCCATCCGCCGGACATGGTTAAATTTCCAATATGAATGGTACTTTTATCCAATATGGGGTTAAGTATTCCGGCCACAATAATAAAGGGTTCCAAAGTCAGAACCCTTTTTATAATCTTGCCCACAGGTATTTCGCAAATAATCATGACGGCAGCAGGATACATTATAAACGGTATAAGTGCAGATACCTCGTATCGGTCAAAGGATGCAAGTATCCCTATATAACTCAGAGTAACAATGAGTTTTACCAGAGGGTGAATATTATTTATAGTATTATCTCTTTTAGCTAGTTCATCCAAATGCTTTATTTCATATAATGCTCCTGCTATGTCTGTCATAAAAATACTCCAAAATTAACTGTTTATTTAGCTTTCTTCCGCTTTATCAACTTTATCAAATAGCCTGCAACAAGTACTAAGCCCACGGTAATTCCTGAGCCCACCAACCCGGAAACAACCGTCCCCATGGATTCACCGGCATTTTCCTGTTTCTTAAAACTGTAGTCCGGCAACACCGCAATATCCTGCTGAGCTTTTTCAAGAGATTTGTGTACCCGGGTTTCCCCTTTTATTTCTTTGTCCCCTGCTACCTTGCCTATTGACCACTCCAAACCGTCGGGATTTGCAGATGCAAACAGTGATATACCCCCTGCCAGAAGCAATGCAGCAACAAGAAAACCAACAATTACAGACTTATAACCCTGCTTTTTACTTTTTTCTGAAGATTCGGTATTAATTATGTCAGGCCTTACCTTCCAAACAAAAGATACTACCGCAGCCGTCACCACACCTTCCACGGCTCCTATCGCAAGGTGGATTCCCTGCATGGCAAGTGCGAACTGTGCAAAGGGCAGCTCTGTTTTTCCTGACAGCAGAGTTTGAATTACTACACTGAAAGCCCCCATCTGTAATGCAGCCACACTCGACAGAATACTTCCAGTCATTAGCCTTGTTCTGGTCATTCCCTTTTTAGTTATAGTACGGTATATCAGCGGGTATGCAATAAAACATGCAAAAAACCCCATGTTTATTACATTGCAGCCATAGGCAAGCAGTCCTCCGTCAGCAAAAAACAGTGCTTGTATAAGAAGAATTGCCGCTATTGACAAAAATCCCGCATAGGGCCCCAGCAGAATTGAAAGCATTATTGCCCCTGCAAGGTGGCCACTTGAACCCGTTCCCGGTATGGTAAAATTAATCATTTGTGCTGCAAAAACAAAAGCGGATATTACCCCCATTAAAGGAATTTTTTTCTCGTCCATGTCCCTTACTTCTTTTATTGAAACTGCCGCTGTTCCCACAGCTGCCGTTATCATTGTACCTCCGACCGTCGGAGACAGCATAAAATCTCCCATATGCATTGTTGATCTTCCCCTTTTACATAATAATAGACCCATAAGGGTATGTAGATACTAGCCCTTCTTGGGTCTAATTAAATTTAAAATAAATAATAAGTGTTAATCAGGGAGACCTTCATGATCTCGTTTCATAGCTATTCTACAATAAAGAAATTTATGTGTCAAACATAATACATGTTACTCCATAAGTTCACTCTGTTCAAAAATACCCTTGCTAAGGTATGCCAATAATATTGAAATTACAACGTTTACAGCCAACATGCATAAAGATGTTTCTATAACATTCGGTACACCATTTGAAAGAACTGCTATTACAATTAATATTATTATGGCAGGTATACATGCAGCAATTACAAATAGCATTCTGAGCATTGTAACTACTACCGCATTGGAACTTGAACCAATTAACCTGTATGTAAAGATCTCTGCAAAAACAAAAAGTATGGCAAAACTAAAAAATACAAGTATAATATTAATCCAATTCGTAGGGCTGAGTTTATATGCTATAGCTGCAATGGTTAGAGCTATTCCGCCGCTTAACATTGTTTTAATTAATCCCGGCAATACGGAATAGATTAGTTTTTTGAATGAGCTTTCCGGAATCAGAAAAACATAGGGTTTTTTAAAATCCCTGTGCCATGAATCATTAAGAGACATTGTCAAAGCCCCGAAGCTCACCATTGCCATTACAAAGCTGAATTCAAATCCAAAAATCAAACCAAAGGCTACGTAGAACAGTTGTAGTAATATTTCCCTGTTGTTGGATACTAAACCGAGTTTTCTGCTTTCCAACATCTGCTTGGAATATATTGCAGCTGCTCCGGTTCCAAATTTAACAGAGACAGGCTTGTTTTTTAACTTTGAAAAGGCATGTGAATCTGCCTTACCCGATGTCTTAATATCATCCATTATTTTTTGGAGACTAACCGAGTCTTCCAAAGTTTTTTCATAGAAATCAACTTTTACATTGTACAACATAATGCAAAGCAATGCATTAACAGCCAGAAGCATACATACAGGCGGAATAAATCCGGTCAGTATATTTCCTGTCAAAAGAGAACTTACGGCCCATTTTGTCCAGCCAAAAAGTGGTACCCAATTATACCACGAGCTTTCAAAGTATTTTTTTACTGTTATTTTTAATTCAAAATCATTATTAAAGAACATAACTGCAAAAGCAACTGCAAGTATCCCTATAAAAGCCCAGAAAACCTTCTTTGAATTCTTCTTAAAGCCTGTATTCTCCGCATCAACTATATAAATATAATAGTACGAAAGAAAGATGACTCCAAGGAAAAGACTAATAACAATAAGAGTTACCAGATACTTAGTAAAACTCAATGCTGAACCCATTAACAAAGGAAGATAAAAACACATAAAGAAACCTATCATCAGCGAAGCAGGTGCCACAGAAATCAAAAGATACATCAGTACCTGCCTTTTTTCAAAGGGCCCGGTAAAAAGGAAGTTTGCGTCCGCCATTGTCAATATTCCCGTATCTCTTGAAAGAAACGAATTGTACAGTAATACTCCCAAGAAAAGTATGATTGCTGCAATAATTGTTTCTGTAGATATACTCTGCAATGGGGCTTTTTTCATTCTGAAAGACGAAATAAAAACAAATATAAAGCCGACCACACCCAAGACTGTCAGAATTGCAGACGGGATACTTTTAAATGTACGTTTTACCTTATTAATATAGGTTCTTCTAATTAAATACATTATTGCCTGCATTCTTCTTCCTCCCCGGTGAGTTCAAAGAATATTGTTTTTAAATCCCTTCCGTTAAGCTCCTGTTTTGTAATGTCTGAAACTATTTTACCCTTATTCATTATGTATGCTCTATCCCAAACATCATTTATTGTGTCAATTATATGAGTGCTAACCAGTACACTCTTCCCCTGTTCTTTAAGCTCCCGGAATATTTTCAGAACCTCATTTATTGCTTTGGGATCAAGCCCAACTAATGGCTCATCAAAAAGTACCGCTTTGGGTTCTATAAGCATAGCCAGTGCAATACTAAGCTTCTGAGTCATACCTTTTGAAAGCTCCCTTACGTATTTGTCCTTTTTATCAAAAATTTCGAGTCTTTCAAATATGGCTTTTATCTTGTCCTCCCATCCCGTTTCCAGCTTGTAAGCCTTGGCAATGAATTCTGCGTGTTCTATCGGAGTGAGAAGATCATACAAAGCAGGTGTTTCTGGTATATACCCGAACACCTGCTTTGCATCTACTGTTTTATTTGGGAAACCCCATATTGTTATTTCACCTTCAAATTTTAGAAGTCCGGCAATGCTCTTAATTGTTGTGGATTTCCCAGCACCGTTAGGCCCTAGAAGTATAGTTATTTCACCCGGTTTTGCGGTCAAGGAAATTCCATCAACCGCTTTGAACTTACTATACCTTTTTGTAAGATTGTTTATTGCAATCATTTTTTTCCTCCATGTTTTTATTATTTAACTAACAGTTTAGTACCTTGTATATTTCGCTGTTTGTGCAACCTGCATTTTTCATTGGGTTAACAATGTCGTTTATTAAGTCAGGTATATATGTTTTTAAAGCCTTTAATTTCCCGGAAACGGTGTATTCCCCCGAAGCCGCAGGCAGAAATACGGTTTCACCGGCATTGACTTTTACATTTGCTTCTCCTGTTTTAATCGCTCCGTTCCCTTCAAGAAATATGTAAATACAGAATTTGCTACCGTCACATTTTTCTATAACCTCACCATCTAATTCATATCGTTCACATGCAAAATATCTGTTGGCCACAAATACTGTTTTGGAACAGTTGTCATTAACTTCAACCTTTACGCCATCACATTTAACCTTTCTGCGCCCGGCTTCAAAGTTAATAACATCAAGTGCTTTATTCAAATGCAGCTGGCGTCCTACTCCGTTAATGTCAACCCTGTTGTAGTCAAATAGCCTGTAAGTTATATCTGAGGTCTGCTGGATTTCCGCTATTACTATACCGTCACCAATTGAGTGAACCGTTCCTGCAGGTATATTTATGACATCTCCCGGCATAACCTCCACTTGTAACAGACAGTCTTCAATACGGTTTTCTTTGACGGCTCTTAAGAATTTCTCTTTGGTTATATTTTCTTTAAGACCAGCAACCAGCTTTGAACTTGGCTTTGCAGCTATTACATACCACATCTCATTTTTTCCGAAGTCATTTTCAAAAACTGCAGCATAGTTATCATCGGGGTGTACTTGAACGGAGAGTTTATCATTTGCATCTATAAGTTTTACCAGTAGAGGTATTTCACTGCACCCTGAAGGAAATTTTGTTCCTACAACACCTATTGGGTCAGACTTTATTAGTTCAGTAAGTGTCCATCCTGCAAACTCTTCATTTGCTACGACACTAAGTCCGCTTTTATGGCAGGATACCTCCCAGCTTTCGGCAACTACACCTTCCGGCAGCTCCCTACCCAGCTTTTCAAAGTATCGGCCTCCCCAGATATAATCCTTATAGACAGGCCTAAATTTAATAGGATAATACATAAGCTCCTCCGTAGCTAAAAAAGCCAAATGGTATTATTTGGCTTTTTTTAATATGTATTATATTTTATTCTAAACCATATCATATAATGATTCAATATTATTTACTATTAACCGTCTTGTTTTCTTTTGAAAACTGTAGCAGCTTTCCTATTTTCAATCTGTCGCCATAATGAAGCACCGCATAGGAGTAGAGCTTTACTGAAATCATCCCGACAAATACTATAGTTATCAGTAATATTCCCAGCGATAGTCCGATCTGCCAAAGTGGTACGTCTGTCGTCACCAGCCTTGAAGGTACTGAAAAGGGGGAAGTGAACGGTATCAATGAGGCCACTTTTGCAGCAGTACTGTTTGGAACCGCAAATGTTCCGTATGAGAAGTAGAATGCTATAAGTGCTATAAAGGACATAGGCATCATAGCTGAGTTTACATCCTCTGCCTTGCTTACGGTTGCACCAACAACAGCGTACATAAGTGCATACAGGGTATATCCCAGTATGAAGTAAATTATCACCATTGCAGATGTAAAAGGTGTAAAGCCTGATAAATCCAGTTTCATACCTCCAATAGTAAAGTCTGATGGAAAAACAGTATTGTATGTCAGTGCACCAACCCCAATTATCAATGCAAGCTGTATAAGTCCCAGTGCTCCCATACCGGCAGTTTTTCCAATTATTATTCTTGAAGGTTTCACGGAAGTTATCAGCAGCTCCATAACCCTTGAGGTCTTTTCTGATGCAACGGACATTGATACTCCATAGCCATAGAAATATATTGCAAAGAACAATATTATTACTATAAATATGCTGGAAATATATCCTCCTACTTTACTGTTGCCCAACTCATTTACATTAACATTTAAATCTGCTAAAGTCTTTGTAATAACATCTTCCGAAACATTTTCCCCTTTCAGCATGGTTGTCACGTAAATATTCTTGAATACCTTGCTTATCATATCAGGGTCCGGGCCGCTTCCATACTGCTTTGTGAAGTACTCGCCATTTGGAATGTTATCTTTCAGGCTAACAACTATCATATAGCTTTCGCCCTTATCCTTTATCTGAGCTTTCAGGCCTTCCTCCTTGTCAGCAGTCACCTTTTCAAGCTTAAAGCCTGACATTTGTTGCTGTAATTCATTTATTCCCTGTTCAAAAATTCCGGTTTTGTCAACAACATATACTGTTTTGATGTTGCTAGAGTCTGTCTGGGTCTGCTCATTCAGATTATCATTGACTCCAGTTTTACTCTTGGAAATTGCAGCGGGTATTACCATAGCTGCTATAACAATTACAAGAATCAAAACAGTTGATATAATGAATGATTTTTTTCGTGCATTCTCTCTGAAAGTATACTTGAATACTTCTAAAAATTCTTTCATTTTGCTTCACCAGCCTTTTCTATAAATATTTCATGCAGTGATGGCTCTCTTATTTCGAATTTATCAAGCATAAGCCTTTTGTTAAGTATTTTTTCAAGCAGTTTGTACGCCTGCTCTTCATTTGAGATTTTAATTTCGTAGCCTGCCGCAGTGCGATTTACTTTTGTAATACCCTCTTGCGCAGCAAGTTCAATAATATCTCCCTCAGAATTTATTAACAGATTATTTCTCCCGTAGCTATGCTTGATTTTTTTAAGATCTCCGTTAAGTACGGTGTTACCGTTTTTAAGAATTACTATATCCCTGCAAAATTCCTCAACAGTGGACATTTGATGACTTGACATTATTATGTATTTTTCTTTCTTTATCAGTTCATGTATTACTCCCTTGAACAGCTCTGTATTCACAGGGTCTAGTCCACTGAAGGGCTCATCCATGAATATCAGGTCGGGATCATGCAATATAGATGCAATAAACTGTATTTTCTGCTGATTCCCTTTGGATAGCTTCTCTGCTGCCATATTTGCATATTGGCTTGCTTCCATTCTCTCCAGCCAGTAGCTTATGTCCTTTTTTGCCTTGGCTGCACTGATTCGTCTCAAACTCGCAAAATACATTAGCTGCTCCGTAACTTTTACTTTAGGATACAGCCCTCTTTCTTCAGGAAGATATCCGAAATTTGTAATCTGGCTTTCTACAGGTTTGTTGTCCCACATTATGCTTCCCGAATCTTTTTTTACAATATTCAATATCATCCTTATTGTTGTGGTTTTACCTGCTCCATTTGTTCCTAGTAGCCCAAACACACCCGGTTCGCTTACTTCAAATGAAATATCGTTGACAGCAAGCTTTTCTCCAAACTTTTTTGATACATTTCGTACTTGTAAACTCAAATTACCCACCTCTTTATTTTAATTTTTTATTGTTTCTTTCTGAATTTAGTTATTTGCATCACCACATTTGTAATTATAAATGAAAAAAATGCCAGAATCAGGGAACCAAATATACAAAGAACGGGCAGCATCGCTTTGCTACTGTCATTATATGTGTTCCATATCAAATTTCCAAATGACACACACTCCATTATTGAAGCAACCACTACTATTGCAAGCAATGCTTTATTTCTGGCAATAAGGCTTTCAAAATCAGTGTACAGTTCAGGCCTCTCATCCTCATACTGTTTCCTCAATATATACCAGCCCATTCCTATCTGATACAGCTCCCATCCGTCATCCCTAACCAGTGTAACATAATCAGGAGTAAGCTTGGATTGGTAGTCAATACAATATCTGGCTTTTATGGGTTGGCACCTTTCGAAGTAAAAGTATAAGCCTTTGACTCTTGTTTCAACCAGTCTGAGACCATTTGACTCCATTTCTTCCAGCCAGTTTTCAATTCTTTCGTACTCCCAGGCCCACCACCATTTAAATATCTTGATCATGATTATATCCCCCCAGAACCTTGTGCCCGTTCACATACATCTCGTCTATACGACTCATTTCCTGTTCAAGCAGCCATTTACCCTTCTCAGTTATCCTGTATAGTTTACGCCTGTCCTCTTCTCCTGACGGCTCAATAAGATTATCCTTTTCAAACTTGGTAAGAGTCCCGTAAATAGTCCCTGCTCCAAGATTTATCCTGCCCCCGGTTATGTCCTTTACATGGAGTATAATTCCATATCCGTGTCTGGGCTCATTGAGTGAAAGCAGAATATAAAAACCGGTTTCGCTCATGGGTAAATATGCTTTTATTAGTTTTTCATTCATACCCTCATTCTCCTTCGTATATATCACGTTGTGATATATCATGAATGTAATATATCACAGCGTGATATAACGCGTCAAGATATATTTGATATAATATTCATTTTTTTAAATTTTTTAGTGCATATCAAGGGGCTGTTAGGTTAAACAAGATAAAAATTAATTTTGCGACAACCCCTTTATTCTTAGTGCATAATAAAAACAGATAGTCTCATAGAGCTACCTGTTTTTTTATTATAATACCGGCTACACAGCTGCCTTATTTTTTCCCTTTTTTCTCACAAGCCTTACTATAATTACAATAGCAGCAGTTATAACAACAACAACAGCTAATACAACCAAGTATAACCTTACTGCTATACTGTTGGGGTTACCCAGAATAGCCGAGAGACTGTTTGTATTATCAATAATTTTTCGTCCTTGTAAAGTATTGTAATAGTATGGAATTTGCGGTACACCCTCTGTTTTCGGGAAAGATTGCAGATATCTGGCAGTGGCAAGCCATTCCTTTAGTTCAGTGGTATGTCCTCCCGAATTCGAATAAATTATATAGGAATCGAAGTCTTTGATTGGTTTGCCCTCCTTGGTTTTAGGCACTACAGGCAAAAGGCCGAAAGACTTAGGCCCCACGGTGGCCAGCATCTGCGCATTATACAATCCGCTTACTACCCTATAGAGTTTTTTGTCATCTATTCTTTCCTGTGTTCCATCAGGCTTCTGTAGGTGAGCCTCAGTAACCCTATTGAGTATCATTCTGTTGGGATTAAAGGTGTAGTCTACACCTGACATATACAGCTGTGCATAGCTCATCATAGGAGATATGGAGGCATCCAGTTCACACAAGTTTTTCAGTTCTTTTCCCGTAAGGTACACTGATATAAGAGGATACCCCGATTTTCCATCCGGCCCGATTCCAAGGCAGCTTGAAATAAATGCATCCTGAACGGTTATATCGCCTTCCACAAATGACCCCCTCATTGTTCCAACAGGTACAATTGCAACTGCTACAGGTTCGTAGTCTTTACCCTCCGCCTGCTTAACCGAATATATATATCCGTCAGAAATAAGGTTTCCCAAAGTATCCTCCTGTAGTTTTTTTCCTATCTGTTCAGTAGCAATAAAACTAAAAGGAGACCGGCATAAAACCTCATCGAACTGCATGTCAAAATAATTGAGATATTCCTTCTGAACTATAGTCTTAAATTTACTTATGCTTTGTGAAATCCCTGAATCCTCAGTAATTGATTGGTCAATATGCTTTAAATGGTAATTTTTAAGAGACCATCTTTCTCCAGGAATTTGTACAAGTTCAATAACCCCAAGATTGTTTCCGTATTCCCCGCAGGACCCGATTACAGCATTTCCATGTATAATAGGCATTTTTAGAAGAGTATGAGTGTGCCCGCTTACTATAACATCAATGTCAGGAACCTTCTTTGCAAGTATTTCATCCTCTGATTTGGAAGCCTTTTCCCATGTACCCGAATGAGATAAGCATATTATAAGGTCTACACCTTCTTGTTTCAGCTTTTTAACTACCCTCTTTGAACTTTCTACAACATTGTCAAAAGATACTTCAGTAGTTGTTATACAATCTTCAGCATCCTTTCCCATAAGACCGAATATGCCAATTCTGATTCCGCCCCTATTAAGAATTGTGTAATCTTTCACTCCATATGCCTTCATAGCCTGTTGCAGCTCATAAGAGGATTTAGTCATTTTATCGCCGCCGGGAAACACTATATTTGAGCTGACTATTTCAGGTAGCTTGTCACTGCTGTTTTTTGCAGAATACAAATGCCTTGTCAGGCCGGTATCCTTAAATTCGAATTCATGATTACCCAATGTTGTTACATCGTATCCCATCTGGCCCATAATCCTAAGCTCCGGTGCATCTGTTGAATACAATGATTGAAATAAATCTCCCATTGAATAGTCCCCGGCATCTACCAAAACTATATTTTTACTTCCGGATTTTTCCTCGTCAATTACCGTTTTCAATCTTGAATATCCGCCTGTCCAAACAGTGCTGCCATTATATTCCCCTTTATTTGGCAGCAGGTGATCATGCATGTCATGAGTAAACAGAATTTTTACTTCTCTAGGCTCCTGATCTGCATATGTTTTTGAGAATACGAAAATAAATATCATTATGGTTGCTACAGCAAATAAAGCCGCACTTTTATACCTCATCTTTTTTATCACTCCTGTTCAATAAGCTATACTGCTACTTATTCATATACTCAGCAGTTTATGCATTTTATCCGGGTTTTTGATATACTCTAGTTATTATACTAAAAACAGAGGAGGTTTTGTAACATATGTCATTATTTACAGATAAATCCATTATTGTAACGGGTGCAGGGCAGGGTATAGGAACAGCGATATCAAGAAAATTTGCCCAAGAAGGGGCTAAAGTTGTAATCGCAGATATTGACGAAGAAGCAGGATTGGAAAACGAAAAACATATAAGGAAGGCTGGTCTTGAAGCCATTTTTATAAAAACTGACGTTTCAGACCCGGCCTCTGTCGAAGAAATGGTTAATTATACGAATAAAAAATACGGCAGAATCGACGTACTGGTAAATAATGCGGTTCTCACCGGCTTTGGCAATATATTTGAAACGACTGTCGAAGAATGGGACAAGGCTATTGCCGTAAACCTTTCAGGTGCGTATTATTGTGCAAAATTCTGCGCCGGCTTTATGAAAAACCAAAACAGCGGATGCATAATTAATATGGCCTCAACAAGAGCCTTTATGTCTGAACCGGATACAGAACCGTACTCCGCCTCCAAGGGAGGGATTATTGCACTGACCCACTCTCTGGCAATCTCTCTTGGTAAATACGGCATAAGAGTCAATTCCATCAGTCCGGGCTGGATAGATGTTTCCTCCTGGAAAAAAAGCTCTGTTGCATGTCAGGATATTTTATCAATAGAAGATCATGCTCAGCATCCGGCCGGAAGAGTGGGTGTTCCCGATGACATAGCGGAAGTATGCCTTTTTCTGGCATCCGACAAATCCGGCTTCATAACAGGTGAAAACATAACAGTGGACGGCGGAATGACTAAAAAAATGATTTATATATAGTCACTGTCATCCCTCAACCTGAAAGCAGTTGATAGGGTGTTCAAGGTTAGTCTTGCAATATTTTCTGGGAGACATGCCATACATTTTTGAAAAAGTACGTACAAAACTTGAGTAGTCGTTGAATCCGCATTCACCTGCTGCATCGGACGGGGATTTTCCCTCCTTTATTAGAGCGGCACTTTTTTGAAGTCTCTTATTATTTACGTAACTGTGGATTGAGAACCCTGTGTTGGCCTTGAATTTATGCATAAGATAGTACTTGTTAATGTAGAACCTTTCGGATAATGCTGCTATGCTCAGATCTCCCGACAGGTTCGCATTAATAAAGTGTATGACCTTCTGAATCTGTTCGTCAAACTCTACTTCAATGTCTTCTACTTGTTTATCCGGTTTTAGGTATAGTCTATTTATGTAAACCATGAATTGTACAAAAAGTGCATTTGCAAGGATACCTGAACCGAAGGTAATATTTTTAAGCTCCTTTTCAAGATTCCCCAGTATAGGCTTAATATTATTGAGGGAATTTGCACCCAGCCTTACCAAATGTTTTTTTTCTCTGGCAAGGTTAAAGCACGTCAAAAGATCATTATCGCGATTCCCATGCTCCTCTAAAAATCTATTGTTTATCCATATAACTATTCTTTCATAGTCACGGTCAGGTGCTATTATGGGCTTATGTACCTGATTTCCCGGAACGAAAAGAACATCCCAAGGTTTGAGTTTATAGTTTTTACCCTCAATATTGTATATAACGTCACCAAGTAAGAATATTATTATTTTATTAAAATCGTGATAATGGTGTTCAAACTGAATATTGTTTCTGTCCTTCAAGTGAAAAAATTTAAAGTCATCCTCCAAATAGCCTCTTTTAATACCCGGCTCCTTTTCCATCTTAACCATCCCTTCATAGCTTTTGATAATACTTAGTAATACTATTCTATTATATGTTTCAAATAAAATAAATGGACAAAAAGCACTTTTTGCAAATTTTTAAACAGTTTATGCAATAAACTTGGCTAAAAGTTAGAATATAATATAATATGTAAACTAATTAATTTAGGTGGGTACATATTATGAACATTATTACAAAAAACAACGCACAAATATTTCTTATCTTAAATGCCATACTCTGGGGTTCATCATATATATGGTCCAAAATGCTTTTGGGATTTCTTCCTCAGTTTTCAATACTCTTAATATGTGCCATATTTGGGTTTTGTTCCACGGTGGTACTATTCAGGAAAAAACTGCAGGGTTTCAGTAAAAAAATTGTTGTCACCTGCGTACTTATAAGCCTTATTTCAGTTATAAGCAACACCTTCTGCATGCTGGCACTGAAAAATACCTCAGGCTCAAACACGGCATTTATAGTACAGCTGTCAATTGTAATAACACCTGTAATAATGGCTGTTCTAGAGAGAAAATCGCCATCCCGGAAAACAATTCTTCTGGCTATGACTGCGATGGTTGGCATTTACTTTATTACTTTTGCAGGAAAGGGTTTTAGTATAAATATGGGAGATATTTTCGCATTATTTAATGCAATTTTTTTCTCCTTGTTCATTGCACTTCAAAATAAGTTTTCAAATGTATTTACCGCAGTACAGTTTACATTTATACAGCATAGTACCAACATAGTTAGTTTTTTGGCTCTGGCTCTGATATTTGAAACAGGTAAAATAGCATTTTCAAATGTGGTAAATCCCGTATTCCTATTGCTTATTTGTCTAAATGCTGCTGTTACTATATTTACCTCTTTGTTTCAAAGCTCTGCAATCAAATTTGTACGGCCTGAAAACGCAGCCATTACATATGCTCTAGAGCCTGTAGTTACTGCAACTCTGGGTATATTGCTTCTTGGAGAACGATTCACAGGCATTCTCACCGTTATTGGCTGTGTTATTATATTGTTTACCATAATCGTATCAGCATTTAAGAAAGGCAAGGCTTTTTCAAGACATTCTTTGAAACTGCGTATTACAACAAAAGCATAAATAAAAGGACGCATCTTTGTAAATATGCGTCCTTTTTTGTCAGAACAAACTAATCATGTTTTTTATTTTCCATCTTGTCCATCTTGAATTTCGGAAAATCTTTGCCATCCCACTGATCAAGCTCTTTTTTTAACTCTGTCAGAAACTTTTGGCCTTCCTCATTTGTTAATTTTCCTTCTGAGACCTTTTTATCAATGTGTTTCTGGAATCGACTATAGATTTTAGCTTTCTTTTCAGGAAGAGGCAAGCTGTTGAATTCCTTGATTTTCTGTATGCGCTGGTCGATTTCCTTTATCTTTTCGTCAGCTTCTTCCTTGGAAATACGACCTTCTTTCAAGTCTTTTTCTACGCTTTGCTTTTTATCTTCAAGATATTTTAAGGGATCCTTACGACACTTCTGACATTTGTCTTTGTCCTTAATCTCTTCTTTATGTTGATCAACTGCACCATCTTGTGATTTGGAACCTATGTCGGACTCAACTGCAAAGACATTAGAAGATAGTATTGAAATAACAAATGCGATAGTAACAAGAATTTTAATTTTTTTCACTACTATCACCTCCTTTCTACACTATCTTTCTCAACTAATGTGTAAATATTGTGTAGATTTTGTAAATTACTTCAAACAATTTTTTCCAAGGTCTCTAGGCCAAATCCGCTTCAAACCAAAAAAGGACACCTTCCGGCTTGTTTAAAACACCGTAAGCATTATTATGGGCTTTCTGTATTGCTTTTACAATGGACAAGCCAAGACCTGTTCCACCATAAGCTCTTGTTCTTGCCTTATCTACTTTAAAAAAGCTCATCCAAATGCTATCTATAACGTCACCCGGAATGTTTTCTCCTGAATTGAATACCTCCACCCGCGCCTTTGTATCTGTTATTTCAAGGTCAACATTTATTATTCTTTTATCATCCAGATGATTAAGTGCATTGCTGAGATAATTCATAAAAACCTGTTCAACATAATAGTAATCGGCATTTACTATTACATTTTCTTTTACCTTTGAATTGAAGGTAACTTTCGCGTCCTTTTCGGCAAATAGAATAGCTTTCTTTTTTAAAACATCAGTTATAAGCTCATTTATGGAAAATTCCTCCCGGTCAAGGGAAATCTGATTGAATTCAAGTTCCGAAAGTTCAAGAAGCTTTCTTACCATACTGTCCATTTTATTTGCTTCGTCAATTATCACGTCACAGTAAAAGTTCTTATTTTCCTCGTCGTCATTGACGTTAAGCTTGAGTCCTTCCGCATAGCCTTGTACAATAGCAATAGGTGTTTTCAGCTCATGTGAAACATTACTGATAAATTCCTTTCTCATTTCATCAATCTGTCTTTCCTTCTGTATATCCTGCATTAACTTAATGTTGGCCTGTTGCAAATCGCTTATGGAGGATTCCAACTGTTTTGACAGTGAATTTATACTTTCACCCAGTGTCCCGATTTCATCGTTCCTATTTACATCATACTTTTCGCTGAAATCAAGGACAGTCATTTTTTTTGCAATGACGTTGAGCTTTTCAATAGGTTTTGTAACTCTTGAAGTAAGAATGTAAATAATTACTCCTCCAAGCACCAGCGTCAGCAGGCCTGTAAGAATGGAAAAGCTAATGGCTATTTGTGAACTTTCCTGAATTGCGGCAAAGGGTGTTCCCATGTATATATATATATTATCATCTATTTTTGCATAGAGTGATACAAAATTGGATTCCATTCTTTTGTCGTATCGGATTTCTATTTTAGGAGTATTATCCTTGAGTCTGTTTATTTTATCTTTTATCAGCTTTTTGTCAATGGATGGTGTTGTACCCATAATCCGTCTGTTTTCCCGAAGCATTTGCAAATTCTTTTGCCCTGATTGGTAAATTATATTTAAATCCTCGTCAAACAATAAAATGCCCATGCCCCGAAGGTTTTCTATTTTTTCAATGTCCATCATTATATTGTCAGAATCTGTATTATAAGCATTCTTTATAACGTCATAGCTCTGTCTCATTGTATTTCTTTGATTGTGATAGTAATATTTCAGAAGAAGTGAACTGTTTAAAACCCATGTTAATATAACGGAGAGTACTATCAATCCAAAAAATGTACCGAAGAGTTTGGTTTTTAATGAGATTTTCATTTAGTCACCTCAAACTTGTAGCCCAGCCCCCTTATGGTTTGTATGAAGTCACCCTTGTATCCCAGTTTCAGTCTCAATTTTTTTATATGGGTATCAACGGTTCTGGCATCCCCAAAATAACCATAGTCCCAAACGCAATTAAGAATCTTCTCTCTGGACAAAGCTATTCCCTCATTATCACAAAGATAGAGCAACAGCTCGAATTCTTTTGGTGTAAGCTCTATCTCTCGTCCCCCGGCATGAACTGTATGAGCAGCGGGGTCAATCTCCAAACCGTCAAAGGATTTTTTACCGTTTATATTAATATTTACTCTCTTGAGAAGAGCCTGTACTCTTGCCAATAATATCATCAGGCTGAAAGGTTTGGTTATGTATTCGTCTGCACCGATTCCAAAGCTCAGTAGCTCATCTGCTTCTGTACTTTTTGCTGTCAGCATTATCACGGGAACCTTTGAATACTGGCGAATACTTCTTAATGTCTCCCATCCGTCCATAACAGGCATCATTACATCAAGAATTACCAGACTGATTGATTCTTTCTGCTCAATAAATATCTTTAAAGCCTGCATTCCGTTATCTGCTTCAATTACGGTATATCCTTGCTTTTTAAGAAAATCGGCAACCAGCCTTCTCATTCTTTCCTCGTCATCTGCAATAAGAATTTTAATTGAACTCACGAAAAGTATGCCCCTTTCATATGAACTATTAAATAAAATTATAGTTTATATTTGTGAACAGTACGTGAATTTCCCCGGCAAATTTCGTCAGAAATTTAAGCTTGGTCGGTTGGGCCAGCTTTTTTGTTTTTTAAGTATGCCACAAAACCCGGCAGTACAGATATTGCAATTATAGCCAGTATTACAAGTGTAAAGTTCTCCTGAACAACGGCAACATTTCCGAAAAAGTACCCTGCTGCCAGAAACAGTGAAACCCATAAGACACCACCAATAATATTGTAGCCTATAAATTTCATATAACTCATTGAACCCATACCCGCTACAAAGGGTGCAAATGTTCTGATTATGGGTATAAATCTTGCAAGTATTATGGTTTTACCGCCGTGTTTTTCGTAAAAGTTATGAGTTTTTATCAGATGATCCTTTTTAAGGAACCTGACGTTATCCTTTCGGAATACCATAGGGCCGAATATCTTACCTAAATGATAATTACAGGTATCCCCAAGAATAGCCGCGGAGATCAATACTATTGTTATAATCTTTAAATCAAGCTCACCGCTCGCCGAAAGGGCCCCTAGCACAAATATCATGGAATCCCCGGGCAAAAAAGGAGTTACTACGAGACCTGTCTCACAAAAAACTATGGCAAATAAAATCACATAGGTCCAGATACCGAAGTTATTCGCCAGCATTGTCAGATTTTCATCCAAGTGCATTACAAAATTAAAAAAATTTACAATAATATCCATCTATACCTCTTTAATTAGTTTTATGTTTACTGCTTTATACAATATACTTAAATTTAACCCAAAAGTCTGTTTATATATACTTAATCTTTTTTAATTTTCTTTATTTTGGGGTAAAAAAGAACCGGATGGCTGATTAAAAGCTGTCCGGTTCAATTATATCGCTGATATTAATATTTGCAATCATTATTGTGAATTAAAAGATTATATAGAGAAGCATGCCTTAATTCATCCGTAATTATTTCTACCATCATGTTTATATGTTTTCTGTTTTTCATGGCCGCTAAAATCCTACGGTATTTTTTTACGGCATTAGTTTCACCCATAAGTGCCCCCCTGAGCCCGTCACAATATGTTCTAGGTTTTTCAAATGTAACATTTTCATCAGGCTTTACTGTCTTTCCCGTAAGTTCAAAATAAAGCTGTCTGAACATCTTTGCATGTTTTATTTCATTATCCCTTATCTCTGTAATAATTTCCTTGTCCAGCAGTGCCGGGGCATTGTCTAAAAGATATTGATAGAATAATCTGTCTTGTGTCTCACCTTTTATTGCCTCTTTAATCAACTCAAGTGCCTCTGACATATCTGCATCCATTTTTTCATGTTGCATCATGTCAGGACACATCCCGGGCTGCATCATCATGCCCTGTTGCATCATGTCAGGACACATTCCGGGCTGCATCATCATGCCCTGTTGCATCATGTCGGGACTCATCCCCGGCTGCATCATGCCCTGTTGCATCATGTCGGGACTCATTCCGGGCTGCATCATATTCTTGCCCATGCCCTGCTGCATCATGTCATTACCCATTTCAGACTGCATGTCTTCCTCGTGGTTTATATGTGGTGTGTATCCCGGCTGTAAATCAGGACTAATGTTTGGCTGCATAATCCAAGGGTTTGTCATCCCTGAACCTGCATTTTTATTTGAAGGGCCCGGAGCCATCATATTACTGCTTACATATGGCCAATTTCCGTAATTACGCACAATTATACCTCCTCTATGATTAACATAAATTTCCCTTATTACATGTTATGTAAGTTATGTGGGATTGTTTCCAAATAATAGCAACAGTTGCTAAATACGATACAATACATTTTATGTTAATATATTTCGGTAACAATTACACCAAAATGAGTATAAGATATCTGGGATATCACCGTTATATGATATTTATCATTAATGATAAATTAGATAATAGCATCAGAACTTTGAATTTCTTTGTGGTTTTCTATTACATAATGCATGTAGGCACATTTTATCTCTTTCCTGCCTGACTGTCTTATCGGAACAGTAGAGCTATTTTTCAAAACAAACTCATTCTCTTTGGTTGCAATTATATGCTGCATATTTACAATAAAACCGCGATGGGACCTTAAAAACCTTTTATCCGTAATAACATCACAAATTTTTGCCATAGGCATATGTATTTTATATTCTTCAAGTTCGGTAGTTATAACAACACCATTTCGGACAGCTTCAATATATAGGATATCCCTAAGATTAATTTTTACAGACTCTTTCCCAAAGGGCAGTTCTATGTACTGTGCATCAAAGGCTAAAACCTTCTTGCAACGGTTTAAGGCCTGCTCCACACGTTTATATGTAATAGGCTTAATCAGATAGTGTGTTGCAGCAACCTCAAATCCTTCACCTTTGTGATCCAAGCTGGAGGTTGTGAAAATAATTTTGCAGTCCTCATCAGTTTCCCTTATTCTCTCTGCAACTTTAACTCCGTCAATACCTTTCATATATATGTCCAGAAATACGATTTTATAATTTTCCTCTGAAAAAGACGACAACATCTCTTCACCACTGTCAAACTCAACAACATCTATATTTATAAAATTATTTTTTGCATACTGCAGTATGTACTCGCACAGCAATGTACGATCAAATCTTAAATCGTCACAAATAGCTATTTTCATTGTAACCTTCCTAAGATGCCTTAAAAATAATAATTGGTATATCTTTCCTGTTAAAATTATAACATGAAAGATTTGTTTTTTTCAATCGTATTGCACTTTTTGCCGTCGAATTGCACATATCGCTTCACTTTTGTCCAAAATACTGATATGATTAGCCTTGATAAGAAAAACGGGTATGGAGGGGATACTTTAGAGAGATACTAATCAAAAATTATCATTATGCATATAGTTACCTTATTTAAAAGCTTTCTTTCAGTAAATTTAAATGTTATTACTTAAAGAATAATAATGGTGTTTACAGCAAAATTTCAAACAAAGAGGCGAGGCAAATTGGATAGAATTAAGAAACTACGGTTAAGACCTATTGTAAATTTTAAGGTTGTCACCTTTTTGCCGGATGACGAAATCAACATATGTGAAACATGTAATCAGGCAAAAGTAGGCAATAAAGAGTTTCCTACACTGGAAAAGGCACTTAATTCCATAGATAGCCCGGAAGAAACTACTATCACTCTGCTCACAGATGTGAACCTTGGTGAATCCACGCTGACACTGGGTACTAATACTAATATAGTCCTTGATTTGGCAGGTCATAAAATCACCAGTAGAAATTTTGACGGTACAATATATCTGGAAGGTGCATTAACTTTGAAAGACTCCAGCGAAAAGGAAACTGGCGTAATTGAAAATTTATATCCAAAAGGTATGGGAATCTATTTTAATAGATCCGGTGTTCTTAAACTTGAAGGTGGAACAATAAAAGGCTATAGTGCATTATACAATTGGAGTAATACTCCCGCGCCTTTTGTAATAATGAACGGCGGAACATTGAAAGGTAGTTGGTACGGAATATCATATCTTGATGCAGCAAATATAATAATAAACAATGGCACAGTACAAGGCGGAGTTATGGCTTTTAATAATTGGGGTAAATCACAGCATTCATTCTACATTGGAGAATCCAGTTACATAAAAAAGGGTGCATTGCTACACAATGGTATAGCTAAGAAATATGATGCTACTGAAAATATTGTCATAGTTAAGAACCAATATGAAATTGTTAATTCGTTTTTTACACAGAGTGCTATTTCCTCTTCTTTTTCATTGGCTTAACTTATGATTTGATTAGTTACAAAATACCTGGTAAAAATATCGTCCGGTTAGGAAGTTAAAACTTCTAAACCGGACCTTTTTATATTTGTCTAATTACTACTTTTCGAATAAAAAAATTAATAAAGCAAATAATTTTTATATCTTATATTTTTGTATAGGGTTAATATTTCTCTTTTCATAATAATAATTATACTTGGAGGTAGTTATGAATAAAAAAGATGCACAACTAGACGGACGTGATAACAGGCGGAGGACAGCATACAGGCCCACAGACAATGAGGGAACGGCTGCCTGGACAAATGAGGCCACAAAGCAAAAGCACACTAATGTTGTAATTCCTAAAATTGAAGGTGTTTCAGAAGCAAAAAGCTGGGTAGATAATGGAAGTAAACTTTAATTACGGGGGTGTTTTTTAAATGTCAAAAATCAAAATGACGGTTGACGGTAATACTGCAGCTGCATATGTTTCCTATGCCTTTACCGATGTCGCTGCAATCTATCCCATAACACCATCATCAAACATGGCAGAGTCAGTTGACGAATGGTCTGCCAAAGGTAAAAAAAATATTTTCGGACAAAAAGTCCGGGTAGTTGAAATGCAGTCAGAAGCAGGCGCAGCAGGTGCCCTTCATGGTTCTCTTCAGGCAGGCGCCCTTACTACTACATTTACGGCTTCCCAAGGCTTGTTATTGATGATTCCGAATATGTACAAGGTTGCAGGAGAACTGCTGCCTGCTGTTTTCCATGTCAGTGCAAGAGCTATTGCAACCCATGCCCTCTCCATCTTCGGAGATCACCAGGATGTAATGGCAGCAAGGCAAACCGGAGTAGTCATGCTGGCTTCAGGTTCAGTTCAGGAAATAATGGATTTGGCACCTGTAGCCCATTTGGCTGCAATTAAAGGAAGACTTCCTTTCCTTCATTTCTTTGACGGATTCAGAACATCTCATGAAATACAGAAAGTCGAAGCACTTGAATATGAGGATCTGGCGAGTCTGGTTGATTATGAGGCAGTTAAGGAATTCAGAGACAGGGCCTTGTCTCCTAACCATCCTGTTACAAGGGGTACGGCTCAAAATCCTGATGTTTATTTCCAGGGTCGAGAAGCATCTAATCCTTTTTATAACGATATTGTTGGTATTGTTGAGGATTACATGAATAAGGTAGGGGCTCTCACAGGCCGCAAACATAGTCTTTTTGATTATTATGGAGCACCTGATGCCGAAAATATAATTGTTGCAATGGGTTCAATTACCGATGTTGTTGAAGAGACAATTGATTACATGAACAGTCAGGGTAAAAAGTACGGACTGGTAAAGGTTCACCTTTACAGACCATTTTCTGTAAAACATCTGCTTAATGCAATCCCTAAAACAGTTAAAAAAATAGCTGTTCTGGACAGGACAAAAGAGCCGGGTTCTGTAGGAGAGCCTTTATATCTTGATGTTAAAACTGCTTTTTACGATGTTCCCAATGCCCCTGTTATCGTAGGAGGAAGATTCGGTCTTGCTTCAAAGGATACTACCCCTTCGGATATCAAGGCAGTATATGACAATCTTGAACAGCAGAATCCTAAAAACCAGTTCACCATCGGTATAGACGATGACGTTACTCATACATCACTGCCAGCAAATGAAAAAATCAATGCAGAACCAAAGTCAACTATCAGATGCAAGTTCTGGGGGCTTGGTTCCGATGGAACTGTAGGAGCAAACAAACAGGCAATAAAGATTATAGGAGATCATACCGAGAAATATGCTCAGGGTTACTTTGCTTATGACTCAAAGAAATCAGGCGGAGTTACCATGTCCCATCTTAGGTTTGGCGATGAGCCTATAAAATCTGCTTATCTCATAAATGAGGCTGATTATGTTGCTTGTCATAATCAATCCTATGTGAACCAGTACGATTTGCTGAAAGGTATTAAAAAAGGCGGTATTTTTGTTTTAAACTGCCTGTGGGATGAAAAGGAACTGGAAGATCATCTTCCTGCTGAAATAAAACGGCAGATTTCCAGAAACAATATACAGTTCTACACAGTTAATGCAACAAAGATTGCTGAATCAATAGGTCTTGGAAACAGGATAAACATGATAATGCAGGCTGCTTTCTTTAAGCTTGCCAATATTATTCCTCTGGACGATGCCGTAAAATATCTCAAGCAAGCTGTTGTTAAGAGTTACGGCAATAAGGGTGAAAACATTGTCAAGGTTAATCATGAAGCAATTGACAAGGGTATTGACGCCATAGTAAAGATAAATGTACCTGACAGTTGGAAGGATGCACAGGATACGTCCAGCACTGACATTAAAGAGCCGGCATTTATAAGTGAAATCATGAGACCTATGAACGCAATGAAGGGTGAAGATCTTCCTGTAAGTGCATTTAAGGGAATTGAGGACGGAACTCTTCCAAACGGAACCTCAGCTTATGAAAAACGAGGCATTGCAGTTAACGTTCCCGAATGGATACCCGAGAACTGTATACAGTGTAATATTTGCTCTTTGGTATGTCCTCATGCAGTTATCAGGCCTATTCTTGCAACAGAAGACGAGTTGAAAGAAGCACCTGAATCCTTTGTTACCAAAAAGGCTGTGGGTAAAGGTCTTGAGGAGTACCAGTTCAGAATACAGATAAGTCCTATGGACTGTACAGGATGCGGCAACTGTGCCGATGTGTGTCCGGCTAAGGAAAAAGCTCTTGTTATGAAAAAGCTTAGTACTCAGACCGAACGTGAAATACCTAACTATGACTATTCAACCAGAAAAATCGGTTATAAAGGCGGTAACTTTGGAAATAAGACCATTAAGGACAGTCAGTTCAGAAAACCTTTGATGGAATTCTCCGGAGCATGTGCCGGCTGTGGTGAAACACCATATATTAAGCTTATAACACAACTTTACGGTGACAGGATGATGATTGCAAATGCTACAGGATGTTCATCCATATGGGCTGCCTCATATCCTACAAGCTCATATACGGTAAACCATGAAGGCAAAGGCCCGGCTTGGGCAAATTCCTTATTTGAGGATAATGCCGAATTTGGTTACGGTATGTACCTTGGTGTAAAACAAATAAGGGAACGTCTCAGAGATGTTGCCATTGAGCTTTTGGAACTTGACATTGAGGAAAGTCTGAGACCTTTATTATCAAAATGGCTGGAAAGTGTTGAAGACGGTGCAGTCTCCAAAGGAGCCAGTGAAGATTTAATTAATGCTCTACAGAGCTATTCAAATAAAGACCAGAAACAAATGCAGTTGGTTAATGAACTTCTTGAAAAGAAGGATTACCTCGTTAAACGTTCAATATGGGTAGTAGGCGGAGACGGCTGGGCTTATGATATAGGCTACGGCGGACTTGACCATGTTCTCTCTACCGGAGATGACATTAACATGCTTGTATTTGATACAGAAATTTATTCAAATACAGGTGGTCAGGCTTCCAAGGCAACTCCTACATCTGCTATTGCCAAGTTTGCTTCCTCCGGTAAGAAACAGGCTAAAAAGGATCTTGCCGCGCAAATGATGACTTACGGAAATGTCTATGTTGCACAGGTTGGAATAGGAGCGGACAGAAACCAGATGCTGAAGGCTATTGCTGAAGCCGAAGCATACAACGGGCCTTCCATTATTATTGCATATTCTCCATGTATAAGCCATGGAATCAAGGACGGCATGGGAAGAAGCATAGCAAATTCAGCAGCAGCTGTATCAGCCGGGTACTGGCACTTGTTCAGGTACAACCCTGATTTGAAGAAGGAAGGAAAGAATCCGTTTATACTGGATTCCAAAGAACCAAAGGAAAGCTTCAAGGAATTCCTGTTGTCACAGGTTAGATATTCATCTCTTGCCAAGATGTTCCCTGAAGAGGCTGAAGACTTATTCACTCGTGCAGAAGAACATGCAAAAGAAAAGTACGAGCGTTTAAAGCGTATGGCGGAAATGTAGACGAATAGTAAAAAACCAGTCCATTAATTTGGACTGGTTTTTTTATGAAAGATTTCTACTGATTCTCCTTAAAAGCCTTAACCAAAACTTTCAGATTCTCATCCATTGTCTTTATATAGCTGTCTGCGGGTGCATTTTTCTCACCTGTTACAACAGGATCAAGGAGATAAACCTTTGCACCGGTTTGTTTTGCAATTGATTCTGCCGCTTTTGCAGAATACTGAGGTTCTGCAAAGAGTACTTTTACGTTTGAACTTTTTATCTTGTCTATTAATCCTGCAAGCTCTCCGGCACTGGGTTCCGTTCCGGGTTCACGTTCCACCACAGATACTATATTCAAACCGAATTCCTTTGCAAAATACGGAAAAGCCTCATGAAAGGTGATAACATTCTTACTTTTGAAACCATCCAGTTCCTTGTGCATTTTTTCTCTCTGAGCCTCAAGCTGCTTTACATATTCAGAAGCATTTTTCCTGTAGGCTTCTGAATTTTTTGAATCTGCCTTTGCAAGTCCTTCAGAAATATTTTTGACTTCTTGTATCGCACCCGAAATACCTACCCAGACATGTGCATTATCTTCTCCGTTGGCATCTTTTAGGAGCTCCATGTCTTTTGAGGCTTCTACTATTTTAAGGGATGGCCTCTGCTTGATTACCTTGTCCATAAAAGACTCCATCCCTGCTCCGTTAATTACAAATATGTCTGCTTTTTCAAGGGTTTTTAAATCCGCAGGAACCATCTGGTAGTCATGAAGACAGCCTTGCTGTGGTTCTGTCATGTTTTCAACTTTTATACCGGGTATATCCTTAACAATGTTCTGAGTAAAAATATACATGGGATAAAAGGAAGTAACTATTGTAGTTTCTGCTTTTTTTGTAGTATTCGCCGTCCCGGTGGAACAGCCGGCTAATATAAAGGAGAACGCTAACGTTATTAACAACGTCCTTAAGAGTTTACCTTGTTTCAATAAAATTACCTCCGCCAAATGTTAAATGGGAATTATTCGCATTTATATTATATACCATTGTTATGATATATAAAACTATTATTTATTAATTAACTTATTTATTGTTCTCAAATCCGGAGGATACAATGCAAGGGGAAATCTGCTGCACACAGTTGCTGCCGTTGCTGCGGCAAATTGTACTATTTTTTCGTCACTCATTTTTTTTAGTACTCCATATATTGCCCCGGCCTTGAAAGAGTCTCCGGCACCCAGAGTACTCTGCACATTTACCTTGTAGGGTTTCATTCTTTTTATGGGTTGATTTTTTCGTCCGAACATGATGTCACGGGAGCCAAAAGTAAATATTACCAGACCTTCGGTATTTTCCGTATACTCTCTGAATAGTTCTTCTACATCCCTCTCATGATAATTGCTCCTGATAAACTCATTGGATACAATATTAACTTCCGAATATTTATGAATTACAGTATCATACTTGCAGTCAATAGTAACATACTTCTTCCCTAATTCGTGGCAGCAGTATGCAACTACTTCGGACTGTTCCATAAAGAAGGGGTCTAGTCCCACAACCTCGCAGTTTTCAATATCCTTACTGTCAGGCTTGCTCCATCTTTTTCTTTCATTACTGAAATATGCGCCAAATCTTCCGAAGCATGTTCTGGTATTTGTCCCTATTAACACCATGTCCTGCACCCCGTCAAAAGTCTCATCGAAGTAAACCCCTGACATATCAATTCCGAATTTCTCCACAAGATATTTTTCCAGAACTTCCTTGGTTCTTAGTCCCTGGAAGTTTCCATCAAGCTTTACGGTACAGCCAAGTGCAGACAGTACCACTGCACAGCTTCCGGTTTCTCCTCCCGGCAGTACATAGCTTTCCTTTATTTCGGAATATGTATCAGCTTCCGGGTACTCTCCTGCTAACAAATTCATTGTTGTAACCAAAGTCATGCCGTAAAGGTAAATATCGTATTTTTCCATTACATAACCCTCCTGAATATTTATTATTTTTAAAGGGGTTTCTTCATGAGTCTCACCGTAAATCTGGTACCTTTTCCCGTGGTACTGCTTACATATATTGACCCGTTCTGACCTTCCACAATAGTCTTTGTAATGTATAGTCCTATTCCGATATTTGTTGGATTGCAGCTGTAAGACCCTTTATAGAATCTGTCAAAGATTCTTGGAAGCTCATCCTTAGGAATCCCCTGCCCCTCGTCCTCAATGATTATCTGAACAAAAACATTATTTTCATCCCAGGATATCTTAATATCTCCTCCTGTATTGCTATGTTCTATACAATTTTTAATAATGTTTGAAAATGCTTCTGTAGTCCAGTTTATATCATGCTTTACTATAATGTTTGAAGAACCGTGGAGCCTTATATCCACATTTTTTTCAGAAGCAATTGCTTTAAGTGGGGAAAGACTTCTTTGAACCGTTTCAGAAATATCTGCTTCCTCCATTGTAAACTCAACTACTCCTGCCTCTAGTTTTGCCATTTTGAGTATATTTTTTATGAGCCATTCCATCCTATCCAGCTGATTCTTACTCTCCAAAACAAAACCATCCCTTTCCTCCTCGGAAAGAGTACTGTCATTTTTCATTATGTCGTTAAACATTATAAGAGAAGCAAGGGGTGTTTTAAGCTGATGGGAAATGTCTGCCATAATTCTTTTCAAAAAAATCTTTTCATTCTCCAGCGCTTGAACATTTTCACTTAAACGTTCACTCATGCAATTTATCTGATATATCAGATATCCGATATCGCCTTCTTGGGTATCCCCTTTTATTGAATCGTAATTTCCTTCAACAATGGCTTCCGCACTAATACTGATTTTTCTTATTTTAGAGAAAACTCTGTTAAAACAAAGGACACAAAATAAAATCAGAACCGCCCAAAACAATATAAGTGTTATTCCTATTCTGGTATTTGCCTTTCTAAAGCTATTTTCAACCATATAATTTTTTTCTACCCCAAGGCTTTCGTCATAGGAATATTTCTTTAAAATTGATTTTCCATACTCATAGTCTTCCTGGAAGCCCTTTGTGTAGTTCTTAACAATATCACTTTCCAACTGCGGATATTGCTTTACAATAGCACCTATCACCGCAGTATTTTGCTGGATTTGTATTTTATTAACAGAATTTGCAAAGTTTTTCACTGTGTAATAAGAAACAGCACCGCAAGCTATAAGTAAAACTGTAATTATCCCTATGATAAGCTGGATTTCTTTATTTTTCAGAAGCTTCAATATATAACCTCCATGTGTACGCTATCATTCTTTCCACATATACCCAAATCCTCTCACTGTCTCTATGTGCTTTTCATCTCCGGCTTCAATCTTTTCACGGAGTCTTTTCATATAAACATTGAGAGTATTATAATCAACAAAATTACTGTCAATATCCCATAGCTTTTCAATAATCGTGTTTCTGCTTATTACATTCCCTTTATTTTCAAGCAGCACAAGCAATAGCTTATATTCAACAGCTGTGAGAAAAACCTCCTCCGAATTTACATAAACTTTGCATTTCAAGGGTTCAACCACTACATTTCCACTGGTGATTTTCCCCGTATCCACACCCTCAACCTGCTTCTGCCTTCTCATAATGGCATTTATCCTTGATATCAACTCGCTGGTTCTTACAGGCTTTGAAATATAGTCATCACCGCCTATATCAAGTCCGAATACTACATTAGGCTCATCATCAAGAGCTGTCATAAAAATAATAGGTACATTGCTGGTCTGCCGTATCTGCTTGCAAAAATCATATCCATTTCCGTCAGGAAGAGTAACATCCAGCAGAATTAATTGTATATCTTCATTAAACATCCGGTGCGCGTCTTTAATATTCTTTGCGATTGATACCGCAAAATCCTGCTTTTTCAATGCATATTCAATCCCCATAGCAAGTGGTGCATCGTCTTCCACAAGTAATATATTCATGGATTGTTGCCTCCTTTATACATTAGGATATTAGTATAATTATACACTATAAATAAAATATATATAGCCTGCCGGGAATCCGGCAGGCTATATCAAACCTAAATAACCGACTTAAACTTACTCTTCAACACGAAGTGATTCCACAATGTTCATATCGTTCAATTTTCTCAATGGGAACAGTGCGGCTAACAGTGTTATTGCAATCATTCCCAGACCTCCGTATACGTATGGCCACCAAGCTGCTTGGTATCCAATATCGCCAACTGGATTATTGTTGATAATACCAAAATAGGTAAGCAGGAAGGCGATAGGCAATCCTATTATACAAGCAATTATTCCGAATAAGGCTCCTTCCAGCAGAACCAGCTTCTGAAATTGTCCCTTAGTCATACCGATAGCCTTAAAAGTAGCGTACTCTCTCTTTTTCACAAGAAGATTGATTGTTACCGTATTAATTATATTTACAGTTGATATAAGTATTATAAGGCTGATAAATCCGTAAACTAAAATCATCATCTGATTCATCTGGTCGTCAAACTGTTTTTTCTGCTTATATACATCAATGTACTGAGCCTTGTTTTCGTCAGCAAGCATGTTGAGCTTCTCATAATTTTGTTCAGCATGTTCCGGTGAATCGAAATTTAATGCCAGTATTGATAGTTCATTTGTTCCTGTCAGCCTCTTAAAACTGTCATGTGACATTATTATACCAAAGCTGTTGTATGGGATATTTTGTAATACTGTCTCATACTCAACCACACCTGCTACCTTAAAGGTAATGGTTTTGCCATTATCAATAAGTCGCTTCAGCTGTTCGGTATCAGGATTTTTTAAATAACTGCTGTTTAAAACAGGCATCTTTATTTCGTCCCCTACCTTGTATCTTGTAAAGCTGTCAAAGATTGTGGTTTTATCCATACGGCCTCTTGCCTTATTTACAATGATTACTTCATTTTTATTTTTAAAGCTGTCATAATCAATATTTGTTTTGTTTTCTTTGTTGAAAAGCTTAAGGCAATTCTCATCATAGCCTATCAGATTAACACTGTTGATAAAATAGTTCTGTCCATATTGTTCAGGCTTTTCGTTGTTGTTTAATGCATCCGTAAATTTCTCTGAAAGCATTTTCTTATCGAGGGCATACGTAATATACTTGTTAGTCATTTCGTATGTTTCTTTTATTCCATCCAGTTCCTTAACCTGTTTCGGAAGATTGCCCAGATTGACATCGCTGGTATTAACAAAAGTACCCTCAACCTTTACAGCTTGGGTTGCAATCTTGTTGCTCTGGAGAAATATATCAATAAAATTGGAGAAAAATACGAACATAACAATGGATATCATAAGTGATATACAAGTAATATAAAATCTCTTTCTGTTTCTTTTAATGTTCTTGTATGCAACCTGGCCCTCAAAGCTGAAAAGCAGTCTGGCCCAGAATCCTCCTCTTCTTTTAACCTTGTCTCCCTTTACAACTACAGTACCCCTTATTGCATCTATAGGTGATACCTTTGATGCTGTTCTTGCCGGGAAAAATGCAGAAATAAACACTGTGAAAATTCCTAAAATAGCAGCAACAATAATTACCTGCGGATAGAAGCCGATTTGGAATGCTCCAAGGAAGCCATTTATAAAGAGTCTAAATGTAATAAATATTCCTGCAAAGCCTGAAATAATACCAATTGGTATAGATATTGCACTCATTATTGCAGCTTCTCTGAAAACCAGCCTTCTTATCTGGGCTTTGGTTGCTCCGATGCTTCGGAGTATGCCGAAATGCTTGATTCTTTCCATTACTGATATATTAAATGCATTATAGATAACCACCACCGTACATATAACAACAAATCCTGCAATTATGGCAAATATCTCATCCATACCATCGTTTCTGGTTTTGTCTGGCCCTTCACCCATAAGGTATAAAAGGCGTGTGTTTATTTCCAGTTTTACATTATTTGCTTTTGCTATTTTTTGTGCGTTATCAACTATGTTTTTTCCGCTTTTCATATTTGCATAAAAGATATAATCCTTTGAATCGGAAGAAGTCTTGATATCCAGATAGGTTAATGCGGTGTTAGTGATATAGTTGCTATCGTATACCCCTACAATCGTATACTCTTTCTCACTTGACGAGTTGTCCTTTCCTGTCAAAGCACCCTTTAGTACGTTACTTATTTTTTTGTTTTTTAAAACAGCACTTATTTTTTTGTCTATCAATATTTCGGAGCTGTTCTTAGGGAGCCGCCCTTCTATCAGCTTGACATTGAATATATCTTTAAAAGCCGCAGCATCATAGCTTTTTATGTCAAGGGTTCTCAAGGATTCTGTCAATTTATCTGTTTCAAACTTATATGTGCCTTCCAGTCTTATTGCTCCGCCATTTTTTAACTCAGCATTGGAATATAAAGTATTAACATTTTCTTTTCCTAAATCGTAGAAATAAACTTCATAATCACCGTTTGCCTTTGCATTTTGAATTTCACCATCTATTGCACTGTAGTAAATACTTCCTATAGCCGTAAACATTGCTATGGCTATAATAATTCCGATAAGAGTAAGTATGGTTCTTCCTTTATGCTTTTTTAAATACCTCGAGGTAAGTGCTGAATAGTTTTTCATTGTCTCACCACCTCATCGGAAGAGATTTTACCGTCCACTATACTTATGACCCTGTCTGCCATGCTTGCTATATTCATGTCATGTGAAATGAGTATAAGTGTCTGGTTATATTTTTTTGCCGAGTATTTTAACAATTCCAGAACCTCTCTGGAGTTTTTTGTATCAAGGTTTCCTGTGGGCTCATCAGCGAGAATTATTGATGGTTTGTTTGCAAGTGCCCTACCTATTGAAACACGCTGTTGCTGCCCTCCCGAAAGTTCTGATGGCAGGTGTTTTCTTCTGTCTTTTAAATCAAGTATTTTAAGCAGTTCGTCAATGTATTGCTTATCTTCCTTCCTGTTGTCCAGAAGCAGGGGCATTAGAATATTCTCTTCTGCTGTTAATACGGGGATAAGGTTATATGCCTGAAATACAAAACCCACTTTTCTTCTTCTTAGTATGGATAAGTCCTTTTCCCTGAGTCCGTAAATATCCTTGTCGTCAATATATACTTTACCCGATGTAGGTTTATCAACTCCCCCGATTAAATGCAGCAGTGTGCTTTTGCCGGAGCCGCTTGGCCCTATAATTGCGACGAACTCGCCTTTTTCAACTGAAAAACTTATATTGTCAACTGCGGTTACCTCATTTTGTCCTTTTCCATATTTCTTTGTCAAATTTTCAATTCTTAAAACTTCTTTCATTTTTATTACCTCCATATATCCTTTAGTTCATTTAAACTAATAGTAAATTATTTTAAAAGCAATCCGCGGCGATGCTTATCCTTCATATACAAGATTATACGGAGCTAAAATTACAATTGCATAAATTTTAAAATTACAAATCTGTAAGGTTAAAATAAAAAAGTACAGAGACTATTTTTAAAATAATCATCTGCACATTTGTCTGTATCAAAAAACTAAATGTATATATTGAATTTACCTGCCAACATTAACAAGCTGAAAAAGTAAAGACAGTTATCGTAATACCTGCGTTCTCCTTTTCTTAAGGGGAGTTCCCAAAAGTCCTTAACCCACTGCTGTCTGTATTTCCCTTTTGCTGCCAAGGAACCGGCAGCATTGGTTGCAATTATTGCAACCGGGTGCATTGCAGGCTCATCAAAGGGTTCTCCTTTAATAGTATAGGCCTTGTATTCGCCCAGTTCGGTATTTTCGCTGAAAAATGCCTGCAATTTATCTACTAGCTCTCCCAGAGACTCGTCCTTGTTGAACCATGATGCATCCAAACCTATATTCATCGCTACCCGGTATGCATCTGAATAAAATTCATAATCCCGAAACAGCAACTTGGGAGTACCGTCAAAATTTGCGTACTCAGGCGCCATCCCGGTATCCTTGTTACATGACAGATGCAGATACCTTCTGCTTTCCTCTGCTGCTTTTTCCCAAAAGGGCCTGTCCTGTTCATCTGCCTTTAGTGCAAAAAGCTCATAAAAATGGGGCAAATGGTATGATGGGTCTGAATAAGCTGCTTCCGGGACAAATTTGATATAGTGGTTTGAATTGTCCCACATAGCTTTTCCGCCTTTAACAATTTCCGGTTGATGCAGACAGTGTCTTAAAATTTCTCTTGCCTGAACACTGTAGTCAAAAGGCGGAATCCCGTCACCCCACCTGCTGCCGGCAAAGAAAAGAGCCATTGCAAAATACTCTTCACCGTCCGGTGCAGGGCCGTCATAATTTTTAGTACCGTCGGTTGCCACAGACCATGCAAAATATCCCTGATACTTCCCCTTAGTATGTTGCATATATGTTTTTGAAAAGAGCCATAGTCTGTCAAATATGTCCTTTCGGTCCATCTGAACAGCCATCATCATGCCGTAACTCATTCCCTCAGTCCGTGCATCATTATTACCCGTATCCAATATATATCCCATGTCATTACCCATTTCAAAATAAATTCTCTCCTTGGGGTCAAAAAACATGGTATTAAAAGTTTCATCTATCTTTTTATTGATTAATTCATCGGAAATACCTATTTCAGAAAACAAATCAGGATATAGTTGTGTATAGTATGCTCCGTTTGTCATTATGTAACCTCCTGTTTTTTCTCATTTTATAATAAAATTTTGCATTCTTCAATGAATATTAGCTTTTACTACCACCACTTTTTCTTTTTGAAATAATAGAGCATAGAGGCGGCAATTGCAATCATTATCACCCATAAAACAGGATACATGTAAGGCCAGCCCAATTCAGGCATATTTCTGATATTCATGCCGTATATTCCTACAATAAAGGATAAGGGCATAAAGACAGTGGATATAATCGTGAGTACCTTCATAATTTCGTTCATACGGTTACTGGTACTTGAAAGATATATATCCAGCATACTTGAGAGTATATCTCTGATGGTTTCGGTTGTATCCATAGCCTGAACAACGTGATCATATAAATCTCTTATAAAAATGTTAGTAGACTCATTTATCAGCTCGATTTCACCTCGTTCAAGGGAAGACAGAACATCCCTTAAAGGCCAGACTGCCTTGTGAAGAAACAAAACCTGCCTTTTTAGCTTATGTATGGTTTTAAGGGTCTTTGAAGTAGTCCGTACTATCAGCTCATCCTCTGCAATCTCAATCTCTTCACTGAAGTCCTCCAGTACGGTAAAATAGTTGTCCACAATTATGTCCAGCAGACAATACATAAGGTAATCTGTGCCAAGCTTTCTTATTCTGCCTGCACTAAGACTTAATCTCTTAATTACCGGTGCAAAAATGTCCGTATCCTTTTCACAAAAGGATATAACAAAATTCTTACCGAGAACAAGGCTGATTTGCTCTATATCGAACTCTCCGAGCCTTCTGTCATAGGAAATCATCTTTGCACAAATATACATATAGTCCTGACTAAACTCGATTTTGGGACGTTGGTCAGTATTGAGGATGTCCTCCATAACCAGTGGATGCAGACCGAATTTTTCGCCTATTTCAGCCAGAACCTCCGTCTCATGCAGGCCTTCAATATTCAACCAAAGTGCTTTTCCTTCAGATTGTTTTATTTCAGACAAGTTTTTGGAAGAAATATTACTTTGCCTGAAGGTATCTTCTCCATACTCAATCTGAGTTATAACCGTGGTATCCCTTTTTTTCTCACCAATATGAACAAGACTTCCCGGAGGAAGTCCTAGTGTTTTTAAACGGGATTTTACAATTTTTTGCATATCATTAAACCCTCTGCTTTGCTTAAAGAATCACTTCCAGCTTTACCAGTCTGGCAATTACCTTAACTTCCTTAGTACCCACCGTTTCCGTTATAAGGGTCCCCCGGTTGTATACCAGAAGTAGCTTGTCCCCCTGAAGTTTCTTAACCTGTCTTACAGCTCTCTCTTCGTTATATTCAATAAGAAAAATACCGTCCTTGTCTATCTGATTTTCAAGAATGCCTAAGGCTCTGTCCCCTTTAAATATTCTGAAACCGGCCATGTCAGTGTCTTCAATATTCAGATAGAATACCTTTTCTTTTGCATAACCCTCAACCTTGTTTTTTTCGATTGGAAGCAGTTTTTTGTCAATAATCCTGTCCATTTTGTAGCCATAAACCGGTACAGTTTTCAAAATATTACCGAATGCATCATCCCACACCTGCTGTACAGGCTCATTAGAAACAACAGGTGCCACTTTTTTAACGGGACGGACACTATCATTATTTCCAATACCCGGTGCAAACTTATCATCTGAAGCAAAAAGTCCGATAGGCCCAAGTTCAAAGTCAAGTGCTTTAGAAATTCTGCCAATCATGTCGTCACTAACTATTTTTTTACCTGATTCTATATCCAGTACAAAACTTTCTGAAACTCCCAATGCCTTTGCAAGCTGCTTTGGAGTCTTTCCTTTTTTCAGCCTCACCTTATTTATTTCTTGGCCTATTCTGCTCATAAATAACAATCCCTTCCCCGTTAAATTACATCATCACCGTATACTAAAGACATGCTATCTTGCCCAAAGTACCAGCATATATGAGTTGTACTTGTCAAACTCATTCCCGTTAAAATCTGCAAAAAGCTTTACTCTTTTGAACCCTGCCTCTGAAACCGCTTCTACCAGATCATCCTCTCTAAGGGGATAAAGAGGTATTTCATTTTTGTATACTTCTCCGTCAACACTAAGACAAGTATTAAAATATATCCTGTTGCAGCCCCTGTCGTACCTGTAGTTTCTCTCAAAAGTAAGTCCTACATCTTTGTTCTCAATAGTCGGCAGGCTTTTAATATCTCTAAGTATTATTCTGTCAAAGTTTATTATCTGAAGAACAAGATTGCCTTCTTTACCCGTCAGCTGTTTTGCAGTCTTTACAAATTCTCTTATCTGTTCCAGATTTTCAAGATGCACTATGGAATTCCCAATGCAAAAAACCAAATCAAAGCTATCAGAAATCTTATTCTGCAACTCAAGCATATTTCCCTGCATAAACCTTACAGATTGATTATTTTCTTTTGCTTTAATTTCAAGTCTGTGTATCATTTCTTTGTCTAAATCCACAGCCGTTACATTGTAGCCCTGTCTGTTCAGTTCAAGAGAATACCCCCCTGTTCCACAGGCTATATCCAGTACGGATTTTGGCGGTTCTCCCGCAATCTCCCTAAGGAAATCAATCTGCTCTTTTCCCGTAGGAAAAATGTAATCATAATATTTAGATATCTTTTGATAAAATGACATAGTTAATTTTCCTCTTTTGTATTTATACCAATGCAAGCAACTTCAAGTATTTCCATTTTATATTCTGCAATCAGGAACTTTATTGGAATTCCATCTTCAGAGAACATTATCTCATGTTCTGTTGGAACATTCTCCTCAAAGCCGCTTTCATGTAAATTCCAGGTTTTATATTTTATTATAAACCCATTTTCTTCAAAATATTTTACTGAATCTTCAAA
This sequence comes from Ruminiclostridium papyrosolvens C7, assembly GCF_000421965.1. Classification (GTDB taxonomy): domain Bacteria; phylum Bacillota; class Clostridia; order Acetivibrionales; family DSM-1351; genus Ruminiclostridium; species Ruminiclostridium papyrosolvens_A. The sequence goes on along the minus strand of NZ_ATAY01000030.1, from coordinate 100,598 downwards.
AAGACCGTCATCATCGGTCTTAAACCAAATTTCCGCACCTGACGTCATAAATTGTTTATACTTTACAAGCTGTTTACCATGTGTCAGTCTTTTTTTCTTATACGGAGTCTTAGGCCACGGATTGCAGAAGTTAATATAAATCTTGTCAATTGAGTCTGCAGTGTCCAGCATATTGTCAATTAATTCAATATTCTGGGACATAAGCCTGATATTCTTTATTTCTTTAATACCTTTTTCATTATATTCTTTCTCAATCTTACGTTTTGCAAGTCCAAGAACTTCACTTTTTAAATCTATAGCTATATAGTTGATGTTTTGATTATCAGCAGCAAGCCTCGATATAAAGCCTCCCTTGCCGCACCCCAGTTCCACATGTATGGGATTGCTGTTGCCAAAAAACTCCCGCCATCTGCCCTTATATCCGGGCGGATCACCCACATAAAAATCACATGCCGCCAGTTCAGGTCTTGCCCATGGTTTTCTTCTAAGCCTCACAGTATACACTCCCGTTTAATAAAATAAATATACAAAAATATTTTACAGTCCACACACACCCCTGTCCATAATAATTTATACCCATTATGCCATAAATAAGCTAAATTTTGTTATTTCCTATCCAATTCTCTTGAAACGGGTACATTTCAGACAATGGCGTCTCTAAAATCGTAAAATTAAATGTTATTACCCGGTGTCAAAGTTTGCTTGACTAACTTTGAGTATTTAAGTAACCTATATACAAAAGGCAATAGGCAGGAAATACAATTCAAATTTAATATGAAAAAAGGTGGTAGGAAATGGATACTTTGTTATTTGTGCTTAAATCAATAGTTCTGGGAATTGTTGAAGGTGTCACTGAATTTCTCCCTATTTCTTCAACAGGGCATTTGATTATTTTTGAAAATATAATGGGGTTTAAAAGTGCCAGCCCAAACTATGTTGAAATGTATACATATGTAATTCAGTTAGGTGCCATATTGGCAGTTGTTCTGCTATATTGGAAAAAGATAAAGGAAACTATTATAAATTTCTTTCCTCAGAAGGTTGGGTATGAAAAGTCAGGTTTCAAATTCTGGTTTATGATTTTTATAGCCTGCCTCCCCGGAGCAGCTGTTAAGCTTCTACTGGATAAGCCCGTTGAAAAATATCTTATGACTCCTGTCACAGTAGCTATTGTTCTGATACTAGGCGGTTTGTGGATGATATATGCAGAAAAGAGATTCCGAAACAACAATCTAGGTAAGCAAAAGCTGAGCGTAACTCCAAAGCAAGCCTTGATAATCGGTGCTTTTCAGTGTCTGGCAATAATTCCGGGTATGTCCCGTTCCGCCTCAACAATTATAGGTGGATGGGTCGCTGGTCTTTCTACTGTTGTAGGAGCAGAGTTTTCATTCTTCCTTGCCATTCCGGTCATGTTTGGCTATAGCCTTTTGGAAATTATCAAAATCGGAGGCCTGACCTCACTTCCGGCTGCCGAACTAATCTCCCTTGTAGTTGGGTTTGTAGTAGCGTTTTTAGTATCTGTAGCTGTAATCAGTCAGTTTATTTCATATCTGAAAAGAAAGCCTCTCAAATCCTTTGCAATATACAGAATGATTTTTGCAGTTATAGTTTTAATAGCAGGATTTATGGGATTCTTTTAAATAGTGGCAAATTAAAAGCCTTGCAGCGTATCAGACGGTGCAAGGCTTTTAATTTATTATGAGTTCAAATCACTTGGCATTTCTACCTCAAAGTTTCCGTTTATATCTGAAAAATTCATTTGGTAGGTTACTGAAAAATTGTACTTTGTACCTTCTATATCAGTAGTTCCTGATTCTTTTAATATAATTTTACTGATACAGTTTGTACTTGTATTTATAGTCAACTCAACGTATTTTGAAGAAATTTGATTTTTGATTAACTCCTGACTGGTTAAAAAATCGGATAATGTACTACCGATAATAACGTTTCCTTTAAGAATTACTTCGTTCTTATCTTTTCCGTTAACGGAAGTTAACGCAGATAAAATAGTATTGTCATACTTTACTAAAGAATTGAACGCAAAGCCGTCAGTAAATTCTTTCTCGCTCATATCCTCATGAGTCCATTCTCCCTGGTCAACCTGGGAATATTGCTTGTTGTCATTCATGGCAATAAGAATATTATTCTCTGTAACTTCACCATTTGTATTCATTTTGTAGTTAATAGTACTGAAGGCTTTTTTTGATTTTAAATCCATTAAAGTTGATACAGGTGCAGTAAGTTTTATATCAAGGCCAGTTCCCTTTAATGAAAGCTCTGCATTCTCTTTGACCTTTAACTTTGAAACTGAATTCATTGATTTTAGAACATTGTCTAAAAGTAACTTGTTTTTTGAAAATGAGGATTTATCTCTTAGGAAATATGTATTGGTCTGACTATCCTTATTTATATTTCTGCCAAAACAGTCTGCAACAAAATCAACCGGAAAATATGCTTTACTTTTATATAAAAATGGCTTTACGGAAACAGTTTTTTTAGTACCGTTTAATGTGGCAGTTGAACTGTTAATCTGCATAACAAGCTTTGTTTTTCCCTTTGTTAAAGTAAGCTTTGTTTTACTTTTATCCCAAACCTGACCGGTTTTAGCTACTCCCAAACCTGTAAACACTTCTGTGGACAGCATAAGCTTTTTATCCTTGATTATGGCCACATTGGAAAGCTTTAGCGGAACTCCGTCAATAATAATCTTTGCCGCCTTATCCTCTTGTACGGAGCTGGTCTGCGCTGCCATAACAATTCCGGTGTTAAGAAGCAACATAATACATAGAAGTACGGCAATAATTTTTTTCATTTAGATAAATCCTCCTTTGAATTGGTTAATATTTACTGATTAATCGCCAATATATATATCGGCAGATATCCTCCTATGCCTAAGCAATAACAAATGGGGTTGTCGAAAAATTAATTTTTATCTTTCTTAACCTATACTTAGAGTATAAATTATATCAATGGAAGCTTGATTAAAGATATTTGCAGTTGTTTATGGTTGAACATGGATATTTTACCGGAAAACTTACACGATGTAAGTTTTAGCGAAACCATGAATTATGGACGATGAATGTGAGCGACGGTAAAATATCCTATGATGAGCCGCCAGAAACTCTTGCAAATATCTTGGAAGCAATCATTGATATAATTTTATACGGTAGTACCAGTGTTAAAACAGAAAAACTATCTGTTTTTCGACAACCCCATTTTTAAAATCTTAGACTGTTTATTCAATTTATTCAGATGCCGGAGTCTCCTTACCGAATTTTGCTCTGGCACTTTCCGCTTGGGGATCATGTTTTATATTTTTTGAATGGAAAGCACCGTCTTGCTTCTGCTTATTACTTTTTTTAATTTTCTTATTGCTCATGACATTACACTCCTTATACCTATTTATTAAATCAATATACTTATTTTACCTGTAATTTACTTTTATATTCTTATAATTTATTGACAGAACAGGAACTTATATCGTATTATTTAAATATAATGATATATAAATATTATTGGAGGTCTTAATATATGAGCTTAAAAGTGATAATAGTAGGTGGAGTTGCAGGAGGTGCAAGTGCTGCCGCAAGACTTAGAAGACTTGATGAAAATGCAGAAATCATTCTGTTTGAGAAGGGGCAGCATATATCTTTTGCTAACTGCGGCCTTCCTTATTATGTTGGTGAAGTAATAACCCAAAAAGAGAATCTTATTGTAGTCACCCCCGAAAAAATGAAGCAACGTTTTGGAATAGATGTAAGAGTTAATAGCGAAGTTCTGAGAATAGACCCTTTAAAGAAAATAGTTGAAATTAAAGACCTTTCTGGAAATAGCACATATACAGAGTCCTATGACAAACTTGTGTTATCTCCCGGTGCAGAGCCTATCAGACCGCAGCTTCCCGGAATTAATTCCTCAAGGATTTTTACTTTAAGAAATATTCCTGATACATACAGTATCAAGGACTATGTGGATAAAATGAATCCTCGCAGAGCTGTGGTTGTAGGTGCAGGCTTTATAGGTCTTGAAATGGCAGAGAATCTCCATATGAGGGGAATTAACGTTTCAGTTGTTGAGCTGTCAGACCATGTTATCGGGCCTATGGATTATGACATGGCAGCTATTGTCCATAACCACCTGAGAATGAAAAACGTTGAACTTATATTAAAGGACGCAGTATCAGCCTTTGATGACAACGGAACCCATATAAATGTTAAGCTGGCAAGCGGCAAGTTGATTAAAGCCGATATGGTCATAATGGGTATTGGTGTCCGCCCCGATGTACGTTTGGCAGCAGATGCAAAACTTACAATCGGAAGCTCGGGTGGAATCAGTGTCAATGAGTATCTTCAGACTTCTGACCCTGACATTTATGCTGTGGGAGACGCTGTACAGGTAAAAGATTTTATAAGCCAAAATCCTGCTCTTATTCCTCTGGCAGGGCCTGCAAACAAACAAGGACGAATTGCTGCCGATAATATCTGCGGAGGTAATGAGAAATACGAAGGTACTCAGGGAACCTCTATTGTAAAAGTTTTTGATTTGGCAGTTGCCATTACCGGTAACAGTGAGCGCTTGCTGCAAAGAAACAATATTGAATATGAAAAATCTTTCACTCATTCAGCCTCACATGCAAGCTATTACCCGGGAGGTATCCCCATGTCCATTAAGGTTGTTTTTGAAAAAACCAACGGAAAACTTCTGGGAGCGCAGATTGTAGGATATGACGGCGTAGACAAAAGAATTGATATTCTCTCAACAGCCATAAGAGCCGGAATGACTGTATACGATCTTGAAAAGCTTGAATTAGCCTATGCCCCGCCGTTTTCATCGGCAAAGGACCCTGTGAATGTTGCAGGCTTCACGGCTTCAAACATACTAAAAAATAATTGCAGTATTTTTCATTGGAATGAAGTTGACAGCATAAATAAAGATAACGGGGTATTGTTGGATGTCCGGGAACGTGAGGAATTCCAGCTTGGAACTATAAATGGTGCAGTTAACATTCCTCTGGATGAACTGCGGAGCAGACTCCACGAACTCCCGAAGGACAAAACTATATTTATATTCTGCCAGGTGGGTTTAAGAGGCTATCTTGCAGCAAGAATACTCACTCAAAAGGGTTTCGATGCCAGAAATCTTAGCGGAGGTCTCAAAACATACAGAATGGCTGTTGAGAAGCAGACAAATGAAGGTATATTTGAAAACCAATTGCAGGAGTTGCACTCTTTGGAAGAAAGCCCTTCTTCCGTGATTGAACTTGATGCATGTGGTCTGCAGTGTCCCGGCCCAATTATGAAAGTATTCGACACAATGAAGTCTCTAAATGATAACGATATTATGGAGGTTAAAGCTACAGACCCGGCCTTTCAGGAAGATATAAAAACCTGGTGTAAATCCACAGGTAATGAGCTTCTTGGGGTTAAATTCGAAAACAAAACCTTTATTGCCAAAATAAAAAAAGGAATAAAAGAGGATAATGCAATGGAAGTGCAGTATAAAAACAAGAATAATAAATCTATGATTGTGTTCAGTAACGACCTTGATAAGGCTATAGCGTCTTTTATTATAGCAAACGGAGCAGCCTCAATGGGAAGAAAGGTTACAATGTTTTTTACCTTTTGGGGATTGAATATTCTTAGAAAGCAAAAAAATTCCGCCAGTATAAAAAAAGACTTTATTTCAAGAATGTTTGGTGTTATGATGCCTAAGGGATCAGGTAAATTGTCACTGTCCAAAATGAACATGGCAGGCGTGGGACCAAAAATGATACGTCATCTTATGAATAAAAAGAACATATATTCATTGGAAGAACTTGTTGCTCAGGCACAGAATAACGGAATTGAATTTGTAGCCTGCAATATGTCAATGGATATAATGGGGATTAAAAAAGAAGAACTTATTGACGGAGTTACTATTGGAGGCGTGGCCTCATTCTTGAGTTCTGCCGAAGAATCGGATATGAGTTTGTTTATTTAGGGAATAATTTATATCAGGGCTATGTTTTAAAAAGGGGGATTACAATTTTGATAGATTTAAAAATTTATGAAAAGAAAGCCGATAAAATAAAAGCACTGGCTCATCCTCAAAGGCTGTGTATTGTAAAAGGGTTAATAGAAGGTGGCTGTAATGTAACCAAAATACAGGAATGTCTTGGCCTTCCCCAGTCTACAGTATCACAGCACCTTGCAAAACTAAAGTCGGCAGGTATAATTGACGGAGAGCGAAAGGGGCTTGAAATTTGCTATCGTGTAATTGATGAGGATATTATCGACATTGTAAAAGTCCTTTTAAAAGACGAAATTAAAAACAGCTAGTAGCTGAACCAAAAACGTTTATTCAGTATGCTCTATAGGACTGCATCCGATTTTGCACCGGACTCAGTCCTTTTAGATTGCATTAATTTGTGTATTGTTACAACCGATATATTTTTCCATTTCATTATGACTATTTAATTGATTTAAACTAATACCTGTATCCATTCTACATCAGATTTAATATCTATATAGCATGTTAAAATCATATCTTTATCAACTTGAATACTGACAAATTTCATATGTTTACCATGGACTGTTTCATATAAACTTGCTATTTCAAATTCCTTGGAAACACAACGTGTTTGGTGAACCTTAAAATAACTTTCTTTTCTGGTCCAAGCGATAATTGCGTTTCTTTGCGGATCCGATGAATTAAGTACCGCCAATTGAGAATCCGAGTCAAGATAAAAGCAAATCCGTTTTTTCAAGTCCTCTCTTGTCCAATCCGTTCTTACTTTTTCAATGTCACATCCTATAGGCCGGGGACTTATACCAATGACAACATAACCATTAGAATGGCTTTTGGATATGTGCTCTGTTCTTCCGGTAGGCATGTCCTGCAAATCATTCTCCTTGGAATCCCTTAAATAGTCCTTAAAAGCATACTCACAAAGAATCTGCATATACTTTTTTTCATTCTGCTTTAATTGCTCCAAATTACTTTCATTTAAGGATTTAAACGACATGTAATATATTTTTGTTTTACCCTTCATTAAAATACTCCACTATTTTTGAAGCAGCTATGACACTTGCATTTCTGTTTTCATCTTCATAATAAGGTACAACTAGCTCCTTTAATTTCTTAGCATTATCAATATAAGAATTAGCTGAAATAATTTTATCTATGCTTTTCTTAAAATTTTCTGCATTTAAGTCGCTGACCCTTAAATGAATACAACTGCCGAATTTCTCTATATTTTCAAGGTTATATTGCTGTTCACTAAACATAGGAATTCCTATAAATGGTTTTCCGGCTAAAATAGTTGTGTAAACTGTTCCCTGTCCACCATGTATTATTGATAAGTTTACCCTCTCCGCCATTTCTTTGTGGGGAAAGGCTTTTGCAAAATAGAAATTATCAGGAAAAACCACTGTCTCCTCTTCAGCAAGTATTGATGTTGTTGAGACAAAAATGTCTGCATCTATATCCTTTAACAGCTCTAAGAGTTTTAAAAATATCTTCTTCTCTCCTGATGAACCCATTGAAACGAAGATCTTTTTTCGCCCAACATCATTATAATTAGTTACACTCTCCGGTAAATATATTTTTTCATAATTAAACAAAGGGCCACAAAAGCTATAGTTTTCAGGCAAATCCTTAAAGTCCTGAAATAACTCGGCAATATCTGACATCAGATTAAAGTCCCCGTTGAAAATATCCAAATCGGATTTAAAAGTCTTCAACCCATATTCTTGTGCAACCTTATTCCACACTTTCGATGTCCCGTTATTTTTAAGTGCAAGTGTACTGTAATACCTCGACTGAGTTTTTTTATCTTTAATATTTTTAACATAATCTAAGGGTGTACGTTCAGGCATGCTTGCAAGTCCCAGTTTAAAATATATAGGTGATACTACGGCTGATAATACCCATACTATAGGTATTTTTGTATACTTGCAGGAAAGGGACATTGTTGTACGGTATCCGGTAATCACTATATCAGGGTTAATTCTCTGCAGTAATTCTATTTCCTCAGATACTATAGTTTTTAGCTCAGCTTCGGTACAGTAATCATTTCCATAATCGTCCATATGCATTAACTTATGTATTCTGTCTTCCGAGTACCACATATCGTCTGCTTTCATTTTGAGGTGTATCATATTTTCCTGCAATAAATGTTCATAACACCCTTTTCCAATACTGTATACCTCATAACCCTTCTTTGAGAACACTTTTCCAATAGCAGCCATTCTATGAGTCTCTGCCCAATTATATGCTGCTGATGCAACTAAAACTCTTTTCACAAATAATCAATCCAATTCTATTTTAGGCTTACTAATGCGTTGTCTTCTGAAACTCTCAACACGCATTTTTTTGATTTACTGACCGCTGCATTTTCAGTCCAGCATTTTGCAATCAATTCACCTGTATTTTTGTTATACAATTTTTGTTCAAAATTATATTTTGCAAATATAAAGGGGGGCTTTGTAATACGGGTTTTAACAACTAATTCGTCTTTGAATCTACATGATTTTATGTATTTACATTTCGTATGCAGTGTAATATAAACCGTTTCCTCATCTGCTGCCATACTTGTTAATTTGTACCCGTTCGCTTCGGCATAATCAAATCTGCCCATTTCAAACCAAACAAAATAGCTGGAATTATGAGCTATTTCATAAGGGTCACATTCAACCAACCTAACCTTTATTTCTGTCTCAACCAGTTCATTTTTATTAAATTCCTTAGACATTTTTAATCCTCCAATTCAGCAATATTGTGTTGGTAACCTCTTACATAGCTTTCATATAAAAACAGGGACAGTGCTTGAGGAGACATTCCATAACTGACAAGCTTAAGCATGGATTTCGGTTCCAAACACCCAGCACACAAATCCAAACCATCTAATACAGGGTCCTTATATATTGAGCGGATTATATCAAGATTCTTTTTATATCCTTCTGCTCTGCTTTTGTCAAAATTCTCAGGATGCCATACATGATAACACCTGCTTTTAGTGTCGCACACAATAGGAACTCCTTTTTTCATGATACGGTAAGCAAATTCCGAATCTTCCAAGCCCCATCCTTTAAGATTTTCACAAAATTTCCCCGACTCAAAAAACTCATCCTTATTTATGCACATCGTATGGCTGTAAACCCAGAGCCAAAGAGTTTCAATTTTTTCGTAATTACCACCGAAGAACGAGCATACTTCCTCTCGTTCATCTCTGTCGCACCGGTATCTCCTGACCTCAGTAATTGAGTTTATACATGAATCTTCCGGCAACTTTTTTCGCAAAGCAAAAGAAAGCTTTTTCTCTTCCCTATGTTCAAGCCATGTATTTGAGAGAAAATCCGAAGATAAAATAATATCGCAATCCAGAAATACCAATACACTGCCTTCTGCCTTTTCTGCACCTTCGTTTCTCATCATGGCAAAGGGAAACCTTTCATAGGAACTTACATCGAAAGGTATATGTTTTATTATCATTTCACCTTGATTTAATAATGTATCATTTGCATCTCCAACAATAATAACTTCAAAATCACCAAAAGGCATCTTTTGTTTTTGCAAGCCCTCAAGGCAAAGCTTAATTTGGGTCCCGCGTTGACTATACGGTATGATTATAGAAATTTTCATCTTTTTCCCCTAAAACCCTATATTTCGTGTATCAATCTGTTCACCCATAGCCTGTATGCTTTTCTCAAGGCTTTGTCTGACAGCTTCTGAAAATTCTCCGCATAAAGCAAATTCTTTTCCTGCCAGAGTTACTGTGTTCAAGAAATTCTCAGTAAGTTCCTTATCCTTATTACTAACAGCAAGCGGCTGTGTAGAAAATATCCTCTGGTATCTTTTCCTGCTGATTAACTGCATTTGTGCATCTATGCAGTCCCATACACCGTCAAAGGCAACCTTACAGGTTGATATAACAGCTATATCTTTCGTAGACATATCTTTATATTTATCATCCTGCTCCGCTGGTATATAGATCGGCTTTATCAAAGGAAATGTGCGTTCAAGGAACTTCTGCAGATAACTTGATATGGCAAAAAAATGCATTGGTGTTGCCATAATTATTTTATCAGCGGCAAGGTACTTATCCATAAGGGGTGCCATATCATCTATATTTCTCTTGGTGATAACACATTCTCCCTCACATACATGGGACCAGCAGGCATAACAGCTTCTGCAATGCTGAATATTACATTTTGCAAGATGAACTATATCAATTTGTGGTTCAGGGTCTGCTTCTTCTATCCCGTTAAGAAAACTTCTGACAACATTCATAGTCATACTGCGTTCTTTTCTCGGACTACCATTAAGAACAAAATACTTCATAATATTATCCCCTATGGAACCTTTCCTATAATAACAGTTGTATAAGATCCGCCAAATGATGCTGCACTCACTGCAGCACAATCAATTGTCCCTGTATTTTGGGTACGGTTCAGTAAGCTATCGTATTCTTCTGAAAGTCCGTCAACATTCCCATGGTTTGGAACAGTATTTTTCTCTAATGCATATATGCAGCTCAAAAGTCCATATGAGCCCAGTGAACCCGATGTTGCTCCAATTAAACGAGGAATTGAACGGATAATAGTATCATCATCAAGTGATTTTGCCATAAGCTCCGCTTCCTTCCTATCAACCATCGGAATGCCGTAAGCTGTAGAAGCATAGTAATCAATATGAATATCATCTGCCATTTTACGGGCCAGCTCCACGCCTTCAATCCACTGGGTCCCTTCCGCCTCAAAGCTGCATAAGTCTGCGTTATCTGATGTCATAGAGTATCCGTAAACCTGGGCCAGTATTTTAGCTCCTCTTTGGAGTGCATAATCTTTTCTTTCCAGTACAAAAGCAGTAGAACCAGGTGAAAGAATCATTCCACTTGCATCCTTATCAAATGGTAATTTTCCGTTCTTTGTAAGCAAGCCTAATCTTTCATTTCCTATCTGCAATGCTTCATTCCATTCGTCGGAAGACAGTACTATAACTGCATCTGCTTGATTATTTTTCAGTAATTCAGATGCATATATGAATGCATCAAGCCCGGATACACTTCCGGCCGAAATTGTTGATGTAGGCCCTTTAAGCATATTGGCTATAGAGAAATTTCCGGGGGCCGCATTTAAAACTGTATTGGGAAAGTTGTTGGGGTCAATGCTGTTTAATCCGCCTGTAATCATTTTTCTGCTGACATTTTCAATTGTTTCAAGAGGCCCTGTACCAGTACCGTATAAGACACCAATACGTGTACAATTCTGTGGTGTTACTTTCAGACCACTGCTATTTAATGCTTGTTTTCCGCTAGTCATGGCCATTTTAGTAACTGTATCCATCCTGCGTAATGTACTTCCCTTAATATACTTTTTATAATCAACCTCTGGCATTTTTCCTACATATTTTGTATTAAAATCCCTATTTTGGACATCAATTTCTTCTATCCAGTTTGAGCCGTCTTCAAAAGTTTTAAATAATTTTTCTGCTGTTCCACCGCCACTGCCAATACAGCCTATTCCGGTTATGACAATATCACATTCTTTGTTTTGTACGGGTGTTCTTTTAATGTATTTTGAAAGTAAAACAGAACAGTTATTACCTCCAAAGGCATAAGAATTTGAAATTACATTATTTACTTCACAAGGTATGGCCTTGTTTGGAACAAAATTAATCTCATCAATATCTTTAGCTTCTTGAGTATTGAAGTTGACGGTAGGAGGAATTTGATCATTTTCAATTGACATAACAGAAATTGCAATTTCAACAGCTCCTGCCGCACCCATACAATGCCCTAATGCTGCTTTATTGCTCATCAAAGGAATATCTGTATTTTCCTTAACAAAAGCTCTCCATGCCTTTTTTTCTGCACTGTCGTTTGCCAATGTACCGGTGCCGTGTCCGTTTATGTATGTAATATCACCTGTTTCACAAATTCCGTTTTCCTTTGCCGCAGTCATTGATCTGAAAGCACCATTTCCACTTAAATCAGGCGCTGTAGGATGATATGCATCGGCAGTAATACCATATCCCCGAACCTCAGTAATAACTGAAGCCTTTCTCTTTTGAGCATATTCGTCTGACTCGAGTATAAAAAATGCTGCCCCCTCACCCAGATTGATTCCGGTACTTCCGCTGAATGGCCTGCAAGGCTTTGAATCAATTGCTTTCAAGGATGTAAAACCTGCAAAGGAAAACCTTGAAATAGGGTCAACACCACCGGCCAAAACTATATCATACATTCCTCTTTTCAGAAGATCATAGCCTAAGCCAATGGCATTCGCACCGGAGGAACAGGCTGTAGATATAATTATTTTTGAACCATTAAACCCATACTCTTTGGCAAGAATATCTGCAACTGCATGTAATGGATATTGCTTTAGCAGATTACTGTCAGTTTTGTCAATTCCCTGTTCTATCCATTGCTTGTGAAAAACATCAGCACTTCTCATTCCACCGAGGGATGTACCTACAACAATTCCAACCCTTAAAGGATTTATAGTGTTAAAGTCTATATTTGACTGCTTAATACACTCGTCCGCCGCTATTAACGCCAAATTTGAGGCCCTGTCGGGATATAAATCATACTTTTCATAGAAGGGATGTTCAGGAAGCTCCCGGGTTATTACCCCTGATGGGGATGCAAATACGCCATCCTTATATTCAAATTCACAATTTGATATACCTTGTTTACCTGCAAAAACATTTAATCTGTTCTCTTCCTTATCAAGACCCATTGCAGAAACAATTCCATAACCTGTGATAACAATCTGATTTTTTGGTTTCATATGGTTAATTATACCTTTCTATGTATTTGAAAAAATGATTATTCCATTTTTTGATCCCAGCTCAAAGGACGTATAAATGGACCTGAAATTGTCTGTATATTTTGCAGTACTCCATCTGGGGTTTTTACTTCAAGTGTCAGGCCGGCATTTGCATAAGGATTGTTTAGCAAAGCTATTCCTAAAGGCTTGCAAAGCTTTATTGAGTAAAGAGAATAAACAACATGTCCTATACAAGCTTCGTTCAGATATATTTTGTCGCCTGCCTCATAAGGAATTTGGCTTTCATTTGCTACAAAGCCTACAGCACCTTTCGAATTTGCCGTTTTAAATATTTCCATCATTTTTTCGTATCCGATATAGTCTTCTTTGTCATATTGTATTTGCCATTGCTGAGCAAGTTCAAATATATTTCCGTGTTCGGAGGTTTCTCTTAAAAAATTTGGCTGGTGAACTTCAAGCATTGCAAGTTCAATACATTCCAGTCCGCCTTCATTCACCGGGAAATCCCATTGACCTTCCTCATTCAAAAGTTTATCGTATATATTTAATCCGCCTTCAATTGATGATATTGCAATATATCCGTACTCACTTGAACGACCTGCACGTATAAGAAGGATTTCCTGTCCGCTCCATGAAAATGACATGGAGGCTCTAAGTGCAAGATTTTCAATTTCAACACCAAAAATCTTTTTAACAACTTTCCATGACTTGGGGCCTTCTGTTGATACGATTGCCATTGTATCAAACAAATCTTTTATCTCAATTTCATATTCTGACTCCTTAGCCTGTATAACAAGCCATTCTTTAACATCAGCTGCCTTCTCCCATGGCGAAATCACAATAAAATCATTTTCTCTACGTACTACAAATACATTTCCTACAATTTCAGCCTCTTCATTGAGAAAATAACATTCGCTGACATTTCCTACATTAAGGTATTGTATGTCCTTTGTAGCGAGATTTTCAAGGAACAGCTCAGCTTTATCCCCATGTACTGAAAACAAGCCGTATGTACTGCAATCATAAAACATAGCACCTTCTCTAAGTGCCGTATACTCTTTTTGAAGGTTTCCTAAGGTTTTTACCACTTTCCGATCCTTAACTTCAATAAACTCTGCTCTCTCACTGTACTTATTTTCCAATTTGCTTGTAAACATATAAACCTCCTATAAAAATTATATTTCTTGTTTTTTGCGTCTGAAATTAATAAAAAACAATATTAATGAAATAAGTAAAACTCCTAAGATAAATATGATTGAAATGTATGACCTGATTTCACTTCCATTCCAGACCAGATTCACCCCAAAATCACGGGTGTAACTATCACGCACCGACATTGGAGCATTTTTAAAGCACAAATCAACCGACTCCTGCATAAGTACACGTCTGAAAAGTGAAGCGATATGCCCGAAGGGCAGGAACTTTAATACACTTTGAATGGTTTCTGGTAATGATCCCATAGGCACATAAAGCCCATTTAAAAATCCTATTGTTGTTCCGATTATCAAACTGGCAGATGAATATGCACTGTTTGTTGAAAAGAATGACACCATAAAGCCCATCAATGCAGCACTCATCATAGCAGACAGGCAAATCAGTCCAAGACATTTTAAAATCATTCCGATACTGAAGAAATACCCGGTACCAAAATAAATGTAACCCCCATAAACTGCAAAGGATATAACACTTATGATAGTTCCAACTGTAAATGATGTTATTACACATGAAACAGGATATGTCATTGCTGAAAGGGGGGAACTTTTAAAGTCCATTACAATTCTGTTCTCCCGGTCATTTACCATTGTTCCTAATGCACCTAATGTACTTGTCAGTGTAGTAATGGACAACAGTCCTGCTAAAATCCAGCTATTTATGAGATAGGATAAATCGTCTCCGTTAAGTATGCCATTTGTTTGCTGATTTACGGCATCTACCTGCAACTTTGCTAAAAACAAAATATATAATGCTATCACAATCAGAACTGCCAGCATAGAAAAAAATACAGACGTCCTGTCTCGGAAGTAAAGTTTGGAATTACGATAAATTAGTTTTCTTAACATTCAGCTTCCTCCCTACTTTGTCCTATTGCCTTTAAGAATACATCATCCATATTACCGTGTATCATTTCAAAAGAGGTAATACAACCCTTTAAATCAGCTAATATGTTTATTGCACTTTCAGCAGCCTTGATATTAATCGAAACTACATTCTTGTCCATGCTATAAAGTATCTTTTTTTCGTTTAAATACCGAACCACTTCTTCCTCGGCATCATAAATCTTGAGTAAATCATCGGTGTACTTTTCCTTTAAGTTGTATGGAGTACCTTCAGCAACAATTTGCCCTTGATTTATAATTGTAATTGTATCTGCATTTGCAGCTTCTTCCATGTAATGTGTTGTCAGAAAAACAGTCATTCCTAAGTGCTTTTGCATTTCTCCGATTGTATTCCAAATGGATGTCCTGGTTTTAGGGTCCAGACCTGTTGTAGGCTCATCTAAAAATAATATCTTTGGCTGATTTATCAATGCCCGGGCAATATCCGCCCTTCTTTTTTGTCCTCCGGAAAGCTTTCCATACCTACGGTCCATGAATTCATCACATTCCGTTATTTTAGAGGCCTCGGTTATCCTCTCCTTTAATGCAGAGCCGCTTAAGCCGTAAAATGAGCCTCTTATAGACAGATTCTCTCTTACTGTAAGTAAATTATCCAGAACACTGTTTTGGAACACGACCCCGATATCTTTGCGGATTTTTTGGTCGTCTTTTCCCAGTTCCAACTCATTAATCACAACACTACCTGAATTTTTTGTTATCAACGTTGATAGTATATCTATTGTCGTGGATTTACCGGCTCCATTCGTACCTAAAAAAGCAAACAAACTTCCTTTTTCAACTTCAAAAGATATATTCTTTACAGCTTCAACGGATCCGTAATTTTTTATCAAATTATTTACTTTAATTATTTTTCCCATGAATTAGCCCACCTTTTGTCAATGTTATGGAGTTTATTAGTTTTTTTCTGATACTGAAATCTTTCCTTCTGCAACGATTTCATTATCCACCACAACTTTAGCTTCTATCAAAGAGAGTGAAGCAAATGTAGTTTTTTTCCAAACTTGAATATGTAAAGTATCACCCGGATGAACCGTTTTTTTGAATTTCATTGATTTAATTTCAACAAGATATCCTACATGCTCTGCTATTTTCTTAGCAATATCAACCTCACTCAGGTTATTTGCCGAAGCGTCCTGTTTCATTGACTCCATAAATTCAGCACAGTACATTACAGCAGTTACCTGTGCTATAGATTCGACAATAAGAACGCCCGGTAATATAGGTTCTGTAGGGAAATGACCTTGAAAGAACGGTTCATCAATAGTCACATTTTTTATACCTAATGCATATTTGCCCGGTTCACACTCAATCACCTTGTCTACAAGTAAAAATGGGGCTTTATGGGGAAGTATCGACATAATTTCTTTGGTCGTAAATTTCATTTATTCAACCCTCGTTTTCCAGTTTTTGAACCTCTATATAGTCTGCCATTGTATTAACAGAACTAAAGATTGTAGTGTTATCATCTGTTACAGATATTTCAAACTTGTCATATATGCCAACAGCCAACTCAAGAGCATCAATTGAGTCCAGTTCCAGACCACGTCCGAAAATTGGTTGATCATTGGTTATAAATTCAGGGTCCATTTCAATATCAAGCTGTTCAACCATCATGCTCTTGATTTCTCTACAAAGTTTTTCTCTTTCTTCTGCTTTCTTATAAATATCATTCATAGTTCATTCTCCTTACCTTAATTTTAATTTTATATAAAAACAAGTTTTGTCTTAATCGATTAAGCCTCCATCCACTGTTAGAACTTTGCCGGTTATGTATTTTGAACGGGATGAAGCCAGAAATGCAACTGCATCTGCAATATCCTGAGGCTCTCCGAAATGCTTGAGAGAAATAAAATCCATATATTTGTCTTTAAGAGATTTACCTCCTGAGTCGTTTGTCATATCTGTTTCAATAAATCCGGGTGCTACAACATTACATCTTATTCCGTATCTGGCATATTCCTTTGCAACTACCTTTGAGAAGGCAATTATGCCTGCCTTGGATGCAGAATAGTTAGCTTGACCCTCTTGTCCCACAATTCCGCTTGTTGATGCAATATTAACTATTACTCCTTTTTTCGCAGAGCACATCATTTTCAATGCCTCCTGCGAAATCCTGAAGCAGCCCAAAAGGTTCGTATCTATAACCTTTTGAAAACTGGCCTCGCTCATCATCATAAGATAACCATCCTTAATTATTCCGGCATTATTTACAAGAATGTCAATATGTCTAAACTGGCTTTTTATTTGCTTGAACATTTGCTTTATTTCATCAGGGTTTTGCATATCTGCCTTAATAATAAGAGCCTGGCGCCCCATTTCTTCTATTTCTTCTTTTAAAGATATAGCCATTTCTTCATTGGAGCGATAATTTATTGCAACATCAACTCCCTGCCTTGCCAATTCCAAGGCAATTGCCCTGCCAATACCTCTTGAAGCACCGGTTACTAATGCTGTGCATCCTTCATCAAATAACTTCCACATATGTACACCTCCATTCATTCCTGGTTTATTTTTTTACTGAGCATCATTACACTTTTTTTATCTTCCGAGCACCAAACCTTTACTTCTTTTGTCAGATTTCTGAACAGCCCCGATAAAGAATGTCCAGGCCCAACTTCAATTATAACAGGGTTCTCAACTTCCAATAATGTATTCATTGTCTGGAGCCACCGAACAGGCTTGTGGCATTGTTCAATCAGCTCGTTTTTTAAATCCTCACCGTTGTTTTTTTCAATATAATAATCACCGGTACAATTTAAGATCACCGGTATTGAGGGCTCTTTAACTGAAATATCATTAACATGATTTCTGAATTCTGGAAGCATTTCATCCATAATAGGAGTATGAAAGGCCTGTCCAACTGGCAGAATTGTTGCTTTGTATTCAACATTTTCCTTAATTTCTTCATAAAATTTTTCTATAGCAGGTTTTGCTCCGCCAACAACTATCTGTTTATTTGAGTTATAAAGAGCTATCTGCAGACAGTCATTTGTAGCTTTTGAAATATCAGAACACATTTGTTCTACATACTCTATAGACATACATGGAGAAGAAACAGCACATAAACGTCCATGCGTTTTCAATTCACTCATTAAGCGGCTTCGCTCTCTGATTAAGCAGCTTGTTTCATACAAATCAAGTACACCTGCGGCAACCAAAGCGCAGTATTGTCCCAAACTGTGTCCCGCTGTTACATCCGGCTTAATTCCAAGGCCGCTTAAGACCTTCACATATGCCATATTCATAGCGAACATGACAATCTGTGTATAATTTGTGAGGCTCAGCTTTTCCTGTGTTGCACTCTCTAAAAAAGATATTACATCAAATTTACACGCTTCAGAAACAGTGTCAAATACCGGTTTAATTTCATTAAGCGAATAACCCTTGATATCTTGAAGCATCTGGGGATTTTGTGCCCCTTGTCCAGGGAAAATGAATATTTTTTTCATATGCTTCATCCTAACTTTCTAAATAATCATTAATCAGTTTTTTAAAATTGTCGTCTAGACTTATAAGTAGTCCGTTCTTTGCTGATAACACCCCTACAGTTGTAGTTGCAACGGCATATTCTTTACCATCCAATTCACCTGTCGCAATATGTTTAAAAACAAGTTTTGCAGCCTTCGGCTTTTCTAGTTTTGTACGCAAAATTAAATGAGTACCCATAGGAATAGGCAGCAAGAATTTGCACTCGGCTTCAAGAACAGGAAATATAATTGAATCCCCTTTCTCTTTAGCCATTTTTTCTACATAAGATGACAATTGCACCTGTTCGGCAATTGCAAACCTGGAATTTTCAAACCATACAAAATACTTGGAATTATAAACTGTTTTAGACGGGTCACATTCATTAAATTCAACGATGTGTTTTTCATGATACCATTTACTCATTTATCCCCTCTCCCAACTTTGAATATTTTATAGAATATTACATTAATTTAGTTGCCTTACAATAGGTCATAAATTCAATCAAATTACACCGGTAGTTTTGGTATTTACATTTTTACAATTTTTTGGAACTTTTACTATAATATTACTAAATATTCCATTATGATTCAATATTATTTTTGTAAATTATTTCAAAGATTTGAATTTTATCAAAATAGACTAAGATATGAGTGTAACAATGAAAAATTTATGTGAATGTGTAATACATAGATATATTAAAACATTAAGAAAAGAGAACATGTCTTGAGAACATAATTTCTGACTGTATTTCTTTTTAAATATTCTTTATATTCCAACTATTATCTGCAAATTTAACAAAAGTTTTTGGTGGACATAATAGGCTATTAAGCTTTTGCTCTGTTTCATCTGAAAAAGATCGATTAAAGGCATATTCTTCACCAGCTTGTTTAACATATAATAAGTATTCATTGATTCTATTACTTAGTTGCTTCTGGGAGAATAATTCTCCTTCAGGGCAAATAATCTTGGTATAATTAGTTCCATACAATATATCAAATTGTTTTATTAATGCTTCATAGTTATTAATGGTCGAGTAGAAACCACAAGTTGAGATTAAGATAATCTCAGCGTGTTTGCTTTTATAGCGAAACGGATGATTACTCCCACCGTCATCACGATTAGTTATATACGGTAATAATAAGGGCAAATTTCTATCAAGCAGTGCCTTAACCTTTGAAGGCATTCCATAGTAATAAAGCGGAAAACTCCAAACAATAATGTTTGCATTTATAATTTTAGACAAAATTTGTGTCATGTCATCATTTATAATACATTTTCCAGGAGTTGAAGTCCAACAACAAAAACAACCTTTACAATGATTAATATTACTGGTGCTTACTACAACCATGTCGATTTTAGCAAATCCCTGATATTTTACCTTAATACCATCTAGAAATGCATTTGTTATTTTAAGCGTATTACTATTTATACCTTTAGGACTCCCATTTATAACAAGGATGTTCACTTTATTATTTTTTTGGTTCATATAATCTGTTCCATTCTACGACATATTTTCTAGTTTTTACATTTATTTGAATAAATATTCAATCTGTGGGGGGTCTCCTTTTGTATATAAAGAAATATATTATCTGTAAATAATATATTTCTTTAATTCTATATTAATGCAATTTTCTAAATTAAAACTATATTCAATTTTTCTTTATACAATATTATAAGCATCAACTATTCCTGTTGATGCTCATGCTCTTTTGTATAATTTTTACATACAACTATGATATTATTTGTGTTTCAAAATAAAAGAAAAGAGCAGCCTCTTCCCATCGCCTGAGTGAATGTGAAAAAACTGAATTTATTATAAACCCGTAAGTGCGTCTACCTCTGCTTTTTTCTCAAATAACAGGCAGCCTCCCTTGTGGTCTCCCAGCAGCAGTCCTTCACTGTCAAGCCTTCCGAACAATGGTGACTTCAAGGCATCCTTAAGGCTTACTTCTCTGAGATTTGTATCTGATTGAGGCGAAAAAGGACATGGCTCTGCCCCACCGCCAGCATTTATATGAAAAAATCCTCTTCCTGCTGCCAAGCAGCCTCCAGTTGCTTTTTCATCTCCCGGAAAGGACAAAAACAAAATGTCCTTGTAATCTGACCGCAACTCTGTAAGCCTTTCTGCCAGTGACTCACGTTCCTTTTCAGTTGGAGCGAGATAATCGGTTCCTTCTTCTGCCGGAACATATTCCACGTAAAAAATGATTTTACATCCCAGATTTGATAGCATATCAATAAAATTTTTACTGGAAACTTCCTCAATATTTTGTGTCGTTACCGTCACAGATGTACCGTAAACTATTCCACTGTCATCCAGCCTGCCCATCACCTCTGACAATGCTTTGTATGTACCCGGTCCCCGCCTTTGGTCAGTTTCCTCCTGATAACCCTCAATGCTTAATACTGGTATCAGATTTCTATTTTTGCTGAACAAGTCTATGTAAAAGTTATCTATAAGTAAACCATTGGTAAATATGGGGAAAATTATATTCTTGCTGTCAGCAGCTTTTACGACAACATCTCTTCTCATCAAAGGCTCTCCTCCGGCCAAAAGTATAAATGAAATCCCCAAATTCTCTGCCTCCCGGAATATTTCATTCCACCGCTCACATGTAATCTGACTGTCCAGTACTTCAGCAGAGCAGGTATGTAGTTCTCTTGCATAGCAGCCACTGCATCTTAAATTGCAGCTTTTAGTTATACTTGCTATCAGGAATGGAGGAATGTGAAGTCCTGCTTTTTCACTTTTCTTTCTCCTGGCTGCTGCTTTTTTTGTAGTGAGCAAATATTTCATTAGAAAAGCTGTTTCCTTGGGATTTTTTAAAGTGGACCTGATGGTTTGGCTCACAATATTCTCTACGGTTTTGCTCATGTAATCGGAAAGACTGCTGCTATCCATAACTTCCTCCTTGACCTTTCATATATAACATTTAGAATTTTATAACAAAATTACTATTAATATATATTTACGTATAAATCACTATTTTGTCTAAAGAGAAATTAAATAAAGGGTAAATCCACACTTTAATGGATATACCCTTTTTCATTAATATACTTTTTTTGTATCATCATCTTTTCGAGATTTTAATTCATGTTCCGTAAGTTCGTCTACATAGGACTTCAAGAGAAATTCTTCTGCTATACAGCTTTGCTTGTAATACCAATCTTTTACAGCTTTCTCAATCTCTTCATCCGTACCGTCAATTTTATAGGGATATACAGCAAGAAGCTGTCTTGTCTCCTTATCCCTTATCCCGACTTTTTCAGCACCTTCGAATCTTCCCATAATAAGTATCCCTTCTTTAAGTTTTTATTTCAACTATTAAATAGGTTTACCTAGATTATCTGATTAAATTCAAATTTTTCTTTTTTCTATTTCAAGAAGCTTTTGCTTTATTTCTAAGCCACCTCTATATCCAGTCAGACTTCCGTTTGCCCCAACTACACGATGACAGGGTATAAATATGGGGATTGGGTTTTTATTGTTGGCCATCCCTACTGCCCGGCATGCCTTTGGGTTTCCTGCTGCTTCAGCAATCTGTTTATAGCTTTTTGTATCTCCATATGGTATTGTATTTAGACAATTCCAAACGGTTTTCATAAAATCTGTTCCTTTTGGAGCCAGTGGCAAATCAAAGGCTATCCTTTTACCTTTTAGATACTCATCAAGCTGATTACCGGCTTCTCTCAAAAGAGCTGTTTCATTCAGATAAAACCCTGACTGTTGCAGGAACTTATCTCCATTAAACACAGCTTCCTTATTGTAATCGGTTTCAAAAAAAACGTTTGTTATTCTGTTATCTTCCTCTGCGATGCCTATTGTCCCGATTTGTGTTTGAAAAAAGTATATATTTATCATTTTATTTTTTCCTTTTCCGGCATTATTATTTTCAAAGTAATTTATAAAGGCATTACCGTTTGTTATCGGTAATGCCTTTATATACTACTATATTTATTTTAAATCAAAATCAGCTTTAAGTAAATCATTGCAGGCAGAAGATGCACCAATCATTGCAACATACTGTATATCCTCGACCGCCCACTGCTTTGATTCAGGACAATAGTATGCAAGGTCGTCCTTATTTATCTCAATTACCCCAGTCTTTTTCTCTCCCGGCTCAAGGTGTATTTTGGTGAAGCCTTTAAGATCCTTTACATGGCGTTCAACCTTTGAACCCCTGTAGCCTATATATAATTGAACAACTTCATCTCCGGCCATTTTTCCGGTATTGGATACATCAACCGAAACAGAAATTATGTCACCCTTCTTTGAAACTTTTGGATTGCTGTAGCTGTAAGTTGTATAACTGAGTCCGAATCCAAAAGGGTATGAAACAGGGTACTTTTTCTTGTCAGCTAGGAAGTAGCCGTGATAATAGTCATATACAATGGAAGTTGCATTCATATCATAGTAAGGCAACTGCTGGGGAGTTGCAGGTACTGTAACCGGCAGCTTGGCAGAAGGATTTACTTTTCCGAAAAGTATATTTGCCAGAGCAGTTCCGCCTTCCATACCGGGATACCATTGGATAAGAATGGCCTTAGCCAAGTTCTTCCAAGGTTCAACAATAATAGTACTTCCGCCCTGCAAAACGACAATTACATTCTTGTTTACCTTTGATACAGTCTCAATAAGGTCTTCATCTTCAGGGTGCAGTCCGAGATATTTCCTGTCGCCTCCCACGTCACCGCCATTTGTAATAAATTCTCCCTCATCAAGAGAGGTTAATCCTGCTACAATAACAACTGCGTCTGCATTCTTTGACAGCTCCTGAGCCTGATGGGGTGTTCTACCGTCTACATATTTAACTTCTATTCCGCTTCCTGCCTCATTAATAATACCCTGAAGCGGTGTTATGACATAGTGAGGAAATACCGCACTGCTTCCCTTTAAATCACCTGTATTAGGTTCAACAGCCAACCTTCCAACCACTGTAATTTTCTTAACCTTATCTTTTTCAAGTGGAAGTATTCCTTCGTTTTTAAGTAGTATAGTTGATTTTTCAGAAACCTCACGAGCCAGCTCAGCATGTTCCTTACTTCCCATTTTTTCCGGGGAATATTGTGCCTTATCTCCAACAAACGAGAATCTGATTTTTTGTCTCAATATTCTCTTTACTGCTGCATCTATCTTACTTTTATCTACTTTTCCGTCTCTGACAGCCTCAACGAGTCTTTTACCAAAGTACTGAGTTGCATACATCTCCATGCATTGTCCGCCGTTTGCCGCATCTACAGTATCTCTGACACCCCAGATGAAGTCAGACATTACAAATCCTTTGAAACCCCATTCCCCATTTAGAATCTGATTCAGCAGGTAATCATGGTGACCACACCACTCTCCTCTTACACGGTTATATGAGCTCATAATTGCTGCAGCACCCGCGTCTACACATTCCTTGAAATGAGGAAGGTATATTTCACGCAGGGTTCTTTCATCCATTTCAACACTGACTTTAAATCGTGCATTTTCCATACTGTTGGCAACATAGTGTTTTATACACGCCATCATATGCTTTTGAACGCCCTTCGTTAATGCAGCACCCATTTTACCTAAAAGGACAGTATCCTCACCATATGTTTCCTGAGCACGTCCCCACGCAGGATGGCGAAGGAGATTTATACATACTCCTGCAAAAAAGTTTGCACCTCCTGAGCGGCCTTCTATACCTATTATATTTCCCACACGTTCCTCAAGTTCCGTGTCCCATGTTGAACCACGAGCAATTGATACCGGAAAAGCAGTAGCATTATAGCTCATAACAATACCTGTAGGTCCGTCTGTAAATTTAACGGCCGGTATGTTCAATTCCAAGTCCTCACCTGCGTAATATGGAATATAATTATATCTTGGAGGGTTTAAAGGTGCATACCGTGCGTCATTGTCACATGACATCTGGTAAACTTTCTGCTCTAGAGTCATTTCAGATAAAACATCTTCTGCCAGCTTGTCGATTTCTTCCTCTGTCATCTCAGGAAGATTTTCAAAACGGCCCCATTCAGTATCCAGATGTTTTACAGGGTTTTCTTCCAGTTCCTTTTTTATAATACTTTCAAATTCCTTTTTTTCTTCCCTTGAAAGTCGGAAGAATTCATCACAGTGAAAAATTCGAGTGTTAACAGCCATAGTTAAATCTCCTTTTTTAATATAATGTTTACTGCGATTGTAATGTTTATTCTTTATCTATTTTTAGCATAAAACTCGTTATAATCCTGCAACTGTACTTTAAGAAGATTTGGAGTATCAATACTATATGGGCAGTGGTTTTTGCATTGTCCACATTCAATACACTTATTAATAAGTTCCATCTTTCCTTTAAACTCATCGCTCAAAAACGGTCGATAGGGTGCTCGCCGAATAAGCAGTGATATTCGTGCCTGAGTCGGAATCTCAATTCCTGCCGGACAAGGCATACAGTAGCCGCAGCCCCTACAGAAATTCCCTGCCAGTTCTGTACGATCTCTTTTTATGACCTCCCATAATTCATCATTGAGTATAGGAGGGTTTTTTTCTAATTCAAGAAACTCGTCAAGCTCAGCTTCTCTTTGTATCCCCCAAATGGGAACAACATTATCAAACTGCCTTAAAAAAGCAAAAGTTGACGCCGCATTTGTAATCAAACCACCTGACATGGCTTTCATAGCTATTAGCCCAACATCCATTTTTCTGCATGCCTCAACAAGTTCAAGATCAATATCCGAAGAAAGGGAACTTAGTGGGAACTGCATTGTGTCATACAGACCTGATTCAACTGCTTCCACTGCGGTTTTTATTCTATGGTTTGTAATTCCTACAAAGCGCACCATACCCTTCTTTTTAGCTTCCATCATGCCTGCATATGAGCTTTCAGGGTCCTCCGGGTCAGGCAGGACACCGGGATTATGAAGCTGAAGTATATCAACATAATCTGTTTTCATATTTTTCAAGCTGGTTTCGAGATGTTCAAGCAGTGTCTTCCTATCTGTTGCAACACTTTTTGTTGCAATTATTATATCTTTTCTTATATCAGAAAAGGCATATCCCAGCTTCTCTTCACTATCTGTATACATATGGGCAGTATCATAAAAATTAATACCCCCGTTGTAAGCCTTTAAAAGAATTTTTCTTGCTTCATCAAATGAAATTCTCTGTATAGGTAGTGCACCAAAGCTGCTTCTTGCAACCATCAGCTCTGTCCGTCCCAATCTTATCTTCTGCATGTCAAACCTCCATTAAGAACTTTTTACTCCGGATTATTCTGTCTGTCCCTGAATTCTGTAGGAGAAAGTCCTGTATTCTTTTTAAATGCAAGAGAAAAATAATTAGTATCGTGATATCCTACCTGTTCAGCTACCTCATAGGTTTTAAGTCTAGACACAGTAAGAAGATGCTTTGCTTTTTCGATACGTTTACGAGTAATATATTCGTTGCAGCCCTCTCCCATTTCCTTCTTGAAAAGTCTGGAGAAATAATTTCTTGCAACATGGAACTGTTCTGCCAAAGTAAAAACTGTCAGATCCTCAGTAAGTCTTTGATTGATAAATACAGTTGCCGCCTCTATTATCTCATGCATTTGCTTCTTATTAGTATACATTAGTTTTACAATAAACATTTCGGTAAATACACAGCAATTTTCTAAATCGTTGGTTTGAAGAGTTGTAATCAGTGTTTCCAGCCTGCCGTCCGCCGGATTTCCTGTAGTTTTAAGGTATTCCCAATAAAAAGCTGATGCCAGATCGTAAAACTTTTGCTCGGCTATAGACTTTGAAACTCCTGATATTTTAACTTCGTTTATGTACTTTTTAAGATATTCCTTTGCTGCTTCGGTATCATGGAAGCTGGAAAGTATTTTTTCTTTTAGAACTAAAAGTTTATCCTTTTTGCTTGGGTAGTCATTCCCAAGCTTGGAGTTATGATGTTTGTCAGAATTTAATTTCTTAATACCGCATTTTTCCCTTGCATTTCCATAGGAAAATTTTATCCGTGACATGTTTGGAACAACGGGGCCTATTCCAACCCTCATTTCTACATCAAATTCCACATTAATGATTTCCTGCAATTTTGAAATCTGTTCTTCGGCATTTTCAGATTTTTTATCTACATAAAATATAACAACTATATCACCATCAGAATTCTGAAAAGTCCAGCCTGAATTTTTTGCATCCACCATATCAATAAAAAAACTCTTTACTGACATCATAAGCAAATTCCTATGCTGATTCCAGATACTATTCTCAGATATTTCAGGAGTAAGTACCGCAACCTGATATTCACAATTATCTGCAAATTTTATACCTTCCGGTACTTCAATGGCATAAGCGTGATCAACTGCTTTTTCAGTAAGCTTAATCAGTGACTTTTCAAACTCTCTCTGGTTTTCAATCATCCTTTTACGGCTCATAATGCTATTTTCAACTGCAGATTGTATTTCAGACTGTATATGGTCTATTTGTAGTTTTATACATTTAATAAGGCTGGTCTCATCTACCGGCTTTAATATAAAGTCCTTAACACCCAGTGAACAGCTTTTTTGAGCGTATTTAAAGTCATCGTAGCCTGTCAGGACAATTACTTTCAAATCAGGCACCTTTTCAAGCATAATTTTGGTCATTTCCAGCCCGTCCATTTCAGGCATGCAAATATCCGTAAGCATTATATCCGGTTTGGTATCCTGCACTATTTTCAGGGCTTCCTTTGCACACGATGCTGTCAGAACATCGCTTACTCCTAAATTTGACCATGGTATCATATTGTAAAGGCCATTGCGAATTATACTTTCGTCATCTACAATCAACACTTTGTACAAATTCATCACCCACCGTTCTTTGTATTTCACTGCGGAGTCTGACGTTAACGGTTACTCCGCCATACTCATTACTTTCGTAATACAGTCCATAAGGGCTGCCAAGAAATAGTTTTATCCTCTGGTGAACATTTCTGACACCATATCCCACGCTTGGATCATTATCCTCCAAGGTCTGGTTCAACCTGCTTATTTGCTCTGCTGTCATTCCGGTTCCATTATCGATGGTTTTAACAATAATGTCATCTCCGTCTCTTTCAGCCGTTATTTTAATAAACCCCTTTGCTTCCCTTCCTCTTAATCCATGGTATATAGCATTTTCAACCAAGGGCTGCAAAGTCATTTTGGGAATTTTGACGTCATAAAATTCCTCAGGTATGTCAATATAGCTTTCCATTTTTTCCTTATACCGTATTTCCTGTATGGTCATATAATTGTCGACATGCTCTGCTTCATTTTTTAAAGGAATAATAGCCTCTCCCTTACTAAGGCTAATTCTGTAGAAGCCCGCTAATGCCTTTACCATAGTAGAGATTTCATGATGTCCGCAAAGCAGTGCCTGCCAATGAATTGATTCCAGTGTATTGTACAGAAAATGGGGATTAATCTGGGACTGTAGAGCCTTAAACTCTATTTCTTTCAGTTGCCTCTGTTCCTCATATATCTTTTTCATTAATTCATCTATATGCTCAACCATTATATTAAAGCCCTGTGAAACCTGCTGAAAATCAGATCCGTAAGTAGGCAAACTTATTCTCGTTTCCATGTCTCCCGTTGACACTCTGGACATTCTATATATAAGCTCATCAAAGGGTCTGAACAAATGCTTACTGAATCCATAGGAGATAAAAATACCAACTATCAAGGTTATTATGACTATAATAAAAATTGCTAACAGCATAACATTATTATCTCGGAGGAGATAACTGATAGGCAATGTGCCTACGACATACCAATCCCAATCCTTTACATACTTGTAAACAACAAGCTTTCCATTTATCTCCTTAGAACCATCCTGCTTGTGTACTATGTTTTTAAGTCCGGCATCGGCATATATCCTGTTTTTATTCATATGTGATATTATCATGCCATTTCCGTCCATGATAAAGGTTTCAAGGGGAAGATTCGTATTTGTATGTGAATAGAATCGGGCAACAACATCCTCTGAAACAGAAATACCCAGTATACCTATTGGCTGTCTTATTCTATACACATCAAATATAGGTCGGTAAATGGATAGGGTATATTCCTTGTTTATGACAGGGTCTTTCCTAAAACTTGTTCTTATAGGACTACCTGTTATATCATTTTTAGATAAATATCCTATACCCGTTGAAAAGTCCGACTTATTTCCGGCTTTTGTGGGCCCCAGATATAATTCCTTGCCATTGAGAAGTTTATAAACATATACATATAATATATTTCTTTTTGAGCCAAGTATGTTGGACATCAATTTGTATACATCGTCAACCTTATCAGTAAACTCCAGATTGTCTTCATCGGGGTTTGAAAGGTATTCCTGAAAACTTTTGTCATTTATAATATTATCCGGGGTACTCTCAATATTTTTGAGATAGTCCTCCAGATTCAGTGTATTCTGTTCCAGCTGTTGCATTGTCATATTCTTTGCCTGCTCTTTTATTGAACGGCTTGTAATCGTGTATGAGCAAGCCACTACAATCAAAACTGTGATACAAATCGTTATTACAAGAAAATACGTAATTTTTGATCGGAATGTCAAATTTCTTATTGTTTTTTTTACTGACTGTAATAACCAATTTTTCATATCCTCACCTGTTACTGATTATAGTATTGTTTTGTAATCTTTTCCAATTGCTCGGCTGCTCTTTTTGGGTCTTCACCTCCGAATATACGTCGTGAAAGGATTAAATGAGCTTCCGACAGCTTTGGAGGAAGGTACTGGTCATACCAGAATTGAACATTTGGAGATTGATTTATATAACCCAATATTTCATTAATCAAAGGATCTTCTAAGTCCAGATCCTTGACAGGCGGTATTTTTCCTGCATCTATACGCTTTTCTACTGCAGTATCATCAATTAAGTATTTTATAAGCTCAAAGGCTTTATCAGGATACTCACACGAACTGGCAAC
The DNA here is from genome assembly GCF_000421965.1 of Ruminiclostridium papyrosolvens C7. Classification (GTDB taxonomy): domain Bacteria; phylum Bacillota; class Clostridia; order Acetivibrionales; family DSM-1351; genus Ruminiclostridium; species Ruminiclostridium papyrosolvens_A. The sequence continues at coordinate 71,342 of NZ_ATAY01000030.1, read as the reverse complement.
GGAGTAATAATTGTCTCCAAGTGTTCCGATAGTATTACGGGGATCCCCTTTTCCCCCTGGAATTGAAGGAAATGGAAATACTCCTATCTTTTCCACAAAATCAGGCTTTTCGTATCTGACATTGCTTATAAACCAACTACCGGCTAATGTCATACAAGCTGAATTATTGTACAAAAGATTTCTGGAATCCCCGGCATCTTCGTCCATCCAGTTGAAGCCTTTTGGGAAAGCCCCCATATTTACAAGCTCCTGCACCATTTTTCCGGCCTGCACAAATACATCGTTATCAAATGAACCATTATTCTTCCTGTTTGCTGCATTGTCAAAAACAGAAGGCCCACCAAGGCGATCTACAAAATACATGTAGAACATCGACCCTGTCCAGGCTGTCCTGTTAGCAAGTGCAAATGGGATGTATTGCTTTTGCTTTAACCTAACTATTATATCCTTGAGTTCATCAAAAGTCTTTGGTTCGGATAATTTCAAGGCATTAAAGATGTCTTTGTTATAGAATATAAGTGCGATTGACATATTTTCAACAGGCACACCCCATATTCCGTTCTCATCGGTAACCATCTTTAACGCCTTGTCATTAAACCGCAGACTGTAATTGTCGGTCTTCATGTATTTTTCAAGATTTACTACTCCACCAATACTTATGTACTGCTTTAAAATTCCCCCGGACCAGGTGGGAAAAACATCCGGCATTTGATTAGTTGCTACACAAACAGATAGCCTGTTCTTGTACAAGTCGTTGGGTATAAGTTCGTGTACTACTTCAAAACTACTGTTATCCTTTTCAAATCTGTACACAGAATCGGCAATTACCTGGTTTACAGATGAATCACCCTGTATGGTATACAAAGTCAATTGCTTTTTAGAAGGGTTTGGCTTAACCAGCACGTTATCTCCGTCATAAAAGCATCCAGAAGAAATTAGTACGATCATCAGTATAATAAGGGCTTTAAATATTTTTTTCATATTATACCTCATTAGTTAATTTATAGCCTTATTATATACCATCTGGAGGCTTATGTCTGTAGCAAACTACTGCGATTTTACCCTGTTTTATGTTAAAATTATCCTTTAACCGCACCGGCCATCATTCCTTTTATGAGTTTATCCTGACCAATGGCAAATGCAAGAATCATCGGCAATGCACATAAGGTCAAAACAGCCATAATCATAGGTATGTTAGCATTATACTGTCCTTGGTACTCCCATATTGAAAGGGGAAGTGTACGGCTTTTCTGTGACTGTGTAAGTACAAGAGCAAAGCTGAACTCATTCCACATGTTTACACTGTTGTATATGGCGAGTGTTGCAAGTCCCGGCTTTGAAAGTGGTGCTATAATGTTGAAGAATGTGCGATACTTGCCGCATCCGTCAATTTCGGCCGATTCCTCCAGTTCTTTTGGAATTTGTGCCATAAATCCTGTAAGTATGAATACGGATATAGGCAGATTGAAAGCGGTATATGGGCCAATGAGTGCAAATATTGTATCATACAGGTTCAATTTTTGTGTAAGCTGGAATACAGGTATCAAAGTTACATGTATCGGTACAGCCATTGCAGCAACTATTATTCCGAAAAGAGGCTTGTTAAGTTTAAATTTGAATCTTGAAAAAGGATATGAAGCAAACAGAGATGTAAATAATATCAATACTAATGATACTCCAACTACAAATATACTATTAAAAAGGTACTTGTAAAAATCCCCCTCAATGACCTTGTGAAAGTTCTGCAAGTACAGGCCTTTCGGTATTGCAAAAACTCCTGTTGTAAATATCTCAAACTGTTCTTTGAAGGCTGATGCCACCATAAAGTAGAAAGGAGCACCTGCAATTGCAAGCCATATCAATGCCAGTAAGGCAACGATTATTTTTCCGACTTTAAATTTCTTTTTCATGTGCATCAGGCCTCCTCTTTTCCGTTTATCACTCTGAGTGTTACCAAGGAAATAACGGTAATTATTATAAACATTCCGGATGCTACCGTAGCACCGTATCCCATTTTACCTATGGTAAATGCATTCTTATACATGTACGTCGCCATGAGCTCTGTGGCACCGTCAGGACCGCCTTGTGTCATAACGTAAATCAAATCGAAATATTTGAGAGAACCTACAAGTGACAGGACAGCTGCACTTTTAATAGTTCCCTTCATGGATGGTAAAGCAACCCTCCAAAAATATTGGCTATGGGATGCACCATCAATAATTGATGCTTCATATATTTCAACCGGCAACGAACTTAATGCTGCCAGAAAGTAAACCATGTAAAAAGGTATAAACTGCCAGCATATAACTGCTATTACACCAAAAATGGCTCTATGCGGGTCTCCCAGCACATCAACCATTCCCTGTCCGCCTAACATAGTATCAACTGCACTGATTAATCCGAACTGAGGGTCATATGTATACTTAAATAAGAATCCAACTGCTACTGATGACATTAGCATTGGAAGAAAATATATCATTTTAAGGAAATTAAGTTTCTTCCCCCCCGTGTCGAGAAGAAAAGCAATAGCCATTGCTATAGGGAGCTGGATTGCAATGGACAATACCACTATAATCATGTTATTTAAAAAAGCTTTGAAAAAGATTTTATCTCCCAGTAGAGTCTTCCAGTTTTCCAGACCCAAGAAAGCTTTTCCGGAAGTAATGCCGTTCCATTCATGTAGACTCAGCCAAAATGAATCAATTATAGGATATATAATAAAAATAAGAATAAAAAAGAATACGGGCAGAAGAAATACTGTTGTTGCTGTTAACGTACTCCTTTTTCTGTATTCTGATAATGAGCGGGTAGCTTGCATTATATCTTCCCCTTCCTGAATTGCATTGATTTTAGAGAAATAAGGATTATATATCTTTTTTTCTTACGTTAAGTTTATTCTGTATAAATTGATTGGGTACCTGTAAGTTAGTACCCAATCAATTTATACTCTGAATTTACTTTACGTCACTCTAATACTTATTTTTTAGCTGCTAACTCCTTAGCCTTTGCTTCCATTTCCTTATCAACCTGGTCAGGAGTCTTTGATAATCCGAATAAAGCCTGTGTAGTACTCTTATGGAGATCGCTCAATTCAGGTGACAGGTACTGGTCATACCATAACTGAACAGAAGGAGCTTTTTGAACTGCATCCAAAACGTTCTGGAGAAGAGGATCGCTAACCTTTACACCCTTTACTGGAGGAACTCTTCCTGCTTCGATACGTTTTGCAACTGCTGTATCATCTATCATGTACTGGATAGCCTTGAATGCGCCTTCAGGGTCTTTACAAGTCTTTGCAATATGATAGAAGTTGTCTCCAACAGTACCAACAACTGCATCCGGTTCACCCTTACCGCCTTCAGCAGCCGGGAATGCGAATGAGCCTACTTTTTTCATAAAGTCTTTGTTTTCGCCTGCAGCTGTTGAAAGGAACCATGAACCCATAAGAGTCATAGCTGCTTTTTCAGTGTAAAGAAGTGTACGGGATTGTCCTGAATCTTCATCAAGACCGTTGAATCCCTTGTTGAAGTAATCCTTTTTAACCCAATCCTGTATAATAGTCCCAGCCTGCTTAAATGATTCATCTTCAAATGATCCGGTACGTGCAGCTGCATTCTTGAATGCATCTGCTCCACCAATACGGTTAGCAAGGTACATATAGTACATTGAACCTGTCCATTGGGTCTTGTTTGCCAGTGAGAATGGGATTATACCATTTTTCTTTAAAGTATCACATACAGTTTCAAGTTCCTTTATAGTCTTTGGAACCTGAAGGTTATATTTAGCAAATAAGTCTTTATTGTAGAAGAACATTGCAACTGATGTATTTTCTACAGGAACACCCCATATCTTATCTTTGTATGTAGCCTGATTAATACCTGCATCCATGAAACGGTCCTTATAATTGTCTTTATCCATGTAAGGTGTTAAATCTACAATCTTGTCTGCATCAACATATTCGTTCATTGAACCGCCGGTCCAGCTAAAGAATATATCAGGTGCAGTATTTGAACTCAACGCAATTTTCAGCTTTGTTTTGTATGCATCGTTCTGCATAACCTGAACATCCACTGAATACTTTGGATTGTCTTTAGCGAACCTGTCAATATCTGCCTTAACGTTGGATGTCATAGGCTCAGTTGTCTGAATATGCCACAAAGACAACTTTACAGGATCGCCTGATGCTACAGTAGTTGTTGTAGCCGCTGATGAAGTATTTGCTGCCGACGAAGAGGATGATGATTCGGATTGGTTCCCTGAACCACAAGCCGCAATTGATACTGTCATAGCTAGTGCTAAAGCGGCAGAAAGGGTTTTTCCAATTACTTTTTTCATATTTTTGCCTCCTTTATTAATATGTTCTAATTCTAACACGATAAAGGAGGCATTTTAATTTAGAAAACTTACTTCTTCATATAAAATTGTGACATTTATATAATTTTGTTACTATAAGTTAGCAGTATTGCATAATACGGTAATTAGTGCTCGTACAAGACGTGATATCATCAAAACTGAAAATAAATAAAAGAATTGGTATTGAAAACTCCAAATATAATAATAAAAATTAATGCTGAATAGTAAACAATCCACCTAGACGCAACATGTCGCGTATTTAGATCATTAATTATCTTTCTATTTCGTTGATATAACTGCACTGCCAGTAATAAAATAATTACTCCACAGCTCAATAACAGTTGGTATCTGGAAACTCCTGCTCTTCCTATGTCAATTTTCAGGCTGAAATCCATAAAAATACGCTTAATAATTGTGACGGCCTCTGCAAACGAACTAGCTCTGAAGAATATCCATGAAAAGCATATCAAATTAAATGTACAAAATACTTTGACCACTTTGTTTACATTTGGGAATTTATCTATGCCTGTCCATTTTGTAATTTTGCCTCTTATGTCCTTACTAATTATTGCAAAGACTAAATAGAAACCGTTTAATCCGCCCCAAATAACATAGTTCCAATTGGCTCCATGCCAAAGTCCGCTAAGAAGAAATACTATCATAGTATTCCTAAACCACTTCCATTTAGCACATCTGTTGCCGCCTAAAGGGATATACACATAATCAGTAAACCAGCTTGATAGTGATATATGCCATCTCCTCCAAAATTCAGATATTGTCTTTGAGAAATATGGCCTTTTAAAATTCTGCATCAATTCAATTCCCATTACTCTCGAAGCTCCGCGCGCAATATCTGTATATCCTGAGAAGTCACAGTATATTTGAAAAGCAAAGAAGTAGGTTGCAATTACTAAGGAAAAACCGTTTACTGCCGTTGGATTTCCATAAACACTATTTACTACCAGCGCCAGATTATCTGCAATTACTATTTTTTTGAAAAACCCCCAAGCCATAAGCTTTAAACCATCTGAAACCCTCTGAGCATCAAAGCTATGCTCTTTATGAAATTGCCACAGCATGTTTTGAGGTCTCTCAATTGGCCCGGCAACTAACTGCGGGTAGTACATAACATATAAGGCATAAATTCCAAAATGCTTCTCCGGCTGTTGTTTACCCCTATATACTTCAATTATGTAGCTCATACTCTGAAACGTGTGGAATGAAAGACCAATAGGTAATATAATGGAAAGACCAGCTATTGGATAATTCCAATTTAACATGTCCGATAAATGCTTTATATTCTCATTAAAGAAGTTAAAATATTTAAAGACAAATAACATTCCTATGTTTGTAATTAAGCTTACAATAAGGAATATTCTCTTACTGTTACCTTGCATCCGTGAAATAATTATCCCCGCAAAGTAATCAACAACAATAGTAACTCCAAGTATTAATATGTATTTAGGAACAAATGCCATATAAAAAATACAGCTACTAATTAAAAGCAAAAACCAACGAATTTTGTGTGGTAATAAAAAGTACAACACTGTTACTACAGGAAAGAATATTAAAAACTCGATTGAATTAAACAGCATTTCTATATCTCCTTGTCAAATTTATTCCATAAATCCTGTGCAATGAATGCATATCCATCCGGCAGTAAATGTACATGATCGGAAAAAAGTTTATAGTCAACTTTATTATTGTAATTTAAAAATTTTGCATTCTTATCGTTAAAAAGCTTTTCTATAGCAGCAATGTTATCCTTATAGCCCTGTTTTGCTGTCTCATTTTCAAGCAGTTGGTTATTTGTTGCATTTAATATAAATATTATATTTTTATCCTTTTGTAACTCAATAATCTTGTTTATAAAATAAATTTGTATACCGTTTTCAGTCAGATTAAACTTCTTATCCGAGAAATACCATCTATTTTCGGGCTTTGTCATAGCATTTTTCAAATCTGCCTTTGAACTCCATACGCTCAAAGCCGGTTTAGATTCTTTTAGCAAGCTATTTGTTATTGATTTTATCTTATTTGTTACAAATCCACTATTTCCAATAATTCCGATATTTCTATTGGCAAAATGATATATCTCTGCTTTGATGTTTTTCCAAAGTGAATCTTCTTTTATTGCACCTAATTCCACCATTTTATTATAGCTATTATTATCTAGCTCCTTTAAATAATGGTTAAACCAGTATGTCGGAGTCTTTGCATTTATTTCCCAATAAGAAAAATTCAAGATAACATTATCTATTGAAACATCATATTTCTTCAACAAAAGCAAAACTGTGTAATAATCTCCGAACATAGTTGACGGTAGTGCTAAATTAAAAAACTTAACATCTTTGCCTTCATTTTTTGAAATAGTATTTAAGTAACTACTGATTGTTTTGTCTGGAGGACATGGGGTTCCATAACCAACTGAATCTCCAATAAATATGTAATAATTTTTTATGTTTTCTCTTGAAATAGTTTGTTTAATGGATTTAACAGCCAACTCTATAGAATAAACATTATCTTTAAACACTTCATAGTTAATTCTTTGATTATAAACATATCTTGCAGGGAAAGCATATGTAAAAATAATCTCGGTTGATATCAAAAAAATTATTAAAAACACAATTGATTTTCTTAGAATTTTCATATTTCACCTTTAATTAGTATTTTTTACCACATCCTCCACATAATACTATATTCCTATTTGTTTTTCAATATTGTGTAGCATACATACATATACTACAATTTACAAAAAATACGGAAAGTGTATTACAGGTTTATATTTAACCCGAAATACACTTTCCGCATAACCAGAAATACCGTCTATCAATTACGATAATCTGCCTTCAAAATCCTCATATCCGAACCGCTTTATTATCCTTATTCCTTCCTTTTCACTGTAAAGTGCAATGGAGGGAAGGTTTACACCGTTGAAGGTATTGTTCTTAACCATTGTATAATGTGCCATATCACAGAAAACAAGTCTGTCGCCCGGTTTCAGGTTTTGTTCAAAAGAATAGTCTCCGATAATATCCCCAGCCAGACAGGTATGTCCTCCAAGCCTGTAGGTTATCGGGCTTTCATCCGGCTTTCCAGCACCGATTATGTTGGGCCTATATGGCATTTCCAGTACATCCGGCATATGGCAGGCTGCCGAAGTATCTAATATTGCAATATTCATTCCGTTTTCTACTGTGTCAAGTACCTTTGCTACAAGATAGCCGGTATTTAATGCGACTGCCTCTCCGGGCTCCAGATATACGTCAATACCGTATTTATCCTGAAAGTATTTAATTGAACGTTCAAGTGCTTCTATGTCGTAATCAGGTCTGGTTATATGATGGCCTCCGCCAAAATTCAGCCATTTCATATCCTTGATATAATGTCCGAATTTTTCATCAACTACTTTAATTGTTCTCTCCAGTGTATCTGAATTCTGCTCGCACATTGTATGGAAATGGAGCCCTTCAATACCGTCCAGCTCCTCAGGCTTGAAGTTGGGAAGGGTTACGCCCAGTCTTGAGAATTTGTAGCATGGGTCATATATTGGATGCTCCAATTCAGAATACTCAGGGTTTATACGAATTCCACAGCCTATTTTTTTATCAGACGTCTTTACCTTGTCTTTATATTTGTTCCATTGATGAAATGAATTGAACACTATATGGTCACAGTATTTCATTATCTCATCAAACTCTTCTTCTATATATGCAGGGGCATAAATATGAACCTCTTTGCCCATTTTTTCGTAACCCAGTCTTGCCTCAAACAAAGAGCTTGAAGTAACTCCTGCCAGATATTTTCCAACCAGCGGATATACAGAATGCATGGAAAAACCTTTTTGTGCCAGAAGTATTTTGCAACCTGTGCGCTTTTGAACTGAATCCAGAATTTCAAGATTCTTTACAAGAAGACGCTCATCAACTATGTAGCATGGCGTCGGCAAGCTTTTTATATCAATATCTAAATTTTTAATCAATTTATATTAGCCTCCATGAGCCGAAATTTATTTAAAAAAGTTAATCAGCCGCCGCCAGCCTCAACTATTCAGTAGTTTTGACATTTGGCAGCGGCCGCTTGATGTACCTTACTAGTCTATAAGCTCTGGTGCGAAGCTTTCTTTCCAAGGAAGTCCGCATCTGTTTAGTTCTTCCATAAACGGATCGGGATCAAATTCTTCAATATTGAAAACACCCGGCCCTTTCCAGATTCCTTTTAACATCATCATAGCTCCTATCATTGCAGGAACTCCTGTTGTATAGGAAATTGCCTGTGAACCTACTTCCGCATAACATTCCTCATGTACACATACGTTATACACATAATACGTTCTTGGCTTTCCGTCTTTAATACCTTGTATAATACAGCCGATGTTTGTTTTCCCCTTAGTCCTTGGCCCAAGTGAAGCAGGATCAGGAAGTACAGCCTTAAGGAACTGGAGAGGAATAATCTTCTGGCCTTCGAAATCAATGGGTTCAATGGATGTCATACCTACGTTCTCAAGGACTCTTAAGTGTGTAAGGTATTTCTCCGAGAAAGTCATCCAAAACCTGATTCTTTTTACACCTTTGATATTTAGTGCCAAAGACTCAATTTCTTCGTGGTGTAACAAATAAACATCCTTTGGTCCTATTTCCGGAAGATTGTAAACCCTTTTTAATTCAAGGGGTTCTGTTTCAACCCAGTCTCCGTTTTCCCAATAGCTTCCTTTTGCAGTTATTTCACGTATATTTATTTCAGGATTAAAGTTTGTAGCAAATGGGTATCCGTGATCTCCCGCATTTGCATCCACTATATCTATATAATGTATTTCATCAAAATAATGTTTCTGAGCATATGCACAGAAAACACTAGTAACTCCCGGGTCAAAACCGCTCCCTAAAAGTGCTGTTATTCCTGCCTTTTCAAATTTGTCTCTGTATGCCCATTGCCATTTATATTCAAACTTTGGTATCTCTGGCGGCTCATAATTTGCAGTATCAAGGTAATCCACACCTGTCGCAAGACATGCATCCATTATAGTCAAATCCTGATATGGAAGTGCTACATTTATAACAATGTCCGGCCTAAATTTATTGATAAGGTCGATTAGCATATCAGTATTATCAGCATCCACCTGTGCTGTTTGAATCTTAGTTTTGCTTCCTGCCAATTTATTTTTTATAGCCTCGCATTTTTCCAAAGTTCTGCTGGCTATACATATTTCTTCAAATACATCGGGGTTCTGACAGCATTTATGGATAACAACACTTGCTACACCGCCCGCACCAATTATCAAAGCCTTTCCCATATCATCAATACCTCCTGATTTACATATCTTAATTACTTCACGGTGATTATACAGAAAATAATATCAAAAATCAATATAATTTATACGCATATGAATATATTATGTGATTATCATTAATTTTCTATCCGCTTTTGTCTCTACTTATAGTTTTTTCATACTTATAATTAATAAAACGGAACCTGTAGATAGAAAAGGTCTATTCATACAAGTTCCGTTTTTTAAACATATTTATTCATATATCAAGCGACTTCATTACTCTCTGTATTAGTTTCGGGCTTTGCTTGTTTCATATATTCTACTATTAATTCATCAAGTTTTTGGCTCAAATCTAAAACTTCCAGACTCATGCCTCCATTTTCCAGACAATCTTCCAGCTCTAGGTTCAGTCTTTCTCTTAATTTCTCCATATCGTTATATAATTGTTGTATATCCAATTAATGTATCTCCCCCTTAATATAACAGAGAACAAGCCGTTTGATACGGTTGTTTTACTGTGCTGCCGGAGTCGTTGCTGGCTCTGTCGGTGCTGTTGTCGGCTGTGCCGGAGCTGTTGTTGGCTCGGTTGGTGCTGTTGTCGGCTGTGCCGGAGTTGTTGTTGGCTCGGTTGGTGCTGTTGTCGGCTGTGCCGGAGTTGTTGTTGGATCAGTTGGTGCTGTTGTCGGCTCTGCCGGTACAGTTGAAGTCGGATTTTCAATCTCAACTACCTGTGAATCACTGTCCCATTTTACCAATAATCCCATCTTCTCAACAATAAATTTTATTGGTACAACAGTTCTTCCGTTTATTGAACATGCTGGTACATCAATCGTTGACTCGACGCCGTTTACATATATTTTATTATTATCTAATTGAAGAACTATTTCAGTACTATCTTTTGTAATGACAACCTTTCTTTCTGCAGAAATCCATTTAACCTCAGCTCCGAAAGCTTCTGACAATGCCTTTACCGGAATTAGTGTCCTACCGGATTTTATAACCGGAGGTGTATCAAATTTTACTTTGGCACCCTTAACAATTATGTTTTCTACCGGCAATACTGCGACATTCTTATTGTTTTTTTTGTATTTTATCACCTGCAATTTTCAGTTTTGCAAGCTCATCCTCGGAATAAGTAGCTCTGATAGCTGCCTTTTCTGCATCTCTTTCCTGCTTCTTAATGCTGTTGGCATTTTTACCCGATTTTTCGCTTTTAGCTGTCACATGTGTTGAGGGTGTATTACTGCTGTTTGCCAGCACACCCGGCATTACTAAAGATGTCATAAGAATTGTAAATGCCAATGACCCAATCAATACTTTTTGAAATTTCATTTGAATTCCCCCCTGATAAATATAATTTGCAGACAATTTTTGCTGCCAATATATTCATTCGTCATAATTTGTTTTTTTGAGGGGGGAACATTTTTTATATATTTCCTACAATTCCCCACTGATTCATCAGCTTATCAAATACATCGGCACAATTTGCCGTATCTTCAAGGGGAATTATATCACTTTCAAGCTTGCCTTTTTCAAATAATTTATTAAAATGCCTTATTTGATAAACAAAACCATCCTGGCAATAATCTTCAAAAGATTCAACCAGGTTATTATTATTGTCGTAAAGCTCACATTTCTTTGAACTGAAAAACTCATACACTACAATTCTTCCATTTGTTCCGTAAATTCCCGCATCCTTGTTCACGTGGGCCCGGGTTCCACAGCTCAACATTGCCAGTGCACCTGATTTAAAGCTCATATTTATTACCGCAAAATCATCTACACCGGTCTCTGCTATCGTTGCAAATCCACTGACTGTTTCAGGCTTTTCTCCAAGAATTCCTGTTGTAAATTCTATAACATATACACCTGTATCATATAGGCTGCCGCCTGCGAGTCGAGGATTAAACAGTCTGTGTTTAGGGTCATAGGGTGCGTTAAAGCAGAATTTTGCATCTATCAGCCTTACATCACCTATTTTGCCTGAGTCTACCCATTCTTTTGCTTTTTGAAAGGAAGGCAGGCAGCGAGTCCACATGGCTTCCATTAAAAGCACCTTGTTTTTCCTTGAAAGAGCAATCAGTTCTTCTGCATCTTTTTTATTTATAGCAAGAGGTTTTTCACATAAAACGGCCTTACCGTTTTCAAGACACATCTTAACTATATCATAATGAAAATTGTGTGTGAGTGCGACGTATACGACATCTACTTCCTTATCATGTATCAGGTCAATATAGCTGTCATAAATTTTTGATGCTTCGAATTTTTTGGAAAAAGCTTCTGCTCTTTCCCTGTTGCCGGAAGCTACAGCCGTTAATTCTGCATCCGGAATGGTATTTAAAGCTCCGGCGAATACCTGAGCTATACCACCTAACCCTATAATACCATATTTGATATTCATTTGGAACCTCCACATATAAAATACAGTGGTATAATGATACATTATACCACTGTATTTTATTTTAAAACAATAGTTATTAAAATACTTTTTAAAATACTTTTTAAAATCATTTTCTGTAAACTATTAAGTTCCATGAAGAATCCAGCTCTGTAAGGAAAACTTCATGAACATAATCATTTATTCCCTGTTTTTTTAATTCTTCTACCAACCAGGCTTCACTCCTGCCAACATACTCAAGATTTTCCCTCACAATTTTTCCATTCATTATCAGAGGCATACTGATTGGCTCATGGGAAACGTTTATATTCATATCCTTTTTGGTAACGGGCTTATTCTGTGAATTGGCAAAAACAGAAAGTGTACCGTTAGGCTCGAAAACTGCCGCTTCAATATCTGAAATCCGGTTGAACCCTTGTTGCCTTATCATTCCGAAAAGCACATTTAAACTCATGTTCAGTCTTTTTATTTCATTAAAGTCTATCTGACCGTTATTTATGACAACAGAAGCACTGTGCTCCATTATTTTTGTGAACCTGTCTGAAACAGCTATCCTTGACGTTAATAACATTAATAATATTAACAGACCTGTTCCATAAACGGATTTAACCATTACCTTGTCAACCAGTGGTTCTGCTGCAACATTTCCTATAATCATAAGTCCTGCAATCTCATATGCAGTCATCTGAGCAATTGCCTTTTTTGTAAGTATCCTTGTTGATAAATAAGTAAAAAAGTAGACTAAAACTACTCTTACAGAATAAGTTAAAACTGTTTGCATATTTTTCTCCCATACTTATTTAAATGCTGTTTTACGGTTCTGCAAATGGCTGCACCGCATATCCAAGTGCCGCTTTCAATAATCCGGTGTACTCCATGGCGCTATCCTGTTTATTTTTTACAGCAACAGCAAGTTGTTCCACTGTATGGTTAAATGTAATATTTATTTCGCTTGAATTATTAATTTCAATAAAATATTTTCTGGCCTTGTAAGTAGCTGTGAATTTTTCTGTTTCTTTTTCCGCCCTTGTCCAATCTTTATTTGTAACTGCCTGTTCAACAGCTTCCAATTGGCTTCGCATGGTTCCTGTCTTAAAACACACAGTAAAAACTATCCACATTATCAAAAACAGCACAAGCCACACAAATGCAAGTTTTCTTCTTATATCAGCCCCGATTAACACAATGCTACACCTCCCCGGTACAATTAACATTATTGTGCTTAAATTGCATAAAAAATATTTACTTTAGGATAATAACTTATTATCTGTTATCAGGAGGAATTGAATTGAATGAAGGACTGGTAGTATGTGTCAGATCAATTATAAGCTTTTTTTCGCTGCTGATATTTACCAGAATATTGGGCAAGGAGCAGATAAGCCAACTGACATTTTTTGATTATATTCTTGGAATAACTATCGGCTCAATTGCGGCCACATTGTCAACAGACCTTTCCAGCCGTTCATGGCCCCACTGGATCGGGATACTCGTATGGGCGGCTTTGGGTCTATTATTGGAATATATAACTATGCGATGGAGATATGTAGCCAAGTATTTGGAAAATGAGCCTACTATTGTGATTATGAACGGTAAAATAATGGAGAAGACCTTGAAAAAAATGAAGTTCAGGGTTTCAGATATTACTGAGTTACTGAGAAACAAGGATATTTTCGACATGAATGAGGTTGATTTTGCCATCATCGAGCCAAACGGCCAGTTATCAGTTCTGAAAAAACCAGAATTCCAGAACCTTACTCCAAAGGATATGCATATTCAGAAAAAAGCTTCAGGAATAAGCAGTGAACTGATCTATGACGGAATATTAATAGAAGAAAATCTAAGGCAGCTGGATAAGGATAAAAACTGGCTTTTAAATGAACTTAAAAAACATGGAATTAAAAATATTTCAGATGTTTTCATTGCAACACTGGACCCATCAGGTTCCCTGTATATTGATTTATACAACGACCACATGACTAAAATCACTGATATCGGTGATTACAAAGGACCATATTAATGGAGTGAATCAAAATGAGAAAATTTCTGGTTATAACCATTCCTATTGTTACACTGGTTTTATTTATTTTTGTTATGGAAAGTGATATTTTTTTGAAAAGACCCCTTGGGAAGAATGACAGTATACCTGAATCAATAAATGCTGTTGTCAATGATATCCAAAAGGACGATTGGGATAAAGCGGTAAAGGATACAAACAATTTATCTGATGTATGGAAGAAAGTCGTCAGAAGGGTTCAGTTCAGCTCAGAACGTGATGAAATTAACGCGTTTAGTATTAATCTGGCACGCCTTAGAGGTTCAATACTGGCAAAAGACAGAGCGGGAGCTTTCTCAGAACTATATGAAGCGTATGAACATTGGGAGGATTTGGGCAAATAAATCCAATATAAAAGGCAGAGATCTGTATATATTGCAGTCCTCTGCCTTTTTGATTTTTAAATTAAATTCTTACCTTTCGTAATAGGTGTATCCTCTCAACCCATTATCATATGCACGCATTATTTCAGGCCTTTCACTTGCGCTTATTAAGCCTTCATGAATTGCCTGTTCAGCTTTTTCACGGAAGCTTACCAGCATATCCTTAGGATCAAATTCAACATATGAAAGCACATCAGAAACACTGTCACCATGGATTTCCTTCACAAGGTCATAGGTACCGTCACCATTTATTCTTACACTAACAACATTTGTGTCTCCAAATAAATTATGAAGATCACCTAATGTCTCCTGATATGCACCCACCAAAAATACTCCCAGATAGTAGTCATGGTCGCTTTTGAACTCGTGCAACGGTAGTGTAGTCCTTACATCGTGTAAATCGATAAAGTGGTCTATTTTTCCGTCACAGTCACAGGTTATATCAGCTATTACCGCATTTCTTTTTGGCAATTCAAGCAGTCTGTGCAAAGGCATTATAGGGAAAAGCTGGTCTATAGCCCAACTGTCAGGTATTGACTGAAATACCGAGAAATTACAGTAGTAAATATCGGCAATTGCACTTTCAATATCCTCCAAGTCAGGGGGAGCATTTTTCAGCTTTTGTTTTTCCTTTGCTATCTGGTTTATGGTATTCCAGAATATCTTTTCGGAAAATGCACGTTCACGGAGGCTGATACGTCCATGTTTAAACATGTCACGTATTTCATCCCTGTAGTAAAGGGCGTCGTTATAGCACTCCTGTATATTTTTAAGGGTTATATTCTTATTTACATCAAACAGGTTTCTTATCTGCTCTGATGTATTTTCGTCAAGCTTGTCAGGTATATCATGTTCTTCAAATTTTTCAGTATCCAGTACATTAAATATAAGTACCGAATAATATGCAACTGTTGTACGCCCTGACTCAGTAACAATTACAGGGTGAGGTACGTCGCTTGAATCAAGGGTAGTCATAACAGCTTCTACTATATCCATGCAGTATTCTTCAACAGTGTAGTTTCGGCTGTTGGTGTAATTTGTATTTGAACCGTCATAATCTACCGCCAATCCGCCGCCCAAATCAAGATATCCCATGGGTGCACCTTCTTTTACCAGCTCGGCATAAACACGGGCTGCCTCCAGAACTGCCGAACGGATATCTCTTATATTCGGTATCTGTGAACCCAGATGATAGTGCAACAGTTTAAGTGAGTCAAGCATTCCCTCTGTTTTCAAAGTATCAACCATGGAAATTACCTGGGACATATTCAATCCGAATATGCTTCTGTCACCACCGGATTCAGTCCAGTGTCCCCCCGCTTTTGCCGATAGCTTTATGCGTATACCAATATTAGGTTTGATTCCCAATGCCCTTGAACGTTCAAGAACAATATCCAGTTCCCCGGGTATTTCAATTACAAAAAAGCATTTAAAGCCCATTTTAACTGCATATAGACCCAAATCTACAAATTCTTCATCTTTGTATCCGTTACAGATAAGACAAGCTTCTTTGTCCTTCATTACTGAAAGTGCGGCAACCAGTTCAGCCTTACTGCCCACTTCAAGTCCGTGGTGGTATCTCTGACCGAATCTTGTTACTTCCTCTACTACCTGCTGCTGCTGATTTACCTTTATGGGGTAAACACCGCGATATGCACCCTTATAGTTAAGCTTGTGCATGGCTTCATTAAAAGAATTATTTAAAAATGAAATCTGTGAGTCCAGCAAATTTTCAAAACGCAAGAGTACAGGCATGTCCAGTCCGCGTTCACGAACCCCTGATATAATATCCATCAGGCTTACAGCCGCAGGGCCGTTATCCTTATAAGGATTTACCATCACCTCTCCATTGTCAGATACAGAAAAATAGCCGGCTCCCCAATTCTTAATTCCATAAAGTTCTTCGGACTTTTCTTTAGTCCATCTGCCTAAAAGTTCTGCTTTATTCATGGCCCTCTTCCTTTCCATATAACAATTTATTCTCTACCTAACAACGGATTATTCTTGAAAATTTCAAGGTGCTTCACAAAGGTAAGAGTCAAAAAATTTTTTTACTAGAAGCAGACAATACCACACTTAAAGGACTGTTGTCAATATAGTACGGCACACTTGTAAATATTCCTAGTAAATCTTAAATTATACATCTATATTTTTTAGAAAAAATTCTTTAAGGGATTTCATAAAGTAAAAAGGTGTTACCGTTACAATAACCAGCATAAGACTGGCTGTAATTATAGCTCTGATAGGAAAGTATCCTGCCAATACACCTCCCAGAGCCATTGCAAAAGGAGTCATGGACTGAGTTATCATACTCATAAATGCCATTATCTTGCCTCTCATTTCTTGGGGAGCTGCCGACTGTACCGTTGTCATAATAATTACGTTTGCAATCGCATTTAGAAAACCCCCAATAAGTAAAAACAGTATCATAGCAGTAAAACTTGTCAAATACGCCGAAATAATCAGACAAAGATTTGAAAAACCGTTTGCCAAAATAAGATAATCCAGTTTTCTTTTAAGTGGAACGGATACCGTTGAAGATATGAAAAATCCTGCCATGGCTCCGCCCATAAAGCAAGCCATTGCCATACCGTATTTACCCGGGCCCAAACTTGGGTTTTGTTCAAAAAAAGGCATAAACAAAACTATTGCAATGTAGGATAGAAAGTTCACCATTGCAGCTATTATTAATAATAGTCTCAGTCCCTTCATTTCCCACATAAATTTAAAGCCGTCACGCATATCCTGAAAAAAGTAATTTTTATCCTTCTTTTTATTTCTCGGTATTTTCACAAAAAACAGCGATGAGCCTGAGAAAAGGTATGATAGTCCATTGAGAAGAAATAAAAATGGTGCTCCCAAAAGCTGAAACAAAAAACCACCCGCAACATTTCCAAGCATATTGGAACCTGTGGATACAATTGCAAGCATTGAATTTGCACCTGCAAGCTTGTTCTTAGGAACCAAATCCGGTACTGATGAGTTAACACCCGGACGGAAAACTGCTCCGCAGACACTCAGTAGTATACCGGTTGCAAACACCATCCAGATGGCAATCACCCCTTTGAACGCTGCAACAGAGAGAGTAATGATAGATACTCCTCGTAAAATATCCATTAGAATCAATAAAAGCTTTCTATTGTTTCTGTCTATCAGAACTCCTGCAAATGGCGAAAACAATACTCCCGGAAAGGTCGATGCTGCCATAAGCGTCCCCATAAGTGCAGTAGAGCCTGTTTTTGAAAGAACCCAGAAGCCCAGTGCCACACTGTAAGCAGCATCTCCTAATGTTGAAACCAACTGGCTTTGCCATAATATAAAGAAATTCTTTGTCCACAGCTTTTCCATATTAACCTCCTAAACCCCTAAAAGCCTATATACAAACAATTAATTACTATCGGCTAATTTATTTGAATCCGGCTTTTCATTATTCTTGTTACTTCTTATCATATACCCTGTAACCGCAATAACTTGTGTTAACAGACCGAATATGCATACCCCTGTCCATGAAAAATGTGCAAGACTGAAGGAACCCAGAAATGAACCCGTTGCCCCTCCCACAAAATATGATACCATAAATACCGTATTTATCCTGTTCCTTGCTTCATCACTTAATGCATGAACTCTTGCCTGATTTGAAATCTGGCATGACTGAACACCTAAATCCAGCAGTATTATACCTGTTATCAGTCCCCAAAGCTTAAATCCAAGAAACAGAAAGCACAGATATGCAGCTGTTACAATAAACATCCCTATTCCTACGGTAAATCTGGGACTTCTTTTGTCTGCAATCCTGCCTACTATGGGAGCTGTTAAAGCACCTATTATTCCTATAAGACCAAATAATCCTGCCACATCTGCTCCCATTTTGTAAGCAGGGCTTTGAAGCAGAAATACAAGGGTTGTCCAGAATGCACTAAATGCACCGAACATCATAGCTCCGTTAAGGGAAGCCTCCCTTAAAACCGGCAGTTGTTTAGCGAGCCGCCCCATTGACTTGAACAAATCTTTATAGCCAAGACTTGATATCCCGGGACATTCCGGTATGAATCTTCTTAAAAATACAGCTAATACAAGCATCAATACTGCCGCAATCAGATAGACAACCCTCCACCCCAGATATTCACCTATCAACCCGCTAAAGGTACGTGATAAGAGTATACCGATAAGTAAACCACTCATTACAGTTCCGATAATCCGGCCTCTCTCCTTCGGGTCTGCAAGCTGTGCTGCAAGAGGTACTATAAGCTGAGGTACTACAGAAGTAAAACCTATAGCAAAAGACGAAAATGCAATCATTACGATGCTTTTAGAAAAAAACATTAACAAAAGAGAGCCGCACGAGCAACAAAGCATTGTAATTATTAATTTTCTTTTTTCCTTTATATCTGCAAGGGGTAGCAAAAATAACATTCCCAGAGCATAACCCGCCTGAGTGAGCATTGCCACAAACCCGACACTTACCTGAGTAACATTAAATTCCGTTGCAATTTCCGCAAGCAAAGGCTGAATATAATAAAGGTTTGCTACTGTTATTCCTGTTGCTGCAGCCATTATCAGTACCAAAAATCTGTTTAATTTAAAACTGTTATAAAAAATAGCGTTATTGTTTTGCAAAGAGCCGTGCTCCTTTCAATAATATAAGTATAGGAATCATTAGTATGACTATAGCCGCACCGCAAGAGACAAAACCAATCCGGGCATTAAAGACTTGTGTCATTGCACCTGCAAACAGATTACCGATTGGTGTAGACCCTGCAAAAACCAGCGTGTAAATGCTCATTACTCTTCCCCTGTACTCATTTTCAGTATTGAGCTGTAATGCAGAGTTTGAACTTGAGCTGAACATAACGAAGAAAAAGCCTGTTACGGCAAGTGCCAGACCTGTAAGTATGAATTTATCCGTAAATGCAATTAAAATCAGGAGTAAACCAACCACAACCGGAACGGCACGAAGTATAAACCTTTTGGGGCCTGACCTGCTGAAAGAGGCTACATAAACCGCACCAAAAAGTGAGCCAACTCCCATAAAGGACATAAGATATCCGAATCCCGCTTCTTCCATATGAAGAATCTTGGACGTAAATACCGGTACCAGAACGCTGAAGTTGGGTGCAAATGTACCCACTATAGCCATGATTATTATTGTTGAGAAAAGAATTTCACTTTTTAAAATGTATCTAAGTCCTTCTCCTATATTTTGAAATATGGTTTTACCCTTTTCAACTGCCTCATTTGCTATCTCTAATGGCTTTATAAAAAACAGGCTTATTAGTACAGCTCCGAAGCTAACTGCATTTGCAAAAAAACAAAAAGCTACACCTGAGTATTCCATTAAAATACCTGCTATTGCAGGCCCTATAATTCTTGAAATGTTAAAAACAGTGGAATTCAGGGCAATTGCATTCATAAGGTCTTCTTTCCCAACCAATTCAATCACAAAGGATTGCCTTGCAGGCATATCCAACGTATTTGCCATTCCAAGGGCTGTAGCCATTACTATCAGGTGCCAGTACCTTATTTCCCCTGTAAAGGCTAAAATCGCAAGAATGAGTGTTATTAACATAGATGCTGACTGAGTAATTATAAGAATTTTCTTCTTGGGAAATCTATCAATTATAACCCCGGCAAACAATGAAAACAACAGAACAGGCAAAAATTGAAGTGCACCTACCAACCCAAGCAAAAAGGGAGAATCAGTTAGTTTATATGCAAGTAGAGGCTGGGCTATATTCTGCATCCATGTTCCTATTTGTGAAATACACATTCCGAACCAATAATACCTGAAATTCTTATGCCTCAATGATATAAACGGGTTGTTTAAATTTGCCAATTAACCGCCTTCTTTCCAGTCTAACTGATAAATATTATACAATCAAACAACCACAATCTTCAACTATTTATATCTTTCGTTTTTTTACAGAATTGTCATATGCCTCGTTATTGCCTTATATGGAGTTTATGCGGAGCTTAAGGAAATTTTAATTTGGTATTACATATTGCAAAACTAATTACAATATTATACAATACTACCAAATGGTAGGTAGTTTAGAGAGGGTAACATGAAAAAAAATGAAATACTAGACAAATCATTAGAGTTATTTGCAGACAAAGGATACTTCGGTACCCACATGGATGACATCGCCAAAGCTGTGGGAATTAAGAAAGCTTCCTTATACTCCCATTACTCAGGTAAAGAAAGTATATTCACAGCTGTTTTCAATAACATTTTAGAAGAATACTCTTCTTTTATTGATAATTTGACTGCTTATAGTGAAGAGACAAACTGTCTGGAGAAATTAGTAAGTATTTTCTCTGGCTATTTGAAGAACTGTAAGAATAATAACAAAATGGTCTTCTGGGATAGATACTATTATTACCCACCAGAATACTTGAAGGATTATATTTTACAAAAAACATATGAAATCGAAATGCTTTTCATAAATAAAATCACAATAATTATAGAACATGGAATAAAAAACGGAGATATAAAGAATTTACTTGCAAGTGATGTAGCCTTGTCTTTCTATTACATGATGATAGGTTTTTCCATGACGGTTAAATTTTATGATGAAAGGGAGATCGACAAGGATATTGTTAAATGTACAACTGTATTTTTGGAGGGTATAAAATTGTAATTTAACAATCTCCAGTAATAAATTAAATTATAAGTTAGGAGGAGTTATATGAACGAAGGATTCAAGAGAAAACTTGGGCGATCAGGAATTGAAGTCAGCGCACTAGGATTAGGATGTTGGGCTATTGGTGGGCCATTCTTTTATGCCGGAATGTACGACGGTTGGGGTGATGTTGACGATGCTGAGTCAATTAAAGCCATACACAGAGCTTTCGAACTTGGTATAAATTTTTTGGATACAGCAGATTGCTATGGTGTCGGTCATAGTGAAGAAGTGATTGGAAAGGCAATTGCAGGAAAAAGGAACAGCATTGTAATCGCTACTAAGTTTGGAAATTTTGGTAACGAGGCCACTAAAACCTTACATGGAGTAAATCTGGCGCCTGATTACATAGAGAGAGCTTGCGATACGTCCCTCAAAAGACTCAATACAGATTACATCGACGTATACCAGCTTCATGAAGGGAATATATTAATATCTGATGTGGAACCTGTATGTATGACTCTTGACAAGCTTGTTAAGAAAGGTAAGATTCGTACATATGGTTGGAGCACAGATTTTATTGATGGTGCTAAATTATTTGCAGATAGAACCAATTGTTCTGTTATTCAGCATTGTTTAAATATTTTTGAGGATGCTCCGCAATTAGTTAAATTCTGTGAAAACAACAGCCTTGCCAGTATTAACCGCAGCCCTCTCGCTATGGGATTCCTTACTGGCAAATTTAATGCAGAATCTTTATTGCCAAAGGATGATGTTCGAGGTGCCGGTCATTCTTGGATTCAATACTTTAAAAACGGAAAACCTGTACCAGAGTTCTTAGAGAAATTAAATTCAGTAAAAGAAATCCTGACCAGCAATGGGCGTACTTTAGTTCAAGGTGCTATAGCCTGGATTTGGGGTAAAAGCGATAACACTATACCTATTCCCGGATTTAAAACCATAAAGCAAGTTGAAGAAAATGCAAAAGCAATGGATTTTGGCCCTTTATCGCAAAATCAAATGAATGAGATAGATGGAATTCTCTATAAAAGAGGTAGGTAAATTATCTGTTCTTATTTGGGCTTGTAAGTTATATTTGAGCTTGCTTACAAGCCCTCTGTTCAATTATTTAATCTGTGCACTGGGCTTTCCTGCTTCTATAAGAACCTTGTTCAAATATAGAGCAATTCCGATAACCACAATAAACAGTCCCGTAACCCTCAGTAGCCACTCTATTCTTATATAGTCTGCAAGAGGCCCAAACACAAGCATACCTATAGGCATCATGGAGCTTGTTATCATACTCAGCACACCAAATATCCTTCCCATGTATTCCTCTTCAACCTTTTCCTGAAGCAATACAGTAGATGGGATATTGAATACAGGCATCGAAATTCCTATAATACCCATAAATATGAGATACACCCAGAACATTGGTACTATACCGAGGACAATCGTACAAATGCCCGTTACCAGTGTAGATATTGCCATGGTGTAGGCTTTATTTTTAAAGCCTCCCCATGATGCCATTATAATTCCGCCCAGACTCATACCTGCTGAAAATACAATTTCAATTGCTGTAAGCCTCCACACATCATTTCCAAAAGTCCTTGTAACCTGAAGGGGTGTGAGGAATGCTGCCGGTGCTGCCAATATTAGAAAAACTGCTTCAAAAATAAAAAACGTTCTCAGATATCTATGATTTTTTGTATATATGAGACCTTCATGAAAATCTTTAAAGTAGCCCATGGATTGTTTGTTCACAGCTTTATTATGTAAAGGGACATGTACAAATAAAAGCAGAACCATAATTGCGATTACAGCTGTAAAGACATCAATGAAAAAAATAAATTTTATTGTTGTAACACTCATTAATGCGCCGCTTAGCATTGGTGATGCAAGCATAACCAATGCTTGTATACTGCCGTTTATTCCGTTTACTTTGGTGAGGTTTTCCTGGGGTACAATCTGAGGTATAAAAGCACCTACCGTGGGTGTCTGAACAGCCGTTCCCAGCGCCCTTATTCCAAGTACCACAAAGAGCAGCCACATACTGTCGTACCCAGCCATAAACAAAATGGCCATTATAAGGGTAGCCAGTGCTATTAAACTGTCAGATACCATTATAAGTACTTTGCGGTTATATCTGTCTGCCCATACGCCTGCGAAGGGTGAAAGGAAAAATGTAGGTACGAAGCCACAGATGATGGATATGGTCATCATTATACCGGACTGTGTAGTCATGGTAATATACCATATAATGGCATACTGAACCAATGATGAACCTAATAATGATATGGTCTGACTGGTCAGAAACAGTATTATATTCTTCTTCCAATTATTACTTAAATCGTTCATTAGGGGGTCTAGCCTCCTTGCTATATTAAGTTATTATACATTATTGCACACTAAAATATTATAACTAAAAAATATGACTTATACGATACCTTATTTATTGAGATATTTATCAAAATTCGTGCTGTCCTTTATTTTACCGTCTTTCGCAACCCACAGTGCCTCAGTATCAGGCAAAGAGTCAATCAATTTGCTTCCCTGTTCAAAAGGCATATTGAAAATGGCAGTAGATAATACATCAGCCATGCCTGAATCATGGGTGACTATAGTAACTGCTGAAAAGTATTCAGATGGAAATAATGTAATTGGGTCTATTATATGGTGATACCTTTTACCGTTTACGGTATAGTATCTTTCATAATCTCCGCTTGAAACAACTGATTTATCTGCTACGTAAATGAGCTTTAAGGTTGAGTTCTCACTTTCTGTGTCAGGATTCTGTATCCCCAGATTCCACAGCTGACCGTCAACGCCCTTGTTTCCAATGGAACGTATATTTCCGCCCACGCTTATAAGTCCCGATTTAAAACCTTTTTCCTCCGCAATCCGGCTGACCTGCTCTGTTGCGTATCCTTTGCCAACAGCTCCTACATCCAGACTCATTTCAGGGTCTTCCAGATAAACGGTAGAGTTTTTTTCATCTATTTTAACTTTATTTATATCCGTATGTTGTGATGCTTTCTTTAATATATCCATAGGAGGTATTTTAGCATTTTCTTCATTATCCAAACCTGCCGTACGGTAATCATGCCATATTTTTAAAACAGCACCGAATGCAATGTTCATTTTACTGTCTGTTTTTTTATACCATTCCTTTGAAAAAAGCAGCAGGTCTATTATCTTTCTGTCTACCTTAACAGGCTTTTTTCCTGCATTATCATTAATAGTCTTTATATTGTTTTTCCCGGGATAATCATGATATATATCATATAATTCATGATATTCTTTAAGGTTATCATATATGAGCTGAGAATACTTTGTGAATTCTTCTTCGGATTCAGTATAGGCAACAATTTTTGTTACAGTATCAAACAACACAAGAAATTCTGCCTCATATCTGGTTTTCTTTATATCTCCGCATGCCGTAAGATTTATGGAAAATGCCAGTATAATTATTATCGCTGTCAGTTTTTTTAACGTTTTCATTTTATATTAGCCTCCGTAAGCCATCCGGCACTTTTTTCATTTCAAAAATTATGCTTAAACGCACGCTTTTTTTAGCAAAGCGTGCAATTTAAGCATTGAATTTGTTTTTTATTTATATTATTTGTAGATGAATTGTTTTAATTCAGTAATTATTTAGCATTTGCAGCTGCCTTAGCGATAACAGCCTGGTAGTCACCAATGTGGATTGTTACTGAGCTTGTTAATTCAGCCTGTGAAGGCACTCCTTCTGCATTAACAGCAATACCCTTAATTTCATCAACTGTCTTTCCAATAGCATATTTTGCAAGAGCTTCCGTTTGTTCAAACCATTCTTTTTTAATTTTTGAAGCCTTAGCAAGACCGTAGTCAGCACCAAGTTCAATTTTAGTCTTCAAAGGAGCTTTTAAATCTGAAGTGATTTTTCCAGCCTTTGAGAATTTAACATCTGACTGTGAAGCATCAATGATACAGCTTGTTACTTTACCGTCTGCACCAAATGTTGTAGCTGTGTAGTTTGAGTATGCCTGTGCTACTCCGTCCTTTTCGCCTGCATCAGTTGACTTGCTGATGTTTGTAGTAACACCAAGACCAAGCTTGTCTCCGGCTTTTGCACCAAGATCTTTGGCATTGTTAACAGCCTTTTCAATCGCAGCAGTGAAGTCTGCAATATGTATTGTAACTGTAGCTGAAAGTTCTTTATCTGATGGAACGCCTTCTGCATTTACAGCTATTCCCTTAACTTCAGCAACTGTTTTACCTACAACATACTTTGCGAAAGCATCGGCTTGTTCATTCCACTCTTTACTTATTTTTGAAGCTTTGCCCAAACCATATTCAGTTTTCAATTCCTGCTTTGATTTAAATTCAGTCTTTAAGTCAGTAGTAAGTTTACCTACTGCTGAAAAATTAATCTTTGTTTGTGCTGCATCAATAGCACACTTAACAATTTTGCCGTCTTTATCTACTGTAACTGCAACAACAGTTGAATCAACCTGTCCTAGACCGTCTTCTTTTCCTGCATCTGTGGATTTTGCTATTGATGAAATAACAGCAAGTCCGGTTTTAACTGCATCTCCGTTTGCTTCACTGCTTACAGCTGCAGTGGAACTGCTTGCGGAAGTAGATGTAGCGGAATTTGTTGAATTACTTGTTTCGGATGATGAGCCACAACCGGCAAGCAGTGATACTGCCAGAACAGAACTCATTACTAGCGAAATAATTTTTTTCATAAGTAGTCCTCCTATATAATTGTATATGTTTTTATTTAAACCAGCTTTTTAAGGGCCGGTAAAATAAACCTGAGTAAGGTAGATGTTGCTATCCCTGCGATTACTCCTGCAACTAAAAGCACAGGCAGATAAACCCAAAGATACATGTTTGTATAAAGAATTGATATTATAATAAACTGACCTACATTATGGGATACTGACCCAAAAATACTTAGAATCAGATATGAAACTCTATCCTTAAAAACAAATATCAGCAGTGCCATTACAGCTATGGACAAAACTCCTCCGCCAAGGCTTAGTAAGCCTGCTACCGGTCCTCTTGTAGACAATACGAACAACGCCTTTAAAACAGCAATTGTAAATGCCTGTCTCTTGTAAAGAAAGAATAGTGCAAACATTACGGCAATGTTTGATAGTCCCAGCTTTATACCGGGAATTCCTGCGGATATAGGCGGAAAAGAATTCTCAACTACAGAAAGCACCAAGGCAACAGCGAAAAGTAATGCAGTAAGAACCAGTTGTTTAGTTTTTGTCATACTGTTCCTTGAATTATTCATGAGCAATATTGACCTTTCTATTTTCCTATTATCATGTCTATATCATCATCACTGCGGTTATTATTCTGAGGTACAATTTTAAGAAATACTTCATTAGGAAGGCACGCAGCAGTCTGTCCCACCTTGTCAAGCCACCCTGTCTTTATGCAGACCTTATCCGGACAGTCTGAACCTTCAAAACGTATCCTGCCGTCGGCTGTAAGATGAAATACTACATGGTCGCTTTGGGGTATGCTGAAGGTTCTATCCTTACCCTTAGTCAAATCAACGGTTTCAATCAGTTGTGATTTATAATATATTTCTGCTTTTGCGGGTTTTTTTGAAAAGGAGCTGTTATACACGGCCCACAAGACTCCTCCGGATATTAGAATTATTAATATTATTAAGATGTCTGACTTTTTAGCAAATTTCATATTAACTCCTTAATTACCCTAGAATAACAATCCTCCTATAAAAATCAGCAATGATATAGAGCCCATTATAAGTACATAATTTTTTATGGAAACAATAAAAGTTTTTGCTTTATCCTGCTCCTTAAAAAACAGGTTTATGTTTTTCTGAACCGGATATACCGATATTAATGAAAGCAGGCATACCCAAGGTAATTTGCCCAGCACAACCATGAGTATGATATCCAGATATACCAGATAATACAACCCGGCAAACAGATAAACTGCTTTCCTTTTTCCCAAATAGTAGGGCAGTGTAAATCTTTTTACCGTAATATCTCTTTCAAGGTCACATATATTATTTGCCAGCATTATATTGGCTGTAGTACATACAGGTGGTATAGAAAGCAGAACTACTGTAATTAAAGGCACAATGCTTAAATGAAGGTTTATTTCAGTAAAACTAAGGCTCAGGTTCAAAAGTGTTCCCTTCGGAAGGTTTATATACAGAAGAATAAACGGTATCAGTAATCCATAAAATAATCCTGAAAAAATCTCTCCCAAAGGCTGCCTTGATATGGGTAAAGGCCCGAAGGTATACAAAATACCGCACATGAAACATACAGCACCAATAAGCAGTACTACCACATCACTGAGATATGCAAGATATAACCCCAGTGCCGTACTTATACCCAGCATTACATATATAATAGCCAGAGCAGTTTTCCTTTGAAATCCAAGTGATTGATGATTGGTTTTTGAATCTATATAGTTATTTATTGCAGTAGTAGTCATATCGAATATGAACATTGATGCAAAAAATATCAACGTAAGCAGCCAGTTAACGGTATTTTCTATATAGAACAAAAAAGCCATTGTAATAAGAAATGCAAATGTACTGGTTATCTTAGTCTTTATTTCAACATAATTCAAAAATCTGCCAATCACCATATCACCCCTTTAAGCTCATATTTAACATTAATCGTTGTATATATACCATTTTCTGACTATAGGGAGCTTTTTCCACTGTCTTTTCAGGAACGGCATCGCATAATAATCAAGTCCGAAGGTTCTTCCGGCGCCAATCAATACGGCAATTCCGGCAAATATCATCCAGAAGGTTCCCAAATACAGACCTGTCGTACATACGAACATAAACTGCAATATAAGTGATACAGCTGAAGCCGGTGTGGTAAACAAGCCTCCTATTAATGCAAGACCTATTAAGATTTCAGCTATTACGATTGAAATCTGCATAAACATCTGAATAGAATCATTTGCAAGTATAACTTTATAAACAAAAGTATTCATAAGGGGTATATCAAGTCTGAATGCAAAATCACTTAATGCAGACTCTGCAAGCTGCTTGCCGCTGACAAATATAACACGGAAAAGGTGTAAGAAATCAAAGTTAATTATTGTAGTTCCTATCTTGTTGATTCCTTCTGCCACTGCTTCTCCGCCTCCTGCAGTTGTAGCCGAGGAAACTGCTTCTACAGCGGCCTTTCCTGCTTCACCGCTTGTCCCTTCTGTCACACCCTTTAGAATACTGTCATACCAACCGTTAGCTCCACCGAAGAATCCTTCCAGATGGGGCTTGTTAAACCAGCCCTCAACAATCTTCATAATTCCTTCAAAGAGCCAAACTGCTCCTAGCCATATTCTCAGAGCCACAAGCAAAAAGCTTGGTGTTCTGTTAGAGAAATGTCCGCCTACAAAGCTTCTGCAATTTCTAATTGTAAAGAATTCATGTTTTATATAGCTAAATATCTTGTTCCAGCCAAGTACCTGTATAAAATAAATAATATTTATAAAGTGTTTTGCAAACATCGCAAGAAAAGACGGCAGATTGAACATGAATTTAGGCAATCCGACTCTTGCAACACCGTATCTTCCGCCTACACATACCATCATTCCGTGGAAGGAAGGCTTGTAAGCTGTCATTTCGCCCTTACCTGTAATTGCACTGTAGATATTTTTTGCTGCAACTGCCGCACTTTGTTCACAGTTCTCTACCATCTGTGGAACTGGTCTTTCCTCTCCTTCAGCTGTAAAAAGCATGTTGTCCCCAACTACGTATACATGGTCGTTATCAAGTGAACGCAAGTATGAATCAAGCTTTATACGACCTCTTGCAGCAGATTGAAGAGTTTTTGCAGCCTCATTGGTAATATCTGAGCTTTCGATACCCGCTGCCCATATAACTGTTCCGGAAGTATGTCTTGTAACCTTGTCCCCATTTTTGGTTTCAATAAAGTCCGCCCCGACTCCTACAACGCCATTATTAAGCATCATGGTAACGCCCATTTTTTGAAGGCGGTTTTCTACCTTGTTTGACAGCTTTTCAGGCAAGTTAGGAACTGTACGTGTTAGTACATCAACGTTGTATATGCTTACGTCTTTTCTGTCTATTTCATATTTTTCACATAGGACAGGAACATATTCTGCAAGTTCCCCTACCATTTCAACTCCTGTAAAGCCTGCTCCAACAACGTGGAAAGTCAGAAGTCTCTTTTTCTTTTCAGGATTTGTTTCTGTAGCAGCCTTTCTGAAGCAGTTATGAATATGTTCTCTTAAATTAACAGCATCATCGAATGACCAGAGCTTATGAGAAAATTCCTCAGCACCGGGTACACCAAAATATGTCGGTTTTGACCCTGCTGCCAGTACTAGGTATTCATATTCATATGTGTTGCAGTTTCCTGTAACCTTATTATTTTCAAAATCAATGGATTCTACGGTATCCAGTACAACATTAACCTTTCTGCCTGCAAATACCTTACTCAAGCTGATTTTGATACTATCTTCATCAACACGGTTTGCAGCTACCTCATGGAGTTCGGTTAGCATTGTATGAAATGGATTTTTATCAATAATAGTGATGTTCACATCATCATTCTTTTTAAATTTTTTAGCCAGTTTCTTAGCAGTGAGTATTCCCGCATAGCCTGCACCAATAATTAGTATTTTGCTTTTCAATTGGCTCCCCCTCTTTACTTACCAAATTTTCCTACTTTATTCTACATTTTTCTACACATTTCTACACTATTTTATCAAAGGAATAATAAATAATCAATCAAATTGTTAAATTGTAAACACACCAAATATTTACATTAGTTGTACATCTACAGTCATTTAATATTTACCACATTTTTATATATAGAAACAACGACCGCAGCCACAATTTGCATTATTTTTGCTTATTGTAGCTGCGGTCGTTGTTTTTGTTCAATACCATGGAGTAGTAGCTATAAGTTTATATAGATATTAGAGCATCTTTCTTATATTGAAAATAGAGCTTAAAACCAACCAATTCTGTGGGAAGTACCGATTTATTGTCCAGTAACTTACTCCCCCCAGCCTGAACTCATGTGCCAGAGTCAGCCTGGCAAAGATGCTTCTGGCATCCTCAAACCAGACTACATGCTGCCTGCCGTCATCAGCATAATAATAAAAGAACGGAGCCTGAGATGTTTCATCGAACTGAATTTCAGCCCCTTCTCTCCTGGCAAGATCCACCGCACCTGTATTGGTGACGGTTCTTGCAGCGGTTCCGGGAGTATATGGTAATGTCCAGTCATAACCGTAATTAGACATTCCCATGAATATCTTTCTTCTGGGAATTACTGTTACGGCATAATCAAGAACACGTCTTACCCCGGTTATAGGGGATACTGCCATTGGTGCACTGTACGTGAATCCCCATTCGTAAGTCATAAGTATAACATGGTCAACCAATGCTCCGTGAACGGGATAATCATGAGCCTCATACAATTTTCCCTGCTGTGTACCCGATATCTTCGGAGCAAGTGCCGTAGTGATTGTATAACCAAGAGGTCTGAGAGTCCTTACAACTCTTCTCAGGAAGTTATTATAGCTCTCTCTGTCATATGGATATATATACTCAAAATCAATATCCAGACCAAAATAATTCTTCTGTCTTAAAATTCTGGTAACATTATTAATAAGATTTGTCTGGGCCGTCTCGTTTGTAAGTATTGAATGTGCAATATCGCTGTCGAAACCCCCGCCCTCTTTTATGTTTGTAACAACCATAAGTGGAGCAACCCTTGCGGCTCTTGCAGCCTGAATAAGCGGTTCGTCGGGTATAGAATTCAGATTCCCGTCTGGACTTACCTGATAACTAAAGATACTGAGGTACGTCAGATTTGGCAGTGTCTTTCTCAAGACTTCCATGTCAATATTGGGGAAGGCATAGCCGTTTACTTCCATAGGCCCATAATCATAGGTTACCGGAGGTATAGTAATAACCATCCCCGGCTGTATTCTGGAGGGGTCCGTTATCTGAGGGTTGGCTGCCAAAAGTTCATTGACACTTATTTTATAAGATCTTGCTATGGAATAAACTGATTCTCCGGGAGCTACAACATGTCTTCGGGTTCCCTCCAGTATTACTAAAGTTTGTCCTACTACTAGTTGGCCCGGGTTGGTCAGTTCATTATCAGATATTATTTTTTGCGGTGAAACCCTGTATTGCTGTGCAATTGAATATATGCTTTCACCTGACTTTACAACATGAATTCTCAAAGCAAATCACTCACTTTTATATATTTATAGTTTCAATATATGTGAGTTTAATTTATTTGGTTACTGTACGCTATCGGGTTTTGTTTCACTTCCCGCAAACCGTCCCTTATGAGGAACAGATATTTCTTCAAAATTCTGGACAAGGTATTCCAGATGCCTTTTTAACTCATCTCTAGCCATTGGCATTCCGTGACTTGGTATTGCCAGATGCGGCTTCAGCTTGGCTATAAGCTCAACGGACTTTTGTGCAGTTTTCCAATCTGTAGTAAGGTATGCAGGGGGCCCTTTGATTTTCTCCTTCTGGGTAAGCACAGACATAAAAGATTCCTGCTTTGTTGTAGTAAAGGCATCTCCTACAATAAGAGTACTATCATTTTCCCGGAATAAAGAAATATGCCCTCGGGTATGTCCGGGTGTATGAATCCATTTCCAGCCTTTCATGCCGGGTACACTTCCATCCCGGGGAAGAGCTGCAACGCGGTAGCCAAGATTAATACTTGTGTGCGGAAAAGCAGGAGACATTTTAGCAACAAGTCCTTCATCCACGGATGAATCAGCCGTCGGGTAATCCTCTTTCCCCGTAATGTAGGGTATTTCAAGAGAATGGGCATATACCGGCACATCCCACTCCTCAGAAAGTTTTATAACTGAACCGACATGGTCAAAATGCCCGTGAGTCAGTATTATCGCCTCGGGGCGGCTTTCAACCCCAAAGCGTTTTTTTGCACTTTCCATTATAAAATCATATGAGTTTTCAAGGCCGGTATCAACTAATACCCACTCCTTTGAATCTCCTACGATGCAAGCACTGACAATCGTAAAATGAAGCAGCAGAATATCTGGTAAAACCTCCTGTGAGGAAGAAGTTAATTTCGACAAGCCATTGAGTATCTCATTTATCATAATTCAATCCTCCAAAGTACATAGTCAGGGTTTTAATATGACCTTAATACAGTTATCCAGTTTTTTGTCAAATATTTCGTAGGCATGTTCTCCTTCATCTAGTTTAAGTTTATGCGTAATAATATCTGTAGCATCAAACTTACCCTGCTTTATTAAATCCAGAATCCTTGGAACATAGGCTTGTGCTGGACACTGACCCATTTTAAGTGTAATATTTCTTGCAAAGAAGTCTCCAAGTGGGAACATATTGTATCTTGCACCATAAACTCCTACCATTGACACTGTCCCACCTTTTCTTACTGCTTGAGTGGCTATTTCAATAGCGGATTTTGATCCTCCCTGAAGTTTCAAAGCAGTCTCAATCATCTCAAATTTGGTCATCTTTCCGTCCATACCTACACAATCAATTACTACATCTGCTCCGCCATGGGTTATTTCTTTTATATATTCTCCTGTATTATCGTGTTCTTCAAAATTAATAACCTCTGCTCCATACTGTTTTGCATGTTCAAGACGGTAATTAACGTAATCCACGGCTATTACTCTCTTAGCTCCGTGGAAAGCTGCCCACTTTATGCTGAGAAGTCCTACAGGGCCGCAGCCAAGCACTACTACAGTGTCATACTTTTTCACTCCACCGTTTTCAACTCCCCAATAAGAAGTAGGCAAAATGTCTGTCAAAAAAAGCACCTGCTCGTCAGCCAATTCCTCAGGAACAACAGTAGGCCCTACATTAGCATAAGGAACTCTCAGGTATTCAGCCTGTCCTCCGTCATATCCACCGTAAGTCTTACTGTATCCGAATATTCCGCCAACCTCTCCATTTGCATTTGAATTATCACACTGACTCCACAAGTCATGTTCACAGTACCAACAATGTCCACATGAAACCGGAAAAGGGATTATGACTCTATCTCCCTTTTTAACCTTTTGAACTCCTTTTCCGGCATCTTCCACTATCCCCATGGTTTCATGCCCTAATATATATCCCAACGGCATATTCGGTATCATACCATGTATAAGATGAAGATCAGAGCCGCATATAGCTGTTGAGGTAACTTTTACAATTATATCGTCATCTTTTTTTATTTCAGGATCGCCCACATTCCTTAATTTAACGTTTTTTATTCCTTCATATAAAATAGCTTTCATAGTAACCTCCATAAGAAACTATATTTAAAACTATCTTTACCCATGAAAATAATTAATATTCGATGCAATAATTGAAGAATATTTTATTAAATACTACAAATTCTAATACCAAACAACTTAAAAAAGGAGATAACATTATGTTTAAACATGATAAAGCACTTTTACAGGATGTTCAGGTAGACGGCCCTAATCCGAATTATGCAGCAATGCTTCAGGAACAGCTGGGCGGCCCTCAGGGTGAACTTAAAGCTGCATTGCAGTATCTTTCACAGAGTTTCAGAATAAAGGACCCTGAGATAAAAGACTTGTTTTTGGATATCGCATCGGAAGAATTAAGTCATATGGAAATGGTTGCTCAAACAGTAAATTTACTCAACGGTCATGTTCTTGATGCTAAAAATGCGACTATTGGCAACATAGAAGCACACGTTTTAACGGGACTTACACCTATGCTAAGTAACGCTTCAGGGCAGTTGTGGACTGCTGCATATGTCAATGAAACAGGAGACCTTCCGGCTGATATTCTTTCTAACATTGCAGCTGAGCAGCGTGCCAAGGTAGTTTACGAATATCTTTACAGACAGATAACAGACAAAGGTGTAAGACGTACCATAGATTTTCTTCTGAACCGTGAGGAAGCTCATAACACTATGTTCAGAGAAGCCTTTAACAAAATTCAGGATACCGGTTCATTGAAGGACTGGGGCATCACAAAGGATTCAAAACTTTACTTTAATCTATCTACCCCGGGAGATCAGTTCTTTAATGCGGATAACCCACAGCCCGCAAGTTTTCAAAATCCGAATCCACAGCAACCGCAGCAGCATTAATCAACTTCTATTGTTTAAATACCAAGAGGTGCATGGATTGTATATCATTCCTGCACCCCATTTACATTATTTTCTGATAAATCTGTATGGCCCAAATATTATGACAACTGCTATAAGAATTATTATTATTGTGTTTACATTATCTGAGATAAAATGAGCCCTTTTTAAACAAGTGTCATTCCTTTTTAAAACAAGTGTCATTATTAATAATACTGATAAAATGATTCTGATAATCAGAAGCTTATTTTTATTTTGCATAGGAGTTTTCCTTTTCCGATAAATATAACCTTTCCACAATTTAGACTTTTTGGAGTTTACATATTACACTATTTAACTCGTCCATTCGGCTTATTAAATAATCAGCAGATGGAAATTTGTCATTGTTTTTTATTTCTGAAAACAATATAGTCCACAACCCCACATATTTAGAAGGTTCAATAAACGCGGGCTAATGCAAGCCTCATTAATTCCAAATCAGAATCTCCTGCATTTGATCAACACAGCAAATATACGACTTGTAAATTTTAGACATTACATCCTTTACACCCGGTATAACGTCAACATGAGGCCACTCAACCATTGGACCACTAAATTCTAAATGGTCTCTCATTAAAGTGTCTCCCCAGTCAAAAACAATGGCTTATATTTTATACTCGCTCATATGTCCCCCCTAAACAAAAACGAGAGTCAATACATGTACCGTGTGTCGCATATAATTTCATTTACGCTGCCTAATTAATAATTTTATCAAGAACAAAGTTTATGATACTTTTTAAGTTTAAAGAACTATCAATATAGTATTCATCTTCTAGTAATTCAATTTTATATTTGGAATAGTATGATAAAACTTCTTCAAGCTTTTTAAAATATTGATTAGGAGATGGATTATTGAATCTATCTTGAAGCCTATTGCTCCAGGCAATCCAATCTGAACAATCACAATGAAAAATAAATACTCTGCAATTATTCTTAAAATCAATTTTTGATAGAAACAACTTCCAACTATCAGTATTAGATAAGCCAATATCAACAATTATATCTGTACAATATTTATATTAGTCTGGATCATTTTTGCTAACAAGTCGTAAGTTATACTATTATTTATTGAATTATCGTCTATGTAATGTGATATGACATCAAATATATTATCTTTTCTTAATATTGAAACCTTTATTTTATTGCTCAAGGCATCTGTTATAGTTGTTTTTCCTGTCGCAGCCTTACCCCTGAAAAAATAAATGTTAGACATTATTAGCCTCATCTTAAATAATTTTTTTACAAGGCAAAAAATATCCAAAAGTGAAGATATTATTACCATCTTCTTTGATATTTGCATAATTATCGAACGAATAGTATTCCATTGAAATCCCAACGATTGAATAATCTGGCATATACCCGTTCTCTTTCATTATTTTCTCTGTTTTAGCATGAGCCCCCTTTTCAAGATGAGAAGTGTTACCTTTTATCCAGCCAATCCCCATCAGACAGTCAGGGATGTCACGATGAGAAAACCCGTTTGGAACCGTAGTTTCCGGCTTAGTAAATACCCCTGCAATATAAGTAAACTCTTTAGTCTTTAAATTGTACTCACCCATCCAACCTATTGTGTCTCCCTTTGGAGACACTCTCTCGGGCATACTTTGAAGAAACTCATTTGTACCACCATTTAAAATACTATCCCATAATTCTGGAACGGGATTTTTCTTGCCAACAACAACCTCTTTACCGATTAGTCTTACTGCCTTGAAGTTTTGCACTTCAAAAGAAATTTTCAGCCCCATAAAAGCCTCCAGTACCTTAACTTTCTCCAGACTATTATTGTTACAAAACCGATTGTTACTTTACACCGTTAAATATGTCAATCGCTTTCTGGTTTTTTGTTTCAAGTAAAAACCTGCCATTTGACGGCCAATCTTTTATAAGATTATTATCTTCCTTATTCTTTTTTAATTCTTTCTCCGACGAATATTCATATATTGCTGTTTTCTCATTATCCATATAGAAAATAACACCATCTTTAGCCCCTATCATAGCAAATACAGGTTTTTCTTTGGCATCTACTTTGACACCGGCATCAGTATAAGATTTTATAAAAGTATCAAGAGTAGCTGTACTCTTATCTCCACCTGTGCATGCGGTAATTCCGATTATCAGACTTAATGTCATTAAAATAGTTAAGAGTTTTTTCATTTTATTTTGGTTCTCCTATAAATTTTATTCAATATATTGTACCATACTATTCCTTATAAGGTAATAATTTACACAATGATGCTATCTTTAAAGCTTCTCAGTTACAGAACTTGAAACCAGTCACTCAATAATACATTTTCTTTAAATCCTCTTTTTTTATACATATTAAGGGCTACTATATTTTTTGTAACAACAATTAAATCAATTTCTGCCACCTTCTTTTCGTTCAAAAAACTAATAGCAGTTTCCAAAAGCAGCTTGCCGTATCCCTTTCCTCTAACTACTTTAAGTAATCCCAAATCAAATTCACCTATTCCTTCCTCAATATTAAATTGTAGAAAACCCACCTTTTCATTATTAACGGTTACTATATAATAACAATTGTTTTCATCTGCATTTTTTACATATTCCTCAACTTCTTTCTCTGTTAATGTTGATCCGTTGGGGACTTCTCTAAATGAATTATTGTAAATTGTTAAGTATTCATTTTTATTTTGCTCTGATAATTCAATCAAATCTAATGGTTTATATTTTACATTTCTATCATCCAATTTCATTCTTATTACGGAATACAGTTTCTCCATACCTAAATTTTTGAGTATTTTGATAATTGTATCATCCTTTGTTCCTAAATATACTTGGTTTGCCCCATACTTTTTGGCAATGTACTTGGATTCTTGCAAAATTTCACAGATAGCAGACTTTTTATCCTCTACGTTTTCATTTATATCCACCTTAATAACGTAAGCTATCCCTTTTTCTTTACATTCCTTCAAAACTACTGATGCCAATCCAATTATATTATCTTGATTAATGATTACAATAACACCCTTACCATAATCAAATCCTTCAGCCCTGTATTGTTTTTCCATGTCTTCTAAGGACGTTTTATTTATTTTGTTTCTATTTATAAATTCAAGCAGTTTTTCTGCTTCATATTTATTTAACTGCGAATAATTTCTTGTCATAGTCTATCCCCTTTTATACGGTGGTTTATTTTTATACCTAAGCTCCTTATAAATATTGTACAATTTTTTTTACCGTGTTATAATAACCGTAAGTTAATAAAGTTCTTTTCGGTTGAACGGATAACTTCCGTTTTCAAGAGTTTTTGGCTTCTGGGGTGGGAAGCTCGTATATTTACGAGTTTTCCACCTTTTTTGCGTTCTTATTTAGAAAAATCTGGTTCTCGTAACATAAATTACTTCCCAATATTTGAAAGTTCCCCGGCTGCGTTTTGAGTAAAGGGGGTGACACTAATGAATAATATAAAAAGGCATCTTATAATGGTAATCTGCTATGTTGTAGCCGCAATTGGAATTGTAATTGTTTTAGCTAATTTTATGAAATAAAAAGAACTTTTGGAGGATATTAAATGATTATAGGACTTTTGATTGTACTGGCGCTGATATTGATACTACCCTTTGTATTTAAGCCCATAGAACATAATCTGGAATACTTTCTGCTAGTTATGGGAATTGCAGCAACATTAATTTCAGGTACACTCTCTAGAGGCTTAGTGCTGCATATATTTGAAAACTATCTTCTCTATTTTATAACCGGTGCAGTACTGGTAGCCGGATTTATTTTCAGGATTTCAGTAGGCAAAATCAAAAGATTTGTAGGATATGCCACAGAGCGTTTACCTATAAGCATCTTTGTTTTTCTACTAATAATAGTTCTAGGTCTGGTTTCCAGTCTGATTACGGCTATAATCGCCGCTTTGATACTTGTTGAGATAGTGCATGCCCTACCCTTCAAGCACAGTCAGAAGGTAAAGCTAACAGTAATATCCTGTTTTGCAATTGGCTTGGGTTCAGCCCTAACTCCTATTGGAGAGCCTCTTTCAACTATAGTAGTTTCCTCTCTGAAAGCCGATTTTATGTATCTTTTCAGGAACATAGGCATATACGTTATTCCCGGAGTCCTGGTTATGGCAATACTTGGAGCTGTGGTATCAAAAATGATGCATAGGGCAAATCAAAATGAAATAGCGGGTGAAACTAGCTGGAAGGACGAAAGTGAAGGGGTTTTGGAGCTAGAAAGCATAAAAGCAGTATTTGTTCGCGCCATAAAAATATTTTTATTTATAATAGCCTTAGAGCTGCTGGGTTCCGGATTTAAGCCCCTTATAAACACATATGTCATTCATTTGCCCAGTATGCTATTATACTGGATTAACATATCTTCCGCCGTATTAGACAATGCAACACTTGCAGCTGCCGAGGTAAGCCCTGCTATGAGTACTAAACAGATTCAGGCGATTCTTATGGGGCTGCTGCTAAGCGGGGGAATGCTCATTCCCGGCAATATTCCAAATATTATATCCGCAGGGAAACTGGGCATTAAGAGTCGTGAATGGGCAAAAATCGGGCTTCCTCTTGGATTTGCACTGCTTATTATTTACTTCATAATAATATTCTTCATATAGCAGATAAAAAATAAGCGTAATAACCGGAACATTTATTTGCTTCGGTAATTATGCTTATTTTGAATCTTGCTATTCTTATTTAGAATTATTCCTTTATTGCCTCATTAAGTTTTTTTATTAATTCATCTACATTTATACCGTGAGCCATTGCGCCCTGTTCTATGTTCTCAAACCTTGCTGCCATACATCCGAAACAGTGCATTCCATGGTTCATCAATATTTCTGCAGTTTTTGGATATTTCTCAACTATATCAGTTATTGACCAGTCCTTTGTTATCATTTTATCACCTCCTTACGGGATTAATTTATTAATCTAAATTTATATACCCATTGCACGGGCAGCCCAATCAGAATCATTCAAAATTGCTCTGCCTACTCCTATCAAATCAGCCTTTCCATCAGCTAAAAGCTGTTCTGCCGACTCCGGCTCCGTAATTCCTCCGGTAAGTATGACAGGAATGGAAACCTGCTCCTTAATTGCCTTTGTCAAAGGCCAGAAGTAACCTTGCTCATTTATATCCGGTTTAATGTAGCCGCAAAAGCCCCCTGAAATATCCAGAGCCGCCACGCCTGCCTTTTGAAATTCACCGGCTGCTATAATGCTATCCTCTATTGTGGTGCCGCCCTCCATATAATCTGATGCCCCAAGTCTCAGAAAAACGGTAAAGTCCTCTCCTACTGCTTTTTTTACAGCATCAATTACCTGAAGGTGTATTTTTATTCTGTTTAAAACATTTCCGCCGTATTCATCGGAACGCTTATTGCTTATTGGAGATAAAAACTGACTTAGAAGGTAACCATGGGCTGAATGTATCTCGACACCGTCAAAGCCCGCCTCTTTAACCCTTTTGGCAGCATTTGCAAACGAACTGATTATACCCTTTATTTCCTCCGTGGTAAGTACTCTGGGAACAACATTCGGATTTCTCGGATGTGGTACGGCAGAAGGGCCTACCGGACTGTTTCCTGTTATTTCGGCAGATGCGGCACTTCCTGCATGGTTAATCTGCATTATGGCCCTAGAGCCATTCTTGTGGATTACATCAGATAATTTCTTTAGATTTTCTATTACACTGTCATCTGCTATGGACAGCTGATTACTACTGGCTTTGCCTTCCCTGTTTATATAACTGTGTTCAATAATTATAAGACCTATATGGCCACCCTTTGACTTTTCATCGTAATATTCAATAATGTCCCGGCTTACTTTCCCGTCATCTTCCGACTTTGCAGTAGCCATGGGCGGCATGACCAATCTGTTGCTTAGTTTCAGATTTCCTATACTTAGCGGCTTATGCAGCAATTCCATAATATCTACCTCCATACATAATTAACAATCTTTTAAAGATACTTATTATTATATTCTAAAATATAAAGTTTACTTATGTTAAATAGTTCAAATATAATTGAACTATTTAAATATATCATAGCCTGTGGTATAATTCAATAGTATATTAAATTAAAATAATACAGGAGGTACAGGAACTTGCGGGAATTATTTCATCCTACAACAGAACAAATGTGCTTATCTACTGTTTTAAATGCACTTGGTGATCCTACGCGGCTTCAGATTATAAAAAATCTTGCCAATCAGGAGGAAACCACCTGTGCATGCTGTAATATAGACCTGACAAAGTCCGCCCTTTCCCATCACTTCAAGGTTTTAAGGGAATCCGGCCTAATAAATGTACGGATTGAGGGTAAACAAAGGTTTATGTCCATAAGGTATGATGAACTAGACGCAAGATTTCCGGGGTTATTAGAATCTGTAATAAGGAGTATTTAATTTTGCTTAAAAAAGCATGAATCGGCTGCATATGCCAATCCATGCTTTTTCTTACGTATATGAAATTACACTTATTATACGGGAACTATTCTGAACTTGAATTTATCAAGCTTTAGTTCATTTTCAGCGCTGTCAGGTGCTGTTTCTACAACATGGTCTGAACCTTTTTTTGTGCCGGAGGCAGTTATTTAAAGTTATGTACTGTTATTTAAACATTGCTGGACTTTATAATATAATCCAGATAAATATTTACAGGTCGTGTCTCCGAATCACCACCGGCTATAATGTGCTTATGATTTCCGTTATTATCCGTTACTTGGCCTGAAGGATAATTGGCAACTTCGTGGCCTGCACAATAATTTTCTATATATTTATCCTGTGGCAGTTTGGGAGCGCTGTGAGTATGAGCTCCGTCTGTTGATAATGAAAAATTGGAGGTTTTTGGAAGAGAGGTTGAATATTCCTCTATTTGCCCAACTCTGGTTGATCCATGTGCTCCCGATGTATCCGATGTATTTGAGTTTACACCTCGTACAAATAATCCTCTAAGATCCGGTACATTAAAATTGGTCTGATCACCTCCGTATATATTAACGATGTTCTCATAAAGGTCAGGATATTTGCTGACTTCATATGAACTGCCGATACATGGAAGCCAACCATTGGCAATCAGGTCATTGCTCTGATTTACTGCATCTCCTGCAAAAGATACAATAGACCCTGCTGCTAATAACATAGACTCATCATAATCAGCTGAAGTAAATTTTATAATCCAATACATATACAGGTTTACAGGTCTGGACTCGCTGTCCCCGCCGGATATAATGGTATGCGAATGTTGTCCGGCTTCCCCTGATGTAGCTGTACGCCCAGGGAAATTCGCACCTTCATTATCGGTTATGGCACATGCGGCATTCCAGTAATCTGTAGGCAGATGGTCAACTGAGTGGTTATGATTGCCCTGATCGTTTGTTATAAAATTATTCTTTGGCTTGGCTGTTGCATAATCCTGAACCGAGCCCGTATTGTCCCCGGCCGTTGCTCCTGACCTTACAGCCTTACGTTGTTGCGCATCAGGGTCGTACCCTCTTCCGTGGTCGGTTGCACGGACAAATCTTCCTCGAAGGTCAGGTATATAAAAATTAGGAATACCATCTCCTCCATATTTTGTTCCTATTACATTAAACAGTTCTGAATATTGTGTTTTATCCAACACTCTTCCGTCACAAGGCAACCAGCCGGAAGATTTCAACTGGTCTTCTTTAAGTGGTCCGGCAAAAGGTATAACAATACCTACTGGAAATTTTAAAGGCATATCTCTTCCTCCTATATAAATAAAAAATTATTTGCTGTCTTTACTGAATTTAATTAAGAAATGCAGATTCATATTTCTTGGACGGGTTTCGGGATCTCCTCCACCGACAATATCATGAGAATGGGAACCAGATTCACCTGTTCTGGTATTGTCACCAGCCTCTTTTCCGCCATCCCTGCCTATACTGCCGGCATATGCATTGTGAGAACCGTCAGGCAAGTGAGGTAAATTGTGTGCATGACTACCCGTTACATCAGTAGTAAAACTAGCCTTTGGAAGTCCTGTTGCAAAATCCTGATAGGAACCTACGTCATTTCCGGTATTTCCACCATCTTTAGCAAATGTCCTCTGAGCTGCGTCAGGGTCCATCAACTTACCTGATTCACTAACAGCGTCTCCATTAACTCCTCTTATAAATTTGCTTTGCATATCGGGCAGGTAAAAATAATTATTATCCCCTCCATGCGCATTCCCGATAGACTGAAAAAGATCAGGATAATCAGCAATTTTCAATTTACTTCCATCACAGATAAGCCACCCCATTCTATACAATCTGTTAACCATTTCAGATTTAATCTCTCCAGCAAATGATATAACACTTCCTACAGGCATTCTCTCCGTAGCTGCCATAAGCAAACATTCCTCCTTCTTTTGGTATCAAAATTAAATTTCATATTATTCTATACACAATAATAAGTCATAATTAATGACATGTCAATATATAGAATTAAATTCATTTTTTAGGTATTACTCTGTAGTTATTCAGTTATCAAGTTATAAACGTAAATATTTTTGTTCAATATAAATGACATGTTTTCTTAACCCAGCTTTATGTTAACATTTTGTCGTTAATTAGCATAAATTATATTAATGGCTCAAATTGCGTACGTACATATCCAAACTTAAGGAGGTAGGTAATTTGCCACTCACATTAAGAATTAAATTATTTTTTTCATTCGGTATGATATCAGCTGTTTTGATAGGATTGGTAATATATGCATATGCAGGTGTCGGGCAAATTTATAAGAATGGCACTGAGTTGGATAACATGTGGCTTTCAGGCGTTGAGTCCGCACACAAAATAGAAACTTTGGGATATGAGTATAGAACCAATGAATACAGATTTATGATTTATAAAAATAATTATGCTGATAAAGGGGCCTTTGAAAAGTTTGAAAAGGATATGAACAGTATTGTAATAGAAGCTGAAAAAATTATAAAAGAACGCAGAGATTCGGCTGTTTTGCCTGAAGATGTTAATAAGTGGGAACAGGTTAAAATACAATGGGAAAACTATATAAAAGCGAGCCGGAAAGTTCTTGATAACACAAAACAGGATAATTTCACAGAAGATATCAATCTCTTACTTGCAGACAAATCAATACAGGCCTATGATAATTTACGTAATGCAACCGATGACTTGGTAAATTACAACCGAGAGAAAGTTAATAAGGCCAGTGAAAACCGTCAGGATGACTGCAAAAGCCTCAAAGATGTGTTGTTGATATACATCACGGTGTCATTGGGTGTCATTATTTTAATGACATTATACACTTGTTCGGTTCTATCTGGGCCAATTACAGGGTTAGAAGAAGTGTCCCGTGCAGTGGCAGACGGAGACCTTACAATAAGAGCAGAAATTGAATCAAATGACAAACTTGGCCAATTAGCAGAAGCGTTTAACTCTATGATTAAAAGGCTTAGAATTTTAATGCTGCAAATAAGCGAAAGCTCTCAGCACTTATCAGCCTTATCAAAGGATTTAACATCAAGTTCCCTGAAAAGTTCAAGTGTAATGGAAAAAATTGAGCTTACAAGCGAAAACGTAGCTTTAAGTACCGATAAACAACTTTCAAGCGTCAAGGAAGTTTTTGAATCCATTTCCCAAGTATCTGCCGGACTGAACCAGATTTCAGTCAGCAGTCATAATGTTACGAAGCTTGCCCGGGCATCTGCTGATGCATCAAATAAGGGGATGGTTACAGTAAATGCTGTAGCCGAACAAATGAAAGAGATTGACAGTACTATTTCAAATACTGCAGTGGTAATAAAGAATCTTAATAAAAAATCAAATGAAATCTGTAAAATTATTGATATAATTTCTGATATAACTGACCAGACAAACCTGCTATCCCTAAATGCTGCAATTGAAGCTGCCCATACAGGGGAATGCAGCAAAGGCTTTTGTGTTGTTGCCGAAGAGATAAAAAAGCTGTCAAAACAGTGCAAAGTATCCGCCAGCCAAATAAGAAGCCTGATATTAAGTATACGTGAAGAAACCCAAAATGCAGTTACAGCAATTTCAGAAGGTACCGTCAAAGTTGCTGAAGGCCTTGAAAAATCCCGACAGGTAAGCCATGTATTTGAAGAAATACAGAAATCTGTCCAAAATGTAGATATACAAATTCTGGAGGTATTCTCTGCAACAAAACAAATTACTG
Organism: Ruminiclostridium papyrosolvens C7; assembly: GCF_000421965.1. Lineage (GTDB taxonomy): Bacteria > Bacillota > Clostridia > Acetivibrionales > DSM-1351 > Ruminiclostridium > Ruminiclostridium papyrosolvens_A. Next base: position 26,994 of record NZ_ATAY01000030.1, on the reverse strand, counting down.
CAGAAAGTAATAATATTGTGAAAACCATTGATGTTGTAAAGAGAACAGCGGAACACATTAATAGTTCCTGTCAGGAAAATTCAGTTGCAACCCATGAGCAATCTAAGGCATTAGAAAAAATATCTTCCAAGGCCCAATTATTATTAAAGTGTGTAGAAGAATTAAACGCGTTGATTTCACAATTTAAGACCCGATAGTATAACCTTGACATCAATAAAAGGTAGTGAAGTTAAAACTCCACTACCTTTTATAATTTTCATTCCGCTAAATCAGTACAGTATCGAACCTATAAATATAGGAATTTATCAGACCACTGTATATATGCAGTTTAGCTATTTAAACTTATTGTTAAATTGTTTAACAATGCCTTTTGTCATCACATCGGCCATTTCCAAAGCCTGTTTCTCAATTCTATCAAATGTTGAAATTCCTCCGGAAAAATTCCCAGTCAACATGTCAACAGCTTCTACCTTGGTCAATGCAAGGTGTTCATACAGCATTGCCCTCCATTTGTCACGAGACCAGTAAGGATTTATACTTGCCAGAAATGCAGCTATTTCATCTGCATTGGAATACCATCTTTTTTCAGCATCTGCAGCAGCGGCGGTGTCACCCGCTTTTGCAGCCTTGACAAGTTGGTCGGCAATAACAAGATGATTTGTTAGTAAATTCGCAAACCTGGATGCAGTAATATTCCCATAATACGGCTTTAAGGCGGCCTCAAAATCTGTCGGGTTTTGTAATAGACGTTTGGTAACTAAATCCACGTCCGGTATTCCAAAAACATTGCTCAGAATTGTTAGTCTGGTCCAGAAAACATGCTGCTCCCATAGCATTCTCAAGTGGTTGCTTAAAGCTACCTCTGCTCTGCTTATTCCTGGATTCCTAAAACTGTTTTCTAACGGGTAGTACCCCTGATTGGGATTAATACAAATTACCTGTCCTACGTAAAGTTTGTTAATGTCAATCCCCGGATTGACGGCAGCAATGGCATAAACTGTAGTACCATACATGTTTGCAATTTGCCATAACGTGTCTCCCGGGCGTATTGTATAAGAGATTGTTCCTGTTGAGCATGGCATACTTATCACTACCTAAACGGTTCTTTTCCATATACTATGTTTTGGTAAACATATTAGTGCCTTGTACCTCAGAATCTTTTATACTACTGGCTATCCGGCAAAACAAACAGAACTCACTTAATTGACTAATCCGTACGAATATAATATAATATATACAACTGAATAAAGAAGCACAAAATGGGGTACACCACCGCGGGTGTAAATTTCATTTTGTGCTTTTTTTTTCGGAATTTTGTTGAAAGGAATGAGCATGATGAAGGTAAACGGGACGTATACGGAATTAACAGTTAAACAAAGCCTGCAGGATTATCTGGTTTCCCAAAACTATGATATTTCAAGAATTGCAGTAGAACTGAACGGCGAGATTGTTCCTAAAGCAACCTATTCCCAAGTAATGCTGGGCAATGGAGATACTCTTGAAATTGTAAGATTTGTAGGAGGAGGCTGAAAATGATTATTGCACTAAACGGAAAAAGAACGAATGTCAAATTCAGAACAGCTTTTGAGGTGCGACGTGAACTTGGCAATAAAACTGACATAGTTATTTTAAACGGCTTCCAGATAGACACGGATTGCGAGCTTTCTGAGAACGACACCCTTGCTGTCATTCCCAAGGGCTGCATGCCGGACAGGGATGAGCTTGAAAGCATGATGATGGCACGGCATACGCCAAATGTTCATAATAAGTTGAAGGAAGGCCGGGTTGCCATAGCCGGGCTTGGCGGACTTGGCTCAAACATAGCTGTCATGCTTGCAAGAATAGGAGTTGGTCACCTGTTTCTGGTGGATTTTGACATGGTGGAGCCAAGTAATCTCAACAGGCAAAGTTACTACATTAGTCACTTGGGTATGGAAAAGACAGCTGCTCTTAAAGTGCAGCTCAAGGAAATAAATCCTTTCATAACCGTTGAAACAAGAACCGTACGTGTAACAGAAGATAATGTTTGTGAGCTTTTCGGGGACTACAGTATTATTTGTGAAGCCTTTGACAAACCGGAAGCAAAGTCCATGTTGGTCAATACTGTTCTGGAAAGGCTTCCGGGCAGTAAAATTGTGGCCGCCTCCGGCATGGCGGGATATGAAAGCTCAAATATTATTAAAACAGTCAGGCGAATGAAGGGTTTTTACCTGTGTGGTGACTTTGAAAACGGAGCAGGCATCGGTCAGGGTCTGATGGCACCACGTGTGCAGATATGTGCAGGGCATCAGGCTAATATGATTCTGAGGCTGCTCCTTGGGATTGAAGATATATAAATAGATTACATAAGGAGGTAAATGAATTTTATGAATGATAAGTTAGTTATAGGCGGACATGAATTTGAATCAAGATTTATACTTGGCTCCGGAAAATTTTCTTTAGATATGACCAAGGCGGTTATTGAGAATGGAAATGTCGAAATGGCAACTCTAGCTCTTCGCCGTGCAAATGTTGGCGGTGAAGAAAATATTCTGGACTATATGCCGGAAGGCATAACCCTGCTTCCGAACACCTCAGGAGCCAGAAATGCTAATGAAGCTGTAAGAATAGCACGGCTTGCCAGAGAAATCGGCTGCGGAGATTTTGTAAAGGTCGAGGTGGTAAATGACTCAAGATACCTTATGCCAGACAATTATGAAACCATTAAGGCAACTGAGATTCTGGCAAAGGAGGGCTTCATCGTAATGCCATACATGTATCCCGACCTAAATGCAGCCAGAGCTATGGCGCAAGCCGGTGCAGCAGCAATTATGCCTCTTGCCGCCCCCATAGGAAGCAACAAGGGCCTAAGTACCAAGGACTTTATTCAAATCCTCGTGGATGAGATTAATTTACCGATTATTGTTGATGCAGGAATAGGCCGTCCATCACAGGCCTGTGAAGCAATGGAGATGGGCGTGGCCGCAATTATGTGCAATACTGCAGTTGCAACAGCAGGTGATGTTGCCTTAATGGCAAAAGCCTTTCGACTTGCAATTGAAGCAGGACGTGCTGCTTACCTTTCAGGTCTCGGAAGAGTATTAAGCTACAAGGCGGAAGCATCCAGTCCCTTGACAGGCTTTTTGGAGGATTAGATATGGAAAAAACAAATCACATGGAATATCAAAAAGGCATGGAGGCAATTGATTCCAATATAATGAATCAGGTTCTGAGTCTTACAAGTGAATACGACTATAGCAAATATACCGACAGGGATGTTGAAATAGCTCTGATGAAATCAAGGCTATCCTTAGATGATTATGGAGCCGTGCTTTCTCCTGCCGCCGCACCCTTTCTGGAATATATGGCACATAAAGCTGCAATGGAAACAAAAAAGCATTTTGGTAACTCAGTCAGCATGTTTACACCCCTGTACATAGCCAACTACTGTGAAAATCACTGTGTTTACTGTGGCTTTAATTGTCATAATAAAATTCGTCGTGGAAAGCTTAACCCTGGGGAGTTGGAGGAAGAACTAAAAGAAATCGCATCAACCGGACTGCGGGAGATATTGATTTTAACCGGAGAAGCCCGTAACGCTTCAGGAGTTCAATATATCGGAGATGCCGTAAAGCTTGCTTCTCATTATTTTTCCACTGTGGGACTTGAAATATATCCTCTTAATTCAGATGAATATGCGTTTTTGCATGAATGCGGAGCAGATTTTGTATGTGTATATCAGGAAACATACAATACCGACAAGTACCAACTTGTTCATCCACGGGGACCAAAGAGGATTTTCCCATACAGGTTCAATGCTCAGGAGCGTGCCTTACTTGGAGGTATGAGGGGCGTTGCGTTTGGTTCCTTGCTTGGTTTGGATGATTTCCGCAAAGATGCCTTTGCAGCAGGCCTTCACGCATATTTCATTCAACAAAAATACCCTTATGCAGAGATTTCCTTCTCTGTTCCCCGGTTAAGACCATTTATAAATAATGAACAGAATAATCCAAATGGCGTACATGAAAAACAGCTTTTACAGGTTATGCTTGCCTATAGGCTTTTCATGCCTTTTGCAGGGATTACTATTTCTACAAGGGAAAGAGCGGGGTTTCGTGACAATGTGGCGGGACTGGCAGCCAACAAGATTTCGGCAGGAGTAAGTGTAGGCGTAGGAGGCCATAAAAATGACGAAAAAGGCGACGAACAATTTGAAATCAGCGATAGCAGAAGTGTAGAGCAGGTTCATGAAATGATTTTGTCAAGAGGCTTACAGCCTGTTTATTCAGATTACATCAGAGTCTAAAAGGAGATTAAACTAAATGTTGATTTATGTAACCAACCGAAATTTGTGCAAGGATGATTTTCTGAATAGAATAGCGTGTTTGGCCTCGGGCAAGCCCCATGCCATAATATTGAGAGAAAAGGATTTAAGCCCTGAAGATTATCAAGCTCTTGCGGAAAAAGTCAAAGTTATATGTGACTCCGCAGGAGTTCAGCTTATTATCAATAAATATATCATGGTTGCAAAAAATTTGGGAATATCCTCAGTACATGTTTCTCTGGAGGACTTTAAAAAATACAGGGATGCACTGCAGTCCATTTCCAAAGTAGTGGTTTCGGTACATTCAGCAAAGGAGGCACAAGAGGCATGCAACTCAGGTGCTTCCGCCTTGATAGCCGGGCATATTTACGAAACAGACTGTAAAAAAGGGTTGGCGCCAAGGGGGTTGGATTTTTTTAGGGAGGTTTGCAACTCTGTTTCCATTCCGGTTTTTGGAATCGGAGGTATTACTCAGAACAGAGTAAAAGAGGTAACCGAGGCAGGTGCAAATGGTGTTTGCATAATGAGTGAAGCAATGACCTACCTATCCCCCTCCTCTCTTTCCTCACGGATACTATCTTTTACACTTGAAGACTCCTGCTATACTGTCACAGATTGCTATTACAATAAACACGGCGGCAAATAGCCAAAGGCCTCTCTGCCATATTAATGTCACTTGTGACAAAGTCAGGTTTGTAAGGTTTTCCAGTAATTTCAGGAATTCACCATTAACCATATGCCTATCTCTTACCATAAACAACATGAGAATGGCTGTGGCAATGTTGAAACCCGCATTTGCTGCAGCCAGAGGTATGCTCCAATATGGATAAATTGTCTTCCATACCAGAATACCAAGACTTAAAACCCCTAATAAAACTATTCCGATTATATATGTACTTAACCTGTCGGCATTTAGTATTGGCACAAACTGGCTTCCGTTGAGTGAAACTCCAATAATACCCGGTCGGAAGATAAATACCACTGTAACAATAACTGTAAAAAGCATCTCCGCAGTTGTAGATACCCTTGATATTTTCTTTTTGCCATAGTCAGGTATATCGGGCAAGTCTTTTAAAGTCCATTTTTTCTTTGTAAAGGGACTATGTCCCTCATGCACCCCGCTTCTTTCCATAATTACAAATACCAGGGTAACCCAGAAGGCTCCCTGCAATGCCCCTTCAAAAATTGCAGATATGATGTTTGCTACAACGGTTGCCGGCTTTTGTGCATCAGCAAAATTAAACAGCCACGTAAATATGGCTATACCTCCCAGAGTCAGTGCAGTAATACCTGTTACGAGCTTTAGTAAGGTTATATACTGGTTATAGATACTTGGGCCTATCAGGTATCTTCTTTCGGGGTTATATTCAATCGCAAGTTTTACAGGATTGCCCAATTCCTCAAGGACTTCCTTTATCTGATCATCTGATGCATCCTCCGGCAACATATCCTGAATATTAGACCGAAGCTCCTTGCTTACATCCTCACGGATATTTTCAGGCAGATGCTGTGTAACTGCATATATATAACGGTCAATCATCTCCATAATCCCTTTCCTCCTCCAATAAATTCTCCAAATTCCCGGACAGTGTTCTCCATTCTTCTTTGAGACACTGAAATACTTTTTTCCCTTCTTCACTAATTACATAGAATTTTCTTGGTCTGGCTTCGCTTGTATCCCAAGTACTCACCAAAAGCAGCTGCTTCTCCAACCTGCGCAATAACGGGTAAAGGGTTCCGGCATCAATAGGATTGTTTTTTTGCTCCAGCTTTTGTACAAGTGAATAACCATACTCAGGATTAAATAGTTGGCTGAGTACCGATAGTATCAGAGTTCCTCTCTTTAGTTCCACAACCAGTGAACTTAGGATGTCATCTGTAGATTCCATTTTACCACCTCGATTAATATTATACTGTACGTCATACAATATTGTCAATTCATTATTATTAACTATTTGCAATTAATACGAATTTATACATAAAAACTCCCAAAGGTTAATTAGTTAACCCATGGGAGCTGTAAAACTGAATTTGCACATCTATAAGTCAATCTTATAAAATACCTTTTAGAATACGCTTTAAGAAGGAATTTGTATATGTTTTCACAAAACCTGTCTGAAGTAAAATAATTATAACTGAAATAATGCTGCAGTACCCCACACTAAGCCATCTATAATACCTATTATAGTATTCGCTTGCGAAATAAATATAAAAGATTGCAATAACGGCTCCCGCTAAAACCGGAAGCAAAAACATGAATCCATGGTTTTTATTAGCAAGGTTTCGGAACTCAACTTCACGTATTCCCATTTTATATAAGCTCATGAATTTTCTTTGCTCATCTTCAAATTCTAATTGTAATTTCAAATAAAGAATTATATTTGCAGAAGCCCAAAATAAAAGAAAAACAAAGGTTTCAACAAATATTAAAAACACTGATGATTGTTTTTTAAGATTATATTCACCCAACCTTGAGGACATTTTGTAATACTTAGGTTCAATTGTGGAATTTACTTGATATTGTTTTTGCTTCAGCTTATCTAAAATTTCTCCTGATTTTCTCCATTCTGCAAATTTAAACATCTTTATATTCCCAGCCTCGTAATTACGGGAGGCTTTTTTTATTTGCCGATAATCAGCCTCATTAACTATTAGTGTAAAGTCAGACAGAGCATTATTATCACCAAATAGTATTCTTATATCCTCTCCCGCAGACTTTAAGGCAAGGTCACCGTCATTACAGGGAATATTTACTACAGGCACGGAAAGAAAAGAATGCTCATACCCATCTTGTAAATCATATTGGTATAGCATCAGAAATTTTCCTTTTGCAACATGATAGTCCGTATTGAAAACTTCATTAACCTTTGAAGCTGATAATACATTTAAAGTCCCTCTTAGAACTTCAACTGATTTCTGTTCAGTAACCTTAGTAGCTCCATTTTCAAATATTTTGTTAAGGTCATAATCAGAAATTTTGTTCATACCGTAAATCTCAAGGTATACCATATGATACGGGGTGTATGTAACTGCGCTTTCAAGCATGGAAGGATATGTAACTGTACATAAGCCCATAAAAAAGATTGCAAAAACAAACAGCCATATCATAGTAAAAGTAACTTTTTTCGTTGTATGAAAACGGTATTTCAGATCTCCTAAGAACAGACAATTCCTAATGTAAAAATTTTTAAACCTTTTTTCTATAAACAACAGAATTACTTCGGAATTGCTTAAAATCAAATAGGTGGCCCCACAACAGACCAACATACTTATAAACCACATATTCCCCCGCTGAATATGGTTGTTTGCCGGCATAAGCACTATTGAAATAATCAGAATAACTATTCCAATGCAAAATACAATTCGGGATGACTTACCGCCTTTATCAGCCTTATACCTCTCCTTTATCATATCTATTATTTGCATTTTGAAGGATTGAAGTATACTTATTATTACAGTCAAAATAAATATCACACCGTAAAACAGTATTGTTACTACATATGCTTTCAGGTTTATGCCAAAGGTTACGTTTCTTATACCGACTACGTATATAATAAAACCAAAAAAGCCCATTGAAACCAAAGTTCCTGCAATCAAGCCCGTTACAATGGAAATCAAGGCAATCATTCCGTTTTCAAATAAGATGTTAATAAAAATTTCCTTTTCCGTCATTCCCAAAGTCATGAGTATCCCGTAATCGTTTCTCCGCAGCTTTTGGAACGCATTGTGGGAAAATGGTACAAACAGAACAAGGAATATTGAAATAAAAACGCTTGGAGCGATAACATTGCTGGATACCATACTGATTTCTGATGTTTTGTCCATAAATGACTTATTTGTGAATAATGCAGCAAAGCAATAAAATAGCGCAATGGAAAAGGTATTACAAATAAAATAAAGCAAATACCGTTTATAGTTTGTTCGAAACATCTTTAAGGCTATGGAATTAAAATTCATCTGTATCACCGCCGATTAAAGAAAGTACATCGAGAATTTCCTTAAAAAATTGTTTTCTTGACTCTTTTTTGCAAATCTCTGTTATTATCCTTCCGTCTCGTAAAAGTACTACCCGGTTGCAATAACTTGCAGCAACTGAGTCATGGGTTACCATTAGTACACTGGTTCTGCACTCCTGATTAACCTTATTGAGGTATTGCATAACGTCCTTTGATGACTTTGAATCAAGGTTTCCTGTGGGTTCATCAGCGAGTATTACTGCAGGCTCGTTTACAAGTGCCCTGCATATAGCTGCCCTCTGCTTCTGTCCCCCCGAAATTTCGTATGTATTTTTCCCAAGAATATCCGATATTCCCAATAATTCTGAGAGCTTCTGCAGTTGCGACTCTATCACAGCCGGCTCTTTTTTCTCCAGAATCATGGGCAACATTATGTTTTCTTTCACAGAAAGGCTGTCAATCAGGTTAAAGTCCTGAAAAACCATGCCCATCGTCTCCGGCGCAACAATGCCATCTCTGATTTATTCATATCCATGAATTCCCTGCCATTAAATATCACTGTTCCAACCTCAGCCCTGTCTATGCCACTGATTATATTCAAAAAGGTAGTCTTACCGCTTCCCGACGGCCCCATGATTGCAATCATTTCGCCCTTGCTAATATGCAAGGATACACCGTTGAGAACTGTAATTCCACCTTTGTTTTTTTGTTTATAGGTTTTGGTAATGTTTTGGATCTCCATTATATTCATACGGGCTTTCTCCCTCTCAATCAGGCAGTAAAGATATACATTATTTCCCATATGTTATCATTTTGAAGGTTCTTTCGTCAATGCCGCTTTCATTCTGACATTTCACTTATACTTATGTTTGGATTGGTATACCGTCCTTTTTTTTCGGTGCCTTTTCCAAATTGTATTGCCTTTGTCGGACAAAAATGTATGCATGCCAGACACTGGTTACATTCCTTCCCCCACTTTGGCCTTTTATCTACTTTAATACTTTTGCAGGTACACACCTTTTCACAGATACCGCATCCATTACACTTATCAGTTGCAAAAAAGCTATCGGTTTTAATGGCATACTTGTTAAACATGGGACTTATTACGCCTGTAAACAGCCCGGGTAAAGGGCCCTTTACCACATTGTACATACCTGACTTTTTCCTAGAAACAATTTCGGATATTTTTCCAGTAGTATCTTCTGCTTCAGCAAGCTTTTTTTCTTCCTTCTCTTTTGAATCTACGTTGCCCATAACTATATAGTTGTTTGGCATTATTACGGAAAATCCGGCTGAAAGTTTTATATTTGCTGTATTGAGGCTCTCCTCCATAACCTTTACGGTGTTCCCGACATTACCGCCACAGGTAGCGACACAAAAGGTGTAGTTGTCGTTATAGTTCTTTAATCTGAGCTTACTTATAAAATCAAGAACCATTTTGGGAGGTGCCCATGCGTATACAGGAAATACAAAGCCGATTGTTTCACCATCCTCAAGGTCATATTCAAAGAATTCTGCTCCACTGTTTACAACAGAAGATATGGATACTAATTTTAAGTCATTTTGTTGTGCAATGCTTTTTGCAATATAAAGTGAATTTCCCGTGCCCGAAAACCAAAATATCATATCATCACCCTTTCAACCAATCAACTATGCTTATTATATCTATATTTCAGTCAACGTGTAACATGCCGCAAATTTCCAACATATTATATGTTAACTCATATTCTAACTTTATCACATTATGACCTGAAAGCATATACTTCTAAAATTAAGGATGATTTATCATGAGTTTGTATGAAAATATATTAAACCGCAAAGAAAAGATAGCAGTAATAGGCCTTGGGTACGTAGGATTACCTCTTGCTATAGCATTTTCCAAAAGAGCCTCTGTCATAGGTTACGACATAAGTACCGAGAAAATAGATCTATATAAAAACGGTATAGATCCAACCAAGGAAGTAGGAGATGATGCAATAAAAAATTCTACCGTGGAATTTACGTCGGATGAAGCACGCCTTAAAGAAGCAGGTTTTTATATTATTTCCGTACCCACACCTGTTAAATTGGATCATACTCCCAATCTGAATCCAGTAGAACTGGCAAGCCGCATTGTGGGCAGAAATCTTGCCAAAGGGTCAATTGTTGTATATGAGTCCACTGTGTATCCCGGCGTTACCGAAGAAATCTGTATACCCATACTGGAGAAGGAATCAGGCATGAAATGCGGGGAAGACTTTAAGGTAGGATATTCTCCCGAAAGAATCAATCCGGGCGACAAGCAGCACAGGCTTGAAAATATAATAAAAGTTGTATCTGGTATAGATGCTGATTCCCTTGATACAATCGCAAAGGTATATGCAATGGTTATAAAGGCAGGAGTATATCCTGCTGAATCAATCAAAGTCGCAGAGGCAGCAAAGGTTATCGAAAACTCCCAGCGAGATATTAATATAGCATTTATGAACGAAATTGCAATGGTTTTTAATAAAATGAACATTGATACCAAGTCGGTACTTGAAGCGGCCGGAACAAAGTGGAATTTTCTGAAGTTTTCCCCCGGATTGGTTGGAGGGCACTGCATAGGTGTTGACCCGTATTACCTTACCTATAAGGCCGAGCAATTGGGGTATCATTCTCAAATTATCCTGTCCGGCAGAAGAATTAATGATGTTATGGGGAAATACATTGTTGAGAATCTTATAAAAAACATGATTACGGCCGACTTATCGGTTAAAAACTCTAAAATTGCAATACTTGGCTTTACTTTTAAAGAAAATTGTCCTGATACCCGTAATACACGGGTTATAGATATAGTGGAAAGCCTGAGTGAGTACGGTATTGTGCCCGTTGTTTCTGACCCCGAAGCTGATGCTTTGGAAGCGAAGCAGGAGTATGGTATTGATTTGACACCTATTGAAGACATCAGAGATATGGATGCAGTAGTATTGGCCGTTAGCCATAATTCGTTTTTGAAGTTATCAAAAGCCGATTTTGATAAGATGTTTAAGGCTGATACAAAAGAAAGCAAAGTCATCATTGACGTTAAAGGTGCATTAAACAAAGATGAATTCATTAATCCTGAGTACATTTATTGGAGCCTGTAAATGTGTAACCGGCAAAGGGGTGTTGCACCATTCATGTCATATAACAAACATTTTATGCTATATTGGTATATTTATGTAATATCTGTTTGAAAGTGGATGAGATGTAGAGTATAATTGTAATCGTATTAAAATATTTTTTTAAAAGTATTTTTATAAGCTGTACTGAACCTTGAAAAATCAATATTTTAAAAGAAATATATACTGTTCACGGCCTGGTTGACGTCAAAAAAATTGTATTTTCAGCAAATCTTATAAATATATTTCAAGCATTTTATTGTGTTTTCATAATTCATTTATAATCAAATCATTCCTAATACCCCCTAAAAATTCTATTTCCCTCATAAAATTTCAATAATCCTGCTGAAATCTTTTTTAGACTTACCAAGGCTTTTATTGTTGCACCTACTTATGTTATATGCAAACTACTTAAAGTAGACTCTACAGAGTTATTTAAGCGGTTTCTTAAAATAACCGCTGATTTTAATGTTTACCCAAATTATTTATAGGAGGTATTTTTATGAAAAAAAGTCGTTTGCTAATTTTGTCAGCATTCTTTGCTCTCTTTACTGTACTATTACCTATGACAAATATTAGCGCAGCTACAGTGTACGGAGATCTGAATTCGGACAGTTCAATAGATTCTATAGACTATTCCATTATGAAGGGTTACCTTTTCGGCAGTATAACTATAAGTAATCCTACAGCAGCCGATGTAAATGGAGACGGCAACATAGATGCTATTGATTTATCATTAATGAAACAATATATTCTGCACATTATTACTAAGTTTCCGGCAGATAATAATACAACTCCCGGAGATAATACTCCTGCGGCTCAATTGATCGGGGATATCGTTTTCTCTGTGCCAAGCTGTACTTTCAGCAACCAGGTCTCAGTGTCTTTGAGCTCAAAAGTTGCTAACTCTCAAATTCGTTATACAACCGACGGAAGTGTTCCTACCGCAAGTTCTCCTTTATATAGCAGTCCTTTGTCGTTTACAAAGACAACACAGTTGAGAGCCCAATCCTTTGTAAACGGAGCTGTAAGCGGTAATATGGGTACTGCAATCTATGTTGCAAGTGCTATAAATGCCAAGCATGATCTCCCCGTATTGATTCTGGATGCCTACGGTGGAGGAAAACCTGCTCGTGACTACAAAGACGTTGCAGTTATGCTGATGGAGCCACAGAACAACGAAGCTTCATTATTACAAACGCCTACAGTTGCCACTCGCGCAGGTTTTCATGTACGTGGTCAGTCTTCCGCTAATTACGAAAAGACTCCTTATCGTCTTGAATTGTGGGATAACAAAAATGAGGATGCCAAGTATCCTCTGCTGGGTATGCCGGGAGACGGCGACTGGGCATTACTCTCACCTTTCCCCGATAAATCTCTTATAAGAAATGCTCTTGCTTATGAATTAGGAGCCAGTATGGGATTAAAAGCACCAAGGTACAAATTTGTTGAAGTATACCTGAATCTTGATAATCAACCATTATCCTCTGCAGACTACCAAGGTGTGTATTTGCTAACAGAAACACTGGAAATAGACAAGGACCGTGTCAATATCAAAAAGCTCAAGGACGATGATCTTACAGAACCAAATATTACTGGAGGTTACCTGATGCAGTTCAACATGATGGCAACTGACGGACCATTGGTGAAAGGATCCGGCTGGAACGATCTTGAGATAACAGATCCAGATGATTTGTTACCTGAACAATTGACTTGGATAAGTAACTACATTCAAAAGGTGCATAATTCTATCCACAGTACAAATCCTTCTGACCCAACCAGCGGATATCCTGCTTATATCGACGTTGATTCCTTCATAAATTACATTATAGGTAATGAGATTGCCCGTGAAGGCGACTCATACATGCGTAGCACCTACATATATAAGGACCGTGGTGCAAAGCTTGCCGCCGGGCCTCTTTGGGACTATGATCTGGCCTACAATTGTGTAACAGGTATGATGGGTTCAACAAACTACGTAGAAGGCTGGCAGTTTCAACCAATGTTTGGTATGAATTCCACATGCGACTGGTACTACACGCTTATGCAGGATCCTGCTTTCCAAAGCAAGATCAGCGCGCGCTGGCAGGAATTACGCAGCGGACCTCTTTCTGATACACAGCTAAAAGCACTGGTTCAAAAGCTGACATTACCTTTAACAAACGGTGCTAAACGCAACTTCCAGAAGTGGAATAACTTGGGTACTACTACTGTAGGTGGTTTCAGTACACAAACAACCCAGACCTGGGAAGAACAAATAACAATTATACAGAACTTTCTGCTCCAAAGGGCTGCCTGGTTGGATAAATCCGGATGGAAACCAACTACAAACACTAATCCCGGATGGCCCGGGTGGGGTGGCTGATTCAGAAGCAATGCAGCCATATAATATCCTCCTCTTGGGCGAGATAGTACAAACATTCTAAGCCAAAAGCGGGGAGGTACCTTTCAAAGAAAACTGTAGTACTACTTTGAGTAGCAATTTGGCATATATATTAAAAGGCATCAATCAGCAATTATTTCTGATTGATGCCTTTTTTTATCTCCGTTATTTTCTCTTAAATTACCTGCAATTAACAATTTCAAATATTACACATATAAAAATTTTAAATTAAAGAATATTTGGATTTATTCCTATGTAGACGTCGATAATCATATCATCGAGGGTCAGTCCGGGCATAGGTTCATTGATAAGAACGTTGTACCCTACTGTTATCTGCTGCAAATTATTTTCCTGGATAAATAAAAGCATTTCATTGTACGTCTTCTGCAAATCAGCCGGATTGCCTTTGTGCCTTGCATAAACTGCATTTGTTACTCGAAATAAAGGTTTGAATACATAGTCACCCGATAGTTCCAAAACCTTATCCATAGGTACAAGTATTTCCATGTCCAATATAGGTTCTTTGTTTTTTGTATCAATTGAAAAAGTTACCGTAACTATGGGCCCAGCCTGAGTTGCACCATTACTTTGAAGAAACTCTCCTATTTTCTCCATTTCGTCGTCTAATTGTCTCTGAGTCATCTTTTTTCTGAGAGACAGAACATTTTCCATTATAAATTCTTTACCTGATTCTACCATGCGTTTACATATTCCCCTATCTATGTATAATATTTGCAAACATCTGCAATCTATATTATATATCATTATGCATTTGCTTACTATAGCTTTTAGTATATCAAATCTATATAACCGTTAAGCCAATCCACCAAAGTCTGAGTGTATGGTGAAAGATTTTCCTGATCAATATCGCCGTATTCCTTCAAAAATACACTCTGAAAATATCCATTCTTTACGATATTCCCCCCATAAACATGTAACCCCATATCGCAAGCGGCATTCCGAGGGTTTGATATTGTGCCTTGCGATGCCAAATATAAATCCATATACATTGCCTCAAGCTCAAATCTTGGTACTTTTACCGTCGAGGGGTCGACTTTTGGTGTTACGTTTCCGCTGGTGTAAATATTTCCTTGATTATCTATACTTAATCTCATACTTGTATAAATCCATGCACCATTTGTATAGCTATATTGAAACACTGTTTGCGGCATGTTATTTATTATGTCTGCTGCAGGTAGTGATGCCAGCGAGCCTGATATAAACCTGGTCAGCAGGTCAGCATCTTGTTGGTTAATATATCCGTCATCATTAACATCCATTGTATAGTCTGCCATATCATACGGAAACGCCGATATGTAACCGGCTATGTATTGATTCAGTATAGCCAAGTCAGTCATATTGACAGTTCCATCCCCATTTGCATCACCAATAACTAAACCACTTCCCTGAGCCGCTGCAGGGAATGTCCCACAGGTAATCAACAAAGCCAATACCAGAGTCATAGCAAAAACCACTTTACTTTTCTAAAACTGTTCATTTTTAGCCCTCCTTAAAATTAAAGTAATATACACTATTTACTAATCTTACCATTTTAAAGAGGTGTAGTAAATATATCCTACAGTTCGAATAGTTTCAAACCGTGTCTTAAATAGTAATTTAAGGCATCGTAGCTATTCTTATGGTCATTCAGATAATTCCCAAAGGATTGAATCATCTGGTTTAATCCAACTTGATAATTATTATACTTCATGGCAATCTTTCTGTTGCTTTCGATATTTTGATCAATCTCAAACCCCACCATTTTCATATATCCGCAAAGACTCCTGGAGAATATAGGAAAGTACTTATTATTTATGGTATTAAGCAAAGTTGACAATGCCACCTCTCCGACACCGTCGTAATCCATCAGTCTAGAATAAACTGTCACCAAATCAACCTCTTCATTATCTTCACCATTTTCACGGTATGACTTAATCTGCCCCAGAAGCTGTCTGAATTCATTGTATTCTCTTAAAAGGATTTCCCTTGCTTCTCCATCCTCTTCCCTGAGTGAATTCCATCTGAATCTTCTGTCAATATTAAAGTTTGGAATTACAGCTTTAATTGCTGCATCAAACCCGCTGACACTTTCTCCGTTCAGCCCCTCCATGTTTAAAAAAGTATCCAGATTTTTTTTATTGCTGTTCTTTTTCGCAACCCACTCCCTGTATGAATTAACATCACCAACAATTTCTCCGGTAATGTACACCTTTAACAAGCTTTTTTTCAAGTTTTCAAGTTTTCCCAATAGCCTCTTGCTTTTCTCATAACTGTCTGCAACTAGCTTTGTAATATTATGGTTTATTGATAAATTTACATACCAAGGGATGGACGAATCAAGTGACAAATTATCATAGAATTCGGAATTTTTCTCGGGATCAATGATTATAGAATACTCATCGAGTTTGGTTGTAAGCTCTATATCGTAGTAGTAATTCTCAAATAAAACCTTATTTATTTCTTTTCCCATATTCAAAGAGAAGCTTATTATCTGAGAATTAAGGAGCCTTTCAACAGTAAAATTTTCAGAGGTTAAAGCATCTCCTCCTTGATTTATATAATACTCGAAGTAATATGTTCTATTAACCGCAGCATCCAAATATCCAAGTATTCTAACACTATCACTAATACGCTCAGGGCACATAAGTTACACTCCCTCCATCAATCTTGAACTTTAACTTAATATCTTGTATTGTACGGCTTTTACCTGTAAAATTTATCTCTTCGCCAAAGGCCTTTAGTTTTGTATTTATCTCATTTATTTTATTTACACTTGGTGGCTCATTGTTGTCCGGGTCAAACGTCCACGAATCCTTGCAGGAACATACCGCTTTTTTAAAATCATCGCCTAAAATTGCATCTACAAATGTACTGCTGGAAGCAGTTTCACTGGCATGATGCCCTATTTTCCAAAAGATAGTCTTTTTTAAATCAATTCCGTTCTTTTTACACTGCTCAAGAATCAGTTGTTCATTTTTACTTGTAGCATCTCCCATGAACAGCAAATGAAAGCTGTCAATCAATATATCTATTACTATTGAGTTTGCATTTAAATCAATATTGTTGTATTCATGGACACCGCATGTAATGGGATACAGTATGTTTACATAATTAGCAAATATGCTATGCATCCTTTCAATTACATCTTCATCAAGCTGTTCACAATGAATCATCCTTCGCTTATGTACAGAAATGTCCTTTAATTTATTAATTTTTTTTAGATTGCTGGGACTTATTTTTGTTTCGGCAGGAGCCCAATAATAGATCCCCTTTATTTTAAGTTTCTCATTATCAAACAACTGATTTATCCCGCCGATATGGTCTCCATGAGAATGTGTCAGAAAGACATAATCAATATTCTTACCATCATTGAGCAGTTTAGCAGCTACTTTTGAAAAAGCTCCACTGTGGCCTGTGTCAATCAGTATTTGTAAACTGTTTGGGAGCTTGACATATATACAATCTCCGAAGCCAACACCATAGCATATTATTTCGACCTCTTTGCACATTTTCCGACCCTGCTTTCATTTTTATAATATATTTATATAAAATTTACCATATTATAATATAATTTTCAATTAATGAAAAAAGTATCATCCAGAAGGCTATAATCGCCGTTCTGAATGATACTTTTTTTAGAAACTATTGTTTAGTTGCTTGGAAGCTTACTTACCATACCAAGCAGGAATTTTTTCAAAATTGCAAGGTCAAAAGCATTTACTTCATTGTCGAGATTAACATCCAAATTTTTAACATAAGCATGGTCAGCAGCCATAATATATTTCTTTAAGCCTGCAAAATCAAGTGCATCAACACTTCCATCGTTGTTATAATCTCCGTATACAATTACTGGGTCAGGATCAGTCTGCGCTTCGAAAGCATATTTCACCATTCCATCTATAATTTCGGGGAACTTGAACTGACAGCTTCTTCTATCAAAGAAACCAAATAATTCACCAGTACCTGAGAAGTTATTGTTATCCCACAATACGCATAATATACCACGTGCTTTAGCTTGTGCAACATAATAGGACATATATTCTACTCTTGTCTTCAGATTGTTCTTATCTACTGCTCCACATTCACCGATTATTGCAGGAATACCCCTGCTTGTATACTTATTGTAAATATTATCCATAAACCAAGTAACTTCGCTTTGATCTTTTGAATCATTTATATTCCAAGCATTTGTACCTCCATCAGCCATTGCCAACCCTGCAAAACCCCAAGGTACGTATGCATGTACAGATACGATTATTTTATTATTATTACCTGAATCATTTGGCATTCTGAAGTAATCGTTTGTTGCTCCGTCAGGAGATGCAACATATCCTGGACACATAAGATATCTACTTGCATTTTTTCCACCTGCTGCACGTACTGTATTAACAAAATCCTGATTGAGTTGATTAATACAATTAATAGAATCAATAACATCTGAATTTGTCAGATCAGGCCACCACTCATTAGCATGTCCTACAAGACGAGGCTCGTTCATTCCTTCAAAAATAAGATGCTCATCATAGTTTGCAAACTTAGCAGCAATCTGTGCCCAGACACTAGTTATATATTTCTTAGAGCTTGTCATATATTGACTGCTTGGGAAATAACCTTTTACTTTGTCAACGTCATGATGTATGTTTAAAATGACATACATTTTATTATCTATACAATAATTTACTACTTCTTGAACACGATTCATCCACGCATCACTGATTTTGTAATCTGAACCACTTACGTGTGGATGCCAGGATACAGGAATACGAACAGTATTGAATCCTTTTTGCTTTATTGTATCAATCATCTGCTTAGTTGTTTTGATACCGCTCCATGATGTTTCATAATCCAATTCATTAGTAATATTTGTACCGTTAAAAGCATCAAATGTATTACCCAGATTCCATCCAAGTCTTAAACCTTTTACAAAATTCATTGCATCATTATTCGGAATGTTCTTTTGTTGAATCTGAAGATTCGGAATAAGTGAAGCATCATACGCATTAGCATTTTGCATTGGCAATAATGCTGTAAAAATAATTAGAAAACATAATAAAAAAGCTATTGTTTTTTTCATTAAATTTGACCCCCTCGATTATTATTGGTAGTAGTTTCTTCTTCTGATTTGTCTTTTGTAATACAAGTCAACTTCGGAATAACAATGTGACTACTTTGAGCTTGAGTTAAGAGTATATTTTAAGGTGCTATATTTGATTAAGGTATGTATAACATACGAATTGACGTTAAGAGCAACGTTCCGGGAATTGAATTAAGCCTAAAGACGGGAAATATGAAAGTGTATATATAAATTCCATAAGGTGCTGTATTATCTTACCTCATACAAACTACTTTTCTCCCCCCTTTCAAAATACCGTTATTCCAAAGATTACTTCAAAAATTACTTTAATCGTCAAAGTAAAAAACTGTAGAAAATTACAATAAATTACTGTTCATATTATACTTTAATAATACCCACTATTCAATTAATTTTTTATTTATACACATAAAAAGGAATGTACCAATGGCCCGGTACATCCCTCTTTTTTTAAATATAAAGTGTTATCTTATTTCCGCACCTGATGGCATTGGCTTTTCAGGTACCATAAGTGCAAGTTCTCCATTTTCATCCTCTGCACATAGTAGCATACCCTCGGACAAAACTCCCGCCAGCTTAACAGGCTTGAGATTTACCAGTACCATTACCTTTTTACCAACCATCTGTTCCGGCGTATAATGTTTCTTTATACCTGAAACTATCTGCCTTATCTGTCCACCTACTTTTACCTGTGAGCACAATAACTTCTTGGATTTTGGAACCTCTGCACATTCCACTATTTCGCCTACCTGAAATTGCATTTTTGTAAAATCATCATAGGTAATTTTTTCCTTTGCATCAATGTCTATGACATTTTCCTTCTTCTCTTCCGCAACAGGTGCAGGAGTTGTTTCAGGTTCATCTTTCTGCCCTGCTTTTTCCAGTAAATCCTTTATATCCAATCTTAAAAATAGGATTTCAGGTGTTTCAGTAACTTTTGTTCCTGATTTGTATTGTCCGTAAACCGTCATATCCTCTAAAGGTCTGATGGAAGTATTTATCTGGTCAACTATCTTTTTTGCAGTTTCAGGCATAAATGCTTCCAATAAGCTTGCTCCGGTCACAATGCTTTCTACCAGATTATACAATACTGTTTCCAGCCTTGTCCTTTTATCTTCGTCCTTAGCAAGTATCCAAGGCATTGTTTCATCAATGTATTTATTACAGCGTTTAAACAATGAAAATATCTCTGAAAGTGCATCTGCTACTCTCAATTTATCCATTTTTTCAACTACTGTTTTAGGTGTTTTCAAGGTTAATTCAATGAGTTCATTGTCGATCTCTTCCCTCACATTTGAATTATTTACAACACCTGAAAAATACTTGTTGCTCATAGCGATTACACGGTTAACCAGATTGCCAAGTACATTGGCCAAGTCTGAATTTATACGTTCAGTAACCAATTCCCAGGAAATCACACCATCATTATCAAAAGGCATATCATGAAGAACGTAGTATCTGACTGCATCTACTCCGAAAATGTCAACCAGTTCATCTGCATATATTACATTTCCCTTTGACTTACTCATCTTGCCACTGCCCATCATCAGCCAAGGATGGCCAAATACCTGTTTGGGAAGGGGAATATCCATAGCCATAAGCATAATAGGCCAATAGATTGTATGGAACCTTAAAATATCCTTACCTATCAGGTGCAAATCAGCAGGCCAGTATTTATTAAATAATTCATCATTATTTCCGTCAACATCAAAGCCCAAGCCTGTAATATAATTGCTCAGTGCATCAAGCCACACATATACAACATGCTTGTCATCAAAGTCTACAGGAATTCCCCATTTGAAGGAGGTTCTTGAAACACATAAGTCCTGTAGTCCCGGCAGTAAAAAGTTGTTCATCATTTCATTTTTTCTGGACTCCGGCTGAATAAATTCAGGATGTTCATTAATATGTTGAATCAAACGATCCGCATATTTACTAAGCTTCAGGAAGTAAGCCTCCTCTTTTGCAGGATGACATTCCCTTCCGCAATCCGGGCATTTGCCGTCTACTAACTGTGAAGCTGTAAAAAATGCTTCACATGGAGTACAGTACATTCCTTCATAGTGTCCTTTATAAATATCTCCCTGTTCATAGAGCTTCTTGAAGATTTTTTGTACTTGCTTTTCGTGATATTCGTCGGTTGTACGTATGAATTTATCATATGTTGTATTCATTAAATCACAGATACGCTTTATTTCTACAGCAAAGTTATCAACGTATTCCTTGGGGCTGATACCGGCTTCCTTGGCTTTCAGCTCTATTTTCTGACCATGCTCATCAGTCCCGGTCTGAAAACGTACATCGTACCCCTGCATTCTTTTAAATCTTGCAAAACTATCAGCCAATACTATTTCAAAAGTATTACCTATGTGAGGTTTACTGGATGTGTATGCAATAGCCGTAGTCAAATAATAAGGTTTTTTTGACATTTTTACTCCTCCTGATTTACTATCAATCTTTTTTTAAAATAAAAAACGCCTTTAAATAAATAATTATTTAAAGACGAGAAAACTCGTGTTACCACTTTAATTTACTTTTTGCCTCACGGCAAAAGCCTTAACAACTGCAATAATACAGTATGCACTATAACGGGTGTTCCCGTCGATACCTAAAGCCGAAATATCAGCCCTCAGTACGAAGCTCCGAGTCCATCTTCAACAATTTCACGACTCCCCTGTTCTCAGCACTCCCAAGGTTCTCTGTAATCGTTACGTTGTCTACTCTTCTCTTCATAGCATGTAAACATTATTAATATTAGTCTAAAACTAACCTGTTTAGTTGTCAAGGGGATTAGTTTGAGTTATTTTAAAGGCACTGTAATTTCTTTTCTTTCTTCCTCTCTATCCAGTTTGAACTTGCCTTTCATTCCAACCGCTGCTGCTTCATAGTCTCCAAAGAAGCCTGAAACAGTTACTTCGCCATTTTCATCCGTAACTTTATTCACTGTCTCCGTCCACCATTGTTTCTTGATAAGTTTATACAACTCCTCATATATCGGTTTGAGCCTATTGTCCTGTGTCACAAAACCAGTAGGTGCACCAAGCCATTGTCCGTCCACAAAGTCCCACCAAGTTATTGATTCTACTAGGGGATGAGAAAATAGAGTCTTATAATGCAAGACTGCCTCTCTTGCCTGACGTTCTTCTCCTTCCGTAGTGGATGGCCAGTTATCAATAACATAATCATTGAAATCCACAATCCCGTGAGGCATGGTATGCCCTGATACCAACGTGGACTCGGTAAAATGAATTGGGAGCATAAAACGGGAAAATCTCTCCAGAACCTCCAATGTTCTTTCAACTCCCCAGTAGCCCTGATGCATATGTGATTGAATTCCTATGGCATCAATAGGGACTCCTGCTTCAAGGCAGCCCTCAATTAATATTTCATATGCATCAATGCTGGTATAAATAAAATCATTAATTAGCAGCAAAGCACCGGGGTCCGATTCCCTTGCGGCAGAAAACGTCTCCTGTACAACACGAATCCGTCCCATATTTTTGCAAATTTTTGTTATTCCGTTATCATATTTACTGAATATTGGCATAATAACCGCTTCATTAACTACATCCCAGATATCGATTAATCCTGTAAAATCTCTCATTTCACGCCTGATACGGTCAAGCTGTAATTCAAGGATTTTAGCATTTGTCATATCAAGAAGCCACGACGGGGCCAACGTGTGCCAGCACAAGGGATGTCCTTTTATTGTACAACCGTTTGTTTTAAACCATTGGGCGGTTTTCTTCAATCTGTCGGTATCCGGCTGGCCTTTTACATTTTCAAAGTTACTCCAATAAAATGGCAGTGTTACATAATTAAACAAGTCAAAAAAATTTTCAAATATCCACTTGGCTTTTTCATTCTCCTCCTGGTTAAGCTCGTTGTTGGCAAATGGTATGGAACTGAATTCGGCACAACCAAAAAGAAATTGGTGCTTTGTCTGTCCGACTGAAACCTCTGTATTTGCTATGGGCTTTCCATCCTGACCAATCAACTTCAATTTTCTCGAACCCATACGATGTTCATATTTTTTATAGTATTCGATATTCATACATTTTTTCCTTTCTATTCCCGGTACATTCTGTTTATTGCTTGTCTAACCAATTCCATAGGAACAGCCGTAAGTAGGCTGTCGTTAAAGGTTTTACCAATGGTGTCCAGAAGTACCATATAAACGGTGCCTTCCTCAACAGGCGTATATCCCCTTTTGTTGTCATATTTCAATATGGACACGATAGTGTCAGGATTTATATTTTCGGCTATCACAGTCGGAGCTCCCGCCTTTTCCAAAAGCGTTCTGTGTATTTTAACATCCTTTTCAGATAAATGTCCCAGCATATGGGATATCTCCGCTGCACACAGCATCCCCAATCCTATCGCTTCCCCATGAGTTATGGCTCCTGCATCAGCCAGCTCTATGGCATGTCCGATTGTATGTCCGTATTCCAGTATCAATGCACCTTTTTTTTCAAAGGCATCGTTTTTCATAACCTGTGTTTTCGCTTTTATGGACATTTCAATAAAATAACGGTAATTATCCCATGTATATCTGCAATCATCATTAAGCATACCTGTCAGTGGTTCTATGCTTTCAGGCAAAATAGTAAGTGCATTTTTAATCGTTTCACACAAGCCAGATATAATCTCTTTTTTAGGTAATGATTTTAAGAATTGAGTGCTTGTTATAACCATTTCAGGAGTATGGAATACCCCTATAAGATTTTTACCATACTCTGAATTAATGGCTTGTTTCAATGACAGCACAGAGTCTGAAATGGCCATAAGGGACGTTGGTATATGTATAAACTTTATTCCCCGAAACAATAGTGCAGCAACCATTCCAGCCATATTCCCGCATATACCTCCCCCAAGCCCTATAATACATGTACGTCTGGTTGCTTTTAATGAAATAACCTTTTCTATTAATTCCTGTAAAACCGTCAGGTTCTTGCTCTTTTCAGTACAGTCAAATATAATCAACTCACATCTGTAGTTTTTCCGTATCCGGTTTACAATACTTCGTCCATATATTCTCCCAATATTTTCGTCACTTAAGATTACAAAGGAATCAATATCATCTAAATCGAACAGTCTCTCCGTGAAATTCTCAAAATCGTTATATAAGTGGTATTTAAAGGATTTGTCTCCGAACTTAATATCATATGTCCTACATGAATTTTCCCCATATTCTTTGTACATCATTTCCCTCCTTATTATTTGCACTTATGCTGTCCAAGCTGTCAAACAGGCTTTTATAAAGCTTGTTTTCCATCTCATATATGCGGCAAAGCTTAGAATAATATTTTTTCTTGTCACGTACCCCGCCTCTGAGTTGGTCTCTATATGTTAAATCCCTCATAACAGCCCATGCCTTATAAATTTCCACCATTTCGGGTATATATCTGCTCTTTTCACCCAGTATGTTTTTAAATTTAAACAAATTTGAAGCAGAAGCTACTTTATTAGTGAAACATGCTGTCTCACTCATATCAAATTGCTCAATATTATCTGCCAGTGTATGTATGCTTTTCAAGCCATTAAATATCATTTCTCTGTTTGCCAGAAGATTATTTATCATAGTATTTTTATATAAGTGAGGGTCATCATTTATTTTAATTTCGGGTTTAACTTTGGATATCAGCCTTATTGTTGGCAAGCCTCCCTGTACGTAATTAACAACTCCTTCATGACATTTTTTAATATCCTGAAAGCTTATTTCATGTTTGTAGAAGCACCTTTCCGAATCAGATTCCAGCCCATTGGCTTCTACTGTCAGAAATACATTCCTTTCAGAATCAAATCCGTAAATCAACATACTTTGATAGTGATGATGCTTGAGATAAAACAGGTCATGGTAAGGATGCTTGTAATAGAACCCGTCAACGGGAATAATGATTAGCTTTTGGTTAAGTAATGCCTCTTTTAGTATATCTACAATATTATCGTAGTACTCAAATTTGCTTTCTGTAAGTATTCCGTTATATTGCTCCAATTCACTGAAGGGTCGAACGTGATTATTTTGGATTATCAGGGACAAGCCGTCATGTGTTTCCTCAAGATTATATGCAAAATAATCATTGGATATGTAGCTGAAAATACTTCCATTGAAAGCCTTAATTGCTGTAAAAAGAGCTAAGAAAAAGCAATCGACATAATACACCGTGTTAAAAGGAGAAACATTTTTTATTTCGTAATGTTTCATTTGTATTTGACCTCCTTGAGTATGGTATAAGGCGGGCTTTTTTACACTTTTATAGTAATATAAGCCGGGCGTTAATACCACTATGTGTATATATAGGGATTTTGAGTGGAATATATAATCCGCTACAAATATTTATAGTTTATCCACCGTCAATTTTTCCAATTGTCAGTGTGCAAATAAAAAGAGTATCGCTCCTACCAAAACAGTAGTTTTACGACACTCTTTTATGACAATCTTTATAGAATATACCTCTTACACGGCTACCTTCTGCTCGTCAATTAATTGCTTGTACAGTCCATTATTATTCAGCAGTGCACCATGGTCTCCCATCTCAGCAATACATCCGTCCTTGACTACAATAATTTCATCAGCATCCTTTATTGTTGATAATCTGTGTGCTACTACAAACATTATGCTGCCTTTGTCAAACACAATATCATTTATATTCTGCTGCAAAATTTCTTCTGT
Organism: Ruminiclostridium papyrosolvens C7; assembly: GCF_000421965.1. GTDB lineage: Bacteria > Bacillota > Clostridia > Acetivibrionales > DSM-1351 > Ruminiclostridium > Ruminiclostridium papyrosolvens_A. The sequence continues at coordinate 1,465 of NZ_ATAY01000030.1, read as the reverse complement.
TGAAATATCTATGGCTGAAGTTGCTTCATCCAGCATATAAATATCAACATCCTTTGTAAACAATCTGGCCAATGCAAGCCTTTGTCTTTCTCCACCTGACAGGGTAATACCTCTGTCCCCTATTTCAGTGGACAAGCCCTGCTCCTGCCTTTTGATAAAATCAGAAAATCGGACTTTTTTGCATACTTCCATGATTTTTTCGTCTGATGCGTCATATCCAAATAGAATATTATTTCTAATTGTATCTGCGAACAAAAAGGTGTCCTGAAAGCAAATTGCTGCCTTTTTCCCAATCCATTCATCACGGTCGATTTTGTTTAAATCCATACCGTTGATTTTTATAGTTCCCCCGGTGGGTTTGATAATAGAAAGCAGCAGCTTGATGATTGTGGATTTACCACCACCGCTTGGCCCTACTATCGCTATTTTCTTTCTCCCTTCAATCTTAAAGCTAACATCCTTGAGAACCTCTTCTTTTGAATTATCGTCGTATTTAAAGCTGACGTTACAAAACTCTATGGTTTTAATCTTACCTATATTTGTACGTGATTCCGGTTTCTCTGTTTCATAAGTAAGTTTTTGAACCCTTGATATTTTTGCAACAATTTTTGATAGATCCGTCGCTTCATTATATACTACCTCCGCAGAGTTGAGGAAAAGGTCGCAATATCTGTAAATTGCCACATATACGGCAATGCTCATACTGTTATTTATAACAAGATATCCGCCGTATAGCAGGAAAAACACCATCAGGGTCCATTTAATTATATTTGTAGTCAGGAACTGCAGATTCTCCATGTTTTTTAATTTCTTGGCCTTAATATAATACCTGTCAAATACTCTTATTCTTCTGTCCTTTTCCCATTTTGCACGGTTGTATGCCAACACCTCTCTGGTAGCAGCAACCCCCTCTTCAGTAACTTTATGAATTAAAGTCACATCTTTAAAGTAGTCATCCATTGCCACCAGGAATTTCTCTGTAAATATTTTACCGATAAAGAGATACAGCCCACCCAGTACAATAGTTATCAGTAATATGTATATACTTATTCTTCCAAGTAAAAACATGAGAACCAGCATTTGAACAACAAAACTGATACTCTGGGTTTTTGCTTTATGCCTGAACCGATAGCCTGTATGTCTTGTGTAAGCACATCAACATATGTAGCATTTGTGGTTTCTTTAAGTTTTCCTAGAGGCATGGTGTATACAGCCGATAAAACCAATTTGGTCAAATGATCTACAAGTGGGATTTGTAACAGCTTGAGTCCGAAATATTCCAATATTGAAGGAAAAATACCTTTTGCAATCAATATTCCTGACAAGCCTAAAGCTAACACTACCGTTGTTTGCAGTTGATTATCCAGAACGCTGTTAATAATGGATTGCAGTACAAAAACTTCACTTAAAGTGATAAAAGCAAATGCCAAAGATAGAAGAATAATAAAAGCTATCTTTATTTTTT
>NZ_ATAY01000029.1 GCF_000421965.1 Ruminiclostridium papyrosolvens C7 | reverse complement strand
CCGTTGAAGAAGAAACAAATCGCTCATTGCGTTATGTGGAAAACTTATACGAGTCCTGCATACGCTGGGAACAAAGCAAAGGGAGTACAATGCAATCGACGTTATGGGTCCAGTGAAGCAGTACCAGATACAGCAAGAAGCCGCTTAAACAAGGAAGCAAAGGCCTGTAGATCACTTATTCAATGTGTACAACTTAGACAACAGAAGCACCGGAGAAGCCGAAGCACTACACACAATAAGGGCAACGACCCCGTAAAGGAGCAAGAATCGGCATCCACCCCTTGAGAGGTAGAACGAAGGAATGTAAGGGCATGACCCAGTGTGACATGGGAGGGTAAACCCCAAGGGCAAATGTGGAGATCCACTGTGCGATCATACCAATTATCCACAGTTTTTGGAAGAAGATCATTCCTAAGCTCTGTTCCCGCCTACGCTCTTACAGAAAATCGAGGTGCAGAGTACATTCTCCACCAACATCTCTTAAGCTGTCAAAGTTGAAATACTGAGAATGAGCGAGAAAACAGGAGAAAACAATACTTTATAGTGGGAGTGATAGATTTTGGCAAACCGCGATGTACGTCTTGCATTATGGTCAGGTGCAAATTTTACAGGCCGCCGGATTCTCTTCAGACGTGGCGGGGTCGCTGTCCGCGATCTGGAAGCGTTCAGATTTAATAATGCACTTACCAGCTTCCGGCTCAGAAATATTGTGCAAAGCAACCGCGTCACCC
>NZ_ATAY01000028.1 GCF_000421965.1 Ruminiclostridium papyrosolvens C7 | reverse complement strand
AAGTGCGAGCCAAGAAAGGGTGATGACGAATGATTGAACGCACAGTGTATCAATGTGAGCACTGCAAGAAATACAAACGTACTCCACGAATCTACTTCAAAAGCACAGATACATATACTCACGAACAATTCTGTTTTTATAACGAGAAAAATAAAACATGTTTAACCTGTAAATTCAATACAAGAGAACAACACGAAGGACTACCGGTAAAAGGAATAGGCTGTGAATTTGACTTATTGGACTTTACAAAGTATTTTTCACTGTCAGATGTAATTAAACGTGATTGCGACCACTGGGAATCTAGATTAAAGCAAAGGAGTGAGGACGATGGCAATTAATATGATGTGTGAAAAATCGGAGTGCAAGCACTATTTTGAGGATTGCTGCATGAAGAATCTAATAGAAGAACGGATACATATAAGCGAGGATGGTTACTGCTTAACATACGAACCCGGGGTTAATGATGCTTATAAAGAAATAGACAAAATGGCTGATGGAGAGATACAGGCAGAGCAAACGAGTAATTACGTTTATGAAAGCGAACCCACATGTAATATTTGTGGCAAGCCAGTAATTGAATGTGACCGAGGATAAAGAGAGGGAGTGAGGACGTTGAGGGAGATTAAATTCAGAGGTAAGCGGATAGATAATGGCGAGTGGGTTTATGGCTATCTGGTAAAACAGTTTGGAGTATTCAAAATATACGATGATAGCTCCGAAGATTTTGGGAACTGGATACATGAAGTTGACCCCGAAACAGTAGGACAATACACTGGACTGCACGACAAGAACGGACGGGAGATTTACGAGGGGGATATATTAAGATTGTGGCGGTCAGTTGGTAGTAACGGAGAGTTAAGAAGAGAGCATTATAAACCGTTGCCTGTTACATATTGCAATATATGGTGCCAGTTTGTCGCGAATGATGAGTCAACAAAAAACCAATATTGTATCTGGAGTGATTTTGGAGCATTTGAGGTTGTCGGAAATGTTTATCAGAACCCCGAACTGATGAAGGAGAGTGATTGAGTTGGAAAGACCGATTTTATTTAATACCGAAATGGTTAAGGCCATCTTATCCGGGCAGAAAACACAGACGAGAAGGATTGTTAAGCCACAGCCTAAAGAACAATTAAAATGTGTAATACAGCATGAAGTTGGTGGAATGGCTTGTTGGATGGAAGAAAATGCAGACCAGTCAAGCAAAGATTTTATGTTTTATAAGTCTCTTGAAGTCGGTGACATTCTTTGGGTTAGGGAAAGCTTTTGGCAAGCAGGAACATGGACAATGTCATATCCGGATGATGATGAATACAGTAGTCGGAAAGGCTCGAATAGATATTTTTATGTAGCAGATGGTACACCACCAAATGAACCTAATACAGATTATCCAGAAGGTTTGAAAAATGGGGCATATTCAGCAGCTAAGCCTGATAGGATATGGCGTAAATTTCCGTCCATACATATGCCACGGTCTGCAGCACGATTGTTTTTAAAGGTTACTGACGTGAGGGTTGAACGGTTGGAAGTTATTAGGCCGGAAGATATAAAAGCAGAAGGATTTAATGATACTGTATCTTTCCTGAAAACTTGGGATGAATGTTACAAAGAACCCTACCAATTTTGCGACAACCCCTGGGTATGGGTTATTGAGTTTGAAAGGGTGTGATGAACTTGGATAAATATGCGGAACAGATACTCATTGCTGCAATAAGTATAAAGGGAGTACCTAGACAATTAGACAAGGCTGTAGAAGAATTGTCTGAACTCATAAAAGAAATATGCAAATTCAAGTATGAATGTAATAACAGAAAGGCACTTATTGACGAAATTGCGGATGTTGAAATCATGCTTGAACAGTTAAAAATTATCGTCAATGATCGTTTAGAGATAAAACCAGAGGATATTGAAATTAGGAAGAAATACAAAATAAACAGGTTAGCTGAAAGTTTAGGGTTTGAAAGGATGGTGTAAATGAAAAAAGAAATTAGGCAAGCAGTATACGAAAAATATAACGGACATTGCGCTTACTGCGGAAGAAAAATAGAATTCAAGGATATGCAAGTAGACCACATCGAACCGCAAAGGAACTGGGCTAAGTCAAAAAGCCGTGAAGAAATAAATAGTTTTGAAAATCTTAACCCGTCATGTCGACGCTGTAATCATTATAAACGAGCAGATAACCTAGAGACTTTCCGGGAAACGATGAAAACCTTGCACGAACGAATTTATAACATCTACATAGTAAAGGTAGCCATTGACCACGGGATTGTATATATAAAGCCTTTTGACGGGAAGTTTTATTTTGAAAGGTTGGTATAAAGGATGCCTAAAAGCTTATTTGAGGTCAATGGAAAGGATAGATATCGAAACAATAAAAAAATGACAGTATCCGTGTACGGTGTAAGGACTTCAACAAGAATGGCCAGAGAACCAGGGGAAGCCGAATTCCTTGTTTATTTCAATGGCAAGTGGGTTTGGATGAATGCAGATAACTACACGCCAATTGATAATAAGCACGGTTAATTAGTCTATTACGCACGAAGGTGCAGAAAGTTGAGGGAATTATGAAAAAATCTTTTTATTTTAGGGCTGATAAATCATTGGGGTTTGCATCAGACAATGAAACAGGTGAATTAGCAGAAGCTTATATAAAAGTTGATGTGCCAATAGATAACCCACCATCAAACCCAGATTGTAAAGAAGCATATGAAGGTGTAAAAAGGTTTGTTGCCGAAACAATGGGCGTTAATCCAAATTTGCTTTATGCAGCAACAGCACAAGACTACGAAGAAAATACGGAAGAATAGAACGCATAATGAATAAAAGGTGAGGATGTGAGGATATGGCAAAGCAGTACGGAGCTGCCGAGAATTATGAGGCAAAGCTTACAAGAGTAATGGAACGTCTTGAAATAAAGGAATTTAACTATGATTTCAGTCGGCACTGGAGCTGGGTAGAATTTCGATACAAAGGGCAATTATACAGGTTTGATCACAGTGTTGAAAAGGCACAAAGCCGAGGTATAAATTTGAAATATGGTTCAGATGCATTTGCACAGATTGTATTGAGTTTGGAAGATCTGGCCAGAATGGTTGAACGAGGTATATACGACCTGCAAACATGGGTAGCGGGTATGAAATACCTTCCTCCAGTCATTGAGCTTCCAAGCTTTATGAAATCTCTTGGTTTTGAACAAATGCCAGCCACAGAGGAAGATATTAAAACAAGGTATAAAACTCTTGCAAAGCAGCTTCATCCGGATGCCGGTGGAAATGATAAAGACTTTATTGATTTGCAGCAATCGGCAGAGCAGGCAATAAAGTATTTTAAGACTATCAAAGGTACGTGATATGAATAAATTATGTACTTACTATCTGCAATGTGCTATTATATAAAACGAACAAAATATTCGATTTACAAATGTAACAGAACAAAACAAACGTAAGTATAGCCTGCGAGGAAGAAAGCGAGGGGAGTCGTATTGAATGTTGAAAAAACATTGAGGGAATACCTAAAAAATAAGTCTAGAATGAATATTCTTAACCTCAGAATTGAAAAAGCAAAAAGAGAGTTGCAATTAGCAAATACATCATACACAGAAGATGAAAAAGATACAATAGAAGCATTGCAAATATCTGCCGTAACAATAAAAAACACGCCAAGTTCAAAAACAAATGAATTTAACAGTGCGGTTGAAAATACTGTAATTAATTATCATGAAGAACAAATTCATAAAAACAGAATGGATATTGATGGGGTATATAGTAATATCCGTACATGGGAAAAGGAATACAAAGAACTTAAAGACGAAACTGAAACTATAGAGGTTGCATTAAATGGACTTACCTTTCAAGAGCAATTTGTTATAAAAATGTACTACTTTGAAAAATTAAAAGGTTCTGATTTGCAACTAAACTTTGAAAAAAACTTTAAATACAAGAATCAGGAAACTATAAGATTGCTTAGATTAAATGCTTTAAAAAAGATAAAAGTGCTAATTACATAAAGTTTGCAAAAATACTGTGAAAATTTGCAAAAATACTGGAATCACTTATATTTATTATGTGTTAGAATTAAAGTGTAAAAATTATCAATTGAATATTCACAGGGATTAACGAGACAAGGACGGATACCTTGCCTCGTTTTTGTTTTCCTCGGAAAGGATGTGTCCGTGGTGGCAAAATATAAATTTAAATGTGCAACCTGTGTTTGGGGCACATTCAGAGAAGGTAAATGGTTTTGTATTTTTCCAAAATGTGCAAAGTACAAAATGCAGACAGGCAGGTGAAAGATACATGAATAAGAAACCTGCTAAACCAATACCAGAAAGTCATTATGAACGTTTCAAATATCGCCTTGAAGAAATTAGCGGAGAATGGGCAGAAAGAAATATTACCATATTCTTAATAGACATTGCAACCGGGTATAGGATTCAGGACATTATAAACTTGACTATATCGGATATTCAGACAGCACTACAGAATGGACATTTTGAGATTCAGGAAAAAAAGCAGTATAACGCATGGAAAACTCATATTAGAAAAAATCCTAAATCTTCAAAAAAGATGCCTGAAAAAAGGAAACATGATATAGTTCCACAACTTGAGAACATTCTTAAGAAGTACATAAAAAATAAAAAGAAATCTGAGTATGCTTTTCCTTCCCAAAAGGGATTTGGAAGTAAATATATCAGTGAAAAGGCATATTCAGATATATTAAAAAAAGTTGCAGATGACAAAGAAATCAATCTTAAAAATATTACCGGACACAGTTTAAGAAAAACATATGCAAGAAGACTTTTTGAAGAAACAAACAATCTTGAATACGTAAGAATTGCACTCGGACATTTGAGTGTTGAGGTAACAAAAAGATATCTCGGATTAGATGATGATGTTAAAGAGTCAGCAGCAAAAATAGCAGGAAGGAAATTATAGTTTTAATTTAAAATCCGCAATTAGTTAAGACATACTTATTTTCGGTGTCATAAAAAAATAACTACAATATATGCAATAAAAATTAAAATCCGTAATCCTATATGTTATTGCGGATTTACAAAGCACTCAAAAAAGTGGTTCAAAGTGTTGATATTTAAGCGTTACAAAGACATTGCATAAAAAATGCTTAAAAAATAACATAGAGACTCATGTATAGAGCCAAGTCTACATGTGGAGGTGAGAACAATTAAGTCAGTTCAAGAAATAATTGATAGTAGTTTAAAGCTTATCGAATCAATGGTTGAGGACAATAAAACCGATAAAGAAATAGCTGATAAGTTAGGAGTTGGATACTCAACATATAAAAAATATAAAGCCACAAATGATGATTTAAAGGCAGTTATATCCGAAGGAAAAGATAAAAAGAATCAAAGAGTAGAACAGGCAGTATTCAAGACTGCTGTTGGTTATACTTACTGGGAAGAAGTAGCTACAAAGGTTAAGTGCCAAGAGTTAGCTGAAGATGGAACTACTATTCTTGAAAAAGAGTCGGTTGTTATAAGCGAAGTTAAGAAGTATAAAGGCCCTGATTTAGCTGCTCAAAAGTACTATTTAAACAATAGGGAAAAGGCACGTTGGAAAGATGATCCACATGCAGTTGAAAACAATAAAAAGCTTACAAAGCTTAAAGAAAAGGAAGTAAACTCAAAAACTATAAACATATAAAGAAGGTGTCAAAGATTGCGATATATACCAGATGTTCATGCGGAAAGAAAATAATACAAGGCAGTAAGTGTGAATGTAGGAAAGATAGATATAAACGGTATGACAAAGAAATAAGGTACAACCAGGACAATATAAAGTATACAGAGTTTTATAATAGTCATGGTTGGGATAAGTTAAGCCAATACGTAAAAATCAAATACAATGGGTTATGCTTGATGTGTTTACTTGATAATGATGAAATAACTGCTTGTGATTTAGTTCACCACATTATACCGATTCGAAGTGATTTCAGTAAACGATTAGATGCAAAAGAGTTGATACCTCTTTGTCATGCCTGCCACAACAGCATAGACCACATTAACTACACTGAGGAAGTAAAAAACAAACTGAGAGCTTTGTTAACAGAGTATCAAAAAAAATATATATAGACCCCGGGGGATAGCAAAAAGTTTTCGGTCATAGTTGCAACACCCGAGTGGCTCTCTCAGTCAAATAAAATTCCCAAAATGAAAGTTTGAGACAAGAGAAGGAAGAAGGTGAAATATGAGCAGACCATGCAAGGTGGTAGACAGTCAAAGCAGACATAGTACAAAAGAAGAAATTGAAGCGAGAAAAGCAGCAGAGGAAAGCATAAAAAGCTTGGATGATAAAATTGGCATTCCACCGGATTATTTGTCTGAGCAGCAAAAAAATATATATTCTTTTATCATCGAGGAACTTAAGAGAACAGGAATATTAACTAATTTAGATGTTTACATACTATCCACCTGTGCTATCGCAGTTGACCGTCTGCAGACAATTGAAACCATTATAAATAAAAACATTGGAAGCATTGTCAATAAAGATTTAATGAGTGCAAAGGATAAATATACTAAAGACCTTTATCGTTGCTGCAGTGAATTATCACTATCCCCTCAGTCAAGAGCAAAACTTGGGAATTTAGCTAGGGAAAATAAAGACAAAGAAGAAGACCCCGTATTAAAAGCCTTAAGGGAAGATGATGAGGAATGATTCTTTTAGACAAAGCATTAAAATATTGCCAAGATGTAATTGAAGGTAGGGAGATCACCACCTGGGAAGTAAAAATGCAATGTTGTATATTTGTCCAGGATTACTACGAACACCAGTACAATGACAGCTTCGAATTCTATTTTGACGAAAAGAAACTTAGAAAAATAAATAACCTGTTAAAATTATTTAATTATGCAACGGGCTTTGTTGCTGGGAAACAGGTACTAGAAGGTTTGGAGGGATTCCAAGCCTTATTTATTTCTGCAATATTTGGATGGAGATATAAAAAAAATAAAAAGAAGTTCAGGTACAGGGATGTAGTATTGTTCATACCAAGGAAAAATGCTAAAAGCTTTATTGCAGCAATAGTTATTCTACTGCTAATGCTTACTGAACAAAATTTCAGTGAATTTTACAGTATATGCATTGATAGAGACTTAGCAAAAGAAACACGAAAAGCAATGGCCCAGCTAATAAAAGCAAGTCCTTTAATCCAGAAACACTTTATAGTATCTGAAAGTGAAATTGGAGTTATAAAGTGTAGAATTACCAACAGCTATTATATTCCAAGAACTAGTAAGGCAAATAAAAATAACTCTATAAGACCGACATGCTTTGTTGCAGATGAAGTTGGAGCATTTACAACAAACAGTAATATTCAGGCAATGAGAAAAGGACAGTTAAGTGTTCTGAATCCTATCCAAATACAAACAACTACGGCCTATGCTGAGAGCGACTCTATTATGCTAGAAGAATTGGATTATGATAGGGCTGTTTTAAAAGGTATTGTTACAAACCCTAGGATTTTTTGCTTACTGTATTATTGCAGTAAAGAAGAAGCATGGACGGACGAAGGATTATACAAGGCTAATCCATTAAGGGTTGAGGAAAATTATGCTGAAATAAGAGCCGACAGGGAAATAGCTAAGGTTAAAATAAGTGAGCAGGAAGAATACTTAACTAAAAACTGTAACATATTTCTTGAAAGCAATGAAATTAATAAATACCTTGATATGGACCATTGGAAGAAGTGGGAAATCACCGAAAAAGAATTTAAACGGAGGGTTAAAGGCAAAAAGGTTAAAGTTGGGGTTGATTTATCAGTTACTACAGATTTAACAGCCGTTTCAATTGAATTTGAGGACGAAGACATTATATTTTGTAAGTCACACGGATTTTTACCGAAAGGTAGTCTTGCAAGTAGAAGGGAAAAAATTGATTATAAAGCATATGCCAAAGCCGGTTATTGTGACCTACACAAAGGAATGACTGTTAATTACACACTCGTTGAAGAATATATTCGGAATATAGAAGTTAAATACGAATGTGAAATAGAGGTTATAGTAACTGACCCTACAAATGCAAAAGAAATGATGGAAAGACTGTCAGCGGACTATGATGTAGTGTTGCTAAAACAAACCTATACGAACCTTTCTCCAGCTACTAAAGAATATAGAAAGGCTGTTTATGATGGCAAAACAAGACATGTTAAAAATGAATTGCTTGATTGGAACATGAACAAAGCGAGTACATCAAAGGGCAAAGGCGATGATGAAATGCTTATAAAAGAGGATAAAAACAAACAGAGGATTGACATGGTTGTAGTACTTGTTTTTGCATATACAGAATTCGTAGGGAGCAATGTTCAAGTTAACACAAGCAAATATCATACGGAAGAATATATTAATAGTTTTTATGGGGGAGGAGATGAAGATATTTAAAAAAATAATAAGTCAAATAGGCGCAGCGGAAGTTATTTTCTGCCTTGGCCTATTTTTTATTTCGTTTGCTAGTTACAAAATTAATTACATATTAGGTTCATATGTAACCGGGGCAGCACTTATTTTGGTCAGCTTAATTATTACCAAGGCAGACAGGAAGTGATTATGTGGGATTTTTAAAAAAAGCAATAAGCAAAAAAGATTTATATGTAAATAATGAGTGGAGTGCCGAATTATTAAAAATGCTTGGCATAGATGCCGGCTGCTCCAATAGAGAAAAACTTGGAGAGATAACATATTTTACATGCCTTAAGCATTTAAGTGAATGTATGGGTAAATTGCCAATAATTCAATACAGGGAAGATCCTCTAAAAGGGAAAGAACGTATTCGGGGAAAACCGCTGCATTATTTGTTGAATACAGAGCCAAACCCATATATGACGGCTACAACTTTTTGGGAAACTGTTGAACTCAATAGGAATCATTTCGGGAACGCATTTGTGTACCAGGAATACTACAGAATAGGAAGAAATGCCGGGCAAGTAAAAAACTTATGGATACTTCCAACAAATGAAGTCACGGTATGGGTTGATAACAGAGGCATATTTGGTATACCTAACGGGATATGGTATGTTTGGCAAGACAGTAGGAGTGGAAAGTCATGGAGATTTAATTGTGACGAAATATTACATTACAAAAGTTCACTGAGTTGGGACGGTATAGTCGGACTGTCAATAAGAGATATTTTAATACTTCAAATAGAACAGGCTATGTCAGCACAGAAGTTCTTAAACAAACTATATAAGACAAATATGTTCGGCGGGAAGATAATGGTCCAGTATACCGGGGATATGGACATAAAAGGCGAAAGTGCATTGGTAAGAAAACTTGAATCATTTTCTTCTAATACCGGTTCCGGAAAGTTTATTCCTTTGCCGCTTGGCATAACGGCAACAATGTTGGATATGAAACTCACAGATGCACAGTTTTTTGAATTAAACAAATATAGTGCATTACAGATTGCAGCCGCATTTGGAATCAAGCCTAACATACTTAATAATTATGACAAGTCAAGTTACAGCAACAGCGAAACTCAGCAACTTGACTTTTATATTAACAGTCTTTTACCAAACCTTAAAGGATATAAAGAAGAAAATACAAGAAAGCTCCTTACAACCTCAGAACTGGCAGATAGCAACACACTAGAACATGATACAAGGGAGTTATTCAAACTTGATCCTGTAAATCAAATGAATAGGCTTCAAAAAGGTGTTAATAATTTCATGATTACTGCCAACGAAGCGAGGGAAGAACTTGGGCAACCATACAGCGACGAACCCGTTGCAAACATGCTTATTGGAAATGGCAACTATATAAGACTTGATCAGGTTGGAACACAATGGAGAAAGGGGAAAAACAATGATAAAAGTGACACAGGAAATACCTGAGGGAAGATTCTGCGCAGAGATATCACGCAATAACAGAAATGACAGAGAAAAGTGTATATTTCTTGACAGAGATAATAACCTGTTAATTACAAGACATACGGAAGGTTTTGTTTGCAGAAGGCATCCGGAAGTAATTCTTGGAATGGAATTAAGCCAAGAAACTGATAAAGTAGTAAAATGCCATGCCTGTCTAAAAGAAACTAGCGGAGGTGAGACGGGTGCCAAAACTGGAATTGTTGAATAAGGATAAAAGAACCGGAAAAGAAAAAGTATGTGGAAACCTTGAAATAAAGAATCAGAGTAATGACCTATCTGAACTTTTTATTTATGGGGATATTATGAACTATAAATGGGATGAATCAGATGTTGTACCCCAGGACATAGCAGACTTCCTCAAAGAACTTGATGGCAAATCAAAACTTAATATATATATTAATTCTGGGGGTGGTTCAGTTTTTGCCGGATTAGCCATATACAATCAGTTAAAAAGACATAGAGCCGAAAAAACGGTATATGTGGATGGTGTAGCAGCCAGTATAGCATCTGTAATAGCAATGTGCGGGCAAAGGATTATAATTCCTTCAAATGCTTTTCTTATGATTCATAAAGCCTGGTCATTATCTGTGGGTAATGCAAATGATTTCAGGAAAGCTGCAGAAGATCTTGAACGCATTGACGAAGGGATTCTGAATATTTACAAAGAAAACCTTGCTGATGGGGTAGACATAGAAAATATAAAAGAATTGGTCAATGCTGAAACATGGCTTACAGGTGAAGAGGCTTCAAAATACTTTAATGTTGAGGTGGTGGAGGAAAGCAAAGCTGCTGCTTGTGCATCAGATTACTTCAGTAAGTACAAAAATTCTCCTAAAGATTTAAACACACAACAGAAACAGAACGAAAGAGAAGATATTGAAAAACAAAAACTATTGTTAGAAATAGACCTGATATAAGGTCTTTTTTTACAACCATTTTATGAAGGGAAGGTAATAATATTATGACCAGAGAAGAAAGAGAATTAAGAGCGCAACTGGCACAACTTAAAAACGAAGCACGGACTCTTGTAGACGAGGGGAAAATTAAAGAAGCTCAGGCAAAAGCAGATGAAGCAAAATCTATTCAGGTAAAAATAGATTTAATTAGGGACATAGAATCAATTGAAGATTCTGCCGGAAACCCTATTGGAGGAGAAGAAAAGGATAAAGCAGAGGAAGAAAAGCAATATAAAGCTGCATTTTGTAAAGCATTGAGAGGTAAGAACCTTACCGAGGCCGAAGCATCTATGCTTGATTCTAAAGCTGCATTGAGTGAAGGGACCGCTGCTGATGGAGGATTAATTGTTCCTCAGGACATTCAGACAAAGATTAATGAGTATAAAAGGACTCTTATCGACCTATCTCAATTGGCTACAATTGAAGGAGTTACTACCTTATCGGGTAGCAGAGTACTTGAAAAACTTGCCACAATGACACCATTTGAGAATATCACAGATGATACTGCAGATATAGATGAAATGGTAAACCCTCAATTTGAGCAAATTACATATTCCATTAAAAAGTATGCAGGTTGGTTACCAATACCTAACGATTTATTAAAAGATACTGATCAAAACATACTAGCCTACTTGACAAGATGGATTGGTAAAAAATCCATAGTAACAAATAACACATTGTTTATGGCTATTTTGAATGCATTAAATGAGGTTACATTTGCTGATTGGAAAGCAATCAAGAAAGCATTGAATGTTACCCTAGACCCTATGCATGCAACTTCGGCAGTTATTCTTACAAACCAGGATGGGTTCCAGTACCTTGACACATTGGTTGATGGACAGGGTAGACCGCTTCTCAAAGACGATATAACTCAGCCTTCGGGGAAAATACTCTTTGGCAAGCAAGTGAAAGTTGCTCCAAATAGCCAACTCCCAACTACCGGGACAACCACCAAATACGCCCCAATGTTTGTAGGAGACACTAAAGAAACTGTTATTAAATTCGACAGACAGCAGTACGAAATAGCATCAACAAACGTTGGAGGCACTGCTTTCAGAAAGGACAGAACCGAATTAAGAGTAATCGAAAGGGAACAATATAAGGCTTGGGATACAGCGGCTACAGTAAAAGGGAAAATCGATGTTACTGCAATAGTTTAAGATATCGAGAAGGGGGAGATTAAAAACTCCCCTTTTGCAAATTCAGCTAGGAGGTACTTAATGGGGAAATATATGATTTTAATCGATGACATCAAATTGGACGGTTTAGAATTGGAGAATGGCAGCGTTGTCGAGTTGCCTTGGCAGATTGGTGATAATTATATTGCCAGAGGATGGGCTAAAAAGGCTGGTGAAGAAGATGATACTGACATTAGTAGAAGCGAAAAAATATCTAAAGGGAGACGAAAGTGACACTTCTGAGGACTTGGACATTCTTTCACTTATTACTGCAGCTGAAGAATATTTGAAAAATGCAGGATGTAAGCTACCCGAAGGAAATGAACTCGCAAAACTTGCAATTAAGTTGCTTGTTGTTCACTGGCATGAAAACAGAGAGCCAATCGGAAAAGCTGATAAGCTGCAATATAGTCTGTCAAATATAATTCTTCAGTTACAGTATTGTTATGAAGAGGAGACAATAATATGAATCCAGGAGAATTAAAGCACCGTATCCGGATACAGCAGAAAACAAAAAACATAGACAACAAAGGACATCCTGTTGAAACTTGGGTTGATTTTGGAGCAACTCAAGAACGGCCAGAGGTATTCCGCTGGGCCAAATGGGTATGGCTACACGGTAATGAATTTTACGCTGCTGCCGCCGTCCAGTCAAAGGCTACAGCTAATGTCACCATACGGTACACGCCTGGCTTAACGTCTGAAATGTCCGTTTTGTACAAGGGTAAGCGTTACGGTATTCTACCGCCTATTGATAATATCCGAGAAGAAAATAAGATAATAACATTCAAAGTCTACATTGTTGAAGAGGGGTGATACCTATATGAATATAGGGGCTCACGGCGGTAAGAACGGGTTTGATATATCGGAATTTGACAAAATGATAAATCAACTTGAAAAAATGGGAATATATACCGCACAGATAGCTGAAAATGTACTTGATGCCGGGAGCGAACCTGCAAGACAGGCTTTCATACGAAATATGCCGCCAAACTCAAAAAGGGATAAAGAACATGCAAGGGATAATGTTGTTGTATCAAAAACACGGATAGCAAAAAGGACAAAAAACAGATATCGCTTAGTTGGAGCCTTAAACCGAAAGTTTGAATATTTGTACTATGTTGAGAACGGTACAACAAAGGCACCGGCACACCCATTTATAGAAAAAGCATACCGAGCAGCTAGGGACGCAGCAGTAGAACCCATGAAAGAAGCTTTTAACCGTGAATTTGACAAATATATGGAGGGATAACATTGCAGGATGCAGAGGCATTAGTGTATCAGACATTAAACTTAGATGAAACCTTAATAACATTACTTGGAGGAAAAGATGTTGGAAAAGGCTTTTTTAGAATATATAACAGTCCCGTAGCTCCAAATGCTGATGAATATCCCCGGATAACTCTATTTGAAATTGTTAACACGGACGAAGCAGCTGCAGATGATGAATCTACAATGTCTGATGTAAATGTCAGGGTAGATATATGGACAAAAGATGAAACAATTCTGTTTGACGTTACAAACAGGGTTAAAAAAATACTAAAGACAAACCTCCTGTGTACGGTAAAACTTGGAGCTAAAATCTATGAGCAGGACACGGAGGTATATCACAAGGTAGTAGAGGTTTATTTATTATTAGAACAGGAGAGTGAATAATTTGATAAAAATAGGTGTAAAACGCTTGCATTATGCCCAAATAGTGAACGATGTTGAAGGAGCAATTACATACAATGTACCTGTTGCTTTACCAAAGGTACAACAAGTAGGAGTAAACCCAAAGGTAAACAGAGCACAAGTTGTAGCTGACGACCTAATAGATGAAGACATAACACAATGTATTGGAGCAGATGTAACTGTACAGAGAAAATATTGCACATTAGAAGAGGAATCCTTTCTTCTTGGAAGGCCTAAAGATTCAGACGGTGGAGTATACGGAGGAACAACTGATAAACCTCCATATGTAGCTTTAGGCTATATGAGAACCTTTGATGATGGGTCAGGCTTATATACATGGCTATTAAAAACAAAGTTTGCACCATCAAATAGCACTGCTGACACAAAGCCTGCTGATGGAGTAACTCCACAGTATGATTCTATGACGGCATCGTCAATAACAAGGGCAGCAGACGGACAGTGGATATATTCGAGAAAATCGTCTGATCCTAACTTTTGGCAGACATTTTTTAGTAAAGCAACACTTGAAAAGCTTGCAAATGTGAGTAATCAGGTATATGGGCAGCCTGCCACAGTATCAGCAGTTGCAGCATTACCAGAAACGGGAACACCTGGGGTTATCTATCATCTTACAACTGATGATACACATCATTACTGGGATGGCTCAAAGTTTGTTGTGATATAAAATAAATAATTAAGGGGGCGGCGAAAGCTGCCCTTATTTATTTGGAGGCTCTATGAAAGTTAATGACATTAAAGTAGGGGTAAATATTGAATCCTGTAATAACTGCCAAAGGAATAAGATAGGCACAGCTATACATGATTTGTTTACTCCAAAAGGGTGTACACCGAATCTGTTTATTACATATCAAAACGGAATTTGATATATAAACGAACAAATACTTATGTCAGTCATTAGGATGGCAAACACATTGCAGCCTGACAGGAAAATACAGGTAGTTAGCAATGAGGAATTCATGAACTTACGAAAGGGGGGCTAAATCATGCAAAGAACAATAGTATTAGAATACAACGGTAAAAAGGTAGTGTCACAGCCTTTTACATTTAAACACGCATGTATTATAGATGATGAGAGATATAAAGACGGAGGGCTTGCTACAGGGGCGAGATTGGCACTACAAAAAATGTTTGAAGGGACTATTTTGACTGATGAAATAATTGATACATTAAATATTAAAGAGTTAAGAGCTGCGACGGGTAAAATACTTGATTGGTTTTTGTGCATAGATGAAGAAACAAAAAACTCATCAAGCCCACAAACGGTTCAAGGGCCGGGAGTGGGCGACTAAGAAATCTTTACAAGACTTTTATGAAAATGAAGTTATTACCATCCGAAGTCGATAAGCAAGACTTCGACATTCTACTTTGGTTAGCTTTAAGTCCTGATGAAGAAACCACAAAAGATGAAATAGAAGCAGCAAATGCACCTATCATGGGTATGTTATAAGGTGGTGAGAATTTGGCAAAGAACCCGAATATAAGTATTGGTTTTAGTAGCAATAAATTTGCACAAGAAGTAAACAGCATGGTTGCCCCACTGAAAAACGTCAAAAAAGAATTTGAAATAACAAACTTGGCAATAGAGGCGACAGGAGATAAATTCGCACTTGCAGCGAACAAATTAAAAGGGTTTGAGGCAGAGACAAAAATATTAAAGGCTGCAACCGCCGCAATGAAAAAAGGTCTAGACGATGCGGTTAATACACAGTCTAAACTTTCTGCAAAGGTTGAAGCTGCAAAACAAGCTTATCAAAATGCTGCAAATGCTGAGAACAAGTCCGCAGCAGAGGTACAAAAGCTAAAGCAGCAATATGATGATTTAGTTTCAAGATTATCAAAGGCTGATAAGGCCGTTGGAAATTGGAAGAATAAAATACTTGATAGTCAGATAGCTGAAAATAAACTCAAAGTTGCAGTATCGCAAACCTGTTCGGAAATTGACAAACTTAACAACGAACAGGCTAGAAACATTAAAAGCACCCAAAACGTCACTACTGCATCAGGACAACTGCTTAATATATACACTCTCATAAAAGGCCTTGCAATAGGATATGCAGGAAAAACCTTATACGAAGCACTTATAGGTGATAACGCAAAGTTTGAGCAGAACATGACAGCCTTTGAAGTCCTATTAGGTGGTGCCGAAAAAGCTCAAAAGGAAATGGATAGGTTAACCCAATTTGCAGCTGTAACACCTTTTACTCTTCCGCAAACTGTGGAAGCTGAAAAACGCTTGTTTGCGTATGGTGTAGATATAAAAAATGTTGCCGGTGTCATGCAGATGTTAGGCGATATATCCATGGGTATCCCTGAAAAGTTGGATATGATATCCCTTGCCTACGGTCAGGTAGTAACCAATCAAAAACTTTATGGTACAGAACTTAGGCAATTTGCTGAGAATGGTGTTCCACTTCTGGAGGCACTGGCTAAGATGTACGGCAAGACAACCGCTGAAATGAGAAAGATGGTTGAAAACGGTCAAATTAGTGCTGAGGCTGTAACAGTTGCATTACAAAGAATGACAGGCGAAGGCGGCAAGTTCCACGGGATGATGGAAAAACAGTCAAAGACCATGGAAGGAATGTGGTCGACGCTCAAAGATAATGTAAGTATGTTTGCTCGTGATGTTGGTTCAGAAGGCTTTGAATACCTTAAAGGTGAGTTAAGTTCATTATTAGATACTATAAATGAAATGTCAGCAAACGGACAGCTTGACGAAATGGCTGAGGATTGGGGCCGTAATATCGCAACGTTTATTGAATACGTGGCAAAAGTCATTGAAATCCTATGGGAAATGAAAGACGTACTTATAGCGGTAGGAGCTGCAATGGCAATAACATCAATTATAAATGCTGCAGCCCAAGCTTTTAATGTATTAAGTGCTACAGTACTTGCAGTTAAAGCCGGGTTTGATGCGGCGAAGGTATCCAGTGATGTATTAAATGCAAGTCTGATAAAATCACCGTGGGGATTAGTAGCAGCTGTAATCAGTATTGTCGGTGGAGCATTAGTAACATATGCATTGAATGCAAACAAAGCACAGTCGGAAACTGATAAACTAATCGACAAAACGGAAGACCTAAAAGCAGAGTACGAAAGCAATATACAATCAATAGACAGGCAAACAAAATCGTCAATGATTGAAATTTCAATGGCCCAGAGATTAGCAAAAGAGCTTGAAGGGCTAAGCGGAAAAACAAACAAGACAACTGTCGAGAAAAACCGCATGGCTCAAATAGTAGAACAGCTGAATCAAAAAATACCTAATCTGGCATTAGCATTAAACAGTGAAACAGGTGAATTAAATAAGCAAATAAGTGCTGTATACAATGCGATAGATGCATATAAACAGCTTTTATTTGTAAAAGCAGCAGATAAAAAAGCGGGTGCCGCCGCTGAAAACATACTAAATATGCAAGATCAGCGAAAGGCGTTAGAAAAAGAAATAGCGGAGAATGAAAAAGCAGTAAAAGCAATTAATGACAAAGGGAAATTGAGCCTCGAAAACATACTTGAGTTTGCTACTCATAGCACTCTCGGGACTATAGGTAAAGATTATAAAACCGTAAAGAAAGGTGACACACTAAAAAAGCAACTTGCTGATGTAAATAAAAGCATATCAGAATCAGAAAAAGAAATACAGGAATCCTATAAATTATCAGCAGAATATGCAAAAAAGTACGGGAATTCAGGTAATGAAGCACCCAAGAAGACCTCTACATATGTTCCACCGCTCTTGCCGTCTAAAGGCAGTGACAAAGATGCTGAACGAGCCAGAAAAGAAGCAATACAAAAGCAATTTGACGACCTAAAATTTAGTTTTGATATGGGATATATATCAGAGGTTACATACTATAAAAAGCTTGCAACGCTTAGGGATAAATTTTATAAATCAGGCTCGTCTGAATGGCAGCAGTATACCCTTGAAATAAAGCAGTATAACGACAAGGCAAAGGAAAATGCACTGCAAGCTCAAAAAGATGAGTACCAGGAGAGACTAAAAAACTCAGAGCAATGGATTTCCGCACAAAAAAACTACGGGAAGTTGTCTGCAGAACAAGAAATAGCCTCCTACGAAAAGATTAGGGCCTATACAAAAGAATATTACAATAAAAAAGTTATCAACTACAGGGACTACTTAGAACAGCTTAAATCCCTTGACCAAACGGAATTTAATATCAGGAAACAGGCCTTGCAGGATGAAATATCTGCCGAAGTGGATGCACAAAAAAAAATACTTGATAGTCGAAAAGAAGCAATTGAAAAAGAAGCCGACTATGATAAGAAAAAGTACGATGCCCGGAAAAAACAGATTGAAGCTGAATATGACCTGATAGAGCAAAATGAAAAGAAAGCGGACAGGAACACAGAGCTTGCAGACCTCGCAAGGCAAGAACAAATATTTAGGGATGCAGTTACTACAGAGGGAAAGAACCGGCTAAACGAAATCCGGGACAAAATTGCTGATCTTAACAAAGAGGCTGCAAAAGAACAAAGGGACATTGAGAAGAAAAGTAAGCTTGATGCTTTAGAAGAACAGCAGACACAGGCAGAAGAAGCCCGGAAAGCCCGTCTTGATGCAATAAGTGACGAATATACAAAGCTTGATGAAAAGCAAAAGGATTTATTAAAAAATATAGGGGATTATGCATCGTTAGCAGCAGGCAAAATGGAAGAGGCAACCGCAAAGGTAAAAGCCTTGATTGATGCTGTAACACACATTAATCCAAGTAGCACATTAACAGGACAGCAAGTACCGACAGTCAGAAAGACAGTAATAAACCAGACTAATAATAATACTATATATGACTCGGTAAGTGCTAATGTTTTTGGAAACATGCTTACGTCCGGATTGCAAGGTCTAACATAAGGGGGGTATTAAATGTACGGAATATCAATAAATGGTGTACACAGTAGTACTATACCGGTAGTCTGGAAAACAACCCAAAGACCATTTATGCCAGAGGCAAAAACCTACTATGAATCACTATCTGACTCAGATAGTGATTTTGATTTTTCAGAATTTAATGAGGATGGCAGACAACATTATAACGACAGGGTGTTTGAAGGGACTATATCAGTTGTTGGAAGAAACATGTCCGAGATACATTTACTCCTTACAAAAGTAGCTCGTTGGCTATTTGGAGGGTGGAAAACACTCGAATTTGACGATATGCCGGGAACGGTCTGGACTGCAAAAGTGGAGAATACCAACCAGATAAACTATGAACTTTCCAGAATTGGTGTAGCTTCTGTATATTTTCGGGTAAAACCTTTCTCAAAATGGTTTCTTGATTCTGCTGCAGGTGGTGTGCCTCTAGATACAGATAAGATAGATATTGAAAGCGATATACCTATTGACTTGGACTTAAATCCAACTTATACATTTTCTCAGGGTAGTCAACAAATTACTATAAATAATTTTGGCGATTGGTATACCACTCCTATATTAAGTATCACAGGTACATTTACGAAGTTAACCCTTGCATCAGGAACAAAACAGTTTGTATATAACGGAACCATACAAACTGGGGACATCCTGATAATAGACTGTGAAAAGACTTTAGCAACGAAAAACGGTCAAAATGTAATGCCTCTTTTATCCGGAACAGGTTTGGAATTTGTACCAGGTAACAATGAACTAACAATAACATCTGATGGCACAGGCGAGGTAACAGTAACCTTTGACTTTAAATTTTTAAATGGAGCAGTGATAAATTATGCTTAAAGTTTATGATAAAAATGAAATTAACTTTTCTGGGAACGGATTAGCTGTCTTGAAAGAAGCTCAAAACGTATGTGTAACAAGAGAAATAAATGGAGAATATAGTCTTAACTTTGATATGCCCGGAGATAATGAAAAATGGAAGTATTTGCAGCAAAGAAACAAAATTATATGTGAAGGTCAGCAATTCCGTATATACAAAAAAATCCGTGAGAAAAACGGAATTCTAAAACAGTCCGTTGAATGTTTGCATGTTATATATGATGCAAGTCAAAAGCTTATTCCTGATTTTCCAGACCAAATAGGTTACACACCGAGGGGAATAATGCTTACAGCTTTTACAGGGACAGCATTTCATATTATGACTGATGAAGAAGTTTCTGCACTTGGAATGTCATGGGTAACTGACAAGACCGATATATTCCGGTGTTCAAAAGAAACTCCACTGAGTATTGCCAAAAAAGTAATTGAGAACATCGGGAAGGGCGAACTGTATATTGACAATTATAATATAGCTCTGGTACATCGAATTGGCAAAGACACTGGGCTACACTTCACATTATCAAACAATCTGCAATCTCTAAGTGATGTTGAGGACGGTAATGGTATCGTTACCAGGTTATATGCTACTGGTAAAAATGGTATGCCGTTGCCATCTACAGTTGCTCCAAAAGGATATTTGGATAGTACTGAGGGTATAGCTTTGTATGGGGTGATCGAAGGGTTCAAAGAATATGACACAGAAGACCCTACAGAATTGTATCAAAAGGCACTTTGGGAATACAGCCCTGAAAATCCCGAAAGAATTGATAGGGTTAGTGTTACATACGGATTGAAATTCATTGAGTTATACAAGCTCTATGGAAACAATTTTAAAGTAAATATAGGGGATTCGGTGAAAATAAAAAGCAACGTGCTTGAAATTGAATCGGTGCAAAGATTTACGAAATATACAAAATATCCATACAGTCCTCAGCAATCTACGGTTATATTAGGTAAGCCTCCAAAAACTTTAAACGATGCTGCAGTAGCTGGACTAAATGCATCGCAAAAATTAAATAATGTTACTAATCAAGCAGGAGAGGTTAAAGCAGCATGGCTTGAAAATCTTATAGGCAATATACAACAAGTGGTCTATTCGGGATTAAAAAAGGAACTGTCTATACATAGAACTGGTGACTTGTGGGAATTCGGAAACAACTCTGCTATTACAATAGTTGACGGAGTACTTGCAATTGCAAATAAACGTAAATCTGACGGTTCTTGGGATTTTAGAACGTTCGGAGATGGTAATGGGTTTGTTGCTGATTTAATAACAGTAGGTATCTTGAAAGGTGTAGAGATACAACAAATATCGGATGTTGGTAGTTTGTTGCTAAGCATGTATAAGGACACAAATGGTGGAAAGATATCAATCTATGATAACGAAGGAAATTTAAACATAAAAATGGGAGTAGAAGGTTCTGGGGGACAAAATGTTGGTGGAACTTTAGTTCTATATAACGACTCTCTGGCAAAGCCTAGAGTTGCTTTAGGTACAAGAGGACTTTATGACAGTGGCATTATGGTATTGTATGGGGCAAATAATATTGGGAATGTTTATATTGCCGCAGACCAAGGAGGCCCATGCATTTTTTTGTACGATAACAACGGCCAGTTAAAGAGTACTTTTACATCTAATAGTGGGACAATTGGTGGCAAAAATATTGCAACCACTGACTACGTAGATAATGCTATTGCTCAGCACATAGCAAATAGCCATAATACATAAAAGCAGAGGCATTACTGCCCCTGCTTTTTTAAATCGTCTATTTGTTTTTGTAATTTTGATATTTCTTTTACAAGTTCGTCTTGAGTGACTATAGGCTGATTATTTATATAACCATAACTTTCCCTGATTGCAGTTACACATTTACCATTTTGATTATATAAAAAAAGGCCTGATTGATTATCCTTTTGCTGACCGGATATTAATAGCCGAGCAATGTCCCCACTCTGAAGTGATAGCATCCCACTGTCAGTGTCAGCACGAACGCTTGAAGATACACGAGGCTTAGATTCATCATTATTATAAAGTATTAATGTACCACCAGAGTTATCACCTGTGCCACTTGCTGAACCTAACTTTACTTGTAAATTATTATTTTTATTAAATACTTTGAATATATCTCCCATTGCATTTTGATATATCTTAGATACCAATGTTTGTGAGTTATCTTCGGCAAAAATGAATGATGTAAAACTTATTAAAAGTACTCCAACTAAAAATCCTGAAATAAATTTTTTCATAATAAAACCTCCAAACCTATTAATTTATTAATTCTATATACAGTATATACCAAAAATGTGACATTTAATAGTTTGAAGACCAAAAATTGTAAAGGAGTGGTAAAATGCTAAATCTTAATACAAACTGGCCTACGGAGCTTATTAAGACAATAAAGCAGTGGTATCCAGTGGTTAAATCAAATTTTGAACTGATACAGAACTTTTTTAATGACCATATATCAGGTATCACAAATAGACACACAGCAAGCTCAATAACTAATGATTCTGCGGAGCCCGGGGAAAGTGTAAAGGAGGTGATAGATAATGCCAGGACAGAATTAAACGCTCACTATACAGGGACATTAAATAAGCATGTTGCAAGTACGATTGTTAACGACTCTACCGAAGAAGGTAGTAGCATAAAAGAAGTGATAGAAAATAATAGGACGGAATTAAACTCTCATTATGCAGGAGATACAAACAGGCACACAGCAAGCAGCATTACAAATGACTCTTTAGAAGAAGGGGGGACGGTTGAAGAAGCATTAAATAACAATAGGACAAGGTTTGATAATCATGTTGCCGGAACTCTAAATAAACACAACGCACAAGATGTAAGTTATACCGGAAGTTTTATTGGCAAAGACAATGTAAAAGCTGCACTCGATCAAGCTAAATCTGAAATAGATACGATAATTGTAAATTCCAGTAAGGATCCAGAAGTTGCCTTGGCAAGAAACTCAGCTGTAAAATCAAAAACATTTAATACTCTTGATGATAGGCTAGAAGAATCCGAACAGGAATTAATAGATTTAGTCAATAACATGTCTGGCTATGAAACTCAATCTGGGGCACAGCTTAAAGCAGATACGGCATTGAGTGGAGCAAAAGCCTATACAGACCAAAAATCTGAACAGGTACAGACGGAACTACAAAATACAATCAATACGCATTTGTCGGATTATACGAACCATTTGCCGCATCTTGGAGTTACAAGTAATACAGATAATGCATATAGCATAACAAACTCAAAAAACATATCTGACGGGTCCAAATTTAGTGTTAAATTCAATGTTGCTTCAACCGGTACATCCACATTGAACATATCATCTGACGGTACACCAAGAAGATTAATTAAACCAGGGGGAGCGGATTTCAAACCAAAAGCAGGAACTTATTCGTTTATCCGGGATGCAGAAAATTTTCAGTGCTTGGGTGAAGGGGGGGACTATGGAAATGTACAAGAACAACATGTAACAGCAGGTATAATATTCGGTACTGAGGATGGGTTGAGAGTTGGAACAAATACTAATAATTTGAAATCTGTTATAGGCACTATTCCAAACTTTGAAAGTCCAACACAAACTAGTGCAATGACTTACACAGGCACAGTCAATAATCTACCATTTGCCCCTAAAATAGTTATCTTTTCATTCAAAAGTAGCGATTACTCTTTTTATCAAAATGCTGTAGCATGTATTTATCCAAATATTTTAGGTGTAGGTGTAAATATATTTAACAGTGGTTCGTATTATTTACCACCATTGACTATTGCTAGTCCATCAGATTTTTTAACAAACGGTTTTAAATATTATTGCAAAGGTGCAGGAACGGCAAAAATGACTTATACAGAAGTAAAATTCATGGCTATAGGTTTGGGAGACTAAAGGAGGGATTTAAATGGATACATTATTTACATACGGATGGAGTGGGAATATTCTTATCTCTATGGCAGGAACACACTTTGAAGAACCAGCTGGGTCAATTATAATTAATGTTCCGAATGGTAAAAAAGTAAAAAATTTTGACTTAAGAAGCGGACGCCCTCAACCAATATTCGAAGACGTACCAAAAACAGAGGTTGAGGAACTAAAAGCTCAAAACACTCAGTTACAAACGTATGTTGAGAGTATGACACAAGTAATAAATATACTTTTATCAATGCAAATTGGATCTAATCCGGAAGCGATTAGCAGTATAAATAATATTATGAATGGAGGTAATGCATAATGGCATTTTATTTAGCATGGCAAATTGAAGAGGGTAAATTGGATTATAAAACAGTATTTTCTGCAGCTTTTTTTAAACCGTATAAATCAGACACAGACAACATGTTAATTGCGGATGGTAGGCAGGATTTGATTGTTGATATACCTTAATTACATACATAATTGGATAATATTACGACCTAAAAGGGAGTCATTTATTTGGCTCTCTTTTTGTTTTACAAAAATTTTGAAAGGGTGAGCTAAATGAAACAAGATGGAAAGTTCATTTTAATGAACAGAGAAGAACTCAGAACTTATATTGAAAGCCTAAAAGGGGCTAAGAGCTTTAAAAGTATCCAGCAGCATCATACCGCAAGTCCTGCTTATAAAGATGTGAAAAACAATCATTTTGCCCTTATGAGAAGCATGGAAAACTATCATGTGAGCACATTAAAAATGAGTGAGATTGCCCAACACTTCAGTACGTTTCCTGATGGCACAATCTGTGTCGGTAGACCGCTTACAAAAGATGGCGGAGGATTTCTAAGTCCGAGGAATAAAGATTCAATAACTATTGAAAATGTAGGAAACTTTGATTCTGATGTTATGACGGCAGAACAAAAGCAAAGTATTATACTGCTTAACGCTCTACTATGTAAAAAGTTCAATATTATTCCTTCCACCTCAACACTTATATATCATTGTTGGGTTCAGTCCAAATCTTGTCCGGGGAAAAAGTTTTTTGGAGGAAATAGTAAGGTATCTGCAGAGAAATATTTTATTCCTTTAATTAAAAACGAAATTGAAGATTTAATGACATATGAAGAAGCTCTTGAGATCGTCGCTGAGAAGGTTAACACACCATATTCATTCTGGCTGAATAAGAAGGACATTGATCCAGCTTTTCCGGCTTTGATTATAAAAATAGCTAAAAGTTATGGAGGGAAATAGTATGGAAAAAGTTAATGCTTTTAAGGTAACAGTAACTGCAATATTTGCAGGAATATCAGCTATGCTTGGTTGGTTCGGATGGCTTATAGTAGCCTTTATAGCTTGCTTAGCAGCCGATTGGATATCTGGCTCAGCTGCCGCTGCAAAAAATGGACTGTGGAGTTCTCAAAAGGGTAGGGAAGGGATTTGGCATAAAGCCGGTTGTATTGTAGTTGTAATAGTGGCGGCGGTGCTTGATGGAGTTATAGGCTCAATAATAAATAATATCCCTAGTATAGCACTACCGTTTACGTATACAGTTTTATTATGTCCAATTATAGTGGTTTGGTACATATTCACTGAGCTCGGTAGTATTGTAGAAAATGCTGGAAAGATGGGAGCTCCTATACCTGACTTCTTAAAATCAGCAATATCATTATTCAAGGGAACCGTTGATGCAGCCGGAAATAAGATCACAGAATCAAAATAACAATAACCTTATTTATATTTCAGCCCTCAGGGAGAAATCCTTGGGGGCTTTTTTTATTTCTTTTTATAAAATTGGAAACTTTTTTATACTTTGTGCATATAAATTAACGAAAGGAGAAAAAAGAATCAAATATGGCTTGATAAAGAAAGTTGGTGAACAGATTTGGCAAAGATAGTTGTTAGTTTTAAAGACAAGGAAAAATATTTATACGATTACGCTATGTCTCAGATTAGTGCACCGGTGTACATTAAGCAGCTTATACTTAATGACATGCAAAAAGATAATAAATTGCCAAATAAGCCCAAGGGTAATCCAGGTTAGCTGCTGTACTACACATTCGAGCCGAGCCGGCGGCGCTCGCCTGTTCCCTCACTCCGCTCCCCGCTCCGCTCACTCACTTGCTTTTTTAAAAACCGTGGATTTATGCGGTGTAGATACCTCTAAGACATACCAGTACAGGATATACAAAAGAACTATATTTGGAATAAAGTGAGGTATCTGAAATGGAACTTAATAAATATCATTTTACTTATCAAAGTGTAATACTTACTTTTGGTGTGTACATGTGCAACGAGGCTTTAAGTCTTTGTTATATGCATGTCCCTAACGGTAAATTTGCACTTTTTTCTTTTTTTGCTGTAGGTAGTGGTGTTATTTTAGACAAAGTACTTAAACCTGATAAATACACTAAGCTTTTTAGGATGTGTGGAATAATTAATAAAGAGGATAAAACACCTATTATCATTAAGGAACAAAGGAATAAAAACTCTACAACACTTGTAATTAGTTTACCCGAAGGCATATCACAGGAAGATTTCGAAAGGAATCAACAAGCACTAGAGCAAAATTTAAATGCCAAAATTGAGTTTGGATTTAATAAAAATTTGATAATGAAATTTGTTGAAATGAATCTTAAAACAATGTACCCGTATGAGTTCCGGCAACTTGATGAAACAGAAGCATACATAGGCAAGGGTTATGACGATGATTTTATATTAGATATAAGCAAAGACCAACATCTTATTGTGGCAGGAGAAACAGACAGTGGTAAAAGTTCCTTCCTGGTATCAATGGTATTATCATATGTTTTAAGCAAGCATAATATAGAGCTCCATTTAATCGACTTTCAGAATATCACCCTTTGTATGTTCGAGGACTGCAAAAAAGTTAAAAGCTATGGTTCAAACATTGAAGATTTTGACCGGCTCATGGATTACCTGGAAGAAGAGTCGGAACGAAGATTAAAGTTGTTTAAATCAGTTAATAACAAAGTGTATGTTGAAAAAATAGAAACGTGGAATAGATTGTTTCCTGCTCGTAAAATCCCTTTTATAGCCGTTGTAATTGACGAAGGTTTAACCCTTGCTGATTACCCAGAGGTTATGGCTAAATTCCGTCAGCGGGTCGCTAAAGACCGTAAAACGGGTATACATTACATATTATCTTTGCAACGTCCAGATGCAACGCTAGTAGCAGGAGCAATTAAGGCAAATATGTCAACAAGAATAGCGTTTAAATGTGTTAGCCAAGTTGATTCCGAAGTAATTTTAGGCGGTCTACATGGTGCTGAGAAGATAAAACATAAAGGTAGATTTTTAGCACGATACAGAGGGGAATTAAAGGAATATCAAGCTTTATATATTAATCCTGATAAAATCAAGAAAATACTTAAAGATAATAATTTATTGAGAGATAAAAAACAGAGTCCACCTGCAGAACCTATAATGGACCGCAAGAAAATCATTGAAGATTTCAGGAAAAATTATAGCAATCCATACAAAAAGGATGTGGCACAATGATAACCAAACGTGACCAAACTGTTTTAAATTTCATTGAAGATTTTCATATTGCAACTGCAAAACAAATATACCAAATATTTTTTAATAAAACATCATACAGATATTGTAATAATAGATTACTATATCTGTACAATCAAGGCTTTATTAAGCGTTCCAGAAGCACCATAGACAATGGTTTTGCTTACTACATAAATAAAAAACCCATTCAGGTTCACCATGATTTAATACGGTCCGGAATATATGTGCTATTAAACCAACATTACAGCGTAGAAGCATGGCAGAACGAATATATTATTGAAAATATACGCCCTGATGCTTTCTGCTTGGTAAATGATCATGATATTGTATTTCCTTGTTTCATAGAAGTCCATTTAAACAATAAATTTAACTTTGAAAAATACCAAGCCCTTATAAAGAATGCAGACCTAAAGGCTATATTTAAATTAATGCCACGGGTAGTTATAGTTACAGACAGAGATATTGTAGCTCCTACAAATATTGGTATCAAATTTAAGATAGTCAATTATGAGACTACAACCGGTATTGATAACTTATTTAGGGGGATATAATTATGGCAAATAAAATAGATTCAACTACTACCACCAAGCAGATGAACAACAGTCTAGCATGGGTATTAACTGGTTGTGGAATAGCGTTAATGTTTTATACCAAACACATGGATATATCTTTAATATTTGAGGATGATGCATTAAACAAAAGTATAAGTAATATTTTAAATTTCTTCTCTCGGCTTTTTTAAAAGCAAATATATATACAAACGGAGGGGAAGACCTTGTTAATAAACTATTTATTAAGAGAACTAGGAAACGAGATTAAAAATCATGAACAAATTAAGAAACGTAAGCTGAAACGGAGACAAGAGAAGCAAAGAAAAAAGACATTTATTATTAACACATTTGGCAAGGGTAGGTATTATCTAGGTTACTTGTTTGGTAGTTGGGTTTGGTATAGCTGCAATAATAACTTTTACGAAAAGAAGATTGCAGAACCGTCAATTCCGCAACCTTCAAGCAAAGTCTTATATTTATCTAGCTTCAGATAATATCATTGCCCTTTAATTTAATTTTATTCATTTCATTTGCTCCTAATTAGGGGCTTTCTTTTTGTGTATCATATTTAACAGTAAATTAATTTCAGTAAATATAAATTGATGGTTTTTATCCAAATAATGAAAAAGATTGTTGAATCTTGATAATTTACCATATATAATTGATTTAAAATAAAATATTGGACATATGAGAAGGGGAAGGTGCTCACCGACCAAAGTTTACACCAACCCCTACAGTGTCCCACGAGGGAACAAGATAATTATATCTTGTCTTTTGTCCTCGTGCAATAGGAGGAGTAAATTTATGGTAAAAGAAGATGTGATTATCCGTATCCTGAGTAAGGCAGTTGATCTCCTTACTCAGGAAGTTGCCGTTCAGCTTAAAGTGATCTTAGAAGAAGAACTCTACAACTATGACTTGCAGCCGGTTGAAAATGCTATTATACCTTTCGAAGGTATTCCGGAAAAAATTGTTTTATTTATTACCACTAAAAAACTTGAAGGTCTTTCTCGAAAAACATTAAAAAGTTATTCTCTTCATTTAGCTAGATTTTCAAAAACCGTACAAAAAAGAATAGAAGATATCACTGTAATAGACATAAGAAGATACCTTGCTCAATATGCTTCTACAGGAATAAAAAATTCTACTTTGGATACAGAAATCAGTATTTTAAGAAGCTTTTTTAATTGGCTAGAAGCAGAGGATTACATATTGAAAAGTCCCATGAGAAAAATAAAGCCGGCTAAAAAAGAAAAACGAATTAGAAAGGCACTGTCTCAGGAGGAACTTGAAATGTTGAGGTTAGCTTGCAGAAATCAACGAGAAAAAGCAATGATTGAATTTTTTTATTCAACGGGCTGCAGACTAGATGAAGTGTATAAACTAAATAAAAATGATATCGATTGGAATAAAAGCTCTGTTAATGTAATTGGAAAGGGGAATAAGGAGAGAACAGTTTTTTTAAATGCCAGAGCAAGGGTACATTTGTGGAGGTATTTAGACTTGCGCAAAGACAATAATGAGGCACTTTTTGTGGGGTTGCGATTACCTATGAAACGTTTAAGTCATAGGGGATATCAAAAAGTACTTAATCAATTAGGAGTAATGGCAGGCATAACTAAGTCGGTACATCCGCACCTGCTAAGACATACAACGGCTACAACAGCAGTAAATGCCGGAGCAAGTATTCAAGCTGTACAGAAAATGTTAGGACACACTACACCTGCTACTACGCAGATATACGCAGACCTAAATGTGGATGAAGTTCAAATAAGTCATAGAAAATTCGTCTCATAAGATTAACTTACCAATATTACAAAATTGTGTTTAAATAAACAATAATCGACAAATATTTTGTGATAGTATATTATATATATATAAATATAAAATTAAGAGAGGTGAATGGTATGAAGAACAAGCTTAAACTAATTGTACTCATGGCGTTGTCTATCATTGGTATTACTGCAGCTACTGCATCTGCTGGGGCGTGCTGGTGTTTCTCTTTTTATGAAAAAGAATGCCCAAAGTCTTTGCTAAAGTAACACAAGTAAAATAAAAAAGACTCCATTCAAACCGGAGTCTTTTTTATTTTCATATTTTGTTCGTAACGCATTAAATCATCAAAAAAGTAAGCCTCGTTAGTAATGCATTTATATTTTGATAGTATCTGATTTGCTATAGCCAAACCGTGTCCACGCCCACTCCCCTTCGTAGAATATCCATCCTGATTTATTTTTTTAATATTAACTATTTCTTTACAACTATTGCTTAATTTAATTTCAATCATGCTAGGATAAGAAACAAACTGCATTTCAATTATTTTTTCATTTGTACCTTCTGCAGATTCTATAGCATTGTCGAGATATATTCCTATTAATTCACAAAAATCAGATATCTTAATACCTGATAGTACATTTATTTCACCAACGCATGTGAATTCAAATCTAATACCCGCTTGTGTCGCCTTTTCGAGTTTGGCTGATATAATTGCGTGTAAAGCAACATTTTTTATATTATATAAAGAAGTATTTATAGTTGTTACTGTATCTTGGAACTCATTTAAATATGCTAAAGCTTCTTCTGTATTTCCTCTTTTTAACATTAATCTTAAGGTTTCGTTGTGATTTACCGCATCATGTTTAACTCCTCTCAATTTTATTAATGTTTCTTCTAGTGATTGATTATAAAACGATTGCTGTTTCATTTCTTCTTGGAGCTCATTTTTTTGTTGTTGCATATTATGAATTACTAGTATAACTACAAAAAAGAATATTAATATTCCCATTAGAACAGAAAAAGCTATAATATTGTTAGACTCTGAACCGTATGTTTGAGAAGATATAATTACGACTATTATAATTACACAAAACAAAACAAGCAACGAGTTTAAATTTTGTACTTTCCTGAACTTCAAAATTTTAGATAGTGTAAAAACCATAATTAAAGCTATTACAAAAGCAGAAATATTTGATATTAGATATAAGGTCGAATTTTCCGATACTGTTTTTGTTGTAATATTCATTCCAAATAAATTTAGCAATATAGCAGCAACTATATTACCAATTCCGAACGCAACAAATATAAGTAAAAATGACGATATGGCTTGGACCCATTTTACTTTCAAAATAACTTTTATCATAATTATACTTATAATAAGTATTGTAACTGGCTTAAGCATCTGCAATATGCTTGTCATATCAATTAGTTCCATCCAAAGTGTTGATATAATTCCGTTGACGACCCCAAATACAAAAATAAACAATGTTATTTTGGTATTTGACCTTTTATAACGAAAATTTAATTTAAGGAACATATATACCAATACTGCTGTCAACGCAGGGAACAAAGTATTAATAAGAAAATTTTGAATCATAATTGGGGTCTCCAATCTTTAAAATATCCTCGAAAACGAGGTCCAATGTCGCAGACAGAACCATCATGCAATGTAAGAGATTTATTTGATTTGTGTAATATTCTTTCTGTATTAACAACAATTGATTTGTGGCATTGCTGGAAAATTTGATCGTCAATACGACTCATTAAAGATTTTAAAGTTTCGGTTGTAGCGTATTCGACCTGTCCTACCTTATCTAAAACTGTATGTATATACGTTTTTTCGTTATTACAATCTATATAATATATGCTTTTTAAAGGTATGAAGTATTGTCCGTAATTTTCTCTATCCCCTGTGTTAACTTCTATACAAATTACTCTTTGCTTTTGGCGCTTTATTTCGTCATTAAGTCTTAATAAGGCCGTTTCCAATACGTCCAATTGTGGCTTATGGACGAACCAGTACGCTTGCACTTCGTATGCAATCTGAATAAAATGTGCACAAGCGGTGTAAAAAATTATTTTTATTTCGTGATTGCTTTCTCTAATTTGTTTGGCAACAGACATGCCGTTTGTTTTTTCCATGAGGTTTATGTCAATGATGCAACAATTAACTTTATTTTCATCAATTGCCTTAAGGAATTTATTATAGTCCGTTGTTGCTATGATTATGTCACCTTCAACATTATGTCTTTCAAATAATCCCGATATTTCTGTAATCATTTCGTCAATTGTACCCTTATCATCATCCAGTATTGCTAAGTTGAGCATATTATAACTACCTCCCAATTAGTTATTTTACTATAATAATATATTAGATTACTGTAAAAAACAAAACGCAAACAGTCAAATATTATACTGTTTGCGTTAAATATGGTTAATTATTGTATTCTTACAACATTTTACCGACCGAAAATGACATTTTACCGAACGGCACAACAAATAACAAAAAACGTAGTATATACTATAAACATAGTTTATACAAAAACACCAGCAAATGG
This sequence comes from Ruminiclostridium papyrosolvens C7, assembly GCF_000421965.1. Taxonomy (GTDB): domain Bacteria; phylum Bacillota; class Clostridia; order Acetivibrionales; family DSM-1351; genus Ruminiclostridium; species Ruminiclostridium papyrosolvens_A. The sequence goes on along the minus strand of NZ_ATAY01000028.1, from coordinate 54,195 downwards.
AGGTGATATGTTTTTTGTTATTTATTCTTGTTAATAAACATCTTTTGAGACAGCTTGGGAGGCGCTCAAAAGAATATCTGCTCAACTTATGTGTATTATAGCATTTTATTATTAAGTGTGAAAAAATAATCTGTAAATTGAAGTTGTCGTTAAGTATGTTTTGTTTAACTTCAATTTCACCGCTTGAAAACACACTTTCACCGAATTATGGAGGAATTACAATGGCTCAATTAGAATTATTAAGAAACAAAAGCATAGAATTGTTTAACACTATAAATTCCAAACTTAATAATGAAGATAAGCATTATTTGTTTGAATACGAAACCATACTTACCGAAATCCAGATAGTAGAGTCCAAAATGTTGGACGACAAAACAGACGACAATCAGCATATCATATATGATTTTTATTCACAAAAATAAACGTTGGAAAGAAGCAAAAATGAGCACCTTTCAGAAATCCTGTAAAATAGGTATTTTCTGAAAGGTGCTCTATATATGGAGTTAACAAACATGAACAATATTTTAAAATATAGGACTTAAAATCCTGCGGGACTAACCTCCCGTACCGGTTCGATTCCGGTCTTCGGCACCAAATAAAGGATTGAGATATAATCTCAATCCTTTATTTATTTTACTTTGAAAAAGCAAAACAATTTATGAAATACATGTTATGTAAACAATTTTGAAACGTACTTCTACACTTTATTTTTTAAATAATTTGCATAGTTGAATAATTCTTTTTTTGCTTCCTCATTAAGAGAAGCATACACTTCTGTAAGTTCCTTTGTACTTAGTTCCGGCTGCTTTGTATCGGTTAGTCCTCCAAGCCAATCAAGGCTTACGTTGAATTTTTCGGAAATTATTATAGCCAAACTCATAGGGACATCTCTAGTCTCTTTTTCGTTTTCTCCTTCATATCTATAAACGGAACTTCTGTGAATACCAAGTATTTTTGCAAATTCATCAACTGAAAAACCCAGAGATGCCCTCAGCTCTTTTATTCTTTCATTGATAGATGCCATTTTTAAACCCTCCTGCGTAAGTCGTAACAATTATATTATACAACTTTTGTTCCCAAATGCAAATTATATTTTCCGTTTGGAGACTTTTTATTGACATTGGTAAATCCAGGTGATATTATTTTATTGTTCCCAATGAGAGACAATATTATATTGAGTTCATTTAAGTATAGATTTATTTTAAACAATCTGTTCCCGAATGGGAATAACAGCGTGATTAATTATATAAAAGGAGAGTAATATGATAAAAGAAGAATTAAGTCAGATAATTAAGCTAAAAAAAGAAATAAAACAGCTAAACGAAAAACTTCAGGAATTAAGCTATGGAGACAACGAAACGATTGTAACGGATAAGGTAAGAGGTAGTATGGCACAGTTCCCCTATTTGCCAAGATCCTTTACAATTACAGGACGCGAGGAAATGTCTGAGGAATGTATTAAAGAGAGGAATGAGATTGGAGTTCGAATAAGAATCAAAACACAGAGTCTTATGGAAAAAGTTAACAAGGCCTATGAATTTATAGAAAGTATTGAGGACAGTACCGTAAGACAGATAATGGTTTACCGCTACATAGACGGATTGACCTGGGAGCAGACGGGAGAATGTATGAGCTACTCATGGGAGACCGTAAGAAAAAAACATGATAAATTCCTTAAAACAATACCAACCAATACCAGTATATATGATGTAAAATAGTATTTGTAAAAAGAGACAACAAAATATTTCAAAAGGAACTTGCAGTTGATGGGGAGCGGATAATATTCCGGCTCCTTTTTTGTTCCCATTAAATCAAAAAAGCTTGTAAGGAGGTAGTTGTATGTTAATTAGAATTCAAACAGCAGGGAGGGATTATTATTCTTATCGAGGTAATTGATGCAATTGCAACTAAGCTGAGCCGGGATTTCGGCAGTTCGGTTGGGGTTTACAAGGAGGAGGCAGAGCAGGAGATGGCAACACCTTGCTTTTTAATTTCTCTTAATAATTTCAGTCAGAAGCAGATAACAGGGAAGAGGTACTACAGAGAGCAGCGATTCACTATTAAGTATTGTCCCGCAACCGCAAACAAAAATACAGAAGTTTGTCAGGTTGCAGACCGTCTCTACGACACATTGGAGTCTATTCTTATAGAAGCTGACATGTTCAGAGGCTCCAAAATGAGCTGTGAGGTTGTCGAGGGCGTACTACTTTTTTACGTAAATTACAATTTCTATGTTTATAAGGAAACACCGTCAGAGGAGCCTATGGAAAATATAGCTGTGGAAGGCGGCCTTAAACAGTAGTAATAAAGCAGCAAAATCAGAAATACCAACCTTTTCAAAGAAGCAGATTTCTAAAATGTATTTTTTGATGGGGTTGATAATTTAATAAAACAAAATTTTTGAAAGGAAAGGTGAATTACATGGCACTTGGAGGAGGCACTTTTTTAAAACAAAACAAGGTTTTACCCGGAAGCTACATTAATTTTGTTAGCACATCTAGGGCAACCGCAACACTTAGCGAAAGGGGGTATGCAGCAATGCCGCTGGTTCTTGACTGGGGCGTTGACGGAGAGGTTTTCAAGGTTGATGCCGACAGCTTCCAGAAAGATTCCCTGAAGATTTTCGGCTACAACATCAAGGATGAAAAACTAAAGGGGCTCAGAGATTTGTTCAGACATATAAGAGCCGGATATTTCTACAAGCTCAATAAAGGACAGAAGGCGGCATGCAAATATGCTACTGCAAAATATGCAGGAACCAGAGGAAATGATCTTAAAATTGTTATTGCACAGCACGGTAATGATGCAAACAAATTTGATGTCCAAACATTTCTGGGAACAATCAGAGTAGATTCCCAAACGGTTTCAAGCATGGCTGAATTGATTCCAAATGATTTTGTTGATTTTATTGTTGGTGAAATTGCATTAACAAGCGGAATACAACTGATTGGCGGAACAAACGGCGAGAATATTACAGTAGAGGACTACCAGACATTTCTTGACAAGATTGAGTCCTATTCCTTCAATACTCTTGGATGTGTGGAAACATCGCCTGAGATAACAGACCTGTTTGTTGAGTTCACAAAAAGAATGAGGGATGAGTCGGGAGTTAAATTCCAGACTGTTCTTTACAGGACACCGGCAGATTATGAAGGTATTATCAGTGTTCAGAATGATGTTGCAGAAGAAATTAATTCATCAGCATTGGTTTACTGGGTGACAGGTATAGCAGCAGGCTGCCCTGTAAATAAGAGCAATACAAACAAGGTTTATGACGGCGAGTTTACCGTGAATGCGGACTTCAGACAAATCGAGCTTGAAGCTGCCGTTTCAGAAGGTAAATTTATTCTTCACAGGGTTGGTGATGACATTCGTATATTAGAGGATATCAACAGTTATGTATCTTACACGGATGACAAGAACAACGATTTCGGAAGAAATCAGACAATCAGGGTTCTTGATCAGATTGCAAACGATATTGCGGTTCTGTTTAACACTAAATACAACGGCAATGTTCCAAATGACGCAGCCGGAAGAATTTCCTTCTGGAATGACGTTGTAAAGCATCATCAGGAACTTCAGAGCATAAGGGCCATTGAAAACTTTAAGCCTGAGGATGTTGTTATTTCAAAGGGAGACAGCAAAAGGGCAATTGTAATTCAGGATGCTGTTACTATTATGAATTCTATGGAACAGCTTTATATGACAACGGTTGTACAATAATAAAAAAAGGAGCGGATGAATATGCAGACAATGAATGGAAAGGATGCGTTAAGTGCATCTTTGGCAGAATGTTACGTTACTATTGAGGATAAAAGATATAATTTTATGCAGGCTATAAATCTTGAAGCAAAGGTTGAAAAAACCAAGAGTGAAGTACCTATTCTCGGCAGAACGGGGAAGGGTAACAAAGCTACAGGCTGGAAGGGAACCGGCTCTGCAACCTTCCATTACAATACCTCTATTTTCAGAGATTTGCTGGCAAGATACAAGGACACAGGAGAGGATATATACTTTGACATTCAGGTAACAAATGAAGATTCAAGTTCCAGTGCAGGCAGGCAGACAGTTATTTTAAAGGGTTGTAATGTTGACGGCGGAATTCTTACAAAGTTTGATGCTGATGCAGAATATCTGGATGAAGATATGGACTTTACTTTTGAAGATTTTGAAATACATGAAAAATTCTCCGTACTTCCGGGAATGGAATGTTAAATAAGGAAAGGGTGTTATTAATATGAGTGGATTAAGTTCTTTTTTAAGGCAAAATGTATTAGACAATGAGAATGTAAAGTATGTTGCATCAAAGAGATTTGTAGATGAAAACGGGGTGCCTATAGAGTGGGAAATCTGCTCCATTACTTCGGAAGAGGATGAAGCCATAAGAAAGGCATGCACACGCAAGGTGCAGATTCCGGGTAAGAAAAACCAGTATACTCCAGAAACCGACTACAATGCTTACCTTGGAAAGCTGGCTGCAAGATGCACCGTTTACCCTGATTTACATAATGCAGAACTGCAGAACAGCTATGGCTGTATGGGTGAGGATACTCTTCTTAAGACCATGCTCAAACCGGGAGAATATGCCGATTATCTGGCTAAAATCCAAGAGGTTAACGGCTTTGACGTTACTATGGAAGATTTGGTTGACGAAGCAAAAAACTAATTAACGAAGGTGACAGCGATGCTAATATTGCATACTATTGCCTTCACAAATTTCATATAACACCCGGTGAGTTTTTGAAGCTTCCAAGAGAGGAAAGGGCCTTTATAACTGCGGCTATTCAGATTAAAATTGAAAACGATAAAAAGGAAATGAACAAAAACAAGCCAAGAAAAAGGTAGTATAAAATAAAAGGCACTCCGTAATGGGGTGCCTTTTTCATAAAGGTAGGTGATATAAATGGCTACAGTAGCGAATTCATTACAGTTGATTGGTGGGACTACAACCGCATTGAGTACGGTTGTAAAGCCTGTGATAGAAATCATAGATAAAACTCAGGAGCTTCAGAATCAGTTAAAAAAACCCTTTAATATGAGTGGATTCAGGGAAATTGCAAATGTGGCGAGACTAATTGCAAAGGAATTTTATGCAGTTCAGGATCAAGTCAAGGAGTCTATTGATTCCATTGAAAAGATGGCAAAGGTTAAGGATATTTCATCCAAAATTTCATCAGGTATGGAAATGGTGGATAAATACTCAAACCAGAATGCTAGACTTTCAATGATGACTGATAAGCGCCAGAGCACAGGAGAATTACAGCACAAGGTGTATTCTGCAGCGAATAATTCAAGAAGTACTTTTGACAGTACGGCTGCAACTGTGACAAAGCTTGGGCTTTCGGCTAAAGGAAGATTTAAAGATAATAATGAAATCCTTGGCTTTACAGAACTGATGAATAAGTCTTTTGCCGGGGCCGAGTCAGGTGAGGCTACAAAGGGCATTGATAAAATAACAGATGCAATGGTATCCGGAAATCTAAAGGGAGAGGACATGGCATCTGTTTTCCAAAATGCACCTGCAATGGGGCGGGCAGTCTCAAATTACACGGGACAGTCTCAGCAGCAGCTTATTGCCGGAAACGGTGTTTCGGCAGAAGTTTTGAAAAACTCAGTATTGAGCGCTTACGACCAAATTAATGCAAAGTTCGCCACAATGCCCGTAACCTTCCAACAGATAGGTTCAACTATTAAAAATACTCTGTTTGAAGCATTTATTCCTGTATTGCAAGCAATAGCAAACGCTGCTACGTGGGTTTATAATAACTGGGCCACAGTTGCACCTGTTTTCTGGGGAATTGCTGCGGCTGCAGGTGCTTATGCAATAGGGCTTGGTATTTCGACTATAGCTACAACTATGCAGAAAATAGCACAGGATGGGTTAAATGCATCATTGTTCACTTCTCCATTGTTTTGGATTGCATTGGTAATAGGAGTAATAATAGGTCTTATTTATAAATGGGTTCAATCTGTAGGCGGAATTCATGTTGCATGGCTGATTGTGGTTAATGCTATTCTCATTTTATGGGATGCTCTGAAAATATCATTTTTTACAGGTGTGTACTGGGTTATTGATCTCTGGAATTTAATGATGGCGGGTATGAAGTCGGCAGGTGTTGCAATCCAGAATTTTATGGGTGATATGAGAGTAGGTGTACTTACCATTCTACAGAACATGGTAAATGGCGCAATTGATATTATTAATAAGTTTATTGGATTACTGAACAAAGTACTTCCAGAGGTATCCATTAAGGCTGTTAGTCATGTGACGTTCGGAACTGAGGCAAAAATCCAGAATGAAGCCGAAAAGGCAGCCAGAGAGGCAGACCTTAAGCAGTACAACCAGAAAATAGATTCAATAAAGCAGCAACATGACGTTGATATACTTAAACGTCAAGTTGAGGCGGGTGCAAATATGCAAAAAAGACAAGACAACATTGAGAACGCAAAGGCCCAGGCTGCTAAAAAGGACAAATCAGCTTCAAATTTCAATGTACCCGGATATAACTCATTGAAAAATCCCGCTTCCGCTAAAGCCGGCGGTATTGCAGATAGCGACACGAAAAATCATATAGCCAATACTGCTGCTAACACAGGTGCCATGAAGGATTCAATGCAAGTTTCCGAAGAGGACTTGAAGTACATGAGGGACATAGCTGAACAGGAGGTAGTAAATAAATTTACTACTGCGGAAATCAAGGTGGATATGACTAATCATAACAATATCAACAGTAACCTTGATTTAGACGGGATTGTTTCATATATGGAGCAGAAGGTTTATGAAACAATGTCGGTAGCAGCAGAGGGGGTGTATAACTGATGCCTTACCAAATCTGGCTGGGAGGGGTTCGGATGCCTGTTGCCCCTTCAAAGTTTGAAACAAAAATCAAGAATCAGAATAAGACTGTCAGTCTGATTGACGGGAGTGAAGCAAGTATACTAAAGGCTCCGGGATTAACGGAGTTTTCCTTTGAATTGCTCATTCCTCAGGTGAATTACCCTTTTGCAGACTACCCTGATAAGGAATTTGTAAATCCCAAATATTATCTGGACCATTTCAGCCGTTTAAAAAAGGATTGTAAACCATTTAAGCTGTATATTGAAGAAGAGATATCCTTTAAGGATAAATTTGTGCGTAAAATAACAAATACATGGGTTTCTCTTGAAGAGTACAGTATAACAGAGGATGCAGGAAACGGTCTTGATTATACCGTTTCTATGACCCTCAAACAGTATAAGCTATGTACCGCACTAAAATATCCGTTAGAAGGCATTAAACCCGCTAGAGGCAGTAAGAAATCCACCCCTGTCAAACCTAAAACCTATAAAGTCAAAAAGGGAGACACCCTCTGGGCCATTTGTAAAAAATATCTGGGTGACGGCTCAAAGTATCCTCAGATAGCCAAACTGAACGGAATCAAAAATCCTAACCTTATCAGAGTAGGGCAGGTGATTAAGCTTGGTTGAGTTAAAGATTCAGAATGGTTCTACGGTGTATCTGCCTTGCATTGAGGATGAAATCACATGGGAGACCTCCAGAAAAGGTGTTCCGGGTAAGCTGGAATTTTCAGTGGTAAAAGACGAAATAATTAGCTTTCAGGAAGGCAACTTAGTGCAACTAAAAGTAGACAATAAAAAGGTTTTCAATGGCCATATTTTCACTAAAAAGCGCAGCAGCGATCAGATTATAAAGGTTACTGCATACGACCAGTTAAGGTATCTCAAAAATAAAGACACAAAGGTATTTGAAAACCGTACGGCAAGCCAGATAATCAAAAGCTTGGCAGATGACTTCCAACTGGTAACCGGAACCATTGAAGATACAGGTTATGTAATTGAAACAAGGGTTGAGGATAACAAGACATTAATGGATATGATTCAAAGTGCCCTTGATATTACAATGCAGAATAGGAATAAGATGTATGTACTGTTTGACGACTATGGGGCTATAAGCTTAAAGAGTATTGATTCCATGAAACTTGACATTCTTATCGAAAAGAGCACAGCTGAGGATTTTGATTACACCTCGTCTATTGACTCAAATACCTACAACCTTATAAAACTGGCCTACGATAATGACAAAACAAAGAAACGTGAAATTTATGAGGCCAAGGACAGTAATAAAATTGCTGAGTGGGGACTTCTTCAATATTATGAGAAAGTTAATCAGAATACTAATGCTAAAGCCAAAGCTGACGGACTTCTTAAGCTGTATAACAAAAAAACCCGCAACCTTTCTGTTTCCAATGCAATTGGAGATATCAGAGTCAGAGGGGGGTGCCTTTTTCCGGTCTGGTTGGAGCTCGGAGATGTGAAGGTTCAGAACTACATGCTTGTGGAGACCGTAAAACACACCTTTAAGAGCAACCAGCATTATATGGATATCACATTGAGGGGCGGTGATTTTGTTGCCTAATATGGTTGAAATTATCAAGATGGCGGCAATAGATGCGGTGAATGATTCAAAACCTACAACTGTTGTTTTTGGGAATGTTCTAAGTACCGCACCAACTGCAATCAGTATTGATCAAAAGCTGATTTTAAAGGAGGCCCATCTGATATTTACCAATAATGTAAAAGAACATGTGCTGGAAATATCGGATGAACTGGGGGAAAAAAGGAAATTTACAGTTCATAACGGATTGACAGTCGGTGACAGTGTGATAATGGTTCAGATACAGGGCGGACAAAAATACCTTGTTTTTGATAAGGTGGTGAAGGAATGATTCCAACTTTAAATGATGATTTACAGCCTGATTTTGAAGTCTGTCAGCAGCCGGGCAGAACCTATAAAATGAATCTTGAGGAAATGAGAATCGGAGGTTCTGTTGACGGGATTGAGGCGATTAAGCAGGCAATTTATAAAATTCTGAATACTCAAAAATTCCAGTATTTGATTTACAGCTGGGATTACGGGATTGAATTAACAGACCTTTTTGGTGAATCCACGGCACTTGTTTATTCAGAGATAGAAAACAGAATACGGGAGGCTTTGCAGGAGGATGACAGAATTACGGACGTGAGAGACTTTTCTTTTGAGTCAGGTAAACGTCAGGTTTTGGTCAGATTTACTGCATACACTACGGAAGGTACTGCTGATATTGAAAAGGTGGTGATGGTTTAAATGTATGAAAATGTAACCTATGAGGTACTTTTGAAAAGGATGTTGGATCGGGTTCCTGATACGATTGACAAGCGTGAGGGCTCGGTTATTTTTGATGCGTTGGCTCCGGCGGCTGCAGAACTGGCCCAAATGTATATTGAAGCAGACGTAATATTGAATGAAACCTTTGCCGATTCAGCGTCAAGGGATTTTTTGATTAAAAGGGCTGCGGAACGAGGGATTGTTCCGACGGAAGCTACCAATGCAATTTTAAAAGGGGTATTTAATATTAATATTCCGCTGGGTTCAAGGTTTTCTTTGGGAAACCTTAATTATGTTGTTACCGAAAAAATAAGAGAGTGTGAATTCAAGCTCAAATGCGAAACTGCCGGAGCAGAAGGAAACAGATATTTCGGAATGTTGATTCCAGTGAACTATATTGAGGGACTGACAAAAGCGGAAATTACCGAACTGCTTATTTCGGGAGAGGATGAAGAAGATACCGAGCAACTTAGAGCCAGGTATTTTGCAACATTAGATTCACAGGCTTTTGGGGGTAATATGTCCGACTATAAGGAAAAGGTAAATCAGCTTCAAGGGGTTGGGGGTATTAAGGTTTATCCAGTATGGAACGGCGGTGGTACGGTTAAACTTGTGGTTGTAAGCTCCCAGTTTCAAAAGCCTTCAAATGATTTAATCACCAGTATTCAATCCCAGATAGACCCTTTGAACAGCCAAGGCGAAGGTGTAGGCTTTGCACCTATCGGGCATGTAGTTACGGTTATAGGTGTAATGGAACAGAAGGTTGACATAACACTGAACCTGACATACCGTGAAGGTTGGAATTGGGAGGACGTAAAGGGGTATGTGAACACGGTTATCGATAATTATTTTAATGAGTTAAGTAAAGCGTGGGCTGACAGTGATAATCTCATAGTCAGGATAAGCCAGATTGAAACCCGTCTGTTGGAGATTGAAGGGATTTTGGACATTTCGGGGACAAAAATCAATGGTATAGAGCAAAATCTGATGCTTGATAAAGATGCTATTCCGGTCAGGGGTGATGTTATTGGATAGGGAAATCGATATTTTGAACTATCTGCCGGAGTTTTTACAGGATTTCAGGGAATTCCGAGAGCTTGCTGCTTCTGAAAATCCTGAAATCCGGTCCCTTTGGGGCAGGCTGGGCAATGTGCTGAAGGAGCAGTTTATATACGATTCCACCGAAAACGGAGTAAAGCGTTGGGAAGCAATCCTCAAAATAAATCCAAAAGGCTCTGACAGTCTAGAGGTGAGGAAATTCAGGATTCTGACAAGACTCAATGAAAAGCTGCCCTATACTTGCAAAAAATTGGCACAGCAGTTGGAAACGTTATGCGGTGAGTCGGGCTACTCACTTGAACTAAAAAATGATGAATACAAACTTATAGTAAGAGTGGCACTGACTGCTAAGTCCATGCTTGCCGAGGTGGAAAAGCAGTTGAAAAGAATCGTACCGGTCAACATGTACGTTGATTTGAGCTTGCTCTACAAACAAAACTCATCTTTGGTCAGCTATACCCACGCTCAAATGAGAGAGTACACACATGAACAATTAAGAAGCGAGGTGTTTTAATTATGGCAGTAAATACGGTTAACTACAATTTAAAAAAGCCATCCCAGGAGGATTTCTACAACATTGGGGATCACAACGGGAATATGGATATTATTGATACACAGATTAAGAAGATTGAAACGGAGCTGGAGGGGCATGTGGGGGATACGCATAATCATGTCCCGCATTTGGGTACCACAGTTAACAACGGTAATACATACACAATTGATAGCGAAAAAAATATTTCAGACGGTTCAAAATTCAGTGTTAAATTTAATGCTATTGCCACAGGGTCAGCCACTTTGAATATTTCATCTGATGGATTAGCAAGAAGCTTAAAAAAACCCAGTGGTGAAGATTTTAAACCAAAGGCAGGCATTTATTCTTTTATACGGGACGGAGAAAATTTTCAGTTATTGGGTGAAGGGGGGGCAGATATTATTCCTATTTATTCCGGCCTAGCAAAAATAACACGGATAGATGAAAGCAAGGGTAGTGCCGAATTTTATTCCTCAGGTACATTAACTTGGTCAACGGTACCTCAGACAGTTGATATATTCCTCGTCGGTGGGGGAGCTAATGGTGAAAAAGGAGGTGATATGAGTGGAGATAACTACTTCGGAGGTAACGGCGGAGGCAGTGGATACACAAGTATGTACATGAGCGTAAACATCGAGGCAATTACAACTATAATAGTAGGTTCTGGGGGAATTATTGGCGGGCAAAGCAAAGTTGGAACAATATATGTTGCAAATGGTGCTTCCGGACGAATTGGTGGTAGCAATGGTGGATTTGGAGGATTTATAGCCGAAAGAGCAGCAACAAATGGAGGCTCAAACGGAACACCAGGTCAGGGAACATCCACATGTGATTTTTTTGGTACTATTCATGCAGCTGGAGGTGGAGGAGGAGCATCTTCATTTAGTTCCAATAATAAACCTGGAATTGGCGGTTTTGCTAACGGAACTGGAGGTGCCGGAACGAAAGGCGGTCTCGGGTCTGGTGGACAGGTAGGAGATGGCGGTACCGGTGGCGGGGGCTATGGAGGAGGAGGAGGTGGTGGTGGCTGTGGTTCTGGAATAGGTGGCTCTGGAGGCTCAGGAATAGTAATAATTCGATGGGGGTATTGATATGGATTTAGCTTTAAGATGTGCCATATTGGCAGAAGATAAGACTACAGTTGAAAATATAATAATTGCGGATCAGTCATTCGCTAATTCAATAGGGGCTATAGTATGTGGTACGATTGATGTGACTAAAGGAGACAAGTATGAGGACGGATATTTTTATCGTGATGGAATTAAACTCATCCCGGATTTAACTGAAATTGAAAAACTCAGATTCATAGTAGATAATTTAATAGTAGATAACCTAAAAGTGCAAAGCCAAATAGATATAATTATAGGCAAAAAGGTTACAGAAGGTGGTGATACCTAATGTTTGAACGATTAAGCTACTTATATAAAGCTGGTAGGCTTACGGCAGAACAGCTGAATATTGCGGTGTCTAAAGGCTGGATAACAGAAGCCCAAAAGGCTCAACTAATTAAATAGTACATAATAGCAAAAAAGGATTACCCACAGCCCGGGTAATCCTTTTTTTAGCTTTATGCCGTGTAGAAAGGAGGTTTGTCAATGACTGGAGAGTGTGGCTATCGTTGTATAAATGAGGAAAGAATTAGAACGCTGGAGCAAAACCACACCGAGACAAAAGTGTATGTTAAGGAAATAAAAGAGGATTTGACGGAAATAAAAACAGATATCAAAAAGAGAAACGAAGCAGAAACCAAAACATGGTCTCCCATTGTACTGGAGCTTATCAAAGCACTCACTACCGCAATAACAGTAATCGGGGCCATAGTAGGGGCTTTGAAATTTTCGGGAAAGTGAGATGAGATAACATGCCTTGTGTAAAGTTTAAATATCAGGATGAATCATGTGTGTACCCAAAACTAATAAATGCTGTAAATATAATGTGTATCGCAAAAGGCCGGAACTGCCTCTGTACCTCAGGTTACAGAAGTGTTGAAAAGCAGAGGACCATAGCAAAAGAGGTCTTGGCAGGTAATCCCGGCAGCCATCAGAGAGAAGACGGCTCTGTGTACAGTAAAAACGGAGAGTGCCTTGCTGCTGCTTATGGTAAAAGTAATCATTGTTATTGTATTGCAATGGATATCTGCGACAGTTGGTTTAAATTACTCGAGAATGAGGAGTTGAAAAAATACGGACTTGTAAAACCCATGAGCTATGAACCATGGCATGTTCAACTTCTGGAACACACCGGGTTAAGCCTATCACAAAAGGAAGCGATCAGAGACAGTGTTTTTAAGGGAGTGAAAAAAGACATGACGGTAAAGGAATTTCAAGCAGTGACGGGACTTGCGGTAGACGGGATCGCAGGCCCCAAAACAAAAGGGAAAGCACAAGAATTAGTTAAAGTATGTCAAAAGATACTTGGAAATAACTTTGAATCGGCAGAGGAAACTGTTCGAATTACTCAGAAAAATCCTGAAATATGGTTGGAGAAGCTTAAAACAGAACAATATTTCCCTGATTTCGTGATGAATATAGTTGAAAGAATGAAAGGAGAACGACTATGAAGGAGAAAATTGCAAAGCTAATTGATGTAAAAACAATAGTTACCTTTGTTCTGGTAGGGGCATTAATCGGGTTCATTGTTACAGGAAGACTGGAGGCCAAGGAGATAGTACCTTTGACTACAATGGCGGTTTCCTTTTTCTTTGCGGTTAAACTCAATAAAACATAACAGAGTTTACCATAATTGTATTTAAAAATAAACAATGGAAAAGGGGTTGAATGAAATTAAGAACAGTATTATACTATATAAATAGAACATATGTTCTGTTTATGACAAGGAATAAGTGCGAGTACTAATTAAATTGGAGGTAAAAGGCTGATGGGAAACCAAAGCAGGGGTAAATTAATTGATAGTATAGTAGAAGGCAGAATCACTTCCGTATGCAATAGAGAATGTCTGAATATAAGTTATATGGAACTTCAGAATCAATTAATTGAAACCAGAAAGCGGATAGCCGGTGATTTACGTGACGACAAGCTAAGACTTCTGGAAATATACGATAAATTGAACAACGATATATCCGAATTAGTATTCAAGGCCTTATACATAGAAGGGTACAAGGACGGAAAGAGTTAGTACTATCTCTATACCAGTGTAATAGCGAAAATATGCATATTGGGAAGGTAGGGAAGGGAAATACCTTTTACCCTACCCGGTTTGTTCAGTTTATAGGTTTTTGCAAATATTTTTACTTTGGAATTATGAACCTGTATTTTGCCGTCAAGCCGTTCACAAGCCCTACCCTCCCATGCGACAGATTCACCATACAGAGGGGCAAAAACCAATTCTGTAAAGCCTATATTAACTTCTTCGGTACTACCGTCAATAAACCTGAGAATTATTGATTCCTTAAAGCTTCCGAAGTCAGCGGTTCCAAGCAACATTATATTGCTGCAATCAACTGGAGAAAATTCCATTTCCTGTCCGGAACATGAAACGTTGTCATACCGGCTTTCAAGAACCTTTGGAAATTTAAACTTCATGTTATCAATTTCCCATATTTCATCAGAAGAGATATCATCAGAAACAAAAAACATTCCTGCACCATTCAAATTTGATTTGCCGGTTTCGTCCAATAAAGCTCCAAAACCCTTATTATTGAAATAATTTGATAAATCTAAATAAGAATAGCTGTTAAAATTCATCTTTTCAGGTTTTTTTGATACGCTATCAATTTTTTTAAAGACATTGCTATTAATATGTGAAGTACCGGATGCAGTTTTAATCAGAAGATTGAAAGTTTCTTTTTCAATATCAGAGATTTCCCTGATATGAGGTGGGATTTTTGATTTAATAATTGCCTCATTCTTAGTCAGAATAGCCTTTGTTAGAATTCCTCTCAATACATCCCATTTATAGCTTACCTTCTTAAGCTTTTCAGAAATAGGGAGTAATTCTAGGACATCGTACTTTGCAGCCGTATGCTCAAGAAATCTTGCATATTGAACCCTTCCTCGATTTAAAGATTGGAGGTTAACGTAGTAAGGCATGTCAATAACTCTCTTGATTGATTCTGTTTCTTTTTCTATACAAAATCCTTCTTCAACACTAGCTGCAAAATCTTCCATACTATTGAAAATATTTTTCCCACCGCTTTCACCGTTAAGCTTTTTTGAAAAGTTTAAGATAAGCTCTTTCCAATTGTAGTCAAATATTTCATCATTGGTTATTTCAAATGTAAACAATACTCCAAGATATCCGCTTATAAAATCATTAAAACTAAGTATGGCATCTTTTTGTAAAAAGTAGGGATCGGTGCAGTAAAAAACTTCTTTTTCAGTATCAAAACCGGTAATGAGGAACCAGTGCTTTCCATGTTGGTTCTTATTTGGGTCCCATGAATAATAAAATGTGTCCATAAAGATTCCGGAAGGATTGCCGTTCATAATATGGCTGATAATAATCTTGATTACATCTTGAGGATTATTATTATCATCAAAAGAGATTTTAATACCGTGATAGAGCTGATAAAGATCATATACTTTGCCTCTGTCATCCTTTATAGAATTACCTGTACCATTTAATTTATATTTATCAATATCAAACCAAAATCCCCATGCTTGAGAATACATTAAAATATAATCTCGATGGTAGAAATTTGATACAGAAATCATACATTCTTCGAAACAATTTGCAAAGTCGCTGTGAAATGGTTCGATATCAAGCTGTTTGAAAAAACTCATGTTAAAACCCCCACTTTACAAATCAGTACTACTATTACCAGTTTTAGCAACTGAAGCATTTAATGTTATTTTATAGAAATATTTTCATAAATACAAGTTCAAACGGTAAAGAAATAAAAAAGCATATTAAATCGAAAAAATATTATATGTTTTTCGACTAATATGCTTGAATAATTATTTTTCAAGGACTGTTACTGCTTTAATAATTACTTTTTCCGCAGGAAGTGAAACTTCACCTGAATTCGAATCTAATTCTACAGGGGTATTTGTAATTTTGTCCAATGTTTCCTCACCGCTTGTCAGCTTACCAAATGCAGCATATTCGCCGTCAAGGGTTGCTGACGTTTCATCCATTATAAAGAACTGGCTGGATGCAGAATCAGGATCACCGCTTCTTGCCATAGATATAATACCCTTGGTGTGCTTTAAGGTGTTTTGCGTAAACCCATTTGAGCTGAATTCACCTTTTATGTTCTTGTCTGAGCCTCCTGAACCGTTACCATCTGGGTCACCGCCCTGTACCATAAATCCCTTAATTATTCTGTGGAAGGTCAAGCCATTATAAAAACCGGATTCCGCTAACGATACAAAGTTCTTTACCGTTTCGGGAGCGTATTCCGGATACAGTTCAAAAGTCATCTTATCTCCATTTTCCATTTCAAACTGAATTTTGGGATGACCCGAAGGCTGGTTTGAGCTTCCCTGTGAACCCGGCTTACCACAGCCGGAAAGTAAGACGGTAAATATAAGTCCGGTAATTATGAAAAAAGCTGTTTTTTTAATAAGGTTTTTAATCATTTTAAATCCTCCTATGTGTAATAACTATTAAAAGGCCTAGCTATATATAATTAAATAATATTATTGTGTAAAATGTATATACTTTTTGTAAATTTATTTAGAATATTGTCTCCATTTAGTGAATTTAAAATTCTTTTTAAATAATACTTGCAATTTTAAAAGTAATGTGTTAAATTATAATAGTTGTCGGCGGTAATGAATAAAACTTCTAACTGCTGAACATACTTATAAATACAGTCATCGCGGGATGGAGCAGTTGGTAGCTCGTCGGGCTCATAACCCGAAGGTCGTTGGTTCAAGTCCAGCTCCCGCAACCATGAATGAAAAACTTCCAAGGTTTTAACTTTGGAAGTTTTTTCGCCGTTCTCACTAAATACGTCTAATAACCTACAGAATAATTTTGTTTATGTTACATACAATAATAAAAATTTATGGACATGGTGATTATATTGGGCTTATGGAAAAGAGATAAAAATAATGCTAAAAATAAGTCCGTTGCAAACGGAGAAAAGTCTGAAGCAGGCAGCATTTCATCAACATTATCAAAAAATATAGACCTGTTCAGGAATATCTTTCGAGATGATGATACCTTTATTGTAAGGAATGTTGAGAACCAAAACAATAAGTCAATAAAATGCTGCATTCTTTTTATGGAGGAAATGATTGACACTACTGTAGTCAGCGAAAATATACTCCGGCCGATTATGCAGGATAACAACTTGAAAAATAATAATGACATCTTAAATCAATTTCAGAATAGAGTAATTACATCGGATAATATCAAGAAAAGTTCAGATGTAAATTTATTAACAAATTCAATACTAAAAGGTGATACTGTTTTGTTGCTTGAGGATTCTTCCGAGGCATTGATTATCAGTTCGATTGGAGTAAAGAGCAGAGCTATTCAGGAACCGGAATCCGAGAAGCTTATAAGAGGTCCGAGAGAAGGGTTTACAGAACCTTTAATGATTAATTTGTCATTGTTGCGAAAAAGATTGGAAACTCCGGATCTAAAGTTTAAGTTTATAAATTTGGGCACCAAGACCAATACAAAGATATGCATTTGTTATTTGAATAGTTTAGTAAATCGTAAAATTTTAAATGAAGTGGAAACGAGACTCAAGAGCATCAAAATTGACGGTGTCCTTGCAGGCGGTTATATAGGAGAACTTATTAATGATGAACCATATTCGCCTTTCAAAACAGTGGGAAGCACTGAACGGCCAGATGTTGTTGTAGGAAAGCTGTTGGAAGGGAGAATAGCTATTATTGTAGATGGAACTCCTGTTGCACTTACAGCTCCTCACTTGTTTATTGAATACTTTCAGGTTAACGAGGACTACTATATAAATTATTACTTCTCATCAATAAGCAGAATGCTAAGAATACTAGGATTTATACTGACAGTAAGTGTCCCGGCGATATACGTGGCCCTTATGACTTTTCATCAGGAAATGATACCTACACCCTTGCTGATAAGTATATCAGCTGCAAGGCAGGGAGTGCCTTTTCCGACTATAGTCGAAATAATGTTGCTTTTAATAGTCTTTGAAATATTAAGAGAAACAGGTACCCGAATGCCAACCAATATAGGACAGGCACTCAGCATAGTCGGCGCATTAGTATTGGGGCAGGCATCTGTACAGGCAAAAATTGTGAGTGCACCTATTGTTATCGTTGTTGCAATTTCTGGAATCACCAGTCTTATGATTCCCAAAATACAGGGAGCTGCAATTATTTTGAGAGTTATATTTCTGCTTTTAGCTGCATTTTTAGGTTTTTATGGTCTGATTTTCGGTATTACCGGTGCTTTATTGCACCTGTGTGAGATGCGGTCCTTCGGGGTACCCTATTTGTTATATTTAACTTCTATGAATCCATATGACTTAAAAGATACTATAATAAGAGCTCCATTATGGAATATGAAAAAAAGACCTAAATTGATTTCTACCGATAATATGGTAAGACAAGCGATAGGGAGAAAAAAATGATTAAAAGATTATTTTGTACTCTATTAATGCTTAATGTAGTTGCTGGGCTTTGCACAGGGTGCTGGAACTACAGGGAAATAAACCAGATGTCAATAGTAGCAGGAGCCGCAATTGATAAAATCTCTGACGGTAAATATAAGTTGAGTGTTGAAATTATTGATTTGAAAACAGGAGGAGTAGAAGCAAAAGTACACTCTAAGAAACTGGAATGCTACGGAGCCTCAGTTTATGATGCTATACGCAATGCAATTAGTATTAATGCCAATAAACTTTATTGGGGTCACGCTGAAATTCTTATTATAAGTAAAGACGTTGCCAAGGAAGGAATAGTAGAAATACTTGATTGTTTTAGCAGGGATCCTGAACCCAGGCTGACAATTGATATTCTGGTTTCTAAGGAAGAGACCGCAGAGAAAATACTGGATTCGCAAAGTATTACAACAGAAGTCCGTACTTTTGAAATAAATAAGATGCTTGATCTTGAAAAAGAATTGGAGAAATCCCCAAAAGTTGAAATATATGAGTTTATAAATTCCTTGGGAGAATCGGGTATCTCACCGATAATGCCGGTTATAGGATTGACGAAAAACTCGGGGCAGGAGACATCACAGCTATCAGGTACAGCAGTTTTTAAAAAGGACAAGCTTGAGTATATGTTCGATCAGGAAGATACTAAATACTATCTGTTCGTAATAAATAAAATTAAGGGAGGCATTTTAAATGTAAAGGGTGGTGCTGATAATATTACGTTAAAAATTATAAAAAGTAAAACCAAATTAAAACCTGTATACAATAATGGAAAGTTGTACTTTGATCTAAATATTAAAACAAAAACTTCCTTGAGCGAAATTAATAATACTACTAAGTTTGGCAATGTTAAAGACGTGCAAAAAATTAAAGCTGAAGCACAAAGTGAATTGAAAAAGGAAGTTGAAAACATTATAAAAGCTGCCCAAAATGAATACGGCATCGATATTTTTGGGTTTGGAAAAAGTGTAAAGCAGGATATTCCGGATTTATGGAAGAAAATTGAGTCTGATTGGAATACTGTTTTCAAGAATGTTTCCGTAAGTGTAAATGTTGATATTGACATAAGCAATTCAGGCTTACTTTCCAGAAAAATTATGATGGGAGACTAGGAATTGGCTTACTTTTTATTGTTCAACATTATTATAATTTTCTATGTCATAAAGGACCTTATCCAAATATTCAAAAAAAATAAAAGACCTGTTTTCTGGGTATTTGTCTCATTTTCTGTGATGGTATATTTTAGCTCAATATTAATTGTATTTGATATAAGAACTCCAAGTTTCTCGAAATATTTAAAGGAGTTAGTTATTATGATTTGGAATTTAGATAGAATTTGATACTTTTGGTAATGTAGGAAGGAAGAAAATATGAGTAAAGAGATAGTTTCTCAAAAGCAAGCTTCAGCCGTAATAATTATGTACACATTAGGCAGTACACTTGTACTTGGTGCAGGAGGATTCGCTAAGAATGATGTTTGGCTTGCAATTTTAATTTCAATACTGATGAGTGCTCCTATTCTATTACTTTATTGCAAGATTCAAATGTTTTACCCTGGTAAAAATATATATGAAATTTTTGATAGTGTTTTTGGCAAGGTAATAGGTAAGGTTATGTCGTTGGTGTTTATTTGGTACTCTTTTCATCTTGGTTCACTTGTAATTAGAAATTTTACTGAGTTTATAGTAACTGTTTCACTACAAAAAACTCCTCAGAACATTGTCGGATTATTTATGATTTTTTTATGCATATGGGCTGTAAGAGCGGGTATTGAAACGATTGGCAGGTGGACAGCTATTATGCTTCCTGTTACTATATTCGTAATTTTCGCCGTTACCTTGCTGTTTGCACCTCTATTCAATTTTAAAAACCTAAAACCGGTACTTTATAATGGAATGGGCCCTGTTATTGATAGTGCATTTTCAGTATTTGCATTCCCTTTTGCAGAGACTGTAATTTTTTTGGCAGTTCTTAGCCATCTTAAGGAGCAAAAGAGCGTTTATAAAGTCTATTTTTTAAATTTGCTAATAAGCGGAATATCCATATTACTGGTTTCTGTTCGTACACTTTTGACTTTAGGAGTGCCTAATATATCAATTCTGTTTTTTCCGACATTTGCTTCCGTGCGTCTTATAAACATAGGGGATTTTTTGCAAAGGATAGAAATAACAGTTGCTATGGTTTTTCTTTTTGCAGGATTTATTAAGATTAGCATATGCTTATATAGTACCAGCATTGGTATAGCACATTTGTTCAGATTTAATAGCTATAGACAGGTAGTGGCACTGCTAGGGCTTGCTATGTCAATTTTATCAGTAATAATCTATAGTAATACTTCGGAAATGTTCGACTGGTCTGATAAGATTTATAAGTATTATGCTTTTATTTTTCAAGTTGTTCTCCCTGGTATAACTTTTATAGTAATTGAAGCCAGAAAAATGTTTTCTAGAAAAAGGAAATTACAGCAATCTAATTGAATAAATGCCCCACAAGGATTGGTGTAATGATATTAAATTATATGTGTTTACAAAAAGTTCATTGTTTATATATTATTTATTAATATTGTGCTGTTAATATAAGTACATAAACTTTTTTTCATTTTGTTTTTTCCTCTTATTAAATTATTTTTATGAAGCTCCGTTTTATAAACGGGGCTTTATTTATGTGGTGGGAGCCTAAAAACTTCCAAATACTCTTTTGTAATGGCATAGTAAATCAATTATTATAGGTGTAGGTTCTTTATGAGTATATTGATTTTAAAGTATTTGTTCTAAGCCATATTGACAAATCAAATTATAGATGCTATATTGTGAATGAAAATAAAAAAATTCATTCATGGAGAAGATGATTGTGGAAGATAAAAAGACGTTAATATACGCTTGTGCGAAAGAATTGTTTAACAATAAAGGTTTTAAAGATACAAACATATCTGAGATTACACAAAAGGCAGGAATGGCTGTAGGAACGTTTTATAAATATTATCCGTCAAAAGAAAAACTCTTCATGGATATTTTTCTTGAAGAAAACGCTAAGTTAAAAAAACAAAGTTTGCAGTCGCTTGATTTAACCCGGAGTCCGTTGGAGGTCGTGGGGCAAATGCTAGCGCTGAATGCGGAAGGCACTAACGCAAATCCCATTTTGAAGGAATGGTATAACAAAAGTGTTTTTGAAAAAATAGAAAAACTTTATCGTGAGGAAAACGGGCTTGGAGCGGTTGATTTTCTGTATGACGGCTTCCTTGAGCTTGTGAAGGAATGGCAAGCTCAGGGGAAAATGCGTAAAGACATTGACAATAAAATGATTATGATGATTTTTGCCGCTATAATAAATATAGATACGCATAAGGAAGAAATCGGACTTGAATACTTTCCACAGCTTTTGGAAATTATGACTAATCTAATTATGAAAGGCCTGATGGACTGCTCTGAATAGAAGAGCAGTTTTTTTGCGACAGATAGTGAACGAATAAAAATGTGTTCATTCATTTACGTACATTAGATGGAAGGAGGATCAATATGTTACAATTCGCAGTTACAGAGGACAGCAGCGTTGGTATGAATACTGATATTACATATAGGGTATTTGGTGAAAAGGCAGAATTGGCAGTTGCCGATGCAAAAACGGAGCTTTCACGACTGGAGAATAAACTAAGTCGCTTTATACCTGACAGCGAGATCAGCAAGATCAATCTGTTTGCAGGAAAAGGGCACGTAAAAATCAGCTGTGAAACTTATGAGGTTCTGTCATTTGCACTCCTGCTTTCTGAAATCTCCGAGGATTTGTTTGATATAACAGTAGGACCTTTGATTGATCTATGGGATTATAAGCATTCATTCCATGTACCGGAGAAAGCAAAAATTCAGAGTGCTCTATTTAAGGTCAATTTCCGCGATTTGCTGTTGAATTCACAAGATAAAACGGCCTGTCTTCGGAAAGCGGGACAGTCAATTGATTTAGGCGGCATCGGAAAAGGTTACGCCAGTGACCGCTTTATAAAAATACTTCAAGAGCATGGTGTTTCCTCAGCTTTTATCAATATTGGAGGAAATGTATCCACGCTTGGGAAAAAATCTGACGGTTCTCCGTGGAGCGTGGGTATCCGGCATCCCAGACGGGATAATTGCCTGCTTGGCGCAGTAAAGGTAACCAGCAAAGCAGTGGTTACCTCAGGTGATTACGAGCGGTATTTTATTGACAGTACGGGTGAGAGGCAGCATCACATCTTAAATCCAGTCACTGGATATCCTGCTGAATCAGGCTTAATCAGCGTTACTGTGGTTAATGATAACGCAATGATTGCGGATGCATTGTCTACTGCAATATTTGTAGCCGGCATTGATAAAGGATTTGAATACTTGGAACAGTTTCCCGGAGCAGAAGCGGTTCTGGTGGACAATCGTCAGCAGGTTTTTATCACACAAGGCTTAAAAGAGTGTTATCAAACTGCTGAGGGTATTAAAGTAAACATGATATGGAAGGAGCACGCAAAATGAGCAAAATTGTAAAAAGAAAGGGGAGAAGCAAAGTGTGGGTTATAATACTGATTATTGTAGCAGTAATTGTATTCGGATCAGTGGGAGGAATTCTCGTAGACGCACCTGGACGGCGTGAAATCGGAGAGCTTTCATTTGCACCTATAGACTTTAAGAACCTTCGCAATGGAACCTATGTCGGTGAATATAAAGGTACAAAGTCTCATTTCAGGGATACAAAAGTTGAGGTAACAATATCTAAGGGTGATATCTCCGATATCAAAATATTGAAAGGAGCCGTGGATAAGGAAGGAAAACCAGCAAATTTAAAAGGTGGTCAAAGTATGGAGGATGTATTTGACAATGTGATTAAATTCCAGACACTTCAGGTAGATGTTATAAGCGGTGCCACACTTACCTCCAAAACACATCTCAAGGCACTCGAAAACGCTCTAGAGCAGGCACAAGAGACTTAATTGAGTTCTTTCAAAAATCTAAAGAGTTAAGGAATAAAGGTAAAGACTGTTATTTGTATCGAGCGGTTGACTCTTTTGGAAAGACAATAGCAGGAATTGAAATAATGCATATGATTTGAAAGGGACAGATTGAAGAAGTTCAATGTGTCCCTTAGAGGTTAAATTTATAATAGCTTAAAAGACTAGCTTTCTGATTTTGAATCAGAGCCATCCTATTTAAGATTGTATTTTTCAATGGCATAATCTTTTAACATAAATTTTTTAATCTTTCCGCTTGCCGTAGTGGGAAATTCTGTTACAAATTCGATATATTTAGGGATTTTATACTTTGCAAGATTATCTTGAATAAATGAAACTACATCCTCCCTGGATAAAGTATGTTTATCTTCAATAATTAAAAAAGCACATATCTCCTCTCCAAGGTTTTTGTCAGGAACACCTACGACTGCGGCTTCTTTTATAGACACATGCGTTACTAATAACTCTTCGATTTCTGTAGCTGATATATTCTCACCACCTCTGATGATTATTTCTTTTACTCTGCCAATAATCTTACAATAGCCGACCTCATCTTTAATAGCTAAATCTCCAGTGTGTAGCCATCCATCCTTGTCTATACTCTTTTGTGTAGCCTCTTGGTTTTTGTAGTATCCCTTCATAATATATTCTGTTTTAGTGATAAGCTCTCCCACTACACCATTAGGCACTTCTTTTCCGGTAGCAGGATTTATTATTTTTATTTCTGTTCCGAACATACCCCGCCCTACAGTGGTTATTCTCTTATCAAAAGGGTCAGAAATGAGAGTTTGTGTTATCCCCATAGCTTCTGTTTGCCCATAAACGATACAGAGTTCTTTCATGTTCATTTTATCCATTATTTCGTTCATGAGGTCAGGTTGGCAATAAGAGCCGGCAATCATCCCTTTTCGAAGACTAGATAAGTCGAAGTTGTCAAAGTTGGGATGGGAAAGAAGAAATTTAAACATAGTAGGGACTCCATTTAATCCCGTACACTTTTCTTTGTCCAAATATTCAAGAACTTTTGTTGTTTGAAATCTATCCACAAGTACTATTGTTGACCCATATAACAAGCATTGAATAGCACTTAAAACACATCCCATTACATGAAAGAGTGGGAGACAAACAAGTAATCTGTCTTTCTCAGAATAATCAAGGTTTTTCCCTGAAATGATAGCATTATTAATGATATTGTAATGCGTGGACATTACGGCTTTAGGATTTCCTGTAGTACCTGAAGTGTATTGAATATTTGTTGTATCATAACATTCCAAAGATTTACTTCTTTCAAGTAATTCGTCATCGGACACATCTTTGCCCATTTCGATAAGTTTCTCAAGAGACATCAAATTTTTGTCTTGACCATCTAAACTTATAACACTATTCATATCAGGAAGGGCTTTACTTGATAACTTTCCTGGGAAACAATATTTGAGTTCTGGGCATATAGAATACACGGAATCAGCATAATTGTTTCCATTATACCCCTTTGAGAAAAAGAGAACTTTTGAATTTGAATGTTTTAAATTAAATTCAAGTTCATGCTTACTGTAATCTATGTTAATACATACAAGAACTGCCCCGATTTTGGCGGTCGCAATTTGAAGTGCAATCCATTCTGGACTGTTCAATGACCAAATTGATAAATGGTCTCCTTTCTTTATCCCTAGTTTCAGTAGCCCTTTTGCTATGCCATCATACATTTTCTTAAAATCTCTGTAAGAATACCGAACATTTTTGTCCCTGCAGACTATGGCTTCATTGTTTTCATATTTGATACACATTCTGTCAATGATGCCGCCAATTGTTTCTTTGGAAAAATCCTCCTTTTCATTCCGAGACATACACTTATATGTTGGATCCCAATATTGCATATATTCGCCTCCAAAACTCACATCTATCATCACTTATTTCAAATCCAGCAAAATATCCTCATAGATTTTTACTAAAAATTCAATGTCAATCTTTGCTTATCAAATTTAGCTTAATATATATCATTATATGTTTACATAAATTAAAAAGTGTAAACCGAGTTCAGAAATTATTACCTTTACCTTATCAAAATTATTTCTTACAAGACAAAGCAGAACAATATACCTTAAAAAAGTCCATTTTCGATATTAAAATAGTTTGACAATGTAACATATATATTTATATTTACATAATATAAATTACTGGTTAACTATTTAAACTCATGGTGACAGGATAGTCGAAAATATTTAAATCTAATTGATGGGAGCGATTTAACATGAAATTCAAATTAAAGATTCCATTATATCCCTCGCACGAAAATATTAATAATATATTTTTAAAATTTATTGGAATAAATAAGGCAAAACGTAAAAAAATCAAAATAAGTCCAAATTGTATACCGGCTGATGGGCATGATATATGTAACTATGTTGCTCGTTATAAAATGGCAAATTTTCAGATTCAAGCGGTAATGAAGCTCGATGGCAGGCTGGATTTCGACAAACTATCAAAAGCAGTAGGATTATCTTTTGATGTTGAGCCTGTTTTCGGGTCCCGTTTTGTTAAAAGCACTCATCCTTATTGGAAACGTATAAATGACATTGACTGTGTTGAATTTTGTACATTTGAGGAAACTGACAATCCGGATGAGGCTATTCAAAAATTTCTAGATATCCCTTTGGATCTGGATAGAGGACCTATGGCCAAGGTAAGACTGATTCGATCAGGATCAAGCGAGACATTGTGTATGAAAGCCAGCCATGTATGCTGTGACGCCGCTGGTGCGAAGGAATATTTTTTGCTGCTTGCAGATATTTACTCTCAAATCGATAAAGAAAACAGCGATTATACTCCAGTACAAAGTATACGAGATAAAAATGACCAGATTAGACTGTTTAAGGCACTGGATATAGATGTTTCACATGCAAATTCTTTGAAATCAAAAATAGGGCTGCCATTGTGGAATTTTCCATGGAGAAACAATCGGATAGGTGCTACCCGATTTGTTGTCTGCAAACTTCCAAATGGTCAGTTGGAAAAAATGAAAAACTACTCAAAAGCCAGAGGTGCAACAATCAATGATTTGATCCTAACTGCTCTCTACAGGGTTATGTTTGAAATATCCAAACCTCCATGTAACGTACCAATGGATATTCCTATAACACTTGATTTACGTCGCTATCTTCCAGATCAGAAAGCTGAGGCAATAAGGAATTTTGCCGGTGGATATGTAACAACAATAGCCAGAAAAAAGCACGAATCTTTTTCAGAAACCTTGTCCAGGGTAATGGCTACGACAAAAAAATTGAAAGACGGTCACCCGGGAATAGAAAATGCCATATGGGCAGAACGTGTTGAAAATATGAATTTCTGCAAATTCATCAGCTATTATAAAGCCTCATCACAAATTGTTGATATGGCTTCGAATAATCCTTTTTATGTTACTAACAAGTGTGGTATAGTATTAGCAAACCTTGGCTTTGTGTCTAAATCACCAATTAAATTTGGCAAACACAACGTTACTGATGCATATATTATCCCGCCACTTGTACGTGCTCCCGGAATTCTCCTTGTTGCAAGTACTTATAATGGTATAATAACGCTATCAGTTGGTTATTATAAGCCTTCAGTTCATCGTAGCGTTATGGAGAAACTCCTTGAAAAAATCAAGGATGAATTGATAGAAGGTTGTAAACAACCATCCGAAGAGTAGTATAATATTTGATATACGAATTTGTTTAAAGTTTCAGGTAAAAAAGAGGGTTCTGATACAAAAATAAATTATATGATAATATTATAGGCGAACAGCTTGCTTTGTATCTTGCGTCTATGGACATTGGTGCTTTACGGTTTGGAAAAGGAAAGCCCGAGGCAAACCAAGAGATGTGGCAATATACGGATTCCTGTGGCCGTGATACATTCGCATGGGCTATACAGATGGCACAGAAATATAATACCTGTATTGGAGTCGGATATCTTAATAAGAATAATGGAACAATGAGGGTGAAGACTTCGGACAATTTGACTAATCCTAAATAATCAGTTGTAATTATAAAAAAATACTCCTCTACGGTTATTAAATTTTGGAACCGTAAAGGAGTATTTCCAATGTTTAAAACATAGGTTTTTGAGCCTTGATCCATATAATTCCCTACACCATAATCGTTAAGCTGATTTTGGATTTTTACAATAATAGAGCCATCATCCAGCGTTTTCTCGTCTGTGATTCTAAACTTTGTCCTTTACGTACCAAGAAGCATACTACCCCCTACTCACCATTTATCATCAGAAACGGCGGAGGAGATGTACCCATCTACCTCCCTCACCGGTATTCCCAAAACTACGGATATCTCTCCATGCAGAAAGCTTTTCGCTTTATCAGCGTATTCAAGTTCACCTTCCATAAACCGTCCGTCCTGCTGTCTCAAATAGACAGACTTGATAACCTTTACCCACTCGACTTCGTCAAACTCATTTAAGGCATCTACATAAAATTCTTTGCGGATCTTATCATTGGGAGCTTTAATGGTAGTAATAAAGCCAACCCGGTCAATTAGCTCCAATAGCTGTTCCTTAGAAGTTACTTTCCGAACAATTTCTTTTGAATCAGCAACAGGGACAGTTATCATTTCTTCTGATTCATGCTTTTGCAGGTGATACTCATTCCCAATAACATCTATAACCTTCCAAACACCACCCCGTACACAGAGGACGAATTCACCGACATTAAACAATCTCATCACCTTCTTCTTGCTTATTTGTATTGATTTCAATCTGCTCCGTGATGAAAGGAATTATTTCTTCCCGCTTAATATCCAGAACAAAAACAAACTCATCATACAGGGATTTTTCAGCATCTTTTAAAAACTTTTCGTCAGAAGCATACAGCTTTCTACCTAAGCTCTTCAAGTCCTGTTCTCTTAGGTGAAGGGTCTTGATGAGTTTCACAAGAGCACTGCGGTCAGAACCTGACAGAATGTTCCTATAGAATTCCTTTCTTTCGTTCTCATTCTCAATCCAGATTGTATCTCCGTCAGGCATTTCCCTAATCAAGGAATAAATTTCTTCAACTGAGAGGATACGTCGCATCTTTTGTTCAGCTGTTTCATTTCCCACGGGAAAATAAATGGTAGAACTGTTTTCGAAAACAGGCTTTAAAACATAGTAAGGACGAGTGTTTGAATCAATCGTCATATCCTGTATTCCCTCAATCTTACAAATACCATGATTTCCATATATAATATTGTCACCGACTGAAAACATATAACTCCTCCTACCTCTAAAATAAAAAGTATTTGACTAAAGTCTCGTATACATACTGTATAGCGGATTTTAGCGCATACTTTAATTATAACATTTTTAAAGTTAAAAATCTCAAAGAACATTTTTGAAAAAATTTAGCAAAGTTAACGTTACTATTAGGCAAAATGAATATATAATTGTGTAATAAAATATATTAGTCAAGTATACAACTTTGGGAGGATAAGATGAAAATATCAAGTAAACGTCTCAGTTTCAGATTCTTTACACATGAAGATTTTCCATTATTCTATTCTGTTTTTTCAAATGAAACGGTAATGAGATATGCGTGGATAGATAAAATAAGCAGTGAAGAAAGTGCATATACCTTTTTTGAAGGATTCATAAATACCGGAGAGGAGGTTAACAAAGACGGCTCCTATGCCTTTGCGGTTTTTTCCAAAGAGGGAGATGGGTTTATAGGCTTTGCGGACATACAGATACATAGCAGGAATAATTCAGGGGGCTGCGGAGAGATCGGATACTTTTTGCTGCCTGAATACTGGGGAAAAGGTTTTGCAACAGAGATTGCAAATGCATTGATAGAATTTGGCTTTACAAGGCTTGGACTTCACAAGTTATCTGCCAGATGCAATTCAAACAACCTTAAATCAGAAGGAATTATGAAAAAGGCCGGTATGACCTTGGAAGGTGAGCTACGCAAAGTAAGATTCAAAAACGGAAGTTGGGATGGTGAAAAAAACTACGGAATCCTTTTAGAAGAATGGAAGGTAGCTAACCATTAAATTCATCATTTTAAGTATGTTTGGCACATTTAGGGCATATACCCGAAAATTCCAGACTATGACCTGTTATGGTGAACCCGGTTTGTTTAATGAGGCTTTTTTCAATATTTGATAAGGGACAATCATCAATGGGCACAGTTTCATTACACAAGGTGCATACCAGCTGATGCTTGTGCTGATGGCTGTTTAACTGGTAATATGTTTTGCCATCCTGACTAAGGTTCTTTAAAAGAATTCCTTTTTCAGAAAGAGTCCCCAGAGTTCTGTAAGCAGTTGACAGGCTCATATGAACATTCTTGATAACATGTGAGTATATTTCTTCTGCCGTCAATGGTACAACTGAATTTTCCAGTACCGCAAGTATAGCCGTACGGCGCTTAGTGGTTTTCAAATCTGAGGATTTTAGAACATTTTTATCCATAATAGCTGCTCCTGTTAATGCTTTTCAAATATAATATAGCTCACTGTAGGATTATATGTCAATGACCGGCGGATAATCATTAATTACAAGTAACGGAATATAATTAAATAAGGGGGAGCATATCATATGGCGGTTAAAATCGATATAGTCTCGGGTTTTCTTGGCGCAGGAAAGACAACGTTAATAAAGAAGCTTCTGAAAGAAAAATTAGCCTCAGAAAAAGTTGTTATTATTGAAAATGAGTTTGGTGAAATAGGAATTGACGGTGGAATTCTAAGGGATTCAGGCATAGAGATAAAAGAAATCAATTCTGGCTGTATTTGTTGTTCACTAGTAGGGGATTTTTCTTCGGCTCTCAAGGAGGTTCTGCGGAAATATACTCCTGACAGGATTATTATTGAACCCTCCGGTGTAGGCAAACTTTCAGGGGTTCTGGAGGCCTGCGGTAAGATGGAAAATCAGGCAGATGTTGCTGTGAATATGTGTATAGCAGTTGTGGATGCAATGAAGTATATAATTTATGTAAACAACTTTGGAGAATTTTTTCAAGACCAGATAAAAAATGCAAAGACCGTAATTTTAAGCAGAACACAAACGATGGGTAAGGAAAAACTTTCCAAAGTTGTAAATGATATTCAGAAACGTAATCCGGAAGCCAATATTGTAACAACCGATTGGTCAGAATTAAAGGGTGAGGATATTATTTCTCTTGCAGAACAGGGCGGAGTCATAAACATGGGGAATTCACCTGAAAACAGGCTGCACAGTCATACAGGGGCCGATAAAACGTTTCAAAGCTGGGGCGTTGAGACGCCAAAACTTTATACCGATGAAGCTATACGCAGCATACTAAAGTCCCTTTCAGATAAATCCTTGTATGGAAATATACTTAGGTCAAAAGGAATAATTCCCTTACAGAAAAACAGCTGGGTACAGTTTGATTTTGTACCGGGAGAAATCAGGATTAAGCCTTGCTTGCCGGACTATACGGGACGTATTTGCGTTATCGGCGAAAAACTCAACACCGGAGAATTAAAAAAACTTTTTACGGGAGTTTAATGTGAGTATACAATTAAGTATAATTGGAGGATTCCTTGAAGCCGGCAAGACCACATTCATACAAAATCTATTAAAAAGTCAGCATTGCACAAATAGTAAAAAAACCGTATTAATATGCTGTGAACAGGGATTTGAGGAATACCGGGAAAGTATACTAAAGAGATACAATACCATTCGTATTAATGTAAACGATATACATATGCTTGACAGAAGCTTTATAAGTTCAATTATTGAGGAACATGACCCGGCCCGGATTTTTATAGAATATAACGGAACATGGCCTATAGGAGAATTTTTAAGGATAAGGCTGCCTTCAGACTGTCATATATACAATATATTTTTCATTGCGAATGCTTCCAACTTTGTATTGTACCTGAACAATATGAAGTCAATAATGACGGAGCAGATTTCGAACAGTGATATTGTTATCTTAAACCGGGACAAATCCTTGGATTCGGTGGAGAAAACAAATATCAAAAGAGCCATAAAGGCTGTAAACAGTAAGGCGCAAGCTGTATATTTTAAAAATGATTATAAAATCCTACAAAATAATAATAAAGATTTCAGTGCTTTTTTATTAGTGGCGCTATTGTTTGTATTATACTTGGTTTTTATATCAGTTAAAAATACAGGTTCTGCTTTTATAACCATTTTTCTCAGTATTCTGATTCAAGCCCTTCCATTCATATTAATAGGTATATTTATTTCATCCTTCCTACAAGTATTTGTTTCTGACGAAAAAATAGTTAAAGTGTTTAGCCGTTTTAAGTGGGCGGGTTTCCCAGCA
Organism: Ruminiclostridium papyrosolvens C7; assembly: GCF_000421965.1. Lineage (GTDB taxonomy): Bacteria > Bacillota > Clostridia > Acetivibrionales > DSM-1351 > Ruminiclostridium > Ruminiclostridium papyrosolvens_A. The sequence continues at coordinate 22,651 of NZ_ATAY01000028.1, read as the reverse complement.
GCTGTGGTTCTGGGAGTTTTCTTTCCTGTATGCGATTGTGCAATGGCCCCCATATGTTCAAGACTTGCCGGAAAGGGAGTTCCCCTACACTATGTGTTGACATTTTTGTTAAGTGCACCTGTTGTAAATCCTGTAGTAATTATGTCTACATACTATGCCTTTCCCAATAAACCGGAAGTTGTATTAATGAGAGTAGGACTAGGGGTTATGATAGCACTGTCGGTGGGATTTATAGTGAAATTTGCAGGGGTTACAAAAGAATATGCCGTAAATGAGACGGTTCTGGAAACACCGTGTGCAGGCGGTTATATAGGGGATTTTTCACAAGAGGGATTTATAGGAAAACTGGGGATGCTTATAAGACATGCAGGAATGGAATTTTTCAATGTGGGTAGCTACATAGTTGTAGGAGCATTTGTAACCTCACTTATACAGATGTTTTTATCCAGAGAGCTGTTTTCGGCAACGGGGATAAGTCGATACGTGGAACTCCTGGTAATGTTGGGGGCAGCTGTATTTATGTCCGTATGTTCAACTTCCAATGCATTTATTGCGAGGGGGTTTTCCTACAGCTTTCCAATGTATGGGGTAGTCTGTTATATGGTAATGGGGCCCATGCTTGATTTGAAAAATATCATGATGCTCTCAGCTGGTTTCAAAAAGAGATTTCTCATAGAGCTGATTTTAATACTCATAGTTATTGCGGTTTTTATTTTCTCAATAGCAGCAGCATTTTTTAGCTGACGGGAGAGGGATTGGTAATATTATGAAAAAAGTAAACGGAGAGGTTCTTGCACAGATAACAATTTTACTATTAATTGCGGCTTTACTCACCTATGCTGTTATTACAGACAAAATTAAGTATTATGTTAACATACACATAGTAAAATACATCTGGTTTTCTGTAACGGGAGTTATAATTATTGCAATATCCTTGTCGCCGGGTTTGTTCAAGCCAAAACGCAGAAATCACATACTCCCTTGTGTTATTCTTGCTATCCCTCTACTTGCAGGCATTATAACCCCGGCAGTTCCTGCTGACAGCTTCGGTATCAAGGCTAATATCGGGCAAATACAACATGGAGGAGATAGAGATTTGTCTGAAGCGCATTTGAAGAATGACAACGATATAGTTTATATAAGCGATGAAGAATATTTAAAATGGTACACTGATGCTTGTGAAAATCCAGACAAATACAACAATAAGACAGTGAGAGTCAAAGGTGCTGTGTTGCGGATGGACGGGTTTGGCAGTAATGAATTTGTTCCAGCCCGGATGTCTATGGTGTGCTGTGCCGCAGACCTTGTACCATATGGCTTTATGTGCAAATATGAGGATGCTGAAATGTTGAAATACGGTGAGTGGGTTTACGTTACAGCCAGAATAAAAATAGAGTACGAGCCCCATATGAAAAAGGAAATGCCCGTACTCTATGCGGTATCAGTTATTCCTGCACACAAGCCGGAAAATGAACTGGTTTCTCCCTATTAGTAATTGGCATAAAATTATTCATGGCAAATGCCAAAATACTACATATTAATACAAAAAATAACATAATCTCATTGACAATCTAAGTTAATTGCTATATTATGGAAATAAATAACATATATTTTTGTTGTTACCAAGGCTACTTAACCATAAATGTTTCAGAAGTCAAATCGGTCTAAACCCGTTTGAAATCTAAAATTTAATGAGGTGGAAATATGAATAAATGTGATTTAAAAGATCTTAACTTCTTTAAGTTTAGTGACGGAAAAGATGATTTTGTTTCACTGCAGCTCAACTGCATGGAATCTTCGATTTACAACATACTAAAAAACAGTGTCAGCATAGACAAAAACGTAATTACATCTCTTTTTATTAGAGATATAAATCCTGCTCTTTGGCTTCACAACTCAGATGATATTTTACGGATAAATAATCAAAGTAAGAATTTAACGTCACTTTGGAGTAAATATGTAAAGCTGAATGAGTATGTTAAAATTCAGGAAAAGGATTCCATAGACTTTCTGAAGGAGCTTCTTGATGAAGGCCATATGGTTATACTTCAAACTGTCTTCGAAAAGATGAAATTCTATCACAAATATGATTCCAACTTTGATGTAAGCACATATTTTCAGGGACCTCAGAACCATGTGAATATTCTGCTCCATTACGAGGATGACAAGATATATTTTGCTGAGAAGGCTCCCTTTTCAGTAAACAAGAATAATTACGTTACATATGATTTGAACAGTCAGATTGGGGTGGCACCCATAAGCGAACTTGCTGAGGCCTGTAGCCACTTTCTGAGATGTTACACTCTGGAAATCAATGAAACCGAGTTGTATAAGTGCAGTACAATGAAAGAAGAAATTACAGGCTTTATAAAAACTATGGGAGACAATTATTTTAAGGGAAGCAATAATGATTTGTACGGATATACAATTTATTATGGAATAGATGCTTTACATAAATTTATTCAATTATGTGATGAGGAGTACAATCTTAAAAACTATTTTCAGACAGTGGGCTGGAAGCAAAGAGATAGACTCACCTTCGATTTCTGGATGCTGTACGGAGCAAGAAAAATTCTTCTTGAGTACTTAAAGCAGGCCAACAATGATAACTCCGTGAGATTTGAGGAACTTTTGGGTACCCTCAGAGAATCCATTTCCAGATGGACCATTTTAGAAAAGCACATGAATAAAATACTTCAGTCCAAAGTTAATAACCTTAATAACAAAACTGCTGCAATGATTAAGGATTTAATTGAATTGGAATCTAATTTACATATTATGTTAACAAAGTACTTTAGTACTGCTGCAACCAGAACTGGCAAAACTAAATAAATTATAGTAAAATATAATCAACCACTAAAGATAAATGGTACTGACAGTTTTTATGAGAGGTGAGATTATGAAAAGCAGCATATCCATGAAGAATATCGCCAGGGAATTAAATGTCAGCATTGTCACAGTTTCTAAAGCACTGAATGATAAAGACGGTGTCAGTGAAGAATTAAAGCAAAAAATAAAAGATTTAGCCGATAAAATGGGGTACAGGTACAATATGATGGCAAAATCCATGAGAGATGGTTTGTCATACAATATAGGAGTAATCATCCCTGAACAATTTCTGGGGGATGACAAGTCATATTATTTCAGTGTTTTCAAACACCTATCTCAGATAATGGAGAGGTACCAGTATTGCGCAATACTTCAGGTATTAAACTCGGGGGATGAGCACAATGTTATACTACCTAAGTTTTATTATGACAAAAAGGTAGACGGACTTATTGTTCTGGGACAGGTGAATAAAGCTTATATAAAGGCTCTGAAGAATATTGAAATACCCGCTATTTTTCTGGACTTTTACGATGAAAGTACAAATGTTGATTCTATAACAGTGGACAATTATTCAGGAGCTTATGAATTAACAAATTACCTTATAAAAAACGGACATGTTAATATAGCATTTGTCGGCGATATATATGCAACCAGCAGTATTCAGGACAGATATCTGGGTATGTGCAAATCTCTTTTGGAACATGGTATAAAATTGAGAGAAGATTATGTGATATGCGACAGGGACCAGCATGGAAAGTATATTGAGCTAAAATTTCCCAAAGATATGCCTACTGCTTTTGTGTGCAACTGTGACGGTATAGCATATAACCTCATAATAAAGCTGAAGGAAATGGGCTATAGTGTACCGGAGGATTTTTCCGTAGTCGGGTTTGATAACGATATATATGCCACAATATCTGAACCTCAAATTACAACAGTAGAGGTGGATGTAGAGGAAATGGCGGGAACAGCAGTCAAATCCATACTTGGCAAGGTAAAGAAAGAGAACAAAAGCCAAGGCAGATCCACCATAAAGGGAAGGATTGTATACAGGGAATCAGTTAAAAAAATTTAACCGGCAAAAATAAAATAAAAAATTGCATGGGTATTCCATGTGATTTTTTTATTTTTTATAGAATATGAAACTTAACGTTAACCTAATGTCCTGAGTCTGAAAAGATTTAGGATAGTTGATTTAATTGAATTATTTGGTATAGAATAATAAATAAAATGAAAGCCGGAAGGAACTTATATGCAAATACTTGTAGATGCAGATGCATGCCCGGTAAAGAATATAATCATCAGGATTGCAAAGGAATATGGCATTCCAGTTATCATGATTATTGATACCAGTCACCAACTAAATGATGGATATAGTACGGTAATTACCGTAGACAAGGCACGTGACAGTGTTGACATAAAGCTTATCAATATGCTCCAAAAGAACGATATTGTGGTCACTCAGGACTATGGTGTAGCTGCTATGGGACTGGGTAAAGGCGCAAAAGTTCTGAATCAGAATGGCTTGATATACTCGGACAATAATATCGACAGATTGTTATTTGAAAGACATTTGGGACAAAAAATCAGGAGGGCGGGAGGAAGAACCGGCACTATAAGAAAAAGGTCAAAGGAGAATGATGAAGCCTTTGAAAAAGCACTCCTGATGCTCATAAAATCAGAGTCTGAAAGCACGCAGGATTTTAATATATAGGATAATGGAGGGGTTAAAAATGGATAAAAATACAAAGGCTATTTTAGACAAAAGAATTAAGAAAACCATGGAAAATCTGAAAGCCAATAACATGCAACCTTATTATGTAGAAACTGTAAAGGATGTTGCAGGGAAGGTAGCTGAATTGCTTAAAGAGGGAGATACGGTTGCAGTGGGCGGTTCTATGAGCTTATTTGAAGCAGGAATTATAGATTTGCTTCGTTCGGGTAAATACACCCTTCTAGACCGCTATGAAAAGGGATTATCCCGGGAACAGATGCGACAAATTTTTAGAAAATCATTTTTTGCTGATGTGTATCTAAGTAGTTCGAATGCCATTACGGAAAATGGGGAACTATACAATGTAGACGGTAATTCCAATAGGGTAGCTGCTATATGTTACGGTCCGGAATCAGTAATAATTGTGGTGGGTATAAATAAAATAGTAGGAAATCTGGATGATGCAGTTAAAAGGGTAAAAACCATGGCAGCTCCGGCAAACGCCACTCGACTTGATTATACCTCCTATTGTTCGGAAAAAGGAGAGTGCATGGGACTGGCTTCCGGGAATTCCTGTATGACAAGTGGATGCGGCGGGCAAAACAGAATATGCTGCAATTATGTTGTCAGTGCATACCAGAACCAAAAGGACAGGATTAAGGTAATAATAGTTGGAGAGGAACTGGGCTATTAATAGGTTTCAATTGTAGAGGGAGGCTGTATGATTGTATCAACCCTGAGAATAAAGCTTTATGCACCTATGTGCCATTCGCTCAAGGACAAGCGTATGATAGTTAAAAGTATCGTGCAAAGGGCCAGAAACAAATTTAACATTTCCATAGCTGAAACAGAGGAGCAGGATTTATATCAGACTATTGTAATAGGTATGGCCTGTGTGTCTACAGGCAGAGCACAGGCAAATGCTGTTCTGAATGAAGTCATGAAATTTATAGAGGCAAATACAGAAGCAGAAATAACTGATGTTTTATTTGAGGACAGATAAATATACAAAAGGAGTGGTTGCAATGATTGAAGCAAATATGAGTATCTCGGAGATATGGCTTGCGGGAGGATGCTTCTGGGGAGTTCAGGCTTTTTTGTCGAGACTTCCGGGAGTAATCCATACGGAGGTTGGATATGCAAACGGAAACACTGAAAACCCTACCTATGAAGATGTTTGCAGAAGGTCAACAGGCCATGCTGAAACTGTTTATGTAAAGTTTGATACAACTAAAATTTCCATTGAAAAGCTGCTGGATTACTTTTTCAAAATTATAGACCCAACCTTGCTGAACAGACAGGGAAACGATATAGGTTCACAGTACCGTACAGGTATTTATTATAAGAATTCCGACGACAGAGAAGTTATAGAAAGCTACCTCAACAGCAAACAGCAGTTGTACAAAGGAAAAATCCTGACAGAGGTTCTTCCTCTTGATAATTTTTATAAAGCAGAGGATTATCATCAGGAGTATCTTGATAAAAATCCTCATGGGTACTGTCACATTGACTTGTCCATACTTAATGACATTGGAAAGGAATGAACTATGGCATACGATATAAGGCCTATTAATCTGCAAGAGGTCAGGGATTTATACATAAACATAGTAAATGACTTTGCTCCGGGAGAGTATCCGCCCTATAAAGTTTTATACAATCAGCTTGAGAAAGACATTCAAAAGGGTTTTGTGCTTGTAAATGACGAGAAAGCTGTTGCATACTCAATTTGTACCGGAGACAGTACAAATTCTTTAGTTCTAATAAGCTTATTGGCAGTTTATAAGGAATATAGGGGAAAAGGATTCGGCTCAAAATTCATTGAAATGTTAAAAAACAGATATTGCGGTGAGAGAAGTATTATTGTTGAGGTTGAAAAGCCGGAGGATGCTTTGGAACAGAAAGAACGCAATATAAGGGAAAACAGGATAAAATTCTATGAAAAAGCCGGCTTCATACTGCTGCCGGATATTGAATATTCTATATGGGATATTCCTATGTATCTGATGATTTTACCGAAGGAAACTCTACAGATTAATACAAATTCCATCAGCGGTTTAAATGAAACAATTGAGAAGGGTATGGGGGATATTTATCTTAAACTTCTGGGTGAAAAATTCTTTCATAAGATGGAACTGAAAATAAAAAACAAGTCAGGGCTTTAGGGGGTATATTTTAAAGCCCTGACTTGTCATTAGAAATTGATTGCTACTGTTTAGCTTCAGTAAATGTAAGTTTGAGAGTTACTTGCTGGCTGCTTCTGGAAACGACTACGTCTACAGTATCACCGGCTTTATGCAGTTTCTTAATTGCATCGATATCTGCATTCGTTTTAACTTGTTTACCGTCTACCTTAATAATAATGTCCTTTGCTTTGATACCGGCATTTGCAGCGGCTCCGCCCGGAGTCACCTCCACTACGTAGAGTCCTACAGGAATTCCATACATTTGAGAGTATTGCTCAGGAACTTCCTGAGTTGAAATTCCTATCAAAGGCTTTCCTTTAACGTATCCATAGGTTTTTAGCTGTTCAATTATCGGTTTTGCTGTGTCCATTGGTATCGCAAAGCCAAGGCCTTCAACACCACTTTCAGATATCTTGGCCGAATTTATACCAATTACCTGTCCTTTTGAATTTACAAGGGCACCGCCGCTATTGCCGGGATTTATTGCAGCGTCTGTCTGGAAAAGATCCATAGGCCCGTTACCTGTATCAACCTGCCTGTTTAGTGCACTTATTACACCAACGGTTACAGAGCCGGCGAACTCCATTCCAAGTGGGTTTCCAATGGCTACAGCAGTTTCTCCGACTTCTACTTGGGAGGAGCTGCCAAGTTCTGCAACAGGAAGGTTAGTAAGATTTATCTTTATAACAGCAAGATCGTTATCCTCATCACCGCCTATAAATGTAGCTTTTGCTTGTCTTTTATCAGGTAAATACACTGTAAGTGTAGTGTTTTTTGCTCCGCTCTTAGGGTCTGCGTATGATACAACATGGTAATTTGTCATTATATATCCGTCTGAACTGATTATTATACCTGAACCTTCAGAACTGGAGTTGGATGGTGTTCCAAAACCGTAGAATCCCGAAGAACGACTGTTTTGAACGCTCATTGTTACACCTACAATTGAGGGGCCGACTTTCTTTGCTATTTCGGAAATACTCATGTCTCCCGCCGAAGTATTTAGAAGAGTGGCAGCTTTGAGTGATTCGGCTGAGGATGAAGTAAGGGTTCCTACAGTGGAGTCTGTATTGCTTTTTGCTGAGAGCGCAACCGTTTTCTGAAGATCTCCCACCTGTCTGTCAAGTTCCTTTGAAAACTTGTAGTACATTCCGCCACCAACTGCTGCCCCGGTAACCATTGAGGTTATAAGTACAAGTGATAAATAGGTAGTAAACTTATGTTTTTTTCTTTTAGGGGTTATTGTTATAATTTGGTTGTTATCAAAGTTTGAATTATTATAGTATTCATTGTTCCAATCATCATTATTGTTATACATAATTGAGTCCTCCTATCGTTTAAAATTTCATTAAGTTATCTTATGTTTATATAATAGCTGTAAATTATGTATTTTTTACGAAGAAAAAGTTAATAAACTGTTATGATTTTTAAAACAAAATGTTAACATGACATAAAAGTAATAGTGCAATTCCTGTCTGCCAGGGTAACCGTAAGCCGGGTATTTTCCAGCAAACGATTTTACCCCGGTAAACATGGGATACCTGATATTGACGTTTACTCGATGTTTTTGGGGATATATTTTTCGTTGACGAATGTAAAGTCACAAGGGATAGCTTCTGCGAAGAGTTCAAATAATGATTTACTGGCTGAATCATCAATATCTACTAGTACGTGTTCGTCCAGAAGGGCGATAACTTTACCGTAGCCGATTAGCTTGTCATCTCGGGTTATTGCCAATTGGTCGCCCTGCTGAATAAATTCCTTTTTTTCACATTGAATTATCATATGGTCACCTGACCTTATACAAAATTTACTCACTTCCATATAATAATATTAGATGTAATTGATTTGAAGAACATATATATTGTATTTGCAAATTGTAAATGAGTACGAAAGTGGCATTAATATTTATACCCTTGCAGAGAATTGTTTATTCAATATTTGGGTTATGGGAAATATATAATTTCACCAATAAAGAAGCTCTTCATATTATATATTAGCAGTTCAAAATATTGAAAAAAGGGGTAGACTTAATGCTGTATTCAAACAATTCAGGTTCGTTTCCAAACGATATCGGAAACGTAGTTGCCAGTGCCTACGGTGACGTGAACGGAGACAGGATTGCCGATTATGTATATCTCACAGCTGTAAAAACACCTGACAGCAATTTTTTGCGGGATATTACATTAGTCATAAAGGATGGAAGAACGGGTATTAAGCAGAATTCCAAGCTTCCTTCAGATGCAGGCTATTCCCCGAGGCTGTTTCTGGGGGATTTCACCGGAGATAGAATTAATGATATATTAGTAGGAATTAATTCAGGCGGAAGCGGCGGCATAATGTTTTATTACGTTTTTTCTGATGTTAATAACCGCCTTGCAATGATATTCAATTATGAAGATTTTAATAATAAATACCAATACAAAGTAAACTATCTGAATTATTACAAGGTGTCAGTTCAAAGCTTGGCAGAGAAAACTACGTACATACTGGATATAACATATAAAGGCAGAGAGTATCTAAGTGATATTTACACTAACGAGGGAATTCTCAAAGCACCCATTGAAGGCTGGGTTGACCCCCTAAGCGGATTATATCCGGTCGATTTTGACGGTAACGGAGTATATGAGCTTTTGGGTTATCAGAAAATAGCAGGACGGTATCATGCGGATTCTCTGGGGTACGTACAGAGTATATTGAAGTTCCAAAACATGAAGTTTGAACTTTCAAGCCAATACGTAGCTATTTTTGGATCTCAGGAGTAAAAGTGTACAATAAAATTAATTGATTAAATAAAAATTTTAAATAATTTATACATATACAAATAGAACTATTTCCTATAAAATTTGTATTGTTGAAAACAATCAATTCTGGTCGGCGGATTATTCCGCCGGCCGGTCTTAAAATATATTCCTCCTGAAAAATAGATCCCTTATACCTTGTGGTTTAAGGGTTTTTTACTGCCCTTTTGCGACTATTTAACGGTGTTTATATTTTTAAAAAAAAATATAAAACTTCCTATTGACACATGTCCTGTTTCTTATGTATAATGTAAAAGCACGTTAGAGAACGGGCGACATAAAAATGGCGGCGTAGCTCAGTTGGCCAGAGCATCCGGTTCATACCCGGCAGGTCGTAGGTTCAAATCCCACCGCCGCTACCATTTTAAGCGATAGTAACTATCGCTTATTTTATGGCCCATTGGTCAAGCGGTTAAGACACCGCCCTTTCACGGCGATAACAGGGGTTCGATTCCCCTATGGGTCACCAATCGGGAGCTTAGCTCAGCTGGGAGAGCATCTGCCTTACAAGCAGAGGGTCATAGGTTCGAGCCCTATAGTTCCCACCAAAAAGACTGCATTATATGCAGTCTTTTTTTATATACTCCTAAAGCCTTTACCTATGGTTTCGGAAGTATTGCTTATGGTTATAAATGCAGAGTCGTCTATACTGCGTATATAGTTTCGGAGCTTTATAGCCTGTCTTCTGTTGAGAACTGTAGAAATTACATCCTCAGTCTTGTGGCTGAATGCGCCCTCGGCTTTATATATAGTAGCTCCCCTGTTAAGCTGGCTTACAATATATTCCTTTATCTCATCCGATTTGGAACTGATAATAACAAATTGCTTGCTAACGTTGAACCCTTCCATTACAAGGTCAATAACAAAAGCTTTAAGCGAAAGACCCAAAATAGAATACATTCCTATTTTTATTCCAAAGACCGCTCCAGCTCCGGCTGCAATGAGAAAATCAGTCAGTAGCAGTGTTTTTCCGATGTTCAGGTTTGTATGTTTGCTGAGTATCTTGGCTACAATGTCTGTTCCTCCTGTAGAGGCATTGAGATTGAAAACAAGGGCAGAGCCTATGGCAGGAAAAATAATTGAGAAGATTAGTTCAAGCATCATATCGTCAGTCAGAGAATGCTTTAACGGATACATTTTTTGGATAGCCCATACGATTCCTGAAAGGGCAAAGCTGGAATACATTGTTTTTGAGCCAAAATCCCGGCCTAGAAAAATGAATCCTACAATGAGCAGGACTATATTTATTATAAGCATCATCGGGCCTACGTCTATGTCTTTAAAAAAACTGCTGGCTATTATTGCAAGTCCGCTTACTCCACCTGTTGCGAAATTGTTGGGTATTTTAAAAAAACAAATACCTATACCTACCAGAAGCAATCCTACATTAATTAAAATGAAATCCATAATATGTTTCTTCATTATATATCACAGCCCCTATAGCAATATTAATGTACCCAATATATAATATTATTCTTCACAATATTAATAGTCAATCATTCGGGCCTTACTGTAATTTTTATGGCATTTGGTATATACTCTTGAATATAATGAGACTTTTATATATAAAATACTAATTTTCATTATTATATGGAGGATTATACTATTATGACTGATGAAACTTATGCTCTCTTATGTGATTTCTATGAGCTTACGATGAGCAACGGATATTTTCTCAATGGTTTTGCCGACAAAGTTGCATACTTTGATGTTTTTTTCAGAAAAGTACCTGATGGAGGCGGTTTTGCTATCGCTGCCGGTCTTGAACAGGTGATTGAATATATTCAAAACCTGCATTTTTCAAAAGATGATATAAAATACCTGAAAGACCTCAATATGTTTTCAGATAGCTTCTTGGAGTATCTTTCAAACTTCAGGTTCACCGGAGACATATTTGCAGTTCCCGAGGGAACACCTGTTTTTCCCAATGAACCGATTATAACCGTAAAAGCGCCGGTTATTGAAGCCCAGCTTATTGAGACTTTTATACTTCTTTCAATTAATCATCAATCCCTTATTGCTACCAAGGCTAACCGTATAGTTAGGGCAGCCAGAGGCAGAACAGTTCTGGAATTCGGCTCCAGAAGGGCACAAGGGGCAGATGGAGCCGTACTTGGAGCGAGGGCTGCCTTCATTGCAGGTTGCGAAGGCACCGCATGTGCTATGACAGACAAACTCTACGGTGTACCCGCAGGCGGAACAATGGCTCATTCATGGATTCAAATGTTTGATAGCGAATATGAGGCGTTTAAGACCTATTGTGAACTGTACCCCAATAACACCACGCTTCTGGTTGACACATATAATGTGCTTAAAAGCGGCGTTCCTAATGCTATACGTACAATTAAGGAAGTCCTCATTCCTCGAGGCATTACAAAATGTGCAATACGTCTGGATAGCGGGGACATGACATATTTGTCAAAAAAGGCCAGAGAAATGCTTGATAATGCAGGACTTACAGAATGTAAAATAGTAGCCTCAAATGCTCTTGATGAATATATAATAAGTGATTTGATTTCACAGGGGGCATGTATTGATATTTTTGGGGTAGGAGAACGGCTGATAACTTCAAAAAGTGAACCTGTATTCGGCGGTGTTTACAAGCTGTGTGCTATTGAAAATGAAAATGGTGAAATTATTCCAAAGATAAAACTGAGTGAAAATGTTACTAAGATAACCAATCCCCATTTTAAAAGAGTATATCGCCTGTTTGAAAATGAAACCGGCAAAGCTATTGCAGACCAACTTTGTGTATACGATGAAACAATAGACCAAACAAAGGAACTGGAGCTTTTTGATCCTGATGCTACATGGAAGCGTAAGACTATTTCTGATTTTACAGCAAGGGAACTTTTGGTACGCATATTTATAGGGGGCAAAAAAGTGTATGATGTTCCGACAATCCGGGAAACCAGAAAATACTGCAAGGAGCAAATTGAATCCCTTTGGGACGAAGTAAAGCGTTTTGAGTTCCCTCATGAATATTATGTAGACTTATCTCAAAGACTTTGGGATATTAAACATAAACTTATTGAAGAGAACAGATAGAAGTTTTCGACATGAATGACATAAAAGGTAATTATTTACATTTTACTTAAAGTTATTCTTAGGAAAATATACTTTAATTAATGTTATAAAAGTAAGATATTTTGAAATTAACTGTCTAAAATATCTTATTTCCTAAGTACCAAAAGTGACAAATATTTTTATACTCCTGCCTTATAATCAATCCTACGTGCTGTAACCGGGCAATCACACAGAAGATAAAAGGCGGGGGGTCACTAGATAAATGAAAACAGAAACACTTCCATACAATAATTTAGGTGAATTCGGAGAGAAACTTCACAAAAACAGCAGTTCAAAAGCAGCAGCACTGCTTGACTATTTGAACAGAGCAAATAAATTAAATCTGATTGTAATTCCGGCATCATTTCTGCTGGGCAGGATATCCCTGATGGGCGGTTTGATGCCTTTTGGCATAGCTTTGTATGCGGCAACTCTGGGTTTGAATTTAAGCAGGGTTTTGATTGCACTCGCAATAATCGCAGGTATGCTGACTTCGGGAGCTACAGTCCAGATATATATTGCCGCAGTGTCTATGTTGCTGTTTAATGCCATGAATATTCCCTTCAAAAAAAGCGTAGGCTCGTCCCTGCGAACGGCTATAACTGCTTCCGCAGGTGTTCTTATACCTGAAATGCTTATTACATGTTTTCAGGGCTTTCTTTTATATGATGTTTTAAAATCCCTTCTGAACGGATTCCTGATTTTTGCACTTGCATTTGTTTTTAAAAATGTACTTGACGTAATAGGCAGCACGACTAAGAGACATGTTCTTACTAACGAAGAGGTCTTAAGTATAGCTATAGCCTGTGCACTTTCTGTTGGAGGGCTGGGAACATGGGCTGTACTTGGGGTTAGCCTGAGAAATATTCTTTGTATTCTTACAATTTTAGTATTCAGCTATAGAACCGGGGCAGGAAACGGAGCAGCCATAGGTGTAATCGTTGGAACGGTAATAAGTATTTCGTCGAATTCTTCACCACTTATGGTTTCTTCATATGCTTTTTGCGGTTTACTTTCAGGAATTTTGAGAAAGATGGGGAAAGCTGGCTCATGCATGGGTGTTTTGATGGGAAATGCGGTTTTAACGTTTTATACCAACGGGTCTACGGAAGTACTTATATATCTGTATGAAATAATTGTGGCAATTATTTTGTTTATGTTAATACCGAATAAAGTAACGGATATAGTGGTAAACAAATTTAATAAAGCACTTGAAGCCAGAGGAGACAAAAAAGGCTACAGTATGCGAATTAAAGAGATTACGGTGGAAAAGCTGAACAAATTCTCAAAAGCCTTTGGAGAAATGGCAAAAACCTTTGATGAAATATCTGAAACAAAGTCAGTTACTGAAAAGCATGACATAACTGCTATTTTTGACAGAGTTGCAGACAGGGTTTGCAAGGACTGTAGTCTTTGCAGCCATTGTTGGGAGCAGAATTTCTGCAATACCTACCAGATTCTTTTTAAAATTGTAGAGAAACTTGACTGCAAAGGCTGGATAGACCAACAGGATATTCCACAGTATTTCCTGGACAGGTGCGAGCGCATAGACGATTTTGTAAAGGCTGTAAATTATACCTATGAGTTATTTAAGGTTGATATGGTTTGGCGGAGCAGAATCAGTGAAAGCAGAGGTCTGGTTTCTCAACAAATGAGGAGTATGTCCACAATTATATCCAATCTGGCAGTTGAATTGAATACGAATATTATTTTTAAGGAGGACATTGAAAACAATATACTTCTGGAGCTTACCAAAAAAGGCTTACGCAATGTTGAAGCAATTGTATATGAGAACAAAAACGGCAACTATGAAATCTCATTATCATATAAAGGCTGCGGAGGAAAAAGAAGCTGTATAGGCTGTGTAGAAAAAGTTGTGTCTGATGTCATAGGCTGCAGGATGGTGAAGAACGGAAGTGACTGCGGCCTTAATACAAAAACGGACGTCTGTAGCATAAAGCTTGTGAAGGAAGAAATATTCAAGGTAATAACGGGTGTTGCAAGAGTTGCAAAAGATGAGAAGCATGTGTCGGGAGATAATTATACATTTCTTAACAGCGGTGACGGGAAATATATTGCTGCTTTAAGTGATGGGATGGGTACAGGACACAAAGCATGTCTCCAAAGTAAGGCAACAGTCAATCTCATAGAACAATTTATGGAATCAGGGTTTGACAAAGACACAACTGTAAAACTGATAAATTCTATTCTTGTTCTTAAATCAAATGATGAATCCTTTGCTACTATTGATATTTCTGTTGTGGATTTATATGACGGAGAAGTGGAATTTGTAAAGGTGGGGGCCGCTCCTACTTTTATCAAACGTGATGACTATGTTGAGACAATAAGGGCTGCTTCTCTTCCGGCGGGAATATTGTGCAATGTTGAACTGGAACTGATTCACAAAAGCGTTAATAGCGGAGAGTATATTGTAATGGTGTCAGATGGAATCGTAGATTCCTTTAAAAGCAGCGACGATAGCATTATAGAGGTTCAAAATGTTATCTCACAAATGACAAGTAAGAATCCTCAAAAAATTGCAGATGATCTTCTGGAGGAAGCATTGAGCCGTTGTAAGGACAAAGAACCCGTAGATGACATGATGGTTATGGTTTCTAAAATTTGGAAACCATTATAGTGAATTAACATTGAATAATTATGTTAAATATTCACAAACTAACCATAAATGTTCTTTATGGAGGATACTATGTTTTATGGTAAGGAAAAAAAGGTAATCGTGCTCAGAGACATACATTCAAACCTGTTTGAGGAGGCTATTCTGGTAATGAAACAAGATGCGCAAAGCGGCGATAATGAAAAGAAACATCAAAACGAGGGAGGTTCGGTGTACAATAACAAATTTATTCTAAGGGAGGCAGAAGCAATAATAAATAATTATGTTAAGGAAAACAAGGGTAACTTGGCAACTGTACCGAAAGAAAGGCAAAGGCCGGCGTGTAAAAAACATTTAAAAAGAAAGTTTAACGAATCCCGGTTTATGAAGATTCTTATAATAAATTCTGCCCTTATCGGAAGTATTGCAGCAATAGCATATATTTTAATAGAAATATTTTAAAAATATCTTGCTATATTGATTGAACTCTGTTAAATAATATATATTATATAATGATAAATGCGTTTTGTGATAGGAGCAGAAATGAAATCGAAATACAATACAATTATTGATCTTTTTTTGCTGCAAAAAGACTTTTACTCAAAGCTTACTGATAAAAGTATGTGGCTTTACATTGGTATAGTTTTTGTAGGTTTGCGGGATGTTATTTTCTATATACTCAATCCGCAAAATCCAAAGGGTTTTTTTATAACCAATTTAAGCTTTAATTTTAAAACTGCAGCGGTTTTATTTATAACTGCGTTAATAATAGGGTTTGTAGATGTGATTTGCTTCTCATACCCTGTTTTTGACGTTATAAAGCATTTCAAAAAGAGGAGTGAAGGATATAATGCTTCTGTGGTGAATACATATTCAAGTCTTATTACAAAGGTTGTGAAGGTTTATATCCTGGCTAACATTCTATTAACTCCTATGGATATCTTAATTTACTTTAGCAGCAGATGGACGTTCTCCACTGGTTCAATGATTTTATTGTTTATAACAACTGTTATGGGAATACTGTCATATTTCTGGTTTAACGGTGCAATAGCCAGAGGACTGTGCGTGTTGTTCAGGTTATCTAACAATGTAAGAGGACTGGTGTTTGTTCTTGTATTTTGCTGGAATGCACTAATCAGTTCTGCAATCCAATATTTGCTATCACTTATTATAATGAGATTGTAGGTAGCTAAAATATGTTATAGAAACTATCCGTCTATGCTTTTAAAATTGCATAGAGGGATTTTTTTATGTAGTGGTGGTGCAATATATTACCTTATATGGAAGGTAATCGGCATGAAGATGTAGAATACTTACATTTTATAATGGAGGTATTCATAAATGACCATACAAGTTACAGCTGTTCTTGTACTTACACTTGTAATATATATTGTCGGAACGCTGGCCTACAGTGTCAGAATAGTAGGTGTAAAGACTGGGAGAATAGCAATTGCTTTTGCGATATTTAACGTGTTTGCATTGCTGTCAAGGACAGCTAACACCTTTCAGGCCCCATTGCTTGCAAAAACCATTGAAAAAAGTATTGAGGGCGGAAATACCGACGGTATGTTGCATATTTTCAGGTGGATATTACTTTCAGCTACTCTTGCAACAATTATCGGTGCAATGCTTCTGCCTACATTTATGAGAGTTTTCACAAAAGCAGTAGAATCTTTTAGTGTTTATAGGTCTGTTCCGAGACTCATTTTACATGGATTTTCAAAGTCCGGTATAGAACAGTTCAAGAGGAGTATTACTATTCCTAAAAAGGATAACCTGTCTCAACTGAAAAGTTTAAGAAAGATACCAAAGAAAATAGTATTATTAAATGTAATTACATCCTCCATATCTACAGTAGGTGTACTTGCTTCTTTATATGCCGGATGCCTTTACCCTGAATTTAGAACAACCTGCAGTACCTTGTCATCAGCAATAAATGGTGTTGCTACTATCCTTATGTTTTTGTTTATTGACCCTTATATTTCAATGATGACAGATGATGTTATCAAAGGTGAGTGTACAGAGTTGGATTTCAGCCGCTGCGTAATATTTATTGTCTGCGGACTTATAGTAGGAACCATGCTGGCTCAGCTTTTATTGGTTCCGGCAGCAATGGCTATTGCAAGTATTGCAAGGGTGATATGATATGGGGAAAAAATATATTCTTTGGGATTTTGATAACACATTAGCGTATAGGAATGGTATGTGGGGGCAGGTAATATACGACCTTCTGCGTGAATTCGGCTACAAAGATGTTACACTTAACGACATAAAACAATACTTGAATTACGGATTCCCGTGGCATTCCCCGAATACACCCCATACCGAGTTCTTTAAAGGTACTCCTTGGTGGGATCACATGACATTGCATTTTGAAAACATTCTTAGGGAAATTGGAGTTAAAGAAAATCTGTCATATAAGGTGGCAAGTCAAATCAAAGTAAGATATTTAGACGTTACACAATGGCAGCTTTATGACGATACAATACCTTGCCTGGAGAATACGAAAAATAAAGGATATCACAATATTATTGTTTCAAACCATGTGCCTGAATTAACGCTTTTAGTTGATGAATTAGGCATTAGCAGATTTTTTGAAGGTATTTATTCGTCTGCTGATATAGGTTTTGAAAAACCCAATATACAGGCATATAAAAAAGTAATGAGTGAACTTAGGGATGTTTGTGAAGCAACAATGATTGGAGACAGCTATGACGCTGATATTTTAGGGGCTGTAAATGCAGGCATAAATGCTATTTTGGTCAGAAAGGAAAATTCACATAACTATAAAAAATATTGTGAGAACTTAATGGATATTTTTGAGTTTATTTAAATGATAGATTAAACAAAGAAAAAGGGGGGTAATTAAATGGAAGTAAGTATTATTAAAGGGGAGGAAAAACACTCTGCTGATTGTATTAATGCTTTACAGAAATCAGAATTGGGGAGAGTACATTTTTCTAAGGAAAACTCAGCTTTTAAATCAGTTAATGAGGGGATTTCAAAGGGAGAGATATTTGTAGCTATTAATAAAGAAGGCTTATGTGTAGGCTTTATTTGGGTAGTTGAAAACGGGGCATTCCATAGCTTCCCTTATTTACATTTAATAGCTGTAAAAGAGGAATATCGAAATCTTGGTATAGGAAAAAAGTTACTTCAATACTTTGAAGACACAAACGCAAAAGAGTATACAAAATTATTTCTTGTAGTTGCAGACTTTAATGTTGGAGCTAAACGATTATATGAAAAGGTGGGATACCAAGAGGTCTGTATTATTCCTGATTTGTATAAAAAAGGCATAGCTGAACAACTTATGATGAAAAATATAAAAGGGGATTTATGAAAGAATGTCCTAATTGTAAAACCATACATGAAACTAATACAAGGTATTGTGAATGTGGGTATGATTTGAGATTAAATACAATCGATGATACTAAAATAAAATACCCGGTATCATCAAAAAAATTTTTAATAATAATACTTATTAATTTATTTTCTTCTGTGGTAGGAATATCCTTAACCCCTATCATTTTGATTGGGCTGTTTGGATTTTTGGTTAGTCCATCAACTGGTTCAAAAGTAATAACATCACTTATAATAGTTATCTTTCTTACAGCACTAGTAATCAGCAACTACCTTATAATAAGAAAGGTTCCAGGTAAAGGTAAAATATATCTTGCACTAACCGGTTTGACAGCATTCTTACTAGGTTTTATGCTATTATTCAATGCCTATTTTAAATAGTTTATTATAAACTTTAACTTATAGTCGAATATCAAAAGAATTCAATCTCCTTTGTTGTAAAGTGGGCTTCAATAGTCTATAATATATCAGTGGACTTTTCAATTTGTCTCGGTAGTTTAATGGATAAAGCGGTGGATTCCGGTTCCACTGATGCGGGTTCGATTCCTGTCCGGGACGCCAAGTTCAAAAATGCCAGTATCCAAAAGGGTGCTGGTGTTTTTTATACTAAATAAAGAGGCTTTGAAAAGTCACGAATCCATTTTTTGTTTTTATCCACTAGCTGCATCCTGTTATACTTTTAACGTTTGTTTTACACCAAAATGCAAAAAAAAGGCGTAGGCAATTTTTTATGCCTATGACCTTTTCTATTAATATGAGGACACTTTTTCAGTGGTCTCAAGAAATTCGATGTTATCTTTTAGAGAGTTGGATTTATACCCTATCTTACCCAAATACCCCTGCCATTAGTTCCGGCAAAGATATTAGAACCGTTTATGCAAAAAGAATAAACGTCAATATTCTCCAATCCTGAGTTCTCTGCTCTCCAGCCTTTTCCGTTGTTTTTAGAAATAAATACCTCGCCACCATAAGTTCCGGCAAAGACAGTTTTATCACTTGCTGCCAGGCAATCAATTTTTGGGTTTGTCAGACCTGAATTAACCGAGTGCCAGCTTGTTCCGTTGTCGGTAGAAAGAAAAACACCATCTTCTGGAGTTCCTGCGTAGATATTTGTGCCACTGGTAGCAAGAGAAAATATTTGAGTATTTGTCAAACCTGAATTGACCTCTTTCCAGCTTGTTCCGTTGTCGTTGGAAAGAAAAACACCATTACCAAAAGTTCCAACAAAGATATTTTTATCGATAACGGCAAGAGACCCAATATTAGGGTTTGGAAGACCTGAATTAACCGGACTCCAGCTTGTACCGTTATTAGTTGAAAGAAAAACACCACCACCCAAAGTTCCGGCAAAGATATTGGTACCACTGACGGCAAGAGAGTAGACATATTTGTTTGTCAAACCTGAACTGACTTCTCTCCAGCTTGTACCATTGTCAGTAGAAAGAAAAACGCCTCCTCCGTTAGTTCCGGCAAAGATATTGGTACCACTGACGGCAAGAGAGAAAACATAAGGGTTAGTCAAACCTGAGTTAATCTCCTTCCAACTTTTGCCACCATTGTTAGAGAAAAATACACCTGCGCCATTAGTTCCGGCAAAAATGGACGTATCTCTCTTGGTGATAGTACCAACATGGGTGTTTGTTAAACCGGAATTGACCCCTCTCCAGCTTGTACCATTATCAGTGGAAAGGAATACTCCACCACCATTGGTTCCGGCAAAAATATTCTTGTCATTGACGGCAAGAGAAAAAATATATTTGTTTGTCAACCCCGAGGTAACTGCATTCCAGCTTGTACCGTTGTTAGTAGACAGAAAAACGCCGTCATCGGTACCAGCAAAGATATTACTACCACTGCAGGCAATAGAGTAGATATGGTTGTTTGTCAAACCGGAGTTAACTGCATCCCAATTTGTGCCATTATTAGTAGAAGCAAAAACACCTCCGCCATAAGTTCCGGCAAAGATTGTTGTACCACTCACAGCGATGGAATTGATTTGTGTGGTTGTCAGACCTGAATTAACCGGACTCCAGCTTTCACCGTTGTTTGTGGAAAGAAAAATGCCGCCGTCCTCAGTCCCGGCAAAGATATTGGTGCCACATATAGCCATAGAATTGACACTAATGAATGACAACCCCGAATTGACCGCCTTCCAGTTTGCGCCATTGTCTGTGGAAAGAAAAACCCCGCTGCTGGTTCCTGCAAAAATATTTGTACCACTGGTAGCAAGAGAGAGGACAATAGTATTTTTCAAGTCTGAATTGTCCAACTCCCAGCTTACGCCGTTGTTGTTGGAAATATATACTCCGCCGTTGGTTCCGGCAATGATATTTGTGCCGCTAATAGCCAATGAATATACATTTTTACTTGTCAAACCAGAATTGACCTCATTCCAACTTTTGCCACTATTGGTTGAGTGAAAAACACCACTTCCTTCGGTACCCACGAAAATATCTTTACCATCGATTGCAAAGCAATGGATGTAACCACCGTATGGTCCGCTGGTTTGTACCCATGGTTCAGATGATGCCTGTTTGGGAATAAATAATATAATAGACACAATCAATAACAGAGCCGCGAGTGCTAGAAAAGATTTAAGTAAGGTTCGGTTAACCTTCTTCATGTTTTTCTCCTCCTTATTTATAATTAGCTATTTTGTAAAATACGTGCGTATATAATATTCAACATTACGTATAAAATCTACTAAATAATAGCAAAAATTGTTATTTGATACAAGTTTTTTGAGAAATATAGGGACTGCTACAAAAATCATTGAATAAGCAAATATATTGGGACATGATTCCGACTGCACACTAGGATTTTGAAGCTAAAATAGACATAGTCAATACAAAAGCCGCCTGTAAAAACAGGCGACTTTTGGGACTATTTCAGTTTTTAATATTGCGCGAAACCAAGCCCGCGGTTTTTCAGATTCTGAACGATAGTAGGAATAGCTGCGTTAGTTGTTGCGTATGCATCATGCATCAATGCATTACCATTAGCGTTCAGGTTGTTACAAGCGCTAACGATGGATTGTGTGCTTGCTCCGTTCCAGTCCTGAGTATCAACGTTAGGTGATACTACTGTCAAACCCAGTGCTGAACAAGCCTGTTGAATGGTGGAGTTGCTCTCAAGATAAGGCAATCTAATCTTCGTAGGAGCAGGTTTTCCAGCGTTCACGATGGCTTGATTACATTGCTGTAAGTCATTATAAACCTGTTGGTAACTCCAGCTGGTCATATGAGAATGAGTCCAGCTATGATTTTGCAGACTGAATCCTGAATTTTTATAAGCATCCCAGCCTGTTGAGTTACTGCTGATTCTGTTGCCCCATACAAATAAGGTAGCTTTGCTGGCTCCTGCATTCTTTAGAGCACTTATAAGAGTAGCTGAGTTGCTATTATTTGGGCCATCATCAAAGCAAAGATAAACATTGCCGTTAGTTCCGCCTGTATTTCCGCCTGTATTTCCACCTGTTGAGCCTGAACCTCCAAGTGTCAAAGTACCAATGTTAGCTGTACCACTAGTACATATGATATATAGATTGTGACTTCCGCTTACACTGCTTAGGTTACAACTTTGGTTTGTATAAGTATCCCAACCGCCAGTTGAGGTGAAATTCAGAGTACCAATTTGTGTTCCGTAGTAACTGTCAGTAACTACTTTGTAGCTACCGCCTTGTGCAGATGCAAGATTAAAGTTTAAGTAAGTTGCACCTGAAAGATTAACGTTGTCGAATTCTATCCAATCGCCTACGTTCCAACCACCTACAGCACCTGTCCATGAGTTTAGGCTGCTGCTGCGATTGTTGCACTGCCATGAATTAAGATTAATACCGCCAGTAGTTCCGCCAGTATCTCCACCGGTGTTTCCACCTGTATCTCCGCCAGTATTTCCGCCTGTGCTGCTGCCTTCGCTTACTGTTATGTTGGAGCTTCCGCTGCTCTGGTAGCCTTCAGTTTCAACTATCTGGTAATCGTGACTACCCATTGTCCATCCTTTGCTCTTCCAAGCATTAAAGTGGTTTGCAGTAGTTACGCTTCCGCTGGATCTCTTTGAAGTACGTACACTCCAGTATTGATAG
>NZ_ATAY01000027.1 GCF_000421965.1 Ruminiclostridium papyrosolvens C7 | reverse complement strand
TGAAGATATTGAGAAAATCCAACGTAAAACAGAAACAACAGATTACATGATATTTATGAGTGCACTTATGATCCTACTGTCAAAATATACCGGACAGCAGGATATAGTCATAGGCAGCCCTATGTCGGGAAGAACTCACAAAGACACTCAAAATATCCCCGGCATGTTTGTAAATACACTGGCATTCCGGGGAAAGCCGGAAAAAACAAAAAGGTATTCTGAGTTTCTGAGTGAGATAAAAGAAATATGCCTGAATGCATATGAAAATCAGGACTACCCATTTGAAAAGCTGATAGAGGCAGTGAGTGTAAACAGGGAATCCTCCAGAAATCCCTTGTTTGACATAATGTTCGTTTTGCAAAATTATGATCATGGTACCGGAAGCTTTAACACAATGGAAATGGAGGAGCTTGACAAGTGTGAATGGCACAGGGCGGCAAGGTTTGATTTATCCGTAATTGTCACCAGACAACGGGACGGATACAAGATTGTTTTAGAGTATTGTGAAGACTTATACACAGAAGAAACGGCGGAGCTTCTGAAAAATCACTATATCAACCTTGTTAAGGAAATAGTCTCAGACTCTGAACAGCTCATTGGTACAATTGAAGTTTTGGATGAGAATGAAAAGAAGAGTATTCTGTTTGACTTTAATAAAACAGATATCGATTTTCCAAAGGACAAGGTCATGGCGGAGCTGTTTGAGAAGATGGTGGAATGCTCCCCGGACAATCTGGCAGTAATATTCGGAGAAGATAAGGTTACATACGGAGAATTAAACAGAAGAGCAAATTGTCTTGCAGGCAGGCTCCGTCATATGGGCATAGGGAAAAATGATTTCGTGGCGATTATGACGGAACGCAGTGTAGAGATGATT
>NZ_ATAY01000026.1 GCF_000421965.1 Ruminiclostridium papyrosolvens C7 | reverse complement strand
AAATAGCGTAATATTCCTTATCTCCAAATTTGGGAATTATGATATCATCACAAGGTAAATTATTTTTTGCAAATTTATCTTTACCGCAATAATTGACCATAGGAATCTTGTCTTCATAACGTTTGTTTTCTTCCATTATTTCTTCCAAACTCCTTTTGTACAATTAATCTAATTTAAGAATCTCCTGCATCTGCTACCATTTACAATATAGAACCATTTTCAATTGTTCCCAATCTTTCATTACCGTACTGGCAAGCGAAGTTCGCCTACAATGTTGTGAGCACATTCAAATAAATGTGTTCCATTAAACTTTCTGCGTCACCCAAATCTCCGCTGTAGCTATTGAATATATCCTCCAAGTGCGAAGTCAACTTGACAGCTTTGCAAACTAACCCCTCTATATTTTCACCCTCGGTAATATATTTCTGGAGCTTGGCTGTATCAAAGCATTTTCCATTCTTTATATTTACCATTGCCATAGCGATATCCTTATCATACTGACCTGTAGTTAATATCAGTGCAACACAGTCATTTACAAGTCGATTGGTCAATTTATCGCTGCTTTTCAAATTGTTTTTTGAAGATAGGTAAGATGAAAGCTGCTGAAACAGTCTGATTTTTGCATTGAATTGAATATTTTCTATTGAATCCGGTCTATGCTCCGGATAACTGGATGCCTCACCTGACTTTTGACCACATACAATAACTGTTTCCGTGTAATTTTTTCTATTACTCATGAAAGCATCCAGCTCTTTTTCCCACTCATTTCCCCCCAGCCGAACATATTCCTTTTTGTACTCTCTTATCTTCTCCCAGTTTGTAACTTCATTAAGTACAAAAACATTTGATTTGTCAGGTATATGTACAGGCTCACAACGATATGCCATTACTTGAATAAATCTTTCATAGTCAGCACGGTTATGCATATATATAAGTTCTATTTGTTCAGATCTTGTATCCAAATGCATCATAAAATCTTTATCCGAGGTTTTAAACAGATTATCGCTATTTCTGTATACCTTTCCCCTGCTCACAACATCTCGGTATAATTCAGTTGCGGACATACCCTTCTCTACCGGCAACAGTAATTTGGGATATCTTCTCTCCAATGCTTTATACAAGGAGGCTTGTACATTGCCCGGGCTCTGACTATTTTTGTTTGATTTACCTTGAAACATTGATGCATATGATTTAATCGTTTTCATGGTATCAGGATATTTCTCACTAGCACTTTTACATACCGGGCTCTTCCCTACAAAACTATCCAATATGCTGAAAAATTCACCCAACTCGTCATATTTAGGGAGTATTCCCCCGATAGTTTTATTTTGAAAAAAGCTTATTACTTCGTCCCTGTTGTATTTAAAGAAATCCAGATACATTTCCAGAATATTATTATTATAATATTCTATAATTAAATCCATTGCTTCATAAATAAATGAATAGCAGAAATTAAACAAATACATTATAAAAACATTTAAAAATTTAAACTCCACCGTACTGTTTTTTTCAATGCTATAAAAATTAAGGAATATTTTTTTATTTTCTTTTACAAGATCGTTAACTTCAGAACATCTGGTATAGTCACTATTATTGAAATCCATTCCCCGGAATTCATTGAACTTTAGATCATCATAATAGTTGTGCCCCATGCTTGTACCCGGTAGGAATGCCAGGGGCCATAATTCAATCAAAAATGTTCCCTTAAAATTTCGGGTAATATTATCTTTCTTAATTTGGTGTATCATTGTAAGAGTATCATTCAGGTCTTCTCCCAGCTCAGTTGGAAATCCGTAAATAAAAGAAAATACGGCTGTTATATTACTTTCTATCAACCCTTTTAAAACCTGATCCACCTTTTCAAGCTTTAAGTTTTTGTTTACAGCCCTTTGAACTGTTTTTGACCCGGTCTCAACTCCGAAAAATATTCCTACACACCCGGACTCAGACATTTTAAGGAGCATTTCACGGTCTACCGTGTCAATTCTTGCACTGCACTTCCAAGTTATATTCATTTTTCTTTTAATTATTTCATCACAAAACTCAAGAATATATTTCTTATTAAAAGTAAATAAATCATGTTGGAAATTGAAATCCCTGATCTGAAGTTTCTCCATATAAAACTCTACTTCAGAAATTATTTTCGGAATACTTTTGACCCTGAAATGGTTTCCCCAGAATTTTTGCGTTGAACAGAAAGCACATCTGAAAGGACACCCTCTTCCGCCTTCAATATCAACAGACCCAAGTTCCCTGATTTTATCAGCTTCAACCCCCACCTTAGTAAAATCAATTACTTCCAGGCTTTCAATATCTGCGATTTCAGTCCTGTTCCAATTGGCTATAATTTTGCCTTCAACATCTCTGTACGCCAAACCGACAATTCCCTCAACATTATTATTTAAAATCCCATTTAGTATAGGGACAATCGTTTCCTCACCTTCACCCAAACCAATATAATCGATAGAATCAAATCCGCTTAGTGTCTCTTCAGCAACCATAGTTGCATGAGGGCCCGCAAGTAGTGTTATAATATTGGGATTCTTTTTTCTGATTGCCTTGCACAGAAACAGAGCTATGTGATAGTTGTTACACATTGTGTAAACACTTATTATATCGGGCTTCTTTCCGATAATATAATCAACCATACAATCAATATTCTTCTGGAAACCATCATCCCTCAGAATACCGTCATAGTAAACATCATTAAAATCACATATCTCTACATCGTAATCTGTTTTGTTCTTTAAAATAAAGTATAAAGACAATAATCCCAACGGAGTCTGTATACGTTTCAAGCTTGAAAAATCATATAGATTTATAAACATTACCTTTTTCATATAACGCTCCTCTACTAATACAATACTTTCGGGCCCATCATTTAGTCTGTGAATTAGGACTTCGCCATGTCAACCTTGCGGAAGAAGGTCAATACAAACAGTACAAGGGCAAAGGCAAGCATTAATGCTATCTGGATAGCACAATCCGCAATGCTCTTTCCTTCGAATATTTTTGTCGCAGCCAGCATATACCACCTGGTCGGTAATAATTGTCCTATCCTCTGTAATGAATCGGGCATGAAATCAAACGGCCATAAGCAACCTCCCAGCATCAGCATAGGCATAGTTAATAAAGCAACCATTGCATTTACATGTGATGACTTTTTTGCATACCTTGAGATTATTATTCCTATTGAAACGCAAGTAAGTGCAAACAGCAAGGATAATAGCACTAACTGCAGGAATACTCCTCCAAAATCGATGTGATACCCCTTCCACAATATGTAAAGTACAACTACTATCTGGATAAAGGCTACAAGTGTAAAGCTGATGATATTCTGGAGAAAATAGCTTCTAAGAGAAACTGGGGTTGTCATAATTCTTGTAAAGGTTTTATATTCCTTATCCTTCATTATCAATGTTGTAGCTGACATCATAAGCAGCATCAGGCCCATTGCAAAGAATCCTATTGATAATGTCTTTCGCTGACTGTTTTCTGCTTCACCGTCAAATTTCTTGTTGTCTAGTTTCAACGACCCATTGAGATATTTATCCATAGATTGATAGAATAGGTTTTCATCTTGATTTGCAGATTTGCTTATTGTCTTAGCCGAACTGAAGAAACTGCTTATTGACAGCTTTATAGGTTCATTTGCGTTAGTTCCTTCAAGCATATAAAAATCTACATTATCATCTTTTCCACTTAGAATATTTTTTGTAAAGTCTTTATTTATTACAATTCCACAATCAATTTTTGAATTTATTACTGCATTTTTAATTTCATCTTCTTTGTAGTCCACCAGCTTAATATTTTCACTTTTATCCTTCAAGAAATCTGAAAATAACTGGGTCAGTTTTGTATTGTCATTATCTACCAAAGTCACTTTGTAAACCGCGTTACCTGTTGAGCCAACCACAACTACAACAGTTAAAAGCACCGGTATAACCAACATAAAAAGAAAGTTCAATTTCTTTTTGAAAATACGTCTTATATTACTAAATAATACTGTCAATTTGTTCTCCTCCTTGCCAATATAATAGAAACAGTCGAAATAACAACGGTAGCTATAAGTAACGCAAGAACATTGGTTACTACCAGATGCTGATCCCCATTGTAAATGGTATTAAAAAATGCTGTATGTGCCCATTGATTTGGTGAAAGGTATTTAATAGGTCCAAAATCAATTTTTACATACCCTCCTGCAATGAATGTAAATATGGGAACAAGGAGACTTGATAAAGCCCCAGCACGGTTTACATCATTGAATATTATGCATAACATAGCACCTATTGCTGTAGCAAATACTGCCACAAGTAGTGTGAAAGCCAATATTATGAATATATTGCTTCCCCAATTGGCCTTAAGAACAAACTTTGTAAATAAGACCATGACAAGACCCTGCACAAAGTTCGAAAGGCATGCCCCTATCATCTTTCCTGCATATTGTTGAACCGGACTAACCGGAGTACTTTTAATCCTCTTGCCCATTACTCCTATGTAATCTTCTCCCACCAACTCACATCCAAATGCCGCACCGGACAACAGCGACAGCACAAGTATCGTAACTGCGTAATAGTCAATAGCCTTTGGCCTGTTACCGTTGATGGAAATAGGTATTTCCTTGATACTGGAAGAAGAATCATATTCTGCAGGTTTGCCCGTTACCATGGCAACTGCTATATTTGTGTTAACAATATTGACATACGAATCCATAATGTTCTGTACAACTGTCAGTTTGTAGTCTGAATATTTGCTGGAGTATATTGTAACACTTGATTTCTCACCGCTTTCTATTTGCTTTGTATAATCTTTATCAATAAATATGAGCGATGAAATTTTATTATCAGAAATCATTTTTTCAGCTTTATCAACAGAATCAACCTGAACAAGACTTATCAATTCTTTAATGGATTTATCCTCTTTTAAGATTTTTACAAGGGTCTCTCCCTGTTTTCCATTGTCAAGATTCAGGTACCCTACTTTAATAATATCCATGCTGGATAGCTCAAAAGAGCCTTTTAATGCCATACCCAATATTACTATAGCGACAATCGGAATCAATATTTTCATAATATTGGTCCTTTTATCCAGCATGATTCTTTTTATTGTATAATAAGCAATATATAATGTATTCATTGCTATCCTCCAATCACTTAATCTCTTAGTGTTTTACCTGTTAAAGACAGAAATGCAGCCTCCAGTGTTGGTTGCTCAATATTTACAGATATGATTTTTACTCCGCCTTTTACAAGTCTTTCAATCATAATAGGAAGATTATCGATGTTTTTCTTTGACTTTACCAGAAGAGCATTGCCGTTTTCATTGACACTGCAGCTTATTACACCTTCAATGTCCTTTATGATATTCTCACATTTGCCGTTATCGTCCTCAACTTCAAATTTTGTTAATCTCTCAGTCAGAATACTATTTTTAATACTATCGCTTGTTCCTTCGGCAATAAGCTTTCCTAAATCAATAATTGCTACTTTCGTGCATATTTCCTCAATTTCTTCCATGTAGTGGGAAGTATAAATAACTGTTGTCCCGTTCTCATTGAGTTTTTTTATTGTTTCCAAGATGTTATTTCTTGATTGTGGGTCAACACCTACTGTCGGTTCATCCATTATCAAAAGTTCAGGTTCATGGACAATGGCACATGCAATATTAAGACGTCTTTGCATACCCCCCGAGTATTTTTTGGGATTTTCCTTTCTTCTGTCCCAAAGGCCGGTGAACTCCATTGATTTTTTAACTGCTTCCTTCAATGCGGCTCCCCTTAAACCATATAGTTTTCCAAAGAAGGCAACATTGTCATATGCATTTAGCTCGTAACATATAGCAATCTCCTGAGGCACAAAGCCAATTTTCTTTTTTGCAGCTCTGGAAATTTTATTCCCAAAAATCTCTATGGTTCCTTCATCTACTTTTGTAAGTCCAAGAATCGCATTGATAAATGTTGACTTACCTGCACCATTCGGGCCAAGTAATCCTAAGATATCCCCTTCTTTAACCTGTAAGCTTACACCATTTACTGCAACTAATTTATTAAAACTCTTAACCATGTTTTCAACTTTTAAAACCACTGTATACCCCTCCAAACTTTTTATTTTAACTTATATTTTATATTTGATATGACACAATTCCGAATACAGCTGTACAAAAACAAAACAACCACTATTACCATAACTATATTAAGATAATTCATCCCTTTCAAAGCATCCTGAAATTCAGGAACTTCATTCCGGTAAAATGTTATGACGTTTATAGCAGCCCATAACAAAACTAATCTTATAGTTGTCAATAAAAGTTCCCCGGAGATTTTACCTGATAATGCTTTATACAGATAGTTAACGAAATGAATTGCCGTTACAACTATGATTGCTATAGAAACGGCCTTGCATATTACATTGTCCGCAAGAATTACGTTATGATCCTTTAAAGATGAAATAACGAACAGAGTTTTGTATTTTGCATAAACCAATAACTCTACAGCAAAAACAACTATGCTTACAAACATTAGAATTATATTGTCTTTTCTTTGTTTAGGACGAAAAAAACTAATATCTGATAAGCTGGTATTTTCATCATTGTCACTAATAAATTTGAAAAATTTAAAATCACGTTTCTTTTTAAATAAATACGCTGTAATAGGTAGCAATATAACAGCGTCCATAAATAAAACAACAAATACACTTAAGATTTGTAAAAGGAGCTTCACATTGTCAGAATATGAATTGTCAAAAGCCAAACTATCAATATTATAAATCATTAAAAACATATAAATGCTTGAGTGAATTGCAAATACTATACTCAGAAGCATCATAAAAAATCTTTTCCTGGGGATTGTGTTCTCTTGGAGCTCATGCATATACCTTTTTGCTACCTCTCTGGGAGATCCGAAATCTTTGGTAACTCTTAGGATTCCTTCTTCCGTTACTTTCTGGTAGGTATTTTTAGTTTCTTCAAGAATATACGCCTCAATCTCTTTCAGAATATCTTCTTTGTCCTTTGAATTATTTGTGTAAAGATATTGACTGATTTCATTCAAATATGTCTTCAAATTATTCGTCATACATTCTCCCCTTTACTTTCATCATGATATCACATTGCTTTTTCCAGATTTCATTTAACTGAGTTCTTACACTTATCCCTTCAGCAGTAATAGTGTACTTTTTCTGCGGCTGACCATCGTTAAGTGTCCATTCGCTGCTTGCCCAGCCGTTTTTCTCGAACCGGCATAGTAATGGATATAAAGTATTTGCTTCTACCGAATCATACCCAATGTCTCTTAACTTTTTGATGAGCCCATATCCATGAATGGGTTCACAAAGGCATTCCAAAACTATCAGCTGCAAATAGCCCCTATTCATTTCACTAATAAGTTTCGCGTCCAAATTACCCCCTCTTTCCCTTTAATTAACACCCTTTAGGTGCTTAAAGATATTTCATTCTAATAACAAAACATTTTGTACTGTATACTATTGTGTGTGACACAGTAATATATATCATATTATATTATTATATGAAATATATGTCAACAAAACTATTATAAGGGTACTTTCTCATATTCAGACTTAACTGAAACTTCTTAGATTTATTTTTTCTTATATTCGTCAAATATGCAGCATCTTTTCCTATCAAAAGTGTAATTTGGCAATGTACATATCCTAACTTTTTTTGTTTCATACATCTTACTGAAACTCATATTTCTTCCCTTGCAAAATTCCTTGGCCACATTATCCAAATCTCTATCCTGCAGTAAAGATTCAAATCTGATATCCGGTCTCGTTGACTTTGAATCAACTTGTTCATTACATTGGTAATAAACTTTATCAAGAAGCTTTCCTTCTCTGAAGGCCTTTAGTTTTAAATATAAATCTTCACAACTATTTACAATAACAGCCAGCCTGTAATTTTGATAAATAGCTCTACCCACACTCGCAGTGTAACAAATATCAATAATACGGTTCTTTTCTTCTCTTTTTAAAAACTTAATATACGAATCAATATTTTTATTGAAGGAGTAGACTGATTTAGCCGTTAAAATAAATAATTCGTCTTCACCGGATTCTTCAAATATTTCAGGTTCCGGTGCTTCCTGAAAAAAGGTCACAAGGTTGTTGCCACCGTATCCAAATGAATAAATACCTGTACATCGATTAGTATCAGGCTGTTTTTCCCATTGGACGGCAATATCATTTACATAAAAGGGAGTACTTGCAAAATTCAGCAAGGAAGTTGGCTTTATAAAGTGGTATACAGGCGGAATTTTATTATGTTTTAGGGACAAAATTCCCTTAATTGCACAAAAAGCTCCCATTGCAGCCTGTATATATCCCATATTTGGCGGTACACTTCCTATGGCACAGTATTGCCTCTTATGGGTAAGCATTTTAATTCCCTCACTCAACCCGGTGGTCTGGATCATTTCCTCATGTCTGTCGGAGGAGCCTTCCCCGTCAAAGCAGCCAACATCTTCAATATTGATACCTGTCTTTTTAACCGCACTGAGTAAAACTTCTTTAATGGCAGCAACGCTACTGCCGTTAAAATCACAATCTGTTCCGTTATTGTTGAAGCTTCCACCTTTAAATACAGCATGAATGCGGTCTCCGTCCTGTATTGCCTTTTTTAACGGTTTTAAAAAAAGTGCCGCAGCCGCTTCACCATGGTACACACCACCCGGATTATCATCATAATCTCTTTGAATAACATCATTTTCGTGTTCAAAAATCTTATCATCGGTTCGGGGTATACGGATATTGGGTTTCAGAATTATATTTATCCCACCTGCAATTGCTGAGTCACATTGCTTGTCCAATATTGCCTTATACGCGTTAAATATGGCAACTGTCGAGGAAGCACAACTTAAATCAACAACATAGGAAGGGCCTTTCAAATCGAAATGCTTTGATATCCTTGTGGCCAAACCGCTGGACCAATTATACATAATGGATTCAAATCCCCCAACTCCAACCTGCGCGACTATGGAAGCATGTGAAATCAATAATTCCGATGTGAAATTATTGCCAATATAAACTCCTGTCATATTTTCTTTTAATCTTTCACCCAGATAGCCTGCATCTTCAAGAGTTCTATAAGCAGCCTCCAGCATAATCCTTTGGCTGGGTGCCATTATCGTGGCATTTTCAAAGGTAAGATCAAATAGTTGATAATCAAAATCGAACAGGTTATTGATATAGGACCCCTTGCTATGGGTTGTAACATTATCCAAAATCCCTTCAGGCAGGATCTTTTCCATTGCATATACCCTTTTTTTAGCACATCTGTCCACCGCAGTCCTCTTATTTATCAGTAACTCCCAGAATGACTCGTAATCATCAGCCTCCCGGAATCTACAGCCAATACCAACTACAGCTACTTCGTTGTCCTGAGGGTCGGTATAGTTTATCTGCTTTACCAGTTCTATAGCCGTTCCCTTTGTTATATTTCCGTTTTTCAATTCATTTAATATGTACTTGCTTAATTTCTTCTCGTCAATCATGATATTCTCCTGATTTATTAATCCATATCAATATAATTATTAATACAAATCAGCGTTTCTTCAGTAAGCATACTGTAACGTTCAGCTATTTCTTCCGATGGTACCTTCTTGTACATTAGAATACTATCTAACAACTTTACAGCTTCACAGACATGATTCCCGGATATCTCCAATCCGCTTTTCTCAACCCCGTCACATAATTCCTTAAGTTTTCCGTAATTTTTTACTACTTCCGACTCATAGTTTGAATAGTCAGTACTGAAATTCCGTGTTGACGCTGCAATTCCAAGAAGTCTCATAATAAAATACTTCATATTGAAAAACTTCTTAAAGCTGATATTCTCAATTATGTAATTTCTATCCTTCATTGTATCAAAGTAACCGCAAATGAACTTCTGGGACATAGCGCTGAATTCCTTAAACAAACGGTTATCAGGTCCTATTTCCAATAAACAGTCTATTTGCCGATTTATTAAGGCGGTCGTACACTCTTTAATATTCAGACTTTCAACATCCAAAGTCTTTTTAACAAAGCATGGGATATCTTCCTTTTCAAACTCCGTATACCCGTTGGCTTCTGAAAGTATTGGGTATTCCGGAATCTTGAATATGGTTTTTTCCACATTACATGTATCATGAATAATACATATAGCCTCATTTATAGTGATTGCCCCGGCACATACCAGTGCCGGAACAATCCCCAAACCCTCTGTAACAAAACATTCGGGGCTAATTCTATATTTCTCCTGCCATAACTTGAAACCTATGATCTCAGCCGCTAAAACAGACAGTTTCTTTTCCTCTGTGGTAAACTCTGCACAGCAGTAACTGTCAAAGAGCCTGTCGGTCAAATTATATCCGGTAAGTGACTCTATTTCCCTGTATGTTTCCATTGCGATGGGATAATTTATATACAATTCTTTTCCCATGCCGGTGTAAAAAGATGCCGTTCCCGGGAAAATAACTCCTAGTTTTTCCATAGGTTTTCCTTCCTGATCTCATTATCTGGTATGATTATTAATCATCCTCTGATTCAAAGAATTGAATCATTTCTTCTACTTCAATTTCTCCCTCTTCGAATTTCTCCAGCATATCATCCACTTTCTCATTCTCCTCCAATGCTGAAGGTCCGCTGCTAAGAAGCTTGCTGTCAACGTATTCAGCCATCTCAGCAACTGTCGGATAAACAAACATATCCGAAACCTCTAATAATCCTTGATAATAGTGGTTTAATATTTTGAATACTTCCGTTGCGATAATGGAGTCACCGCCCATGGCATTGAAGCTGTCATAAATATCAATTTCGTTAAGTTCCAGTACAGCTGCATATATTTGTGCCAGTTTGGTTTCAGACTCAGTGAGCTCATCGGCCGGCTTTCCAAGTATAACTATTTCTCTTGATTGCAAAGATTCATAAGAAGCTGCCTTACCAGTCTTGGCCTCACTATTTTTCTTCCTTCTGGATAATGCCTTGGTAAACTCTTCGGATAACAGCATTGGCATAGCATCCACCAAAGACATCAGTATATCGTAATCAATTTCTCCGGGGATTACATTTGTAATGCCTGTGCTTATTATAGTATCCAATGCTGAAAGTGCCCTGTTGGTAGGAATTGATTTAAACAATGTAACTGCATTCGCTATATTGTAATCAACTGCCATACCAGTTTCGCTCCAACCAGGCCAGTTAATAGCAAAGGTTCTTTTACCCATTTTGTTTCTGTATTGGGCATATGCGTCAAGATATCCATTTGCTACTGTATAGTCACCTTGTCCGGGTGCACTGAAAAACGTGGTCATAGAGGAGAATAAGATAAGGAAATCCAAATCCTGATTTTCGGTTATACACTCTAAAACCTTTGTTCCATCTATTTTTGGATTCAGGACATTAGCGAATACTTCTGCTTTTTTATTGAACAAGAAGCCATCACCTGCAATACCTGCACAATGGAATATACCGTTTATTTTCCCGAATTTCTTTATTATGTCGTTGGAAACTGCCTCCATTTGACATTTATCACTTATGTCGGAGCTATATGTTGAAACAACAGATCCCTGTTCTTCTATCTCTTGTATTTTGCTTATTATCTTGCATAATTTTTTATCTGAAGCTTCCAGCAATATATTACTCCAAGTATCTCTGGAAGGAAGCTCTTTTCTTGATACAAGACAAATATTTGTTTTATTTTTCATTGCCAGGTATCTGGCAACTTCCAAGCCAAGACCACCTGTTCCTCCGGTAATTAAATATGCTCCCTGATTCTTGATTTTAATTCCGGTTATTGATTCCTCCGAGTTGCTTACCTCCTGCCTTACAAGGCACTCTCTGTATCTTGTGTTATTCCTGTAGGCAGTTCTCAGGCGATACTCGGCGTTATGGATTTCCTTGTAAACCAATTCAAAATCAGTGTTTTCGTCAATATCTATACTTCTGATCTTGATATTCGGATATTCCATGACAATTGTTTTTGCCAGTGCTATAAATGCTGCATTCAGAGGTTTAACCGTCTTTTCACTGCCGTTAACCTCCTGAGCATTGTCAGTAACTAAAACAAAATTTATCTCTCCGCTTATTTTGTTTTTAAGCATAGTTCTTGAAGTGAATAGCAGACTATAGATACTGTTGTTCTGAGCTTT
Source organism: Ruminiclostridium papyrosolvens C7 (assembly GCF_000421965.1). GTDB lineage: Bacteria > Bacillota > Clostridia > Acetivibrionales > DSM-1351 > Ruminiclostridium > Ruminiclostridium papyrosolvens_A. The sequence continues at coordinate 38,807 of NZ_ATAY01000026.1, read as the reverse complement.
TTGGTAATCTTCAATTTTACTGTCCGAAATGTCAAAATCTACAGTTCCCATATGAATTATGTCAGTAATGCCAGTAGAAGATAATTCTTTCATAAGCATATCGTAATCATCTTCCTGCTCTCCAATAGTATACTGGTTTGCATTTACTTTCTTGAACTCATTGCCAAACTCAACGGTAACAAGGTTTTGTGCACTATCTCTAAGCTTGGATTCAACCTTTTCGGATAATTCACTATTGCCTTTAAATAATAGCACTTGTTTCCCGGTATCCCTCAATTTAATGTCACTGTCGGTTTCAACCCAATCTATTCCATAGAAGGAGTTTGCGACGTAATCATTGAAAGCGTTTACCTTTTTAACAACATAGCCTTCTATTTCCGCTACAATTTTACCGTTTGTATCAGATATAACAACATCATATGTTTTTGTTTCGTCATTATGGGTGTTCTTATCCAGAAGGATAGCCTTACTGAATACATGTGCTGGAAGCGGTGCATACATAGTGAACTTCTTATAGTAATAAGGCAGATACATTCCCGTAGTAAATTCCTGAACAGGCCTGTTAACCGCCATATCCAGTACACTGGTATGGTATTTGAATTCCTTTAAATCCTCTGCATATTTGTCAGATAATTTTATTTCACTCACTGCCACATTATTTTGCCTGTATGTTTTGACTACATTGTCCCATCTGTCTCCAAGGCCCATCAAACCTTGTGCATTAAGAGCCGGAAGGTTTGTAGGTGATTCCTGTGCCTCTTCGGAGCTTATAACCCCCGTAAAGTCAAGGATTTCCGCTGTACTCTTTTTATGCTGTGTTATATCGCCTTTTGCATGTGTAACCCATCTTTCAACACCGCTTTTCTCATCCTTGATCATGCTGGCGACTGTAATCTGAATTTGTTCATTATTTTTGGAAACTATAATCTGAGGTTCTACTTGTGTATCATTTGGTACTACAAGTGGAGTCAGAAAAATGAAATTGTTGATTTCCAGCTCATCCGTATTAAAATATATCTCTCCGATAGCCCTGGCAATCTCTATGTATGCGGTTCCAGGAACAGTGCTGTTTCCAAGGATAACATGTTCTTTCAATACCCAATGGGTTTCAGGAGACAGTTTTGCACGGTATATATCCTCGTTCATTGATGAGATAACAAGTTCGTCAATAAGGTAGTGTATTTTTGTACTGTTTTCCGCTTGAACACTGCCTATAATTTTTGATTTCTTTACATCTGCCCAATAATGTGTTTTGTCAAAAGGATATGTAGGCAGACTTACTCTGCGGTTCTTTCTATCTGAATGCAGCTTTTTCCAGTCAATACTGGCGCCCTTTACATAATATGAACACATTTTTTGAAGCATACTGTTATAGCAATCTTTATCAGCTTCGAACAACTCCGGCATCATCTGCTCAACCTCAGTATTTAATGTACGCAGTCCTGCTTCTTTGATTTCATTATCCTGCAAAGATTGTCTTTTATCCGATACAATTTTATGCTGACCGAAGAAGATGTTTTCTTCAGGGTAGGTAGCTATTCCTCGTTCTGCTAAAAGATTGATTTTTTCTTTTAATGAGTTCAAATCATCAATCAACATTATAATCCTGTATTCATAATGCCCTCTACCTGTATTCGCTGTATAGCAGGCATCTTTAATATCAAGCTCTACCTTGTCACACAAGAATTTTTGATATCGTTTAACAAGGTTGTTAATGGCCGTTTCGCTTTTTGCTGAAAGAGTAATAACATTAAGCTTCCCGTCCTTTATATCATTTCTTTCTTCCAATACAGGAGCTTCTTCAATAATTGCATGGCCATTTGTTCCGCTGAATCCAAAGGAACTGACCCCTGCCCTTCTCGGCAAATCCCTTTTCTCCCAAGGTAGAGGTTTATCTACAACAAACATAGGTGAGTCAACAAAATTAATATGTGGGTTTGGCTCCTCAAAATACATGCTCGCCGGGATGACATTGTTCTGTAAGCCTAGGACCACTTTCATTACACCGGCACATCCTGACGCTCCGACCATATGTCCCATATTAGTCTTTAATGAACCCAGACCACAGAATTGTTTTTTATTGGTAAACTTTTGAAAAGCATTAGTAAGACCTTTTACCTCTATAGGATCTCCCAATATAGTACCTGTTCCGTGAGCCTCAACATATTGAACGGTCTCAGGATTAATGTTTGCATTGCTCCATGCCTCTTTTATTACATCTTCCTGAGCAACCGGATTTGGTGCTGTAATACCGTTGGATGCCCCATCATTATTCAGAGCACTTCCCTTTATTACACCATATATATTATCTCCGTCTTTTATAGCATTTTTTAAGAGTTTTAGCACAATTGCTATACACCCTTCTCCGAAAACAGTTCCTGAGCACTTTTTATCAAAGGCCCTGACAACGTCATCAGATGCAACTGCAGCCAATGCATCTTCTGTGGCATCCTCATCGTCAGGCCCGGTCCCTGTTGTTCCTCCACCCAACGAAATACCCCCGGCAATTGCCATTTCACAATCATGGTTCTTTAAGGCATTACTTGCCTCATGAATAGCAACTAAACCCGAAGAACATGCCGTATCCAAAACCATTGATGGTCCCCTGAGGTTAAATATGTAATTTATTCGGCTTGCCATTATTCCTTCCCATGACCCGGTCAGATGCATCTGGTCAGGCTCGGTTATGTATTTGTATAAAAGTGTATTATTACGATCTTCACCAACAAACACACCCGTATTACTGCCCTGTATATTATCTACACCATAACCGGCATCTTCAATAGCAGACCATGCAGTTTGCAGAAATATTCTTTGTCCCGGGTGAATATATTTTGCCTCTCTGGGGGGAATCCCAAAAAAGGCAGCATCGAACTTATCAATATCAGTAATTACAGAAACAAGACTGGTATCCTCTGTTTCTGTTTGTCTTGGTATAGCTTTCATTCCTAAAAATTCAGCGTAATGAGGATTCCTAAAAGGGTCGTAAAAATCGTGCCTCTCAGAAGGCATTGGAATAAAACACCTATACTCACTTATAAGGTTATTCCAGAATTCCTGTGGATTTTCTGCCTCCGGAAGCTTGCAAGCCATACCGATTATAGCTATTTCATCCTTCGCATAATTGCTCTCCTGGAGTTCTTTTAACATTTTAAAAGCATCATCTTGCGACAATTTTTTGCTTCCGACCTGCTCCAAAATGTACTTTTTTAAATTACTCATATTATTTCTCCTCCCGATTTATAGCAGCCTTTTCTCCGCTTCTTCAATATCAATGGAGCCGGAGTTGAGTTTCATTAATAAATCTCTTAACTCATCATCCGTCTGAACTTTATTTTCTTCCGTTACACCTGGTCCGGGCGGATTTATTTTACCGTCTATATATTTGGCCATTTCGTAAACGGATACATACGTAAACACATCTGTAATATCAACTACATCCGGAAATAATTTATCCAACTCCTTTTTAAAGGAAGCTGCAAGCAGTGAATCCCCACCCATTTCAAAGAACTTGTCATAAATATTTACTTCTTCGAATCTGAGTGTCTTAGCTACCGCCTTTGCAACCTGATATTCTGTTGATGTAATATCACCGCTGCTTTTACCTAAGACGCTTATTTTTATTTCCCCTTGCTCATCTTCATCACTATTCAAATTTTGATATTGCCTTAGCTTGTTCTCGATGCTGTTTGAAAAAACAATTAAATCATCAAGAAAATTTCGGCTTTTTTGAATCATTTCATAGTTTAGCTCACCGATAATTATTCTCTGTTGAGTGGAGCTCAGAGCATATTCAAAAGCTTCCTGTCCCCGTGAATTATCAATAAATTTGAATAAACTTTCCCCTTGATTGACCTTATAGTCTACCGCCATGCCGGTTTCCTTCCAGCCTGTCCAATTTATTGCCAGAGTGTTCTTATTCCTTTTGCTTCTTAATTCAGCAAAGCTGTCTATATAAGAATTTGCTGCTGAATAATCGCTCTGACCGCTTGATGTGAAAATAGACGATATGGAGGAGCACATGATAAAGAAGTCAAGATCATCATTTTCAGTGACCTTGTCAACGACCCACGTACCATATACCTTTGATCTGAGAACATTTTCAAATTCGTCCCATGTTTTTCTCAACAAAAAGCCTTTTCCGGCAACACCTGCACAATGAATCACACCGTTAATTTTGCCATACTTTTCTCTTAGTAAGGATATTTCACGTCCCACACTTTCACTATTGGAAATATCCACAGATATGACTTCCAGTGAACTTTTATCTCCTGTTATTTCATAAATCTTCTCCAGAGAATTGAGAGTCCTATCATCTTTTTCTGAGTGGACTTCTTGTGGAGCCTTGCCGCGGTTTAGAAGTGCTATCTTTACGTTTCCGTTCATCTCAGCCAGTTGCTTTGCAATAACAAGCCCGACACCGCCAAGACCTCCGGTAATTATGTATACTCCATCATTTGTGATTGAAACTTTCCTTCGTTCGCTTTGCACAAGTTCAGCGAAGGCCTCAACAAATCTGGAATTACTTCTGTATGCTGTTAATACCATATCCTCACCGTATAGTATTTCATCCAATACCACACTGGTGTCTGTTTGTTCATCAATATCAATAATTTTGAATCGTATATTATCAAATTCCCTGGAAGCTGACTTGAGCATTCCTGATAATGCCCTGTTTAGAGGCTTTATTTCTTCTTCATTACCATTTACGGTAACTGAGTTGTCTATACATGAGGTAATATTTTTAACTTTAACCTGATACTTTGCAATACTCTGCAGAAAAACAAACATACTTTTTATCCCCACATCAATACTGCGGTGGAGATTCTCAATTGTATCTTCATTATTTTCTTCCAATGATGCAATATGGAATACATAGTCTATGTTTCTATCTGAAAAAGCTTCAAATACCTCTCCAAAATCCTCATCACAGCACCTTACCTTATAACTGTCAGGACCGGTTTTTTTGTATTCATTCGAAATAGCTACATCGATTATTGCTTTCGCATTTAAGGTTTTTACTTGCTTATAAATCCTGTTATCCTGCTGGTTTTCTGTTCTAATCAGCAATACGGATTTATCGGCAAATAAACTGCTATCGGCAGTTTGTATTCTTTGACTTTCAATCCACTTCACTGAGTAGAGCATTTCTCCTTTAACTCTGCTCATCTCCCTCTCATCTACCTCTTTTAAAATATAATCATCAATCTCAGCAATAATCTCACCTTCTTTTGATATAATACAAACATCAAATATGGTAATCTCATCACTGCTTTTTAAATTTTTTACTTTTAAATAACTATAGAATTCACTGGGCAGCGGCTTATAAAACTTTGCATTACCGTAGGACAGAGGGAGGCAAAAGCCACTTTTTGTAAATATGTTACCAATGTTGACTGCCCCGTCCAATAAGGGAGGGTATAAATAATAGTCATTTAATCCTTTATGGTATTCTTCTGACAGTTCAAATTTTGCAACCAATTCCGTCTCATTAAAATGAACCATTCTGTTAGTTTTCCATCTGTCTGTAACAGCAACATGTCCGTTTTGCGAATGTCCTTTTGAATATACATCTAAAGTCTCCGGACACCTTTTGATAATTTCAGCTATGTCACACTTTCCGACAACATTAGGAGAAGTCTTTCTCACTTTTGCTGTTACATGGCTAATCCATGTTTTTTCACTTTCATTTACGTCAGCGCTGACAATTCCTATCTCAATACAGTCATTTGTATTCTTTGCGATAACCTGTATTTCTCTTTGCTCTCCTTCATTACATGAAAAGGGCATTAAAAACAGCAGTTCATCAATTTCAATACAATTTGTCCGATAAAACCTGCTTCCGGCCTTATGTACCATTTCCACAAATGCAGTACCCGGCAAGACATGGTTCCTGCCAATGACATGCTCTTTAAGCTCCCAGCAATTATCTACATGTATATTTCTTGAGAAAACCACAATTTCCATTGAATCAACCAGACATTGATCCAAAAGAGGGTGAAGTCTTTTTTCATACTCTTTCTTTGTTGTGAAATTAGCAGTGTTAACTCTCTTTTCACCACTTATCCAATATCTCTTATGGTTAAAAGGATAAGTCGGAATGCTTAACATTTTACAGAATTGTTCTTTGTACAATATATCCCATTCAACATCCGCGCCTGATACATAAAGCAAGGCCAGCTCCTGTAATAGTACTTTCTTTATTTGCTGTGATTTTTCAGAAATTAAGTTATTGACAATTTCTTTAGCCTTTTTAGTATACTCAGCCTTTTGCTGAATAGTTATACAGCCTTCTTTATTTTGTAGCTCATTATTGGTACTGATTTGAAATTCCCCGTAAAATGTATTTTCCGAATCTCTACTCCGTAAGGCATCTGCCGGTTTAGAGTCACCCCCGTCGTTGATTATAATGGCCATACGGCAATTGTAATGTCCTCTTCCTATATTTGTCGTATAGCATAAATCTCTTAGGGAGACCTCCTTATTTCCTTCCATCCACTGGGAATAACTGTTTAATATTTTATCAACAGTCTTTCTGTTTTTTGCAGATATTGTTAAGATATGATAACCGCTATCTTTCTCACTTTCTATTACAGCAGGAGCTTCTTCCAGTACCATATGACAATTTGTACCGCTTATACCAAAGGAACTCACGCCGCATCTTCTTGGCATCTGGCCTCGTTCCCAACTGTCAAGCTTTTCATTTATGTAAACAGGTGAATTAATAAAGTCTATCTTACGATTTCCGCTCTTATAATGAATATTGGGCGGCATTTTCCTGTTTTTCAGCATCATAACCCCATTTATGAGGCCTGCAATACCCGCTGCACAATCAAGATGCCCCACATTTGTCTTTACTGATCCGACAGCACAAAACTGGGTCCTATCGGTATATCTTTGAAAGGCCCTGGTAATTGATTCAATTTCTATCGGATCCCCCAGATTAGTTGCTGTACCATGTGCTTCTATATATTGAAGCGTCAAAGGATTTATTTTTGCATCCTCCCAGGCTGCCAGCAATACATCTGTCTGAGCCTGTGAATTAGGGGCTGTAATGCCCACAGAGGTTCCATCCTGGTTAGTTGCAGTCCCTTTTATTACTGCATGTATATTATCACCATCTTCTATTGCCTTGTACAAAGGCTTTAAAAGAACTACCCCGGCTCCTTCCCCTGCCCCGGTGCCATCAGCCTCATCATCAAAGGTCTTTGTTCTTCCCGTTGAGGATGTGATTCCTATATCATTTTCATTGCTTACGGCTTTGGGAATAAGACCGATTTTTATTCCTCCGGCAAAAGCCATATCAACTTCACCATTTCTTATAGCCTGGCAAGCAGTATGCACTGCCACTAAAGAAGATGAACACGCAGTATCTATCACTTCTGCGGGACCTCTTAAATTGAATAAATAGCTGAATCTGCTTGCTACTACTGAATTTAAATTCCCCGCTAATGCCAAGCCCATTTTTGAAGGCGAAAGCGCTGATATCATAGAAAAATAATTATCATTTGTATTACTGTTACAACCAACATAAACTCCTGTCTTTGATCCGAACAGCCTATTGCCTCCATAACCCGCATCCTCGGCAGCTACAAGCATACATTCAAGAAATATCCTTTGCACCGGATCCATTAACTCAGCCTCTACAGGAGTCATATTAAATAGTCCGGCATCGAACAAATCTACATTTTTCAAATATGCCATCTCAATGAAACTGCTACTTTCTTTTCCAAAACATGTTTTAAGATATCTGTCAATATCTCTCTGCCTGTCCGGCGGAAAGGTATCTATTAAATCATACCCATTACCTATATAATCCCAGAATTCATTAACATCTTCGGCACTACCAATTTTCGCACTAATACCTATTATTGCTATATCAGTTGTTGAAATGGGTTTTTGTTGGACCAATTTATTTTGATTGTGAATAGCCGATATAAAATCTTCCATATCCACATTTAAATTCATAGATACTTTATCCTCTCCCAGCAATAACCATACTTATATTACCGCTGATTTATTTTATATCTAAATTTAAATCTTTAAGATTTTACTATAACGTTTACTCAGCCTTACAGAACATATCCATTGTGTCTGTATCCCAAAAGAATTGCTCCATTCTTTCCTTGATTTCTCCCTCAGATGTACCTTTGGTCTTAAGAATCATTGACAGCATTTCAACAGCTTTCTTCATGTCTTCTATTGCTATTTCTGAATTTTCATTTTCGGCTTTTTCATTGAGTTTTTGAATTACTCTATACGGCTCAACCACGCCTTTTTGGTATTCCTCATTATCCCAGTTTTTATTAGGAGTTGCGACAGCTATACCCATAGCCCTAGAGAAAAATGAGTACTTACTGGTCAAATCTATCTCTCCCAGCGTCTTAATATCACTGTCATTGTCATATGTAAACACACGAATAGAAGGTGTATTGTGTGTCATCATATTTTTGAGCACACTTCCTGCACCTAATTCAATTCCTATTTCAACTGTTTTTCTGCGGAGATATAACATAGACTCGATCCACTGAACAGGGCTTACAACCTGCTTTACCAGATTTTCTATAATTGATTCCTTGCCTTCATAAGGGCGGGCAGTAACATTAGAAATAACTTTATATCTTACATCCTTAAATGTGTATTTCTCCAGTTCAGTCTTAAGCCTATCGGCTGCCGGCTGCATCAATGCACAATGAAAGGGTGCACTCACTTGAAGCATTTTGGCCTGAGCGCCCAAATCCGTCAGGATTTCAGTTACCTTTAACACATCTTCCTTATAGCCGGATACTACAATTTGATTTCTGGAATTGTAGTTGGATACAGAGACTGATTTTCTATCTCCTGCAACCTCTTTGCACTTTAATTCAATTGTCTCTTTGTCTATATTACGAATTGCAGCCATTGCACCGACATTTTCGGCAACAGCCTCCTGCATGAACTTTCCTCTTTGGCGGGCTATTTTTACTGCATCTTCAAAAGCTATTGCTCCTGAGCATGTCAAGGCTGATATTTCACCTAAGCTGTGTCCTGCCATGTAATCTGCCCTTGCTCCAAATTGCTCGGTAAAAGCTCTGAATGAAGCAACACTCATTGTCAATATTGCCGGCTGAAGATTTTCAGTCTTTGTGAGTTCGGTAAGCTCTCCTTTGAAACATAATTTTTTCAGATCGAAATTCAGTATTTCACTTGCTTCATCAAATGTTCTTGATGCAACTTCAGAACGTCTGCACAGCTTTTCCCCCATACCCACGTATTGTGACCCTTGTCCCGGAAATAAAAATACTTTTTTTAACATATCCTATCCTTTCCTTTGCTTCACTTACAACATGCCATTTACATATCTTGATAAGCAAATGTGTTATTAATATAAGCTCGAAGCAGTAATTCAGATTTATTTATTACATTTTCACTTTATAGTGAAAAAAATACGAATCTGTTAACACAAAAGATTTTTGTGAATTTCGGTAAGCTTATTATGTTTTGAAATAATATGTCCAAAAAACTTATATATTTTAATCCTCGTAATGTCCTATTTTACTTATCTGCTAACTTTCAAATACCAAGGTATAACAGAATACTATAACTGCAACTGAGATTCCAATGGCAATCTTAAATCATTTCTGTTAAGAGGATATTTTATGCTTTTGTCTGTTTTTGAATTGTTGAAATTAAAATGAATAGCTATCTATAATTTATCACTTATTTTACATTTTGTCAATTTATGTTATATATGTTTCTATTTTGTTTTATTGTATTATATTAAATCATATAATGTAAAATAGTAATTCTACTTATTACTTCCTTTAATGTAAAATAGGCTTTTTACTTCCTTAAATTTTATTTATCCTTAGCATTCGGAGCTACTAAGACAAGCATTTTAAGTCATATACATTGTAGAGGGTGATAGTTATGGGCAAAAAGAGTGAATCCTCTCAATACAATATAATGTCTGAGTATAAATCGTCAGGCAAATCCTTCGAGCAGCTTGTTTTGGAAAGTTTAATGTTTTATTTGCAAAATTCAAAACAAAACAATCCCGACTCAAAAGTTTAAAAGGAGGTATGGATTTGTTTTCATTAACTGAGAATTATGTCGAAAATAATCATGACTTTTTCAAAGTCGGAATATATGCCCGTTTATCACGAGAGGACAAAAATTCTGAGAGTATTGAAAATCAGATACAGTTTTTAAAGCCTATAGTTTTAAGTAAGCCAAACTGGAAATTGGTAGATATTTATTATGATGACGGTGTGTCCGGCACAACTTTTGACAGACCGGGCTATAACAGGTTGATTCATGATGTTGAAACCAATAATGTCAATTTAATAATTGTAAAAGACCTGTCACGTTTAGGCAGAAACCTGTTGGAATCATTAAAGTTTTTTGAGTATTGTTCAATGAATAATGTTAGATTAATTGCTGTTAATGACAGTACCGATTCGTATTGCCGGAATTTTCAGACAGACATCATGCCGGTCTTAAGAAGCTTTTTAAATGAGATTTACTCATCTGATACATCTTCCAAGATAACAAGTATTCTTAAATCTAAAAAAGAAGAAGGCAGTTTTATAGGAGCATTTGCTCCATATGGTTATCTTAAGGATAAACAGAATAAAAATTTACTTGTGGTAAATCCCGAAACCTGTGAGGTGGTCAAAAGAATATATCAAATGTATATTCAAGGTATGAGTTTTAATGGAATCGCAACAATACTAAACCAAGAGCACATTATGTCACCGGCAAAATATAAAGAAAACACGACTTTATACAGAGGTGGAAGAACAAAAAACTATCTTTGGAATCCGGAAACAATAAAGATGATACTTTCAAGTCCTACCTATGCAGGTTCACTTTCTCAAGGCAAGCTTCAAAAGGTGAGCTATAAGTCAAAGAAATTCAAAAACATACCCAAAGAAAAATGGATTGTCGTTGAAGATACTCACGAACCTCTCATATCAAAAGAAGATTTCCAAGCAGTTCAGTGCCTTATGAGTAAAAGAAACTATCACCGGAACAGTATAGTTCAGCCCCACTTACTGTCAGGTCTGATATTTTGCGGAGATTGCGGTGGGAGTATAACCTTTTCAAGGACAGGCAAATATTTTTATACAATGTGTTCCACCTACAAAAGATACAGGATGTGTACAAGGCACACTTTTTCAGAGGAAATGCTGTGCAGTATTATAAAACAGGAATTACGTACAATAGCCGAACAAATACTGGACATTAATACTTTAACATCGATGGCAGAAAATCAGATTAATTCCCAAATCAATGCTAAAAATCGTAATACATTATCTACCATCAAGAAAGAAATTCGAGATATTGAAAAAAGGCTGACTGACATCAGGAAGCATATTTTTAAATCGTACCAGGATAAAAATAACGGTGTGATTACCGTGGACGAATTTAAAGACATCAGCAGCCTGTTGTCTGAGGAAAAACAATATTTGAACACAAGGCTGAATATACTTAAAAAGAAAATTGAGCCTGAAGCAAAAAATCAAAATTCAAGTGATTCCATTAAAAAATTTGTTAATGACTTTGCAAGTTTTAAGCACATTGAAAGACATACTATTGCTAAATTAATTCACAAAATAGAAGTCTTTGAAGACATGACTATAAAAATTCACTATAACTTTGAAAAACCTTTTTAGTGTGTCAATACGTACATAGCACCAGGTAATTTTGCAACAAATATCAGCGGAGGCTCCAAGTTTAATTATAATTTGGTGTGGGTCATTCTTTGGAGCAATATAATGGCAATATTTTTGCAGTCCTTGTCTGCAAAGCTTGGTATTGCTACAGGATACAATCTTCCTCAGATGTGTGGCAAGGTCTTTCCCAGAAAAGTAAACTGGTGCTTTTGGATTGTAGCCGAACTTGCCGCTATTGCCACAAATCTGGCGGAATTTCTTGGATGTACTCTTGGTTTGTATCTGCTATTTCGCATCCCTATGGAAGTTGCAGGATTGATTACCGCCGTACTTACTTTTTTTATTGTATATATGGGCAAATACGGACAGAGAGTCTTGGAAGGCATTATTTCCATTTTGGTTGCAGTCATATGCATTTCATACACCTTAGAAGTATTCCTTGCAAAGCCTGATTGGACCGCAGCAGGTCTGCACGTTTTGATGCCATCGCTTCCTAATGGCGAGGCAGTGATGATTGCTGTAGGTATGTTAGGTGCAACTGTAATGCCTCATGTTATATTCCTGCATTCTCAATTGGTACAGCAAAGAAACAAGGGTTTGACAGATGAGCAAAAGAAAAAGCATTTCAGGCTGGAAAGATTGGATATTACCATTGCAATGAATATTGCCTTTATTATAAATGCATCAATGGTCATTGTTTCTGCCGCCGTATTCTACAGAAACGGTTTGGTTGTTGAAACCATAGAGCAGGCACACCGTTCACTATCACCATTGTTGGGGGCTGCCTCCAGCGGTGCTTTCGGCCTCGCACTTATTGCTTCGGGACTCTCATCCTCTGTTGTGGGTACCATGGCAGGTACTACTATCATGCAAGGTTTTGTAGGCCTTAAGATAAACGATAACGTTACGAGGATTGTGACAATGCTTCCGGCCATGCTGATAATAATCTTGGGAATTAATCCAATGCAGGCTCTTGTGCTAAGTCAGGTAGTTCTCAGCTTTATTCTCCCTGTTGCAATCATCCCTATGTTGCTGATTACAAAGAGGAAGGATCTTATGGGTTCTCTTGTAAACAAACCTGCAACAAATGTGGTGGGCTGGATTATTACTTCTGTAATACTGGCAGCAAATGCGGTACTATTGGTACTGACTTTTAGCGGAGGGATATAAGCTGCATATCAATAGTAAAGCCCACAAACATGAGAGTTTGTGGGCTTTTGTATGTTGTAAATATTATCTCTTTGAGAACTGTGGTGGCTTAAAATAAGCGTTTCCAACCCTCATTTGTCTATTGTATGTATATTATCAATAAGATTTTATAAGGTTTAATAAGGTTTATAATTTGCCTGTTATCATTACTCCTTGTAGATAATATCTTTATTTAAGTATTGTATCTGGAGGTTTTGGCGGTTGTGTAGAATTATTAATTTTTCCATCGTCTAGTGAATCCTTAATGAGTTCAAACCACTCCTGAAGCTTTTCTTCTAAAAAGCTTTTTGTGATAAAAAATCTTAGCCATGGAGGTATGATAATATATAGCTGTGATATAACCTGTTCAAACCTCTCCTGCCCTTTTTTAGTGCCTGTGATGGTTGTTTCTGCTTGCCTTATTAATTTATATGCAATCTCCCTAAGTTTTGTCCATCGGTGTTTTATAACCAAATAGGCTATGTATATGATACATGCAATTGAAATCATAATAGTAACCAAGTTATTCAATATAACCTCTCTCATAATAAGTTCTCCTTTACTTTTTAAATTTCTTTGCTATTTTTATAAATAGCGCCGGAAGGCTTGATACTATGTATTCAGCTTTATCCTCTGGCAGTTTTTGCAGCCAATAGTCAAGCGGCGAATCAACCTCTTGACAGATAACTTCCATTGCTTCGTTGTAAGTCATTTCTTTACTTGCTGGGTTAAGATTCCAGAACCCTTCATTCCCAAAGCTTTCGTTTAAGTCACAATTTATGCCGTGTACTATTTGACCGTTTTTATATTGATATATGTTAGCATGTTGTGACCTTTTCCCCCGGCTCCATGCATAGGTCTGCCAGCAATACTTAATTCCTCTTTTGTACATAATCTCACATATTGCATAACTGCCATATACTCCAACGTTGTATCCGGGTATTTGTGCTTGTGCTGCTGTCAGGTATGCATATATTGCCGGATAATCAGCTGGCTGTGCATCAAAATCTACCGCAAAATATATGGTACTGCCAGTGGGCTGCCCAACTTTTTTTGCTTCTGCATATGCTGCTTTGCCATCGTTTGTACCTTGTATAGCTCCTTTCAAAGCTCCGTTTGCTGATGCTTCATATACTGATACGATGTTTAGTCCTGCATTAGTTAGTGTCTCGGCTTCTGTTTTTGTAAGCCTCTTCCACGCCATGCTCTCCGGCACTAAGTATCTGCATACAAAGTTGTATCCTGCAGCCTTTAATGCCTTTGCTTGTGTTGCTGTTGTTTGAGTAGTGTAATCAATACCTTTCATTTAAAATTCCTCCATTTTTATTTATTGTCTTATGGGTCTTAACTGGTAGTTCCCTTAACTCTTCCATTAGTTTTGTAACTGTTCCATTGCCTCCCAGCGTGTGGTATGCATCATACATTGCTAGAACACTTTCTAATCCGTGTATGGATATGTAGCCTCGTTCCATATACATGTCATAGCACCTTATTATTTCACTCCTTAAAAGTGACTGTGTACCGTCTTTGAGTGCTTTCTGGTCGCATGACTGTTTATGTAATCTCTTTGCTAATGCTTTATATGCCACTCCCAACCCTCCCGATACAATTGCAAATAAGAATTGTATCCAATACTTAATAATAAAATCCTTCATACTGTCCTCCCTTAGTTGTTATTTTGAGTAAATTAAAAGGACTACCCATTTCTGAGTAATCCTTTTGGTTCCTGATATTATCCAATTATGTATGTAAATTAGGGTATATCTACGATTAAATCCTGTCTACCGTCTGCTATAAGCATAGCATCCACATCTGCCTTGTAAGGCTTGAAAAAGTTGGAAGAGAATATAGTGTAGTAGTCTAATGAACTTGCTTCGATTCTTTTTGCTAGATAAAAAGCCATTAAGCATCACTTCCTTTCAGTGTATTTAAAATACTGTCTACTGTTTCAGGACTTGTGTTATTGTTTGAAGCTAACATGGTCAAAAGCGCATCAACAACTTGTGACATATTTTCTATGTATGTTTGTAGCTGTGTATTTTGCGCTCGTAGTTCTTCCACGTCTGATTTTGGTATGTCTTCAAATATTGGTTGAGGTTTTCCACCCATCATGTCAAAATTTTTAACTTTTTTCCCAGCTGGAACATTAACAATCATTGATCCTGCTGGTTCTTCAAAGTTTCCACCCGCCATTGAAATAAGAATGTTTCCACTATACCCAAATGTGAATAATTCATTCATTTAAATTCCTCCTTTAATCAATCACCAAATCCTATGGCTGCATATTTTACTTGCGAAAATGTTAATTTCTGTGTTCCTTGTCCAGCACTATAATACTTAAACCCATTGGATAAAAAGTCAGAAGCTGAGTTTACGCATAAGGGTAAATAAGCAGTACCACTTTTAATGATATCCATACCAGCAGGCAACATAGCTGGATATATAGATGATACAGTTTGTTGAAAATAAGAATACCAGCTATCTTTAAATGTAAACATGACTATTTGTGGTGAAAATGATAAATTATTAATCGTCCCTGTTAAAGACAAAGCACTTGTTGTGGTAGGAGATTGAAAATCTGGTATAGTACCAATAACAATTTTCATATTATTAGTGTTTGTTCCAATCATTATCCCATTCTCTGTACCGAACGGTACTCCTGCTTTTACATCATTTGGGTTATCTGTACCATATTCACCCCCTTCACCCAAATACTGAAAATTTTCTCCATCCCGGATAAACGAATAAGTTCCTGCTTTCGGCTTAAAACCTGCCCCTCCTGGTTTAATCAATCTTCTTGGTGTGTTATCATATGATATGTTCAATGTGGCTGTATCTGTTGCAGCTGCATTGAATTTAACAGTAAATTTAGATCCCTCAGATATATTTTTTGAGCTTGTTATGCTATATGCATTATCTACATTGCTTGTAATTCCAAGATGCGGTACATGGTTCGTATAATCCGACTGATGTGCGCTAAACTCTGTTTTACTTGTGTAAGCGGTGCTATCTGTATAAGCTGCACTTCCTAAACCAAGCAATACCTTTATTTCAGCTATTGTTTTGATAACCCAAGCTCCTGCAGCAGTGGAAACAAGAAACTGATTTGCTGCGGTTGCAAGAGATTTGGCTATTTTACCTTCACACCTTTCATTTGCATTTTTTAATTCAGTATCAATAATTTCATAATTGTCACTATGTACTGTTACGTCATAATAGTCGGAATTTTCAGGTTTGGTTAAATTGTAATTGGATGTTTTTGTTGACATTATATCAACTCCCCACTTTTTAAAGTTGTATTTGTGTATGCTTGTAATTGTTCGTTTGTGTACGGTTTGAGCTGACCATGTGTTCTGAATATATATACATAGCTGTATGCCAAATGAGCCGGCTTAATTTCTTCAATTGCAGCTGTCAGATCACCCATGTTGGGAGGAATTCCAAAAGTACCCGTAAACTTAATTTCGAATCTGCTTTGGCTGTTATACTCTAAAATTGTTACTTGCCCATTCGAAAAGCTCTCAGCTACATTCTGAATCATTTCCTTAGTTGTTGTACCAGCTCCACGTAGTTTGCTCATTATTCTAGTACGCCTGTATTCCAACGGCTTAGAAACGTCAATTTCGATTCCTAGTGCTTTTTCCCACATATTCAGGCCCCACGTTGCTGATGATACATTGATTTGTAAGAATAAATCCTCTTTAGCTATCTTTAAAGCCTCTGTCCAATGTTCAAAGGCTCCCTGTAGCTCTATAACCTCAATACTGTTTTTATAGTTTGGAGGTAATAAGTCAATAAGCGCCATCAGGTTATCACCTCAACATTCTGTAATACAGGTACCTGATTTTCAGCAATAGTTATATTTGCTGTACCTCCATTAATCGTAAGTGATGTATAGTCCGTTACCCCGCTAATATCAAGCAGCATGTATACAATACGATTATAGACAATTGTATATTTTTCAAATGATAGGTCTTTTAAATATACTTTCAGGTTTGCTTCAAATTCCGCTTTTACTATATCAAGTGTGGTACTGCTATCTATAATTATTGTTGCAGTAATATTTACACTTAATTCCTGCGCACTTTCAACTGTTACCGTTGCACCAATAGGCCTGTTTGATTCTATGTACTCAGCACAATTATTTAAAATTGTTAAATCTACAGGCTTCTTCTCATTGTCGACTATCAGAACTTTAACCGTTCCCGGGCCATCCCATAACGGATGAACTTTTACAGCTCCTACTCCGTTCACTGATAAGGCCCATTGCTTATAATGTGCTACATTTCCAGACGTTGCAGGACTTTGCAAATAATCATTTAATCGTTTAACAAGAGCTGTATCTGTTTCGGGATCAGTACCGCCAGTTGCTTTTTCATTTGTAACAGTGCTTAACCCACTTAGACTTATTAGCTTTTGAGTAATAGTTCCTACATCAACATTGTATCCCTCCCCTATTTCCACAGCCGTAGTATTTACCGTTGCAACCCCTGCTGTTATTGTTACTGTTTCGTCAGTCTCAAATTGAAGCCCATCCGCTGTTAAAAATACCGTTCCAGCCGGGATTAGTGTTCCGTCTGTGCCTGTAAAATTTAATTTCGCTTTTGCTGATGTTCCGGCTTTTCGGATAATCCCATATTCAGAACAACGCTTATCTATATATTCTCCTGATGTAGAATCCACAAAGGCAATTGGAATTAAAGCATCTAAGGACTGATAAACCTTCCAAATTTCATAGGCAACGGCACTTATCATGTCATTTGTGTAACTACCTTCATTGACTTGTATGTCTGTAGAAAGCCGGCCTATTAAATCACTTTTAATGCTTTCTGCTGTTAAGTCTTCATACATTTATATCCACCTCCCCATATATTGTCTCAATTGTGCAGCTTATTTTTATAATTTCATCACTAAAAGTTACATTTACATCTAATACTCCAGTGATATAGGGGTTTATAAGTAAACATTCCTGTACGTATCTTGTGGCTTCTGATTGTTTTAATTCATCCGTAAACACTTGCCCTATAAGTGATTCGATTTCACATCCAAAGTCCCATGTGTATATTTCATACCTGTAACGTGGAGTTGTAAGAGCTTTCCACGCCCAAACAAAAACGGCCTCTTTTCCTGTTACAATAACAGGTGAGCCGTTTTGATATACTGGAATATTTTTTTCAAAATCCCATTTTACTTCTTTGTATAGTTCCAGTTCAGTAGGTGTTTCTTCTATTTGTGGCTGTATGCTCGGAAATAGTGTTGTACTCATATACTCACCACCTTGCAAAGTATTATATACCGCTGTTCCTCTTCGATTGGTACCAAAAGTAGCATATCACCTTCCGAAAATGTATTAATTATACTGTTTTTCAGCACCGAATCTTTATCCTGTATTGTGCCTGCCACATCAAGTTGCAAAGGATCAGCAGTAACAACGGTACCAAAACGAAAGTTAGCGGGTATTTGAGATTTACTGACTTGTCTAATAGTTTTAACCATTGATAAAAAAGGGTTATCTTCCATTTACTTTCCTCCCGGCTTATTAATATAGTCCCAAGTTCCGCTTGATTTCGTTTTACTTCCGTCTTTGTTTGGAAGTGATCCAACTTCCTGTTCATCCATGATGTTTTTAAAATTGACAACTAATTTGTTATAGTACTGGCCTTTTTTCCAAGTATGAATATCACTATCTATGTAGAACAGCCCATATAGTCCAGTGTATGGTTCACGGACTACCACTGTACCGCCAGTAATGTTTGCAATGTTTCCCAAGTTTTCTATGGTTATCTTTTGACTTACTCCATTATCTGCTATTAGCTTTTTAGCTTTTGCAATGCCATTCTCACCTTTTGACTGTTTAAGATAGCTTTGCAATACTCCGTAAAGCTTTATTGCTTCACTATCTTTTTGTGTTGATATAAGTTTGTCTTTATCATTGTAAATAACAACCTGATTAACCATATTGGATATGCTTTCAGTCGTTGATGCAGACATTAGGTTACTGCCGCCTTCTATCACCAGTGTTTCATTTGTGACGGCTTTTTCTATTATGTTTAACTTTGAGCCAGTAAAGCGCATTAAATATTTTTTGCCAGTTGCTTCTGAGGCTAATGTATAAGCTGTTTGAATCATGCTATACAAACTTACTCCAATAAAATTTCTGGATACTTTTACATTAGGGGCCACCACTGAACCAAGTTGGATTCCAAAATCAGTACAGATTCTTTTTGCTATTGCTGCAGGAGTTGTATTTTTAAATTTATATGATGCTTCGTTACGTTTAAGGTATATACCACGATCATAGCAGGTTATATTTATTATGCTACTGCCTGTGTCCTTCTGCCGTTCAAATACATAGCCATCGAATAGCGTCCTATTATCCTGCATAAAAATAACACTATTCCCCAGTTCACATTTAATAGCAGGAAGATTTTTGTCTGTAGGTGATGATATAATCTCAAAGTCAAGAGTTCTGGAGCATTGTTGGTAATCTCCCGACCAGGTAATTGACTGTACAAACTGAGTTACATCTACTGTGCCGATACTGTTTGTTACTAAAAGTTTAATCATTTACTATTCCCCCTTAAAGCACTGCAGGAAGTTTTAAAGTTTTTCCGGCACTAATAAGGTTTGGATTTTTTATGCCATTGACTGCAGCAAGCTTTGGATATAATGCAGCATTGCCATAATGCTTTCGGCAAATGGCACTTAATGTATCCCCCGGCTTTATAGTATAACTTTTTGATGGGGATGTTTTCTTTTCAGTGCTACTTCGGCTCCGGTTACCGGTTTTATTGGTTTGTACTACTGATAATGTTTTGTAATTACGCATCGTTATTGTTGCGTATACATCTCCTGTTCCATCTTTTTCACCGTATGTAATGTCAGATATAAGTACCGGGGTATTTACCATTGTATCTGATATTATATAGCGTAAAACCGTATGGTTATCGCACCATTCCTCAAACTTTTTAACATACCCATAGGGATTTAAATCTACCTTTGGCTGGCAAAAGGGATATTTTTTCGCGGGGAACATGCAATCCACTTTGTAAGTTGGTGCAAGCTTATAACCCGCAACACTAACATCACCTAAAGTGTGTATATTAATTGTTTCTACGTTTATTCCATGATTTACTTCGAAACTAGATGGTGTAACCGGTAATACAAGTTCTTTGTTTTTTTTCGTATCTTTAAATATAAATTTAATCAGTTTTACCACCCTTTCTTCAATCTGCCAGCTCATTTGCTCTATTCATTTGCCGTACTATTTCAATTGCTACCTTTTGTACGTCAGCCTCTTCCCTTATTACAAATGAATTGCCTGTTATTATCGGTGCTGCATTTTGACCATATGCACGGTTTTCACTTGCAGTAAGGACTCTTTCACCTTCATGTAGTACTGTAGGGAAATTATTATAGGGTACGTAACTTAATCCAACCGCATACCCTTTTCCAAAACCAAATCTGCTTGAATTCTGAATATTTCCATTACTGCCACCAAACAAACCAGTTATGGCATTTGACGGGTTTTTATTCAGTGATACAACCCCTGAATTTGATACACCAAAGGTTATTTTACTATTATCCGATTTTTCCGAAATCGCAGAAGCTAACCCCAATGAAAACTGTTTTCCCATTTGGTATCCGGCATCCCAATATGATTGATTTAACCCGGCATCATTTTTTATATTATCAGCAAGAGTTTTATTCGTTTGAATTGCTAATTGTGCCCCTTCACTGGCGTTATATTCGTCTTGTGCGATTGCTTGGGCTTCTGCAAGGAGTGCCCCCATTTTGGCACCGGCATCTTTTGAACCACTTGACGCATATTGGATATATTCCTTGTACATTTCAGATAGCCTTGCTTGTGTTTTCTCACTGAACTGTGAACTAATGCCACCACCCATAACCGCACTCAAAGCATCTCTTTTAAACTGCTCTGCCAAATTTTCAAGTGATGCCTTCCACTGTCCTATCTGGTTGTATGCTTCCTGCATTTTGGTTCCGCTATCTCCACTGAGATAGTTGATCTGGCTTTGTATCCCTTTTTTACGTTCTTCGTTATATCCTTCCCCCATTGCATTGTTTATCTGCGCGTTAGCATCTTCTAGAGTGCTAACAAGCCCCGAATAGGTTTGAGCCTGTTTTTTCATGTTTCCGGCAAAATCAGCTCCCATATAGTCAGCAATAGCTCGTGCGGCTTTTTCGCCCGGTATAAGTCCTTTACTTGCCATTTCCTGAACTTGTTTGTTAGTTTTGCCTGATGCTTTTGCTAAATAGTCCCATACTGGTATACCACGTTCCAATAACGGATTAAGATATTCAAGGGACGTTTTACCTGTACTTTTCATACGACCAAGGGCGGTAGCTACCCATGTCATATCATCCGTGGTCATTCCAAGTGCAGACCCGGCGTCACCCACCTTTGTAAGCAGTGGAATGATTTCATTTTGTTTATATCGGTATGCTAAAAGGGTTTTACTTATTTTGGTTAGATCGTCATACTCAAAAGGTGTGTCGCTTGCAAACTTGGTTATTTCTTTTAGGTATGATGTAGCTTTTTTATCACCGCCAAGTAAGGTAGAAAAAGATATTTTGTTTTGCTCTCTTGACGATGCTATTCCTGAGCCAGAGGAAAGCGAATTGTTCTGTTCATCTATTACTGACTTAAACTGTTCTTGATAGTATTGTTTGAAAGAATCGTCTTTCTTTTCAAATACTTGTGCATTACCCTGTATTACACCTATAATGCCACCTAAAGCCGCTCCAACCGCCGTACCTATTCCCGGTGCTATTGCGGTGCCAATTGCTGCTCCCATTCCGGCTGTTGAAAAAGCACTGTTAAATATAGTACTTGCTTCGGAACCATAAGCGCTGCTTAGATATGTACTTGTTATTCCACCGATTGTATCACCAATAAGTGATGCGGCACCCGAGGCGGCAATAGTACCCAAAACGCTGCCAGTAGTACTTATACTTGGAGATTTAGAAGTGGCACGATTTTCAGTTTTACTAACTGCATTCGAAAGACTTCGTATGTCCTTTTCTGCTTGTTTGGCATTATCAGATACCAGCGACAGATTTCTTCTTGCATTTTCATATTTTGCATTAGCAAGTTCCAGATTCATTTTATCAGCAGCTTCTCCAGTTTTGGCAAACTGTTTTTCTGCTTCACTGAGTTCTTTTTTAGCTTTGCTGACATCTACTTTTAAGGTTATTTTGTTTTTGTTCAAGGCATCTAATTTCGAATTTAATCCTGCTAAATCTTTATTAAAGGCCTGATTGGCATTTTTCATTGTTGTTATTGCTTGTGTATAATTATCTTTTGCGTTTATAGCTATACTGATATCTCTTCCCAAACTTCCTGTCACCTCCTGCTTTTTCAAATAAAAAACCCCGCCGGATTCGACGAGGTTTAAATCATTGTTTTATATCAAAATATCATAAATGAAGATATTAACGCTGTAATAAAGCTGATGAACATTCCAACTACACAATTTCGGACTTTAATCCGTGCCACTTCTTCCGTTTCACCTGACCGATTAATCAGAACAATTTTAATCAAAAATGAAAATCCGATTATCATGCCCATACAGAGTATTGTCAAAAAAATCATAACACTACCTCCCTAATTGGTTCTAAATATAGGATACCAATATGTGGGAAATCATTCAAGTTTTACTTATTCCTATACTGCATTTCGGTTTCAAAAAATGCTCTAATTACCAATTTCTCTCCGGCAGGTAGGTTATAGTAATAACCGGGCATAATATTTTTTTCACGGAAAAGGAAATACATCAACCGAGTTTCAGCATCTGTATCTATTTTTTTTTAATCTCTTCAATTGTATCAATGCGATATCCTGAAAGTCTTTCAATAGCCCTTGAAATATCTGTGATTTCTCCCGGTAGCAACATCTTTTTTATCATTTCGGCTGGGGTTACTGTACTGTATTTTGCCATTAATCCAGATTCTTTTAAATTAGGTTCAACCACTCCGGCAAGCAGTATATGTACTTCCATATCTTCCTTCTGTGCCCGTGCTATGTCGTTAGCCTGATTGTACGGAAGTGCCCTTAATTTAAATATAACAGGACTTCCACATAATCCGCTCAGTCTTTTTACCTTGTATTCCTTCTCAGGCAAATCCGAAACATTCATATTAAGTAATAAATCAAGTGTATTATTCATTTTATACAACCCCCACTTTATCTATAAATTCATAGTCAGTATAGGTGAATGGAGCTTCAACTGTTCCATTCTTTGCAACTTCCCAATCAGCCAGTGTCAGATCATCGAAAGAAACATTGCGAAGCACAATACGTTCAGCGCCGTATGCATCGGGATCATCCAACTTTGATATAACCGTAAATCTTATATCTTTGCCCTTTTTAATGTTGTCACCTATCGCAATAGCCATTCTGCTGTTAGCTTTGTACAATTTCAGTGAACCGGTACAGGAAATCGAAGTTATTTTTTTATCTGTAGCCATTTGCCTACATATTGGGACATCTTCTTTGTTGAAGGATGCCTTCGCCTGTAAACCATAGCATTCAGACACATATTCACCATCCAGCCAAACCTCACCCCAAGTTCCAGACATTACTCTGTTTGCTTGCATTTAACATACCTCCTTATATTGTTATACTGAGGTCAATATCCTCAATAGCATCAAGAATTGATATTTTAGATTTTAGAAATACCTGATCCCCGGTGGCTGCTGTTCTTATTTCCTGCTCTGTCATATCCGCTGTATCAGTACCTTTACTTTGTAGATATTGTTCCTGTGCAATTGCGTCTATATCTACGGTGCTGGTACCTGTTTCAAGTATTCCGTCATTTTCAAGGCCTTTGAAATAGCCTTTAATTGCTGATATAAGTAAACATTTGTTATCATAGTTGTTTGAATATTTTCCGATATAGCTGTCTTCGGCGGTTTTACTGATGTCATTTCTTATCATGTCAACCGCTTCAACAATCTTTATTTTCTTAAAGGCATCACCCTTGGTTTCAGTGGTTGTCTGCAGTGAATTTACTCCACGCCCAACCTTCACCTTCTCACCATCTGAGAATATGACAAACTTACCCGAATCTATGGCGGTGTCAATGCCCTCTTTTGATAGCTTATCAACCATACTGACTTCGGGTAAAGGTGCATAAGTGCAAGAGATTGTCATTGGTGTTCCTGCAAGCAGTCCGGCAATACGAGAGCAATACTCAGCAGTTGTATATGTGGTACCGTCAACTTTAATACCCGTAGTAGTAAAATTGATTATTCCCTCACTGTCTGCCGCCGTATTGGGTAAAACTGCTTTTGGGGTAAAGCCTTCTGCTCTTTGTGTTTTTATCCAAGTAGATATCTCAGTTGCTTCTGTGGTGTCACAGTCAGGCGGGCCAACAAGATAATCAAACTGGACATTTTCAAAGTATTGCAGAGCTTCTGACAAACTCTCTTCTGTGGTAGCCACAACATATACAATCACCTTCTTTGGAGGGTTCACGTAACCAATAAAGGCCCTTTCAACATATTTTTGGTTGTTCGCTCCGATTGTTCCAAGTTGTAATGCTACCTGTGTTGCTTTTGTTAAAGTATATGCTCCCGTACTATTAGCATCTTTTAAAATTATTGCTACAATACCCTTTTGGGAGCGTTCAAGAGCTGTAGCAGCTGCAGTGCTAAAATTAATATTTATATTTGGTAAACCCATTTTAAACCTCCTCCAGATTTGTGCTAACTGATACTACTAGTGGAGTTGTGTCCACTGCATCAGTACGATTGTCAAAATATGTACATTGTAAATCAATAAATGCTATATCTTCTTCAAACCCACCGGTGCTGCTTTGCATTTTTATTGCTCTGTCATTAACGGTTATGTGTTTTTCAGTAAATGCCTGCATTATCTTTTCCTGTATTTCCGCAAGTTCATCAGCATCAGACCTATAATATGTATCTTTTTCCACGAAGCAAGTAACTGTCAGGTAAACTGTTTTTTCTACTGTTGATTTATTCATGTCTCTTCTGCTAGTCCTGACATATTGAATTAAAAATGATGGCCTTTTAAAATCCTTCGGGCATCTTTGCAGATACACTTTATACTCAGGCTCAATTTCAACCAGTACAGTATTTACACCGGTCATTATTTCAATTGCTGTTACCATTTTAGCCCTCCAGTTTTTGCCTGAACTCTTCTACAAATTTTTCTGCCTCTGCAATAGCTTTTGCCTCTGCTGACGTTTGTGCTGATTGATAAAAATGATATCCATCTACATAAGGCTTTTTTATGCGAGGTCTATATGTTTTTGAATTGCCACCCGGTTCACGTATTCTATGCCCATTTTCAAGATAATTTGTTATTGCTCCCGGACTGTTTTTACCTGTTTCGCCTTTTTCTGCCCTGACAGCAGCATATCCCCCACCAGAACCAACGTGAGATTCCTGCCAATCTTTTATTTTCCCTGAGCTGTCTTTTAATCCAGAAGCATTTATTTGCTTGTCAACTTCTTCCTTTGTGCCCTTTGCTATCCTTTCGTGAAGATCTCTGCGTTTATCCGGCAGTTTACCAAGCAATTCTTCAAGGTCTGAATCAAAGTCACTAATTCCGTCAATTTGAAGACTCTGCACTATACATTCCTCCTTGAAATAATTTCATATTCATTTTTAAATTCATCCAGAGTATGTGCAAGTTGAACCTCATAATCCGTATTATCTATTGTTACAAGTTCGCCCTCTTGAAGCGTTATTGCTTTAGGAATAATTAAAATCAAACTTGTTTCAATGGTTGTCATTGGTTGTTCCTGAATGTTTCTATTGAATTTTTCAGCTAATATACCAGGAAATATAATAGATATTGGTTCGCTATAAACAGGTCTGTTTAAACTGTCATATCCCGGTTCACTGTCCCTTTTTATTGTACAAACTTGTGGATTTACTAAAGCAGCTGTAACGATTATAAACTCTCTGTTTTCCGTATGGATTATATCAGTTAGTATGCAATGAAGGTCATTCCAACGTATAGCATTATGGAGTGACAAATCATATTCATATTCTCTGATAGTAAACTTTACAGACTTTGCACTCTGACCAAAATTGGAGTATATGTTTCTAGTCGTCTGCCTCTCTGCTTTTGACCATATTTCGGTAGCAGTTTCCCAAGAGTATGAATTATCTGCCTGTTCAATAGAAAGAATCTGAATTAAATCTTGCATTTCACCTACATTCATAGCTTCGGCCCCCTTTAAACAATAGTTTCAGTAGTAGTGGCAGCTATAGTATTATATTTTTGAGATAATGCAAGGGAATTCTTTTGCATGTCATATGCTATTTTATACTTCTCACTATCTTCACTATATCCAAAATTTGCTTTCGCATAGAGGATAACCGCCCTCTTAATCAGAGGGTCAGTTTCTTCTATGACGTTAACGCCTGCAAGTTTCAAATCTATTTTACAGGCTTCTATTAATGGATTAATTTCATCATCAAAAGCATCGGTTTTAATTCTTAGTGACAATTTGACATCATCAATAAGTGCCATTTACATCACCTCATTAGGCTGACTTCTTAGTTATTGTTACAAGTGAATTCTTATCAACAACTTTACCGTCAACAAGCATTACAGCTTTTGTTATCATATCGTCAGTATCATTGTCCTCATATTTTTTAACTGTCATTTGATAGTTAGTATTTAGGACATAATCAGAAGGGTTGAACAAGAATGCTACAACTGTATCCGCTGTAATTGTTGCTCCTAGTGAGGTCATATAGTTGTTAAGAATAACCTGTCTTCCCAGTAATGTTCTCTCAGGTTTACCACTAATTCCATAGTTAACTCTGGCTATTGGCTGCTTTTGACTGTCAACCATTCCTATGAACTTCATAAATGTTTTTTTAGTCATAAACCACACAGCATTGCTTTCATACTCAAGAGGCAAAGCTGCTTCGGCCTCAATCAATGTTGAATATGTAGGTTCAGCAGATACAGCAATATCTATATTTTGACCTGTAACTACTGTTTCAGCTAAAATTCCCTTTGGCTGACCTTCACCTGTACCACTTATAATAGCCTGTTCAGTAGCTTTCACCATAGCTTCAACAACATTATTAGCAAATGTAGTTTCGAAGATTGGAAGCGCCATGGTATCAGTTTCTAATGAAACAGAAATAGCACATCTTAGTTTATGATAAGTAAAGGTTATATTACCAGTTGTCTTTTTCTGTTTATTAGAAGTTGCACCTTCTGCAACCCATGTTGCTACCGGTTTAACTGTGGAATTCGGGATTGATAATCCACCCTTGTATGCAGTTCTGGTTACAAGCGGAAGTATCATCCCTGTGGCTTCCATCTTTTCAATAATCTTTTCCATTATTGTTGTAGGGATAACTGTTCCTACATCTGACGTTTTTGTATTTGCATCTGCATTAGAAAATTTTGCAGGTATGGCAGACCCTTTAAGTACGTTTTGCATAAATGCTTTTCTATACTCAACGCTGTCGTACATATCAGCAGGTTCAGCAACCTCTTCATTATTGATTTTATCCACTACTTTTCCACCAACTATTTGAATACCCGTGTTTTGAATATCAATCCCTTTTGTCCTGTCATTTAAAGCATTTAGATTTGCTTGGGCTTTGCAGGCAGTTTCATAATCGTTGTCAAGCCTTTCAATCTCCTGCATTTTTGCGTTAGCTTCTTCGATTTTTCCATCAGCAATTAATTGCTGCGCACTATCATAAAGTGCCTTTCTTTTTGCTAAGTATTGTTCTGTGTTCATATTTTAGCCCCTCCTAAATTTAATAATTTTAATTTTGCCTGTGCTTTTTGTTGCAATAAAATATCCGCTTGGTTTTCACCTAACGGATTATTTTTCGAATTCCTCATTTTTTCAATTACTTCTTTTGGTAACAGCCCTGATTCATAACTTGCAACCAATTGATTGCTTTCAAATGCTACAGTATCAATTAGGCCCTTATCAACTGCTTGTTGAGCTGTTAACCATGTTTCTTTGTCCATCATGTCCAAAGCTTCTTTTTCACTCATTCCCGTTTTTGCTATATATGCGGCTGCGATTGACTTATTTGCTTTCTGTAGTATTTCGCTTGTTTTATCCATCGATTGGTAATCGCCTTGGTTTCCTCCAGATACGTTATGTACCATTACCATTGCAGTAGGTGATATTTCGCTTTTCCCGGCACATGCTATTACGGAGGCCGCACTTGCTGCCAATCCGACAACGTGTATATTAACTCTGCCCTTGTATTCTCTTAGGGATGAATAAATTTCACTTCCGGCAAATATATCCCCACCACCACTGTTAATGTAAACATCAACATCCTGACCATTTGCTTTTTCCAATAGATTATTTACATCTTTGGGACATGTAGCTTCGATTCCGAACCAATCGTAAATCCATTTGTCACCCGAATTTATAATTGCTCCCTTCACATCAACCTTCATCAATTTTCACCTCTGGATTCCCTGTATTGTTTATGACTGCAACAAATTCGATGCTATTGTCAAGAACTACTACGCCTGACTTTATTCTATTCGCAATACTTGTTTCAGTCTCTTCTCTAACTGTTTGGTTCATTTTGTAATTAGATTTAAAAATATAAACCACCTATTACACCCCCTTTCTAGCTATACCTATTAATGACTTGATAGTGTTTATAATATCCTTTTCATTGCCATTCATTTTATTAAGTAATGTTTTAATTTCATTAACAACGGCAGTATCAAGTCTTCTAACTGGGTCGTTACCGCCTTGTAATGGTGCAAGTGACATTGTTTCCCTCCATTCGTTTGGAGTTAAAGCGCCTCTGTCTACCATTTGTAATAACTCTAATTTGGTTTTTAGGCTAGCCCACTGTAAATTACTTGCTTCAAAGTAAATTTTGTTGCCAAACCCACGCTCACGTCTGCTAAAAATCTTTCGTGTATACTCACCACTTAGTTGCAAAGCCAAAGGTTCAATTTCAGATTCGTAATAGGCATTCCATTCATCTTCTGAAAATTTGCTCTGAACTATTTTTTCGTTTGTATTAAAAAAAGAGTAAACACGCTGTGTAACTTTGTCTACAATCATTGCATTTGGTACATAATCCTTTGGCTCAACTCTTTGAATATCGGCTTTACTGTCTACCGCCCCGACTCCCATTGTTGTACTTTCAATTGATAAATAGTTATCAACAAAATCCTGAGCATTTTTCTTTAAATCTTCGGGTCTTAGTGATGAACTAAATTTTAAAAGCCATTTTATTACAGCACCATTTTTAACGGCTTTAATAATACCTTGGTCTGTGGTATTTATAATATCCATAAGTGAAGTTAATGCTGCAGCTGGGCTTTCCCCAAAAATATCATTATCATTAAAGTCTTGTCGTAAGTGAATAATATCACTATATGGAAAGATTGACCTATTACCGTTTTTAAAGTAGAACTTTAGGAATAGATTTGCCGTATTATCATATATTGCCTCAACTGTGGTTGCAGGTATCGGATATATTTCCACTGGATATCCAAATTCATCACGGATTATTACTGCAAAAGCATTATTATTTAATGCCAGTTGCGTTGCAAGTTTCTCTTGCATTACTTGACCGGTCATATATGGATTAGGTTCTTCCAGAAGAAATCTTAAATACGCATCAGGATTTACTTGAATTCCTGTTTTATCTGTCCGTATATGCTTTGCAACCAATTTGCCAATTGCTTTTGTCTTTGGTCTTATACACGATCTTACGATATCCGACTGAAACAGTTTACCATTCCACATATAAAATCCGTTACCTGTTTCCGTCACCATTTCATAGCGTGTTGTCTGAGGACTTTTATTTGTAAATCTACTGAATATGCTCAAAAGCTCACCCCCTTTCAGTAAATCAAATAACGCTTAAATATTCCTCATGTTTTCTTTCCATCTGTACATATGCATCAAGCAGACTTGCGAATCCATCTATACGCCGTGTTTGGTTTTTTGCTTTACAAGGCTGAATATTTAAGTTTTTATCAGTTTCAATAGCTACATTCGCAAGACACCATTTAAGAACAGGATTATTATTATAATTTATTAGTTTTTTACCAAGGTCTGCCCCTAAGTTTTTCATAGGGCTTGATAATGTTTTCTTGCCCTGTACAACAGGTTCCATACACTCTTTGCCAAATGTATTCCGCATATCTTCGACCCAATATTCAGCTGACCAAGAATCATAACCACATGAATAAATGTATATGTCGTATTCTTCCTGAATTTCTTTAAACCATTCCGTTACATATTTGTAATGCACTTTATTGCCTGGTACTACTCTTACTAACTCCTTTTCTACCCACAGGTCGTAAGGTATTTTATCCTGATTGATTTTAACTTCCAGTAGGTCTTCAGGTATAAAGTACATCTGTAAAGAATAAATGGTATCGTCGCCCGGAACCATGAAAATAATTGTTCCGCATGTAAGGTCTACAGTACTTGAAAGGTCTGCCCCTCCTATTCCATAACGAGGATAAGACTTTTCAGTAATTTCTTCTCTATTAGCTTCTACATTGTAATGAATATGAATTAATTTTCTGGTTTCTTTATCCAGTGTAAATTTATCAGTATTGTTAAGCTGTTCAAATGTCAGCCATGCCTCCGAGCTTGTTTCCCTAATATTAAAGTCCTTACATAGTAGGTTTTTAACCAATAAAGAATTAGCTTTGGCCTTATTAACCTTGGTTTCTAACTGGTTTATTTTTTTGATAGTACCTAAACCCGGATTTGCTTTTTGCCAGTTATTTGAATCTAGCCATTCGTCACGTTTATCCAGTTCATAGATGATTGGTAACAGTCTTTCATTTTTATAACCGCTTTCATCATCAAAGCCGTTTATAAGCCTCTCCGCTTCATCATATTTTAGGTCATAAACAGATTCACGGACGGTTCCCGCTGTAGTCGTTATGAATATTAATGGCTGCTCTCTGGCAGTGGTACCATCAACAATAACGTCATAAAGATTTTTATCTTTCCATGCATGTATTTCGTCAAGTAGGGCACCATGTACATTCAAGCCATCCAGTGTATCTGAATCAGCTCCTAAGGGTTTAAAAAAAGAATCGTTAAATTCTGCTGTCATTTCTGCTACAAGAGGTTTAATCCTCTTTACCAGAACTGGCGACTTTTTAACCATCCTTTTTGCTTCCAACCAAATTATTTTCGCTTGGTCTTTCTTTGTTGCACAGGCATATATTTCTGCGCCCGCTTCGCTGTCTGCAATTTGTAAATAAAGCCCTATTGCAGCAGATAATGTGGACTTTCCATTTTTACGAGCTACAACCAATAAGACTTCCTGATATTTTCTTGTACCGTCAATTTTATGAATGATTCCAAATGTTGCAGCAATTAAAGCCTTTTGCCATAATTCTAATAAAAAGGGTTTACCACCCATCTTACCTTTGGAATGTTTGCAATAGTTTTCAATGAATTCTATTGCATGGTTGCCTCGTTGGGGGCTGTACTCCCATTCAGATTTAGGATCATAAATCAGCCGTTTTAATTCTTTATATACTTTATATACCTTATAGCTGACAACTACCTTTTTGGATTCTATTTGCTCCCAATACTCAATTATTGGGTTATACATCAATCCGTATTTTATTCTGGCTTTTCTAGCTGCTGAATTCATCTACTATTCACGAATTCATCGAATCCATCGTTCTCCTTTTGAGGTTTCACATCTTTTGGAATCATATCAGTAAGCAGTTTGATTACAGTTGAATGATTTTTAATCATAGTATTATAAATTTCAACTTCCGGGCTTTTCTTAGTTCCCCATTGGTTCTCACCATTCTGATATTCACATACGCAACCATTAGTATTAATAGCATCCCATAAATCTTCAAGTGTTATTGTCATAAAAGCAGCATTTTCAATTAAAGATTTTACGATTTTTTTAGTCTTAGAATCTATCTTTGTGAATTGTCTGTTAAGTCTTTTTACCTCATCAGAAATCCTCTCAACTTTGCTTAAATCCTGCTTTTTCTCTTTATCTTTCAACTATAATCACCACCCTTCCTACCACACCCCCCTATACGCGCGACCTGTGTGTTACACAAATGAGGCCATTCGGTCTTCATTTAAACCGACACCCTATGTCTTTATGGGGGGGATATAGGTATCAGCTGTCCATCTTCATCAAACTTATACAAGGGTAATACTCCTTGCTTGCCATTGTGCTCCCCTAATTCATCAGTATTGTGACATTCAAGACAATCATATCTTAACAGTTCATGGTTTAATGTAATGTCTGGATTGTTTATATTGTCAGGTGTAAGCTTTATAGTGTGATGCACAATGTAACCCGTTTTAATTGTTCCTTTACTTAAACATGTTTCACAAAGACCTTTGACTGTTTTTATATACGACTTCCTACATTTCTTCCATTCCTTTGAGTTATAAAACGCTTTTGAAAACTCTTGTGCCACAATATCACCTTTCTTTGTGCAAAATAAAAAACCGCTACGGATATTCCGTGCGGCTCATTTACAATTATTCACAATACTATTATAAACCTTTGTTTTTTTCATGTAAATTTCAACTTTTTTTCAATTTTGTCAAGTCCCTCAAAGTTCCAGTTTTAAGCCATCTACCCCGAAAAGCTTGATTGCTAACTTATCAATCATTTCAGTGTTATATCTCCTGACTGTACTCTCCCCACAGTTTAACTCACTTGCAACCTCTTCCACTTTCTTGTTAAATTTCATATTCTTTTTTGATTCGTCCATGTAAAGCAATTCAATAACTTTGTACTTTTCAGATTCATTTTTAGCTTCCATATCTTTTTTAAGAAGGTCTACAACTGTTTCAATGTGTCGTATCATTATTTTTGTTCTAACTTTTGTTCGTTTGATTGATTGAATTATGATATCTCCCATATTAGCATTGTCAAAATCCAAACCCTCTTCTATATCCTCTATAACTTCGTTTGCTGAACTTTTTATATTGTCGTAATGATCTACGAATTCAAGGTAGTTATCCATAAGCAGTCTTGTGTTCCTTAATCTGCCCTTGCGAACTTTTTCCCTTTCCTCTTTTCTGTATTCTTTCAACGCTTCTAATGCGGCTTCTCTTAATACCTGTTTTATGTCTAATGCTGTTTCCATAGTGCTTTCCTCCTATTGCTGTATTAAGTTGATTTATATAATCACCAATCGCACTTTTTTATATCATCAGCGATTGCCTGTTTATGTGTCACTATTTCAACACGTTTGAGTAAATCAGAGTTCCTCTTATAAAACCAAATATGTAATCCCTCTTCCTGATTTAAACTATACTGCCAACTGTACGGTACATACCCTTTTTCTAACATTGCAGCTTTTAATATATCCCACTTCTCCATATCTTCAACGATTTTCATATTATCACCTGTCCTATATATATATGATAACACGTTTTAGAACAAATGTTCTTGTTGTTTATGTTACTTTGACATACATTTGCGGAAAGTCTGTTGTTTATGCTGCTCTGTCAGTGTTGCATATATCTGAGTAGTAGCTGGGTCTTCGTGACCGAGTATGTTTTGTACGCTTACAAGGTCTGCCCCATTTTCTAGCAGATGTGTTGCTAATGTATGTCTGAACACATGTGGGTGAATCTCTTTGTCAATATTTGCTTTGGCTGCTATTTTTGCAACTTCCTTTTGTACTGCTCTGTCTCCAAGACGTTTATATTGTTTCCTAGAAGTAACGAACAAAGCCGGGCAATCGTCAGTCCTTGATTTAATATATTTATCCAAACATCTGAGAGCTTTCCACGTAAAGTATACCGTCCTTTCTTTGTTACCCTTACCAATTACCCGTGCTTGTTTATTTGCCTTATCAATATCAGCTATGTTCATATTAACCAGTTCTGACAAACGGCAACCTGTACTATATAGGACTTCGACTAATGCCCTTTGCCTTAATGTGGTACAGCTTTCCCGGATTATCTCCAAGTCCTCAAAGCTTAATGCCTTGGGCAGTCGTTTTTCCTTTTTGGGTTGCTTAATCTGCCTTGTTGGGTCTTTGGGGATTATGCCCTCTCCTGTGAGCCATGCAAAAAAGGATTTTAAGGTAGATAGTTTGGTACTTATGGTACTGGCCTTAAGTTCTGAGTAATTACCTAAAAATATTCTTATGTCGGCAGTTGTAATGTCTTCCACTTTTTTCTGAACTTGTGAAGCAAATTTATGTAGTTGTAACTTATAACTTTTTAATGTCTTTTTACTCAGACCCTCAATTTTCTTTGCTGAAAGAAAAGTCCAAATTTTATTTTTTATGTCTCTTCCTTCATCACAGTTTTTGTCCTGTATATCATAAAAATTTATAATGTTTCTGATTTCCTTATCCTTACCCGGACAAATAGCTAGTATCTGATAATATAATTTTTGGCTTGCTGTTAATTCAAGTACTGCTCCCATTGCCTTAAAATCCCCCTAAATAGTTATGTTTCTTTCAAATTTACTGGTAAGCTAATTCCTTTCGGTAGTACCCACATGTGGTACATATTTGCTTCGTCTATTAAATCATCCATCTTTGGGAAGACCTCAAACGCCACTCTATCCTCTCCAAAAATCTCATTTTTAATCCTTTGCTTTTCTGCCCATGGTATATCAGTGCTTGCCGTATTTCTTATTGCTGCATGTTCTACCTCTCCCCACCCTTGAACTATAATTCTTCTGATAAGTACACAATAGTTTCTTTTTTCATCTACATAAACTCTGTCAACCTCTCCAAACCATCCTGTACCCATCCTCTTACTTTTTGGACTTGGTTGCCCTATCCAACCTTTTACCATTCAACCCTCTCCTTTATGACGGATAATATTCATTTTGCACCCTAAAATGGGCGATAAAAAAACCGCAATTCAGGATTACTGAATGTGCGGTAATAATTGATTGTTGATATATAAAGAATGTGCAAATAGCTTACCTTCATTTATGCTTATGATTTACTGATAAATTGGTATCTGTCAAATTGTTATAGCTGACATAAGTAATCTTGATAATTCTGTACATAATATCTGATATTACTTCTGCCTCGCTGAACAATTATGTGACCTTCTGCTTCTAATTTTTCTTTTTGTGCCTCGATACCACCCGGGTATTTGGGATTTAATTCACCATCTGCTTTAAGTGTTCTCCAGTATGGTGTTTTCTCGCTGCTTCTTTGGTCGCTCGCCCATGCTACAATAGAAACAAAAATTCCTGCGGTTATAGGGTCTGTAAAATCTGCATCATTTGCCTTTGCAAAGGAGTCTCTAATCTGTCCTATTGTAATTACCTTACCTAATGGTACTTTCTTCATAACCCGGTCATAGTCGATGGGTGGAGCAAAATACATTCGCTCGCCGCCATACTTTTCAATGCTTTTTTCATCGGTAATAATTTGTAATTTAGGCATATCCTTATTATTATGAAGCATTGTATTAAAATCTTTGTTCTGTTCATTTGCCATACCAATGCACCTCCTACAGCTAAGGATAGACTACCCCATTTTTTTGTGCAATGAGGCAGTTTATAATTTTGTTAAATTCTTATATCTGTACATTATACTAATAATCGTAAGCACCACAATATTAAACGATACCTTTCAAAATCGTGTATTTACAAATAATGCTAAACGACACCGATTAAAACCTGCTTTACAAACAATACTATATCTGGCATTTTTCTATGTCAAGTTTCAATCCTTACCGCAATATTCAGTTTTCAAAGTCCAACTTAGTTCGTATAAGACTGATATCCTCACCGTGAGGAACATTATATTCAAAATTACGAGCCAATTGTATAATTTTCACAAACAGTAGTATCAACTATTTCTTTGCTCAGATGTGGGATTACATCATCTGTATATGTTGCTATTAGTTTGTAATTTAATTCACATCGAAACTCTTTATTCTCGGTAACAATACCGCACTTATAACAGTTAAAACAACAAGTCAATCTCATTACCTCCCTTTCTATTCGTTTTACGTCCGTTTTGGACACCATTTTGGACTAGATGTAATTACTTTCACTGGTATAATTTTACCGCCATGTATTTCGGTTTTATTTCTACTTGCTAGGCAAACATGATGTTTCATGCTGCCCGACCCTAAATTCGTATACTCATATTCAGTACATTCTTTACATTTTGGTTGAACTCCGTTGACTTTATTTTCAAATACACATTGTTCTTCATTTTCACACTCTTTTGCGAGTTCACAGCATACCTGATACACTTCACACCATGCCATAAAATTTCTTCCTTTCCGTCGTAATAGACTTACATCAACCTGTATTCAAACTGCGACTATCTTCATGCTTCTTTTATTGCAGAGAGTAAGCCGTCCCAACTATTTTGATTTACTTCAAAATCCCCAACAAGGTCATTTATACAAGTCAACCATATTGACGTTCCACTTACAATTGGATTATAAACATGTAAACAAATTTCGCCGTTATCCTCCTTTGTTACTTCAAGGTCAAGTTCTTTTAAGTTGTAGTTGGTACTGTATGAAAAGCCTGTTTCAACACTTTCCTTGAATATGATTAATTTATCACCTTTAATTGAAAAACTTATTTCAGCAATATCATAATCCTTGCCTAGTTCTTCGCTTTCCTTGTGAGGTAAATTAATTATTCCTATTGCCCTATCATAATTTCCTATACTTTCAAATGTATTTTTTATAGCTTCGTAACCTTCAATTTTCATTTCAACCCTCCATTCATTTGGTTCGCAATAGACTAATTTGCTGAGCTATCTCCTAACAAATTTAAAACACCATGCTTCGTCATGTACGGACCTTATTTCTCCATTTTCATCAACGTAAACAGCATTGATAAATTTTGGCTTTCTAAATGCATCTTCTTGATGTCCCTCAAACTCTGGTATGATATTAACCACATTAAAAACTTGCTCTTGGTATATCATTTTAAAATCAGTCATATCTATTCCCATAATCCTTAACACCATCCTTTCAAACTAACACTATTGGCTTATTATTTTTAATCGGGTATTGCTGCAACACAGCACTTTCTATATCTGATTTAAAATTTCTCTCAAAGTAAGGTTCCCATGGTACAAAATCCTTTATTGTGTATGTAATCTGCGATTTATCCTTAAATACTATTTTCAGTTTCTTCATGCTTCAACCTGTCCTTTCCACTCAAATCACCGTATCCTATGAAATTATTGCAGTTTCCGCAGAAAGTGTATTCCTTGCCGTTATCGTCATAGTCGACTATAAATTGCTCCTTTATATCCCCACATTTCGGGCATGTTTCTATATGTTTCATATGTTGTCACTCTCCTTTAGCATCCCATGGGAATTCTTGAATCCGCATGGGCCAATTTAAATTATTTTTTAAGAAGATAGGTATTCCGGCATCCCGGCACTGGTCAATTATTGATTGCACCCACTCTGGCTCCGGCGGTTTTGCTCCCGGGCCTGTTTCTGCTCCAACTATTACCCATTCAATCTTGTTAGCTTTGGTAAGACTTCCATCATCGTCTAAATGACAAAGCTTGCCTTGAAGAGTATCATGTGTAGTACAACCCGGAAAACTTAGCCCCGGAATATCAGTCAAATCTATTTCACCCAATAAAGGCTCTATACTTAAAAATTTGTGTCCTTCATCAAATCCTAATAACTCAACAACTCTTCTTTCATCATTCTGGCTATTTATAGTTGTTCCGAACCACATGTTATTCCAGATTTCAATTTCTTCGATTCCACGTTCTTCTCCGGCGGTATAGTCTATTATTAAATCGTACCTTTTCGGATTCTTAGTCAGGAACATATACCTGTGACGGTCTGCATTAAAGCAGGACTGAAAAACTTCGTCTATCCATTCGTCAGGTACCCACTCACCAAACAGATCCCCCATACTTACAACAAAAATGTTCTTCGGTTTTTTCTTTTGGGATGGTTCCTCGAGGCGGTATCTGTGAAATGTTGGTTCAAAACAATAAGGGTATGGTATGTATTTACCTGTATTCCAATCTTTTATTGGTTCATGTATAACCTTTTGACTGCCGTCAGCCAATCTATGAAAATCATCGAAGTTTGGGTTATAAAATCTATTAGCTATTTTTCTAGCATAGCAGTATGTACACCCATGCAGACACCCTGTAACCGGGTTCCAAGTGCTGTCGCACCACTCAATCTTACTTTTGTTCAATCATCCTCACTCCCTCTCTTTATCCTCTATCACATTGACTCACGGGTTTTTCGCAAATACTGCATATTGGTTCTGTTTCGTAAACGTAATCACTCTTTGCTTTAAAGAACTTTGGTATTTCAATTTTGTTCTTTATTAATACCGAGTATGCTCGGCTCATAATTTCTTCTGCTTTATCGTTTAAAAATCCATTCATAGTGTCGTGTAACACCATTCTTAATGCCTCTACTACTTCTGGAAACATATTGCAGGCTTTAGTGATGTATTCTGCGTTATCTCCTGCAACATATGTATCTGATTCTTTTGGTTGCATGCATTCAGCAATAATGTTATCCCCGGAAGTTATAAGCAACAATTCTTTTGTTCCATCATCATAATAACTTTGTTCCCATGGCAATTTGCTAATCATTTATTCTCACCCTTTCTATGGCACAATGTTTACAAGTATTACTTTCTCCCACTCGTAACCGTCAACAATTTTTCTCGCCTTTTCATCGGAGAAATCAAAATCATGCATTACTTCGTCTACCAAATCTTCAAAATCAGCTGATTTTCGGTTAGTTCTTTCGTTTTTAACTAAAACATAATCAATCTCAGCTGTGTCCCACCTTGCGACCCATGATCCGTAATCATCACTAGGAACACATTCAGTGTCTACCAGTGGGAGTATTCTTAATTCTGGATTTTCCTGTACGAGACTCAATAAGTTTTTAACAACTACCTGTTGTGCTTCTATTTCTTTACTCATAAACCCCTCACTTTCTGGCCTCTGGCCTATCAACTTACTGCGGATAA
>NZ_ATAY01000025.1 GCF_000421965.1 Ruminiclostridium papyrosolvens C7 | reverse complement strand
CCGGGTTACCCCGGCTTTTTGTGTATTTGATTTTTTCAGAGAAACACATTACCTTTTCCTCTGAAAAAAATAATTTTTCTGATTTTTTATTGAATTACCTTTATCTTACGTTTTGTTCACTCCCGGCGACAACACTGTCACGTTTTAACAAGTCAAAAGTCACATCAATAGATTTAAAGACTATAAAATAAGCAATCAGCGAGTATATAGCCTGTTCCCACCCGAAAACCAATCCGGACAAGGAAACTATCAATAAATTTACTGCAATATATATTGTACCGAAAGAATTAATTCCATTCATTTCATAATATTTTCTTCGGCACTTAAAACCATCCACAAGAGCACCAAATCTCAGAATCAGCCCCAAACCCATTCCGAGAAATATACCCCCAAAAATAGTAGATTGTAGAATATACTGTTGTTCCATCTGAACCGACCTGAAAACCGACAACCAGAAAATCATGGATGCTGCTGCTAATATAGTAGGCAAAAGAAATTTCTTTCCTTTGTGGCGATATCCGAATATCACAAAAGGAAAATTCAGCAAGACAATTATGGCACCAATTGGAATTTCCATGATATAACTTATCATGACAGCCGTTCCTATAATTCCGCCCGCAATCAGATTATGTGAACTAAAAAATATTTCTACACCCACTGCAGTCAATAACGCACCTAAAAAGATGAATAAATAATTCACAACTTTTTTAGTAATCGAATATTTTTTTTCATTCATAACATGAGACCTCCTTACAAAAGCTTCATAACTACCTTTCCCTCTTCCTGCGTCCGAAAATCTTTTGTAATCCATTATAAATCGGAGCTGACTGTTTAGCCGTTAGCGGGCCGGTAATTGCTAAAATAAGCACATATAACACCGCAAAGGATTGGATTACCGGCATAAGTCCTCCGGCTTTGCCCATGTTTGCCATGATAATCGAAAACTCACCTCTTGATACCAGCGTAAGGCCTATATTTGCCCTGGCCTTTCCGCTAATCCCTGCTGTATGCCCCGCTATTATACCTGAAACCATATTACCAATAATTGTAAGCACCGCCGCAATAATTGCCATCCAGACTGCACCACCCAGAGACAGCGGGTCAATTGTAAGTCCGAAACTGAAGAAAAAAACAGCTCCGAAAAACTCCTTGAAGGGAAGAATATTGTGCTCTATTCTTTTTGAATGTACAGACTCTGCAAATACCAGTCCCACCAGTAATGCACCTATGGCCTCAGCAACGTGCAAAGATTCTGAAAATCCTGCCACCAGGAACAGAAATGCCATTACTATAAGTAAGAATAACTCTGTGGATTTAATATCCAAAAGTTTGTCAAGATATTTAATCAGTCTCTTTCCCGCAAACAGTATAAACAGTATAAATACTATGGCTGTGGCCGCAGTGAAAATAATTCCCCATACAGAATTGGATCCGCTTAAAAGTAATCCTGACAGTATAGAAATATGTATGGCAATGAACAAGTCATCAAACATAATCATTCCCATAATTATTTCCGTTTCCTTATTAGCCGTTCGTTTAAGGTCCATTAGCACCTTTGCAACAATTGCTGTTGAGGAACTGGTCATGATACCGCATATAACCAGAGTTTCTTTTATTGGAAGACCTCCAATCCATCCCATTAGCAAACCCGTGGAAAAGTTGATTAAGATATAGAATAAACCACCCGTTAATATTGATTTGCCTGATTTGACAAACCTTGATACAGAGAATTCCATACCCAAACTAAAAAGAAGAAAAAGAATACCCAGACGTCCCATAAACTCAATAAATTGGGAGCTTTCAATAAATCTAAGATCAAATATACCATAATGCGGTGCATGCGGCCCCACAGCCATCCCAATCAAGATGTAAAATGGAATAACTGAGAAGCGCAGCCTTTTTGATATCAACCCCATTGCTGCTATTAATGCAACCGCTAAACCAATCTCGAAAATTAAATTTTGCATTTATAACCTCCCATCCCTAATATAATTTTTGAATATTTTCAAGTTCTTTCTTTCCCCCATGACAATTAATGTGGAGTCATGGGTAAACTGATAGTCCGGTCCGGGATTGATATTCCTTTCACAATTTTTTTCAATCACTGCGAGTATGGTGATTCCGGTTAACTTGCGTATATTCATTTCCGTAATGGTTTTACCAATACATGCGAAGCCGTCCTCCACCTTATACCACTCAATAACCAGACCGCCTAATACTACCTCTATGTTTTCCAATGACTTGGGGCTGTATGCCATACCCCCGATAATACCTGCCAGCAGCCTTGCTTCTGCATCCTCCATACTGACCATAGATGCACTGTCCTCTTCTCCATTATAAAAATGGTACAACTCCCGGCGGCCATCGTCGTGAACTATAACCACAATTTTGTCTCCACCGTTGACTTCCATTTCAAATTTTTTCCCAATCCCTGGTAAATCCAGCTCTCTGATTACCACAAGTATCCCCTCCGAAATTTCGTTGTTTTTATAAGCATCCTGTCAAAACCCGTTCTTAGGCTAAAGTCTGCTTATACACTAATATAAGTATTTTCTCCTGTCTTAAATTTTCGATTCTTTCCATCACAGCGTTGCTGCCTTTAATTATTTATAACCACCTCGCCTCTCTTTCAGATATTTTTATTCTGGAATTGCGACAGGACTCATGAGGTTCGCCCACAAAAACCTGTGGGACTCTAATTAAATCCGTATGATTCGGTGTAATAACAGTCCGATTGTATAATGATAAGTTACTAATCAAAGGACCTTTTTTTGCCTCTCTCACTTCATTGTTAGAGAAACAGTCCCTGTAACTTACGTCGAGCCATTATATCTGCATATTTAGTTATAATCTTGTTTCAATACTTCAGATAAAACTGTAGTAAAAAATTGATAATCAAATGGCTATACAAATTCTAACCAACCATTTTTTTAACAGATAAGAATCAGATGGTATTCACCGTACTTTCATTTTAGCCTATTTAAGCACAATTTTCAATACTTTATTTCAAATTTTACATTTAATACTTGTTATCGATGATTATCTCAATAAATCATCTGTTATTTCATCAAATCTTTTTTGACATTTCAAATAATTAGTGAAACACAAATTGATTACCCAATTAACCGTATATTTATGTAAACAAATTGCTTTGGATGGATTTTAATATTAGTAATGAAAAAGGACCCTGAGATATAATCCCAAAGTCCTTTACCTCTCAATTCAATTGACAGTCGCATCAATTGGATGTGAGATAGTTCCTGATAGTATCCAACTCTCCTGTCAGAAATGTTGATCTGACATTATAGCCTGAATATTCAGATAATTTGTCCAGAAACAAGTCAAATTTTGCAACCTTGGTTGAAGGATTTACACCTGAACTTGTAAAGTATCTGAATGTTTGCTTAAACGGTTCCCAACCTATTGTATTCTTGATTCTGATAAAGCAATATGTAACTCCGTCTCCGCTGTAAGTTCCTCTTGCTATTGAGTTATTATAGCTTCCTGATGCATCTGTCCTATAGTAATTTTCCAACTGGGAGCCAACATAGTACATGTTATTCTGCCAAACCTTTCCTCCAAGCTGTTCAAGTATATAGTACATTTTTGTGTTAGCCCAGAACTCTGCATCCCAGTTCCAACTCTCCTGGTCAAAATCATGCCCAATTTCGTGAAGTATCCCGAATGACCAGTCATCATTTAAGTTAATGCGTCCTATTTCCTCTGCCACATACGGCTGATTCCAGTTAATCGGGTTTCCCGCTATAGCCCAGTAGCCAAGATATATATGAGAGGACATAATACCGATATTTGCTCCGTTGAACGGTTTTGTTCCAACTAATTCATAATATTTATTATATGCGTTATCCAGATGACCAATCCAACGAGTGTCATTTGTTCCCGTGAAATTTGACCATTGATTGCTTTCAAGATCCAAATACAGATTTGTGCCACTACGTCTTTCAAGCTCAGTTATTTCAATATTATCAAAATATGCCTTGCCCTTCATTAAGCTTCCATAGAATCCTAGTCTGCATCCAATCTGGACACTACCACTCTGAGGAGCAACAAAATCAACGTATACTTTCTTCCACCCAAAGGTTCCTGTTGAGTCCGTACTACCACTTGACGTCCATTCACCCATTAAGCAAATATTCGCTCCTGTGTTAGATGCTCCATCAGAAATAATATTTTCACCTTTTACATAAGCACTCAGTGAATATGCCTTACCGGGTGTAAGCTGAACTGTCTGAACCCATCTGGCATCATTATAGGAATTTGATGTTATACTGATACATTTACTTCCGTTTATACCGGCACTTTGCTCCCATGTAAAATTACTTCCGCTTGTCCATTCATCAGCGGTCCAGTTAGACGGTGTAGTCGATGAACCACTCTCAAAGCTTCCATTTGCTATTGTAGTAACAGCACTGACTTGATTTGCACCTACTACATCTTTAAGTACAGGTATATTTACGGGTAATGCTTGAAGGGCAAGTATCAGAGACAAACCTGTACAAAAAACTTTTAGTCTTTTCTTCATTTTAATTCCTCCTTGGTATTAAATATTAGGTAATAGAAAAACATTCCTACATATTACCAATAAGTATATATTCTGTCAATTATTATCATTTAATAAATTGCAGTACATTTATTGAAATAAGAGGAATACAGATTAACATATTCCCCTTTTTGAATGCAAAAGCCGGGTTGCTCTCGCTCCCGGCTTTTCTTGATTTGACGTCTCTATGTAAATTTATTTCGCCTGATATTTTGCCTTTGTTGCTTCGCCACCGCGTATATGCCTTTCTGCCTTATTTTCCTCGAGTATTATCCTCACTTCATTCATCAGTACAGGATTTATTTTTTCCAAACGTTCGGTTACGTCCTTGTGGACGGTGCTCTTGCTTATTCCAAACTTTTTAGCGGCGTATCGTACTGTTGTCCTTTTGTCGATGATATAATTTGCGAGTTCCAAGACCCGCTCTTCTATGTACTCCTTCAACCATATACCCCCCTTTTGATAAGGCATTATTCACTGCATCGTAGATATATTATCCTTTAAGCAAGTTTAAACTCACTAAAAAGCTGTATGGCATCGTCTACAGTGTATATATATGCCTCTTGGGGAGGGCTTATGAATGATAGATGTAAAATTTAGTAAGAAGCGTTATAAAACTAATTTTATCTTAATTGCTATTAAACGCGCCTTTAAATATTTTAATAATTTCTTCGGCAAGAACATCTGCGGACTTGTCAGGCTCATTATACAGCCAATACATTAGCAGCTGGCTATAGCCTGCAACATAGAATCTTGTCTGAGTTATGTAAAATGAATCCCTTTGGGCTTTATCCGCGCCAACCGTATTATTCAATATAGTAGTAAACCAGTCAAAAATCAGCTTTTGAAAAAAATTGTTAAATGATTGCTGCTTATCGTCCTTAAAAGCACTTTTGAAGAATTTGCGGTTCTCCTCAAAGTAACGAAGGATTCTGGGAACCTGATTTATTGATTGCTGTATTAATGATTCTCCCGCAACAGCATCATAGTCTATTACAAGCATCTGTGTTACTATCTGGTACAGCAGGTCATACTTGTCGTTAAAGTGATTATAAAAGGAATGTCGGTTTACTTCCGCTATATCAGTGATATTTTGTATCCTGATCTTGTCAAATGGCATTATTGTCATTAAATACTGGAAGGCCTCAATTATAGCTGTTCTGGTTCTGGTTTTTTTATGTTGATATTTCACTAATATCACTCCTTTGTTACTTTTTG
Source organism: Ruminiclostridium papyrosolvens C7 (assembly GCF_000421965.1). GTDB lineage: Bacteria > Bacillota > Clostridia > Acetivibrionales > DSM-1351 > Ruminiclostridium > Ruminiclostridium papyrosolvens_A. The sequence goes on along the minus strand of NZ_ATAY01000025.1, from coordinate 44,531 downwards.
GACAAACTTTCAATTTTGTCTATTTAAATAGTATACTAATTGGTAATATAATTCTCAATAGTAAATTATTTCCAATAAAGGAGTGATAGTTATGTCTCACGTATTATTTATTAATGTATTCGGACAGGGACACATAAACCCCACCATTAGTATAGTTAGTGAATTGGTGGACAGAGGAGAGAAAGTTACATATATAGCAGGAGAAGAATTTAAGGACAAAATAGAATATGCAGGTGCCAGATTTATTGGATATAAGAATTTTGACGAACTTGGATTCAATAACGGTGATATCAGCCCTACAGAAATTCAACCTCAGTTAATGGAAATAGCTCATGTTTATGTGAAGATTATTGGGATTGTTTTCAGCATTAAGGATAATTTTGACTACGTTATATATGACTCATTATTTTTTGTAGGGGCAGAAATAGCAAGAATATTAAAAATCCCTGCCATCAGCTCAAATTCGACTTTTGCAGTAAATGATAAAACAAATTATCTGGCGGAGTTTTTTACAAGGTTCGGGCCGGTTATAAAAGGGCTTCTTAATAAGCCAGAGTTCGCAGCAACTATTAATTTTTTAAGGGACAAGTACGGGATAATTGTGCCTGATTTATTAAGCATACACAAATTGAAAAGCGACCTTAGTTTAGTTTACACTTCCAGATATTTTCAGATGAATAGTGAGAGTTTTGACGACTGCTATAAATTTATCGGTCCTTCAATATCTGACAGAAAAGAAATACTGGAGCCTGAACTGATAAGTAAGGAAAAAAGCAAAATAATTTATATTTCTCTCGGCACTATTTTTAATAAGTCTGTGGAATTTTATGAAAGCTGTTTTGAAGCTTTCAGAGGCATGGATGCAAAAATTATTATGTCTGTTGGCATGAATATAGATATCGACAGCTTTAAAAACATTCCTGACAACTTTATTATCAGGAGTTATGTACCACAGCTGGAGATTTTAAAACATGCGGATCTCTTTATAACTCACGGGGGAATGAATAGTACCAATGAAGGATTGTATTATTCCGTACCGTTGATAGTTGTACCTCATTTTTTTGACCAGCCGGTTGTAGCATACAGAGTTGCCGAACTGGGTGCAGGCATAGTAATTGAAAAAGATAAAGTATCTCCTGCGCTTTTAAAAGATTCCGTTACCAAGATTCTTTCAGACAAGTCCTACAAAGTAAACAGTGAAAAAATAGGTAAGTCACTGCGAGAATCAGGAGGGTACAAGAAAGGAGTTGATGAAATTCTTAAGTTAAATGGCAGCAAAAAGGCAGCAGGTGAGCTTATTTACATTTAATTTTTATTATTATAGGAGGTCTATTATGAAGAAAAAACTAATTTCGTCGCTGCTTTGTTCAGCATTAATTTTCGCAAATGTTATTGGTACAAATGTTTATGCATTTGATATTAAAATTGACCCGGGAATTCAATCTTATGTTGATAAATCAAAGACAAATGCGATTGAAGCAGAGTCAATTTATAAAGAAATAATTGATACATTAAGCTTTCAGGCATACATAGAAAAAAACTGGAACAACCTAACTGTAGAAAAGGACATGGATTTGTATAATTCTACAGACAAGTCAGTTGGAAAACCGGGAGATATCCTCATTACAGTCTTTGATAAAACTAACAGTGATATCAATGCGATTACTATGGGTTCCCTTACCACACATGCCGCATTTGTAGATTCTGACCCTACAAAAGTTCTTGAACTTTTTCAGGATGGCATAGGGAACCGTGAAAATGACTGGAGAACTAGGTACAAAAAAATCCTTGTTGTACGTCCAAAGATTGATTCAAAAATTATAGCAGACGCAATTGCATACGGACATACCAGAATCGGTACTCCATTCAGCTATTTCAGCAATATGTTCCAGAAAACAAAGATAGATAAATACTATTGTTCACAGTTTGTTTGGGATTGTTATTTCAAAAGCGGAGTTGATTTGGATGGAAATGGAGGAAAAGCTGTTTTCCCTTATGATTTTTTAAGAAGTGATAAAGTATCCATTGTTTATAAGCAGGGCTAATACATTAAATTAAGTTTAAATGGACTGCTTAACACCTGTACTCCCGTATAAAATTGTATCAATGATTGCTTCGAAGCTTCCATTGATACAATTTATACTCTGAGTACAAGTTAAGCAACAGCCCATTTTTATTTAATTACCGTTTTACCGCCCATGTAAGGCTGCAATGCCGTCGGTATATTTACCGAACCGTCAGCATTAAGGTTATTTTCCAGAAATGCAATAAGCATTCTCGGAGGAGCAACAACAGTATTATTCAGTGTGTGAGCAAAGTATTTTCCATTTTCACCGTCAACACGGATTTTCAAGCGGCGCGCCTGAGCATCACCAAGGTTTGAACAGCTTCCGACCTCGAAATATTTCTTTTGTCTTGGTGACCACGCTTCTATATCCACTGATTTAACCTTCAAATCAGCAAGATCTCCTGAACAACACTCCAGAGTTCTAACTGGAATATCCAGAGACCGGAATAAATCTACTGTGTTCTGCCACATTTTATCGTACCACATCATGCTGTCCTCAGCCTTACAGACAACAACCATTTCCTGCTTTTCAAACTGGTGTATTCTGTAAACTCCTCTCTCCTCTATACCGTGAGCTCCCTTTTCCTTTCTGAAGCAGGGTGAATAGCTGGTAAGAGTGTGAGGCAGTGAAGCTTCGGGGATTATGGTGTCTATAAACTTACCTATCATGGAGTGTTCACTTGTTCCAATTAGGAACAAATCTTCACCCTCTATTTTGTACATCATAGCTTCCATTTCAGCAAAGCTCATAACTCCTGTTACAACCTCGCTTCGTATCATGAAAGGAGGTATGCAGTAAGTGAAGCCACGGTCTATCATAAAATCTCTGGCATATGAAATTACAGCGGAATGAAGTCTTGCAATATCCCCCATCAGATAGTAGAAGCCATTACCTGCAACCTTTCTGGCACTATCCAAATCAATTCCCTTTAACTTTTCCATAATTTCAGTGTGATAAGGAATCTCAAAGTCGGGTACTACTGGCTCACCGTAACGTTGAACCTCCACGTTCTCGCTGTCATCCTTTCCTATGGGAACACTTGGATCAATTATATTAGGAATGGACATGAGAATGTTTTTCACCTTCTCTTCAAGCTCATTCTCTTTTACTTCCAACTCTGCGAGACGTTCAGATTGAGCTGTAACCTGCTGCTTCATTTCCTCTGCCTCAGCCTTCTTCCCCTGAGCCATAAGTCCGCCAATCTGCTTTGAAATCTTGTTTCTGTTGGCTCTTAACGTTTCCGCCTCCTGCTTTGCGCTTCTCAGCTCAGAATCCAGATCAATAACCTCATCAACTAAACCAAGCTTTCTATCCTGAAATTTATTCCTTATATTTTGTTTTACAATCTCGGGATTCTCTCTGACAAATCTTAAATCTAACATCCTTGTTCCTCCTGTATTAAATATTTTAGTTTAAAACGAATTAAATAAAATCAAAAAAACCTTCTGTCCCAAATAATACTGGGACGGAAGGTATCCGCGTTGCCACCCAAATTGCCGGTATATAAATTACCGACCTCTCGACATAAGTACTATAAAGGGTACCAATCTCTCGATTCATCATCGACAGCTCCAAAAGTGGATAGATTTATGCTTTCACCGATTTTCACCACCCACCGGCTCTCTAGAGAAATAAATAAATCATAGCTTTTATAATCGCTGTTTTTTGATATTTTAATATATTATTTTCTATTATATATATATTTATTCCGGTTTTCAAGTATGCATGCTGTTTTAATCCACCACTTCACATTCACGCATGGCAAGAATAGTCTGCTGTATCAGGTAATCCAGTTCCCAACCCAGTAATTCAGCCCCACGTTCTATAACCTCTCTGGAACATCCGGCTGCAAAATTGGATGTCTTATATTTTTTCTTAACTGATTTTACCTCAAGGTCTGAAACACTTTTTGAAGGTCTCATAAGAGCAACTGCGCCAATCAGTCCGGTAAGTTCATCTACTGCATAAAGAACCTTTTCCATTTGATGTTCCGGCCTGATATCTACTGTGAGTGCATAGCCGTGACTTGCTGTAGCACGAATAATTCTCGGGTCTATTCCTCTTTCCTTCATGATTTCCTGCTGCTTTATACAGTGTTCCTCAGGATATTGCTCAAAATCCAGATCATGCAGTAAACCCACGACTCCCCAGAAATCCTCTTCCTGCGAATAACCCAGCTGCCTTGCAAAATATCTCATTACACCTTCCACCACCTGTGCGTGCTTCAAATGAAAAGTATCCTTATTATACTCTGTAAGCAGCTCCCACGCTTTTTCCCTTGTAATTGTACTCATACTTACTCCACCTCTTCTGCAAAAAAATATATATCTATTATAGTCGGTTTACAGCGGCTTCAAGCTGTAAAAAAGCCTTTTCCAGTATCTCTCTGGGGCAAGCAATATTTATCCTTTGAAAGCCTTTTCCCTCTTCCCCGAACATTGCCCCGCCGTCAAGCCACAGCTTTGCATCACTTACTATAAGTTTTTCAAGCTCTGCTTCAGTTAAACCCAATTCCTTAAAATCCAGCCATATCAGATAAGTTCCCTGAGGCTCCACAAGCTTTACCCGTGGAAGTCTTTCGGCAAGAAAGTTTCTGACAAAAGACAGGTTTCCTGCCAGATAAACCTTTAGCTGTTGCAGCCATTCATGACCATGCTCATAGGCTGCTTTACAGGCAGCAATCCCCATAGTATTAATCTGACCGTGTCCGGTCTTGTTAATTTCACTCTTTATTGCTCCTTTAAGTTCCCTGTTACTTATTATGATATTAGATACTTGCAGTCCTGCAAGGTTAAAGGTCTTGCTGGGAGCTGTACAGGTAATGGTTATATCGGCGAATTCAGGCTTTATGTTTGCAAAAACCTTATGCTTGTAGCCGTTGTAAATAAAGTCTGCGTGAATTTCATCAGCTACAACTGTAACACCATGCTTAAGGCATATGTCTCCCAGCCTTATAAGTTCCTCTTTTGTCCATACCCTGCCTACCGGGTTATGGGGGTTGCACAGAATAAACAATTTGACACCGTTCACTATTATTTTTGACTCAAAATCTTCAAAATCCATGGAATAGGTTCCGCCATTATATATAAGAGGATTATTTATAAGAGTTCGTTCATTATCAATTATTACATGTGAAAAAGGATAATACACGGGTCTCTGAATCATAACCGCATCCCCTTTGCCGGTTAATGCCCTGACGGCCATGGCAATTGCAAAAACAACGCCCGGTGTTTTAACAAGCCATGACGGGTGTATTTCCCAATCATAGTTGTCCACAAACCACTTCTGGAGGGTCAGAAAATAATCCTCCCTTGTTTCGGAGTACCCAAAAATACCGTGTTCACCTGATTTTACAAGAGCCTCTATGACAGGGGCAGGTGTTCTGAAATCCATATCTGCAACCCATAAGGGTATGGCATCATCAGGCATTCCGTTTCTCCCATGAAAGTCGTGCTTTACTGAATTAGTATTTTTCCTGTCAATTACTTCGTCAAAGTTATAGTTCATAAATAACCTCCTTTACACTTAAATTAATTCCTTTAATCTTACATTGTTAGAAAATTAAAGTCAATATCATACTAAACATATATGAAAGATATTATTATTAATTCAAAAAATATTGACATTTGCATATACGAGGAATATAATGAATACATACTAATTATATAGGAAATATATGAAATATACATACTCATTTCCTATATGCATAACTCACGGATAATTACATTAAAATAATATAAAAGGAGTGTATTAAACATGGCAAAAATATATAAAAGTCTTACTGACCTAATTGGAAAAACCCCTCTTCTGGAACTGTCAAACTACGAAAAAACACACGACTTAAAAGCAACTGTTATTGCAAAACTGGAATATTTTAATCCGGCAGGAAGCGTTAAGGATAGAATAGCAAAGGCTATGATTGATGATGCCGAGGCAAAGGGCATTTTAAAGGAAGGTTCTGTAATAATCGAGCCTACCAGTGGAAATACAGGAATCGGACTCGCATCTGTTGCTGCTGCAAGAGGATATAAAATAATTCTTACCATGCCCGAAACAATGAGTATAGAACGCAGAAATCTCTTAAAGGCATATGGTGCCGAGCTTGTATTAACCGAAGGTACAAAGGGTATGAAGGGTGCAATTGCAAAGGCTGAGGAACTGGCAGCATCAACTCCCAACAGCTTTATTCCCGGTCAGTTTGTGAATCCGGCAAACCCTGCGGTTCACAAGGCTACTACGGGCCCTGAAATCTGGGAAGACACAGACGGAAAAGTTGATATATTTGTTGCCGGAATAGGTACCGGCGGAACAATCACCGGAACCGGTGAATACCTGAAGTCACAGAATCCAAATGTAAAAGTAGTTGCAGTTGAACCTGCAAGCTCCCCTGTTCTTTCCAAAGGAACTGCAGGCCCCCACAAGATACAGGGCATAGGTGCCGGTTTTGTTCCGGATACCTTGAATACTAAGATATATGATGAAATAATTGCAGTTGAAAACGATGATGCTTTTGCAGCCGGAAGAGAACTTTCCAAAGCAGAAGGCCTTTTGGTAGGTATTTCATCAGGTGCGGCACTTTGGGCTGCAACCGAGCTTGCAAAACGTCCCGAAAATGCAGGTAAGAATATCGTAGTACTACTTCCCGATACCGGTGAGAGATATCTTTCAACACCTTTATTCTCTGAATAATGAGCTTAATAAATTAAATCACCAGGCAAAAGGCAGATGAAAGCTGTAAGAAGGCGTTCTTCTGCCTTTTGCCTTTTTATGTTATACTGCCGCCATTGAAATAAGGCATTATAAATGTTAAAGTATACTCAACAAGTACACAAAAAGAGAGTAAATAGTGAGGATGTGAACGGATTGGTTGTGTTGATTACAGCGGGTGGAACAACAGAAAAAATCGATGACGTAAGAGCTATTTCGAACAATTCCACCGGACGATTAGGGACTACAATAGCAGAGGCTTTTTTGAATTGCAAAAACATTTCTATAGAAAAGATTTACTATGTCTGCGGACAAAGTGCAGTTGTACCTTCATCAGATAAAGTAAGTATAATAAGGATAGAAAGTGTAGCACAGCTTGCATCTGCACTGGAAGAAATCCTTGCCAGCCGCAAGGTTGATATAGTGGTTCATTCCATGGCTGTAAGCGACTATGGTGTTGATTGCGTTTCAACTAAGGACAGTATTTGCAAATCCATAGAAAGCTATATTCTGGAGAACCCGGAAAAAATCGCAGCTCTGCATCCAAAAGACCTTGCTACAAACATAACCGACTATGTATTCAGTAATTCAGCAATTAATAACGAAAATAAGCTTAGTTCAGATATAAACGACCTTATAATCAGTCTGAAGAAGACTCCTAAAATTATTGGAGTTATTAAAAAAATTCAGCCGAAAACAACACTTGTAGGCTTTAAGCTTTTGAGCAATGTAACTGAAGAGGAGTTAATAGATATTGGTTACGGCCTGCTTGAGAGAAACAGTTGTGAAATGGTACTGGCAAATGATATGAGCCGGATTACCAATGACAGTCATACAGGGCATCTGATTTTCAGGGATAAGTCGTACCTGACCTATCAGACAAAGGCACAAATAGCAGATGCAATAGTTGCTCATTGTATTGAAATTACTTTGGGCAAAGGGAGGGTTTAGAATGAAAAATATTATTCTTGGAGTAACAGGAAGTATCGCAGCGTACAAAGGGGCCGACATAGCAAATATATTGACCAAGCGTGGTTACAACGTTGACGTTATTATGACAAAGAGCGCAATGGAATTTATTACTCCCCTGACCTTTCAATCCCTGACCAAAAACAAGGTTTACTGGAACATGTTTGAGGAGATTACACCTAAAGAAATAAAGCACATATCTCTTGCAAAGAAAGCGGACTTGTGCCTGATTGCTCCTGCCAGTGCGAATTTGATAGGCAAAATTGCATCGGGTATCGCCGATGACATGCTGACAACAGTAGTAATGGCAATGAACAAGGTTCCGGTCTACATTTGCCCTGCTATGAATACCAACATGTACAACAATCCAATTGTTCAGCGGAATATCAGAACTCTTTCGGAACTGGGTTACAGGTTTATTGATCCCAAAGAGGCTGTTCTGGCCTGCGGAGACCTTGGAAAGGGTGCATTGGCCGACGTTGAAACTATAGTAAATACTGTGGAAACATATTTTAAATAACTCCATTGGTGGTATATATATTGTATCGTTGTTAAAATAAATCAGGAGGCCTTTCAATGAAGGAATTAATCGATAAACTATATGAAACACAAGGGCTTGAAAGAAGTGAACTGCTTCTAATACTAAACAATTTCAACGCAGATATAAGCGAGTATCTGTTTGAAAAAGCACGTTCTGTTTCAAAAAGTCATTTTGGTAACTCCATTTATACAAGAGGTTTAATAGAGTTTACTAATTTCTGTAAAAACGATTGCTATTACTGCGGTATCAGCAGGAGCAACAAAAATGCAGACAGATACAGATTAAGTATGGAAGAAATCCTCTCATGCTGTGAAACAGGGTACGAACTTGGTTTCAGAACCTTTGTTTTACAGGGCGGTGAGGATGGGTATTATTCAGAAGACAAAGTTGTTGAAATAATAAAAAATATGAAGTCAGCTTACCCCGACTGTGCTATAACCCTTTCAATAGGTGAACACAGTTATGAATCCTACAAAAGATTTTTTGAGGCCGGAGCCGACCGCTATCTGCTACGTCATGAGACGGCGACGGACGAGCATTACAACAAGCTCCATCCCACAGAACTTTCATTGGCTGACAGAAAGCAATGTCTGTATAATCTAAAAGAAATCGGGTTTCAGGTAGGAACAGGATTTATGGTAGGCTCTCCATTCCAGACCATGGAAAACATAGTAGAAGACTTACTGTTTATAAAGGGATTTAAGCCTCATATGATTGGGATAGGGCCTTTCATACCACATAAGGATACACGGTTTCTCAATGAAAAACAAGGCAGTCTTGAACTGACTCTTTTACTTATAGGAATATTAAGGCTTATGAACCCCAAAGCCCTTATCCCTGCAACAACTGCGTTGGGAACTATTGATTCCAAGGGACGTGAAATGGGTATTCTGGCAGGAGCAAACGTTGTAATGCCAAACCTTTCACCTGTTTCAGTCAGAAAGAAGTATGCATTGTATGACAACAAGATATGCACCGGAGAAGAAGCTGCAGAATGTAGGTTCTGCCTTCAAAACCGAATGCAGAAAATCGGATATGAACTTGTTGTAGACAGAGGGGATTATAAAGAATAACAGAAAGTTTTTCTGTTTTAACACTGATACTCCCGTATAAAATTATATCAATGATTGCTTCCAAGATATTTGCAAGAGTTTCTAGCGGCTCAGCTTAGGATATTTTACCGTCGCTCACATTCATCGTCCATGATTCATTGTGTCGCTAAAACCTATATCGTATAGGTTTTCCGGTAAAATATCCAACTTCGCCTATAAACATCTGCAAATATCTTTAACCAAGCTTCAATTGATACAATTTATACTCCTGAGTACAGGTTAAAGAGTTAAAAATTATTTGCGACAACCCATTTATTTTTGCTAAAAGCTATTTAAGCAGAGCATTTGCTATAAGCATGTCAAACTTCCTTATATCAACACCTTTTTGCAGATTTATTTTAATATGACCTGCCCGAGTCCACAACTCAACTTCAGCATTAAAATCAAGAAATCTGCCTGCATTTTCTGTTGACCACATATTAATAGATGAATACGGTAAAGAGTATACCTCAACCTTTTTACCGGTAAGTCCCTGTGCATCCCTTACAATAAGCCTCTTATTGGTGAAAACCGCGGTATCACGGAATGTTTTATACGCAGCTACCGCCACCTCTCCATCAACCATCAGATCGTTAACGTCCTCAGGGATAGGACATTCCGATACCAGAGTCCATGCTAAAATACTATTTGTTTCAGCCATGCAAAATTCCTCCTTATGGTTTAATATTGTTCTAAACCCATAGTAAAAGTGTATTCAATTACCAATATACTATACCGTAAAACATAATTCAATCATCTTACTACTCTTGCACTCTGACCTTTCATAACACTCTCAACTTCCTTTAGGTTTGCCATGGAGGTATCACCGGGGGTAGTCATTGCAAGTGCCCCATGGGCAATACCATAGTTTACAGCCTTTTGAGCATCTCCGCTTGTCATCAGCCCATAAACCAAGCCTGATGCAAAGCTGTCTCCTCCGCCTACCCTGTCATAAATCTCAAGGCCCGGGAATTCGACGGACTTGTAAATTGTGCCGTCCGCCCAGCATATTGCACGCCAGTCATTAACAGTAGCAGTTTTAACTCCTCTTAATGTTGTAGCAACTACTTTCAAATTCGGATATTCCTTGACAACCCTGTCTATCATCTTCTTGTAGCCTTCTATATCAAGTTCTTTGAGGTTTTTGTCATTGCCTTCAACCTCAAAACCCAGACATTGAGTAAAGTCTTCTTCATTTCCAATCATAACATCTATATACTTTGCAATTTCCTTGTTTACTTCCTGTGCCTTCTTATTTCCTCCAATGTAGTTCCAGAGAGAAGGTCTGTAGTTTAAGTCATAGGAGACAATAGTGTTATACTTCTTTGCAGTTTTAACAGCCTCAATAACTACCTCAGGTGTAGTCACAGACAATGCTGCAAAAATTCCGCCTGTGTGGAACCATCTTGCTCCCAGTTTACCGAATATATATTCCCAGTCAATGTCCCCGGCCTTCAACTGCGATGCCGCAGTATTTGCCCTGTCTGAAACACCAAGAGCAGCCCTGATTCCGAAACCTCTCTCTGTAAAATTCAATCCATTTCTTACAGCCCTGCCGATACCGTCAAAAGGTATCCATTTAATCAGTGAGGTATCAACTCCGCCCTGTAGAATCATATCTTCAATGAGCTTGCCGATATCATTATCAGCAAAAGCAGTAACAACAGCACATTTCATTTCAAAGCACTTGCAAAGCCCACGGGATACATTGTATTCTCCTCCGCCTTCCCACGCTTTGAATTCTCTGCTGTTTCTTATCCTTCCATCTCCCGGATCAAGTCTTAGCATTACTTCACCCAGAGAAATACAATCATATGTATAACTTCCTTCAGGTTTTAAATTCAGAATAGACATAACGGCCTCCTTATTTGCTGTGTAGAGTCACTATCAGGCCCTAGCCTGCCTTACCCTTTCAATAAACTGTTTACCTATAGTAACGATTGACTCATAGTCTCCTTTTTTTGCTCCGGCAGTCAAATTTCCGCCGACTCCTACTGCAACACTTCCGGCTTTTATCCATTCTGCTGTGTTTTCCAGGTTTACTCCTCCGGTAGGCATAAGTTTAATCTGAGGCAATGGGCCTCTGAATGCTTTGATAATAGCGGGGCCAAAAAGTTCTCCCGGGAAAACCTTTACAATGTCAGCACCTGCTTCCATACACTCAACAGCCTCTTTGACAGTCATGGCTCCGGGCATACAAGCAACCTGATATCTGTTGCAAACCTTAACAACCTCTTTGTTCAGGCAAGGGCTTACAATAAACTGAGCTCCTGCAAGAATAGCTGCTCTGGCTGTCTCAGGGTCAAGAATAGTACCTGCTCCGATGAGAATCTTATTGTCCTTATTGGACTTTGCCAACTCCTTAATTACGTCCAGTGCACCATGTACCGTAAAGGTTATTTCGATGGCACTGATTCCTGCCTCTACGCAGGAGTCGGCTATTTTCATAGCCTGTTCAGAGCTATCAGCCCTGACAACAGCCACAACACCGCAATCGCAAATCTTTTTCAGCACTTCATTCTTATCCATAATTTTACCTCATCAAAAATATTGAATAACTTCATCTTATATATTAATATACTAGTATACAAGTTGAGTGTCAATCCACTAAATTTAATACCCAATTACTCTTTAGTTCAGGTAAAAGCGTACAGCTGTAAATTGTAAATGTGTTGCTTACTGTGCTAAAATTGAACAAGAGTTCATTAAAAGTTTTCGTGTGCATAGGAGAGTACCATGAATAGATATCAAAGAAATGTACTTCCGCTAAAAGAAGTAATTTATATGGAAGTTAAAAATAAAATACTTAATCTTGAATATAAACCCGGTCAAATGATAAGCGAGACAGAAATATCCGAACTGCTAAATGTCAGTAGGACACCCGTAAGAGAAGTTTTTATACGGCTTTCCTACGAAAAGCTCATTGATATATATCCCCAGAAGGGCACATTTGTGTCCCTTGTAGACCTTTCCTATGTAAAGGAAAGTGTTTATATGAGAAACCTTCTTGAAGGCCAGATTGCAGGTGAAATAATCGACAACGGAATGAAGGATTTACCTGCTGAAATAAAAAAGAATATACGATTGCAGAAGGATTTAGTTGAAAATGAAGGCAATATAGAAGAATTTCTGGAACTTGACAATGACTTTCACAAGGTTATATTCAAGGCGGTAAACCATGAAACTATCTGGGATATTATTAGTACAACAAGAATTCACTACAACAGATTCAGGCTTTTGACCATGTATGAGCCTGAAATGCTGAACAGGGTTTTTCAAGAGCATTTTGACATTATGACCAAAATTGAAGAAGGAGATAAAGTAGGCTGTAATACATTACTCAAAAAGCATCATTATAACGGTCTAGAACATGCAGATATTCTAAAGGAAAAGTACCCGGGATACTTTCTATAAGATAATAGCCATAAAAAGGGGTTGTCCCAAAACAGAAAGTTTTTCTGTTTTGGGACAACCCCTTTTGCCTACATATTTACCTTGCGGCTTCTGGTTACTTCGAACTTTTCCAGCCAGCCTTTTTTAAATTTAAGTGAAATAAATCCGGTAATACTGGTTGCAAGGGCCCCTAAGGAATCAACTATTAAATCCTTCATAGTATCTGCCAAAGCCGCTCTTCCCATCATAAGACTTCCGTCCTCATGCGCAAATTTCTGCATGTTAAGCCCCAGCAGCTTATCAAAAGCAAACTCGTATATCTCCCACAATGCACCTATTGCCAAGGCGAATGAAAAGGCAAAAACAGCTACAAATAAGGGACTCAGGTTAATCTGTACCTTTTCTGAATCATTTAAAAGCTTTACTACGGAAAATCCAAGTGCTCCTATCATTGCACCGCTGAAGGTGTGAAGAACAGTATCCCAATGGGGTATCTTATAGTAGAAACTTCTCACCTCACCGAGATATATGGCTGCATACAGAAAAAATACAAAAACTATGTGCATAAAACCGGGAATATTTATTTTCCATTTTCTTTCGATAATTGATGGAAGGAACATAATAATCATACCCATAATACACTGAATCAACATAAGGACATAGTCGCTTCTAAGCTTGACAAATGCTTGTCCCACAAAAGGCTTAGAAGGTGCAGTAATAACATTTACAACTGAAAATACCGTTGACAAGACCAATGTAGCAAATACAAACCAAAAAGTAGTCTTCTCCCAATTTATTTTTTTCTTTATAAAAATAATATCACCCCACTAAATAAATTAACCATATAATAATTAAAAATGTCTTATTGAATACTTTATAACACTGAAATTTCAGGGTCAAGTTTAATTTTTAACAAAGTTGAAAAAACAAGCCGCATAATCATGCCAACTGCAGATTGACATTTATTATGCGGCTCCTTTGTATTAAAGGTCTGCTAATTATTTATAAGACTTAGTATAGATTTCAACAACATCTTTATCGGATAGCTCCACAGGATCGCAAGCAAATAAACCTCCCATTGTATGCCTTGCATTCTTTGCCAAAGCTTCCATTTCGCTAAGCTTAATTCCATATTCGGACATTTTTAAAGCATCCACTCCGCAAGCCCTTTGAAGCTCTACCAAGGCTGTCACAAAATCCATAGGCTCCCTTGCATCTTTCTTGCCTAAGGCTACAGCCATGTCAATCATTCTCTGACTACATGAACCTGATTTTGCAAAAAACGTATAGTATTCCCTGCTTACCATAATAAGTCCGGCTCCATGGGGTAAATCGGGGTGCAATGCACTCATGGCATGTTCCAGAGAATGTTCTGAAGTACAGCCTGAGGTAGACTCAACCATTCCTGCAAGTGTATTTGCTAAAGCAACCTTTTCACGTGCCTCTTCGTTGGAACCATCATTTACTGCCTTTGAAAGATATTTTCCTATGAGCTCTATGCTCTTTAGGGCATACATATCACTCATTTCATTTGCAACTACATTTATATAGCCCTCTGTGCTGTGGAACAGTGCGTCAAACCCCTGGTAAGCTGTAAGATGTGCAGGAACCGTCATCATCAGGTCCGGGTCAACTATAGACAAAACAGGGAAAGTTTTATCATAGCCATAGCCGATTTTTTCATTGGTCTCGTCATTGGTTATAACCGTCCACGGATCTGCTTCAGTACCCGTACCGGCAGTAGTCGTAATAGCCACCACCGGCAGCGGATCAACAGTAACAGGCATACCCTTACCGGAGCCCCCACCTACATAATCCCAATAGTCACCTTCATTTGAAGCCATAACAGCAATAGATTTTGCAGAATCAATGCTGCTGCCTCCTCCAAGACCAATAACGAAGTCGCAGCCATTTTCCCTTGCAATTTTTGCTCCCTCCATAACATGAGGTTTTATGGGGTTTGACAATATTTTATCAAATAGAATGAATTCTACATTTGCCTTTTTAAGCTCCTCTTCCAGTCTACCAAGATAACCGTGCCTTTTCATAGACGTTCCGGCTGATGTGACAATCAATGCTTTTTTCCCTGGCAAGCAATGACTGTGAAGATTTGAGAGCTGCCCCTTACCAAAAAGTATTCTCGTAGGAATAAAATAATTAAAACTCATATGGTGAAATCCTCCTTTATGAAATATCGCATGTATGAATATCCAATATATTTATACCCTTTAATTCATACTCCAATAATAATGATTATAGCATCATTATTATTTAAAAACGAACTGTCAAAAAATAAGCCGCATAATCATGCCAACTGCAGATTGACATTTATTATGCGGCTTAACCAAATTATTTATAAGGATGTTTATCTTACTTGCCGTAGTAAACTTTCAGGTACATTTCCTTGATTTCACTCAAGAGTGGGTATCTTGGGTTGGCACCTGTGCACTGATCGTCGAATGCCTGTTCAACCATTTCATCCAAGGTAGCAAGGAATTTTTCTTCATTCACGCCTGCCTCCTTGATAGTCTTAGGCAATCCGACTTTAACTTTTAACTCATCTATTTTAGCTATAAGCTTTTTAAATTTATCTTCATCGCTGGAACCTGTGATTCCTATAAAGGATGCTACTTCAGCGTATCTCTTGAGTATTTCAGGATACTTGTACTGTGAGAATGCACCCATCTTTGCAGGAGCTTCGGCTATGTTGAACTTCATTACTTCAGTAATCAACAGTGCATTTGCCACACCGTGAGGCAGATGGTGGAATGCTCCCAGCTTGTGAGCCATTGAGTGGCAAACACCCAGGAATGAGTTTGCAAATGCCATACCGGCCATTGTTGATGCGTCAGCCATCTTTTCCCTTGCTATAGGATCTTTTGCACCATTCTCATATGCTGAAGGTAAATATTCAAAAATGCTCTTTGTTGCCTGCAAAGCAAGACCCTTTGTATAATCTGTTGAAAGCATTGAAGCATATGCTTCAAGAGCATGTGTCAAAGCATCTATACCGGAAGCTGATGTAAGCCCCTTAGGCATGTTCATCATAAGGTCCGCATCAACTATTGCCATCTTTGGCATAAGTTCGTAGTCTGCAAGAGGATACTTTACACCTGACTGTTCGTCAGTAATAACTGCAAACGGTGTAACCTCCGAACCTGTTCCTGCTGATGTCGGAATTGCAACAAAGTATGCCTTCTCGCCCATCTTAGGGAATGTGTATACTCTTTTTCTGATATCCATAAATCTCATTGCGAGATCCTGGAAATCAACTTCCGGATGTTCGTACATTGTCCACATGATTTTACCTGCGTCCATTGCGGAACCTCCGCCTATTGCTATAATAACATCAGGCTTGAAATCTCTCATTGCTTCAGCACCAAGCTTTGCACAAGCAAGAGTCGGATCCGGAGCTACATCAAAGAAAGTATGATGCTTGATATTCATATCATCCAAAAGATTTGTAACAGCTTTAGTATATCCGTTGTTGTAAAGGAATGAGTCTGTAACTATGAATGCCCTTTGCTTATTCATCTCAGTCTTGAGTTCTCTTAGCGCAACACCAAGGCATCCTTTCTTGAAATAAACTTTTTCAGGCGCTCTGAACCACAGCATATTCTCTCTCCTCTCGGCAACAGTCTTAATATTAATCAGATGCTTTACTCCGACATTTTCTGAAACGGAGTTGCCGCCCCATGAACCGCAACCAAGGGTAAGTGACGGAGCAAGTTTAAAGTTGTAAAGGTCCCCGATTCCTCCCTGTGCAGATGGTGTATTTATAACTATTCTGCAAGTCTTCATTGCCGCAGTGAATTTATCAAGTTTATCCTTGCTGTTTACAGTATCAATATATAATGAAGCAGTATGACCGAATCCACCGTCTGCTATGAGTCTTTCAGCCTTTAATACAGCGTCATCGAAGCTCTTTGCCTTGTACATTGCAAGTACAGGTGAAAGCTTTTCATGTGCGAAAGCTTCAGACAATTCAACTGACTCAACCTCTCCTACCAATACCTTTGCTTCAACCGGAACTTCAAAGCCTGCCAATTTTGCAATAGTGTGAGCTGTCTGACCAACGATTTTTGCATTTAATGCACCGTTAACCAATATAACTTCTCTCACCTTTTGAGTTTCTTCCTTGTTGAGCATGTAAGCGCCCCTGAGAATAAACTCTTTTTTAACTTCATTGTATATTTTATCTAAAACGATTACTGACTGCTCGGAAGCACAAATCATACCGTTGTCAAATGTCTTTGAAACAATGATTGAACTTACAGCTGTCTTTATGTCGGCACTTTCGTCAATTATTGCAGGTACGTTACCGGGTCCAACGCCTATTGCCGGTTTTCCTGATGAGTATGCAGCCCTAACCATACCTGGTCCGCCTGTAGCAAGTATTATATCAGCTTCCTTCATAACTCTTTCGGAAAGCTCTATTGTTGGCTCATCAACCCATCCGATGATTCCCTTTGGTGCACCTGCTGCAACAGCTGCTTCCAATATTATGTTTGCAGCCTCAATAGTGGACTTCTTAGCTCTTGGATGTGGTGAGAATATAATTCCGTTTCTGGTTTTTAAAGAAATAAGTGCCTTGAAAATTGCTGTTGAAGTTGGGTTTGTAGTCGGTACTATCGCAGCCACGACCCCAAGAGGTTCAGCTATCTTTGTGATACCAAAAGCTTCATCATGTTCAATAACACCGCAGGTTTGTGTATCCTTATATGCGTTGTAAATGTACTCTGCTGCATAATGGTTCTTGATTACCTTGTCTTCTATAACACCCATTCCTGTTTCAGCCTGAGCCATTTTAGCAAGAGGAATTCTCTTTTTATTAGCAGCAAGTGAAGCAGCCAGAAATATCTTGTCAACCTGTTCCTGTGTAAATGTTGAATATTCTTGCTGTGCCTTCCTTATCTCTGCCAGTTTTTCCAACAGAGTGTCTACACTATTTACTACCAAATTTTTCTTAGTCATAATAAGTCACCCTCCATATTCTTGAAGTCAAAGTTGTTTAACTACTAAACACCAATAATAATATTTTTATAACTCTGGGCATTGTTATTTTTTTAACAACTTAACCCTTTGTTAATTAATTGTCAATGTATTTTTGATATTTTCTTTTCTACCATATATTAACAAACATTATTTGATAAGGTATATTGCACAAAAACCAATTTTTACTTTAATTAACATTGTAAAATATAATGATTTGAATATTTATACTTTTTTTGTATAATATATGACATAGTATTTATAATTTAAGTAATGGCTAATGAATAGTAAAGTGAGGTTGTGTAATTGAGTATATTAAATGAAATTTCACAGGCATTGCAGTCAGGCAAAGCCAAAATTGTTAAAGAATTGGTTCAAAAAGCTGTTGACGAGGGTTTATCAGCTGTTAATATTTTAAATAGCGGTTTGTTGGATGGAATGGCTGTTATAGGTGAGAAATTTAAAAATGATGAAATTTATGTTCCGGATGTACTGATAGCTGCAAGGGCTATGAATGCAGGTACAGAAATTATCAAACCACTTCTTATTTCAAGCGGTGCAAAGGCTGTGGGAAAAGTTGTAATAGGAACAGTATTTGGTGATCTTCACGACATCGGTAAGAATCTGGTTAAGATGATGCTGGAAGGCAGGGGTCTGGAAGTTGTTGATTTGGGCGTAAATGTACCTGCACAGAAATTTATCGACATGGCAATTCAGGAAAATGCTCAGATAATATGTTGCTCTACTTTACTTACGACTACTATGCCTGAAATGGAAATCGTAGTTAATGCTGCTAAAAATGCCGGCATCAGAGAAAAGGTGACTATTATGATTGGCGGAGCTCCTGTTAATCAGAGCTATTGCGATAAGATTTCAGCAGATATATATACAGCGGATGCGGCTTCAGCTGCTGAGGAAGCTGTTAAAGCATGTAAAGCCGGGGAAGCTTAACATTACTTACATAGCGTATGTTTGAGTGTAAAGGGTGAAATTAAATGCTTCGTCTAAAAATTATAGCCTGCGATGTACTAAACAGAGAAATATCCTACCTTGCCAGTCAGTCAGAGCATTTTACCGATGTAACGTTTGTGCATCAGGGTTTGCACGATACCCCTGAAAAGTTGAATAAACGTCTTCAGTATGAAATCGACAGGGCCAATGAAGGTTTTCCATATAACTACTTTGATACCTGTCCCGATTACGATTATATAATTGTCTGCTATGGACTTTGCAGTAACGGAATTACGGGGATAAGCAGTAGAAGGCTGCCCATGGTAGTTCCTAAAGCCCATGACTGTATTACTCTGCTTCTGGGCTCCAAGGAGAGATATATGGATTTATTCAGGCAGCAACCCGGAACTTACTGGTTCTCAACAGGATGGATTGAGCGGGGCTGGCAGCCGGGAGAACTTAAATACACGACACTCCAAAGGGAGTACATTCAGAAATACGGCGAAGAAAATGCCGAATATCTTATGGAAATGGAACAAAGCTGGATGAAAGAGTACAATAATGCCGGCTTTATTTCATGGAGTTCCTTTAAAAACAATGAATTTTACAGGTCGGCGGCACGTTCTGCTGCTGACTTTCTAAATTGGGATTTCTTTGAAGTACCTGGTAATCCCGATCTTTTGAAAAACATGCTAAATGGCAGGTTTAATGAGAATGAAGTTCTCATAGTTCCACCGGGTGCTAAAATTGCCGCATCCAATGACAATGACATAATAACAGTCGAAGGAGATAATCAGGATGTTTAGTGTAACGGTCAGAAATAACGGCAATACACAAGTATATACAGCAAAAAACGGCAAAAATTTATTTGAACTGCTCCGGGAAAAGGGTTTTGGTATTGATTCGCCCTGCAATGGGAATGGAACTTGCGGTAAATGCAGAGTAAAGCTTATCCAAGGTTCTAACAGTCCGGCTAAAGCCGAAGAAATAAAACTCCTTGGGCTTACAGCTCTGGAAAACGGCTACAGATTAGCTTGCCGGTACAATATTCAATCAGATATTGAAATTTCCACAGACAGTAATGACCTTCCTGCAAATATAGCTACAGAAAGCGTACAGATAAATACTGAACTTAATCCACTGGTTACAAAGGTTTATAGCGTTCTTGAAAAACCGGCACTCGATAATTCTGTTTCTGATTTTATCAGAGTAATGAATGGGAGCTATAATGATAATCCCCTTGTGATAAATGATTTGGGACTTTTAAGAAATCTCCCTGATGTTATAAGAAAAAATAATTTTGAAGTAACCCTTGTAAAAAGCCCATGGGATATAATCGCAGTGGAATCAGGAAATACTACAAATACCCTGTACGGAGTGGCTGTAGATATCGGAACAACTACAATTGCAGCCTACTTAGTAGACTTGACTACTGGTAAAAAGGTCTCCGTCACTTCCCTGCTGAATCCCCAAAAGGCATTCGGTGCAGATGTAATATCACGTATCAGCTATACCATGGAAAATGAACATGGATTGGAACAGCTGAATAGCTTGCTTCTGCAATCAATAAACGTATGTATTACAATTTTATGTAAACAAGCAGGAATTTCCCCCGTTGATGTTTACGTAATAACTTTTGCTGGAAACACCACTATGCTTCATCTGCTCCTTAAAGTAAATCCGTCAAACATTGCCTATGCACCGTTTGTTCCGGCTTTCACCTCCACTGTGAAGGTAAAGGCCGGGGAATTACCTGTGGATATCAACCCTAATGGTATAGCATATATTCTGCCCGGAGTATCGGCGTATGTGGGTGCAGATACCGTGGGAGCAGTACTGGCTGTGGGTATGCATCAGCAGGCTTCTGCTTCACTACTTATTGATATAGGAACCAACGGGGAAATTGTTCTTGGCGGCAAAATCGGTATGTACGCCTGTTCGGCAGCGGCAGGTCCTGCTTTTGAAGGAGCAAATATAAAAAACGGTATGGGAAGTGTCAACGGTGCCATAAACAGCGTTTCCATAAAGCATGGAATCACATTCACCACTATTGGGCACACAAAACCAATGGGCTTATGCGGTACAGGTGTTGTTGACCTGCTTGCAGAGCTTCTTGAAGTTGGGATAGTTGATGAAACCGGAAGAATTGATATGTCATGGAGGCCGGAGTCCCCTGAGCAGGAACCTCTTTGTGAAAGAATAGTTTCTGTGGATGGAGTTAATGGATTTTTACTTTGCAAAGCTCGTGAAACCCTTTCCGGCAATGAAATACTTCTTACCCAGCGTGACATCCGTGAAATTCAGAATGCTAAAGCAGCTATAGCCGCAGGAATAAGAGTACTTGTCAAAAATGCAGGAATTGGTTTTGAAGATATTCAGAAGGTGTATTTGGCAGGGGGTTTCGGAAGCTATATTAATATTGACAGCGCATTGAAAATCGGCCTTATCCCGGGAGAACTGGAAGGCCGTATAGTATCTGTCGGAAATGCCGCAGCTCAGGGGGCCATAGATATTCTTAACAACAAGTCCCTATTGTCTGCGGCACAGGAAATAAGTAAATCTATTAATTATACAGAGCTTTCCAACAGTAAGGATTTTAATGATTACTACGTAGACTGTATGACCTTTGAGGATATATAAATCAGATATGTTCCCGCTAAAGCACCTCATGCAGTCTAGAGGAATTTATTACAGCAACCGCCTTTCTTTTAAGGCGGTTGTATATCCCTGTAGCTTTGCCGCCTGTAAAGTCTCTGGTCTCAGGAAGGTCGTCCTCTATTATAACAAGCTTCTCCGCCTGTTCCGCAGCCTCCAGATTCCTGATATTCTGCAATCCCAAGGGCATATTGCAGAGTATTGTTGTATGAGAGTTCTTTATATATGCAAGATTATCGTTGAAAAGTTCATCAGAAATACTGGAGAAAGGCTTTTCCATAAGATAATCTATCCCGAACACCTCTGCTGATGCTATATCACTGTCGCCCTGAAAAAAAACCCCCGCCGATATATAATATCCTTGTTCGTAAAGCTGTCTTAATACGCTTCCGGCTGTTCCCCCTCCGCCTATTACATGAAACCTTACGGATTTATTTTTTTCATTAACCTTATGTATGTAAATATCCAACAAACCTGTTATTCTGTTTTTGTAAACCAGTGCATTTACACCATAAACCTGTGACAAGTTCAGGGACGTAAGAACCTCCTCAGGACTTCCGTCTGCTACAATTTGTCCATCATTCATAAGAACAAGCCTTGTACAGTATTTTGCTGCAATTTTCAGGTCATGGATTGCAGCTAATACGGTTTTCCCTTGTTCGGACAGTTCTCTTGAATATTTGAATATCTGTTCCTGATATGTAATATCCAGACTTGCGGTAGGCTCGTCCAGAAGTATGATATCTGTTTCCTGAGTCAAGGTTTTGGCAAAAAGCACTCTCTGCCTTTCGCCTCCTGACATTTCGTTTATTGCACAATCTTCCAGCTTTTCAGTATCTGTATACTCCATGTTTTTTCTTGCAATCTTATAATCCTCTTTACTCTCTCTTTGCATCCTTTTAAGATAAGGATACCTTCCCATAAGTACTACTTCTCTTGCAGGGAACGGGAAACCTATCTGAGTATTCTGATGCATTAGTGCTACCTTTTCGGCAAGGCTTTTGTTGCTCATCTGGTTTATCATTAATCCGTTAACCTTTACAGTACCTTCTGCCTTATAAATACCATTCAGGCATTTAAGCAGTGTGGTCTTACCTGCACCGTTAGGGCCTATGAGACCAACCAGCTCTCCTTCTTTTACCTTAAGGCAAATATTATCAAGTATTTTTTTATTGTTAATCTCATAATTAAGGTTTTGTATTTCAATAATGTTCTCCATATCAGATTACCGTTCCTCCTTCCTTTTTGCTTCTTAGTAAAAGGTAAAGGAAATAAGGAGCTCCCACCAATGCGGTTATTATTCCTACTCCAATCTCATATGGAATGGCTACTACACGTGATACAAGATCACAGGCCACAAGGAAAATAGCCCCTCCAATACTGCTGGCAGGCAGCAGCTTTTTATAATTGGGACCAACCAGAATTCTCATTATGTGGGGTACAATCAGACCAACAAAACTTATGGCTCCGCTGACACAAACTGCACTGGCTGTAGCAATGGAAACTAGCACCAGTAGTACTGTCCTTATTTTACCTGAACTTAATCCTACAGACTTTGCTTCCTCTTCCCCCAACATAAGAACATTCAAGTCCCTTGAAAAAACAAACATAAGTATAACACTTAGTATAATTGGAACCATCACCAGCTGTACGTGTTCCCAACGTCTGCCGTCAAGGCCTCCCGTGGACCAGAAAAGAAACTCCTTAACCTGATAATCATAGGACAGGGTTAGTATAATATTGGTTATTGCCCCTATAAAAGTACTCACCGCAATTCCCGAAAGCATCAGTGTAAGTACGGGTACTTTACCTTTTTGGTAGGACAGCAGGTAAATTACAAATATCGCAATAAATGCTCCCGTAAATGCAAACAGTGGCATAAAATACATACTTGCGGCAGTTAACCCCAACTTTATAGCCAGAACAGCTCCCAAGCCGGAACCGCTGGATATTCCCAGCAATCCCGGGTCTGCCATAGGATTTCTGAACATTCCCTGCATAACTGCCCCGGATGAGGCAAGGGCTGTGCCTGCAAGTGCAGCTACTAGCACTCTTGGGAACCTTACAAGAAAAATAATAGGTTCCTGTCCTTCAGCAAATGTTGCATGTTTTAAAATACCAATATTTTTGAGAATTATTTTAAAGGTATCGAAAAAAGGTACGTTTACAGCACCTATTGCTGTTCCCACAACCATTACAATCAGCAGAAGAACCAGCATTGCCGGTATAAACCCGACATTTGTCAGGTTTTTTTTGTTTTTTTTATTTTTCATGTTTCCTCCGGTTTATTTAAACAGTCCCGGATAGGCAACCTTTGCAATATCCTCTACTGCCAGTACAGAGTATTGTGATACTGATGAGATATGGTTATATGGTACTGAAATTATTTTATTATTCTTTACTGCTTTTATATTAGCCAGTGCCTTATCACCCTTTATCTTCTCATTCAAAGTATAAAAGTTAACCTTAGTGTCATAGTACCATGACGGCAGAATAATAATCTGGGGGTTATACTTTATTATCATTTCCTTGGATAACTCAGGCCATCCTTCAAGACCATCCTTTGACACAGGGTTTATAAGGCCTGCTCTTTTAACAATGTCATCAAAATTTGTTCCCTTACCGCTTGTAGTACTCATTTCACTGTAATCTAGTACCGTTTGTTTTTGGTCATCAGTCATTAGCTCGATTCTATCGGATACGGCCTTTAGCTTCTGCTCCATCCAATCAATTAAATCCTGTGCTTTGGCTTCCTCTGCTACTATTTTTCCTATCAGTTTAAGGTTATCTTTCACCTGTTCAATATTTGAGGGAGTATTTAGCATAAACACGGTTATATTTGCATCTCTGAGCTGTTTAACCACATTTGCATCTGCCAGATTATCCATAAAAACAAGATCAGGCTGTAATGCAATTATTTTTTCCGCATTGGACTCGATTCTCTTACCTATTCCTTTAGCTTCATCAGCAATATTTGAAACTTTGGCGTCGTCCGCATAATAAGTCATAGCCGCAATTCTGCTTTTGTCTACCAGTGACATAAGCATTTCACAGGTTCCAAGAGGCAAACTTACTATTTTCTCAGGCTTAGCCTTAAGAGTAACCTTTGTGCCCTTTGAATCCTCCAATGTCAGAGGAAATTTTTCTGTTGTAGTATTTTTCACCGACGTATCAATTGCCTGAGTGGTCTCCGAAGCCTGCTGGTTTGTATTATTAGTACATGCTCCAAAGATTCCGGTTATAAAAATCACTGCGAGTATTAAAGATAAGATTTTTAAATTCCTTTTCATTTTAAAGTAGCTCCTAACATTATGTATTTTTTACTCTTTTAAACACAAAGCCCTTTAAACGTTTTTGTGTTTAAAGGGCATAATTCCATCTGGAATTTTTTTATTAAACACACCCCCTATCACTCGTAGAGTTAACAGTGTAAACGTACAGACAGGTATTCTGACTAAGGCATCAACGCTCTCCATTCCTTCCCGGTTAATGTACCAGTGGATTATATGGAGAACTCCTCCAACACAGCGGCGGGACCGTGCAGGGTTTAAACCTGCTTCCCTTATCTGTAGCTCTTATCAAGTTATATTGCATATATTAATATAAAACAAGCTTAATAGCAAATACAAATCAGACACATTATCGTCCAAATTTCTTATTCTGGCGAATTTGTCAATTAAATACCATATTTGTCAAAGTATATTAATATTTGATAATCTCCCTTAAAAAGCTTTGTCCCGGGAATCTGTTCTCTGCATTAAATACCTCTGCAATAGTGCAGGCTATATCAGCAAAGGTTTTTCTTGTTCCAAGATTTATATCCTCTCGTATACCCTTGCCATAGATAATTACAGGTACATGTTCCCTTGAATGGTCAGTACTTGGAGTAGTAGGGTCGCAGCCGTGATCCGCTGTAATTATCAGCATATCGTTATCTTTCATTGCAGACAAAATTTCAGGCAGCCTGTTGTCAAATTCCTCTAAAGCCTGTTTATAACCTTCCGGATTATTTCTGTGCCCGAATACCATATCAAAATCTACAAGATTTGTGAAAATCAGGCCCTTATTCTTCTGACCCATAAATTTTAATGTAACGTCAATACCGTGAATGTTGTTTTTTGTGTGTTCAGCTAAAGTAACTCCTTTTTTTGAAAATATGTCTTCTATTTTTCCTACCGCAATAACATCCAGGCCCTTTTTATTCAGAATATCCAAAACAGTGTCCGATGTAGGCTCGGCGGAAAAATCCCTTCTGTTAGGTGTTCTTGTAAAGTTGCCCAGTTCGCCTATAAACGGCCTGGCAATAACACGTCCAACCATATGTTCCCCTTGTAGCATCTCCCTTGCTATACTGCAAATACGGTACAATTCTTCCAGAGGAACAACTTCCTCATGGGCTGCTATCTGAAATACACTGTCCGCAGAGGTATAAACTATGAGTTTCCCCGTTTTCATGTGCTCCTCGCCATACTCCTTGATTATTTCAGTTCCCGATGCGGCGCAGTTTCCAAGAACACCTCTTCCGGTAAGTTTTGCAAACTCATCAAGCACTTCTTTTGGAAAACCGTCAGGATATGTGGGAAACGGGTATTCAAGCTGAAGTCCTGCAATTTCCCAATGTCCTGTTATAGTGTCCTTTCCTTTTGAAACCTCCGCCATTCGTCCATAGCTACCTTTAACATGTTCGGGTACAGAAAGATAGTCTACTCCATCTATCTTTCCCATTCCAAGCCGGCTGAGGTTGGGAAGGTTTATTCCATTGCAAACCTTCACGATATTTCCCAATGTATTGCTTCCTTTATCACCATATTCGCCGGCATCAGGAAGCTCACCTATTCCTACACTGTCAAGGACTATCATAATCACTCTATCTATATTTGTCATATCTACTCTCCCTATTATTTTTATTACATGCATATACCTATTACTATTATATTAATACCAAATATTTGCTTTTTCAAACAAATTAAAAACTTTTTAATCTGATAATATTTCCATATAATTCAAAAATTATACCAATATCCATTAAGATTATGGTATAGTTTATTGTAGTTCATACAAACAGGATATTTCCGGCCAAGAAGACACCAACCGAAATTAAATAAGAGGAATGGTTTACATAATGAAAACAAAGATGATTATCTTCAAACGCACTTTTTACGTATTGTGTATTATGTGCTTTCTGCTTTTAGTCAGCACAACAATAATTCTTGCAATAGGCGGTCTCAACAACAACCAGATAAATTCTGCGGCACCGAGTATCCCTGCTCAAAGCAGTTTTACGGGTTTATCAGAGAGCACTGACAATACATCGGATACACCCAAACCCCCAAGCACGCCTCCGCCCCCTCAGTCAATAACCATATCAGCCGTGGGAGATATTATGCTACATCAGGGAAATCTCAATAGTGCATATGATTCCAAAAGTAAAAAATATGACTTCTCCGGCTTTTTTGAACATGTAAAGCCATATTTGAGTTCATCTGACCTGACAATAGCAAATTTTGAGACCGTTACAGCCGGTGCAGGTATCAAGTATAGAAGTTTTCCTGTTTTTAACTCCCCTGACAGTATACTTCCGGCTTTGTCAGGAACAGGGGTTGATATACTCTCTACAGCCAACAACCATTGTCTTGACTGGGGTATCAACGGACTTACAAGAACTATTCAAAAAATCAAAGAATATAAAATGGTCAACATCGGAAGCTCTGTCAATGGTAAAGACAAATATGTTATTAAAGATGTAAAGGGTATTAAAATAGCTATCCTAAGCTATTCTCAGTTTTTTAACGGCCATGAAGCAAAGTTAAGCAGCAATGATAAATCCAGATATCTTAGTATATTAAACGAATCCAAGATTCAAAATGATATAAAAGAAGTAAAGGCAAAGGGAGTTGATACAGTTATAACTGTCCTTCACTGGGGAAATGAATATATCCGTACACCAAGTACCTATCAGACAAATTTGTCCAAAAAGATTCTGTCTTGGGGAGCTGATATAATACTTGGTTCTCATCCCCACGTTGTACAAAAATCAGAAATAGTAAAAGTAAACGGTAAAAATAAGTTTATTATTTATTCCATGGGCAATTTTATATCCGGCTACAGGCGTACAGACAAAGCAAAACGAATTAATAAAGTTTATACTGAGGATGGGGTTATCGTTACCCTCAAGCTTGAAAAAGACACTAAGGGCGGTATAAATATAAAAGATGTGACTTATATGCCGACATGGGTTGATATGTATTCTTCAAAGAATAAACCTGTTTATAAAATACTTCCCGTTCCTTCACCTGATGTAAAAGCTCCTTATATAAACAGTAGAAATAAATCCTATGTAAAGCAGTCATATAATAATACCATGAGCCTGATGGCAAAATTTAATGGTAAATAATAATATTTTATATAAATTTACAAATCGAATAAATTCTTATAAAATATATTATGGTATAAACTGTTATAACTTAGAAAGGTAAATTCAAAACGTAATGTTAAATAATTTTTATGGTAGAGTTTCAAATGCGTTCAAGAATAAGCCATACCGAAAAGCAGTAATTGTTTCAGCAATTTTAATAATTTTAAATGCATTTAAGACAACCCTTTTCAACTATCTGATGTTGCCAAAAACCGGCGGAGATACGTTAGGTTATAAATTCTGGATTTCTTTACTTGTTTGTGTTATTGTTTTTTCCTTTGTTCTTAGCCTGAAGTCAAGATACGTTTTTTTAATCGTGTATATAATACAAGGGATTTATTGTTTTACTAATATATCATACTTCCTTTATTACCACAGTTACCTGCATTTTCTTCAGTGGATTTCCTTGTTTAAGGAAGCTATGATTTCAGCTTCTCACTTTGCCAATCCAATAAGTGTTCAGCTTTTGGTAGTTTTTATTGATGTTCCTGTAGCTCTATATATTTTCTTCAAGTGTTTTAAAAGGGAAGTAAAAAGTACAAGGCTGCCTTTTTTGCGCAATGCTATTATTGGTTTATCTGTAGCAATTCTTTTAGTAATTGAGATATTTAACTTTGCAAATGGCCAGTCTGTGGTACAGTTCATGGATGACAGATATTCCGGAGAAACCCGGATAGTTGAAAGGTACGGTACTGTTGTAAACGGAATAGTTAATATAGTTCAGAATAATACGGAAGAAAAGCTGATTAATCAATTCAATTACGGCAAAAACATCTCTTCCCCAAGTTCTGTAACTACTTCAAAGAGTACCTCACAGCAGCCGAATTATGTAGTAATACAAGTTGAGTCAATGGATTCAAATATTGTTAAGCAAAAATATAAAGACTCCTATGTTATGCCTTACCTTAGCTCATTGATGGATAACAGCGTTTATTATCCGTATACCCTCAGCTATCATAAGGGCGGAGGTACATCAGATGCTGAATTTTCAGTTATAAACAGTGTTGAAACCCTTGATTCTTTCCCGGCAATCAAGCTGTCATCATACAGCTACCCCAATTCAGTTGTCTCCAAACTTGCAAAGGCTTCATATAACACTATGGCTTTTCATGGCAACGTGGGAACATTTTATAACAGGAATATAGCTTTTTCAAAAATGGGCTTTAAAAAGTTTTATGATATAAGCTCAATGAACTACGATGACGAGGGCTGGGGCGCACCGGATGACAAGGTCTTCTCATTTGCTTTCGAGAAGATTGAGAAAAGTACAACACCTTTTTATACACACATTATCACAATGACAAGCCACGGCCCGTTTGAAAGTGCAAGACATTATTATAATAACAAGGCTTACGACGATATAGAAAATGAGATTGTACGGAACTATTATAATTCCTTTAGTTATGTTGATAAATCAATAAAGGATTTTGTGGAGAAGATTCAGGCAAAATACAGCAACACTTATATAATAATTTATGGTGACCATACTCCCAATGTCAACTCACAAGATTTTGCTCAGGCTTCGTTTATAGAGGGTGACAAATACTTTGAGTTTGTTCCCATGTTTTTGCTTACACCGGACCACAAGAAGTACAAGGAAGATTCTTTTGTAGCGTCCTTCCTTGACGTTTCTCCAACCATATTGGCAACATCAAATCTGTCATATAACGTTAAAACAGATGGAAAAAGCTTGTTGGATACTGAAATTACCCCGGCAAATATACCTTTTAAGGGCGGTTCCTTTGACCGCAGTTGGTTGTTTAATACAATATCAAACCATAAGTATGTGGAGGAAGAACCTTTGTGGCGTAAATACCTGCCATCCTTTATTTCTTCCAGCCTTATAGAACGACATAAATAAGTATATAAAATGCCAGAGGTAGGGTTCTCCCTACCTCTTATTTATTATTTTACCAACATTTTTGATTATGATTGATATGGAGCCGTCAGGGTTATTTGCAAATTCTATCATATCCCTGTTGTCGTAATAGCTTAGTGGGAAATTTATCTCAATGCCTGTATCTGTCTTGATTTTATGGGTTTTAAATTTTTTCTCTGCTAATTTTTCAGGTACTGTAATAGCCTCCTCTGTAAGGCCGGCTTTTTGAATCTCCTGTATGTACTCTTCCCTGACGGCAAGATTCGTTTCAAATACCTCCTGGGCTATTTCATCCACCCGTATTTCGTTCTTTTCTTCCAGCCCTTCGGATACAACCTTCTTTAGCTTTGCTACCTTGTCAAAGTCCTCGTCATAGTATTTTTTGCTTATCTTCTGTGTTACTTTGTCAATAATTTTCAGCTTTTGGTTGTCCGACAAATCAGTTGTACAGTTAATCAAATAATTGGACATGTAAAATTCCTTTGTACCGTTTATTTCGTAGGATTTTTCAATGAGTTTTATTTCACCTGTTTCCAGACTGATAAGAACAGCCTCATCAACTTTTTGTCCGTCCGACGGTAAAAGTGTTTTATGCCGTATAATTGTATTTACCGCTCCCTCTTCCATCTGGCTTACGTAGTGGGTAAATCCTGTTTTATAGTTGAGTTTCAATAGCCCCAGATATGGTTCATTCCCTGCAAGAAAATAACAACATATAAGGTCTCCGGAAGCTATATCAATATTTTTAAGCATAAAATCAAAAGTCATTGCTGCAATGGCCCGGGTTACTTCCATAAAACAGCCCGAATCCTCTTTAAGTGCATTGCACATATCTCGTACTGTGTTCACCTCACCTGTAAACTGGGCCTTTTTCAAGTTTGTATCCTCAAAGGTTTTGGAAATATGCTTTTCCAAAAAATCTGCCAATTCTCCGCTTAGCTCAATTTCCTTATCAGAAAGTACGGGAAAGTTTACGCTGGTGTCTAAAATATGCAGGACAGCTGTGTTTATATGAATACTGTATTCCATATCAAGTAATATCTCCTTTTTCATTCGAAGTCAAAACCCGTCCTATATTATATCAAACTTTTAATACAAAAAATAATACATATTTGATATAATCTACTTTAGTGAACAGGAGGAATCTACATGTTTGGAAAATTTAAATCATCTATATACGTTATAAAAGCAAATAGTGCCTATCAAAAAGGCAATACACAGGAAGCCATAAATTGGTTGGAAAAAGCATACAAAACCGGAAGTGCAAAACCCGGTATAGTTATAACTTTTGGCTACCTCCTTTTAAAGGAAGGATATCTTGACGAATCATTAAAGATATTTAAGGAGCAGATTAACTCCACTTCAAAGATTAAAGATAATGACATGTACAGTCTCAAATCCAATTACGCCCTTGCATTGTGGAAAAATGGAGAGCTTGACAGAGCTATTGCACTTTATGAAGATATATTTCCAAATTATAAAAATACAAATGTATATGGAAGCCTGGGATATTTGTATATCCTTAAAGGCAACCTTGAAAAAGCCCTGGAATTCAATCAAGAAGCCATGGAATACAATAATACCGGTGGGGTAATATTAGATAATTTGGGTCAGACCTACTACATGATGGGTGGATACGAAAAAGCAGATGAAATATTTCAAAAGTTGATGGCATTGTCGCCAAAGTTCCCAGAAGCATACTATGACTATGCACTGGTACTGGAGAAGCTGGGAGACAAGGAACATTGTATAGAAAATCTTAAAAACGCTTTGAATTACAAGCCAAATTTCCTGTCAGGTGTTACAGTGGAACAGATTAAGGATAAGCTAAAGCAGGTTGAAACAGAGTAAATTGCAGTTGTGGCTATGAATGAGTTTGTAACGGTGAACCAACACAAAGGCTAACCGTTACAAACTTATTTTAATATCTTAGAAGCTAAATTCCAGCATGGATTCCAAAATCTTTTTATGGCCTTTTTCATTGGGATGAATACCATCTGCACAAATCTGTGAACTATAGTTCCTGCTTAGCAAAAAGCTTTCTCTGACATCTATCATTTTGCAGTTCATCTGACGTGAAACCCACTCTACTGCATTGTTATAAGCTTCCTGCCAACGGTATATCCTTGCGACATCACCCAGCCAGTGCAATATATTTTCTCTATTTAATCCTTTGGAAATCCAGTTAAAATATCTTTCAGGCTCCAGAGGCGGTAAATTCATGAGTACAGGAGTTATACCTTTTTTTCCGAACATCTCCACCATATTTTGCAAGGTGTTTTTGAAGCTTTCAATAGAAGTTTTGGGCTGATGTACTAAGTCAGGGTTTTCAGCTACCTCGCTCCAGTTAAAATCGCAGTCATTTCCGCCAAATTCTATTATTACAATATTTTCTTTATCGGTAATTAATTTATCTATGGAATTTGATATTCTGTTCAGGGCCTTGGTGGATGTCATACCGAAGTATGCATTATTTTTCACATTAAACCCTGTTATCTGGGCAAAGCTGCTTATGCTGTTATCCTTCATTACCTTATATTTGCCGTCTTTTTCATCTAGAATAACACCTTTTAAAATTGAATCTCCCCAAACAATTATATTTTTATTTGCTGAATTTGACATAGACGATACATCTCCTATTACTTGTTATTATATGACTTTAAAATTATGTATTTAATTATCAATATTTTATTATCTAGTTTTCATTACTATATTACCCGTTTTAGTTCTTCTTGTCAAGGCTTTCTAATAACTATATTGTAATAAACAAACAATGTGTTATAATTAAGATAACCATTTATCAGGAGTGATATTCATTTTGGACAATAGTAAAGTCAATAATATAAAGGAAGAACTTGGCCAATTATCGGCCTCCCTTGGTTCATATAAAACTGAAAATTGGAGCCAATTTCCAGGAATAGACCTGTATATGGATCAGGTAATAACCTATCTTGAAAGACTGCTGAACATTTTCGGTGATACTTCCGATTCCAGCAAAACAATTACCTCAAGTATGGTGAATAATTATGTAAAAGAAGGCTATCTTAAACGTCCCGTTAATAAAAAGTATGATCGGGTGCATCTTGTGTCACTTTACATTATGTCAATGCTAAAGCCCATATTACCAATTCCGCTTATTGCCCGTTCGCTGGGTAATTTTAACAACGAAGAAGAGTACCGTAATTTTTACAGTGAACTGACAAGTCTTCAGGATCATGCATTTAACAGTGTTTCTCAAAAGCTCCTAAACCTTATTGAGAGTGTGGATGAAAACGATTATGAAAACTCCCTGCGTCTTTTTGCTTTACAGCTTTCAAGCGAAGCAAATGCTCATAGGATTGCCGCTGAGAAAATACTGTCCTTGCTGAATCAAAATGAAGCATCAAATAAAAATGATAAGACTAAAAGCAAATAATTATGCAATTATCTGATACAAACCTATAACCAGCAATAGTATGCCCGATATGACTGTTGCTTTTTCACCCAGAAATTTTGACGCATACCGTCTGCCTATTATTGCACCCAAAGAAATAGTCATAAGGCTGAAAACTATTACTGCTGCTGATAAGACGAAGGCATTTATTCCTGACACTCCGGCGCCAAATCCTGTACCGATACAGTTGGATGCCAATGCTATGCCCAGAAGTATGGATTCTTTGAGTGATATATCTCCCGAATAGTCTCTATCGGCAATACCCGGGTCATCCATTACAGCCTTTATATCGTCTATGTACTGAATACCGTTACCATGAACCTTTTTGGATTTCCTTCTGCTATTCAGGTATCCTATAATTGTGAATAAGCCCATTATAATCACTATAGAGCCGCCAATGGTCTTTCCAAGGCAATCGGAAATATAGTTTGTAAGTATGTTTCCAAGAAGACTGGACAATAAGGTTGCTATACCCGAAAATAAAGCGATTGATATATTCGACTTAAACGGTACATTTATCTTTCTTGCTCCATATGCCAGACCGATTGCCATATTGTCTAAATTCGGTGCCAGGCACAGTAAAAAAATTGATAGAATAACCCCCACGGTCTTTTCACCTCAGGATAGTATATTTTCATTTACACAGAATAGTGCATGTCCTCAAAACGTATTGTTATTTGTAAATTTTATACTTTTAAGTATTTTTATGTTTTTTATGTAAAAACGTATTGACAATTTTTATTTATGGATGTAATCTTATATTAAATTTAATATCTGCCCTTTAAACCGTTGATGTGGAGATAACGGTGATATGTGCACTTACAGAGAGCAAGGGAAGCTGAGAGCCTTGCAGAACGCAGTACATCAAATGGACCACTGAGGGCGTAGTCAAATGGATTTTTCTTTCCAGAGTATTCTACGACGTAACACATGCGTTATTTGTGAGAAATATGTTTGTATTTCGTAAGTGTGTAAGATTTATTTTACTTACAAAACAAGGTGGCACCGCGGGTGAATTTTATTACACTCGTCCTTGACTATTTCAGTCAAAGGGCGGGTGTTTTTAGTTTATCAAAGAAAATAAATCTTGTACAAAAAAAGGAGTGGTATTATGTACAAACCAAGCTTGGAGGAAGCAAAACAATTGTCAGCAGGATATACAATTATCCCTGTCAGCTGCGAAATCTTCTCAGATATTAAAACACCTATTGCAGTACTCCAAAGTCTAAAGGCTGTGAGCAGCCGTTATTATCTTCTGGAAAGCGTTGAAAACGGCGAAAAATGGGGTCGGTACTCATTTCTGGGCTTTGATCCCGTAATTGAACTTTCCTGCAAGGACGGAAACCTTGAAATAAAGGGAGAATGTTCAAAAGAGGTTTTCACAAATAATCCCAACAGCCACATCAGAGAAATACTGAACGAATACAAAAGCCCCAGACTCAGCTTTCTTCCGCCTTTTACAGGAGGCTTCGTAGGTTACTTTGCATACGATTATATCAAGTACTCCGAAAGAACCCTGAAGCTCGACGGAATAGATGAAGCAAACTTTAACGATGTGGATTTAATGCTTTTTGACAAGGTAATAGCTTTTGACCATTTTAAACAAAAAATTATTGTAATTGTAAATATAAAAACCGATAATCTCGAGGAAAATTATGAGAAAGCACTAAAGGAAATAGAACGCACAGTAAATTTGATTAAAAAAGAAGTCCCTGCTGAAAAGGCTGTCTCAAAATTATTGTCACCCTTTACCCCTAAATTCACCATAGAGCAGTACGCTGAAATTGTGGAAAAGGTTAAGCATTACATTTTTGAAGGTGATATATTTCAAGCTGTTCCGTCCAACAGGCAGACAGCAGACTTTGAAGGAAGCCTTCTGGATGCTTACAGGACTTTACGAACCACCAATCCGTCTCCATATATGTTCTTTGTAAAGTTTAATGATTTAGAGATAACCGGAACCTCACCTGAAACACTTATAAAACTGGAAAACGGTAACCTTTCCACCTTCCCTATCGCCGGAACAAGACCCCGTGGGAAAAACGAGGAAAAAGACAAAGAATTGATTGAAGGCCTTTTAAGTGATGATAAGGAGCTTTCTGAGCATAACATGCTTGTTGACCTGGGGAGAAACGATTTGGGAAGAATCAGTGAATTCGGAACAGTTGAGGTTAAGGATTATCTGAGTATAAAAAAGTTCTCCCACGTTATTCATATAGAGTCCAAAGTTACGGGTAAGCTGCGTAAGGATATGGATCAGCTGGATGCCATAACTGCTATCCTCCCTGCCGGAACGCTTTCAGGGGCACCCAAAATCCGTGCCTGTCAGATAATAAATGAAGTTGAGGGGCATCGACGCGGGATTTACGGCGGTACAATAGGATACATTGATTTTACGGGGAATATGGACACCTGCATTGCAATAAGAACAGCTATTCTAAAGGATAAAAAAGTATATGTCCAATCCGGCGGAGGCATCGTTGCAGACAGTGTTCCCGAAACAGAATACATGGAGACGGTAAATAAGGCAAGAGCCGTAATAAATGCTATAGAACTATCCGAAAGGGGGATTGACTGATGATTTTATTAATTGATAATTATGACAGTTTTTCTTATAACCTTTATCAGCTTGTAGGTACTATAAACAGCGATATACGGGTCATCAGAAATGATGAGATTACCATTGAGGAAATAGAAGCTTTAAACCCTTCTCATATTATCCTTTCCCCCGGGCCCGGTCGCCCTTCAGATGCAGGTATATGCGAAGCAGTAATAAAGCACTTCCATAAAGTAAAGCCGATTTTAGGGGTATGCCTTGGGCACCAGGCAATCTGTGAGACCTTCGGCGCCACCGTTTCATATGCAAAGGTCCTGATGCACGGTAAGAAAAGCCTCATACACATTGCAAACGGCAGTGCAGTTTTCAGAGGTCTGCCTCCCATTATTGAAGGTGCAAGATATCATTCTCTATCGGCAGTACGCAGTACTCTCCCTGATGAACTATTGGTTATAGGAGAGGACGACGGCGGTGAGGTAATGGGCATCAAGCACAGAGATTATAACGTTTACGGACTGCAATTTCATCCGGAGTCTGTTTTAACACCCAATGGTATAAAGATATTGGATAATTTTCTAAGAATAGGCGGTGAGGCAAATTGATTCAGGAAGCTATTTATCAGGTAATCAACAAGCAGGATTTAGATCTTGATAAAACAACACAGGTTATGGAGGAAATCATGGAGGGCCGTGCTACAACTGCACAAATAGGCTCATTCCTCACAGCTATGAGAATGAAGGGCGAAACCATTGACGAAATAACCGCATGTGCAACTGTTATGAGGCAAAAGTGCAAGCGAATCCACCATGAAAAGGATGTTCTGGATATAGTTGGTACAGGCGGAGACGAGGCCAACACCTTCAACATCTCAACAGTGTCCTCTTTTGTGGTCTCCGCCGGCGGTGTACCCGTTGCAAAACACGGCGGACGTTCTGTTTCAAGTAAATGCGGCAGTGCTGACCTTCTGGAGGCACTGGGTATTAATATTGCGTTGTCCGCTGAGCAAAGTGCAGAAATACTGCAAAAAATCGGAATGTGTTTTATGTTTGCTCCAACTTATCATGCTTCTATGAAATATGCCGCTCCAGTCCGTAAGGAACTTTCAGTAAGGACTATTTTTAATATACTTGGGCCTCTGGCAAATCCGGCAGGTGCAAATATGCAGCTTTTGGGAGTATATGATGAGAATCTTGTGGAGCCTCTTGCCAGAGTTCTGCTAAATCTGGGAGTTAAGCGTGCAATGGTTGTTCACGGTCACGATGGTCTGGACGAAGTAACTCTCTGCAACACCACCACAATCTGCGAAGTAAGCAACGGCAGCATTAACAGCTTTTTCCTCTCTCCCGAACAACTGGGCTTTTCAAGATGCTCATTAAAGGAATTGGTTGGGGGCGACCCAAAGGAAAATGCCTTAATAGCTCTAAATATTTTAAATGGCAGTAAGGGGCCAAAGAGGGATATTGTTGTACTGAATTCGGCACTATGCCTTTATATGTCATATAACCAGACTACTCTTAGGGATTGTGTTAAAATGGCTGAACAGCTTATTGACAGCGGTGCTGCAAAGGCCCAACTGGTCAAATTTATAGAGCTGTCAAACAGCTTTAATCAAGAGGTGCCATGATGATATTGGATAAAATCGCTGATAGTACAAAAATACGTGTTTCGAATCTAAAAAAAGAAGTGCCTTTTGATTTTGTAAAATCTGAGACATTAAAATTGGAAAATAAGAGTCCTTTTGCTTTTGAAAAAGCAGTAAAAAATGGAGAGCTTACTTTTATATGCGAGATAAAAAAAGCTTCTCCCTCAAAAGGACTTATTTCTGAGAATTTTCCTTATATTGATATAGCCAGAGATTATGAAGCTGCCGGGGCCGGAGCAATCTCGGTTTTAACGGAACCTGAATTCTTTCTTGGCAGTGACCAATATTTAAAAGACGTAAAAAACACAGTAAGTATTCCAGTTCTTAGAAAAGATTTTACAATTGATCCGTATCAGATATATGAAGCGGCATTAATCGGTGCAGATTGTATATTGCTTATATGTGCCTTGCTGGATACTGATACTTTGAAAGAGTATATCAAGATTGCGGATAGCCTTGGACTGTCCTGTCTTGTGGAAGCCCACGATGAGACTGAAGTTAAAAGTGCCATTGAAGCAGGCAGCAGAATAATTGGCGTAAATAACAGGAATCTGAAAACTTTCGAAGTTGATATAACAAACAGTGTACGTCTTAGGAAACTTGTACCCCCAAATATAAGTTTTGTATCAGAAAGCGGTATCCGAAGTGCCCAAGATATTACAGTACTCCGCCAAATAGGGGCAAATGCCGTTCTCATTGGTGAAACCCTTATGAGAAGCGGTGATACAGGGGCAGAACTGGCAAAGCTGCGGGGTTCTGCACAAAACTAGTACATTTACCATTTGGAGGGTCTTATGTCTGTAAAAATAAAAATCTGCGGTCTGACAAGACCCCAGGATATCGAATATGTAAATGAAGCTCTGCCGGACTATATA
This sequence comes from Ruminiclostridium papyrosolvens C7, assembly GCF_000421965.1. GTDB lineage: Bacteria > Bacillota > Clostridia > Acetivibrionales > DSM-1351 > Ruminiclostridium > Ruminiclostridium papyrosolvens_A. Next base: position 6,362 of record NZ_ATAY01000025.1, on the reverse strand, counting down.
GGTTTTGTTTTTGCAAAAAGCAAAAGACAGGTAACTCCTGAAACTGCGGAACAGCTAAGAAAAAATCTGGATTCAAGAGTCACTGTTGTGGGAGTTTTTGTAAATGAGGATATAGCCATGATAACCTCACTATGCAAAAAGGGTATTATTGATATAGTCCAACTCCACGGAGACGAAGGTGCAGATTATATAGAGTTACTGCGTCGGAAAATAAATAACCCAATAATAAAGGCGGTCAGAGTCAAAGACAGTGAATCGGTAAAAGCATCATGTTCCCTTCCCTGCGACTATTTGCTTCTGGATACCTACTCCGGCAATGACTACGGAGGAACAGGCAAAGCATTTGACTGGGGGTTGATTTCAGATACAGACAAACCCTTCTTTCTGGCGGGAGGAATATCAGCCGAAAATGCAGAGACAGCAATAAAAAATATAAGGCCCTACTGTCTGGATGTAAGTAGTGGCGTGGAAACAGATTCGTTTAAGGACAGAAATAAAATTTTAAATATTGTAAATTTGGTAAGGAGTGTGAAGTAAATGCTAAAAGGCAGGTACGGAAAGCATGGGGGGCAATATGTCCCTGAAATCCTAATGAACACCATAAATGAACTCGAGGAGAGTTATAACTACTATAAGAATGATTTTGACTTCAACAGGGAGCTGGATACCTTATTAAAGGAATATGCCGGAAGACCCTCTCTTCTCTATTTTGCAAAAAAAATGACAGAGGATTTAGGTGGCGCAAAAATATATCTAAAGCGTGAAGACTTGAATCACACAGGCTCCCACAAGATAAACAATGTTTTGGGGCAGGTGCTTCTTGCAAAGAAAATGGGCAAAAAGCGTGTAATAGCAGAGACAGGCGCAGGACAGCACGGTGTGGCTACTGCAACTGCCGCTGCACTAATGGGTCTGGATTGTGAAATTTTTATGGGCTTGGAGGACACTAAGCGTCAAGCTTTAAATGTTTTCAGAATGGAGCTTTTGGGTGCAAAGGTTCACCCGGTTACGAGCGGAACACAAACCCTGAAAGATGCAGTTAATGAGACTTTTCGTGAATGGGCTTCAAGAATGGAGGACACCGCCTATGTGTTGGGTTCCGTTATGGGGCCTCACCCATTCCCCATGATTGTAAGGGATTTTCAGAGTGTTATCGGTAAAGAAGTCAGGGAACAAATGCTTGAAAAAGAAGGCAGGCTACCGGATGTTGCCATGGCTTGCGTAGGCGGTGGCAGTAATGCTATGGGACTTTTTTACGACTTTATCGGGGACAAATCCGTTGAACTGATAGGGTGTGAAGCTGCCGGAAAAGGTGTAGACACTGAATTGCATGCGGCTACCATAGCCAAAGGACAGCTTGGAATATTCCACGGTATGAAATCGTATTTCTGTCAGGACGAGTATGGGCAAATTGCTCCTGTATACTCTATCTCGGCAGGACTGGATTACCCCGGTATAGGCCCTGAACATGCGTCTCTGCATGACACAAACCGTGCCAAGTATGTTCCCGTAACGGATGCGGAAGCAGTTGCAGCCTTTGAATATCTGTCCCGAACGGAAGGTATCATTCCGGCAATTGAAAGCTCCCACGCAGTTGCTCATGCAATGAAAATTGCACCTAAAATAGGAAATGACAAAATAATAGTCATATGCCTGTCAGGAAGAGGAGACAAGGATGTTGCCGCTATTGCAAAATATATGGGGGTGAATATAGATGAGTAAAATCAGTAATGCGTTTAAAAATGGTAAGGCATTTATAGGCTTTCTTACAGCAGGTGATCCGTCATTGGAAAAGACTGAGAAATTTGTTCTGGAAATGGTCAAAGCTGGTGCTGACCTTATAGAGATAGGGATTCCGTTTTCAGACCCCATTGCAGAGGGTGAGGTTATTCAAAGAGCAAACATAAGGGCATTAGCAAACGGAACAACTATGGATAAAGTTTTTGAAACAGTTAAGAGAATAAGACAAAAGACTCAAGTTCCACTTGTTTTCCTAACCTATCTTAATCCTGTATTCACCTACGGTTATGACCACTTTTTCAGGGAATGTAGTGAGTATGGTATTGACGGTGTTATAATTCCTGATATTCCCTTTGAGGAAAAAGGAGAACTGATGCCTTTTAGCGATAAATATAATGTTGATATCATATCATTAATTGCACCTACCTCTGAGGAACGTATTAACAAGTTAGCTTCCTGTGCAAGGGGATTTGTCTACTGTGTATCGTCAAAAGGAGTTACAGGTGTACGTAATGAAATAAAAACAGACCTGCAGTCAATTGTATCCTCTGTCAGGTCTGCCACTAATGTTCCGGTAGCTGTGGGGTTTGGTATATCCTCCCCTCAGCAGGCATCAGAGATTTCTAAATATGCTGATGGAATTATTGTTGGAAGTGCTATTGTAAAAATTATCGAGGAATACGGTAATGATGCTGCAACACCTCTATTTGACTATGTCAGCAAGATTAAACAGTCTATAATATAAAACAGGTTTTCATGTTATACAAGGGGTTGTTGCAAAACATAAAGTTTTTCTGTTTTAACACCTGTACTCCCGTATAAAATTATATCAATGATTGCTTCCAAGCTTTCATTGATACAATTTATACTCACGCACAGGTTAATAAAAAACTTATTTGCAACAGCCCTCTCCTTATTTTTCACAGACTGCTATCATGTTATTTGCTGTCATCTTTACCCCTTTTTCCACCTTATAATTCTCTACTGAATAAAAATCAACCTTATCAAATACTTTGCTGAGGATTGTACTGAATTCTTCAATTTCATACTCTTTTATATGAAAAGGATTATGAACATTTCTTCTCATTGCTTTGTTTGGGGTAGATATAATAAACTTTCCCCCTTTATTCAAAACCCTGTATGCTTCTTCTACGTGCTTAACTGTCATATCAACGGGAAGATGTTCAAATACTTCAAATGAAACATATACATCAAATTCCCCGGCATGATAAGGCAGACAGGTAACATCCCCCCTATTCCAACGTACGTTTGACTGTCTGTAGGCCCGGTTTGCAAATCTTATATTATCCTCTGCTATATCTATTGCCTCTACACTATTGCATACCTTTGATAAGTATGCAGCACCATAACCGAAGCCGCATGGAGCTTCCAACACTCGGCTTTCATTATTCATGAAGCCGGAAGCAAAGGTATATCTTTCAGCTATTTTAAGATATACATTTAAGGGAAGAAATTGTGAAGCCGGTATTCCTCTTTCCCACATATAGGCGAGATAATTTTCCTCTACCTCTGCCTTGATTTGCGGGTCTGATATAAAACCTGAAATATTATTCTTATATACAGCACCTTTTTTTAAAATATTACTTGTTATTGATAGGATTTCATGCGAGTTTTTGCTGCTTTCAATCTGCTGGGGAAGTATATACTCTTTGTTGTACAAGTCGTACCAGATATTATTTATAATTAACTTTTTATCCTGGCTGTTATTTAGGATAAACTCTATTAATTCATACCTGTGAAATTTCTCCCTTTTCCCTATGATTACTTGGGCAGTAGTAAAATCAAAAGTGTCAAAATCATTAGTTTCATAGGAGATAAACTCATTTATCTTGTCACGTATATATTCAAAGGTCGGGTTATCATCCTTTTCCAGAAGCCTAAGAATGTCTGCTTTCCCTGAGAATTTATGCCATAATTTTTGATTTTGTTTTATTTGCTTTTGAATCAGGGCAATTTGCTCCCTTATACTATCCGTATCATATATTTCCTGAAGCTTAATACTTATTTTGCAAGGGTTTGTTTTCTTTTTTATAATAAGGAGTTTTTCTGTCAGCCCCATATTCTTGTTGCATGTCAGCTGTCTATCTTTTAGCATCAGGTACTCCCCTATAATATTTTTCTCATGGTTACTCAATTCACTGTCCTTGAATATTTCAGGAAGGGTACTAAACAATTGCATAGCAGCTTCTCCGCATTTTCCCACCAAGTCCTTATCAAATGGGTAATTCATAAAGTACGAAACCGGAAGCATTTCCACCAATTCCAAACCGCAAGCTTCCAAAATTTTTTCTACATACTCTCTATCTCTTATTACCATATGAGGTGACTTGCTTTTTACCTGCAAAACACTTATTGGGTCAAGTATTATACAAAACCCGTTAGTATCCAGATGAATTGAGATATTTTCCAATACTCTTTTATACCGTGTTTCATCTGTTATATGAAGCAATACATCTGCAGCAAATATTAAATCATATTTCCCACTATAGTATGTTTGATTGCTTATATCACCATTTTTGAATAAATACTCAGGATATATTTTACTCAATTCTGAGACTGACCTTTCTGAAATGTCGACAGCCTCATATCCGGTGACTTTATTATTATGGAAAAGTTCTGTAAAAATCCCGGTTCCGGGGCCTAGTTCCAAAACTCTTTTACTGTTGATATTATCAAATAATTTATTTACTATTGCATCCAGCAAGTGGATTCTGTTCTTGTAAAGAAATTGGTTGTATATCTCACCTAAGCCTATAAACCCTACACCTTCAATATCGAATTTTGAATTCAGTCTTTTAATCCAATAATTCTTATAATCAAAGCCTGTAATGTGTTTATTTCTGGCCGAAATATCCTCCAGTAATGACATTATCGATTTGAGCTGCATATCCAAGGAGTAATTATCATCAACAAAAATTCTGTATTCAACAGAATTATATTCATTATCGGTAATTTTAAAAGTAGCCTCATTAACCGTATTCCACAAGTATTTGTGAGGATAAATCTCTGATGCACCTGCAAAATTATGTATAATGGGCTTTATACCTTTAGCCATTGCCTGCATTACACTCATGTTCTGAGATTCCAGTACGCTGGTGCATAGTATATAATTTTTATCCTCCAACCATTTATCCAGATTCTTTTGCCAGCCCTCAAAGTGATAGTTTGTTTCCAACCCCAGCTCCTCTACCATCTGTTTGAAATACAGTAAGTATCTGGAGTCTTGAAACTGACCTGCGATATAAAAATTATATCGGTTATCATAATCATATAGTGCTTTAAAGACCTGCAAAAGCAGCATTGGCCCTTTTTTGTAATTAATATATCCCGCATAGGCAACATTAAATCCATAGCTTCTATTTTCAAAACTAAACTGTGATAAATCTACTCCGTTTGGTATTACTGTAGTAATTTTTTCATCTATTCCGAAAGTGTTAATTGCATACTTACGTATTGTTTCTGATACGAATATAAGGCAGTCGACACAATTCCAATTAACCCTTGCCGGATAATTTGTAAATGCCTCATAGCTGTGCAGTCTGCAAATTATTTTTTTTTCTTTTGCAATATCAAGTCTGCCGGCATATACCAACAGTTCATCACACCATTCAAACCAGCAAATATCAGCCCAGTTCATCCCTTCTTCCAGTTTTTCCATGTTAAGCATGTTTACAGTTATTTTCTTAATATCATAATCCTCTGACAGTTTATTAGCTATATCCTCGATGAATTTATCATCACCCTTTGAAAATATAGCTAGTTTTATATTTTGGTCTCCCATGATGACCCCAATCATTATAAATATATCTGTTACTATTTATATGCTGCATGTATGTTACACATAACGTCACTTTTTAATGTTTTTTGTTAACATAAGGAACAAATTGTGCTATACACCCATATACTGTTAACGTAGCATACTAAACATTTAGAGTATGTCTATCCCCAAAACTTTCAAGGAGGTGACAAAATTAAAAATGGCTACTAATGTTATTATAAATGGCGGTTTTGAAACAGGAACTTTTCCTCCCTGGAATTCGTTCAGTGCAATAGTAACTTCCGCTTTCAGCCATTCAGGTACTTTTTCTGCGGAATTACTTGATGGAGGTGTAACCTCTACTATTTATCAGATAATTGAAGCAGATTTTACTGAGCCTTACGAATTCTCCGCTTTTCTGGCAAAAGTAGGAGCATTGCCAAATCCACTTACTACTATTACAATAGCATATTTTGATGCTAACTTTAATTATCTGGGACTTGGTCTCGTCATCAGTATTCCACCAGGTACTCTTCCTGATGCTACGCTTAATAACTGGCAGGAATTCACGGGTACAACAACCCCTGCACCGGCCGGAACAGTGTATACTATTGTATCTATAAGTAAACAGGGCGAGCCAAATACTTCTAATGTACTTGTTGAAGATGTATCTTTAACATCTTCATCCGGACCAACAGGACCTACCGGGCCGACAGGACCTACCGGGCCGACAGGGCCTACCGGAGCTACTGGGGCAACTGGCGCTACCGGGGCAACTGGCGCTACCGGGGCAACTGGCGCTACCGGGGCAACTGGTGCAACCGGAGCTACGGGTGTAACTGGA
>NZ_ATAY01000024.1 GCF_000421965.1 Ruminiclostridium papyrosolvens C7 | reverse complement strand
AGGCTTTGCTTTGTTGTGCGTCATGTAAATTTGGAGCACCCGTGCCAGTGGAGATGAAACTCCTAGCAGGGTTTGATGTGGGGAAAAGTTCGAAAAAATTAATTTAAGTTTACCAGTCTGCAAGATCTAAAAGAGGAATATTATATGTTGCGAATGGATTTTTTATAAAAACACAATGCAAATTATGTAAATAAATAATATTTATTTGTGATAAAACAAGTATTATGTCAAAATATAAAAGTAATTGTAAAATATAAGATATGATATAAAATTTGTCAAAACTATTGATTTATGGGACTTTCAGTGCTATAATAGTTTTTGTAGTTTTTAGTAGTTTTCATTTCTGTTCGATGATTAAGTTTAATCAGTCTTAGAATGACATCCTCCTCGCAACAAAAATTTTTCTTGTTTTACGGTAGTATAGACATCCGAAAATTAAATTTTGGATAGGTAGTATTAGTATAGTTATGTTCACTTGACCTTCCGTAACCTTGTCCTTTTTGTGTCCTGCAAAAAATATTCCGACAAGCATAATATTCAAGAAGAGACATGACAGATTCTAGCTTTACTACCGTAAATAAAAAAATTAGCAATTACTTAAAATCAAGAGTATTCCAAATTAATTAAAAAAAATATTATATCTACTTGTTAAAGATGGTCATTTTAATTATTTTTTCTTGTGGTACGAGATGTCGTATAAACAAAGTAATACAGAGAAAAATTTAATTGAGGTGGCCTATTTTTCATACTATTAATTAAAATGTTAACTCAAACTATACATAAATTATAGTTAATAGCTAATGATTATGGAAATTAAATTTGAAATTAATACATTTAAATGGTAAATTATTGGTATTACAGCTAAAAATATGAAAGGGTTTGGTAATGTTGAAAAAGGCAGTAGTTTTATTATCAGGAGGTATGGACTCCACAACAACTTTATACATAGCAAAATCTGAAGGATATGAAGTATATGCTATATCTTTTAATTATGGACAGAGGCATTATAAAGAGCTTGAATGTGCCAAGATAATTTCAGAAAAAGCTGGCATTAAAGAACATATTTTTGTCAATACAAATATGGATGCATGGGGAGGATCTGCATTAACAGACACTAATATTAGTGTACCGGATAGCAACATAAATAAGGATAAAATTCCAATAACGTATGTTCCTGCACGAAATATGATATTCTTATCCTTTGCGGCATCTTACGCAGAGGTAATCGGTGCGCAAGATATATTTATCGGGGTAAGTGAAGTTGACTATTCGGGATATGTAGATTGCAGACAAGAGTTTATTGATGCTATGGAAAATGCAATTAACTTTGGTACGGTATGTGCTGTTGAAGATGGTAAAAAAATAAAAATTCATGCTCCTTTGGTATGTATGACTAAATCAGATGAGATAAAGTTAGGTATTAAATTGGGAGTAGATTATAGTCTTACATGGACATGCTACCGTGGTGAAGAATTTGCTTGCGGGACATGTGACAGTTGTTCCCTGAGATTGAAGGCATTTAAAGAGGCGGGGGAAAAAGACCCGATAAAATATATAGGGCTTTAAGTGAAAAATTTAACCTTATAATATTATGTTGAAGTTAGGAGAGAAGTGATTGGGTAAAATATCTATAACTAAAGAATTTTCTTGGGATATGGCGCACATGTTATCAGACCACAGAGGCTTGTGCAGTAACCTACATGGTCATACATATAGAATGCAGGTTCAGATATCGAGAAAAAATGAAGGATTACTTGAAGACACGCTACACTCAGACGGGATGGTTATGGACTTTTCTGACCTTAAAGCAATAGTTCAGAGAAAAATAATTGAGCCTCTGGATCATGCCTTTATGTTTTGGTGTGATACCAATGATTCTGTAGAACGTCAGATAGCAGAATTATTAAGGAGTAGCGGAAAGAAAGTTGCAACAGTTAAATATAGACCTACTGCTGAGGAAATGGCAGCAAGTTTTTTTGATGATCTAACTCAAGAACTAGTCGATAGTGATATTGTGGTCGATAAAATAAAAATATGGGAAACCACGACTAGCTTTGCAGAAGTTATCAGAGAGGTATAGCATGAATCTACAGCAATTTGAACAGAGTAGAATGCCTATTATTGAGATTTTTAACAGTGTTTCCGGGGAGGGAGTATCTGCAGGCTCAGTTATGACATTTGTAAGGGTGGCTGGATGTAATTTGAGGTGTGATTATTGTGATACTAAGTATAGCTACAACGAGTTCAGCAATGACATTCAAGAACTTAAACCAAATGAAATTGTTAATATATTAGACAACTATAATTGCAAGAATGTTTTGTGTACTGGCGGAGAGCCTCTTGAATTAAATAAGGTCAAGAGGTATCTTCCTTTATATCTAGCTTTAAAAGGATTTAAGGTGAGGATTGAGACTAACGGGAGCTACCCTTTGTATAGTAAGACTGAATTAAATGATTTTGTTGAAGATACTAATTTTTTAAAGCTAAACTATGCTTTAGATGTCAAATGCCCTGACTCTGGAATGTCGAACTATAATATTTATAATGAAAATTTCAAATTATTAGGTTCAGATGATGAAATCAAATTTATAGTTGGCAGCCGGAGAGATTTGGAATTCGCATTTGAAACCATTAAAGAACATAGAAATATTCTATCTCAAACAGGTGTTACTATTAATTTCTCGCCTGTTTTTGGGAAATTGGATTGTATTGAAATAGTTAATATGTTAAAGGAAAAAAATGCTTACTTTGAGGAATACGAATTAACTGTGAGGTTGAGCCTTCAAATTCACAAATTCATTTGGCCTCTAGAGGCAAGGGGAGTTTAAAGTATACCCGAACTAATTTTCTAAAATATTTCCCATCTTATAAAAATTAATAATTATGCAAATTAGAATTAAAAGCCTAGTACTTTTACAGTTCTAGGCTTTTAGGTTGTATTTAACAATAAAAAAACACTTAAAAGAATAAATCTTCTAAGTGCTTTCTTTTGGCAGGGGAGACAGGACTTGAACCCGCAGCCGACGGTTTTGGAGACCGCTACTCTACCAATTGCGCTACTCCCCTAAGACGAATATTAGTATACAATAGACTATATAATTTTGTCAATGAAAAACTTAAAAAATAAGTAAAAATGTTTTTTCCTTGAAAAAACTGTGTATAAAAAGTAAAATTATATAAGAGGGAACCAAAGAAGAAAATAATAAAGTATACAGAAGAGGCTATAATGAAGGTAAAAGACAATTTTATTATTCTATTTATCATATTTGCCATTTTTGGTATGCTAGTTACAGTACAAATAAGAAGTACTGTCAGCATGCAAAAACAGTCTGCTCTTACACTTGATTATAACAGGCTAAAAAGTCAACTGGATACAAGAGTTAAGGAAGGAGAGCAGTATAAGGCACAGATAGCAGAACTGGAACATAAAAAAGAAGATTTTCTGAAAGCTTCTCCTGGAACGAATTCCAGTAACAGCTTAAAAAATGAGCTGGATTATCTTAAATTCATATCAGGGTTAACAGATGTGACCGGGGATGGTGTAGTAATAACCTTAAATGATGCAGAAAACCCAGACCCTGCAAGTCAAATGAATTATATAATTCACGATTACGAGGTTTATGGTATTATAAATGATTTGAGAGATGCCGGAGCACAGGCCATAGCAATAAATGATGAAAGGCTTATTGCAACCAGTGAACAGATTTGTGCAGGCCCTACCATAAAAATAAACAAAAACAGGTATGCAGTTCCTTTTGAAATAAAGGCAATTGGCGACCCTGACAAGTTGTACTCTGCAATAAAGGATAGTGACGTGGTAAGTGGACTTATTCAATATAAAAAGCGTGTTACTGTAGAACAGAAAAATAGCATTGTTATACCAAAATTCATGAATGACATCAATGGATTGATTTCCAAGCTGGAGGTAGCAGATAATGAAAGCAAAAAGGAGCAGTAGAAACATATCCATAGCATTAGTATGTGTAATTCTTGGACTTGCACTGTCATGGCAGTTTCAAAGTATACGAAATAATGCAAAGGTAATGACATTGGAAAATCAGAAGAAAGATGATCTGGTCGTAAAAATACTAAATGAGCAGAAAAATAATGAGAATTTAAGAGCAAAACTTAATGAATTACAAACCCAATTATCCAAGTTTGAGAATGCAAGAGGCAATTCAGATGAAAATCTAAAACTTTTGTCGGATGAAATACAAAAGCTAAAAACTGTTGCAGGGTTAACTAATGTTAAAGGAAGAGGGGTCGTTGTTACATTCAGCAAAGATGATGCTTTAAGCGTTGAGGATGATGATCTTCTATTCGTATTAAATGAGCTTAGAGCTACAGATGCTCAGGCACTTGCAATAAATGACCAAAGAATAATTGATACAAGTGAAGTCAGAGGAGCAGGTGGATATATAAATGTTAATGGCAGGCATGTACTTCCGCCGTATGTTATAAAGGCTATTGTTGATCCTGATGACGCAGTGAACGCGTTAAATATGGTCGGTGGGGTTTTTGAACAAATTAAAGTTTTCGTCGATGTCAGTGTTCAGAAATCAGATAATGTTGAAATTCCTCCAATAGGTGAAGAATTAATAAAAACAGATAAACTTAAAATAGTGGAAAATGATAAATAGACTAAGACTAACATTGTAAGAATCCTTAGAGAGTGATATAACTCACTTCTTTGAGGATTTTTTTGTTATAGGTAAAAGTTGTTCTAAAAAGATAGACGAACTATATATAAATATATGAGAAACATTTTTATTTCAGGCTTTAGCACAACTGAGATGACGGAGGTAATAAGATTGAAAAAAAATAAGGCGATTACCGTAATGGCTTTAATAGTAGGCGTAGCTTTGATTTTTGTATTTTTTACAATAAAGAAACATAGGGATTCAAATTCGGATTCCGGGTTTTCTGATATTGGAGGGGTATACAGTGCGAGCAGTAATAACGTTGATTTTTCAACTGAGCTTACAGGAAGGCTTGTTGAAGGAAATAGCTCAGCCACAGAAGGAGAAGTATCCGATAAAAATTCATATCCAAACGATAAAAAAAGATGCTGGGGTATGGCAAGGCAGCCAAATAACCAAACACCCAGAGCCGATCCGGGAACTCCTGAACTGCTTTCAAAATATGGAGCCAAATATCTCGGAGATGTAAGTAAAAAGACAATTTACCTTACATTTGATGAGGGCTATGAAAATGGCTATACAGGGCAAATTCTTGATACGCTCAGGGACAATAATGTAAAGGCAGCTTTTTTTATAACAGGTCCGTATCTCAAAGAACATCAGGACTTAGTACGCAGGATGGTTGAGGAAGGACACACCGTTGGAAACCATACAATACACCACCCAAGTCTGCCGGAAAAAAACGATACTCAAATTGAAGAGGAAGTGGTGGGCCTGGAGCGTGCTTTTACAGAAAAATTCGGCGCAAAAATGAATTTTCTCAGGCCACCAAAGGGTGAATATAGTGAACGTACCCTGAGTATTACAAGTAAGCTTGGATATTGCAACCTTTTCTGGAGTTTTGCATATGATGACTGGTACAGGGATAAGGTAAGAGGTCCTGAATACGCATATAAGGTAGTAATGCGTAATCTCCATAATGGTGAGATTATGTTGCTTCATGCGGTGTCAAAAGATAATGCAGATGCGTTGGGTATGATTATCAAAGGAGCACGTGAAAATGGCTATGAGTTTGGTAACGTTCAGGAGCTGGCAAATTAAACGATTAGAGGGTTGGATATGGCGGGGAGAATGAGTTCGGCAGGTAAAAACAAAAATAAGAAAAACATAAAAACTCCTTCGGTAAAAAGCAACAAACCTAAGTTGAGAGAGAAAATCACGGAGATGCTTGAGTTACCAAAAGAGATTGTTTTAAATATGCCTAAACTTGTTATGCTGGGCAACGGGGATGTTATTATCGAAAACTACAAGGGAATTGTAGAATATGCGGAAGGAGTAATACGTGTAAATACTACGTCCGGGATTATTAAATTAACAGGTACTGATATTTATATCAAAGAGATTACGGCAGAAAATATTATGGTATACGGAAACATACTGTCACTTGAATTCCTCAAGTAATTACTTTCAAGGGAAAATACGGGGGTAACGAAAATGTTAATTTGGAGGTTGTGGAATTATATACTTGGATATGTTATTATAGTAGTTGAAGGATATTTTTTGGAAAAATTTATTAATATATGTACTCATCGTCAGATCAGACTATGGAATGTAAAATGGAACAGCAGTAGCAAACTGACTATGAAAATCAGTATAAAAGATTTTAGAATGTTGCGCCCTGTTGCAAAGAAATCCCGGTGCAGAGTACATATTGGCAGAAAAAAAGGTCTTCCTTTTTTAATATACAAATACAAAAACCGAAAGGCATTTATTATTGGTTCAGCAGTATGTATAATTACTTTTTTCATAATATCCTCATTTATATGGGATGTATCGGTTACCGGAAATGACAAGGTTTCCACAGAAGTTATATTAGAGAAGCTTTATGAAAACGGAATAAAGCCCGGAGCATTAAAATTCAGCATAAATCCTGATAACGTGGTAGACAATATAATGCTTGGGATAAATGACCTCTCAAGGATCAGTGTTTCGGTCCGGGGGACAAGGGTTTTTGTCAATGTTTCTGAAAGGGTGAAACCTCCGGATTTAATAGATAAAAAAATACCTTGCAATTTGGTTGCAGCAAAGGATGGTGTTATATACTCAATAGTAGCAAAAGAAGGCCTTGAAACTGTAAAAATTGGTGATACAGTAACAAAAGGCCAGCTACTTGTAACCGGAACAATAGAGAACGTAAAAAATCCTGAAGCTCCTCCGCTTATGGTTCACTCAATGGGGTCTGTAAAAGCCAGGACATGGTATGAAGCCAGTAGTCAGGTGGAGCAAACGCTTGTTAAAACCAGAAGAACGGGTTTTGAGAAAGAAAGGTATTCTCTTGTTTTTTTTACAAAAAAATTCAAATTATTTCATAGAAAAATTCCATATAATAATGCAGAACACATAGAGGTAAAAAAGAAACTTTCTTTAGGTAAGAATCTTGCTTTACCTGTAGAGTGGGTCGTTGATAAATACTATGAGTATGAATTAATACAGGAAAAGCTTGATATTGACAGAGCAAAACAATTAGCAGCCGAAAAGGCATTTAAACAAGTACAGGAACAGATACCGCAAGGAGCAGAGATAGCTAAAAAGAATGTATACTATACCGAAAATGATAGTGGTAAGATAACTGCCACAGTAACGGTAGAATGTATAGAAGACATTGGAGTTACACAGATGATAGGAGGCTAATAACACTTGGCGGATATAACTGAGAGAAGTGTAGAGTTTTATACAATTGAACATGCAATGAATATATTTGGAAATTATGATGAAAACATAAAGATTATAGAAGAGGCATTTAAAGTAAAAGTTTTAACACGGGGTACATCCATCAGGATAAGCGGTGAGACAGAGAGTGTAAGTAAGGCTGAAACAGTTCTTAACAAGCTTCTTGACATTGCTAAACAAGGACAGTCCATTACCAGACAAAATGTGCTCTATTTGGTAGGTTTGTCTAATGAAAAACAGATAGAAAAGGCGGATGAAATTCTTACAGATTATGTTTGCCTTACTGCAAAGGGTAAACAGATAAAATATAAAACCCATGGTCAAAAGATTTATGTTGATGCCATTAAAAAGAATGACATAGTTTTTGGCATCGGTCCTGCAGGAACTGGAAAAACTTTCCTCGCCGTAGCTATGGCTGTAACTGCATTCAGAAATAAGGAAGTCGACAGGATTATCCTGACAAGGCCGGCGGTGGAGGCCGGAGAAAAACTGGGCTTTTTACCGGGGGATTTGCAGAATAAGGTAGACCCATATTTAAGACCTTTGTATGATGGTTTATATGAGATTATGGGCGCTGACCTTTATTTAAAGTATCTGGAGAGAGGTATGATTGAGATAGCACCTCTTGCATATATGAGAGGAAGAACTTTAGACAATTCCTTTATAATATTGGATGAAGCCCAGAATACAACACCTGAACAGATGAAAATGTTTCTCACAAGAATCGGGTTTAATTCAAAGGCAGTTATTACCGGTGATATTACACAGGTCGATTTGCCGGGGGACAAGAAATCAGGCCTCAGGGAGGTCACCAATATACTTTCAGATATAGAAGGAATATCATTTGTTAACCTCACAGAAAAGGATGTTGTAAGACATGAACTGGTGCAAAAAATTATAATCGCATACGATAAACACGATTCAAACAAAAAGTGAGCTTGGATTCGGGGGAAAGCCAATGATAAAAAAGAAGAAAAGTAATGGCAGGCTGAAAAAGATTGCGAGAAATTTCGCTTTTCAGCGTGCTTTTCTTGTTATTGTTACAGTACTGATTGCATTTATAATAATTCAGACGGGGGCACTTCCTAAAAAATACAGATTAAGTGTGGGGGATGTGTCCACCTACGATATTACAGCACCTAGAGATTTGGTTAACGAGGTCCTGACAGAAAAAAACAGAATATCTGCAAGAGAAAGTGTTGAGCCCGTTAATAAGGAAGATACAAAAGCTTTTGTAGAGGTTATTTATAAGAAAGATGATTTTTTCAAGGCAGTTTCATCTTCCAGAGATAGTATTGATAAATATTTAAAACAGCTTGGTGTAGGTTCAAACACCCGAGATTATGATGTGTATTTGAAACAGGCCCGTGACGAAGCAATAAGTAGCCTTACACAGCATGTATCACAGCTGAATATACCGTTATCAGCAGACCAGATAAATTACCTTGTATCCAAGATTTCAGATACAGAACTTGATAATTTTGAAGAGATTACCCGTCGGCTTGTTTCTGATGCCATGTCTGAAGAGGTAACTGAAAGCAATCTTGCAATTCACATACATAGGCTGCAGAACAGTTATCAAAGTGAACAGGGAATAAGTCAGGAACTTAAAAATATTGGAAATCAACTTGTAAAAGCAATATTAAAGCCAAACAGGGTTATAGACGAAGAGGCTACTGCAAAGAAACAGCAGGAAGCCTACAATAACGATGCAAATATTGTAAAAATCAAAAAGGAATCAAGGATTATAAGCTTTGGTGACGTGGTAACTGAGGACAAGTTGCAGCTTCTTGAAGAGTTGAATTTGCTGGAAACAAAAAGTAAATATGATTATCTTTTCTCAATAGGTATTCTTGCCACTATTTTATTTCTTGCAGGTTTAGTTATAGTGTTTCTTAAAAAATATAACAAAAAAATATACAACGACAAAAAGGACTTACTATTATTATCCTTAATAGTTGTTATAATACTTGTTCTGGCAAGATGTCTCTTTCCTTACTACGAGGGTCTTGTAATACCGGTTTTTGTAGGTACAATGCTGGTTTCAATACTTTTAAATATGGAGCTTGCCGTTGTGATAAACTGTGTACTTACAGTTGGTATTTCAATTATGATTAAGGGTGATAACAAGTTTTTGTTTATGGGCCTAATTTGTGGGGTTATTTCTGCTTTTCTTGTAACCAAAGCAAGCCAACGCAGCAAATTGTCCATGAATGGGATACTACTTGGATTGATAAATGTCGTTCTTGTAGTTGCACTGAACTTTATATATAAAAGTGATTTGCAAACAATTATTACAGACAGTATAGCAGTCTTTCTAAACGGGCTGATTTCCATGGTACTTACTATAGGTTTGTTGCCATTTTTGGAAAGTGTTTTCAATATTGTGACACCGTTAAAGCTATTGGAAATTTCCAATCCAAATCATCCGTTGTTAAAAAGGTTACTTATAGAAGCACCGGGAACTTATCATCACAGTCTAATGGTAGGGAATCTGGCAGAGATAGCAACGGAGGATATCGGAGGAAATGCTTTATTGTCCAGAGCGGGTGCTTATTTTCACGATGTTGGAAAATTGAAAAGGCCGGACTTTTTTAAAGAAAATCAGTTAAACGAAAACCCCCATGACAGGATGACTCCCAATCTTAGTACTCTTGTCATAACATCACATGCCAAGGATGGAGTAGACATTGCTATAAAGTACAAGCTTCCTACTGCAATCAGAGATATAATAAAACAGCACCATGGCACAACTCTGGTAGCTTACTTTTTTCACAGGGCAATGAAAGCCGGCGGGGATGAAGAAATAAAACAGGAGAATTTCAGATATGAAGGCCCAAAGCCTCAAACAAAAGAAGCAGCTGTTGTTATGCTGGCAGATTCAGTAGAAGCAGCCGTAAGATCAATGACAGACAAAACTGAAGGAAAAATAGAAGGCTTGATAAGAAAAATAATCAAGGATAAGCTGGACGACGGTCAGCTGGATATGTGCCAGCTTACGCTTTCAGACCTTGATACTATAGCTAAATCCTTTATGAGAGTACTCAGCGGTTATTTTCATGCAAGAGAACAATATCCTGAAATAAAAGACGCATTAAAAAAGGATATTTTTATTGAGGAAAAGGGAGAGTATAATAAGGAGAAGGATTCGGAAGATAAAAGAACAGGTGGAGGAACAAAACTTGATAATAATTGAAAATGAGCAGAATAAAGTTATAGTAGACAAAAAAATAGAAAGCCTTATAGAAACGACAATAAAACTGTGTATGAAGTCAGAGAAGCTTGACAAAGATTACGAAGTAAGCGTTTTAATTGTAGATGATAGCGAGATAAGAGATATAAACAAAGAACATAGGGATATAGATAAATCAACAGATGTTCTATCCTTTCCTATGGTAGATTTTAAAGACGGTAAGCTTATATCCGATGAAGGGGACTATGACCTTGAAGTGGGGGAGTTAATTTTGGGAGATATTATTATTTCTGCTGAAACTGCCAAGAGACAGGCGGAAGCCTACGGCCACAGTTTTGAAAGAGAGATGGCTTTCCTTACAGCACATTCATGTTTCCACCTTTTAGGATATGATCATATGGAAAAGAATGAGGAAGAGATAATGTTCAAAAGGCAGGAAGACATTTTGAAGGAAATCGGACTTCCCAGAGATTAAGGAGTGTTATGAAGAACAGAAATCCTATAGAGAGCTTTAATAATGCTTTTCAAGGAATTTGGTATACTATTGTAAATGAAAGAAACATGAAAATCCATTTAGTCATTGGTACAATAGTTATATTGCTGTCACTGTGGGTGCGTGTTAGCAAAATCGAGTTTACTATACTTTGCCTTACAGTAGCAATGGTAATTTGTTTTGAATTGATTAATACAGCTGTAGAAGTTGTAGTTAACATAATAGTTGATGTTTACCACCCAAAAGCGAAGATTATAAAGGACGTTTCAGCCGGAGCAGTTTTTGTATCTGCAATTTTTAGTATTGTAATAGGATTACTTATTCTGTGGGATAAAGTTATACATAAATTGACTATTTTACTAGCATAGTTGTTAGAAACAAAAAGGAGGCTTCAAGATGAATGATATGGAGCTAGCGTCTTGTGCGAGAAAGGCCATGGATACAGCGTATGTCCCTTATTCAAAATTCAGGGTGGGGGCTGCACTATTAACAGCTTCAGGAAAAGTATATACAGGCTGTAATGTTGAAATAGCTTCTTTTGGTGCAACAAACTGCGCAGAGAGAACTGCTATATTCAAGGCTGTTTCAGAAGAGGGCAGGATAAAGATTGACAAAATTGCTATAGCCAGTGATGATGAGGACTACATATATCCTTGTGGTATTTGCAGGCAAGTAATGGCTGAATTTGCAGATGATGAAATGGAATTAATATGCACTAAAAAAAATGGTGAATATAAAAAAATAAGGTTTGGGGATTTACTTCCAAACGCATTCAGAACTTTTTAATAATATATTGGAGGAGACAATGTCATATAAATCAGGTTTTGTATCAGTAATAGGAAGGCCAAATGTAGGGAAATCAACACTTTTAAATACGGTTACAGGTCAGAAAATTGCAATAATGTCGGACAAACCCCAGACTACAAGAAATACTATAAGAGGCGTTATAACAAATAAAGAATGCCAACTTATATTGATTGATACTCCGGGTATTCACAAGCCAAAAACGAAGCTTGGAGAATATATGGTAAATGTTGCTTCCGAGACAATAAAGGAAGTTGATTTGGTTCTGTTTCTGGTTGAAGCGAACGCGCAGCCGGGAGCCCAGGATATTAACATAATACAGCAATTGAAGCAGGTAAAAACTCCTGTTTTTCTTATATTGAACAAGGTTGATTTGGTTAGCAAGGATAAATTGCTGGCAATAATAGACAGCTACAGCAAACTTATGGATTTTAAAGCGATTATTCCGATTTCGGCATTAAAAAATGACGGTATTGATATAATATTAAAAGAGGCATTGGATTATATACCCGAAGGGCCGCAGTTTTTCTCGGAAGATATGCTGACAGATCAACCTGAAAAAGTAATTGCTGCTGAAATGATAAGGGAAAAAGTGCTGCTTAATCTTGATGACGAGGTTCCTCACGGTGTTGGTGTGGAGGTTACATCCTTCAAGGAAAGGGAAGACGGACTTATAAATATTCAGGCCACCATATACTGCGAAAAAAGCTCTCACAAGGGCATAATCATAGGTAAGCAGGGAAGTATGCTTAAAAAAATCGGAAGTGCTGCCAGATACGAAATTGAGCGTCTACTGGACACAAAGATATTTCTGGAACTCTGGGTAAAGGTAAAGTCAGACTGGAGAAACAGCGATAATATGCTCAAAACACTTGGTTATAAAACAAATAAGAATTAATCGGGTATACTCTTGGCGGATTGTGAGAGAATATATGATGTAGAAATATAGTTCTAAACAAATATTTAAGCCAAGGGGGCTGACATTTATGTTACTGGACTTTGTATGGAATGTTTTTAAAACAACAGGAAGTATTGATTCTTATGTTCTGATGAAAGAGATCGAAGAAAAGTTTAAGTCTGAAACAGCAGAGAATGTCATGCGAGAAGAAACAGAAGTCTAAGTAATTATCGGGGTTAAGAATGAGTTATGTTAATTATAAGGGGTTAGTTATAAAAGAAGTAAATACCGGTGAAGCAGACAAGATTATTACGGTACTTACTGCTGAAGAAGGTAAAATTTCAATAGCTGCAAAAAATGCAAGAAGAGCGAAAAGCTCATTGAGTGCAGGATCACAGCTTTTTGCCTATAGTGATTATATGTTGTTTAAAGGAAAAGAACTTTACAACATGTCAAGCTGTCAGGTAATAGAGCCTAATTATGAAATAAGAAACGATATAGAAAAACTGACATACTGCTCTCATATACTTGAGTTGATTTCGGATAATGTTCAGGAGGGAGAACCATCAGAAGAGGTCCTTCGACTTCTTCTGAATACACTCTATGTCATTTCCAAAACCAACCGTCCGCTTAATCTTATAACCGTTGTTTTTGAGTTAAGGCTCATGTCCCTGCTGGGATATGAGCCGCATGTTATAAATTGTGTAAACTGCGGAAAGGCACAGGATGAGAATATGTACTTTGATTTTGACAGCTCGGGACTGGTTTGTAAGGATTGTTTAAATCCAAAGTCAAGGTCTATATTGCTATTACCGGGTACTGTCAAGGCTTTAAAATACATAATATTTATCAGTCCTCAAAAACTGTTTAATTTTTCACTTTCCCAAGAATCCATAAAAGAATTAGGGGAAATATCTAAAAGATATATAAAGGAGCACATCGGAAAAGAGTACAGAAAACTTGATTATCTGAAACAATTAAAGCTGGAGTGAGACATGAATACAAACTTATATTCAGCACTTTCATTAATTATAATAATATCAAACAGTATTTTCGTTATCACGGCACTCTTTTTTGAAAGAAAAAAGCCTGTTCGTGCTTTGAGTTGGATTTTAGCACTCACTCTATTGCCTGTAGCTGGTTTTTTACTATACTTGATATTCGGCAGACCATTAAATCTGAAAAAGAAAAAATTTCATATTAAAAATCATAAAGACATTGAGTACAGTAGAGCGATTTACCAAACATTAGGTACTGTTTCCTATGATGAAACCATGTTCAAAGAATCCTATAATCATTATGTGAAGCAGCTTATAAATTTTAACATAAATCTATCCCAAAGCCCTTTCACCAATGACAACAAAGTAGAAATATTCACGAAAACTCAGGATAAATACAATTCTTTGTTAACAGATATAGAAGGTGCTGAAACTTCTATTCACATGCTGTATTTCATCATAAAAAATGATAAAATCGGTACACTGATAATAAATACTCTTGCTAAGAAAGCAAAACAGGGTGTTACTGTAAGAGTACTCTTTGATCATGGACAAAATCTATTTTTCCCGTATAGAGCTTTTAAAACCATTATAGATAATGGCGGAGAGGTATTAAGCTTTTTTTCAAATTCAATAGATAATTACCTTAAAGCAAACTATAGAAATCATAGGAAGATAGTTGTTATTGACGGAAAGGCAGGATATATAGGAGGAATTAACATCGGTGATGAGTATCTGGGACTGCACAAAAGAATCAAGCCGTGGAGGGATACTCATCTTAAAGTAACTGGAAGCAGCGTTTACTGCCTTCAACTCAGGTTTATGACAGATTGGCTGTATGCTTCCAAAAAAGAGGTAGACTTTGGAAGGTTGGATAAATACTTTAGGCCAATCAAAACAGAAGATAGTGGAGATGTAGCTATTCAAATGGTGTCAAGTGGACCTGATACGAATGCAGAGGAGATTAAGAGGGGCATGATAAAAATGATTAATTCTGCAAAGTGCTCTATTCTTATTCAGACCCCTTATTTTGTACCGGACGATTCATTTCTTGAAGCTTTACAAAATGCTGCAATGTCGGGTGTAAATGTGGTTATCCAGATACCTGAAGTACCTGACAAAAGACTTGTTTACAAGGTAACAACATCCTTTATTGAAGATGTCATGGACTTTGGAGTGAAGGTTTACCTGTATCCGGGTTTTTTACATTCCAAAATGATAGTAATAGACGATACTTGCTGTTCCATAGGTTCTACAAATATGGACATGAGAAGTTTTTCACTGGATTTTGAAATAAATGCTTTTATGTATGGTCACGACATTACTCATAAATGTTCAACAATATTTTATGATGACCTAAATACATGCAGGGAAGTAACCGAAGAAAATTATAAAAAAAGAGGAGTATTGTCAAAAATACTTGAAAGCGTTTGCAGACTGTTATCACCGCTTCTCTAAATTATACTACTTTAGAAAAAGTTACAAATATGACACAAATAAAACACATTTATAATTTATACTTTAAAAGGTAAATGTGTTAAAAGATCTGTGTATGCTTTAGAGGAGGTAGTATTCTTGAATCGAAAGGTACTTGGAATAATTATTATGCTTCTTGCAGTAGTATTTTTTCTTTGGGGATGGAATAATATGGCCTGATACTAGTAAAGCGGCTATATCAGATATTTCTTTACAAAAGGTATTTTAGACAAAATTATGTAAACAAAAAGGCTTATCCCGAGATTAATTAAAGTAAGAAAAGGTATAGAAATAATAGGATTGGCAATAGTACTCTCAATTTTAAGTTCCCTGTAAGCTATATTTATGAAATCATGAAAAAGATAAACGCAAAAGCTCCCCTGAGAAATAAAACCGAACAATTTCAGAACTTTATCGGATTTAAAGATGCCTTTTATGTTCCTTGCAAGTAAAAATATCCCACAAGCCATAAAAACAACGTTGGGAGACATTCCTTCAAGGAAAAGCGTATTTAGTGCATTTGATGATTCTGACATATTAATAGTTCCTGCCAAGGTTATAGCAAATCCTGCAGCTCCCAGTAAATACATAAGGTAGTTTGTTTTTTTAGATAAAGTGTATTTATGTAAATAATGTCCTATAATAAAATACCCGACGGAGGAATATGCCATTGCGATTTTATACTGAACTACTATTCCTTTAAGCATATTAAATGGATAAAACTTTACAATAAAAGGGTATACAATTCCAAGAACAAACCATGCACCCAGAGCATACTCAATATGACGCCTGTCCGCTGCATTTGTAAATACGCGGATGATAGGAATAAGAGCATATATAAGAATGATTATGTACAAATAATATAAATGAAAATGTGTATTACATGTAAGAAGATTTTTTACGGACTCCTTCAAAACGGATAATTCGATAAATCCGGTATGTACATAGTTTAAATAAACATCACATACTTCATACAATACAGCCCAGAAAACGAGTGCTGCTATAAGTCTCGGTATGTACTTACTGAATATCTGTTTGATGGAAACATTTTTTTCGGAATTAAGAAATAAAACTCCGCTGCACATGAGAAAGACAGGAACGCTCCATCTCACCACTGCTCCCCAAAAAACCGAAAGGTTCCAGTTTACTGAGGCAACTTCATAATGTATTAGTGCTCTGGAAGAAACATGTATAATTATAACGCCCAATATAGCTAAAGTTTTTAGGAAATCAATAAATGGAATGCGTGGTTTCATTGTGACCCTCTTTATGATATAAAAATATTAACTTTCCTTATTAACAATATTATTGTACCATAAAAATTCTTCTATCTGCATTGTTTTTCAAATATCAATGCAATATAATTGATAGAAATGAGTAAAATCCGAAATAAAGGAGGGTAATATGACACTAAATTCGGACAAAATAATAAAGGAAATGATAAACTATTTCAAAAAGGATGTTAAACGTATCAACCATACTTTAAAGGTTTATAGTTTTTGTAATACTATAGGTACATTAGAGCAGCTTAATGATAAAGAATTGCTGATTGTAAGCCTTTCGGGAATTCTTCACGATATAGGAATCAAAGAGGCCGAAAAAAAGTACAATTCGTCTGCGGGACCGTATCAGGAAAAGGAAGGACCTGCAATAGCAAAAGAGATAATGAATAAATACGATATCGATACTTATACTATTGAACGAGTTTGCTATATAATAGGGCATCACCATAGCTATAAAAAAATAGACGGAGTAGATTTTCAAATACTGGTTGAAGCTGATTTTCTTGTGAACATATATGAAGATGAAATGGACCAAAATGCCATAAATACTGTCAGAAGTAAATATTTTAAGACAAAAACGGGTTCAGCAATACTTGAAGACATGTATCTTTAGTTAGTTGCAATATTAGAAAAATAAGTTAACGTAAAATTGGGGGAAGTTATTCATTGTTTAAATTAATAAAATATTTAAAGCCATATCTTAAACAAGTTGTTTTAGGTCCGGCATTTAAATTATTTGAAGCAATACTTGAATTGACAATACCTTTATTAATGGCAAAGCTTATCGACAATGGTGTAAAAGCAAACAATCCATCATACGTATACATGATGGGGGGGATAATGGTTGCAATCGCAATAACCGGAGCCGGCTCAGCATATATATGCCAGTACTATGCATCTATAGCTTCACAAGGGTTTGGAACGTCAATGAGAAACCTTTTATTTAAAAAGATACAAGGATATTCCTTTAATGAGCTTGATAAAATAGGAACTCCTTCTCTCATAAATAGAATAACCAGTGATGTTAATCAGCTCCAGCTCGCGGTGGCCATGCTGATAAGACTTGTAGTCAGAGTTCCTTTTCTTTGCATTGGCGGATTGATAATGGCAATGACCATCAACTTGAAGCTGTCTGTAATACTATTTATAACAATGCCGTTATTTGCACTGGTTATATATTTTATAATGTCAAGAACAATACCGCTGTATAAAACAGTACAGAAAAAGCTTGATACATTGTCCGTAATAATACGGGAAAATTTGTCCGGAGTGCGGGTAATACGTGCGTTTGCAAAACTGGACAAGGAAAGAGAACGTTTTTCAAAAGGCAACAGGGAATATGCAGATATGTCTATAAGTGTAGGTAAGGTTTCAGCACTTCTAAATCCTGCTACAACTGTTATAGTAAACTTTGGTGTCGCTACAATACTGTGGTTTGGCGGAATACAGGTATATCACGGTACAATGACTCAAGGTGAAATAATTGCGTATATCAACTATATAAACCTGATTCTTTCCGCGCTTATTGTACTTGCAAATCTGGTCGTCACCTTTACAAAGGCGGCAGCTTCAGCAAACAGGGTCAATGAGATATTGGAGACTCAGCCGTCTGTATTGGACAGGGCTGGTAGTATCGCAGATGTACAGTCTGCTGTCAATGTTTCAGAAGAAATGCCTTTGATTGAGTTTAGAAACGTACGATTTACATACGATGGAGCCTCAGAGTATGCTTTGAAAAATATCTCATTCGGAATCAAAAGTGGACAAACAGTAGGCATAATTGGTTCTACCGGGTCAGGAAAATCCACTCTTGTAAACCTTATTGCCAGATTTTACGATACTACGGATGGACAAATTCTGATAAACGGAACTGATGTTAAAAATATGAAGCAACAGAATTTAAGAGATAAAATAGGACTTGTTCCCCAGAAATCGGTTCTATTTTCTGGAACTATCGAGGAGAACATAAAGTGGGGAAATGAACAGGCACAGGAAAATGATATTTATTGGGCTGCCGAAATTGTTCAGGCGACGGAATTTATCAAGCAAAAACCTGAAGGCATTGAGGCTCATATTTCCCAGGGCGGAGCGAATCTTTCAGGTGGGCAGAAACAAAGACTTGCAATTGCAAGGGCAGTGGTCAAAAGGCCGGAAATACTTATTTTTGATGACAGTACCAGTGCCTTGGATTATGCTACAGATGCAGCTTTAAGAAGACAAATCAAGGATAATCTGAAAGGGCTAACAATAATAATGGTAACACAAAGAGTAGCTGCAATCAGAGACGCAGATTTAATAGTAGTACTGGATGACGGAGAAATAGTAGGAATAGGCAGAAATGAAGAGCTACTGAAATCCTGCCCCGTCTATCAGGAAATATACTATTCACAAAGAAAAAGCGAGGTAGCTCATACATGAAAAGTGATGCAGTTAAACGTCTCGGCAGATACATTTTAGCCAATAAGCCATATCTGCTGGGAGCCGTACTATTTGCAGCATTAAGCAATATCCTTATGGTGGCAGGTCCATTTATAATAGGTAAAGGTGTTGATGCTATTGCCGGAAAAGAACAGGTTGATTTCAAAAGTATTCTTAATATAGTTATAATTATATTAATTTTGTATTTGGTAAGTGCATTTTTTCAATGGAGTTTGCAGGTAATTACGGCTGTACTGTCAAATAGAACAGTAGAGAGGTTAAGGAAAGATGTATTTGACCATATACTGGAAATGCCTTTGAGATTTTTTGATCAAAAGCCTCATGGAGATATAATGGGCAGACTTACAAATGACATGGAAAATATAGGTGAAGGAATTTATCAGTCGGTTACTCAGTTTTTTACTGGTATAATATCCATTGTTGGTTCACTTGTTTTTATGTTTGTTTTGAATCCATGGATTACACTTATAGTAATTGTAATGACACCTGTTACATTTTTAATTGCATCATTTATAACAAGACGTTCATCAAAAATGTTTAAGGAACAGTCAAAGGTAAATGGTGAGCTAAATGGTTATATTGAAGAGATTATAGGAAATCAGAAGGTTGTAAAAGCATTTAATTATGAGGAAAGGGCTCAGAAGAAATTTGAGGAAATAAACGGACGTTTGTATAAATGCGGAAGATGGGCGCAGTTCTATTCATCTCTGGTAAACCCGTCTACCCGTCTTGTAAATAATATTACTTATGTTTTACTTGGAATGACTGGTGGTATTGCGGCACTGGCCGGCAGGTTAAGTATCGGCTATATTTCCAGCTTCCTGACCTACTCATCCTACTTTTCTCAACCCATAAACAATGTAACAAGTGTAACAGCCCAGATACAGAGTGCTGTTGCATCAGCGGAAAGAGTTTTTGCAGTAATGGACGAGGAAGTTGAGAAACAGGCGGATATCAATGAGATTGAATTAAAGAGAACTAACGGGAATGTCCGATTCGACGATGTATCATTTTCTTATGTTCAGGAAAAGCCTTTGATACAGAACTTTAACCTTGATGTTAAGGAAGGACAGAGGATTGCAATAGTTGGGCCAACCGGTTCGGGGAAAACTACTCTTGTTAACCTGTTGATGCGTTTCTATGAAACAGATAGAGGGTACATATATATTGACGATAAAAGTATAAGTAAAATATCCAAAGACAGTCTTAGGCAGTCTTTTGGAATGGTTCTTCAGGACACATGGCTTTTTGCGGGGACAATTCGTGAAAACATAGCATATGGGAATCCGGAAGCTACTGATGAAGAAGTAAAAAAAGCTGCGACCTCCGCAAATGCACACAGTTTTATCAAGAGACTTCCGAAAGGTTATGAAACAGAGCTCACAGAAGGCGGAAGCAACTTGTCACAGGGCCAAAGACAGCTATTGACTATTGCAAGAGTTATGTTGGTTATTCCTCCTATGCTAATACTGGATGAGGCTACCAGCAGTGTTGATACAAGAACAGAGTTACATATACAGAAAGCTTTTTTGAAGATGATGGAAGGAAGAACAAGCTTTGTTATAGCACATCGCCTTTCAACCATTAAAGAAGCGGATGTTATACTTGTTATGAATAATGGTAGGATTGTTGAACAGGGAAGTCATAAAGACTTACTGAAAAAAAATGGATTTTATAAAAAATTATATTTAAGTCAATATGAGAATACTTAAATAAATAAAGATTGACTAAATAATAAAGACAGGTGTTGCTAAATGAATAAGTTAATTGAACAATATACATTAAACAGGAAGCTTTTGGCAGAAGCCCTGGTTGAAAAGGATTACATGGAGTTGTATGAGGCTGAAATCCTTAAAAATGAATTTGTAGCCAAACTTGGGGAACCAAGATATGAGCTTCATAAGCTTGAGCTTGCAATAGCCAGAACTAAACTTAAACTTGAAATGATAGAAACATGTGAAAAATTCAAGATACCAATAGACTATTCCTATATTGACAGAGAATTGGAAAAAGAATTTGAAAAACACTATGAAGTACTTAAAAAAATGAGACTAGAAATAGAGTATGTTCATTCAATAGACTACGCTATGGAGAAGAAAAAACGTGACAATGAATTGGAAATGAAGGATATATATCTGGAAATAGCAAGCCATATTCATCCTGAATTGACAATAAATCAGGATATTAGCATGAAACGAACCTGGAAAACAGTAGAAAAAGCATATCAACAGAGGGACATAGAAAAATTAAAAAGGCTTCGTAAAAAAGTTATTAAAGATTTTGGCAATATAAACGAAAAGCATGAAGACTTGGAAAAACAGCTTACTGCAATAAAAGAGCGAAAAGCAGCCGTTCAGAATGAAATACAGGTTATGAAGAAAAGCTTTCCTTTTTCAGAATCGGATATGCTTGATGATGAAGTTGCTGTTATGAAATTCAGGGATGATATGGACACGGATATAAGAACCGCAAAAGAGGTACTGGACAAATTGGAAAAACAGGTACTGGAAAAGCTGCCTCCCGTGGGAAGGTATAAAAATTAAAGCTTACAGGATATAAAATAAACCGGGAAAGGTGTTAGTAGACCTGTTCCCGGTTTGCTGCTCTTAAACTGGCATATTTCAGGATTTAATTATCCTTTCTGAGACTTCTTCTGTTTCCGTCAGCATCTACAATAACGGTGTTGTCCAGTGTAGCCTTTAGATTTGCCCGAAATGCTTCTATATATTCTTTTCTTAGCTTATCTCTTTCAGCTAACTCAGAACTCGTAAGAGAACCTGATTTCGCTTTTTTTGCCAGTTCATTCAATCGTTCAATTCTACTTTTCTCCATAAATATAACCAATCCTTATCAATCATTTTGCATAAAAAACACATGAGTATTATAACAAAAAACATTTGATTGTAAAAGAAACTATCAATATTTCTTTAAAAAGCTTATTCGGTGTGATAATATAAATATGGCAAAGTTAATTTATTCTTCGGGAGGTTGGAGATATGAATGATATACAGGTTGTAGTTTTTGATTTGAACAATGAGCTTTGTAGTGTGGAGACTTCAATTGTCTATAAAATAGAGAAATATGGATCAATATCACTTGTTCCACAAATGCCCGATTATATTAAAGGAATATATAATCTAAGGGGGAAAGTAGTCCCTGTGGTAGACCTTAATAAGAGGTTTAATTTAGGAGAATCAGAGGTAACAAAAAAGACAAAGATTATAATAACTGAAAAGGATGATCAATTGTACGGATTTATGGTAAACAATGTTACTGAAATAATAAATCTTAATGAGAATTCTGTTGATAGATCCGAAGCGGTAATAAAATTAAACAGCAAGAAATACATAAAGGGCATAGGCAAGAATGACGGGAAGCTTTTTTCAATAATTGATTTAAATGAAATTTTACATAATGAAGAGATAGAAGAGGTTACAATGGCACTTTCAGAAAACGTAAATTAGTATTTAATTATTTATATAATTAAAAACCCGTAAAGTGAGAATGAATTAGTTTATTTTCCGCTTTACGGGTTTTTGCGTTTAATAATGTCCAATTTGTAACCAAAATAAAAATGTAAACATAAAATATTATCAAGCGGTTAATCAATGTAATCTTGTCCGCATATGAGTTATAAAGGAGGGAAATAAGGTAATATGGAAAATAAGCTTCACTCACATAGCTTTGCGGGAAAGACTTCAAATACTGAAGATCACATTCATCAATACTCAGGCAAGACTGATGAAACCAGTGACCAGATAGGGCATATACACTATATTGAAGGATCAACTACGTTGGAAGAGGGTCATGTTCATTATTATAGAATTGCAACTAGCCCTGCTATTTATGTAAACGGTGGACATTATCATGTTTATATGGGAAATGCAAATTTTGCAAAAAATCACGTTCAGATTTTAGCAGGTGACACATCCTTCTATAAGAAAAATTAATGTTTACAGGGGACTTATCCGGTGCATAATAAATGACGGTGAATATAAAATATAAAACCTGCTGTTCTTGGTCAACAGCAGGTTTTATCATTATCACTGATTATGCTAAATTAAACATTAAATCTGAATAACGTAACATCTCCGTCATGCATTACATATTCCTTACCTTCGGACCGAACCAGACCCTTTTCCTTTGCAACCGTATATGAGCCACAACTAATTAAATCGTCATAAGCTACAATTTCAGCTCTGATAAAACCTCTTTCAAAGTCGCTGTGGATTTTTCCCGCAGCCTGAGGTGCCTTTGTACCGTTTGTAATAGTCCATGCTCTTACTTCCTGTGGGCCTGCAGTCAGATAGCTTATAAGTCCCAAAATTTTGTAACTGGCTTTAATAAGCTTGTCCAGACCGGATTCTTCCAGTCCCATAGCCTCAAGGAAGTCAGCCTTTTCTTCATCATCGAGCTGAGCAATTTCTTCCTCAATCTTTGCACAAATTACCATAACTTCAGAATTTTCTGCAACAGCCACTTCTTTAAGCTCTGCAAGAAATCTGTTGTTATCCAGAGAAGATAGGTCTTCTTCGGAAACATTTGCAGCATAAAGAACAGGTTTTAATGTTATAAGAAATAACTGGTCAACAAGCTGCTGCTGTTCTTGGTCAAAAGACATTGACCTTACGGGTTTTCCGCTTTCAAGGTGAGCCTTTATGGATTCGTAAAGTTCCATTTCAATCTGGAACTTCTTGTCTCCTGACTTAAGCATTTTTTTCGTTCTGTCGATTCTTCTCTCTATCATTTCAAGGTCTGAGAAAATCAATTCCAGGTTAATTGTTTCAATGTCTCTTTTTGGACCAATGGAACCGTCAACATGAACAATATTGCTATCCTCAAAACATCTTACAACATGAACTATTGAATCAACTTCTCTTATGTGAGAAAGAAATTTATTCCCCAGTCCTTCACCTTTGCTTGCACCTTTAACAAGACCTGCAATATCAACAAATTCAATTACAGTAGGTGTTATTTTTTCAGGGTTATACATTTTTGCAAGCATATCCAGTCTTTCGTCGGGAACAGCCACTATTCCTACATTCGGTTCAATAGTACAAAACGGATAATTTGCACTTTCTGCACCTGCTTTTGTTATAGCATTAAAAAGAGTGCTTTTTCCTACGTTAGGTAGTCCTACAATTCCTAATTTCATTTATATATCTATCCTCTCAATGGTTTATAACATAAAAAAATACCATAAAAATTATATACTATATGATTTTTCATTGCAATAATATTAAGTTTATGCATTGTAATATTGATTTTATTTTTTTATTAAATTAATATATAAAGCGAGAAAAAATAATCAGACATACAATATTCACAATCGTATACTAGAATGTAAATACAATAAGAGATTTGTATGTTCAGTAATAAATATTATTAACCATATATTTTTGAAAAAATCAGGAGGTATATTTATGTATTGTAGAAATTGCGGAAACGTTGTGAATGATCAGGCTGTTATATGCGTTACGTGTGGAGTACCTACAGGAAAAGGGAATAACTTTTGTCCTTTATGTGGCGAAGCAACCGATTCAATGTCTCAGATATGTATGAAATGCGGTTTTAGTTTAAATAGTTACGGACAGCAAAAATCAAAGCTTGCTGCGGGATTGTTCGGAATTTTCCTTGGCGCTTTCGGTGTTCACAGATTTTATCTGGGGTATATAGGGATTGGACTGGCGCAGTTGTTACTGACTGTTTTATCCTGCTTTATATTCTCGCCAATTATTTGGGTATGGGGACTGATAGAAGGAATTTTGATTCTTGCCGGTTCTATTAATAAGGATGCTAAGGGTGTAGCATTAAAAGATTAAAACATAAAGTTTTTTAGCAGATAGGAATTCCAAATTCCTATCTGCAGGTTGAAAGAGGATTACCTATTTTCCGATGAGTTTTTTCAGTTTGCCTGCGAGAGTTGTGTTTTTCCGTTCTCTCCAATTGGTAATATACCTGTCTACCTCCTGAAAATGCTTGTCCATTTTGACTTCCAGTTTTCGGGAACTATTTTCAACGCAAGCTCCAAGTTCTAGCTTGGAGCTGTGAATTTCTTTTGAAATATGTTCTCGAGTACTTACAAATTCCGCGGCAACATTATTAAAAAGCTGCTCTTTAATACCGTTTAAGGTTTCCAGTATCATAGACAGTTCAGCACTGCTCAGTTCTTCCAATCTCTTTGAAACTACGGCAGGAAGCTGTTCTGTCGAAATGGGAACACTGATGTCTTTTGGCTTAATAATATTTTCGTCTTCAAGAATTTTTCGTATAGCTTTTAGCTCAAGACCTTGATCTCGCATTGATTTAATCTGATACATTAAATTTGCAAGGTCAGTAGTATAATAGCGCCTACCTCTGTTGTCCTTGGGGATATTTAACCCAAATTCCTTTTCATAAAATCTTAAAGCATGATCTGTTATATTCAAAGATGTGCTTAGCTCTGTTATAGAATATCTTTCTTTGAGTACTTCCATGGAACCATCTACCCCCTGTAACTATATCTATAAATATGTACAATGCAATTTGATAGTACCATAAGACATTATTTGTGTAAAATATTTACATATTATTGGCTTAGTATTTCCAGTAGTCCGGCTATATCGGAAGGAAGGTCAGCCGTGAATATAACTTCTTTTCGGGTAACAGGATGAAGTATCTCGGTTCTATAGGAATGAAGGGCTTGCCGGGAAATGAATAAATTTGTATTTTCCGAATACAAAGTGTCACCATAGATAGGAAAACCCATTGCCTGACAATGAACTCTTATCTGGTGTGTACGTCCTGTCTCAAGCTTAAAACCCAGCAAGGCTGAATTATGTAAAGGAAAACTCTTCAGAACCTTATAATGTGTTATTGAGGGTGCTCCGTCCTCTGAAATGTGCCTTAGCATAATACTGCCCGGCTTTCTGGCTATGGGTAGGTTTATAGTACCTTCACCCTTTTCAGGTATACCCTGTACAACACCCAAATATTCTTTTTTAAACAAATTGGCATGCATTTGCTGGATGAGTATTTCCTGAGTAAACTGGTTTTTTGCAAAAATGATTATACCCGAAGTTTCTCTGTCAAGTCGGCTGACCGGGCGTACTTTTTTGGTAACACCTTTCTGTTTCAGATAATAAACTATACCGTTGGCGATGGTATTATCGGGATGGTAACTGGTAGGATGGACTACAATACCGGGCTGCTTGTTGAGAACCAGCATACATTCATCTTCATATATAATATCAAGAGGTATGTCCTGAGGCTCTATATTCTCACATTCTTCCTCAAGATCAAGTATTACCTTGAGCCTGTCCTCCGCCTTTACAACATAGTTAACTCTTTCAGGATGTTCGTTTACATAAATCTTCTGCTGCAATTTAAGCTTTTTTATAAGTCTTTCAGAAAGCTGAAGCCCGTTTTTCAAAACATATTTCAGAGTTTTTCCGGCTTCATTCTTACTGACTATCCTCTCTAATAACATTAAAATCCTCCTGACGGTAATGGCAACATTAAAT
This sequence comes from Ruminiclostridium papyrosolvens C7, assembly GCF_000421965.1. Lineage (GTDB taxonomy): Bacteria > Bacillota > Clostridia > Acetivibrionales > DSM-1351 > Ruminiclostridium > Ruminiclostridium papyrosolvens_A. Next base: position 69,802 of record NZ_ATAY01000024.1, on the reverse strand, counting down.
GTATATAGTATATGCTGCTTGATATATTGTACTATAAATGGAATTTGATACGCAAAAGTTTTATAATTAACTTGATAAACCAAAACAAAGTAGATAAAATCATGTATATATAAACTACGAAAGAGGAATTTTACCAATGGATTTACAAACAAGAGAATTTTTAAAACACAAGTTTGAAATAGATGATAAGATTATTGAATTGGCTGAACAAGCTGAAAAAGATGCACAAGAGGTATTTGCACGAATCGACGGCACGAAGCAGCTGAACCAGCTAAAAGTAATAAAGGCAATGCAGGAAAATAAACTAAGCGATTCACATTTCAACGGAACAACCGGCTATGGCTATGACGACAGGGGAAGAGAGGTTCTGGACAGTGTTTATGCAAATATATTTCAAACTGAGGACGCTCTTGTACGCCATCAGATTGTTTCAGGTACCCAGGCACTTGCACTTTGCCTTTTTGGAAATCTCAGACCCGGGGACGAGCTGGTAGCGGTTACAGGTAAACCCTATGACACTCTGGAAGAAGTAATCGGAATAAGAGGAGAAAACTGCGGTTCTCTCAAGGAGTTCGGGGTAACATACAGACAGGTGGATTTGAAGGATGGTAAACCTGATCTGGAAAAAATAAAAGTAACGGTGTCAGAAAAAACTAAAATGGCAATGATTCAGCGCTCAAGAGGTTATTCATGGAGAGATGCACTGTCCATTCAGGATATAGAAAATGTAATAACAGCAGTTAAAGAAGTTAACAGTAACATAATTGTAATGGTTGATAACTGTTACGGGGAGTTTGTTGAGGTTTTAGAGCCTACACAGGTGGGAGCGGATATAATAGCAGGTTCGCTTATAAAGAACCCCGGTGGCGGACTGGCACTGACCGGCGGTTATATAGCTGGGAATAAGAACTTGGTAGAGCAGGCAGCATACAGACTTACATCTCCTGGTCTTGGCAAAGAGGTTGGAGCTTCTCTGGGAAACAACAGGCTTATGTTCCAAGGCTTATTTATGGCACCTCATGTGGTGGCAGAAAGCCTCAAGGGTGCTGTATTTTGTGCTGCACTTATGGAACGGGCGGGATTTGAGACAATGCCTTCTGTAAAGTCACACAGAAGTGATATAATACAATCAGTAAAATTTAATAATAAAGAAAGCCTTATTGCATTTTGTCAAGGGATACAGAAAGGGTCGCCTGTAGATTCTTATGTTACACCACAGCCATGGGACATGCCGGGATATGATTCACCGGTTATAATGGCAGCCGGAGCATTTGTACAGGGGTCATCCATTGAACTCAGTGCTGATGCACCTATTAAAAAACCTTATGTGGCATATATGCAGGGCGGTCTTGTATATGAACATGTTAAGCTGGGGAATATTATTGCTTTGCAGAAATTGTTCGCTCAGGGGATGTTAAAGTAAAAGCAGGATAAAACAACACAAAAGAAAAGGTAATAGGTGGAGGGACACAAATGGGGAATGTATTCAAAATCAAGGGCATTAAAATAGGCACACTGATTATGGGAATCTTTCTACTGATATATCTGCCATCATTGCTTTACATAACATTTGGCAATACTATTGAAAAAGATATATTGAAGAACGGTAAAATAGAAGTAATTCAAAATGTTGATGGTATCTTGATAAGAAATGAAAAGGTTATAGATTCTCCGGATGACGGTAATTGTGTTATGGATGCGGTTGAGGGTGAAAAGGTTCCTGCCTTTTACAGAATCGCTACTATAGTTAAAAATGTACCCGTTTCAACTTACGAAGAACTTAAAAAAAAGGAAATGCAAATTAGCAGTGCGCAAAAAGCTCAAAAAGAGAATTTGGGAGTTTTCTCCGGCGACATAATAAAACTTGACTCCGAAATAATTGAAAAGGTGAAAAATTTGGGGCAGCAGTCATTAAGAGGAAGCCTGGTTGAAAGCTACGATACCATGTCTGATATTGACAGCGTTGTTTACAGAAAATCCGATATATTTGGCGACAACAGTAAATCTGCCAAATATATAAACATGTTAATCAGTGAAAAAGCTGAAATTGAAAGTAGATTAAACAATAATGTCAAGGAGGTAAGGGCCGGTTCTGCGGGATTGATATCCTTTGCGATAGATGGTTATGAATCATTGCTGACTCCGGGTTTTATAAAAAAGGCTACACCTCAGGACTTAGAAAATATTACCGTTAAAAATACAAACAGGGACTTTAATGTTGTTGATGTAAAAAAAGGAGAGCCTATTGCGAAGTTAGTAAAAGATCTGGATAATTACATGGTTACTGTAGTAGACCAAAAAACAGCAAAGGATCTGAAAGAAGATAAGCTCGTAACCCTCAGAATTAATGATATAGGCTACAGCATGGATGCAGTCATAAATTACAGCTCGGATGTAATTAACGGAAAAAAAATCATTTCGTTTAAATATGATACCGGTTTAGATGAAACTATAGGTATGCGCAGGATAAATGTTGATGTAGTATTATCCAGCTATAGTGGTTTGAAGGTTCCTCGCAGCTGTCTGCAAAATATTAACATTAACAATCAGACTGCCAAAATATGTATATTAAAGGGGAATACAGCTACCTTTAAAGAGGTAAAAATAGTAGGGATGAATGACGATGCAGCAATAATTGATAATCCCAATGGAGAGTCATCAGTAGCACTTTATAACACATACATTCTAAATCCCAAAAACATACAGGAGGGACAGATAATTGATTGATGAAACTATAAAGCAAAATCTGGACGACGTATATTCCAGAATAAAAGCCGCCGCAGAAAAAAGCGGAAGAAAAGCAGAAGACATAAAGCTTATTGCAGTTACTAAAACTGTTGAGGTTGATAGAATAAGAAATGTTAGTGAATACGGAGTCCCGGACTTCGGTGAAAACAGGGTACAGGAGCTCTTAGAAAAGTACGATAAGTTTGATGAATCAATAAAATGGCATTTAATTGGGCATTTGCAAACAAATAAAGTGAAATATATCATTGATAAAGTTCATATGATACATTCCGTAGACAGCTTTGAACTGGCAAAGGAGATTGACAACCGAGCAGGTAAAGCAGGCAAAAAAATGAACGTACTATTACAGGTAAACGTTTCAGGTGAAGAAACAAAGTTCGGAATAAGACCCGAAGAAATAAATGCACATGTGGAGTATATTTCCCGATTAGAGAATTTATCTTTAAGGGGAATGATGACTATAGCCCCATTTGCGAATAATACACAGGAAATAAGACCTATATTTAAGAATCTTTACGACATTTTTATTGACATAAAGAATAAAAGAATAGATAATGTTAGTATGGATTATCTTTCCATGGGTATGAGCAACGATTTTGAGGTTGCTATTGAAGAAGGTGCAAATATTGTCAGAATCGGAACAGGTATTTTTGGAAAGCGGAATTATCCTCAAAAGTAGTAAAAATGAACAATAGACAAAAAATATATTTACTAAAGACTCAGGGGGTATTTGGAAATGTCAAAACTTCTTAACAAGGTGTTTAATTTTGTAGGCTGGGAAGCTGTTGATGAGGATGAAGATGAATTTGACGAGCAGGAATTGAGTACAAAGGAAGAAGTAAAAGAAGAACCTATACAGACACACTTCTTTAATAGCTCAAAAAAGCAGCAGTCAGGTAAGGTTGTAAATATTCATACCGGTAATCAGTTTAAAATGATTGTATCACAACCGAATACTTTTGATGATGCACAAGATATTTGCGATCACTTAAAGAACAAAAAACCTGTAGTTATAAATCTTGAAGGCATTGAAAAGCAGGATGCTCAGAGAATAATTGATTTTCTAAGCGGCTCAGTATATGCACTTGACGGAAGTATTCAAAAAGTTTCCTGTGATATTTTTGTTATAGCTCCCAATAATGTAGATGTTAGTGGCGATTTAAAGGATGAACTAAGAAACAAAACCGTTTTTCCCTGGGCTAAATAGTTTTGTCTCTTACATTGGAGGAGTAATTTAAATGGATTCAGTTTATAGAGCTATAAATGGTGTATTGTTTGCCTTTGAAATGGTTTTGGTGGCCAGAGCAGTTATTTCATGGTTTCCGATATCAAGGAATAACAAATTTGTAGATTTGCTTCATGCTATTACCGAACCGGTACTTTCACCTATACGTAATATGCTTAACAGATCAAGTATATTTAATAATTCCATGCTGTCTATGATGGATTTTTCTCCAATCGTTGCATTTCTGCTTATTGAAGTAATTAGAAATGTGGTTTTCAGTATATTTAGAATGTTTGTATATTAGGAATTTATGGATAAAAACGAATTATTAAAGATGGTTTCAAAGCTAGAGGATAGGGTGCTTGTTTCACGTTTGTTGGACAAGGTTGAACAGTGCCAGTATTCCTCTTTTGCATATTCGGATTTTCTTTCTCCTTACGAAGCTTCTGTTACTAAAAAGGTTTTGGACAGGGTTAAAGATGTTTTCTATAAATTAACAGGCGGGTACGAAGGAGCAGAACGGGCTGTAACTGTAATAAGCAGTGATTTTATCGAGGAAGATATTCCTTATAACACTCCCATAAGCTTATTGAGAATAACACCCGTTATTGAGAATAAGCTTTCCCATAGGGATTATCTTGGGTCATTACTTGGATTGGGCATCAAGAGAGAAAAAATCGGAGATATACTTGTTAATGAAACATTCGCAGATGTTTTTGTTATTGATAAAATAGCGGAATATATATTATACAATTTGGACAAAATTGGTAATGTAAAAGTGCAATGCGAATTGCGTGATATATATGAATTTACTCCTCCCCAAAAGAAGGAGCGGAGCATAAATACCACGGTAGCTTCTCTTCGCGTGGATTCTGTTGCATCCAGTGGGTTTGGTTTGTCCAGAACCAAGGTAATGGACTATTTTAAAGCACAAAGAGTTAACGTAAACTGGGAATCGGTTCAAAGCCCTTCAAAAATATTGGATGAGGGAGATGTAATATCAATACGGGGAATGGGAAGAATTGTTCTGGAAAAGGTCTTGGGAAACACCAGAAAGGACAGAATCAGCATTGTTATAAAACGTTTCGAATAATATGATGTCTCAAGAAAGGATGACCATTTATGAATTATACGCCGAATGATCTTGATAATATAAAATTTAAGAAAAATTTTATGGGATATAATGAGGATCAGGTTAACGAAGTATTGGACAGTGTAATACAGGATTATGAGCTTTACATAAAAGAAAATATAGAGCTTAAAGATAGGATTTCAGTATTAAATGAAGGTATTCAACATTATAAAAATATTGAGGAGTCCCTTCAAAATACATTAATAGTAGCACAGCAAACCGGCGAAGAAATTAAGAAAAATTCCTATGAAAAGGCAGAAAATATTATCAAAGAGGCGGAATTAAAGGCTCAGAGGATTATCAATGATGCCAATCAGGAAGTTATCAAGATTCGTTTTGAATATGAAGAAATGAAGAAAAGGCTCCACCTCTTCAAAACCAAGTCGGAAACGCTTTTATTGTCCCAGCTTGAATTGTTAAAACAATTATTTAATACTGATGATGAAGAGTAAGTAAGACACGGTTCAAACTTTAAAACCCTTAGAAACAAAGAATAAAGACTTGTTTCCAAGGGTTTTTGTGTTTTTTTTTAATGGAATAATCATAGAAAATATGATATAATTACAAACATATTTTCTACTAGAATCTATGACTTAACAATAACTGTGGGGTGTTATTTTTTGCAGGTCAAAAAAGTAAGGAAGAAGAAAAAATATAAACGAGTTGAAAGTGGTTTTTCAAAATATAAAAATGAGATTTTAGGCCTTATTTTATTTGCTTTCGGAATACTGGCTTTTTTCAGTTTTATATTTACAAAGTCCATGGGTGTTTTCGGTAAAGGCATAACAAATGTTATGCTTGGCTTTCTTGGTGTGGCGGCATACATGGTTCCTGTTGTTCTCATAGTATACGGTGTGGCTATGATTTTTAAGATGGATAGTCATAATTTCAGACGCCGGGTAATATATTTTGGCGTTCTTTTGGTATTACTATCAGCTTTTATACAGGTATCGGTGTTTGATTATGAAGAATTTTCGGGCAGAAATTTATTTTACAGTATTTCGAAATTTTATGGAGACGGTAAAGTATTGTCTGGCGGAGGTATACTCGGAGGGCTTTTGAGTCTGCCGTTTTTGATGACATTTCAGGTATTGGGAACTGTCATAATTCTTACAACCATATCAATTATTGATGTAATTTTGCTAACCAATGTTTCAATGGCGGCTTTCCTAAAAAATGTTTCGCTATACTTTTCCAATAAAATGAAATCAGCTAATGAAAACAGAAAGATAAAGAAGCAGGAGAGAATGGAAGCTCAGGCAGAGTCTGCAAATGACACAGAAGTCAATGAGGAAAAACCTAGTAAAAAACAAAAAATAATTAACTTTAAAATAGAACGTGAGAACAGAGGAAAATCAGCTAACAAGCTTGAACAAGAGCCTGAAAATCAGGAGCCAGAGGTTGAAGCTGTTGAAGAAGAGACGGAAGAATTCACTGTCAGCCTTACCGGGTTTAATGATGTTGCCGACGAACTGGTAATATCTGATATAAAAGAGACAGGATTATGCCCTGACACCAACTCTTTCGATGATTTGGAGAATCAGAATATCCCTGATGAAAATACAGACGGTCAAATAAGTCAGCCATCAGAGACAGAAACGGTTACGGCTGATGAAAGTAATCAGGATGAACTTGTTATACCTCAAACAGAGATACAGAAACCTATGATTTATAATTATCCTTCAACGGATTTACTGGATTCAAATAAGGACGATCTCAATGTAAAGGAATTAAAGAATGTTGCACTTGAAGGTGCAAAGAAGTTAGAGGATACATTAAAGAGCTTTGGGGTTGATGCACGTGTTATTAATATTAGCCGTGGGCCTGCCGTAACCAGATATGAAATACAGCCAAGTCCCGGAGTAAAGGTTAGCAAGATTGTAAATTTGTCTGATGATATAGCCCTTAACCTTGCAGCAGCAGGTGTAAGAATTGAAGCTCCGATTCCGGGGAAGGCCGCTGTGGGCATAGAAGTGCCAAACAAGGAAATGTCAGCTGTTCTTTTAAAGGATATTATAGAATCAAGAGAATTTTCAAATCATTCCTCAAAACTTGCTTTTTCAGTTGGAAAAGACATTTCCGGGGAAACGGTTGTTGCAGATATCGGTAAAATGCCTCATTTGTTGGTTGCAGGTGCTACGGGTTCAGGTAAAAGTGTATGTATCAATAGTTTAATAATGAGCATTTTATTCAAGGCATCACCAGAAGAGGTTAAGCTTCTGATGGTTGACCCAAAAGTAGTTGAGCTTGGAATTTATAACGGTATCCCACATTTACTGATACCCGTAGTTACAGACCCTAAGAAGGCTGCCGGAGCGCTTAATTGGGCCGTACAGGAAATGGTAAACAGGTACAAGTTGTTTGCCGACAAGGGTGTAAGAGATTTAAAGGGATACAATGCAATGTTAAAGGCTAATAATGAGCAGGGCATATTGCCGCATGTTGTAATTATAGTAGACGAACTTGCGGACCTTATGATGGTTGCTCCTAATGATGTTGAGGATGCTATATGCCGTCTGGCACAGATGGCAAGAGCAGCCGGAATGCACTTGGTAATTGCAACACAAAGGCCTTCTGTAGACGTAATTACCGGTGTTATAAAGGCAAATATTCCTTCAAGAATTTCTTTTGCCGTTTCGTCACAGGTGGACTCAAGGACAATACTTGATATGAGCGGAGCAGAAAAACTTCTTGGAAAGGGAGATATGTTGTTCTATCCGGTTGGAGAACCAAAGCCTTTGAGAGTAAAGGGATCATTTGTATCTGATACGGAGGTTGAGAGAGTAGTAGAATTTATTAAGACACAGGGTTATACTTCTTATGATGAAGATATAATTGAAAAAATAAATGATCAGGCTACGGGAAAAGATGATAACCCGGGAGATAACGATGAACTTTTGAATCAGGCTATAGAAATGGTTGTTGACGCAGGACAGGCATCAGTTTCACTCGTTCAGAGGAAGTTCAAAGTTGGTTATTCAAGAGCCGCAAGAATAATAGACCAAATGGAAGCGCGAAACATAGTTGGCAGGTTTGAGGGCAGCAAACCCAGACAGGTGTTAATCTCAAAACAGCAGTGGATGGAAATGCAAATGAACCAGAATGACAGGCAAAAAGCAAACCAGTAATGTTATATATAATTTAATATCGAAATAATATTTATTTAAAAATGTATGAATAGCTTAAACTGATTCATACATTTTTTTGTTAGCAGATTATTTCCCGACCGGTATAAATATGTGCCCTTTCTCATAACTATTTTATTAATACACACTTAATAGTGGACTAGCTAAAGAAAATTTATAAAATACGTGGGGGTACAAAAATGTTTATATTAACTTCATTTAATACTTGTTTAATGGTTTTACTTCTTTGTTATGTATTTTACAGACTTATAAAGGCTAAAAAGGCTGTAACACTTGTTTCATTCACTATTCAGCTTTCTGCATTAACGATAGTAATTCTATCTCTTGTAAATGATGTAAAAATCAGTAATAGTATTGAGCTTTTTTATATTGGATTCGGGATATTAATTCCGGCATGTTTTATTATATGGGATTACAGGTTAATAATAAATAGTCACAGAGCTGCAGAGAGACATACGGACTATATAACAGTTAAAAATGAAATAATATCGCAGGATGAAAACAGTTTGCCGGAATCCTCCTGCATCAGTACTTCTGAGATAAGTCAAAGGGTTATGGATGTATTGGAAAATGAAGATTTTGTTGATGACACTATTTCTGAATTGAATTTACTAAAAGATGATTTGTTTTTTGGAATTAAAAAGAAGTTAATTCAGGCCGAGAATGGATATAGTCAGGGAAATTATGATTTTGCATACGAAATATATAGAGGTATGCTGGACATTACACAAACTCCGGGGAATCTGTTTTTCAACTATGGAAATGTATGCTTTAAAAAAGGAATGTTTAGAGAGGCAGTCTCTTGCTATAGAAAAGTGCTGGAGTTGAATGAGCAATTCGACAAAAAGCATCTTGTTTATGTAAACCTCGGTATAACATACTTCAATATGGGAAAAACAGAACTTGCGCTGGAGAACTTCTTTAAGGCTTTGGAAATAAATCCTGAGTGTTCGACCGCAAAGGAAGGTATCGGCAGGATATATACTACGACAGGCCGGCAAGCAGATGCGGTTATGTACTATGAAGATTTGCTGAAAAATGATGATAGTAATTATGAACTCTCATTGTCACTGGGAAAACTTTTAGTTGAACTGGGCAATATAGAAGAGGCGAAAGTACGTTTTGAAACATGTATAAAGAACAACCCCCGGCAGGCAGATGCATATATCCTCCTTGGAAAGTTATTTATGTCAGTAGGACAGTATTCCGAAGCTATTAAGGTCTTTAAAACATATATTACAATTAATGACGTTGATTATATAGGACATTATAACCTTGCAGAATGTTATTTTCAAAATAAAGAGTACAAAAATGCAATTACTGAATATATGCAGACCATAAGCCATAACCAAAAAAGTCACGAAAGTTTGTACAAGATGGGTTTAATCTATAATGAGACAGATGAAACAGAAAAAGCAATAGATTGTTTTAGAGCTGCAATTCAGTTAAAGCCGGATTTTATAGATGCATATAACAACCTTGGAATAGTGTTTGCGAAAAGTCAAAGACATGTCGAGTCTCTTGCCGCATATACTGCAGGAATTAAGCTTAATCCTGATAATTTCAGACTTTATTTTAACATGGGTGTTGTATTGTTTGAGCTGAAACGATATGAGGACTCTGCAGATGCCTTTACAAGAGCTGTTGAGTTGAATCCGAAGGACAAGGATGTTTATTACTATCTGGGTGCTTCATTAACCGAATTAAAACAGTATGATGAAGCAATCAAGGCATATGGAAAAGCTCTTGATGACAGAATGGAGGAGGGCGAATTGTATTATAATATAGCAGCTGTTTATGCATTAATGAAAAAGCAGGATATTGCATTAGATAATCTAAAGAAGGCTGTAAGCAAGGATTCGGGAATCAAACAGGAAATTAGCCGGAACAACGTTTTTGATTACATGAGAACAAATTCTGATTTTGTAGAACTGGTTTCGTAATTATTGTTTACTATAACCTTATTTGTGTTAAAATAACATAGAAAATATCAAATAACAAATAAGGTGGTACTGACAGATAAAACGTTAGTACAAGGTGAATAAATGAGTTTTTTACCCATAAGTTTTGAAGACATGAATGAAAAAGGCTGGGATCAGCTTGACTTTTTATATATAAGCGGGGATGCTTACGTGGATCATCCCAGTTTCGGACATGCAATAATAACCAGAGTTTTGGAAAGCGAAGGCTTTAAGGTCGGAATAATAGCCCAGCCCGACTGGAAAAACAGCGAGGATTTCAAGAAATTGGGAAGACCAAAGTACGGTGTACTTATATCCTCAGGGGTTATAGATTCAATGGTAAATCACTACACGGCCAGTAAAAAGAAAAGATCCACAGATTTGTATTCCCCGGGAGGTAAAGCCGGGTACAGACCTGACAGGGCCGTAATAGTATATGCAAACAAGATAAAAGAGATATTTAAGGATACACCTGTTATAATCGGAGGACTTGAAGCAAGTCTTAGAAGATTTGCACATTATGACTACTGGGATGATAAAGTAAGGAGATCAATTCTTGTAGATTCCAAAGCTGACCTTCTTGTATACGGAATGGGTGAAAAGCCTATAACTGAGATAGCAAGATTACTGAAAAAAGACATTCCTGTCCATAGTATCAAGAATTTACGCGGCAGCGCGTACCTTGCAAGATACGAAGAACTTCCGGCTGAAGTCAGGGAGGCAATCGATTCAAAGGGAACTAAGAAAGTGGCTGTATTGCCCTCATTTGAAGCGGTACAGGAAAGTAAAAAAGTATATGCCGAAGCTTTCAAAATTCAGTATAACGAGCAGGATGCAATAAACGGAAGGATATTGGTACAACCTCACGGTGACAGATATCTGGTTCAGAATCCTCCTATAATGCCTTTATCAACAGCTGAATTGGACAGGGTTTATGCCTTTCCATACGAAAGGACATACCATCCCGTTTACGAAAAGTACGGAGGGATTCCTGCAATTAATGAGGTGGAGTTCAGCATAACAAGTCACAGAGGCTGCTATGGCGGCTGTTCTTTTTGTGCTTTGAATTTTCATCAGGGCAGGGTAATTCAAAAAAGGAGCCAGGCATCAATATTAAATGAGGCAAAGAAACTTACCTGGACACAGGGTTTTAAAGGATATATACATGATGTGGGCGGCCCAACAGCCAACTTCAGGAATGTTGCCTGTGAAAAACAGGTTAAAAACGGCGTCTGCAAAGAGAAACAATGTCTACATCCTGAACCTTGTAAAAACCTGATAGTAGATCATTCTGAGTATCTGGATCTTTTACGTAAACTCAGGGCACTTCCTGATGTTAAGAAAGTATTTATCCGCTCAGGAATACGTTACGACTACTTAATGCTTGACAAAAATGACGACTTTTTCACTGAATTATGTGAGCATCATGTCAGCGGTCAGCTTAAAGTTGCACCGGAGCATGTAGTGGATAGGGTTTTAGAGAAAATGGGAAAACCAAAAAGACAACTATACGACCGATTTGTGAAGAAATTTTATGATATAAACGAAAAAATTCATAAGGAACAGTATCTCGTTCCCTATTTGATTTCAAGCCATCCGGGGAGTGATTTAAATGCTGCCGTAGAATTGGCAGAATACTTAAAGCAGCAGGGGTATATGCCTGAACAGGTTCAGGATTTTTACCCGACACCCGGAACACTTTCAACCTGTATGTTCTATACAGGTTATGATGCAAGGAACATGAAGAAGGTATATGTGCCAAAAACACCGAAGGAAAAAGCCATGCAAAGAGCGCTGTTACAATACCGTAAAAAGGAAAATTACCATCTGGTAATAGAGGCGCTAAAGGAAGCACATAGGGAAGACCTAATCGGATTTGGCCCCAATTGTCTTGTAAAACCTTTAAGAGGTAAACAGTATGGTAATACACCCAATAAGGGAAAAACAGAGGGCGAAGGCGGCAAGGGGAGAGTTTCAAGAGGAGTAAATAAAGGGAATACTGTCAAAAGTGGAAAATCTGCAAAGCAAACAAATAGGGAAAATAGTAACAAAAATAGAAAACAAAGTAGTAAGACAGCCTATACAAATGCTAAATCAAAATCGGGTGACATGAAAAATTTGACAAGAAAAAAACGATAAAATAAAATGTAATAGTTATAAAAAATACTTAGGAAAAAGGAAAGGAATAAACCATGTCTGCCAAAGTTTTGAATGGAACTGAGCTTGCGGCAAAAGTCAAGTCTGAGCTAAAAGCAAAAATAGACGAATTGAAGTTAAAGGGTATAAATCCCGGACTTGCAGTTATTATTGTAGGCGACGACCCTGCGTCAAGGGTATATGTAAACCACAAAAAGAACGATTGTGCTGAAATCGGTATAAAATCATTTGAATACGCACTTCCTGCAAGTACTTCAGAAGAAGAATTACTGGGTTTAATAGAAACATTGAACAATGATGCTGCTGTAAATGGTATACTTGTCCAGTTGCCGATACCAAAGCACATAAATGAAGATAAGGTTATTGCAGCAATAAGCCCCGATAAGGATGCCGATTGCTTCCATCCTATGAATGTTGGAAAGCTCATGATTGGAAAACCTGAATTCCTGCCATGCACTCCGGCCGGGGTTGTGGAATTGCTGGAAGAAAATAATATTGAAATATCGGGAAAGAACTGCGTTGTAGTTGGCAGGAGCAATATAGTGGGAAAGCCCCAGGCTATTTTGCTTCTTGCAAAAAATGCAACCGTAACCATATGCCACTCCAAAACTGCCAATATTCAGGAAGTATGTAGAAGTGCAGATATTTTGGTAGTTGCCATTGGGAAATCGGAGTTTATCAAACCCGAATTTGTAAAACCGGGTGCCGTTGTTATTGATGTAGGCGTATCAAGGGGAGCAGATGGCAAATTAGTTGGGGATGTTCAATTTGCGGAGGTTTCGGAAGTAGCATCTGCAATTACAAAGGTAACAGGCGGAGTTGGCCCCATGACCAGAGCCATGTTGATGAAAAATACATATAAGGCAGCATTGTTACAAAACAGGCTATAATTTCCTTGGTCAATAATAACAAAAACTAAGGAATAGCGTTTGTACTTTTCATTCTTGACATAAAAATTAAATAAGTTTACAATTAAATTGATTATGGAGTAAGAGCCAGTTCGTATTGTAGAGTTATATTAATTGATTATTAAGCTATTTAGGCTAATATATATATGCAGGTTTGTTTTATTAATGTTAAAAAAGCTTCAGCTGGGATTATTGTAAAAATTCTGGTATTATGCGTAGTTTAAATGACATATTTAGTAAAACGTCTCATATGTTTGAGTTTTATACATTATTTGTATCGGTCATAGCCATATACCGCTTAGTTATTATTATATTGTGCTATTCTACAGTACATAGGCCTTTATAGGTTCATTTCTGCTTTTATTCCAATATTAATATGGTTATTGCGAATTATGAAATTTGAGCTTTGAAAACTGAATAAGGAGGAGGTGTTTAAGATAATAGTTAATATTTTAATAGGATTGGCCTGCGGATTAATTATTGCAGTTATTGCTTCTAAAATATTTTATGATAGAGGATTTGAGGCCAGAAAAAAGCAGGCAGAAGCCCAAATAGGCAGTGCCGAGCAGGAGGCCCAAAGAATTGTTGGAGAGGCTTTTAAACAAGGCGAGAATAAGAAGAGGGAAGCACTTTTTGAGGCTAAAGAAGAAATTCATAAAAGCAGAGTAGAACTTGACAGGGATATCAAGGATAGACGAAATGAGTTTATGAGGCAGGAAAGAAGGCTTGTTCAGAAGGAAGAAACACTCGACAAGAAAGTAGAAGCACTTGAACAGAAAGATGAAGCTTTAAATAAAAAGCTGAAGGATATTGAAGTTTTGCAAGAGCAGTCCGAAGAGCTTGTTAAAAAGCAAACTGAAGAGCTTGAAAGAATTGCCGGATTATCTGTAGAAGATGCCAAAGAATACTTGCTTCGTAACATTGAAAACGAAGTAAAACATGAGGCTGCAGCACTTATAAAGGAAATTGAGTCTAGTGCCAAGCAGGAAGCAGACCGTAAGGCAAAGGATATATTGGCAACTGCAATTCAGAAGTGTGCTGCCGATCATGTATCTGAAGCTACTGTTTCTGTAGTACCTTTACCTAATGATGAGATGAAGGGAAGAATTATCGGTCGTGAGGGTAGAAATATAAGGACTCTTGAGACCTTGACAGGAATTGATTTGATTATTGATGATACACCTGAGGCTGTAATACTGTCTGGATTTGATCCTATACGAAGAGAGGTTGCCAGATTAACTCTTGAGAAGCTTATTCTTGATGGAAGAATTCACCCCGCAAGAATCGAAGAAATGGTTGAAAAAGCTAAAAAAGAGGTTGACAACACTATTCGTCAGGAAGGTGACAATGCAGCATTTGAAACAGGCGTGCACGGCTTGCATCCGGAACTTGTAAGGCTTTTGGGTAAACTTAAGTTCAGAACAAGTTACGGGCAGAATGTACTTAACCATTCCATAGAGGTATCTCACCTTGCAGGTATAATGGCTGCTGAACTTGGTGTTGATGTTCAACTTGCAAAAAGAGCAGGTTTGCTCCATGACATCGGAAAGGCTATTGACCATGAGGTGGAAGGTTCCCATGTTACTATCGGTGCTGATGTTGCTAAGAAGTACAAGGAAAGTGCTGATGTGGTAAATGCTATTCTTGCTCACCACGGTGATGTAGAGGCAACAAATGTAGTTTCAGTACTTGTACAGGCTGCGGATTCTATTTCAGCTGCAAGACCGGGTGCGAGAAGAGAAACACTGGAATCCTACATCAAGCGTCTTGAGAAGCTTGAAGAGATTGCAAACTCCTTTGAGGGGGTTGAAAAGTGTTTTGCAATTCAGGCAGGAAGAGAAATCAGAATAATGGTTAAGCCTGATGTTGTAAATGACGCAGATATAGTTCTGAAGGCAAGAGAAATAGTCAAGAAGATTGAAGATGAGCTTGAATATCCCGGACAGATTAAAGTTACTCTGCTAAGGGAAACTAGAGCTATTGAATATGCAAAATAATTAATTAAAATAAAATAAAAAAGCGTGGATTCCACGCTTTTTTATTTTTAGCATGTATCCATTAAAGTGTTACTTTTTAGTGATATATGTATTATAATTGTTATAGATTACGGCATTACGTACTTAAAAATGAATGTCTGTACATAATAATAATAGCTTAATTTAAATTTTGGAGGCAAAGAATTGAAGATACTTTTTATTGGTGATATTTTTGGAAACCCGGGAAGAAAGGCTGTAAAGGAATTTGTACCACAGCTTAAAAAGGAACTGGGAATAGATTTTTGTATTGCCAACGGCGAAAATGCAGCTGCGGGCAGCGGCATAACCTATTTGATCGCTCAGGAGCTTTACAAGTCAGGTGTTGACTGTATTACGCTGGGAAATCACACGTGGTCAAAGAAGGAAATTCTGAATTTTATAGACTCTGATGAAAATATTATTAGGCCGGCAAACTTGCCCGGAAATGTTCCGGGTAGAGGATACACCATACTGAAATCTAATGGTAAAGAACTGGCTGTATTAAATCTTATGGGAAGGGTTTACATGGATAGCATTGACTGTCCGTTTCAGGTTGCAGATAGAGAATTACAAGAAATAAAATCCAAAACCAAGGCAGTTTTTGTAGATATGCATGCGGAAGCCACATCTGAAAAGTGTGCTCTTGCCTGGTATCTGGACGGAAGAATATGCTGTCTAGCAGGAACACACACACATGTACAAACAGCAGATGAGAGAATATTGCCATGTGGTACTGCGTTGATTTCCGACGTTGGAATGACAGGGCCTTATGACGGAGTAATTGGTGTAGACAAGGAATTGATTATTGAAAGATTTATTACCAGAATGCCTCAAAAATTCGAGGTCGCTAAGGGACGGATACAGTTTTGCGCTGTCCACTTAGAAGTTGATGAAAAAACCGGAAAGTGTATTAAAATTGAGCGTATATTTAAAGTAGCAGATTCTTTTGACGGAAAATAATGGGGGCATTAATGATAGCAAGCAATGAGAAAATTACTTTGAAACAAAAGAATGATTTAATATATATTCAGTTTAAAAACCTTAAAGAGTATGAGCATATACTTACACACTGTTTTACTACAAGACTTGGAGGTGTAAGTCAGGGGGCGTTTTCTTCTTTAAACCTTAGCTTTACCAGGAATGACATCAGAGAAAATGTTTGCGAAAACTATAGGCGGCTTGCGAATGCAATTGGAGTTGATTACAATAAAATGGTTCTGTCGAACCAAGTACATGATAACAAGATAAGATTAGTGGGTGTTGAGGACATAGGCAAAGGTCTGACTTTAGAAAGTGACATTATAGGTTTTGACGGCCTTTCAACAAATCAGCCAGGAATACCGCTGGTAACATTTTATGCGGATTGTGTCCCTGTACTATTTCTTGATCCGGTAAAAAAGGCTATAACAGCAGTTCACTCCGGTTGGAAAAGTACGTTGAAAAATATATCCTACGAAGCATTAGTACTTATGAAAAATACGTACAATAGCAATTATAAAGATATTATTGTAGCAATCGGGCCATCTATATGTATGAATTGTTTTGAGGTAGGCAAGGAAGTATATGACGGATTTAAGGAAAAATTCAGCTGGTGCGATAAATATACGGAATACAGAAACGGAAAGTACTACATGGGTTTGCAAAGAATCATAAAGCATGTTTTAATGGAGACAGGTGTTCCGGAGAAGAATATTATGATAAGTGATGTTTGTACTAAATGCAATACTGACCTTTTTTTCTCCTTCAGGGGGGATAAAGGGAAAACGGGTGGTTTGGCAGCTGTTATGATGCTTAAATAAAATAAATATATATTTGATAAGATTATTTGTTGGAGAAAAATAATGACAAAATCCATAAGACTTATTTCTTTACTGATAATTACAGGACTGATGCTTTCGGCATGTACTGTTAATCTTAATAAAAAATCTGCAAATCCGGTTGAGGATATTTATGAAGGTAAATATGATGTGTTGGACAAAGGCCCTGAAAAAGGCGGGTCAATACGTCTGTTCAGTACACCTGTAGATACACTGAATCCAATTCTGACAAACAACCAGTATGTTCAGGATTTTTTGGGTTTGGTATTTGAGGGACTTTATAAATTAAATGAGAAACAGCAGCCTGTGCCTGTTTTGACTCAAAGTGCAGTAACCTCGGCTGATGGGCTGAAAATTACACTAACTTTAAAAAATGGTGTTAAATGGCACGACGGTACTCCTCTTCAATCCGGGGATGTTGTGTTTTCAATAAATAGTGTAATGGATGCTAAGAACAACAGCGTATATGCAGCTGGTTTACAAAATATTGCAGCTGTGTCAGCAGGTAATAATAACTCGGTTGTAATTACTTTGAAAAAACCCGATGCGTTGATGTTATACAGCTTGACTTTTCCTATTATACCAATGCATTATTATAATAAAGAGAAACTAAGTGAAAAAAGTTCAAAGAAAAATCTTGCACCTGTAGGTACCGGGCCTTATGCTTTTGTATCATATAATGCAAAAACTGGGGTAAAATTAAAAGCCAATGATGATTGGTGGAACAAAGGCGATTCTGAGTTGACGACTCCATATATCCAATCTGTAGAGGTTAAAATATTTCAGAATACCGCAAAAGCAACTAATGCCTTTCAGTCCAGAGATGTTGATGTCGTAACGACTGATTACAATGAGTTTAAAAAATACATCGGTCGGACTGATATTGCACTTAAACGTTACCCCGGTAAAAACTATGAATTTCTATCGCTGAATATTTCAAAAGGGCCAATGGCAAATAAGAGTTTAAGAAGTGCAGTAGCAGGCTTTATTGATAAGAAAAAACTTATTGATGCTGCGGCATATGGCATAGCTGTACCAGCTGAATTACCCCTTTTTCCCAACTCTTGGATAAACCAGCTGGTAAATATTGAACAGTATTCAGATTTAAAAAAAGCAAAACAGCTTATGACACAGAACGGATATGTTCTCTCGCATAATAAATATGTAAGCAAAACAAACAGTAAAGCATTTTCATTAAAGCTTATTGTTAATCAGGAAAATGCATTAAGAGTAAATACTGCTAATGCGTTAGCTGCTCAGTTGGCTAAAAATGGAATAACTGTACAGGTTGAAAAGCTTACTTGGGAGAATGTGCAGAACAGAATAAAATCCGGTGCATATGATATGGCCTTAATGGGATATAAAATTTCAACAAAACCGGATTTGTCTTTTGCTTACTCTACCGAAAATATAAAGACAGGGCTTAATACTGCAAAATACAGCAATCCTGTAGTTGATGGGTATCTTCAACAGATTTTAACCCAAACTGACGGTGAAAAACAGAAAAGTTTATATACGAACCTTTTAAAAAACGTTTTAGACGAAAGGCCATACATAGGCTTGTACTTTATCAATGAGGGTGTAATGTGCAGTAAAAACATAAAAGGAGCTGTAAATCCAAATGTATGGAGCAGCTATAATGATTTTTCACAGTGGTATGTACCGCAATAATTATATATTTTAAAGAATGATGGAGGACTAATATGCTTTGGGCGTTGATTATTATAGTGGGATTCGCAATGGACAGACTAACAAAGGTTTGGGTGTTGGATAAAATTGTAGGTAATCCCGTAACCGTAGTAAAAGATTTTTTTTACTTGAGGCATCTTGAAAATGAGGGTGCTGCTTTCAGTATTTTGCAGGGCAAAACGATTTTTCTTATTTTAATGGTATCCATAGTATCTTTGTGCATGCTATACTTTCTCATAAAGCATAAGCATAAGTTTTTACGTCTTTCCTTGTCACTTATTCTTGGTGGTGCTTTGGGAAATCTGTACGACAGGATTTTTAGCGGCGGAAGCGTGGTTGATTTTCTGGAATTTCATTTTGGGTCATACGTTTTTCCAACCTTTAATGTTGCGGATATATTAGTTGTAGTGGGAACAATTCTTCTTGCGATATATATATTGTTCCTGTACAAGGAAGAAAAGCCTGAAACTACTAAACCAGAACAGGTTCAGGATGAAACAAAATAAAATAAATCATACATGTTCACGGAGGTTGCTTTGAAAGAATTTATTTTGGAATGTGATACAGACGGAGTAAGAATTGATTCATGGCTTGCGGTCAATCTTGAAGATTATTCAAGATCCTATATCCAGAAGCTCTGTTTAGATGGTAATATATGGGTAAATGAAGTACAGGTAAAATCAAATTATAAGGTGAAGCCGGGTGACAGTATAAAAGTGAATGTTCCCGATGCTGAAATTCTTGACGTAGAGCCGGAAGATATTCCTCTTGATATCGTATATGAGGACAAGCATATAATAGTTATAAACAAGCCCAAGGGAATGGTTGTGCACCCTGCTGTCGGAAACTACACGGGAACCTTGGTTAATGCCTTAATGAAACACTGCGGGGATAGTTTGTCAGACATAAACGGTGTTATAAGACCCGGAATTGTCCATAGGATTGACAAGGATACATCCGGACTCCTTGTGGTTGCCAAGAGTAACATTGCTCACGAAAGGCTTTCGGAGAAGCTTAAAACACATGACATAAAAAGGGAATATATTGCACTTGTTGATGGTATTATATATGAAAACAGCGGTAAGATTGATGCACCTATCGGAAGACACCCCGTCGAACGAAAGAAGATGTGTGTTAATACTGAAAACGGAAGAAATGCTATTACCCATTTCAAGGTACTTGAGAGATTCCCGAATGCCACCTATATTGAATTAAAACTTGAAACCGGAAGAACTCATCAGATAAGAGTGCATATGGCCTATATAAATCACCCTATTATTGGGGATATGGTCTACGGAAGGAGAAAACAAAAGTATAAAACTAAGGGTCAGGTACTTCATGCATGGAGACTTTCATTCCTACATCCTGTAACAGGTGAAGAGATGAAATTTGAAACAGCTGTGCCTGAATATTTCCAAAGTATTTTAAGTCAATTGAGAGAAAATCTATAGACAAGCAGTTGTTGTTATGGTATTATTTCATGTAAAAAGAGAGTTACCTTTAAATTAGTCCAGAGAGGCTATAAGG
The DNA here is from genome assembly GCF_000421965.1 of Ruminiclostridium papyrosolvens C7. Classification (GTDB taxonomy): domain Bacteria; phylum Bacillota; class Clostridia; order Acetivibrionales; family DSM-1351; genus Ruminiclostridium; species Ruminiclostridium papyrosolvens_A. Next base: position 49,477 of record NZ_ATAY01000024.1, on the reverse strand, counting down.
TGAGATATTAAAATATACTTGCATTTATGTATAATCATCAAAGTATGGTTGTATTTGTATATGTTAAGCTTCTTGCCTTAGGCAGGAAGCTTTTTTAGTAGGTAGGCAAACTCGGCAAATCAATTGCATGTAAAAGTTTATATTAAAATATATGTTGTAAAAATGAGAGGAGACGACCTTATGGGACATACCGAATTAATGGATGAGAACGCAATAGCAAGAGCTATAACAAGAATCTCCCACGAGATTATTGAAAAAAATAAGGGAGTGGATAATCTGGTCTTGATAGGAATTCAGAGAAGAGGAGTTCCTCTTGCAGCCAGAATAGCAAATAAAATAAAAGATGTTGAAGGCAGGGAAATTCCGGTAGGAATTCTGGACATTACACTTTATCGTGATGATCTTAGCCTCTTAAATGAGCATCCTGTTATAAACGGTACAGAAATAAACTTTGATATTGCGGGAAAGAAACTTGTCCTTGTCGATGACGTAATTTATACGGGAAGAACCGTAAGAGCCGCCATAGACGCACTTATGGACATAAACAGACCACAAATGATTCAACTTGCGGTACTTATTGACAGAGGACACAGAGAACTTCCCATAAGGGCTGACTATGTAGGAAAGAACGTGCCTACATCAAGAAGTGAGATAGTACACGTTAATGTTTATGAAATAGACGGTTCAAATAATGTCACTATAACGGGTAAGGAATAGGAGAAAAAGAAATATGAACTTGAAATCCAAAGATTTACTGGGACTGAGGGATATTTCGGCAGAAGAAATTGAGTATATTCTAAATACCGCTAAAACAATGAAATGTATTGTTACATCAAATAACAAAAAAACAGCGCATCTTCAGGGAAAATCAATCATTACACTATTCTACGAAAACAGTACAAGAACAAGACTTTCATTTGAACTGGCTTCCAAGTATATGGGAGCCAGCGCCGCAAATATATCCGCATCAAGCAGCAGTGTTCAAAAGGGCGAAACATTAATAGACACAGGTAAAACGATTGACGATATGGGTTCGGATATAATAATAATGAGACATCCCATGTCCGGGGCACCTCATCTTCTTGCTAAAAACGTAAAATCTTCAATAATAAATGCCGGGGACGGTATGAATGAACATCCCACGCAGGCTTTACTTGACATGTTTACAATACAGGAAAAAAAGGGTACATTAAAAGGCCTGAAGGTGGCAATTATAGGAGATATACTTCACAGCAGAGTTGCCAGAAGTAATATATGGGGGCTGACAAAAATGGGTGCTGAGGTTAACGTATCCGGGCCTGCTACGCTGATGCCACCTGAGATTGAGAAAATGGGTGTAAATGTTTTCAGTACGGTTCAGGAAGCAATGCTTGATGCTGATGTTGTCATGGGCCTGAGAATTCAGTTGGAGCGTCAGAAGAAGGGGTTGTTCCCCACAATAAGAGAATACGCAAGATTTTTCGGAGTTGACGATAAAAGGTTAAAGCTTGCCAAGGAGGATGCAATAGTGCTTCATCCAGGCCCTGTAAACAGAGGGGTTGAGCTTTCTACCTCAGTCACTGACGGAGAACAGTCTTTCATAAACGAACAGGTAACTAATGGAGTTGCAGTGAGAATGGCACTGCTATATCTTTTAACAAGGAGGGGAACCGTAAATGAAGTTACTGATTAAAAACGGACATGTTCTGGACGTAAAAACCGGTTTAGACAGTATTGCAGACATATTGGCAGTGGATGGAATTATTCATGATATAGGAAGCGAAATAGGTGAAACCGGTTGTGAAGTAATTGATGCTAATGGCTTGTATGTAATTCCGGGCCTTGTAGATGCTCATTGTCACCTGAGAGATCCCGGATATGAGTATAAGGAAGATATAGAGACAGGAACGAGAAGTGCGGCAAAGGGCGGTTTTACCTCAGTTGCATGTATGCCAAATACCAACCCGGTACTTGACAATGAAGCAATGGTAAAGTATGTAATAAATAAAGCAAAAATTGATGGTATTGTAAATGTATTTCCTATTGGAGCAGTGTCAAAAGGGCTAAAGGGAGAGGAACTCAGTGAAATCGGTGAGCTCAAATTTGCCGGGGCGGTTGCACTTTCAGATGACGGCAGACCTGTCGGCAACTCCTCATTAATGAAAAAGGCAATGCAATATGCCTCAATGTTTGATATAACAATTATTTCACACTGTGAAGACCTTGACCTTGTAGACGAAGGGCTTATGAATGAAGGCTTCCAGTCATCAATTCTTGGATTGAAAGGCAATCCTGCTCCCGCTGAAGAGGTAATGATTGCAAGAGATTTGATACTGGCGGAATATACAAAGGCAACAATTCACATAGCTCATGTAAGTACAGAGCTGGGAGTAGATTTAATAAGAAATGCTAAAAAAAGAGGAGTAAGAGTTACTGCTGAAACATGTCCGCATTATTTTACACTCACAGATAATGCATGTGAAGGCTTTAACACAAATGCAAAGGTAAATCCTCCATTAAGGACGCAAAAGGATGTGGATGCAATAATTCAAGGTTTGAAGGACGGCACCATAGATATTATATCAACAGACCACGCACCCCATCATATTGACGAAAAAAATGTAGAATTTAAAATTGCCGCAAATGGAATGGTTGGTTTTGAAACAGCATTTCCTCTGGCAATTACTTATCTGGTCAAGTCCGGACACCTTACCCTTAAAGAACTTGTATATAAAATGAGTTTTAATCCATCACAAATGCTGGGACTTAATAAAGGTACCATTGAAGTTGGAAAACTAGCTGATCTCATGATTTTTGATTTAAATGAACAATATAACGTAGATATCACGAAATTCGAATCAAAAGGCAGAAATTCACCGTTTAACGGGTTTTCACTATACGGTCAGCCTCAGTATACCATTGTAGGCGGAAGCCCTGTGGTAAGAAAAAAGGTACTGTTGTAAAAATTATTATGCATTGGGTAATAATTTGTATATTACCCGGAAATGGAGATAAAAATGTTTATTGACAGACTTATTGAGAATATTCAGGAAAAGAATAATCCTACTGTTGTAGGGTTGGACCCAAAGATTGAATATGTGCCGGCTTTTATTAAAGACAAAGCCTTTAAAGAATATGGTAAGAATTTAAAGGGAGCTTCTGAAGCTATTCTAAGCTTTAATAAAATGATAATTGATTCAATATACGATGAGGTTCCGGCAGTTAAACCACAGCTTGCTTACTATGAAATGTATGGAATCGAAGGATTAATTGCTTTCGAGGAAACCTGCAAATATGCAAAGAGCAAGGGCTTGATTGTTATTGCGGACGGTAAGAGAAATGATATCGGCACAACTGCCGAGGCTTATTCAAAGAGTTTTCTTGGTGAAACTGAAATAGACGACGGAGTAAAGCAAAAGGTTTTCGATGTAGATGCACTTACGGTAAGCCCGTATCTGGGTATTGATGGGGTTAAACCTTTTATTCAGGACTGCATAAATTTTGACAAGGGAATATTCATACTGGTAAAGACATCCAATAAGTCATCGGGGCAGCTCCAGGATTTGGTAACTGAACAATGCAAAAGCATTTACGAAATTATGGCCGGATATGTACATGAATGGGGAAAACCCCTTATGGGCAAATATGGCTACAGTAGTGTTGGGGCTGTGGTGGGAGCTACTTACCCTAATCAGGCTAAATTGTTAAGGTCAATTATGAAAAATGCATATATTCTGGTTCCAGGATACGGGGCACAGGGGGGAACAGCAAGAGATTGTGCAAATTCCTTCAACAGGGATGGACTTGGTGCAATTGTGAATGCATCCAGAAGTGTAATTTGTGCATATAAATCAGAAACATGGAAGAATGAATATACTGAAGAGAAGTTTGCGGAAGCTGCAAGGGCAGAAGTTTTGAGAATGAAGGAAGATTTGAACACTGCACTTGGCAGATAAATAAAAAGACACAGAGGTGAGATTATGAAGGCTTTTTTATTACTTGAAGACGGTACGATATTCGAAGGCAACAGCTTTGGAATGGAAGGGAAGGTAGTTGGAGAGGTGGTTTTTAACACTGGTATGACTGGCTATCAGGAAGTTCTGACAGACCCGTCATACTGCGGACAAATAGTATGTATGACTTATCCCTTGATAGGCAACTACGGTGTAAATATAGATGATATTGAATCCTTGAAACCCCAGGTAAAAGGTTTTATAGTCAGGGAGCTGTGCAAAACTCCAAGTAACTGGAGATCTATAGAAACTTTGAATGAATACTTAAAAAGAAATGAGATAACAGGTCTTGAGGGTATTGATACAAGAGCATTAACAAGGATTTTGCGTGATAATGGCACTATGAAAGGTACTATAATTACGGCGGAACAGCTGGAAAATATACAGGAAGAACTTACAAAGGTAAACAGCTATACAATTAACAACCCTGTATTACAAGTAACTACAAATGAAATAAAGCACTATAAAGGCGAAGGCTACAAAATAGCTCTTATGGATTACGGCTTGAAACAGAATATTGTAAGATCATTGCTAAACAGGGGCTGCGAAATATATATCTTTCCTGCAACCGCAACAGCGGAGGAAGTTTTGGAAATAAACCCCGACGGAATAATGCTTTCTAACGGCCCCGGAGACCCAAAGGATTGTCAGTTTCAGATAGAGACAATTAAAAAGCTAATAGGTAAAAAGCCAATATTCGGAATTTGCCTTGGACATCAGTTGACAGCATTAGCTAACGGAGCCAATACCGTAAAACTCAAATACGGGCATAGGGGCTGCAACCATCCTGTAAAAGATATAGCTAAGGATCTCACCTACATTACTTCTCAAAACCATGGGTACACAATTGTCGAAGAATCACTTGATAGAGAAACTATGACTGTAAGTCATATAAATATGAACGACGGAACTATCGAAGGAATAAAGTACAAAAATGCTCCGCTTTTCACTGTACAATTTCACCCGGAAGCATCACCGGGGCCGGGAGACACGGCATATTTGTTCGACGAGTTCATTAAAATGATAGATTATTCAAAAAGTAGTTTATAAAAGAAGCTGGAGGATATAACACATGCCTAAACGTAATGATATACATAAAGTATTGGTTATCGGATCCGGACCGATTATAATCGGTCAGGCCGCGGAATTTGACTATGCCGGAACCCAGGCGTGTCAGGCTCTTAAAGAAGAGGGAATAGAGGTAGTATTGGTAAACAGCAATCCTGCTACTATAATGACTGATACGAATATAGCTGACAAGGTTTATATAGAACCCCTTAAAGCGGAAGTAGTAAAAAATATAATAAGATGTGAAAAACCTGATAGCATCTTACCCACACTGGGAGGCCAGACAGGCCTGAATCTGGCGATGGAACTTGCAGAATCAGGTTTTTTACAGGAGCAGGGAGTAAAGCTTCTGGGAACTGCTACTGAGGCAATAAAAATGGCTGAAGACAGACAGGACTTCAAGGACACAATGGAACGCATAGGCGAACCATGTATTGCAAGTAAGGTTGTGACAACAATAGAGGATGCGGTAGAATTTGCCCGTGAGATTGAATATCCGGTTATTGTAAGACCTGCATACACCCTTGGAGGTACCGGGGGAGGAATCGTCTATAATGAAGAAGAACTGAGGGAAATAGGAGAAAACGGATTAAGACTCAGCCGTGTTCATCAGGTTCTTATTGAAAAATGCATATCCGGTTGGAAAGAAATAGAATACGAAGTAATGAGAGACAGCAAGGGCAATGTTATTACCGTGTGTAACATGGAAAACATCGACCCTGTGGGAGTCCACACAGGAGACAGTATAGTTGTGGCACCTTCCCAGACACTTGCGGATAAAGAATACCAAATGCTTAGAACCTCTGCACTGAAAATAATATCAGCCTTGGGAATACAGGGAGGCTGTAATGTACAATATGCTTTGCATCCAACAAGCTTTGAATATGCCGTAATCGAAGTAAACCCCAGAGTAAGCAGATCCTCGGCACTTGCATCTAAAGCGACCGGATACCCAATAGCAAAGGTTGCTTCAAAGATTGCAATAGGCTACGGCCTTGATGAAATAAAAAATGCCGTAACCGGAAAGACATATGCATGTTTTGAACCTACTCTTGACTATGTTGTTGTAAAAATACCAAAATGGCCTTTTGACAAATTTGTCAAGGCGAAAAGAACACTGGGAACGCAGATGAAGGCAACAGGAGAGGTAATGTCCATAAGCAGTTCCTTTGAGGCGGCTCTGATGAAAGCCATACGTTCACTTGAACTGGGAATATTCACACTGGAGCAGGACATATATAAAAATCTTGAAGGCAGCGAGATATTAAAAAAACTTCATGATATTAACGACGAAAGAATATTTGTCATAGCAGAAGCAATAAGACGTTCTATTACAGTTGAAGAAATTCATGAAATAACCAAGATAGATTATTTCTTCCTTTGCAAGATTAAAGAACTCGTATTAATGGAAGAAAAGCTTAAAACCGTAAGTAAGGACCAGCTAGATAAGGATATTCTTAAAAAAGCAAAGAAAATGGGCTTTACAGACAGAATAATTGCCAAGCTGTCCGGGATTCCCCAAAAAGAAATAACAGAACTTAGAAAGCAGAAAAATATTACTGCGGCATATAAAATGGTTGACACCTGTGCTGCGGAGTTTGAGGCTGTAACACCATACTATTATTCAACCTACGATGACCATTCTGAGGTAAAGAAGTCCGATAAAGACAAGGTTATGGTTCTGGGTTCAGGACCAATAAGAATAGGTCAGGGAATAGAATTCGACTATTGCTCCGTCCACTCTGTATGGGCATTGAAGGAGCTTGGGTATGAAACAATAATAGCAAACAATAACCCTGAAACCGTAAGTACTGATTTTGATACAGCCGACAGGCTTTACTTTGAACCATTAACGCCTGAGGATGTGGCTAATATAGTTGAAGCAGAAAATCCAAAGGGTGCAATAGTACAATTCGGCGGGCAAACTGCTATCAAACTTACAAAGGCTTTGGATGATATGGGAGTTAAGATATTCGGTACTGAAGCTAAAAATGTAGATGCAGCCGAAGATAGGGAGAAATTCGACGAAATACTTGAAAAGACAGGTATTCCAAGACCGCAAGGAAAGACTATATTTACTCTTGATGAGGCTATAGCAGCGGCTAACGAACTGGGATACCCTGTACTGGTAAGGCCTTCCTATGTACTTGGAGGACAAGGTATGGAAATAGCCTACAATGACAAGGATGTCAAAGAGTTTATGGAGATAATAACCAGAACTGTTCAGGAGCATCCCATACTTGTTGATAAATACATGATGGGTAAGGAAATAGAGGTTGACGCAATTTGCGATGGTGAGGAAATACTTATACCCGGTATAATGGAACACCTTGAAAGGGCAGGTGTTCACTCAGGCGACAGTATATCCGTATACCCTTCACAGACACTAAGCGATAAGGTTAAGGAGGTTATAGTGGATTACACTGTAAAACTTGCAAAAGCCTTAAATGTAGTAGGAATGGTAAATATACAGTACGTTTTATATAACAATCAGGTTTACGTAATAGAGGTAAATCCAAGATCAAGTCGTACTGTTCCATATATCAGTAAGGTTACGGGAATTCCTATGGTAAATCTTGCAACCAAAGTCATGATGGGTAAAAAGCTTAAGGATTTCAAATACGGAACAGGCTTATATAGAGAACCGGGATATGTTTCAGTAAAAGTTCCAGTATTCTCTTTTGAAAAACTCCATGAAGTAGACACAAGCCTTGGGCCTGAGATGAAGTCTACAGGAGAAGTACTTGGAATAGCGGACAATTTCCCTGAAGCTTTGTACAAAGGTATTATAGCATCCGGAATAAAGCTGCCAAAGCCGGGGGATGGAATACTTATGACAGTTAGAGACACTGATAAACCTGAATTGATTCATATTGCAGAGGAATTTGAAAAGCTTGGCTTTACCCTCTATGCTACAGGTAAAACTGCAAATATGCTGAATAATAACGGAATAGCAACAAATGCGGTAAGAAAGCTGGATGAAGGCTCACCAAATATTATTGAGCTGATTCATGCAGGTAAGCTGGCAATGATAATAAATACACCGACTAAAGGCAGAAACTCGGACAGGGATGGTTTTAAAATAAGAAGAAAAGCAGTTGAAATGTCAATACCGTGTCTGACCTCACTTGATACGGCAGAAGCAATAATTAAATGCCTCAAGCTCGGAAAAACCGAAGGTGAGCTTGAAGTACTGAATTTAAACATATTTGACGAGTAAAAATACCGGAGGTAAATATGGGTAAGATTCTCAATGAACAGATTGTAAGCACACAAATGCTGTGCAAGGATGTTTTTAAAATGACTATCAGGTCTGAATATGTTGCTTCAAATGCAAAACCGGGTCAGTTTGTCAATATCAGATGCGGCGGGTTGGATGCTATGCTGAGACGTCCTATAAGCATTTGCGATGTAAATAAATCTCAAAATACGTTTGATATAGTTATTCAGGTAAAGGGTAGCGGTACCGAAAAGCTTTGCAGTATGTGTCAGGGAGGAGTTGACATAATGGCACCTCTGGGAAATTCCTTTATGATAGATGATAAACATGAAAATATATGTGTAGTTGGGGGGGGAATAGGAACCTTCCCTCTCCTTTATCTGTTAAAATCCTCCCAATCAATTCACAAGACGGCTCTGCTGGGGTTCAGAAACAAAGAATCCGTTGTTCTGGAGGACAAATTCAGGGTTGCCGCAGATATTGTGGAAATAGCTACAGATGATGGTTCGTACGGAAAAAAAGCCTTTGTAACAGAATTGCTGGAGGAGACAATTGTGTCTCAAAAACCTGATATTATATATACCTGTGGCCCTGCTATAATGATGCAGAAGGTTGCCGCTATTGCGGAAAAAAACGGAATCTCATGTCAGGTATCCATGGAACAACGCATGGGGTGCGGTATAGGGGCATGTCTGGTTTGTGCCTGCAAGACCCAAAAAGGTGATGACTGGGGGTTCAGCCACGTTTGTAAGGACGGGCCCGTATTCTGGAGTACAGAGGTTTGCTGGGACTAAATGGGAGGTTTATATATGTCAAATAAGATAGATTTAAGCACAAATATTGCAGGAGTACAGTTTGACAATCCTGTTATAATGGCATCAGGTACTTACGGGTTTGGAAAGGAATATAGTGAGTATGTTGATTTGAACCAAATCGGAGGAATTTCCGTAAAGGGACTTACTCTCAAGGAAAGAAAAGGCAACAAGCCACCCAGAATAGCAGAAACGCCTGCAGGTATACTTAACAGTGTAGGGTTACAAAATCCGGGAGTTGAAAGTTTCATAACGGAAGACCTACCTTTTTTGAAAAATTATAAAACTAAAATAATTGCAAACATTGCCGGAAATACTATAGAAGAGTATTGCAAAATGGCAGAAATACTGGGCGACTCTGATGTGGATGCCATAGAAATGAATGTGTCCTGTCCCAACGTTAAGGCCGGATGTCTGGCCTTTGGGACTACGCCCAAAGGAATAGAGGAAATTACATCCGCAGTAAAAAAATACTGCAAGCAGCCATTGATAGTAAAATTGACCCCAAATGTTTCTGATATCAAGTCAATAGCAACGGCTGCCGAGGGGGCAGGTGCGGACTGTATATCACTTATAAACACAATATTAGGACTTGCAATTGATATAAATAAAAAGAAGCCAATTTTAGCTAACAATTTCGGAGGCCTTTCAGGCCCTGCTGTAAAGCCTATCGCATTACGGATGGTATATGAAGCTGCCCACTCGGTTAAAATACCCGTAATAGGAATGGGCGGTATTACTTCTTGGGAGGATGCCGTAGAATTCATGCTTGCGGGTGCGTCAGCCGTAATGGTCGGGACTGCAAATTTTGTTAACCCTACAATTCCAATAGAAATTGTTAACGGAATTGAAAAGTATCTTGAGCGCCATGGACATACAAGCCTAAATGAAATTATCGGAAAATTGGAACTGAATGACTGATTAATTTGATATAATTATTACTGTTGCATTATATTTAAAATATTGGAGGTACTCATGAAAACGAGGCTTATATTTGTAAGACATGCGGAAGCAGAAGGAAATTTCAACAGAGTATTTCACGGATGGTATGACAGCAGGATTACGGAAAAGGGACATAAACAGGCGAAGGCAGTAGCAGATAGACTTGCTGATTTGCCTATTGACATTATATATTCAAGCAGCTTGACAAGAACCCTGCAGACAGCACAGTATATAGCTGATATCAAAAAGCTTCCTATTATCCGCACAGACAAAATGAAGGAAATCAACGGCGGAGAATGGGAAAATGTTGCATGGGAAGTTCTCCCTGACTTATATCCGAATGAAAACTATACATGGGAAAATGAACCTCATATGCATCAAATGCCAAACGGTGAAAATATGGAGGGCTTCTATAACCGTCTTTTAAAAGAAGTTATGGATATAATCGGACAAAACAAAGGAAGAAATGTATGTATAGTTACACATGGCACAGCCATCAGGGCAATGCTCTGCAGGTTTTACGGCAAGTCTCTTAAATATATGAAAAATGTATATTGGCATGACAATACATCGGTAACAATCGTTGATTTTAATGATGAAAATGATGAATTTCAGGTTGTACTCGAAGGTGATATTGTACATCTAGGTGCGGAGTTGAGTACTATTCAGAACCAGGAGTGGTGGCAAAGCTACATGGAGTCAAGACAAAAAAATAATTAAGGTTTTGTAGGAGGTTAACAATGGAAAAAAATAATCTGATCAACTGGCTGTTTAAAACCAACGCCGTCAGGATATGTCCTGAAAACAAGCCATTTTGGTATACGTCATCCAAGATAGGCCCTTACTACATAAATACACATTTTCTTTATGGCAGTGAAGAAAAGGCAAATAGTCTTTTAAAAGTAATTGATGTATGCAAAGAAAATAAAATGGACTGCTCAGAGATAATACTTGAACTTGCTCATAAGAATTTTGAAACTGACGAGATATACAGAGGCCTTATAACCACCATGTGTGAGTATATAAGGAGTAATATTGATATAGAAGATATAGCATATATATCAGGAGGAGAAAGAAGAGACTGGTTTTTTTCACTTATAATAGCAGATATACTCAAAATACCGCACATAACAATATTCAAGGATTTGACAGCTGTATTGTATAAAGATGGAATATCTTCAGAGGTAGCTGAGCTTGGAGGAGCAAATGTGCTTCATATTGCGGATATTATAACAGAGGCTTCCAGTTATGTACGTGCATGGATTCCGGCTGTTAATAAACTAAAAGGTAATTTGAAATACAGTCTTGTGGTAATAGACAGATTGCAGGGCGGTACCGAAAAGTTAAAGTCTGCAGGTGTGGAATCCCATGCACTTATGAATGTGGATAAAGGACTTTTTGACGGTGCACTTTCAGGCGGACACATTTCATCGGAACAATACGGTTTACTAATGAAATATCTTGACAATCCTACAGTTACAATGAAAGAATTCTTAATAAACAATCCGGAATTTCTGGAGAATTCCCTTAATGCAGACCCAAAGACTGCTGAAAGAGCACGTATATGCATAGAAGAGGATATTTATGGTCTGAAATAAATAATTACTGAATACATATACCTTTGAAAGAATATGGGAATTCAATAAATAACTCGAGAGGGTTGGAGTGTTTTAATGAAAAGGTTTGTATTTTTAGCATCCATAGTACTGGCAGCCGGCTTTATAGCATTATTATCATATAGCCACTTTGCCTTTCAGGATGCTTTTTTCTTTCTTAGGGGTGAGGTTAAAATTGATAGAGTAATTTGTCATGGAGATATGGATAGAGATGGAATACCTGATAATGAGGATATAGTACAGGGTGCCAGACTGGAGATATCCAACAGAACAAAGTACCAAAGTACTTACTATGAGGGTGGATATCCACCAAAATCAGAAGGTGTATGTACTGATGTTGTGTGGAGAGCGCTAAAAAATGCAGGATATGATCTGAAGGCACATATGGATGTTGATATTTCAAAGAATACAATTGATTACAAAAACGGTGTAATTATACCTGATCCCAATATAGATTTCAGACGTGTGAAGAATCAGTATGTATTTTTCAAAAAATTTGCTACGAATCTAACAACAGAGGTAAAACCATTTAACAGGAAAAACTTGTATGAGTGGCAACCCGGTGATATAGTAATATTGAAAAACAGTGACCATGTTGCAGTTATATCGGATAAACGCAGGAGAGATGGAGTCCCGGGTATAATACACAACTCCAGCACTTTTCCCATGGAAGAAAACTTACTTTTAAAATGGAGCAAAAATGGCCGAATAATAGGACATTTCAGGTTCCCACAAAATAATTTGGAGTAAAATGGAAGAGGGGGATTTGGTATGGCAATTCAAAAGACAAATGTAATGAGAATTTTGGATAGTGCAAAAATCAATTATAATATATATACATACGACAGTAAGGGCGGAGCAATAGACGGTGTTTCAGTAGCCGAAAAGATCGGACAGTCTGTTGAAAGAGTGTATAAGACACTTGTAACCAGAGGAAACAGCAAAAACTATTTTGTTTTTGTAATTCCGGTAAGCAAGGAACTTAACCTCAAAGCTGCTGCAAAAGCAGTGGGGGAGAAGTCAATAGAGATGATAAAAGTTGATGAAATCAATAAGGTTACCGGCTATATCAGGGGAGGCTGTTCCCCAATAGGAATGAAAAAGGATTACAAAACAGTAATAGACAGCACTTGTCTAGGCCTTGATACATTTATTTTCAGCGGTGGAAAAATAGGTTTTCAGGTTGAGGTAAGCCCTAAAGAATTAATAGAATATATAAAAGCAGATACAGAGAGCATAACTGAATAAAAGGAGATTAACATTATGGACTCAAATGCAGTAATAGCAGTTGCAGTAGTACTTATATCAATCTACCTCACTACTCAGGAAATACTTAAGTACCGTTTAAAAAAGGAACAAATAAAAGCCGATGCCTTGGTTAAGACTGAAGAAATAAAGGCTAAAAATCAGCTGGAAATTGAAAAGCTTATTCATCAGGATAACAGTGAAAAAGTGATTAGTATTTCCAATTCTGAAGATGCCATAAATAATGACGAAAATCTTAATAGCCATAGAAGCCGTATAAATGATAGATTCTAGCTTTGAACGACTTAAAAATAAAATTTTTTGTTTACAATTAAATACAAATAATGTAATATATACCTATAATAATTTATTAGGAGGGGTATATATGAAAAGGCATCTTGTAATTCTCTTGGTTATGTGTATGCTCTTTACCAGTTGTTTTTCCATGCTGGTAATCCAAGCAGAGGGTTTGGAGGATCTTCCTGCACCTCAGGACCGTTATTTGTGGTCAATAGCAGCAAATGACAATGGATTGTTTGCGGCTGTTGGAGATTACGGTATTGTTAGGTTAACAGAAAACGGAATGGATTGGAAGGATATTCAGCTTCCTACAGATTCTCAGCTTAATTCGGTTGCCAGCAGAGGAATTCAGTTTGTAGCAGTAGGTGATTTTGGTGCAATTTATACTTCAGAAGAAGGTTATGACTGGAAAGAGGTAATGCCTCCAAAGTTTGATTACAATCTTACTTCTGTAGTGTCAAACGGAAAAGTTTTCGCTGCTACAGGAAGCAATGGAGCGATTCTTTACTCAGAAGACGGATATAACTGGGTAAAGGTTGAAAGAACTTACACATCCTATAAAGAGACTATCCCCAATATAACAAGTCTTGTATGGAACGGAAGTGTATTTTATGCTTTAACTGATTTGGGGACAAGCCTGATATCAGAAAATGGTATTGACTGGAAAGAACAAGAAATCTATACGGCAGTTGAGTCCAAATTTGGCTTTTCATTAAAAAACGTAACTTGGGGTAACGATAAGTTTGTTGCCACAGGCGAAAAGGGTACAATCGAAGTATCTTATGACGGCGTTTACTGGAAGCCGGTTTTCCAAGACGAAAAAGCATCCTTCAGAAATATAATTTGGAGCGAGTCTGAAAATGGTTTCTATGCAACCGGAACCCGTGGACTTATCAGTTTTTCAAAAGATGGTTTCGGATGGGATAGAATAACAAAGGAAGGTATTTCTGCTTATGCAATAGAGGATATGGCGATATTCAAAGATATAGCCATTGGTATCGGTGGAGGCGGATTAATAACCAGAATTAAGTATCTTGAACACTCTGTTGAAGTTGTTAATGCAGGAGCAAATGATGGTTATCAGCTATATGATGTCACCACTGACGGAAAAATCATAGTAGCCGTGGGTACTGACGGAAGAGTAAGAAGGTCAACTGATGGCGGTTTAACATGGTCATACTTTAACCTTACTACAATTGATGACCTTGTTGATATTGACTACGGTGGAGGAGCTTTTGTAGCAGTCGGACCCGGTGGTACAATTATCAGGTCTACTGATGGAGGCAAAAACTGGTATGCACCTGTAACAGGCTATGGTAATAACATAGAAGGTGTTACATATTCAAATGGAAAATTTATCGCTGTAGGAAGCAACGGACTTATTCTTACATCCGATAATGCAGGTGCTACATGGAGCGACAATGTTGTTTCACCACCGGTTAAATTGAATAAGGGTGAATATAACGGAAGAACATATGTTGTTGTTGGAAACAACGGTAAAATATTTACTTCTACTGATGGAGTAAATTGGACTGAACAAATATCAGGGACTACTAAAAACCTGACAAGCGTTGTTTGGGACGGCAGTAAATTTATAGCTGTAGGAAGCAACGGTACAATAATTACTTCGCCTGACGGAATAACATGGTCAACTTCAGTTTCAGGCTTCCAGACTAATTTTACCGACATCACTGTAACTGATAATACATGGATTATCGGTGGTTACAGAATTATTGCAACAGGCCTTTCCGGTAAGACTTATGGTTCTAATGACGGCATAAAATGGTTCCCAGTGGCTTCACAGGTTTCAACCAATCTGAATGGAACAGTATGGTGCAATGGTAAATACGTATCAGTAGGATGCCATGAATGTATTACAATATCCAAGGATGGATCAATTTGGACGCAGGTTCTTGGACATTATTAATAATTGGTTAAGTTATTATGAAGGCCGGCGGCGTAAGCTGTCGGCCTTATATAATGTATTTTATCGTACCTTCTCCAAAAAGGTGGTTTATCTCCAGTGTAAAAAATTCTTTAACTTCAGAAATTGATTCCTTGGGATATACATATTTACCATAACCAAACTGACCGAATTTAAATTTTCGGTTTTCGTTTATCATATCCAGAGTTGTATCAGGGAAAATCTCTAAAATCTTATTTTTGGCCCTTTCGGTATACCTGTGTGTTATTATCTCAAAGCTAGCTTCCTTTGCAGTTTGGTCATCAAGAGTATTTCTAAGTTTGAACAACAGGTTTTTATAGTCCTCTTTCCATCCTTCATAGAGAAATACAGGTGCAATTAAAAACCCGGTAGGATACCCGGCTTTAGATACCTTTCCGACTGCTGCTATACGTTTATCAGCAGAAGCAGTTTTATGTTCATAGGTGCTTATAATGTTATGAGTATTTAGACTAAACCGTATTTCGGTATGCTTGTTGTGCTCAAGGCCAAGAAGGCTGTCTATATCGGTAAACTTAGTTACAAACCTGAAGCGCGCATTTTTCTGGTTTGCAAAAAAGTTTATAGAGGCCTTTAAAGCTCCGGTGTAGGGTTCAACGGGAATAGGGTCGGAGGTTGCAGCACCTTCGAATATGGTATTTTCAGGGAGTCTTTCCTTTATATATTTATCTGCACGATTTAAAATGTCGTCAATGTTTACATAAACTCTAACGAAAGGCTTATCACCTAATTGTGTGTTGAGATAACAGTATTCACATTGACCGACACAGCCGCTTACAAGAGGAAGCTGATAATGTGCAGAAGGCTTACAGCTCTGGAAAGTCAGGCTTTTTTTTATGCCTACTACCAGGGTCTGCTTGCCATGTTTGTAAAGTGAGCAGGAATCCTCTCCCGGTATACATGACTTTACCCTGTTTAATGCACATTGATTTATCTCAGTACCGGAAGAACTAAAATGGTCGTATAGGCTTCTCCCAAGTTCATAATCAAGGGCACCTGTTTCAAAAATTACTCTTTGGGGTTTAAACATAAAAAAATCCTCACACATTTATATTTTTATTATTGTGTGAGGATAACTTTTTTATTATTCACTTTTTAAATACTATTTCCACCCATCACTGTAATCTTCATTCTCAGTGGTTTCCGTCATATTAAGACTGGAAGTATCTGCTTGAGGAAGCTTAATTCTTTCTGAATACAGGTATCCGCAAACAAGGGATGTCAGAGGCATTGTAAAAAGAATACCTATGCTGCCTACCAACGACTGAAGAATTTCCACAACTATCATTTCCTTGTTGAGAAGCTCTAAAAGTGAACTGTTATATGAAACAAGAAGCAAAACAACGGACAGGGAACTGCCGATATAAGCAAGTATAAGTGTATTAGCCATTGTTCCCATTATATCCTTTCCAATAGCTATTCCTGATTTTACCAGCATACTGAACGGAGTATACTCCAGTTTTTCCTGCATTTCAGCAAGTGAAGCTGCAATTGACATTGACACGTCCATTATGGCTCCGATTGCTCCAATAAGAATGGCAGCGAATATTATTGCTTTTAAATCTATTGGATGATTTGTATTAATACGCAACAGGTAAAGGGATTCCTCACTGACAAACCCCGTGAGCTTTAAAAGCTTGTCCATGAAAGTAATCAAAACACCGGATACAAGGACACCCACCATACAGCCAATACCTGCTGCAAGACTTTTCTTGCTGGGGCCGTAAACGATAAGCAAAGTCATGCAAATTATAAAAAGACAGGTTATAATTGACCAGATATAAATATTGAAGCCCTGTAATACTGAAGGGACAAATACTGCAAATATGGCTGCGAAGGTAAATATAAGTGACAATATTGTATTGAATCCTTTGGATCTGCCAAATATCAGAAGCAGGATAAAAAAGATGATTCCAAGCACCAATAGTGCATTAGTTCTATGGTATTCCGCCATGACCCAATCATATTGAGAATCTTTGTTGTCGAGCTTATATAAAATTACTTTGTCTCCAGGCTCAATTTCTTTTTGTGAGCCACCTGAAAATGGATCTATGGTTTGAAGAGCGTTAATCTGCTTGCCTTTGTCTTTACCGGATAAAAGTTTTGCCGAAAAAGCAATATCCTTACCCTCATTTGGGCTGTCTCCGCCCAGATTATATTCGGTTTTACTTGTTTTAATTATTTTAATTACACTTGCACTCTGGGCTTCAACACCGTCAACACCTTTTAACATATCAAGATTTTTGGTGGTAAACCTGTTTCCTATGTATAACAGTACTATGGAAATAACAATAGTAGAGATGTATATGAGAGTTTTTTTGTTTATGAGCTTTTTTAAGTAGTGTGCTTCCATATAATTCTCCTCTTAAAACTTTTTAAAGGCAAAGAAAACTGCACCTAAAATACATATAAACGATAAGATATAATTGAGCTTGAAGCTTTCTTTTAGATAAAGTACTGAAAAAACACCAAAAACTACCAGTGTTATTGCTTCCTGTATAATTTTAAGCTGAGCTGTGTCAAAGTTCTTTGACGCAAGCCTGTTAGCAGGTATCATAAAGCAGTATTCAAAAAATGCTATTCCCCAGCTTATTATAATAATAAGAGGAAGAGAAGCTGAACTATTTTTAAATTTAAGATTACCATACCACGCAAATGTCATAAAAATATTTGAAACTACCAAAAGTAAAAAAGGCCAGAATTTAATAATTGAATACATATCTAAAACCCCGCTAATATAATGCTTTATCGTACATGCATAAATAACATTATAATCTATTATTCATAATTTTCAACAGTCATTGCATATTTGTCCCATTAAAATGACAATAAGATTGAAAATTTTAACATAATTAGTATAATATTAGTATGGTATTATATATTTACCGGCAAGTGTTTTATAAAAAAATATAGAGTATAGCCAGCAGCCGGGTGCTGATATATAAGGGCTTGAGGTAGTATAATGACATTAAAAAATATAAAAAAGGTTATTTTGGCGGGCTTTGCAGTTGTGTTTTTTATATTGTTTTTTGGAAATACGTTTGTAGAAGCAGTTAATAATAAAGTTATAGAGGATGTCCGGCCTAAAAAAAATATTTTGATACTGCATTCGTATAATGAAGGCTTGGCATGGACAAGTGATCAGAATACCGGAATAATTGAAACTATTGAAAAAGAATATCCAAACACTAGTACATATGTAGAATATATGGATTGGAAAAATTATCCTACCACTAGTATACTATCTTATTTAACTGACTACTTCGAATTCAAGTACAAACATAAACGTCTTGATCTGATAATTACTACTGACGATGCAGCTTTTAAATTTGCATTACTCAACAGAAAACAATTGTTTTCCGATGCACCTATTGTTTTTTCAGGAGTTAACCAGGAAAATATTTCAGAAATTGCCGGGAGTTATAAAAATTACACCGGGGTTATAGAAAATATCGATCCTACTGAAACTTTCAGAATAGCTTTGAGAATAAATCCTCACATAAAGAAAGTTTATGTGGTGTTTGATAATTCGGAAAGCGGATTGTCAACAGGTGGCTTGGTAATGGATAAGGCCAAGGCAATGAATCTTGAACCAATACCAATGAATAGAATGAGTTTCCATGAGCTTTTGCAACAAGTAAGTAAACTGGATAACACAAGTATAGTATTTTTTGCAACTTATTACAGTGATGGAAATGGAAAAATGTTGGAATTTAATCTGGCATCCAGAGAAATAAGCAAGTACAGTAGTGTACCTTTATATCACCAATATGACTTTGGATTGAATAAGGGGGCCTTCGGTGGGGAAATGTTAAGCGGCACGCTGTGCGGAAACTATGCAGCAAAACTTGCCGTGAGGATATTAAAGGGAGAATCTGCTTCGGATATAAAGATTATATCCCCCAAGGCAACGAGAGTAGTGTTTGACTATGAGCAGTTAAAACGTTTTGAGGTACCGGTTTGGAAATTGCCTAAATCCGCTGAAATAATAAATAAACCATTCTCATTTTTTGAAACATACAAGCGGCTTGTTATGTGTGTTATAGGTGTTTTTGCAGTACTTACACTGTTTTTAATTATTTTGTTGGTATATATAAGGAAAATTAAAAATATACGTAAGCAATTATATATGAGCAACGAGGAACTTACTCAGACATATGAGGAATTGGTTGCCTCGGATGAGGAATTGAAGCATCAACTGGATGAAATCCGTTCTATACAAAAAAGTCTGTCCCAAAGCGAGGAGAAGTACACTTTTCTGGCGCTTCATGACGTACTGACGGGTCTTCCCAACAGACGTTCGCTGATAGAGGATTCTAACGGGCTTTTGTCAGGCAATTCAGAAAAAAAGCTTGCATTGCTGTTTATTGATATGGATAATTTTAAATACATTAACGATACAATGGGACACGAATTCGGTGATGAACTAATAAACAAAGCAAGCCAAAGACTTAAAGCGGCTCTTAAAGATTTCGGGACACTGTACCGCCTGGGTGGTGATGAATTTATCCTGCTTATACATGATATTGAAAATCAGTTTGAGGCAGAGGAGTTTATGTGTCAAGTTCTTCAAAGTTTCAAGGATGAATTTGAAATCAGAAATAGTGTACTTCATATCACTTTCAGTATTGGAGCAGCGCTATATCCTGACCACGGGAACAGTATAGAGGATTTAATAAAGTGTGCGGATATAGCAATGTACAAGGCTAAGGAACAGGGCAAAAACAGATATGTGCTTTATGATAAGGACATGGATAAGGCTTTTTCAGAAAGAATGACTATAGAAAAGCTATTGCACACAGCTATGGAAAAGAATGAATTTGAGGTATATTACCAGCCACAGTTTGATCTGGAGACACAAAAGGTAACCGGCCTTGAGGCTCTGCTCAGATGGAAAAGTTCAGAGCTTGGTAATGTTTCACCTATAAAATTCATTCAGGTTGCCGAGGATACTCATTTAATAATACCTTTAGGAGAATGGGTTCTGAAGCAGGCTTGTGCCTTTATTAAGGAATTACATGATAAGGGGTTAAAAGATTTGACCGTATCCGTAAATATATCAACAATACAGATTCTCCAGTCCGGCTTTACACGTAAGATAATTGATATAATAAACAGTTATAAGCTCAATCCCGAATGTCTTGAATTGGAAATTACCGAAACTATTTTGATTGAATCATTTACTACTGTTTTCAGAAAACTAAACAAGTTAAAAAAAATGGGTATAAGAATAGCATTAGATGATTTTGGTAAGGGCTATTCTTCCTTGAACTATTTAAAACAGCTTCCAATATCAACTTTAAAGATAGATAAATCCTTTATTGACAGTGTTTCAATAGACGAGGAGGGAAGAACAATAACTCGTCACATAATCACACTTGGAAGATCTTTAGGAATGACTATTATAGCCGAAGGTGTAGAATATACCGAACAACTGGAATACCTGAGAAAATATCATTGTGACAGGATTCAGGGATATCTGTTCTCAAAGCCTTTGCCCGGAGAAGATGTTAAAAAACTCTTGAATGTATAATTGTAGAATTAGTCTTATAGTCGACCATGAAAATCCGTGAAATACGGTTTTCATGGTCCTTTTATGTTTGAAGAGCAACTTCTTGACTAATTTCAATTAATTGGTATAATAATTATGTGCATATGCACATAATTATAACGAGGTGAAATTAATGCCAAGACCCAAAAAATGCAGAAGGGTTGGTTTTATACCAGGTAATGCGTGCTTTCATCCCGAAATCAAAAGTCAGGTTCAGGTTGTTTTGAGTATTGAGGAGGTTGAAGCCATCAGACTTGCAGACTATCTGGAAATCGGTCAGGATGAGGCCGCAGACAGTATGAATGTTTCCAGAGGAACTTTTCAGCGTATAATAAATTCTGCTAGGAAAAAGACGGCAGATGCATTGGTACATGGGAAGACTATCCGAATAGACGGGGGAAATTATCAGGTAGAGTCAGGCAGAAGCTGCTGCAGGAGACAAAGAGGGGAATGCAGCACTATAAACTGTGACAGGTGTGAAGGTTGTATAGACTGTCACAAACCAACAAATATATAACGAGGTGAATTGTATGGTAGATAATGGATGTAGTTGTGGTGGAACAGATTGCGCATCAAGTGATTGCGGGGGCAGTTGTCCTTCAGGCGGCGGCCGACCACAGAATTTTTTGGAAAAGACTCATGAACTCAATTCAATTAAAAGAGTTATTGGGGTTGTAAGCGGTAAAGGAGGAGTAGGAAAATCTCTTGTAACTTCGACTTTATCGGTAATGATGAGAAGAAAAGGCTATGAAGTAGGAGTGCTCGATGCGGATATTACAGGGCCTTCAATACCGAAAATATTCGGAATTAATCAGAAGGCACATGGAAGCGAGCTGGGTATTTATCCCCAAACATCCCAAAATGGCATCAAGTTAATGTCAGTTAACCTTATGCTTGATCAGGACGATGCTCCGGTTATTTGGAGAGGCCCGATTATAGCAGGAGTTGTTAAACAATTCTGGACTGATGTAATATGGGGAGAGGTGGACTATCTGTTTCTTGATATGCCGCCGGGAACAGGGGATGTTCCATTGACAGTTTTCCAATCAATTCCTTTGGATGGAATAGTTATAGTTACTTCTCCTCAGGATCTGGTTTCCATGATAGTTAAAAAGGCCTACAATATGGCAAGGGAAATGAATATTCCTATTCTGGGGATTGTTGAAAATATGAGCTATTTAAAATGTCCTGACTGCGGTAAGGAAATTAATGTTTTCGGTAAAAGCAAAATCGATGAAATATCAGCAGGCTTGGGCCTCAAAGTACTGGGTAAAATGCCAATAGATCCTTCTATTGCGGAATTATGTGACAAGGGTGAGCTTGAAAAAGTAAATCATGAACATTTGGCAGCTGCTGTATCGCATATTGAAAATAAATTACCTGTTGAAAAGGAGAATGGGATAATGAAAATTGCAATTGCAACTGAAGGTAACAATGTTTCCTCTCATTTTGGAAAGTGTGAGCTTTTTACAGTAGTTGAAATAGAGAATAAATCTATAAAAAGCAAGGAAGTAGTTAGTACCGGAGGCAATCAGCACGGTCTTCTTCCGGGTTTTCTGGCTTCTCTGGGTATAAAAACCGTTATAGCCGGAGGGATGGGAGACGGTGCAAGGCAAAAACTCGAAGAGAATAATATACAGATTATATCAGGAATCAGCGGAAATACAGATGAAGCAATAAAGCTTTATATTGACGGAAATCTGAAATCAGCAAGTTCAGGATGTTCAGGACATGAACATTCACATGAACATAATCATGGTGAGGGCGGTTGCAGCTGCGGAAATCATTAAAAAATGAGATGAATAAAGCATAATAACCTTGGAAATTAACTTTCCTTTGTTATTATGCTTTATTTGCCTTATTAAACTTATATCTGACCCGTCATAAACTGAACCCCAATACTGACGGCTGTTACCGTGAACCATACCAGTAACCCCAACAGAAGTGGTTTAAAACCGGTTTTTAGCATTTCCTTAAAATTTGCATTTAGTCCTACGGCTGATAAAGCCATAACTATAAAAAACTTACCCGTACCTGAAAGAAATGAAACTGCCGAACTGTTGAATATGCCAAGTGTGTTTAATAGTGATGCAGCGAGAAATCCGGCGATAAACCATGGGAAAATACGCTTGAAGCTGTATGAAACCGTATCATCCTGTTTTGAAACTCTTCTTTTTCTAATTATTGTAACTGCTGCATAAATCAATGATATTGGTATAATCATTGTAGTACGTGTCAACTTTACAATTGTTGCATATGCTCCCGCTGCATTGCTGTAAGCATAACCTGCCGCTACAACGGAAGAAGTATCATTTATCGCAGTTCCGGCCCACAAACCAAAGGCTGTATCGGAAAAGCCTAATAAATGCCCAAGTGGAGGAAAGATTAAGACTGCTAAAATATTAAAGAAAAAAATAGTTGATATCGAATATGCAACTTCCTTTTCTTCGGCTTCTATTATGGGAGATACCGCAGCTATGGCTGAACCACCGCAAATGGCTGTTCCGACTCCTATAAGACTTGTAAGATTAAAAGGTACCTTAAGAAGTTTACCGAAGCCATAGGCCGAAATAAAAGCAAATGAAAGGGTAAACAACATTACATATAAGGATTCAAGCCCTGTTTTCCATACCTGTGTGAGACTCAAACCCGTTCCAAGCAAAATAATAGCATACTGAAGAACTTTTTTTGACGTAAATTTAACACCGCTGACAGACCATGCAGGTTTTCCCATTGTGTTGTTAATTATTATACCCAGCAGTATTCCGAAAACCGGACCTCCTATAATTGGGAATATGCCTCCAAGCCATGTCGCGGCAAGTGCTATGACCAACGCCAGTAGTATTCCGGCAGTATTTTTTCTTATCCATACCATAATTAATTCCTCCGAATTTTTGATATGTTTATTTTAATATTACATATGCATAAATACAAATTATGATTTATTATATATCAATAAGAATTTTTTATAGATTGTTAGTGTACGGAGGTTATATATGATAGACCCTAAAATAACTACTTTTATTTGGGCGGCTAAACTGAACAGCTTTACCAAAGCCGCTGAAATGCTTAATTTAACACAGCCGGCAGTTACACAGCATATCAAGCAGCTTGAGGAACACTATAAGGTTAAATTGTTTAAAAGAGTAGGGAGACAGATATACCTGACAGAGGAAGGCGAGCTTCTTTTTAAATATGCAAAAGAGATTGAGGCCAATTCTTTGTTTATAGAAAGAACCCTGAAAAACAAATCGGCACTTAATAAGCGATACAACGTGGGAACAACTCTCACAATCGGCGAATTTGTACTTCCCGATATGCTGGGACAGTATAAAAGACACCACGAAAACATTGATGTTATAGTTCACGTTCACAATACCGATGAAAATTTGAAAAGGCTTTCCAGCGGGGAACTTGATTTGAGTATAGTTGAAGGGCCTTTTGACAAAAACAGATTCAAATATAAAAAAATGAGAGATGATGAGCTGGTACTGGTGGTTTCCCCTGCGAGCAGTTTTGCAAGTAAGGGAGAAGTGCGTCTTGAAGATGTTGCATATGGCGGAAAGCTCATTTTGAGAGAAAAGGGCAGCGGAACAAGAATGGTATTTGAAAACAAAATGTCAGACATAGGTCTTAGCCTTACTGATTTAAAGGTTTACATGGAGGTTGGAAGTATAGGCGCAATTAAATCACTGGTTCAGGCCAATCTGGGATATACGGTTGTTTCAATGGAAGCAGTTGAAAAAGAAGTGAGAGATGGATCACTGGTTGTATTACCCATCCAAGGAATAAAAATAATGAGGGAATTCAATTTTATATATATGGATATGAGTCAGAATTCATTTATACAGGAATTCATGGAATACATTATGAATTTTGGAGATATAATCAAATAAAACTATATTAATATATCGTAATATTTAAATATATGGATTGACAATGGTTAAGTATTTTAATATAATCAGTATATCCTCGAGGTGCACAAAATTTATATAAGGAGTAAAAGATGAACACAATAAAAAGTTTTGTACACAAATGGGTATGGTTGATGCTTATTTTCTTCTGTATTGCGGGTCTGATATATCCGAAGGTAGGTATTGCCGCTGTAATATGTATGCTGGCTCCTGTAGCGGTATCCATCTTCAGTGGAAGAATGTGGTGTGGCAATTTCTGCCCCAGAGGAAGTTTTAATGATATACTGATTTCTAAAATAAGCCGTAATAGAAAAATTCCCCGGCTTATGAAAAACAAGTGGTTCAGATTACTTTTTGTAGTGGTACTAATGGGAGCTTTTGCGGTGCAGTTATCATTTGCATGGGGTAATATTGTACAGGTTGGACAGGTGTTTGTCAGAATGATATTAATAACTACGGGATTATCTATAATCCTGGGAGCTATTTACAGTCATAGAGCATGGTGTGTTATTTGTCCAATGGGTACAATGGCTTCTTGGGTTACTCAGGCTGGCATTGGTTCAAAAGGTAAAAATGTGACTTTTGATAAGCAAAGATGTGTTAGCTGCAAGCTTTGTATAAAATCCTGCCCCATGGAAATAGATGTACTTAATTTCAAGAGCAAGGGAGAGGTTACTCACCCTGACTGTCTGAAATGCGGTGAATGTGTAATAAAGTGCCCGAAAGACGCACTTGAAATATAAATAAGTTAATAAACAAAGGAGGTTATGATATGTCCGCTATTAAAGCTAAAAATAATTATATAGGCGCAAACGGCAGTAGAATGAATTGTGCACAAGCAGTACTCAGTGCTTTCAAGGAGAAATACAATATAGAAGATGATTTGGTGGAGCGCTTTAGAAACTATGGAGGGGGCAGGGCTCCTGACGGCCTTTGCGGAGCTTACTATGCTGTGAAGTATATTTTAAGTAATTACGATGAGGAAAAGGTTGCAGAACTGGAAAACTATTTTCTTGAAAATGCTGGAGCCTTGCAGTGCAGCAACATAAAGGGGTTAAAAAAACTTTCATGTGTGGGCTGTGTTGAAAAAAGTTCTGAATTTCTGGAAAAACTTGACTGAAATGATGTAAAAGACTTGATTCTTAAAATTAAGAATCAAGTCTTTTTTCACTAAATTCCAATTTTGATTCACGCCAGCGGTTGTATAGAATATAAAGGCCCGTGAGGCCTAATAATATCTGCCCGGTAATGACTGAATATGTCCAAGGAAAAAGGTATCTTATAACCAATGGAAGACCATCCCATAAACCATGTAAAACTACTACCGTAATATATGATTTAATAACTTTACCATTGATAAAAAATTTTCCTTGTACACTTTCTCTCAGAAGAACGCTGGAGAGTATGGCAGTCCAGGTTCCATGACCTACCGGGGAAGTTATTCCACGCAGGAGAGTAATAAAAACAGTGTGTGTCAGGCTTCCACCGCTTTGCAGAAACGTAGAAAATGCATACCCGGTACTTTCAAAGGCTGCAAAACCCATTCCGGCTGCGGAACCTAGAATAATCCCGTCCAACATTGAATTATAGCGTCTATGTCTTGCAATAAGAAAGACACCGATAAGTTTAGTGAATTCTTCAATAATACCGACTGCAAAAGCCGTTGTAAATGTTAGTTCACTGATAAAAACAGGCTCAAGCAGTGAAGCGGCGATTGTACCTAAAGCTCCACCAAAGAAAAAGCACATGGCAGTAGCAGACATATTAACGCTGAACCATTCCCTTTTTTCATAGAAAAAGGTGACAAAAGCCACAGGTACCAAAAAGTTTCCTATAAGTACTATACTGGGAAACAGATTGATGTTACCTGTTAACATAAAAGCAAGAATAGTAGCTGCATAAACTATAAATCCCACAAAAAGAACACGGAGCCAGTATCTGCGTTTTGTTTGAGTCATATTATATATCACACCTGAAAGTTTATTTATTATTATGATTACAATTTATTTAATATAAATCCTTGGAAAAAACTTCAGATTGAGTTATAGAAAAAAACCTCTTACTTTTATGTAAGAGGTTTTTGGTGCGCCATCACGGGGTCGAACCGGGGACACCCTGATTAAGAGTCAGGTGCTCTACCAACTGAGCTAATGGCGCAAATATTTTTTTATAAGTGCTTTGTTTCACAGAGCGCTTTTTATTATAAAAGCAAAAAACAATATTGTCAATACATTTTCAATAATTATGGAAAAATATTTTATTTAAAATGCTAATATGTGGCAGACTACTTATAATTTTTGAAGTATAATTCATAATAGATGGTATCGGAGGGGGGAAGTCTGTGAAAGCAGTAGTAGTTTACAAATCCAAATCGGGTTTTGCTAAAAAATATGCACAATGGATAGCAGAGGAGCTTCAGGCGGATATTTACGAAGCCTCAAAAATAGATATTAAAATGTTAATGCTCTACGACACAATTATATACGGTGGCGGACTTTATGCAATTGGTATAAATGGACTTAAAACTATAACAAAGAACTTTGATAAACTCAAAGATAAAAAACTTGTGGTTTTTGCTACAGGAGCAACGCCACCAAGAAATGAGGATATTGAAAAGGTGAGAGATTCCAACTTTACAGAGGAACAGCAACAGAGTATACGCTTCTTTTACCTGAGAGGCGGTTTTGATTATACCCGGCTTAAACTTATTGACAAAGTACTTATGAATTTGTTGAAGTTGAAAATCAAGTCAAAGAATAAAAATAAATTGGTTCCTGATGAAAAAGGTATGCTTGCAGCCTACGACAAACCAATTGATTTCACCAGGAAAAAGAATATAGAAGACTTGATATTGTATGTGAAAGCAAAATGATTTCTATAAGAATAGCTTGATTACTTTACCGGAATACTTTATGATAAACAAATAATCTTAAATTTGTTTACAAAAAGAGGGGGATAGCCGGCATATCGGCGGATTAGAAGGAAATGATACGATTTAATTGTGATTACAGCGAGGGCGCACACCCTAAAGTATTGGAGAAACTTTTACAGACAAATATGGAGCAGACAGTAGGTTATGGAATGGACCCTTACTGCAGAAAGGCAGCTGGAATTATTAAAGATAAAATTCAGCGCCAGGATGCAGAAGTACATTTTTTGGTTGGCGGAACTCAGACAAACCTGACAGTTATTTCAGCAGCTCTAAGGCCCCATCAGGGAGCCATTGCTGCTGTTTCCGGACATATAAGTACTCATGAAACAGGTGCAATTGAAGCTACGGGGCATAAGGTAATTGAACTGCCAAGCAGTGATGGTAAGCTGACCGCAGAACAGGTTGAAAAAACCGTAAAGGCCCATTACTCTGATGAGAGTCCTGAACATACGGTTCAGCCGAAGATGGTGTATATTTCAAACCCTACAGAAATCGGTACTATATATACTAAGAAAGAGATCGCTGAATTAAGCAGGGTATGCAAGGAAAACGGTCTTATTCTGTACTTGGACGGTGCAAGACTTGGATATGGGTTATGTGCAGAGGACAATGACCTTGATTTGCCGACTATAGCGCAGTTCTGTGATGCTTTCTATATTGGAGGTACCAAGTTAGGTGCCCTTTTCGGAGAAGCATTGGTTGTTTGTAATAATGAATTAAAAAAGGATTTGAGATACATTATAAAACAAAAGGGCGGAATGCTTGCAAAAGGCAGACTACTTGGATTACAGTTTATTTCACTGATGGAAAATGATTTGTATTTCGAGATGGCTACCCATGCTAACAAAATGGCGATGCTAATAAAAGAGGCTATTTTAAAAAAAGGTTACAGTTTTTTAATATCGTCAACTACAAATCAGCAGTTCCCGATATTACCAAACAATGTTTTAAAAAGACTAAAGGAAAATTTTGAATATTCATACTGGCAGAAAATAGATGAAAATACCAGTGCCGTAAGATTCTGCACAAGCTGGGCAACAAGTTCCGGGGCTGTACAAAAATTGATTGCAGAAATAGAAAAAGGTTAAAATATGCTCAAGGAAAGGAGGTTTTTTAAATGCCGGTAATTACTATAGAAGCAGGTAAAATGTCAAAGGAGCAGAAAGCTACTCTTGTTAAGGAATTGGTTTCAAAAGCAAGTGAAACATTGAACATACCTGAGCAGGCTTTTGTTACACTAATCCGTGAAAATGAAATGGATAATATAGGAAACGGTACAAAGCTATTATCAGATTTACACAAGTAATCTCGGGAACCGTTAAGAATGGGGTGTCACAGAACTACTAAAAAGTAGCTGGTGATACTCTATTTTTTTAAGCTTCTTCTTTTTTGTTTATATTAATAAAAAAAGGATATAAATAAATTATAAATAGAAACAAGAAAGAGGTGTATTGTATGGATTTATTTGATTTAACCGGAAAAGTTGCAGTAGTTACAGGTGCGTCATCAGGTTTGGGTGTACAATTTGCAAAGGCTCTGGCAAGACAAGGGGCGGATTTGGCAATAGTGGCAAGAAGGCTTGAAAAGCTTAATGATGTGTCTGAAGAAATAAAGAAAATGGGAAGAAAATGTTTTGCCTTCAAATGTGATGTTACAAATGAACAGGAAGTTAAGGAAACTGTTGGTGCTATAATTGAAAAGATGGGCAAGATTGACATTCTGGTTAACAATGCAGGTGTAGCGGAAGTTGTTCCTGCTGAAAACCATACGACTGAACAATGGAACCGGGTACTTAATACTAACCTGACAGGAGTATTCATGTTTGCCAGAGAAGCAGGAAAAAACATGATAGAAAATAAGTATGGCAGAGTAATTAATATAACCTCTATGTTTGGACATATAGCCAACACCGCAACTCAAAATTCCAGTTACCATGCATCAAAGGGTGCAGTCATAAACCTCACACGTGCATTGGCGGCTGAGTGGGCAAAATACGGGATTACAGTAAATGCTATTGGACCGGGATTTTTTGAATCTGAAATGACCGGAGATATTTTAAGCAATCAAGAGTTTAATAATTTTGTCAGTTTCAGATGTCCTATGGGAAGAGTGGGCAATATGGGCGAGCTTGACAGTGCATTAATATTCCTTGCAGCCAATTCCTCCAGCTATGTTACAGGACAAACTGTATTTGTAGATGGAGGCTGGACAGCAGTATAATACAAAACAGTATACCACCCGCCGGATTATTCACTGGCAGGTGGTTTTCTTTTTATGCGGTTTTTTTGGGGGCGAATGGTTATATCGTTTACAACCATGTTTTCAGAACAGCGCAAAATGTATTCCACTACGTCTGCGGTCTGCTCTTCAAGCAAAACAGCATCAGAATCACTGTCATAGGTAAAATCAAGGTTATCATAAAAATTGCTGCTGGTAATGTCAGGATGGATGACAGCTACTTTTACACCATATTTTCTTACTTCCTCAAAAAGGCTTGATGAAAAGTGTGAAAGTCCTGCTTTGGAAGAAGCATAGGCACAGCCGTGAGTACTTATTTTCTTAGCAGTTACCGATGAAATGGAAATTATAGTTCCCTCACTCTTTTTTAAAGCTCTTAAAAGTAGTTTGCATAAAATAAGAGGGGCTTCAAGGTTTGTACGTATCATGGTCTGAATATCGTTTATTTTCAGCTGCTCATGAGGAGCGAAAAAGCCTACTCCTGCATTGTTAACTAACAGGTTGATTTCAGTTTCTTCAGATTCGATTTGTTTAATTATCCTTTGAAGTTCATTTGTGTTCAGAACATCACAGTTAATTCGGGTAAAATTTTCATGTGAGTATTCTGTATTTTGAAAGGAACGGGCTATTCCGTATACTTTATAATCCATTGAAATGAGTCTCTTTGCAATAGCCAAGCCGATTCCTTTTGAAGCTCCGGTTAATATTGCTGTTTTCATAATGTAAATATCTTCTCCTTTGGCAAATATTCTTCTAAAATACTCAAATGTCTTGTCATTATCTGTTCCCTTAGTTCGTTGGGATAAGACACTATGTTATCTGTTATACTGTACTGGTCTGCATAAAGCTGTGAATCACTTTTTTGTTTTTCTATTCTTTTGAAAAAATCCTTTGACATTCTGAAAAAACCGTAACCTACGTCCTTTAATTTATCCGGGTTGATTTCCATGAAGAGATTTCTGAAAAATGGCTCGTACAGTTTTTCGCTCCCGGAATTTATTATAACCGGATCAAGACACAATCGTACTTTGAAGCCTTTAAAGATTGCGGTTTTCACAGCTTTTATCCGGGCGGACAGAGGAGGCGTGAGCCTTTCGTATTTTTGTATAATTTCTTGGGGGGCCAAACTAAAGGCCACCACAATATTTTCAGCAGGTAAAAACTCATTGTAAAACACTTCATTGGCGCTCTTGGTGCGTATTTCAACGTTAATGTCGGAATATTGAGTAAAAAAGTCCTGCAAGAAATCCCAGTACGGAATTATATTATGAAAACCAATAAGATCAGTATCGTAGGAGACGGCCAAATAAGCTTTTTTTTCACCCAAAGTGTTTTCTATTTCCTGTTTGAATTCATCTACGTTAACAAAGGCAACTACGTTTGCAGAGGGATACATTCCTTGCAGATAACAATATTCACAGTCAAAAATACAATTAAAAAGAAAAGAGGTATAATAAAAATCGGAGTATCCGAAATCCTGACATACTTCGGGGCCCTTATACAGAAACGGACTGCTTTTCACTGCCAAAATAAGGGATTGGCGGTGTTTCTGAAGCTGGAAACACTGATTTCCTCGGTTGAATACGTCCTTGTAATTGCGTATAGTAATTACGGGTATATCAGGGTATTTCTCCAGAACCATACGTACAACCGGATAATTATATGCTTGCTCTTCTATATATATTGAATTAAACAGATTTTTGCCTGATTTTTGTAATAATGTCCTCAAAATATTTCTTTCCTTCCTCTTTAGAGTTGGCCTTTATTCCATTGAATTGCTTAAATAAGGGTAATGGCTCCAGACCGTTTATTTTGGCTCTTTTAACTTCTTTGGACAGAATCAGCTTCATTGCTTGGGTAAATCGCAGGCTTAAGCACAGTGCTTCTATTGAATCCTTTTCTTCCTGTGGAGGAAATTCACTAAAACCTTTATTCAAACATCTCATTTCTTTTATTATATTATCGAGGATAGGCATGTTCATTTCAATATAGCCTTTAAGTTTTGCCTTGTCCAGGTTATGAGGTTTCAGGTAATCTGATATTATTTTAAGTACACGGACGTTATGGGCAAAGAAAAACTTTTTGGAAGCCTCCATGATACCGACAGATTCCATGTCGCAGAATATTTCCTTTTGCTCAGTTAAATCTGTTGCTTTTACAACCTTTGGATAGCATTGAACAGGTATCTGGGGAATTCCGTCACCGAAAAATACATCAGGATAATAGTCTCTTCCTGTATCCGTGTCGGTAACCTTGTTTACAACAAGTAGGCTTCCTGCATCAAAGCTTTGGCTGTTTGTACCGCAAAAGCCGATATTTATTAAAATGTCGTTTTTCCCGGTACCGTACACGTTATATAAATAAACTGATGCCATGGCACTTTTCAGCTTCCCTACACCACTTACAATAACAGCAATATCCGAACCTTTGTAGACCGAGTAGGGATGTATTGACATATCTTTTTTTAGTTTGAAATAATCAATAATAGGGGCAGCTTCCAGCATTAGTGCCGTCACAATAAATATCATACGCATTCTCCCGTTATTATGTTATCGCTCAATATGAGTATAAAGGAAATTATATCAAATTTACAGTTTAATGGAAAGGTGCTGAAATATCTGAATTTCAATAAAAAGTGCCTGAACTGAAAATAGTTCAAGCACTTTTATTCCCATAAGAGATGCTCTATATTCCGTATTTTCCATTAACTTTGTCAAAGAAAAGAGGAAGGTGAGGTGGCTGAAAAGTCCAGTAAACAAATAATACACAGATGAGACCAATAAGTAAAATTGAAAACCCTGCACCCAAACCCTCTGAAAATCTGTAAAAATGAAGCCCCAGACACTGACCGATGATACTTGCCAGCAAAAAGATAAATATGTCTACATAAAGTGATTGTGTTCCAAATGCCTGGGTGTAAAAGTAGTAAAAAAGCATCATTGAAAGTATGGAAGAAACAATGGAGACTAATAATCCTGTAAACCATAGATTAGCATCTATTCCGTATTTCTTTTGTTTTGCAATATAATAAACTAACCACCATAGTATAGTAGGGATCAGCAGCAGCTTTGCATGTTCCCACACACTTTCATTTACCGGGGAAATCAACCCTACTAAAGCCTTTTGCCCTGACCAATCATACAAAAAGTGAAAAATAGAACCTACTATGAATACAAACGGGATACCAATTAAAATCCATTTTTCAGGATGAGTAAACCTTTGCTTTTTCATAATGTCACAACCTTTCTTATTATTGCACTATTAAATCTATGGTGGCAAAAACTGGAATATGACATCTGTTTTTTCATAGGGCTTCATATAATTGACATACCAGAACGGATTTAATATAATATGTTAGGGTTCTAACAATTAGGGTACTAACTATTCGCTTATTTTGTTTGAATGCCTTTCAGGAGGTAGGTTATGAATATTTACCGAAAGTATTTTAAAAAGTACAGGTTTATGTTTTTGACAGCTGTGAGCTGTGTTTTTTTTGAGGCACTTTGTGATTTACTTCAGCCGGCTATTATGTCACGTATAATAGATAACGGAATTAAAAACAGCAGGGTGGACTCGGTTTTGAAGCTTGGAATGATAATGCTTATCATAACCATTTGCGGTGCTGGTTTTGCGGCTACCCGAAATATACTTGCCAGCAAGGTTTCACAAAGATTTGGAGCTGACCTGCGTTACGACGTGTTTTCAAAAATAATGAAGTTTTCGGAAGAAAGTGTTGATAAAATAGAAAGCGGTTCCCTTATTACAAGGATGACAAATGATACCAATCAGATTATGCAGTTTGTTAACGGTATGATGAGAATTTTCTTTAAAGCACCCTTGACATGTATAGGCAGTATAATACTCGCTGTTATTCTCAGTCCGTTCATGAGTACTGTTCTGTTTTGTGCTATAACCATAATTGCAATTCTTATTATAATCAGTATGAAAATGAGCTATTCTCGTTTTGCAAAAGTCCAATCTGCAATAGACAGGTTAAATACCACAGTACAGGAATATCTCCTTGGAATAAGGCTGGTGAAGGCTTTTGGACGTTTTAACGACGAAGAAAAAAAGTTTGATGCAGTCAATACAGACTTATTTCAAAAGAGTGTTTCCTCCCAATTGGTAGTTTCATATTTTTCTCCCCTCATGTCATTGACAATCAGCACGGGCATTGCATTGATAATTTATCTGGGCAGCATTTTGTTCGGTAAAGGATATATAGAGGTCGGAAAGGTTGCAGCCTTTATAAACTATATGATGCAGATATTAACTTCATTGATTATGATAACGAATATTTTCAATACTTTTATAAGGACAAAGGCTTCAACTGAAAGGGTTGTAGAGATATTAGAAAGTGAAGAAGACTTTTCCGGTTTCGATAACCAGGCAGTTTTCAGTGAAGGCAGTCTGGAGTTTAAAAACGTTACCTTTGCATATCCTGGCGGGAGCGGCCTTCCTGCCCTGAAAAACCTGTCTTTCAGTGTAAATGATGGTGAGACCCTTGCAGTTATAGGCCCCACAGGCTCGGGAAAATCAACTATCGCATGGCTATGCCTTCATTTTTATGATGTACAGGAAGGAAGTATTTATATTAATGGTAAAGATATAAAAGAGCTTGATACAAATTATGTAAGAAATAATATTGCACTGGCACCTCAGAAAAGTATGCTTTTCACAGGTAAAGTTTTTGATAATATAGCATGGGGGATGCAGGAAACAAATAGTGAGAAGGTGCTAAAGGCTGCAAAACAAGCGCAGGCAGACGAGTTTATACAAAAAATGTCCGAGGGATATGACAGTATACTTGGGCAGAACGGTGTTAATCTTTCCGGAGGACAGAAGCAAAGACTTTCAATTGCAAGAGCACTTGCAAAGGAATCCCCCATAATGATACTGGACGATTGTACCAGTGCCCTTGACGCTGTTACCGAGGCAAAGGTAAGACGAGCTTTACGCAGCACTGAGAATAAGAAAACCATTATTATGATAACTCAAAGAATCGGTACTGCAATGACTGCTGACAAAATCCTTGTTATGGACAACGGGATAAATTCAGGTTTTGGAAGTCACAAGGATTTATTGAGTTCTTGCAAGACCTACAGGGAAATTTACGATTCCCAGATTGGAGGCGACTTATAATGGCGGGTGCAAATAAACCCGGAAACATAGGAAATATGCCGGGCTTGGGGAGCAGAATGGGAGGGCCGCCTCATCAGAGATTTCAACCTATGGCTAAGCCGAAAAACAGTAAAGGTACAATGATAAGGCTTATTAGTATGTTTGGCAAATGGAAAGGTTCTCTGCTAGTGGCAGCCGTACTTACTATTATTTCAGCCTCGGTGTCACTTATCACACCTTTTTTAATTGGACAAGCAATAAATACATTTAATATTAAAACAGGAACTGTAGATAAAAATATATTAACTATAATACTTACAGCACTTATTGCCTGCTATCTTGTGAGTTGGATAATAGATACGTCAAATGGTATTCTTATGGCAAGGGTTACTCAAAATCTTGTAAAAAGCATAAGGACAGACTTCTTTTCAAAGCTCCAGAGGATTCCTTTGAACTTTTATGATACCAGAGCCCACGGGGATACTATGAGCAGAATAACAAACGATGTTGACAATATCAGCAGCACTGTAGCTCAGACAACTACTCAGCTTATATCCAGCATTTTTTCAATAACAGGTTCGTTTATAATGATGCTGTATTTAAGCCCTGTTTTAACCCTTGTTGCACTAATAACCATACCACTTGTTTTTATACTTACAAAAACAATAGCCCAGCACAGCCGAATATACTTTAAAAGTCAGCAGAATATGCTTGGGGTGCTTAACGGTGTAATTGAAGAAAACATTGTTGGACTAAAGATGGTTAAATCCTTTAACCGTCAGCAGAAGGTTCTGGAGGAGTTTAAAGAGGTTAATGGCAAACTTTGCGAATATTCCACCAAGGCTCAGATTTGGGCGGGTTTCCTTATGCCCTTTATGAATGTCATTAACAATTTGAGCTTTACTTTTATTGCCTGTGCAGGTGGAGTGCTGACAGTAAACAAAATACTGACTGTCGGTGTTGTAGTCAGCTTTCTCACGTATTCAAAGCAATTCGGTATGCCTTTGAACAATATTGCAGGAATGTTTAACACTATTCAGTCAGCTTTGGCGGGAGCTGAAAGAGTCTTTGAAATTCTGGATGAAGATGAGGAGGCAGCTGACAAAAAGAATATAAAGGACTTTTCTGATATTAAAGGTAAAGTTGAGTTCACACATGTGTCCTTTGCATATAATGCGGCACGAAAAGTTCTCAATAACATCAGTTTTCAGGTTCAACCGGGAGAAGTTGTGGCACTAGTTGGTGAGACAGGAGCCGGAAAAACTACTATTGTAAACCTACTAACCAGATTTTATGAGACCAATGAGGGGGAAATATTAATAGATGATACCAATATTACCGATATTTCAAGAAGAGATCTGAGAAGTTGCTTTTCGGTGGTATTGCAGGATACTTGTCTTTTTACGGGTACGATAATGGACAATATAAGGTATTCAAAACCTGAAGCAACAGATGAGGAAGTTATGGAAGCTTCAAAAATGGCTCATGCCCACGAGTTTATTTCAAGGCTCCCCAAAAAGTATAATACACATATTACGGGAAGCTCCGATAATCTAAGCCAGGGACAGCGGCAGTTGATTGCAATAGCAAGAGCTGTTTTATGTAATGCTCCAATACTTATTCTGGATGAAGCTACAAGCAGTGTTGATACTAAGACAGAAAAAGAAATTCAACTGGCTTTACTTAAGCTTATGACAAACCACACAAGCTTTTTGATTGCTCACAGACTCTCAACAATACGTGATGCTGACAAGATTTTTGTTATAGGGAATGGCTGTATTCTGGAACATGGAACTCATTTAGAGCTTATGGATAGAAAAGGTATTTACTATAAAATGGTAATAAATCAGATGGGACTTGGCGAAAATTGTAATGGAGGTGTATGCTGAATGAAAAACATTATTATAACAGGGAGTACCAGAGGTATAGGACGTTGTATGGCAATTGAATTTATGAAGTCAGGGTGCAACGTTACTATTTCTGGGAGAGGCGAGACTATTCCTGAGGCAATGTCAAATGAGCTAAAAGAATTTAAAGACAGATACATTTATGTACCATGTAATGTTCATAGTATAAGTGATGTAGAGAATCTTTGGATCCAATCTGCACAAAAGTGGGGCAGGATTGATATTTGGATAAATAACGCAGGGCAGAATTGTCCCCATGAATTTATTTATAACACAGAAGCACCTTATGTAGATAAACTCATTGATACAAACATTAAAGGAATGGTGTACGGCTCACAGGTTGCGGCAAAAAATATGCTGACACAGGGCGGAGGAAGGATTTATAATATGGAGGGCCTTGGTTCAAATGACATGATTCAAGTCAAAACTATTCTCTATGGTACATCCAAAAGAGCTCTGACATATTTCACCCGTGCACTGGCAAAGGAACTGGAGGATACTCCCGTTAAAGCAGGAAGGCTGTCTCCGGGTATGATGCTTACCGATTTTATGACTAAAACTCCTGATGGAGAAAATTCTCCCGTGTTAAACGATAGCAAATTCAAATTTATTTTTAACACTTTGGGAGATAAACCGGAAACAGTTGCAAAATTTTTTATACCTAAAATGCTTTCAGATACAAAAAATGATTCTCATATTGAGTGGCTGACTACTAGAAAATCTTTTGCAAGATTTTTATGTGTACCTTTTAAAAAGAGAAAGCTGATATAGCACTTTTATATTTTTTAGTATATTTACTTTTTATATGCAAATATTATAAATATCAAAAAAATCTTCGGGGGGATATTTATGAAAAAGCTGCTATATATTAGTGTTAATACAAAACCGGAAGAGATGTCTTCTTCAAAAACAGTTGCAAGAAAGCTCATTAACAGCATACTTGAAAAACACCCAAGTATGGTTCTTGAAGAAGTAGATTTGTACAAAGAGCATATACCACAGTTAAAATACAGTTACTTTGAAAGCAGGAGTGCTATTGTAAATTCGGAGGCTTTGGCAAAACTGCCTCAAGATGAACAGAATGAAGTAAACCAGATAATAAAGCTGTGTGATCAGTTCAGAGATGCAGACATTTACGTAATTGCATCTCCTATGTGGAGTTTGTCTTTTCCTGCTCCCATAAAGGAATACATTGATTGTGTTGTCCAGTCCGGTAAAACAATTGCTTTTGATGAAAATAAGCCTTATGGTTTGTTAAATGATAAAGAGCGTACTTTTATATATGTACAGTCGTCAGGAGCAAATATACCATGGATTATCAGACCCGCTTTAAATAAGGGTTTGAATTATGTACACGATATTATGAGGTTTTTAGGTATAAGCAAGTTTGAAGAACTGTTGGTGGACGGAACAGGAACTACAGAACTTGAGCGACAGGAAGCAATCGAGAAGGCAGCTTCAAGGATTGAAACTATGGTTGATCAAATATAAGTCCTATCATAATATTACTAAATATTTCTTTTTAGAACAGGGATTTTATGAATCCCTGTTTTTGTTATAACCAAAATTCCATTTCTTTATAAAAAATTCCAGAAATTTGAAAAAATATATTGACATCCATATATTGGAAGTGGTATATTATTTTAAAGTGAATAAGGAAGCATGCTTTATTCATTTACTCTATAGGGTTATTCTGAGTGGTCAGAAAATATCTTTACACAACGTTGTGCAAAGCATAAACGTGAAGTATCTGTAAGTAATAAAAATTCACACTATGCCAGTTTTATACGTATGATGCAAGAATGCAAGTATGTATTATTGCATAAGAGTTCCAAGGCAGCCGTGCCATTGGTTGGTTTAGCATACAATTGTGCAGTTTTAATAGTTATGTCGTCAAATTAATTAAGGGTCAAATTATGTAAATTTGTGGCACGGTAAATTAAATAACTATAGCAAAATTGAGGGGAGAGACATATATGAGAAAAAGTAAATTAGTAAAGCTATTTTTTATTTTAACATTGGTGTTTACAATTGTAGGTACGCAAACACTTACTTTTGCTAAACCTTTAAACGAAGAAGCAAAATCCGAAAGTCCAGCATTTAAACTTACCAAAAGCCCCAACAGCAAATTATTTGTAAATCTTAAAGAGAAAATTGATGAATCCTCTGACAATGATGAAATACCGGTTACAGTGTTATTTAACAAAAAGCTCTCTGATACTGAATTTTCATCAATTGAAAAGCTCTTGGGTAATCCTAAGCTAAAGCACAAATTTGATATTATTCCCGGTGTTGCTTTAAACTTAACAAAAAAGCAAATAAGCCAGCTTGAAAAATCTGATTTGATTCAGCAGGTTGAGTATGATGCACCTGTTCATGCTACTTTGAACACTGCATCGAGCTCCTTTGGAGTAACTCAGGCCAAATCTGATTTTAATGTAAACGGTGATGGCGATAATGCTCCTACAACATATAGTACCAGTGATGTTGTAGTTGCAGTTATTGACACAGGTATTGACGCAAGCCATGTGGACCTTGACGGCGGTAAGGTAATAGCATGGAAGGACTGGGTTAACAATAAAACAACACCTTATGATGATAATGGTCATGGCTCCCATGTCTCAGGTATTATTGCAGGTACAGGAGAGGGTAATTCAAGCTATAAGGGAGTTGCACCGGGTGCGTCCCTCATTGGTTTGAAAGTTCTGGATTCAGCTGGCAGCGGTACTATGAGCAACGTCACAGCTGCAATAGATTGGGCTGTAACAAACAAAAATACATACAATATTAAAATTATAAGTCTGAGCCTTGGTACTGATGCAAGTTCAGATGGAACCGATTCTACATCTGTAGCAATTAATAACGCTTTTAACGCAGGAATTGTACCTGTAGTCGCAGCAGGTAATGCAGGACCGGGAAAGGCAACTATAGGTTCTCCTGGAGCAGCATCAAAAGCTTTGACTGTCGGTGCCTTTGCAGATGTGGGAGAAAAAGGTTTCTTCCTCGCAGATTTTTCAAGCAGAGGTCTGACAGCTGACGGCAGAGTTAAACCTGATATAGCTGCTCCAGGTTATCAGATAACAGCTGTACAGGCAAATTCAACCAATAAATACATAGCATACAGCGGAACAAGCATGGCAACACCTTTCACATCAGGAACAGCAGCATTGATTCTTGATGCAAACCCAAGTCTTACAGCAGCACAGGTTGTAAATATAATAACAAGCACAGCTCAGGATTGGGGTCCTGCCGGGCAGGATTTGGATTATGGTTTTGGAAGACTGGACGGTTATGAAGCGGTGAAGAAAGCTGGTAATTTTACAGGTACCGGACCTGCCGTTCCAAACCATATATATAAAGCAGAATCATTAGCAAAAACCAACAGTTATGATGAATATACAATCTCCGTACCTAACACTACATATCCTATAGCTATAACATTTATTCACCCCAACTGGTCATCCTCTCAGGATTTTGACGTATATCTATACAATCCTAGCGGAACAGAGGTTGCATCTTCAGAAACAGCAACCAGACAGGAAACAATAAGTTACACACCAACTACTGCAGGAACATACAAGATAAAGGTCCTTTCATACAAAGGAAGCGGTTCATATTTCTTTGATGTAAGCTCCGGCGCAGCAACAATTACACAGACTACTAACCAATAAATATTCTTAACAAAAAACAGCGGAGAGTTCCTTTGGAACTCTCCGCTGTTTTTTTGCCCCAATCTTATCTCGGGGGTACAGGTGTCGGATTGTGAATATTAGTCGGTGATATTGTAAATCCTCCCGGATATTCCAGTAAAGCAGCTATTACTCTGGTAGCTTCTGCTCGGGTAATTGTTTTTTTCGGTCTGAATGTGCCATCCGGGTAACCTGAAAGAATATTATTCATTGAAAGAACAATTATTGATTTATTTGACCATGAGTTACTTTCAGGACTTACGTCACTGAAAATTCTTTGAGAGAAATCTACAGTATCGGGAGTGAAAAGTATCTTGTCACATACTACTGCAAATTCCTCCCTGGTAATTTTTCTTTCAGGATAAAACATGTTTCCCGAATATCCGCTGAATATACCCTTTTCCTTTACAATGGCAATTTGTTTTGATGCCCAGTGGGTTTTAGTGTCGGTAAAGGAGGCAGTTGCAGTTTCATTTTGAAGGCCAAGTGTTTTTACAAGCAATGCTGCTGCTTCGGCCCTGGTAAGACTACCATCAGGCACAAAACGCTTGCCTGGCATACCACTGACAATGCCTTTTTGAAACAAATCTATAATGTAGCTTTGTGCCCAATGGTTTGAAATATCTATAAATGGTTTGCCAATGAGCCACTGGCTGTAATTATTCCAGAAACGCTGGGGCTCTTGCCCCAACGCCCAGCTACCTGCACCCAAAAGATTATATTTTGAAACAAGGGATAGCTTTTTTTCAAGAGAGGTTTCATTCTCATACCAAATATCATAAGTACCGGCTGAAAGTTTGCTGCTTCCCCAGATAACTGCATTATCTGTTGAAGTTACCGTTACGGTTGCACGGGCACATTGGGAGGTACTGTCATACCAGGTTGTGGATTTGCAGGTTGAGACAAGACGTTCAACGTCCGAAACAGTTACTCCGTAGCCGCCGCTTGTTGAACCCTGCTTCCAATATCTTCCATAAAATGGTATTCCTAAAACTATTTTTGTAGATGGAACATATTTCAGTGCATAGTTAACACTTTTTTCAACAAAAGAAAAGCTGGCTACCGCTCCCGGCGCACTTCCGGTGTAATGCTCGTCATAAGCCATTATGAATACCTGATCGCAAACGGTACCTAATGCGGCATAATCGTAAGAACCCTGCCAGCCAATAGTTGATCCCCACGGATTAGCAGCTACACATACAGAAAGTATTTTGGTTTTTGGCATATAGGAACGTAAAAGCTTTATAAATGTTGTATATGAGGCACGGTCCGATTCGGTAAGGTTTTGAATGTCTATATTTACACCATCACAACCAAGCCGTACAATCTCGGCACTCAAACTGGCTACAAATGAGCTTTGATTAGTCAATGCAGCTCTGCCAAGGGATCTGTCCCAGTTATTGCTTAGGTAGGGTACGACTTTGATTCCCCGTGCGTGCATGCTCTCCACAAAAAGAGGGTCCACTTTTATGGTGTTTTTTAAAGTTCCGTTACTGTTTATTTCAAAATAATCGGGAGAAACTGTTGTTAGATTTGTACCGGAACGATTAACATTATTTATATAGGTGGTTGTATTTCCGGCATATAGGAAGCTTATGCTTTCATAAGCGGAAGTGCTTGTCTGAAAAAGGAATAAAAATATAAACATTATTATTATACATTTTTTTAGCCGCATGTTATTTTCCTTTCCAATATTCGTTTACATATAATATGTGTTTCATCTTAAAAAAATAAACATGCTGAACTTATGAGAAACTACATTATAAGTTACTTGACAGTACCGGCAGTAAATAGTTTATAATTTTAGGTATGTATTTGGAAATATTGGAAGTTCATCGGGAGGATAAATCATGGAACCAGAAGTTTCAAGCAGTATTATATTAGTAACAGGCGGGGCAAGAAGCGGTAAAAGTACGTATGCAGAAAAATTGGCGAAGGAATACGGCAAAGATGTTCTGTATGTAGCAACAGCAATACCTTTTGATGATGAAATGAAGCTAAGAATAAAAAAGCATAGAGAGCAACGGCCTGCAAATTGGGAAACTGTTGAGGCATATAAAGACATGGATATATTACTTGAAGATAAGTGCCGAAATAAAAAAGCAGTTCTTTTGGACTGTATCACAGTAATGATTACCAATATAATGTTTGAAGTATGCCCTGATTTTGATAAAATAGTTCAGGAGGATATGGTTGCCGTGGAGGAGGTTGTTAATCTCCAAATGGACAGGCTAATAGCCGTTGCAAGGAATTCAGGGATTCCATTTATTCTGGTTACAAATGAAATCGGAATGGGTATAGTGCCGGATAATAAGAGCGCAAGACTCTTCCGTGA
This sequence comes from Ruminiclostridium papyrosolvens C7, assembly GCF_000421965.1. GTDB lineage: Bacteria > Bacillota > Clostridia > Acetivibrionales > DSM-1351 > Ruminiclostridium > Ruminiclostridium papyrosolvens_A. The sequence goes on along the minus strand of NZ_ATAY01000024.1, from coordinate 6,632 downwards.
TATTCAGGGCAGAGCAAATCAGAAACTTGCGTCCGCTGCTAAAGACGTTTATTTGTGCGTTTCAGGCATTCCTGTAAAAATAAAATAAAACATGAAAGAAGAATAAAAAATGATACTTTTAAAGCGTTTTTTACTTTTGCTTCAGTTTATGACTACAATTCCTATTCCTGTGAATTTGGATGTAGGCGATGAGGATTTTGGTAAGGGACTGGCCTTAGCACCGTTGGTTGGTTTGTTAATAGGAGGGGTGGTTGCATGTGCGGGTTATTTTCTGAATATGTTTTTTGCCCCCGCCATAACTGCCGTGCTTGTAGTTATTACATACATATTATTAACCGGAGGAATTCATCTGGATGGTTTAGGTGACACCTTCGATGGTATTTTCTCCAACAGACCTAAAGAGAAAATACTGGAAATTATGAGAGACAGCAGGGTAGGAACATATGCGGTATTGGTTACTGTTTGTATCTTAGGGCTGAATGTGGTCCTAATGTATTCTATAATTTCAGCGCATATATATTTTACTCTGGTACTTATGCCTGTGTCCGGAAGAATAGGCTCTGTTGCGGGGGCAACTGTTTCAAAGTATGCAAGAAGCGGACCGGGATTAGGAAAATCCTTTATTGATTATTGTGGATTAAAAGAGCTTGTATTAGCAGTGATAATCAGTATTATAACATTTTTTGCTTTTAGAGGATTTGCGGGTGTTTTTCTCTGCATTTTCATGTTTTTATCAGCGGTGTTGCTGGTTAAATTTCTTAGTAGAAAAATCGGAGGTGCTACGGGAGATGTTCTCGGAGCTGTTTGTGAATTAAATCAGACCATATTTTTAATAATATCGTATTTACTGGTACTTCGTTAGATTCTTAATTTTAATAATTGATAATTTGTGGGGGAATAAGTATGACTTTAATAGAAGCGTTGAATGCCATTGGAGAGCTTGATACTGAAATGATACAGAAGGCACAAAAAAGATTGGACAGCCTGACGAAACCTTTGGGAAGCTTGGGTCGTTTGGAGGAAATCGTGAAACAGCTTGCCGGAATAACCGGGGAGTTATTTCCTTGTGTAAAAGATAAAAAAATCATAATAATGTGTGCTGATAACGGAGTAGTTGAAGAAGGGGTCAGTTCATGCCCCAAAACCGTTACTTCCAGTGTTACACAAAATTTTCTGAAAGGATTTACCGGAGTAAATGTTCTTTCAAGACATTCGGGAGCCGATACCGTTGTTGTAGATGTTGGTGTTGACGATGATATTGACTGTCCGGGAATATTAAGCAGGAAAAAAAGAAAAGGTACATGGAATATTGCCAAAGGCCCTGCAATGACAAGAGACGAGGCTATAAAAGCTATTGAGACAGGAATTGAGATTGTAGGAATACTGAAGGAACAAGGAGTAAATCTTCTTGGTACGGGTGAAATGGGAGTAGGAAACACAACTACAAGCAGTGCAGTAGCATCTGTACTTACCGGATACGAAATAGGTGAAATGGTAGGCCGCGGTGCCGGACTGACCCAGGAAGGCCTTATCAATAAGGCAGAAGTTATCAAAAAAGCAATTGAATTAAATAAGCCTAATCCGACGGATCCCATAGATGTATTGGCAAAGGTGGGAGGCTTTGACATTGCAGCACTTACCGGGTGTTTCCTTGGTGCAGCTGCCTACAGGCTCCCTATTATGATTGACGGATTTATCACGGCTGCCGCTGCTTTGGCGGCTATTAAAATAAAGCCTGAGTGCAGAAATTATATTCTTCCTTCACATGGTTCTGCTGAACCGGGAAACAAGAGAATAATGGAAGTACTTGACATGACTCCCATGCTTATGCTGGAAATGCGTTTGGGAGAGGGTTCCGGGGCTGCGCTGGCGTTCCATGTTATAGATGCTGCTGTTACAGCTTACAATGAGATGGGGACTTTTGGTGATGCTCAAATTGAACAATACAAACCATTGGATTAGGCAATTCGAGATTAATAATTGCAAAAAAATGGTAATTGAATAATATATATATAGCTGTTGCTGAAAAATTATCGGAAAAGGGGATCGTTTATGTTTGAATATAAGTTTACACAGGCAACTTTAGGAGGGTTCTTTACTGAAGCTAATCACCACGAAATAATAGATAAATATTCTAAAGAAGGATGGAGGTTAGTGCAGGTTCTACCTATGTACTATAATTCACACGGAAAACCAACTGATTATGAAATAATATTTGAAAGGGAAGCAGGCAATTAAAAGACAAGTCATTATGACTGGTCTTTTTTTATGAGTAGAAATTTGCAGTAAAAAGGGGAAAAAAGGATAAGAGCAAAATATAGCCTTTTCATTGTTTGGAGAAGTAAAATATAGTAAAATTTGGGTATAGAACGAATGAAATTTATCATTCGTATCTAAAAATATCGTGAAGAAGGATAAATGAAAATTATCCGAACATAGCTGGAGGACGGGCTGGGGCAGTTGATAGCTGCTTACACTGTTCCAGGCATATTTTGGCCTTGTTCACTTTTTCACAAAGAAAGGTAGGGTCAAATGATGAAAAAAAAAGTAGGTTCTAAATTTCTTAGTTTGCTTTTAGTGGTGTGTTGTCTTAATTTGATGCTTTTACCATCAGGTATTTTAGCCGCTTCAAATAGTAGCATCTTACCACCAAGCAATCTGACGACTCAGCTTACATCCCCTGATGATGTAAAAGTAACATGGAATTCCGTATATGGAGCAAATGGCTACAATATATACGGAATAAGTGAGGGACAGCTTAAACAACTGGGAACGACTACATCTACATACTTCACTTTTAATGATCTTCCGGAAGGCACCTATACCTATGTGGTATCCACTCTCAGTGCAGATGGTGAATCAGGGCCATGTGCACCTGCCTCTGTTGATATTGTTTACCCAGAAATGCAAGCACCCGATACACTAACCAATACTTTTCAGAATATCAACGACGTTACCTTAAATTGGTCAGCAGCATTTTATGCACAAACGTATAATATCTACAAAATTTCAGCTGATGGTGGAAGGACTCTACTTACATCTACAGCAAACCGTACATACACTTTAACCAACGTATCCGCAGGAAATTACACCTATGCTGTTACAGCAGTAAATTCTTTGTATGGTGAATCTCCTCTCTCAACTTCTTTGGAAGTTAATGTGGTTTTCCCCGTCATAGTAGCGCCGGGCAATTTAGCTTCAAAGATTCAAAATGGTACGGATGTTATACTGACCTGGAATTCAGCAACTTATGCTAACAGCTACAACGTCTACGAACTTATTGACGGACAGGAAGTATTGAAAGCAACGGCTAATACAACAACAATAACACTTGCAAATATACCTGCAGGCACTCACACATATGTTGTTCACTCAGTAAGCTCACGCTTTGGTGAATCTGTGGAAGGCAGCAGAGTCACAGCAACTCTAGGAGATGTTCTAATGCCACCACCGGGTAACTTCTCCTACACTGTAAACAATGATAAAGATATAGTTTTAAGTTGGGCAAGTGTGCCTAATGCAACAAACTACAGAATATATCAGGTAATAAACGGGCAAAAAGTTTTAAAAAGCACAGTTACCAGAACTACTACGACTTTTTACAATATGACTGCCGGCGACTATACCTATGAGGTTCATTCTTACTCCACTACCTATGGGGAGTCAATAGAAGGAAGTACTCTCACTGTAACAATAAAAGGACAGACAATGCTGCCTCCTGAGAATTTAAAGTACAGTCTTGCTAATCAGAATGATATAACATTAACCTGGTCAGCAGCTGCAAATGCAAACAGCTATCAGGTTTATCAGGTAGTTAACGGAGAAAAGCAGCTGAAAAAAACTGTAAGCACAAATTCAGTAACTTTCACAAATATGCCCGAAGGAGAGTACCATTATATCGTTACCTCGGTATCCACACTTTACGGGGAATCTCAAAGTGGGTCGGAAGTTACTTTTTCAATAGTTTTTCCTACTATGAAGGCACCGGAGAATCTGACTTACAAGATTCAGAATGTAAATAGTGTTGTACTTTCCTGGAGTGCATCAGATAATGCCAACAGCTATAAAATTTATGAAGTAGCTGGCAACCAAAAAACACTCAAAACAACAGTTAATGTGTTAACTGCAACAATCCCGAATGTTTCTGCAGGAGATCATACATATGAGGTTCACTCGGTAAGCAGTCGTTTTGGAGAATCTGATGAAGGCAGTCAAATTTCAATTACAGTAAAACAGGACATGGCAGCACCATTAAATCTGGAATACAGTATTGCAAATGGAAATGATATTACATTGAAATGGGCAGCAGCAGATTTTGCCACAAGCTACAACGTGTATCAGGTAGTTGACGGACAAAAAGCATTGAAAAAGAGTGTTACAACTACATCTGTTACATTTACAAATTTACCTGCTGGAGAGTATGATTTTGTTGTCACTTCATTATCCAGTGTATTTGGAGAGTCATCAAATGGATCAGAAATTAAATTCTCTTTAATTTTCCCGGTTATGAGTGCTCCTACCGATCTGACATATGCTATTCAGAATGTCAACAATGTTGTACTTACATGGTCGGCTGTTCCTTATGCCAATACTTATAAAGTGTATGAGCTGGTTGGTGAAAAAGAAGTACTTGTGACCACCGCTAGTACACCGACTGCAAGAGTTACGAATGTAACCGCAGGCGATCATACATATGTAGTTCACTCAGTAAGCAGTCGTTTTGGTGAATCTTCTGAGGGAAGCAAGGTTTCGATGACTATAAAACAAGAAATGCTTGCTCCCACCGACTTGGTATTTGCCATTGCAAACGGTAATGATGTTACATTGAAATGGACTGCATCTCAATATGCAACCGGCTATAATATTTATCAAGTGGTAAACGGAGAGAGAAAATTAGTAAAATCAGTTACAACTACATCTGTCACTTTAACAAACATGCCCGCCGGGGATTATCAATATGTAGTTACTTCAACGTCTACGGTATTTGGAGAATCCACAAGTGGGGCAGAAATTAAGTTGTCTGTTGTTTTTCCGACAATGACTGCACCCGGCAATTTGACATACAAGATTCAAAATTCCAATAATGTAGTATTATCATGGGATGCGGTTACTTACGCAAACAGTTATAAAGTCTACGAACTTGCAAATGGACAAAAAGTCCTAAAGGCAACCGTTTATTATGCTACTGCAACTTTATCAAATGTACTGCCGGGGGATCACACTTATGTGGTTAGCTCAGTAAGCAACCGCTTCGGTGAATCCCTTGAAGGAAGTCAAGTCTCACTGAATATAAGCCTTCAGATGTTACCTCCAGCTAATCTGGAATACAATATTGTAAACGGTAATGACATTACATTAAAGTGGTCGGCAGCAGAGGCTGCAAACAGTTACAACATTTATCAGGTTATAGACGGACAGAAAAAATTAATCAAGAATGTTACAACTACCACTGTAACATTTACTAATATGCCGGCAGGGGAGTATAACTATGAAGTTACTTCTTTATCACGGGTATTCGGTGAATCATCCGGAGTTTCCGAAGTTAACTTCTCATTAGTTTTTCCGATTATGGCGGCACCTGATAATCTTATACAAAGTACTGTAAATGGTAATGATATAGTCCTGAAATGGAACTCTTCAAGTTATGCAACCGGATATAACTTATATCAGATAGTTAACGGGCAAAAAACTTTGGTGAAGACTCTTACCGGGAATGTTACAACAATAACATTTGCAAATATGCCGTCAGGAGATTATCGTTATCAAGTTAATTCATACAGTACAAGGTTTGGTGAATCATCGGAAGGAAGTACAGTTAACTTTCAGTTAATCTGGCCTATAGTTGAAACTCCGGTTCTTACATATAACATTTACGATGTTAACAATATAACTTTATCATGGAAGGCATCAAATTGGGCAAACGAGTACCGTGTTTATGAGATTAACGGTGAAGAAAGACAGCTTCTTTACAAAGGTACTGCACTTAGTTTCAAAATATATAATTTATCAGAGGCCATTCATACTTATGAAGTTACTGCATATAACACACGTTTTGGAGAATCGGTACCATCTAATAGAATAACTGAAACTATCATTTTCCCCGATATGCAGGCTCCTAAAGCAACGGTAAAGGTACTTGATGCGACAACTGCTTCAATATCCTGGAGTTTTGTTACATACGCAAACGGCTACAATGTTTATGAATTAGTAGATGGAGTCCCTGTTTTACTTGTAAAGAATTTGAATAATCTTTCCTATCAGGTTAACAATCTTTCGTACAAAGATCATCAATTTTATGTTACTGCATACAGTAATTCCTTTGGGGAATCAGAACCTTCAAATATTGTGACAGCCATACTTGTTGTTGATACAAAAGCACCTGTTACAACTTCTGATGCTCCTGATAACTGGGTTAACAAAAGCCCTGTAGTTGTAACCTTATCTGCAACGGACAACATGACTGGAGTTGCAAAAACATATTATTCATTGAATAATAGTGATTTTATTGAAGGAGCTACTATTACTGTTGATAAAGTAGGAGTCAATAAAATTTCATTTTATTCTGTTGACAAGGTTGGAAACAAAGAAGAGGTAAAGACGGCAGAGGTCAAGATTGACAATACTACACCTGC
>NZ_ATAY01000023.1 GCF_000421965.1 Ruminiclostridium papyrosolvens C7 | reverse complement strand
ATTGTGTTCATTTTGCTTTTTTGTGTTAATAGTGTTTATTTATATTAGTTTGCTTTATCACTGGTCATCCTGTAATACTGCCAAATTCTCAGGTCTTGTACCAGAGCCTGCTGTTTTTCTGTGAGCTTATCTGTATAACCGTTCTTTGTTTTGAAATTGTATCTGGTTATAACCGGAAGTTCCTTTCTTAATTCATTCAGAAAATCAAAATATGGATCGTATCCGTCATAACCCATTAATTGTAGAACAATTGCTCCAAGATAGTTAGCACTGATTGTATTATCCTCGGGCAAGCCAAGGTTTCCGGCAGAACTTGCAAAATCCAAACTATTACCTGCACTGTCATTTGCCCAAATAATATATGGTACTTCACGGCTCATCATGGCCTGTTCAATTGTTCCGCTTTCATTTATATCAATACCTGCTTCCTTGTATGCAAGGTAACTGTCGCCTAAAGACGGTTTGTGATCCCCGAAAAATACAAGGATAACAGGCTCCTGTCTTTTTCGGAAGTAATCAGTAAGGGTTTTAAGCAGCTTGTCCTCATCCCTTACTCCCTCAAAATAATTAGATAAAAGGGTCTTGGCCTGAGGGGATAGTTGTTTGTCTGTGGGAACTTCTTTGACCTTTAAGCCGTTGTACTTGTTTGATGTATATGGCATATGATTCTGAATAGTTACATTGTAATTAAATACCGGATTTTTTCCGGAGTCAGTATTTTTTTCGTACAGACTGATTATCTTTTCACCTGCTGCTTTATCTGATATCAACGAACCCTTTAAGTCTTGCGGCTTTTTAAATTGGTCTATAAATGTCTGGTTTTCCACGCCAAGGAATCTATATACGTTTGCCCTGTTATAAAACCAACTGTCACCGGGATGCATAAAATATTTTTCATATGAGTCACTGCCGAATACTCCGGCTATGGATTTTATATTCCTGTGAATAAGCCTGAAAGACGAAGTAGGTACTGTATTTAGGTTTAATGTCTGCATTCCCGTCATTACATCAAATTCAGTATTTGCTGTTCCGCCGCCGAAATTCGGCACTACCAGATGTCCCGACACCGAATTCTTTTCCTTACCTATGACCTTGAAATTTTTGAGAGGATCATCCTCAGGGCTAAACTTGAATGCTTTATCCAAGCTTATATCGGAAAAGGCTTCATTCATAACGATTATCACATTCGCCTTCACTTTCGGGGTAGCTTTACTCTTTGTATATTTTTTAACCAGCTTTTCTGCAGCAGACTTACTGTAGTTTTCAGGTACTTCCATCTTGTATGCACTCATATTATACAAAAAACAGTAATTGAAACCAACATCATTAAAGACAGCTGCTACATTTGCTTTTGACTTGGACGGCATTCTGTCGTAAATTTCCCTAGAGCTGTAAACAAAGGTATTTGATAAAATTGCTATCCCAACAATAGCAACACATCCTGCTATTTTGATGGGTACTTTTATTTTTTTAAACTTTATAAATACTCCTAAAACCAACATAGCTAAAGAAAAAATCAGTACTAACGAGATTAAAGTAATATCAAGCTTCATCTTTGTATCTGACATTATATTAGCCGCCTCTGCACCGAGAAACACATCCTGAGGTACAAAAGGATCATCTCTGAAAATAATCTTAAAGCGGTTGATTAGAGATACTACATGGAACACAATTGAAACCAGTGAAACTGAAAAAAACACATTATTGAATACAAGGTAAAAAAACAATATACCTGCAAGAACAGGAAACCCATTAAGTATAAATAAAGAAGGATGTTTGAGAACATTAGTAGCTATAGTATGAAAATCATTCGGCTGAAGTAGAAAGCCAGTTATTGTTAAAGCAATTGTAAAAACAGCTACTAAAATAAAAGTCCAAATATATCCCAATTCAATCCTTTTTTGGGATTTAGCTGAAAACAAATTCACCATTTTTAACTCCATTCCCGACAAGCACAAATAAATACGTTATTAAACCTGCCGTTCCACGTTTACCTATATTATTTTAGGTCTAATAATTGTCTTTGTAAATAGCCCTATTATTCCATAATTTTATTTACAAATCTGCAAGCTCTATATTACCACTTGCCAAACTTTTTTCAATATCAATAATACGCTGGTTTGCTGAACCTCTGAATTTAAGAAGAAGATCCCTTTGTTCCTGTATAAAGGGTCCGTCAACCAGTATTTTTGTATTATTAAGAAGTTCCATCCAGCCTTTTCTTTCTTTTGAATTTTCAATCAGCTGCTCAAATGTGTATCCTGAATAAACCATAACGTTGAGTCCGAGTTCTTTAATTTCCTTGGCAAGGTCTGCAAAAGTATCTGCCTGTTCAAAGGGCTCTCCTCCGCTGAATGTAACTCCGTCCAGGAGTGGGTTTTTACGTATTTTCTCCACTATTCCTTCAATCTCGATAAGTTCACCGCCATCAAAGGAATGAGTATGAGAATTGTGACAGCCTTTACAATTATGTCGGCAGCCTTGTGCAAAAATTACCATTCGTATTCCCGGGCCGTCAACAATAGATTCATTGATTATTCCTGATATTCTTATCTGTTTTCTCATATTTATCACCACAATAAATATGCCAAATGACCTGGCATTTGGCATATTCTAGACTATTATTAAATTAATTACATATGTTTGACTCTGTCTCGTACCTCGGCTTTTTTAGCATCATTAAACCGCTCGAGTGTTCCCACAAGATACCCGGTAATACGCCTGATCCTTTCAAAATGCCTATCGTCGTCTTCTTCTCTTCCACACCTAGGACATGTATCACCGATTATTCCCGTATAACCGCATACAGGGTCTCTGTCAACAGGATGGTTTATTGACCCGTAGCCTATTCCTGACTCCTTCATTGCCTTGATTATCTTTTCAAAGGCCTCGAGATTGTTCAGTGGGTCACCGTCAACTTCAACATAAGTTATATGTCCTCCATTAGTTAACTCATGGTAAGGAGCTTCAGTTTTAATCTTGTCCATTGCATTTATCTTATAATAAACAGGAACATGGAAGCTGTTTGTATAATATTCTTTATCTGTTACACCATCTATTTTACCGAATACATTCTTATCATACTTTACAAATCTGCCGGACGTACCCTCTGCCGGAGTTGCAATAAGAGAAAAATTCATATTGTATTTTCCGCTTGCCTCATCCATCCTTTTTCTCATATATCCTACTATTTCAAGACCAAGATTTTGAGCTTGTTCGGATTCTCCATGGTGTTTTCCGATTAATGCCTTGAGACACTCTGCTAAGCCAATAAAGCCCATTGTAAGTGTACCATGCTTTAATACTTCACCAACTTCATCCTCCCAGTTAAGGTTTTCAGAATCAATCCATACCCCCTGTCCCATAAGGAAAGGAAAGTTTTTAACTTTTTTCTTTGCTTGAATAAGATATCTTTTGTAAAGCTGGTCAATTACCAAATCAATTTTCTTATCAAGTTCTTCAAAGAAAATATTAAGATTCTTATTGCTTCTGAGGGCTATTCTCGGTAGATTTATAGTAGTAAAACTCAAATTACCTCTGCCGAATATTACTTCCCTGTCCGGATCGTATGTATTTCCGATAACTCTGGTTCTGCAACCCATGTATGCAATTTCGGTATTAGGATCTCCATCCTTGTAATATCTTAGGTTATATGGAGCATCAATAAAGGAAAAGTTAGGGAACAATCTCTTTGCACTGACACGGCAGGCCAGCTTGAAAAGATCATAGTTAGGGTCGCCTTCCTTATAGTTTATTCCGTCCTTTACCTTGAATATATGTATGGGAAATATGGGAGTTTCACCATTTCCAAGGCCTTCTTCAGTAGCCAGTAAAAGATTTTTTACCACAAGCCTTCCTTCGGGAGAAGTGTCGGTCCCGTAATTTATGGAACTGAAAGGTGTTTGTGCTCCTGCTCTGCTGTGCATAGTGTTAAGGTTATGAACAAATGCTTCCATAGCCTGATAAGTAATTCTGTCAGTCTCTTCTTCAGTTTTCTTTACTGCAAAACTCTGAGCCTTTTCAAGCAAGGCTTCGTCCGGAATATATTTCAACAGAATTTTCTTTTCTGCTTTAATATATGCTTCCATTCTATTTAATGCCGGCCTTATACCGAATTCTTTATATATTTCTTCACGGGCTTCTACAATCTCGTTTGAAAAATCATTTCCAATTAGTAATTCCAATGATTTTTTCAAATTCTGCTTATATCCCTTTTCAAAAGTCTTTGCAACGCCCATTGACATTCCGTAATCAAAATTCGGAATACTCTGACCCCCATGCTGATCATTCTGATTTGACTGGATTGCAATACAAGCCAAAGCTGAATAGCTACTGATATCATTCGGTTCTCTCAGGTATCCATGTCCTGTACTGAAACCACCTCTAAACAGCTTCTGAATATCTATCTGACAGCAGGTAGTAGTCAATGTCAAAAAATCCAAGTCATGTATATGTATATCTGCATTGTTATGTGCTTGTGCATGCTCCGGTTTAAGTACATACATTTCGTAGAATTGTTTTGCACCCTCCGAACCATATTTAAGCATTGTTCCCATAGCAGTATCACTGTCTATATTTGCGTTTTCACGTTTTAAGTCATTATCTTTTGCATCTTTGAAGGTAAGCTCTTCATAAACCTTCATCAAGCGTGTATTCATTTCACGTACCTTTGTTCTGTCAGCCCTATACAAAATGAACTCCTTGGCCGTTTTTGCATGGCCTGTCTCGATTAACACTTTTTCTACTGCATCCTGTATTTCTTCAACAGTGGGTACCCTTCTGTCAAGACTTGATTCTATGAAATCAACAACCCTTTCTGCCAATTCCATTGCCGTCCTGTAATCCTTACCTCCGGTAGCACTAGCTGCCTTAAAAATAGCATTAGCAATTTTTTCAATGTTAAATGGTACTTCTCTTCCGTCACGCTTTCTGATTTTGGTTATCATGTGGCTAGCCACCCTTCTCAAATTTTTTCTTTTGCAGTATATTAAATCATTTGCCTTTTGCCTAAAAGCAAAATATGCGCACAAATAAAAATGTGCATATCAAATCGCACAATAAGTCTGACCACAAGCCAACATGGCAGTAGTTTTGGACATTTTGTTTACGCTGTTGTGTCTAAATAATTTTATGTTTTGAATATGTATATATTCATCACTTTTAACAATATGTTGGTGCAATTATACTATCACTATCAAGATATTGTGTCAACAAGTTATTATTTTGATGTATCTAAATTTAAGCCTGTATACCTTAATTAAGATTTATTTTCTACCTTTATCTTTTTTTGTTTTGATTTTAGACTATATAAGATTTTAGGTAAAAAATAGCAAATAAAATAAGCATAATAACCTCTATACCGTAAAACTTCGGTACTTAAACCTGATTAAAATAGGTTTATACGGGTTATTATGCTTTTATTTGCTCTATTACTCCCGAACTACTATATGTCCAAACTGTTTAAAAGTTTCTTCAGTTCTATCAATTCTTCTTTTGTGAGTGTAACACCCTTGCCCATCTTTTCATGATCTGGAGACCAATCCCTTATATCATACTTTGGGTCTCTATCATTCCAGCTGACCAAATTCAATTCCTTGTACCATCCTTTGCCTGACTCTGATAAGGTACCAACATTTTCGGTTATTTCAAACTTTATTTCAGCCATAAATAACAATCCTCCCAAAATTTATACTATACCAGATCATCAAGTTTTTCGTCCTTAAAAGAACCCAACATTGCAGCACCTACTACAATACCTGCATTACCCATTTCAGCCATTTTAAATTCTGGAAGATTAAGCTCTTTGGAATATATTCTATCTTTCAAAAGTTCAACCAATGGGTTTACAATGGCATTGCCTAGTTTACTTATAGGCCCTGCTATTATTACAACTTCAGGCATTAATATATTTACAATGTTTGTTAATCCCTCAGCAAAATACTCAACGAATTCAGAACACAGTTTTTTGGCCTTTTCATCACCGGCCTTGGCAGCTTCAAATATTGTCAATTCAGTTATCTGGGCAACATTGTTCATAACCATTCTTCCTAAAATTGAATCCGGATTTTCTGCTGCCAGTTGTTTGGTTTGATTAATAAGAGAAGATCCAGACACATACTGCTCCCAACAACCTTTTCTGCCACAGCTGCACGGCCTTCCATTATACTCTATAACCATATGACCGAACTCTGTCCCACCGAAGTTAAATCCGTTATATATACTCCCGTCAATAATAATTCCTCCGCCGATACCTACTCCTACTTTGATAGTAAGTGAACTTTCGGTACCGTATGCAGCACCGAGGAGATATTCAGCTATTGCTACACAATTTGCATCATTTTCAACAAAAACAGGAAGGTTTATGTGCTTCTGAATCTCATTCCTGACATGTGCATTCGTGAAATTAAGCGAGTAGTTTTTTAAAACAATGCCCCTCTTATTATCGGTCACCCCGGGACATCCTACTCCTATATATTTGATATTTTTTATTTCAATATCCTCATCTACAGTTATTTTTCTTATTAATGCACAAACATCCTTAATTATTTCTTGAAATTCTCTGTCTTTATTGGTGGGTACAGTATCTCTGCGAATTAATTTACCATTTTTGTCAAGTATACCTGCAACTATATTTTTAACTCCCAATTCAATACCAATAGTATATTTCATTTAACACGCCTCATTTATATAATGATATTTTATTTCTATATAACATGCTAATCAATCATATTTATGACTGTTAAGGACAAAATCGTCGTCCCTTAATTGCAATGGCATAACTGATACAACTATATGCTTATGTTTTAAAAGTTCCTTTTCAACATAATATCTGGTATTGTTGTGCAGGAATCTATGCCACCATTTCTTAACTGCAAACTGCGGAAGTATAACCGTTATCATATCACCGTTCTGATAGTCATACTCAGCCGACTCAATGAATTTAAGCATCGGATCAACAACTTTTCTGAAAGGCGAATACTTCACAACTATAGGAATATCCATATTGAGTGCTTTATATTTTTCTTTTATTTTTTTTGCATCTGCTTCATCAATGACCACACTAAAAGCAGTTATATTGTCCGATATTGTTTTTGCATACCGAAGAGCTCTCAAGCTTGACCTGTTAATACTCTCTATTGGAACAATAACTCTGTTTCTGTAAACAGCCTTATTTATATCAAAGTTAGCAATTTCTTCAGGCTTAAGCCTTAACTGTCTCATAACAGCTTCATAGTGCTTCTTTACCTTGAATATTAACAATATAAGAATTGGTATAAGTATTACAACCAGCCATGCGCCTTCCCTGAACTTAGTAAAGGCAATGATTATAACAACAATACCCGATACAACTGCTCCTGTTCCGTTGATTATAGCTTTGTGCTTCCAGCCCTTTTCTTTGCTCCTTCTCCACTTTATAAACATACCCGTCTGAGACAGTGTAAAGGAGATAAAGACACCTATTGCATAAAGTCCTATCAACTTTGAAACATCTGCTTTAAATACAATCATTAAGGCGCTTGCAAGAACGGACAACAAAATTATTCCATTGTCATAACTGAGTCTGTCACCTCTCATACTGAGCTGTCTTGGAGCATACCCGTCTTTCGCCATAATTGATATCAGCATTGGGAAACCCGAATAAGCTGTGTTGGCTGCAAGAATAAGTATGATAAATGTAGTAGCAGTTATATAGTAAAACATAAAATCAAACTTGGTATTGTGAAAAATCTCGCCGGCTATCATTACGAGCATTGCATTACCATGGGATGGGTTCACATGATAAATGTTTGCTATTATTGAGCTTCCTCCAAACAAAATAAGTATAATCATCGACAAAAGGAACAGAACCCTTTTAGCATACTTTGTACTTGGGCTCTTAAAATTTGGCACTGCATTACTTACTGCCTCGACACCGGTAAGTGCCGCACAACCATTTGAGAATGCAGTCAGTACCAACATTAGTGTCAATGGTTTAATAACGTCAGGCATATCCTGAGCCGGCGGCGGAACATATCCTCCCGCCACCTTAGCAAAGCCGGCAGCTATCATAACAACCATACCGATTATAAATGCGTAAGCAGGAATACCAAACACTCTTGAAGACTCTCTTATTCCTCTTAAATTGCCTATCATAAGCAAAATAACCATAACTACTGCTATAACAACCGAATAAGGTTTAAAGACCTTAAAAGCAGTTGTAAACTGTTCTACTCCTGATGATACACTCACCGCTACAGTCAGAACATAGTCTACAGACAATGCAGCTCCGGCTGTAACACCTGCAAGAACTCCCAGATTCTCCTTGGCAACTACATACGCGCCGCCGCCATTTGGGTAACTGTCAATAACCTGCCTGTATGATAACATCAGTATCATAAGCAGACATATAATTGCAATAGATATATATGACAACTGTCTGAACGCCAGCATACCGACAGCGGGTATCAAAACCATCAGTACTTCCTGACCCGCATAGGCTACCGATGAAATAGCATCGCTGGACAAAATGGGAAGACCCCAGAGAACTCCCATTTTTTGATCTTGCAACGCTTCATTTTTTAACGGTTTGCCGACCAATATCCTTCTTACTTTTTTAAACATAAATTCCTCACCATTTAAAAGTTATTTAGTTTTATTCTTTGTTTATTTCTGCATTTTGTCACAAGGAATATTATGGCAAAACGCTTATTGTATTCTAATACTTTTCTAAGCAATTTTCAATAGCAAATTTAATAAATAATATCCTGCTGCACAACATAGTATTATATACATTTTTTATAATTTAGCAACATTTTTCTACAACAAAAATGGGAATAGCTCCATTTAAGGAAACTATTCCCACAATACTTAATTATTCTTACTTTCTCAGACTTTTTAAAAGATCATTAATCTCCTGAGATTGTTTCATAAGCTGATCTAATTTTTGTTGTAATTCATCCAGTTTTTGCTTGTCAAAACTTTGTGATTCGTCCGCTGGCGGTGCCGTTGTATTACCCCCATCCTGCTGGTTTTGATTATTAGTCTCAGATTTACCATCGGCAGGCTTTACATTACCTCCAAACAGATTGTTTATGGCACTTTCAAGGTTATCTCCTATACCGTGTTTGAAATCTGCTCCCTGTTGGTATCCGACTACTACCCTTTTAACCTGTGGGATGGATGAAGCACTGTTTGACTGTATATATATTGGTTCCACATACAAAATACTGTTTTCTATAGGTATTACAAGCAGACTTCCCTTGAATACTCTTGAGCCACCCTGCCCCCACAGTGTCATATCCTCGGATATTTCACTAATCTGGTTAATATTTACTTCAAATTGGTCCGGGCCCAGAATGTTGGTATTTTTCGGGAAGTTAAACAGTATCATTTTCCCATAGTTTGCCATATCATTACGAACTGCCAGCCATGATACCATGTTATGCTTCTCTCCTGAAGGGGTGAAAGGCCTCATAAGAATGAGTTCCTCATTTTTGCCGATATCTCCGGGAAGTTTCACCATATTGTAGTACGCATCAATATCCCTAGTTCCGCTTTCGTTATTTGCATCAGGATATTTTGCAATATTCCATTCATCCTGTCCCGTATAGAAGATTGATATATTATCTTCCTTTTTAGGATCAAGATGGTACTTTTTGAGTACCTCGGTTTGAAGCTTGAAAAGTGTTTCAGGATACCTTACATGGGATGCAAGGTCTGCAGGAAATTCATCCTTTGCAAAAAGTCCCGGATATACACTTTGGTAAGCTTTTATTATAGGGTCTTCCTTATCTACAACGTAATACTTCACAGTACCGTCATAAGCATCAACGGTTACTTTTACGGAATTCCTTATATAATTTATACCGTTCAGGGATTGAAGCTCACTGTCCTCCGATTGTGTATAATAATATTGTGAATACGGATAGTTGTTGGATATGCTATAAGCATCCAGAACCCATACAAGCTTTCCATCAGCGGTTATGTTCAGTGCAGGGTCGGTATCAACTTTCAAAAATGGTATTCCTTTCTGGGCTCTCTCTACAACATTTCTATTGAGTAGAATTTTAGAGTCAGATGATATATTACTGGAAACCAGAAGGTTAGTATCTGCATATTTTATTGAAAACAGTACCCTGTTCAATAGGTTCATTTTGATTTTTTCATACTTGTTTCCTTGTTCATCAAAATAACTGACTGTCGTTCCGTCATAGTCTATTTCTGAAAGCTTCCCGGAACTCTTGGGGTTTACTATTACATAATTGTTTGTTAGCTGTCCGTAGTAAATTCTTGGCTCGGTAACCTTCAGGTTTACCTTGTCCACGGTGTCCATTTTAAGTCCGCTTATTAAAAAATCTACCTGTCCCTGTGCCGTCAACTTATTTATGGGATTTACAACAACACCATAACCATGTGTATATTTGAAGGTTTTATTTACAAAGTTCTGGTTCCTGAGATAATCCGAGTTTATTTCTCTGGCAGAAATCAGTACAGGTATTTCTTTACCGTTTACTGTGTAGTTTAAGATATCTCCATTATGGAATGTGTAAAAGTTCGTATTACTCTGGAGCTGTTTGTTGCTGTTCAATGTAGGTGTATAGTCAACTACACGTATATTGTCCACGGTGTTTCTGTTATTGTTTATTATTTCAGGAGTAAGTTCATCTATTTTGCTGAAATCATAGGGCTGGATTTTATCTAACCCAAAAGCCGTCCTGGTTTCAGTCATATTATTTTTTAGATATTTATCTTCAAATTCAATTTCATTTGGTCCTACAATTGCATTTTGTATTATAGTCGAAACTAAAGTAAGTAAAATAAATAATGCAGGGAAAGCTGCAATTACAACAGCTGACTTTTTTAACTTTCCCTTCCACATAAAGAAACCTGCCAATAAAACAATTACAAGAACAATTACGGGAGCTATTGTATAATACTTGATCCATATATTTGTATCAACGTAGCCAGCACCTGTTATATTCTTACTGGTAAAGTTTGTGAAAAGCAGTGACTCCCTTTGAAATTTGAAGGAAATAGTTTTAAGCACAAAGAATATTGCTATATTTATGAGATTGTGTCTTAAAATAGTTTTATCCTTGAGATCTTTAGTAGTTAAAGTGCTGTTTAAAGCTGCCATAAGGACAATCAAATAGTATGCAGCTGTATAAAATACAATAAACAGCCACAAATTAGATATAAAATTAAACAGGGACATATAAAATGGTCTCTGAAACATGTAATATCCTATGTCCTGACCAAACTGAGGATCTTTTATACCAAAATTTGCTGAATTTAGAAACAGAAGAGCCTTATTAAAAAAGAACTCCTTGGTGAGAAATGCTCCGATTATACCTATTACCAACGCAACAGGAGCATTAATCAATTTCCTATGCTCAAGGTTATTGTTTGTAAAGTACTTTTTAAGATTTTTCCCCATCACTTTGTTTGTAATAAATACAAATAAAGTGATAAACACAAAACTGATTATAAAGAATACCGTCTTGTACAAGAGGTTTTTTGTATATACGGTAGTGTAATCAGCATTTGGGTTCAACTCCTTGAGCTGAATCAACTCCATGTATATAGAGCTTCCTATTATTCCAGCAACTACTATTAGAGCAAAAACTATCAAAGCTGTAATTTTTCCTTTACTGCCTTTACCGCTTTTTTGCCTCTTATCCTTTTCTTTGTAATAATCGTATACTTCTTCCATTTATTTTTCTCCCTTCACATTCATGTTCTATGAAAACAAGGCTTCTACAAATTCCTCTGCATCAAATTTTTGCAAGTCATCCAGCTGTTCTCCCACACCGATTAGTTTTACAGGTATATCAAGCTCAGATTTTATCGCTATAACTATTCCTCCTTTGGCAGTACCATCCAATTTTGTTAATACTATACCTGTAATATCAGAGGTTTCGCTAAAGGTTTTGGCCTGTGATATAGCGTTCTGACCTGTGGTTGCGTCAAGTACCAGAAGTGTTTCTCTGTCTGCTCCCGGAAGTTCCCTGTCAAGTACCCTTGAAACCTTTTTAAGCTCTTCCATAAGATTCTTTTTGGTATGAAGCCTTCCTGCAGTATCGCATATCAAAAGGTCTGCATTTCTGGATTTTGCAGCTTGAACAGCATCAAATATAACAGCTGCCGGGTCTGAACCCTCCTTTTGCATTATTATCTCAGTGCCGACTCTTTGTGCCCATACCTCCAGCTGATCAATGGCTGCAGCTCTGAAGGTATCTCCTGCTGCTAATAGCACTTTTTTGCCCTGACTTTTATACAGATTTGCAATTTTGCCTATAGAGGTTGTCTTTCCGACTCCATTTACTCCTATTACTATAATAACAGACGGCTTGGTGTCCAGCTTCATTTCATTACCGCCCTTTTCCAGTATCTCTTTAAGTGTCTCCTTGAGCAGGCCTTTTACGTCCCTTGGGTCGATTATCTTCCTTTCTTTAACTTTTTCTTTCAAGTCTTCTATAACCCGCATTGTTGTTTCTATTCCAATGTCTGAAGTAATCAATATCTCCTCAAGTTCATCAAAAAGTTCTTCGTCTACCTTTCCAAAAGATACAAGTACCTGGTCTATTTTTTCAGTTATACTTTTACGTGTTTTTTGCAGTCCTTCTTTAAGTTTGTCAAAAAATCCCATTTAAAGCCTCCGTAAGATATTTTTATATTATAATGTACTCTCTTTACTATATAAATGTCTTTAAAATACAATTTTTATTTTTGATTAACTTGCCAATTCACCCATTTTCATTGACACAACTTTGGATACGCCGTGCTCCTGCATAGTTACTCCATACATTGTATCAGCTGACTCCATCGTTCCCTTACGATGTGTAACCATTATAAACTGTGTGTTTTGAGAAAATTTTTTCAAGTACTCTCCGAACCTGTATACATTTGCATCATCCAATGCCGCTTCAATCTCATCGAGTAGGCAGAATGGTGTGGGTTTCAGCCTGAGTATTGCAAATAACAATGCTATTGCAGTAAACGCACGTTCCCCACCCGATAACAGCATCATATTCTGGAGTTTCTTTCCAGGGGGCTGAACCTCTATCTCTATACCGCTTTCAAGAACATTGTCCTCATCGGAAATTATAAGCTCGGCTCTTCCTCCTCCGAACAGCTCCTTATATACTATTCCAAAGTTTTCATTTATAAGCTTGAACTGTTCAACAAACTGCTTTTTCATTACCTGAACCATCTCATATATAATTTTATGAAGCTTATCTTTAGCCTGCTCCATATCATTCTTCTGAACTGACATGAATTCAAAACGCTCTTTTGTCTTAATGTATTCATCTATGGACGATACGTTTACCGGGCCAAGAGCCTTTATCTGAGACCTGTATTCGGATATATTCCTTTGAGCTTCAGAGATGTTTTCTATTTCTTTTTTAAGCTCAACAGCATTGCTATAGGTAAGCTCATACTCATCCCACATTCTGTCCTGAATTGATTTCATTTCTGCTTCTGCTTTAGCTCTTTTAATGTCTATTCTGTTATATTCTTCGTGCAAGAGATGGATTGTCTTGTTGGTTGTATTTAATTTTTCAATGAAGTCGGTTGATTCTTCCTCCAACACTTTTTTCTCTTCCACCAATCTGTCAATCTCCAGAGTTTTTCCTGTCTTTTCATCCTGAAGTTTTCTGGTCAAGTTGTCCAGACCGTTTATCTCCTGCTTTAATAATTCAATTTCAGTGTTTGCTTTGTTTATTTCTTCCTGTTTCCGAGTATGGCTTCTGGTTAAAGCCTCTCTTTCTCCTTTAATTCTTTCAAGATTCTCTGTTACACTCTGTATACTCTCCGTTATTGAATTTACTGATATCTTAAAATCAGTTATCTCTTGATGCAAGTCATCTCTAACTGTCTGATCTGCCTTGAATTTCTCCTGATGTTCTACAATTATGGCCTTTGTTTCGGATATATCTGTTTCTATGGCTTCAAGCTCGACTTCATATTTTTGCTGTTCCAATAATGTTGCCTGTTCCTGCTTTGCCATTTGATCCTTCTCATTTAAAAGCATGCCGATTTTGGCGTCTGTCTTTTTTAAATTATCCTCAATCATCTGCAGGTGATTCTCGTCTCTGGTTTTAATAAGCTCATTCTCCCTGAGCTTATTGTTTTGCTCGTTGAATTCTGTATCTATCTCCAACAGCATTTGTCTGACATCGTTTATCTTGGCACCATACTTGATTTCATCTTTTTTTAGTCCTTCTATTATATTCTCTAATTCTGAAATTTCTCTGCTTCTGCTTAGTATTCCGGAACTTCTGTGGTCACTGCTTCCTCCGGACATTGAACCGCTTGTGCTTAATATATCCCCTTCCAGAGTAACAATTCTAAAGGTATAGCCGAATTTTCTGGCTATACTGATTCCACTATCTAAATTTTCTGTTACTACAACCCTTCCCAACAGGTTTAACACTATTCCATTGTATGCCGGATCGCTGGTTACAAGGTCTGAAGCAACACCACAAAAGCCCTGACAGTCTTCCAATCTGCGTAAAGTACTATCGTCAAGACGCTTTCCTTTTACAGATGTAATAGGCAGAAAGGTAGCTCTTCCCACTCTATTTCTTTTCAGGAATTCTATGGCTTTCTTTGCATCATCTTCAGATGATGTAACTATATTCTGCAAGGCACTTCCAAGAGTCATTTCTATAGCTGTTTCATACTTCTTATCTACTTCTACCAGCTGTGCAATTGTACCGTGTATCCCTTTACCCAATTCCGGTGATTGCCTGCAGGCCGTCATTACTTCCTTTACACTTCTGCTGTATCCCTCCATACTGTTTTCCATATCTTTAAGCATCTTATGTCTGGACGTTTTTACCTGTATATCGGTTCTTACGTTTCCATGCTGTTTTTCCAGTTCAGAAAGAGTTCCTTTGAGTTCTGTTTTCTCATTATTCAATTCATTTATTTTTTCCCTTGAATGTTTTATCAGAGTTGAAGTATTTCTTATACTCTCAATCAAGTCCTCTTTTTTCATATTGTCCTTGTCTTTTTCAAGCTTCAAGGAGTAAATTTCTGTGCCAATGGAGTTTTGCCTTTTTCTCATGTTTTCTATATGATTTTTTATATTGTTTATCTGAGTCCTTTTGTCGGATTGAATATCAAGCTTGTCCATAATACCGGATTTAAGCATTTCTATATGTCGTTCGCTTTCATCCAGAGTTGACAGAATCCCATCAAGTTCAGACTGATATTTTTCAAGTTTTTTGGAAAAATCATTATATTGACCGTTTAAGTATTCAATTTTTTTCTGGCGGCTCTTCTCTTCCGTGTCTAATAATTCCAGTTTTGAGCTGATTTCTGAGGTTTCTTCCTTTAATCGAACAATGTTCCCGTCAAGGCTGTTTATTTTTTCATTTTTTATCTTAACCTCAGAACTGTTCTTTTCAAGATTTGCTTCAATAATATAGAACTTCCCTCTTGCTTCTGTTATCTGCTCATCAAGATTTTTAAGGAGTTCGGTCTTTTGTTGATTTTGAGTAGTAATACTCCTCAGTCTTCTCTCTTCTGCCTCTATATTATCTCTTATATCTTTAAACTGGTTCTCATACTCTTTTATTTTATCCTTTAACTTGTCTATATTATTAAGATAGACATTAACTTCAAGCTCTTTAAGGCTTTCACGTAAGGTAAGGTATTTTTTGGCTGCCTCGGACTGTTCTCTTAAAGGTTCTAATTGAGACTCAAGTTCATTTATAATATCATTTATGCGTACAAGGTTTTGTTCAGTGAGGTCAAGCTTCCTCTCTGCATCCTGTTTTCTTACTTTATATTTCATTATACCTGAGGCCTCTTCAAATATAAGCCTTCTATCTTCTGATTTGGTACTCAGTATTTCATCAACTCTACCCTGTCCGATTATTGAATATCCGTCCCTACCTATTCCTGTATCCAGAAACAGTTCATGTATATCTTTAAGACGACATGATGTCTTATTTATGTAATATTCACTTTCTCCCGAACGGTATACTCTTCTTGTAATGGTTACTTCACTGTAGGACACCGGAAGATAATTATCGTCATTATCAATAGTCAACGATACCTCCGCAAAACCAACCGGCTTTCTGTGTTCGGTGCCCGCAAAAATTACGTCCTCCATCTTGCTTCCTCTTAACGTTTTTGCACTCTGTTCACCGAGTACCCACCTAACAGCATCACCAATATTGCTTTTTCCGCTGCCGTTTGGTCCTACAACTGCCGTTATACCGCTATTAAAATCAAGTGATATTTTATCTGCAAATGATTTAAATCCTTGTATTTCAAGTTTTCTTAAATACATGCCGCACCCCTGTAATTGATTAAGCGTAGTAAATTTTCTTTTGTATATGCCAAATATAAATATTAAGTCATTTCTATAAAAGAAATGACTTAATATTCAATAATTCTAGCATACTTTGTGATTTATTGGAAGGTTAACATTCTTATTTAATTTTCATAACTTTCCTTGCAATTGCTATTCCTGCTCTATAAAGTATACTTTCCATTTCCTTACTTACGGTTTTTAATTCAGACCTTATACTGATTTTTTGAGGACAGTGGCTTTCACATTTTCCGCAGTCTTTGCACTGGGAAGCATATGAAGGCTGTGCGGCAACCGCTCCTAAGTTTCTGTAATATTGAAATCTTATGCCCTTATCCCTAATAAGATACTTATCGTTATAGTGGGAAAAACAACCGGGTATGTCAACTCCTGCAGGACATGGCATACAGTAACCGCAAGCAGTACAAGGTATTTTTGTTCTTTCATGTAATATCCTTTTAACATTATCAAAGACACCAAGTTCTTCATCTGTAAGGGAATTGGCATGTGAATCCGAGGCTATTCTTATATTGTCCTCAACCTGTGCCTCATCACTCATTCCCGATAAAACCACGTTTACCTGGGGATGATTCCAAATCCATCGCAAGGCCCATTCTGCCGGAGACCTGTCACGGTTGCATTCTGCGAATGCCTTTTTTACGTCTTCCGGGAGGTTTGTAACCAGTTTCCCTCCTCTTAAAGGCTCCATGACAATTACAGGAATTCCCATCTCATTTGCAAGAATTAATCCGTCCTTTGTGGCCTGATTATTTTCATCCATGTAATTATATTGTATCTGACAGAATTCCCAAGGGTATGCCCTCAGAATCTGTTCGAAATCATTTTTAGCTCCGTGAAAGGAAAACCCAATATTTTTTATTGTACCTTTTGCTTTAAGTTCTTCCATCCACGTCAATACACCCATATCTGCAAGTCTGTTAAAGCCCGCTTTGTCTGTCAGCATGTGAAGTAGATAATAGTCAATATAGTCTGTTTGAAGGCGCTCCAATTGAGTATTGAATATTTTTTTTGCATTATCAAGATTCTTTACCATAAATGGAGGTAATTTTGTAGCTATTCTGACCCTTTCACGGTAGCCTCCGACCAAAGCCTTTCCCAAGAGACTTTCACTTTTGCCTCCGTGATAAATATAAGCTGTATCGAAATAGTTTACACCTTTTTCTATAGCATTGTGTATCATCCCTATCGCTCTTGGTTCATCAATTCCCCCTGCTCTGGTTGGAAACCTCATACACCCGAATCCCAGAATAGATAGTTCTTCTCCGTTTTTTTGATTTATTCTTGTTAACATGATGTATCTCCCTCAACTTTCACTTTCAACATGAATTCATATCCTTTCGGGGTATTCGAATTTGTATAATCAAAACAAGCTGTTTTACCCTGATGCTCAATTGAAAGCCATAAATGGCATAAAGCTATTCCCGTATCTATTTGATTCATTTTATTATAAATAGGAGCTTTCAATAAACTCAGCTTTTCACGGCTAATAATAATTTCATTTGGGTCTCCGCTGAAATACCAGGGCTGAGAGTTGGATGCCGACGGTGCAAGCCTGGCGGCTTCCAGCAATTGATTAGCTCCGTTAATTGATGTTATTTCCGAAATGCCCTTCCGCTTAAATTCAGAAGTATCAGCCCTGTGAATCTTCTCCTGCGTATTACCGAAGGCAAGCATAATAACAAATTCCAGACCGTTTTGTAAAGTCGGAACTTCTTTAGAAGGCTTAGCCATACCCAACCAGCAGCTTCCCAAATTTACGGATGAAAGAAATAAGTCAACCTGCTGAAGCATGAAACCTGCATTCAACAAATACCCCTCTTTTTTTTCGGAGTAAATTAAAATATAATGGGGCGCCTTTATAGGAAGTATATTTTTTACTTTATCATCGGTAAGAAAAGAAAATTCACACTTTATATCGGGTATCAAGGGTTTTGCATTGTCAGCAAAGTCCTTGATCTCCTTCAGTTGCTGAGCCGTCAGAGGTGTCATATTGTATTTTCTGACAGACCTTCTGGTAAAAATTGTTTTATATAGTTCTTCGTTAGTCATGTAACTCTTCCTCCAATTTATTGAATAAATAAAAATTCTATCCATCAGTATCCGTATAATCCAGCCTAAATTAGTATATTTATTGTTTTCAGTATATATTTCTGATTTTGGAGTGTCAATAAAAATAGAACTGATATTTCCCGATTTAATTTACATAATAATTAGTAATGGTAACCAAATGAAGGAAACTGTCATAAAATATTTTATAGAATAATTTTTTAGGAGGTCACTATGGAAGATTATGATTATAGAAATTGTATGCAAATGATGAATGTTCCCAGCCAGTATTCACCCATGATGGAGATGCCCCAAGATCAGCTAATGGGCATGTTTCCCAGATGCTACCATATTATAATGCCTGAAGTTGGACGTATGTGCGATAGAATGTGTGCACAATACGGACCCATGTTTAACCCCAGCCGTCAAATGCTGGACTCTATGGTCGATGATATCGATAATAGGGTTGGTGCAGATGTTGATATGGACTATCAGGATTTTGAAGGGTGTGAAAACAGACAATTTGTATTAGGTGGATTTGGCGGAGGCAGAAGACGTTTCAGACGCGATCTCATTTCAATTCTCCTGCTTAGGGAACTGTTAAGGAGAAGACGTCCTCATTTTGGGGGTTTTGGGGGTTTCGGTTTTTAATCAGTAATAAAGTTAATATCTGAATCTCTTAATACTACATTTTATTCATGCGCAAGACAGGTAGTCTTCAGTTCACGAAGGCCGCCTGTTTTTATATCACTGTATCAAAATTTCGAATAATTGTAAAAACAGAGGTAAAAATAAAATTTGTAGTGAGGCACGATTCTGAGTAAAAAATAATCACTTAGAAGGAATAAATATGCAATTAGCTTCTCATGAAGTAAATGATCTTAGATAACTAACTACAAGCTGTGTAAATTCAATCACAAACATGGCCTTATTTCTAAATTCCGTACAGGACAATGAACTAAAATCTTTGATTCAAAAGCATTTACCGTATCATATTAAAGATTACAATACAAAGGTGGAATACCTGAGCAGAACCTCCGGAGCAAAAACCGGCCTGCCTATTCTCCCGATAACAAATATTATTCAGAATTACACCAGTTCAGAAACTCCCCCTGTTCCTGTTACTCCACGAACCGATGTACAAGAACTTAATGACCGTGAAATTGCAACATCTTATCTGCTAACCCTGAAGCGTGCAGGCAGGGAATACGCCTGAGCAGCGATGGAAGCAAGCAATCCTGAAATTAGAATGTTTTTAGAGGATGCTTTTAAAATGAGTTCACACCATGCTTATGATATATGGCAATGGATGGTTCAAAAAGGCTATTATCCCCTCGAAGCCGCTCCTTCTGAAACCATTGAAAAGCTTGGGAGTTTGTATAACCCAGTTGAACAGAGCACTTTTGAAACAATACACTAATTACAGTTTTACAATAGCTTACGAAAGGTTAATTAAATATCCTGCGTAAGCTATTTTTACTATTTCTGCTTTTATTTATCACATTTTTCTAATTGAAAATAATATAATAGTATTAGCATATATTATTGGAGTACATATATTTATGAACTATAATTATATTCCCACAGGACAGCACCAATTGCCTCCTCTGCCATACTCTTATAACGCACTTGAGCCAGTTATAAGTCAAAGAACATTGAGAATACACCATGATAAACATCACAAGGCCTATGTTGACGGATTAAATAAAGCAGAAATCAATCTTTCAGACGCCAGGAAAAAAAGTGATTATGAATATATAAAGTACTGGGAAAACGAGCTGGCATTTAATGGATCAGGGCATATTCTGCATAGTATTTTCTGGACTATTATGGCACCACCCGGTATGGGAGGGAATCCCGGTATGCAAACTATTAATTATATAAATAATTATTTTGGAAATTTTGGTGCCTTTAAGGAACAATTTACAAGTGCAGCAGAAAAAGTGGAAGGCTCAGGATGGGCTATACTTATTTGGCAGCCTGCATGGAGAAGACTTGAAATTCTTCAGGCTGAAAAGCACCAGAACCTTACTCAATGGGGAGGTATCCCGATTTTAGTTTGTGATGTTTGGGAACATGCATATTATCTGGACTATCAGAACGAACGAAAAAAGTTTATAGATTCATGGTGGGGAATTGTAAACTGGAATGAGGTTGAAAACAGGCTGATTTTCGCCTCAAACGGTCAATTGCCTCTAATTACAATAAATACAATGGGTTATAAAAATCCATAAAAAAAGGCCCGCTATATAAGCGAGCCTTTAATTTCAATAAACTGAATTATCGAGGTTGTATGTAGAATTTTATAGCTGTTCTTTCTTCTCCATCGATATTTACTTCAGCAAATGCAGGAACTGCCACAAGGTCAATTCCATTTGGTGCTACAAAACCTCTTGTTATTGCTATTGCCTTGACTGCCTGATTTACTGCCCCTGCTCCTACTGCCTGAATCTCTGCATAATTGTTGTCCCTCAAAACTGCAGCCAATGCTCCAGCAACTGATTTGGGTTGTGAATTAGCTGAAACCTTTAGTACTTCCATATTATACATCCTCCTAAAAAAATGCTTTAAAAAAAGACAAAAAAATAAAATATAATTGTATTTATATCTATTCTATATATTTCATCGAATTCCTGCTTTTTACATTTAAAATTTTTTAAAAAATTTTGTTTATTTATTTATGTTCCTATAATTTCGAATTTTTCGACATTAAGCTTCTCCATAATCCGAATATTTTTAAAATTAAACTCATTTTTAAGTGTATTTATATTAACCCTTTTCTGCCCTATTACATTTGAAATATACCTAGGATTACACTCTATAATTATTTCAGGTAATTTATCAAGTTTATTATTAATTATATATTCTTTTATTCTTTTTAGAGTAAGTCTTGATTCCACAAGCTGTCTGAAGGCAGGATGAAAAGGCCCTGCAACAACCTCACCGGATTCGCTGATATTATCTGTGGGTTGCAGGCCTATTCTTATAACATTGATATTGTTTTGTTCATATATATCCAGCAGTTCGGCGGAAATATCCACTGCTTCATCAATTGTAAGAGGACGATATTGTCCATCGTTATACATCTTCTGTAAATAAGTATTCTCAATTACAAGTGTAGGATAAATGCGTACAATATCGGGAGCCAGTTCCAAAACCTTTTGGGCCGTTGTTATCGCCTTTAATCTGGCATCACCGGGAAGACCTATCATTGTTTGAATACCAAGTGAAAAGCCTCTGTCCTTAATCATTTTTGCAGCATTTTTTACTTCTTCAATGCCATGTCCTCTGTTTGTGCATTTCAAAACATCGTAATCCAGACTCTGAACGCCCAATTCTATAGTTCTTACACCGTATCTTTCAAGTAAATCCAAAATCGTTGAACTTATATAGTCAGGTCTGGTTGAAAGCCTTATTTGATTTACTTTTCCTTCCTCAATGTAACTATATCCAATCTTGAGATACCATTCCTGCTCCTTTAGTGATATCCCGGTAAAACTGCCACCGTAAAAACCAATTTCTACAAAAGCGTTACCGCTTGTTTCCAAATGACTTTCAATGGTCCGGCGGATATCTTCTTCACTGGCTTCATTTGTTTGACCGCTAATAATTTTCTGGTTGCAGAAGATACAATCAAATGGGCAACCTTTGTGTGGTACAAAAATGGGAATTACTATATGCTTCTTGATTTGCAAACACTCCTTCAGCCTTATTGGGTTTTTAGATTATTTAAGGCATCTTTTGCTGCATTTTGTTCAGCTTCTTTTTTAGAATGTCCTTTTCCCTGCCCTTGAATAGCACCATTTATCTTTACTTCAGTAATAAATGTCTTGTTATGGTCAGGGCCAAATTGGTCAGTAACAATATAAGAAATTTGTTGTTCTCCGTTTTGTTGAACCAATTCCTGCAGCTGCGTCTTATAATCGTAAAAAAGTTTTCCTTCAATACATGACTTTATAATTTTATCCATGTATTTGTATACAAATACTTTAGCGGTTTCAAAACCACCGTCAATATATAATGCTCCTATCAGTGCCTCAAATGCATCTGAAAGCAAAGAAATTTTCTCTCTGCCTCCTGACAGTTCCTCCCCTTTTCCAAGTAAAAGATACTTTCCCAGGCTTATGTCAGTGGCACATTGGGATAACGAGTTTTCACATACAATTTTAGCTCTTGTTACAGATAGCTCTCCTTCGGGCAGATTTGGCCTTTTCTGGAACAGATATTCACTTATAATAAGGCCTAAAACTGAATCTCCCAGAAATTCAAGTCTCTCGTTATATTTTAACTTTTTTGCCTTCTTTTCATTTGCAAATGAGCTGTGAGTAATAGCAGCAAAGATAACGTCTTTGTTCTTAAAATTGTGTCCTATTATATTTTCAAGCTCAGAAATACTATTATCATAATCTGTTTGTTCCATTATAGTCCTCCAATAACGCTCAAATCTTAATTCAATTTATCAAATAATTAGTTATATTCAAAAAAATAACAGGAGGGAAAAACCCCACCTGTTATTTTACACTTTTATATTAATATCATCAACACTTTGTAATTATTCATATTTCTTTAAACAAATTGTAGCATTGTGACCGCCGAAGCCAAGTGCATTTGAAAGTGCATATTTAATGTTACCTTCTCTTCCCTTATTTGGTACACAATCAATGTCACATTCAGGATCCTGATTTTGAACATTTATTGTTGGTGGCAGGAAGCTGTCGTGAATAGCCATTGCTGTAGCTATTGCTTCAATCGCACCTGCTGCACCCAATAAGTGTCCGGTCATTGACTTGGTTGAACTCATTGCAAGATTAGCTGCATGACTGCCAAATACTGTTTTTACGACATTTACTTCTCCAGGATCATTTAAAGGAGTAGAAGTTCCATGAGCATTGATGTAGCTAACTTCTTCAGGCTTTATACCTGCATCATTAATTGCCATCTGCATACTCTTAATACCCCCTAAACCTTCCGGATGAGGAGCAGTTATGTGGTAAGCGTCACAAGTACATCCGTATCCAACAACTTCTGCCAGTATGTTTGCGCCTCTATTGAGTGCATGTTCAAGTTCTTCCAGTACTAAAACTCCGGCACCTTCACCCATAACAAACCCGTCTCTGTCCTTGTCAAAAGGTCTTGAGGCTGTTGCAGGATCAGGGTTCTTACTCATTGCTCCCATATTACAGAAACCTGCAAAACTGATAGATGTTAAAGATGCTTCTGCACCGCCGGTCAGCATTAAATCAGCATCTCCTCGCTGTATAACCTTGAATGAATCACCTATAGCATTATTAGATGTTGCACAAGCTGTTACAACACATTCGTTAAAACCCATGAATCCGTATTGAATAGCTATACGTCCGGAAGCCATATTTGAGATCATCATTGGTATGAAAAACGGACTAACTCTTCCAGGTCCTTTGCTAAGAAGAACGCTGTGCTGTTCTTCGAAAGTTTCTATTCCACCGATTCCGGATCCGACAATAACACCGCATCTGTCCTTATCCAAAGAATCCAAATCAAGCTTTGCATTTTCTACCGCCATTTTTGAAGCAGCCATAGCAAACTGATTGTATCTATCCATTCTTCTTGCTTCTTTTTTATCCATGAATAGATTAGGATCAAAATCCTTTATTTCAGCGCCAACCTTTGTTGACATCTCAGAAACATCAATTCTGGTTATTTCACTGATACCGTTTCTTCCCTCTTTTATTGAACCCCAAAATTGATCCAATCCAAAACCAAGTGAAGATACTACCCCAGCTCCTGTTATAACTACACGTCTTTTCATTTTCATAAACCTCCAAAAGGTGAATTTTTAAAATATACAAAGATCTGAAATTTTAGATTATATATCAAAACGTCTTTAAGACATTAGAAAAATTTATGTTACGTCATATAATATTAAAAAAGCCCCTATTGGGGACTTTTTTAAGTATTACTTTTGATGTATTCAACAACATCACTAACTGTTGTGATCTTCTCTGCTTCGTTATCAGGTATCTCAAGACCAAATTCCTCTTCAAGAGCCATTATAAGCTCTACTATATCAAGAGAATCAGCTCCAAGATCATCTATGAAGGAAGCTTCCATAGTTATATCTTCTTCTTCAACACCCAACTGCTCAACAATCAATTTTTTAACTTTATCAAAAACCATACATTCACCTCCTTCCAAAGGATGGTTCTATAATGCATACATTTTTAACTATGGTATGCAAATTAATAATTATTAAGCTGAATAGCCTTTAACCCAGCATATCCAAACATAATATTATTACATAACTAATCCACCGTCAATATCTATAACCTGCCCTGTTACATAACCGGCTTCCTCAGAAGCTAGAAAAGCCACTACATTAGCTACTTCTTCCGGCGTCCCAAACCTTCCGAGTGCTATCTTTTCTATATACTTCTTCTTTAAATCATCCGGTAATATTTCCGTCATATCACTGACAATCGCACCCGGACACACTACATTACAGATAATCCCCCGTGGTGCAAACTCCTTTGCGGTGGTTTTCGTCAAACCGATAAGTCCTGCTTTTGATGCCGAATAATTTGCCTGCCCTGGATTACCGTAATTACCGGCAACTGATGAGATATTAACTATTCTGCCATACTTTTTTTTCAGCATAAGTTTTGCTGCAGTTTTTGTACAGAGGAAAGCACCCTTTAGATTAATGTCAAGTACGCTGTCCCAATCGTCCTCTGACATCATCGCCATTGGCTTATCCTTTGTTATCCCTGCATTATTTATAAGAATATCAATACCTCCAAAGGTATTTACCGCAGTATTTATCAAGGTCTTCACATCTTCTGCATTCCTAATATCACCTACAACTGCTGCAACCTTTATTCCCACGGCTTCCAGTTCTTTAGCCGTGTCCAGAACTTTATCTGTTGTTCCGTTGAGAACAACATTTGCTCCGAGTTTACCGAGTTTTTCAGCAATGGCTTTTCCGATTCCTCTTGATGACCCGGTTATAACAGCAGTTCTCCCTACAAATTGCATTTTGTGTACACCTCCAAATCAAACAACTATTAAGTATTAAGTATTTTAAGCCAGTACTTCAAACGCTTTATTCAAAGTTTCCAAATTCTCAACATTTATTACTGTCACGTTCTTGTCAATCTTCTTTACAAAGCCGCTTAAAGCCTTTCCAGGGCCTATTTCTACAAATGTATCCACACCCTCGGCAAGCATAGTTCTTATACATCTTTCCCAAAGTACGGAGGTGCTAACCTGTCTTATTAAAAGATCCTTGACCATACCTTTATCTGTAACAGCATCACCGGTAACATTGGTTACTACAGGAATCTTTATATCATTCAAAGCTACCTTGTCGAGTTCAACTGCGAGTTTCTCACCAGCAGGTTTTAAAAGAGTGCAATGGAATGGTGCACTGACAGGCAGCAACATTGCTCTTTTAGCTCCTTTAGCCTTGCAAAGCTCCGCTGCCTTTTCAACAGCTGCAGTTTCTCCAGCTACTACTATCTGACCCGGGCAGTTGAAATTAGCCGGTTCAACAATACCTATTTGTGATGCCTCTTTACAGCACTCTATTACATCATTATTTTCAAGTCCTATAATTGCTGCCATAGCTCCAACTCCTACAGGTACAGCCTCCTGCATATACTTTCCTCTTTTTTTAACAAGAGAAACAGCGTCCTTGAAACTGATTGTACCTGCTGCAACGTGGGCGGCATATTCACCAAGACTCAAACCGGCCACAAAATCAGGTGTGATACCCTTTTCCAAAAGAGGCTGCATACAGGCAATACTGGTAGTAACAATAGTTGGCTGGGTGTTTTCAGTTATCTTTAATGTTTCATCATCACTGTTGAATATCATTTCCCTGACATCAAAACCCAATGCCTCTGTTGCTTCGTCAAATATTCCACCGGCACACTTATATTTGTCTGCGATTTCCTTACCCATTCCTACGTACTGAGCACCTTGCCCAGGAAATAAAAAAGCTACTTTACCCATATAAATCCTCCTACTCATATAATAAATAATACATTAATTATTTGCTATTTAAACCACTTAACAGCCATTGAACCCCAAGTCAGTCCTCCGCCAAAAGCAACAAGAACCATTTTGTCATCTTTTTTTAATTTCCCTTCTCTTTTGGCTTCATCCATTGCTACAGGAATGGATGCCGAAGAAATATTACCGTATTTATTTATAATGTAGTGTATTTTATCATCTGTAATACCAAGTTTCTTTATGGCACCATCAATGATTCTGGTATTTGCCTGATGTGGAAAAATAAAATCAAGCTCATTTATATCCATATTTAAGTTATCTAAAACATGCATTGTTGCAGTTGACATGGCCTTTACGGCAAATTTAAATACCTCTTTGCCATCCATCCATAACGTGTTGTATTTTTCGTTTACTCTCTTTTCCTTTTCTTCTTCGGAAACGTAAAGGTTTGGAATTGTTATATTCATACCTTCTGCTCCGTTCGATCCAAGGAATGAATCAAGTATTCCATATCCTTCTTCAACTTCTCCAAGTACGACTGCACCGGCAGCGTCTCCGAAAAGAATGCAGGTATTTCTGTCTTCCCAGTCAACAATCTTGGACAAGCCTTCACATCCGATTACTAAAGCATGCTTATAAACTCCGTTTGCAATAAACTGCTGCGCAACTGATAAAGAGTAAATAAACCCTGTACAAGCTGCATTCAGGTCAAAAGCAGTGGCATTTACAGCTCCAATAGCTCCTTGAATAATACATGCCATGGATGGAGACATATAGTCAGGGGCTTCGGTTGAAAGAATAATCAGGTCAATGTCTTCAGCTTTTAAGCCTGCATCTTCCAAAGCCCTATTTGCTGCCTCAATTCCCATCGTGTAGTTTGGGGTATCATCATCTAAGACACGTCTCTCTGATATTCCTGTTCTTTTTAATATCCATTCGTCTGATGTATCAACCAATTTTTCCAAATCATTATTGGTAAGTACTTTTTCAGGTACAAAGCTTCCTGTACCAATTATCCCTACACTCTTAGTCGATTTTATCATCGGAAGAGTCCACCTCCATATTCTTGAATTGTTCTTTAATTTCATTTACCACGCCATTTTCTATTAATGGTATAGCTCTATTTAAAATTGCATATCTTATTGTTTTTGCCTTCGATGAACCATGACTCTTTATTACCAATCCATTAACACCTAAAACAGGAGCTCCTGCAAGTTCATCAGGATCGAATTTACTTTTAAAATTCTTAAAAAACGGTTTGAGTATCAGATAACAAAGCTTTGTAAAAAAATTTGATGTAAATATTTTTTTGAGTTCTCCAAGAAATAGAGATCCCGCACCTTCATAAAGCTTTAAAGCAACATTTCCTACGTAGCCGTCACAAACAGCTACGTCAACATCTCCGCCTGGGATATTGTTTCCTTCGGTATTTCCAACAAAATTGAGTTGAGAAGAAGAAAGAATACTGAATGCCTGCTTGAGAGTATCATTTCCTTTTGCATCTTCCGATCCTACATTCAATAGGCCAACTTTTGGACTTTCTTTTTTATAAATCAGTTTCATATAAATGGAACCCATTATTCCGAACTGCAAATAATTTATTGGTCTGCAAACGGTATTCATACCTGCATCTATTATCAGAACCATATCTTTTTTTGATGGAACCAACGCCGGAAGTGATGGCCTGTCGATTCCCTTTATACGACCTACTATCAACAGCGCTCCTGTCATAATAGCTCCGGTATTACCGGCTGATATAAAAGCATCACCCTTATTCTCTTTTAAGAGCTTCATACCTACAACCATGGAGGAATCCTTTTTACTTCTTATAGCCTTTGTAGGAGTATCCTCTCCTGTTATAACCTCTGTTGCATTGACAATGCTTATTCTATCTTTATTAAATTCCTTTTTGCTTAAATTATTTTCTATTATTTCGCTTTTACCAACAAGAGTAATATTGAAGCCTTCTTTCATATTTATAGCTTCAACACAACCGTCTATTATAGCATCAGGTGCATTATCTCCACCCATCGCATCAACAATAATGTTAATCATCTTTGTCACTCTCCAAAAGTATCTTTAAATAAATATTCAGAATATACTTAAACAATTTCATATTTTTTCTTTAATTGTATTTTCATTAAGAGATACCAGTATAAATTTTCCTCTGAATACTTCAACGTTTTTTTCGTATATTTTGACCCAGACAATAAACCTGTTTCCCTTAGACTCTCTGACCTCTGCTTTTGCTACTATTCTTGCACCTGCATAAACAGGAATCTTGTATTTTATATTTGCTACTCCAACTAAGGCTACCTGTGAATCTATTACTGCAATGGCAAGAGTCTCTGCCAATGAATAAATATAGTGTCCCCGTACAATATGAGTTTTTTCAAATGCCATTGTACTATTGGTTTCCATAAGTGAAATTGCATTTTGTCCAAGCTGTAAATCTATCAATTCACCGATAAATTCCCTGCTTTTGAGTGACTTTAATTTCTCCTGATTGCTCTCAGCAACATTTTTAATTCTTTCACGCAGCTCTGGAATTGAAAGTTCCAGTCGGTCAAGTCTGATTGTTGGTACGCTCACTTTAAAGTAATCAGCTAATTCTTCATCTGTTAAAAATGGGTCGTACTTAATTTTCTCAAGCAGAGTCTTTTGCCTTTGCTGTTTGTGAGAAGACGATCTGCTCACTTACAACCACCCCTTATAATTATTATCTATAATTATTACCAGATACTAATTGCTGATAATAGGATTATATATTAACTTTACTATTATTGCAACTATTTTCTGATAATATTAAATTTCCCGTAGGTACTAATATTAAATTAACATAAACATATTTTATTTTGGTTTTCTCTTTACCAAAACTCTCTACCACTAAGATGTACGACATAATAAATAGCCGCAGTTTCCTACGGCTACTTTTGTATATCAATATAAAAATTGGTTTTACATCCCGCCCGACTTAAGTATTTTTAAGTTCTTCGCAAAAAAGTCTATTCCTGAATATATTGTTATTATAACAGCTATAAACATCAGGTAGGAGTCAACCGGCACATCTGTAAATATTGAGAATGGCCAATTCTTTAAAAGACAAACCGAAACTGCAACAGTCTGGAATACCATTTTAACTTTTCCTGACTTGTTTGCTGCAATAACCTGTCCTTCTCCTGCGGCAACTAAACGTAATCCTGTAACTAAAAGTTCTCTAGAGATTATAATCATAGCTGCCCAACCTGTTACAACCTGTTGCTGAACCAAAGCAATTAATGCAGCAGTAATTAGTAATTTATCGGCTATTGGATCAAGAAATTTTCCAAAAGCAGTAACAAGTTTATGCTTTCTGGCAATATATCCGTCAACTCCGTCAGTGCTTGCAGCCAAAATAAATAGCACAGCAGCAACGTAACTTCCATAATTATTTATAAAATCATTTACTGACAACATTTCATCTTTCAAGAAAGACAAAAGCTGAAAATTAACTGTAGCATCAGGAATTGGTATAACAAAAATCATAAATAACGGAACTAAAAATATCCTTGATATAGTTATTTTATTTGGTAAATTCATTTATGACCTCTCCTATCAAATCATAATCTTCGGAATTAAGAATCCTTACATCTGTAAAACTACCTATTGAAAGCTCTTCAGGACTGGTAAAATAAATAACCCCGTCAATCTCAGGAGCTTCTGCATAAGTACGTCCATAATAGAATATACCATCATCAGCAATACCGTCAACTATAGTTTTGTAGACTTTTCCATTCCTTTTTTGATTTATTTCCCTGCTGATTGAATTTTGAAGCTCGAGAATCTTTTTTTGCCTTTTTATTTTAATATGCTTTGGTATTTGGCTTTTCATTTTCGCTGCAGGTGTACCATCTTCTTTGGAATAAGTAAATACGCCTACTCTATCCAGCCTGAATTCCTTTAAAAAAGCAATCATCTCTTCAAAATCTTCCTCTGTCTCACCGGGAAATCCAACAATCAGTGATGTTCTAATTGTAATACCGCTAACTTTTTCTCTTAATTTATTCAGTACTTGCTTAATCTCAGAAATAGTGCCTCTTCTTCCCATTTGCTTTAATACTCTATCTGATGCATGCTGAATCGGTATGTCAAGGTATTTGCACACCTTTGGATTTTTAGCTATTTCTTCAATAAGCTCATCGTCTATTTCCTCAGGGTAGCAATACAAAAGTCTTATCCATTCTATTCCACTAACGTCTGATAGCTTTCTGATTAATTCGGGAAGCATTTTTTTGCCATATAAGTCAGTACCATAGCGAGTACTGTCCTGTGCAACGATAATGATTTCCTTAGCACCTTTTTCAGCCAAAAGCTCAGCTTCTCTAACTAATGACTCCATTTTACGGCTCCTGTATTTACCTCTGAGAAATGGTATTATACAGTATGTGCAGCGATTGTCACATCCTTCTGATATTTTCAAGTAGACAGAATGTTTGGCTGAAGAAATCACTCTCTCTTGGTCAAGATAATCAGTTTCGTCTAGCTTTCCATAAGATACTGTCTTCTCACCCATATAAGCAAGATTAATTACTTCAGCTATTTCTTTATAATTACCCGTTCCCAGAACTGCGTCTACTTCCGGTATCTGTTCAAGTATTTTTTCTTTATATCTTTCTGCCATACAACCAGTAACTATAAGTACCTCACAATTGCGTCCCTTTTCATCTGCCATTTCTAAAATTGTATTTATGGATTCTTGCTGAGCTGATTCAATAAATCCGCATGTATTTACTATAAGTACATTAGCATCTTCCTTATTGTTTACAATTTCATAATCTGCATGTGACAGCATACCAAGCATTATCTCGCTGTCTACCAAATTTTTGGGGCATCCCAATGAGACGATGCCTATCTTTTTTTTCACCTAAAACCCTCCATGTTTCGATTTAAAGTTCGTAGATTTCTGTTTCAATACTATAAAAAGTTCTAATAAAAATTATTTAATAATAATTACAGATTGTCAATGTTTTAGGTAAATAATTTGCAAATATTTAATTTTTTTTGCAGTTAAAATCCGCATTACATCAGTCTTCTGGTAGGTATTTACTTATTGCTTTTGAAATTTGGTTATAACTGAACCCTTTGCCTGCAAGATAAGATTTCATTTTTCTAATCAAAATCTCATCAAACTCGTTATATTTGGAATACCTTTTTCTGAGTAATTCCAAAGCTACCTGATCATCATCAGGGTTTAATTCTTCAATCACACTGCTTATTATATCGTCAGGAATTCCCTTATTTTCCAGTTCCATTTTCAATAGCTTTATAGACCTTGGTTTCAGCTTTGTTTTTTCGGATATGTACTTAGCGGCATATTTGTAATCATTTATGTAATCTATTTCAGTTAAATCTTTTATCACTTGGTTTATTGTACTTTCCTCATACCCAAGATCACTAAGCTTTTCTTTTACTTCATAAGAAGTTCTGAGCTTTAGTGAAAGAAATTTTACCGCAGAATTCTTTGCAGCGGCGTAAACCTCATATTTAAGTATGTAATCCAGTGTTTCCTGCTCAATGGTTTTATCAATGGTAAGGTTAAGAGCATCAATACGTTTCAGGGGCAAGACGAATTCTGTCTTGTTATCAATGCAGACACTTGCCATGGATTTATTCTTATCACTTTTTTCTATTGATGTAATCCTCATAACAGCCTCCGTTAGTATTCCCATGTACATCCATACTATATATAAGGCATGCCTGTATGGAATTAATCCTCCGGCATGCCTCATAATGACACTAATTATTTTTCCTTTATTATATATATCACTTATTCAATTTCATCAAGTGCAACATCTTCGTCCTCTTGGGGTACTTCTTTTTGAGGAACAGCAGTTACAACAAAATTGTTTCTGATAAGTTTCTCAATTTCACTGCACATAGCAGGATTTTCTTTTAGATATTGTTTTGCATTTTCACGTCCCTGACCTATACGCTGACCGTTGTATGAGAACCACGCTCCACTCTTGTTGACAATATCCATGCTAACAGCTATGTCAAGTATACCACCTTCTCTTGATATACCCTCGCCATAAACGATATCAAACTCCGCTTCTTTGAATGGAGGTGCAACTTTGTTTTTTACAACCTTTACTCTTGTTCTGTTACCAACAACTTCATTGGCTTGCTTAATGGCTTCAATTCTTCTGACGTCAAGCCTTACTGAGGAATAGAACTTTAATGCCCTACCACCAGGCGTAGTTTCCGGATTACCGAACATTATACCAACCTTCTCACGAAGCTGATTAATAAATATTGCAGTTGTATTTGATTTACTAATAACACCGGCCAACTTTCTCAGTGCCTGTGACATAAGCCTTGCTTGCAATCCTATATGGGAATCTCCCATTTCTCCATCAATTTCCGCTTTAGGCACAAGAGCCGCAACAGAGTCAACTACAATAACATCTATGGCGCCACTTCTTACAAGTGCTTCTGTAATCTCAAGAGCCTGTTCACCTGTATCAGGCTGTGATACTATCAAATTTTCTATATCAACCCCAAGTTTCTTTGCATACACAGGATCAAGGGCATGTTCTGCGTCAATAAATGCAGCTTCGCCTCCGGCTTTTTGAGCCTCTGCAATAATATGCAGTGCAACTGTTGTTTTACCTGATGACTCAGGCCCGAAAACTTCAACTATTCTTCCTCTGGGAACTCCTCCGACTCCAAGTGCCAGATCAAGGCTCATTGACCCTGTAGGAATACTCTCTATATTCATATGTGAATTTTCGCCCAACTTCATTACTGCACCTTTGCCAAACTGTTTCTCTATCTGGCCCAAAGCCATCTCTAATGCTTTTTTCTTTTCTAACACGGGGTGACCTCCTTTATCGTTCGAACATTTGTTCTTTTTTTAATTATATATTTTATTTTATCTACAGTCAACTGTTAAATTTAAAATATTTTGTTACTTATGTTTTTTTTACTAACCCCTTAATTTTTCCAATAAATTTATTCTTAACTGCAACTGCTTCGTCAATCTTGAACAACATGGTAAATGTAAAATAAACCGATGCTCCTACTACAATTTCTATTCCCAAGGCTGCTATTTCAATCAGTTTTGAGTGCATTGCAAAAGGCTTTGTAAAATCAACAGGAATAAATTTGTTTAAAATGAATAATACTATCCCCATTACAACCGCAGCTCCCAACAGCTTTAATGAATAGTTAAGCAGTTTTTTCCATCCCATTCCATTCATTCGTTTTGATATTATCACCATCATAATAGCCATATTTACCACGCTTTGTATGGAATATGATAATGACATTCCGGCGGGGCCGAGATCGGTAGCTTTCAGGAATATGTAACAGAAAACAAAGTTTAGTGCGATAGATATTGTACCAACGTAAAGCGGTGTCTTGGTATCGTTATCCGCATAAAAAGCTCTGTTCAGAAGAGCAAGCATTGACTGAGCAATCATTGCAGCCGTAAACAGTAGTAATATACTGCCTGCCGTTATGATTCTCTCTTTCCCGATAACTTGTGACCATTTGTAAACAACGCTGACAACAGGTTGAGAAAGGACTATAAATGCCACTGATGACGGTATT
Organism: Ruminiclostridium papyrosolvens C7; assembly: GCF_000421965.1. Taxonomy (GTDB): domain Bacteria; phylum Bacillota; class Clostridia; order Acetivibrionales; family DSM-1351; genus Ruminiclostridium; species Ruminiclostridium papyrosolvens_A. The sequence goes on along the minus strand of NZ_ATAY01000023.1, from coordinate 39,589 downwards.
ATAAGGTACAGAATTGTTCTGAAACCATTTTCAAGTATTTCCTTAAATTCTCCTACCTTCTTAAGTGCAAGTTTTTCTGAAAGTGTAGGAAGTATTGCTGTTCCAAGTCCCATCGCAAATATGCCGTAAGGCAGCTGCCATAAATCATTTGCATTGTAATATGCTGTTATGCTTCCGTCATTTCTGAACATTGATATAAAATTCAGTGATATAAGTATATTTATCTGTGCTATGGCAGATGCTGCAAGGGATGGTATTGCAAGCTTGAACAGCCTTCTGAATCCCTGATTCTTCCAAAGAATTTTCGGCCTGTAAAACTTTAAATTAGGCCATGCAAAGGATATCTGCATTATGAAATATATGATTGCACTTGCTAATACACCGAATGCAACGTATCTTACACCAAATCTGCTAAGTATGAGTATGCTAAGTGCAGTTCCAAGATTGTAAACTGACGGTGCAAATGCAGCGGAAGCAAACCTCTTATAGGAATAAAGCACTCCGTTTGTTATTCCTGCAAGCATCATAAAACCAACTGACGGGAACAGTATTCTGGTAAGCTGAATTGTCAGCTCCCTTTTTTCGCCCGTTAAGCCTGATGCAGTCATGGATACAACAGCGGGAGCAAAAATTACTCCAAGTATGCATACACCAATCATGGTTACAAATACAACGTTTACAAAAGTTCCGATGGCTTTCCAGCCGTCTTCTTCCTCATTTTTAGCAATGTATCCCGATAGTACGGGAACAAGTGCGGCGGAAATTGCCCCGCCGATTAATAAATTGTACATCAAGTCAGTCGTTCTGAACGCTGCCAGCAATGAATCCGACTGTGCTGCCGTAAGCAGATTATTAATAAGTATTGTTCTGAGATAACCTGTTATTCTGCTTACAACCAACGATGCCATTACTATTATTGCGGCACCTGTTAATTTTTTATTATTTGAACTCAAATTCAACCCTCCCGACTGCTTATTTGCAGTCCTTTTCCTGTGTACATCAATTATCAAAGATCAATTTCCAGCTTTAAAACATGTCTTCTTATTAAATCAAACACATTTAATGCTGTAATCGTTCTGATTTTTTTTCTATTACCTGAAAGTCTCAGCTCTTTTGTGATTGTACCGCTGTCGCTGGAAAGACCTATATACACCAACCCAACCGGTTTTTCAGCAGTACCTCCGCCAGGCCCGGCTATTCCCGTAACGGATATACCGAGGTCAGTCTTTAACCGCTTTCTGATGCCCTCGGCCATTTCTGCTGCTGTTTCACGGCTGACCGCTCCGTATGCTTTGATTGTTTGCTCCTTTACTCCAAGGTATTCCATTTTTGCTTCATTGGAATATGTTACTGCTCCCCCCATAAACACCCGGGAAATACCCGGTACGTCAGTAAGCATCTCTGAAATAAGCCCTCCTGTACAGGACTCAGCAGTTGCAATTGTAATATTGTTCTCTAAAAGAAGTCCTGCAGCCACAGTATCCAGAGTTTCATCCTTGTCAGAGTACAGATTTTCGCCGGTTCTTCTCTTAATCTCATTTACAACAGGCATTAGTATTTTTTCTGCACTTTCTCCCTCTTGAACACTGGCAGTTACCCTTATCGTAACCTCGCCTTCCTTGGCATACGTAGCAATAGTCGGGTTTGTTTGGCCATCAATCAAATCAATTATTTTAGTTTCCATAGCTGATTCACCGATACCAAAAACCCTTAAAATTACTGATTCCAGAGAATAAGCACCCTTATTTTTAAAATATGGCATAACATAATCCAAAAACATTGGCTTCATCTCTACCGGCGGGCCCGGGAGCATTACAACTACCTTTTCTCCCGTTTCTATTATACATCCCGGTGCAGTACCATTATTATTTTTAAGTACTATACAACCTTCGGGCATATAGGCTTGCTTTTCATTATTTGGCGTCATCTGCCTTCCAAGCCTGCTGAAATAGTTTTTTATTTTATTCAGGCTCTCTTCATGAATAACCAACTTTTTACCACAGACCCGTGAAATAGTTTCCTTTGTTAGATCATCTTGGGTAGGTCCCAGGCCGCCTGTTGTAATAACAATGTCGCACCGTTCCAAAGCAATTTTCAAAGAGTCTTCCAATCTATCTGGGTTATCACCTACTACACTATGATAATATACCCCAACTCCTGCTTCAGGCAGTTTTGAGGATATATACTGTGCATTGGTATTAACAATCTGCCCCATGAGCAACTCTGTACCAACGGCTAATATTTCTGCTCTCATATTTGTGCCTCCGTTATAAAGTAAATAAACCGTATTTATTTATTATACAACATGAAAACAAAATAGTAAGCAAACATTTAAAAAAAGGAACTAATTTAAGAAATGGAATTACAGAAAAGAAATTTGAGTTCAATTAATCAATTTAATTATAACATAATTATGTAGGCTTTCAAGTACTTTTTTTCACAATATGATTATGTATTTATTTTAATTATCGTTATATAATACTTATATAAATTATTTACCAGTACAAATGATTGAATTTATAAAATCAAAGGAGAATTATTATGAAAGCATTATTTATTGGTGGAACAGGCATTATAAGTTCGGCAATTTCGTCCTCTTTGGTTGAACAGGGCTGGGAACTTTTTCTCCTTAACAGGGGTAACAGATCCGAAAGGATACCTGAAGGGGCAAAACTCCTAAGGGCTGATATAAATGACGAAGCGCTTGTAAGTTCCCTTATAAAAGACGAAAATTTTGATGTTGTGGCAGATTTCATTGCATTTGTACCTTCACAGGTTGAACGTGATATCAGACTTTTCTCAGGTAGAACAAAGCAATACATATTTATTAGTTCTGCCTCAGCATATCAAAAGCCTCTGTCTGATTTTCGAATAACCGAATCAACACCACTTGCAAACCCCTATTGGGAATATTCTCGTAATAAGATTGCTTGTGAGGAACTTCTAATGTCAGAATACCGTAACAACGGATTTCCTGTGACTATTGTTCGTCCCAGCCACACTTACGACGATAGCAGCGTTCCTTTAGGCGTTCATGGAAATAACGGCAGCTGGCAGGTAATAAAGAGGATGCTGGAAAACAAGCCTGTAATTATTCACGGTGACGGAAGCTCTTTATGGACTTTGACATATAATACTGACTTTGCCAAGGGCTTTATTGGCTTAATGGGTAATATTCATGCCATTGGTGAGGCGATTCACATTACGTCTGATGAAAGCCTTACATGGAACCAGATATATCAGATAATCGCTTCCACTTTAGGAGTAAATCTCAATGCTGTACACATCGCAACCGATTATCTCGCAGCTTGCAGCGACTATGATTTCACAGGGTCCCTTTTGGGTGATAAGTCAAACACAGTTGTATTTGACAATTCAAAAATAAAAAGGTTGGTACCCGGTTTTAACGCAACTGTGCGTTTTGATCAGGGAGTCAGATTAGTTTTGGAAAATATTCTCTCCCATCCGGAACTCCAGACTGAAGATAAAGAATTTGATGATTGGTGTGATAAAGTTATCAATAATTATATGAATTCTATGAAGAAATAATCATTTTTACCTGACAATGACTTAAAATGTCGGGACCGATGGATAGCTTACGGTTCCGACATTTATTATGAATATTAACGATTTAAAGTTTTATTTATTATATTCATGATTTGCTCCATTTGATTATGCAGAAAAAAATGTCCTCCATCAAACTCAATTATGTCAGTTTTACCGGATGTATAATCTTCCCACTTTTTCAATCCTTCTAAGCTGGTCATTTTGTCATCTTTCCCATTAAAAACTGTTATGTCACAGCTTAATTTTTTATCTTTTTCAATATAATCATATTCTTCTACCAATTTATAATCCGACCTAAGTATAGGCAAAAATAAATGACGCAATTCATTGTTGTCAAAAACCTCTTTGGGTGTACCTCCGAGTTCATAAACCTCTTGTATAAATTTTTCATCAGGTAAAGCATATATTTTCTTATAATTCTTGTAAAGTGCGGGAGGACATCGACCTGAAATAAAGAGGTGCAGCGGTTCTGTTTTTTTGTTTTTAATAATTTTTTGTGCTAGCTCAAGCACAATGGAGCTTCCCATACTATGCCCAAATAAAGCGAAGGGCTGTTCCTCAACAGACGATGATATTTTATCATAAACATCTTTTATTACTTCTGCCATATTATTGTATAATGGCTCGCTTATCCTCTGCCCTCTCCCTGCAAGTTCCACCGGCATCACTTTTATATTTTTGTCAGCAAAATGTTTTAACTTGGAATATATGCTTGAAGAACCCCCTGCATATGGAAAGCAAAACAGATTAATTTTATTTTTCATAGTACTCCTCTTGATAAAATAGTTTAAATAATTTCCAATTTTTTTAACTTCTTAACCCAATATATTATATATTATACAGTTTTGGATTTCCATAGTTACGACATATTCCTTATATAAACTTCACAAATATGTAAATCTCTGTTAGAATAGAAATCGGCATATAAGCCAAGCATGCTGTTTTAAGAAAGGTTGGGGTTTCTTGGTTAATTTATATGGAACAAAAGTTTCTGCATGCACTGATGATAATATTAATTTATTAAAAAGATTTATTTCTGATGAGAGAAAAGCAAGAATGGAAAGGTTTTTATTTAAGGAGGATTCTATAAGATGTCTTCTCGGTGAAGTCATAGCCAGATATGCCGTAAGTAAAGACTTAAACTATAAAAATGAAGATATTGGTTTCAAAACGGATTCTTATAATAAACCATACCTTGTAATCGCGAACCAGTCTGTTTTTTATAATATATCCCATTCCGGCGATTGGGTTGTCTGTATTCTTTCGGATAAACCCTGCGGAATAGACGTGGAATTTATAAAAGAAGCGGATTTTGACATTGCAAAAAGATTTTTTTCACAGAATGAGTATGAAAGTCTTATGAGCCAACCGGCACATTACCGTACCAGATACTTTTTTATGCTGTGGACATTGAAGGAAAGTTACATAAAAACTGACGGAAGGGGGTTGTCACTGCCTCTTGATTCTTTTTCTTTTAACATAGATTCAGGCAGGATATCTCTCTCAACGAAAGATACCAATAATCTTTCAAATTGCTTTTTCAGTCAATTTGAAATTGACGATGACCATGTCGTTTCCGTTTGTTCTAAGGAAGATTGTTTTCCGGATAAAATATGTCTTGTAACCGTTCAGGATATTTTAAATACTTTGTAATAATATAAGGGCTACCTCAAACATATAAGAGGCAGCCCTTTATAATATTATTTATGCACAATAAATCTTGTCGCTTGGTAGTATCTCTATTCCGTATTTCAATAAAGTTTCTATTGCCGTTTCAGGGTTTTCAACTCTCAAAATAACAAATGCTTCATTACCTGTTTTTCCTACAAAAGCATACATGTACTCAATGCTTATACCATTATCCTGAAGAATGTCTAATGCCTTTGCAAGTCCTCCCGGCTTATCTTCAACACCTATTGCTATAACGCTGGTACAGCTTACCGTAAACTGCTGCTCACTCAAAAAACGCTCAGCATCTTCCGGCTTATTAACAATAAGTCTCAATATGCCAAAATCCGTAGTATCAGCTATAGACATGGCACAGATATTAATGTTATTATCCGCAAGTGTTCTGGTTACATCAGCCAACCTTCCTGATTTGTTTTCTAGAAAAACTGAAATCTGTTTAACAAGCATGGTTAACAGGCCTCCTTTATAATTGTTAATGATAACTTAACCCTTATTAAATAACCCTTTTGTCAATAACTCTTTTTGCCTTACCTTCGCTGCGCTGAATGGTTTTGGGTTCAACCAGCTTGATTTTTGCACCTATTCCTAAAGTACTGTTAATTTCCTTAGAAATCTTCTTTTCCACATCTTCCAGCCTTTTTACTTCATCTGAGAATAAGCTTGGAGTGATTTCAACCTGAATTTCCAGTGTGTCCAAATTGTCTTTTCTATCAACTACCAGCATGTAATGAGGTGCGGTCTCGCCAATTGATAGAAGAACACTTTCCACCTGTGAAGGGAAAACATTAACACCCCTGATTATGAGCATGTCGTCTGTTCTACCGGCAACCTTGTTCATTCTTACTTCTGTACGTCCACATTCACATTTATCATAATTCAATGAAGAAAGATCCCTGGTTCTGTACCTTATTAACGGAAGCCCTTCTTTTGTAATAGTCGTAAATACAATTTCCCCTTCTGAACCTTCTGGAAGGACTTCACCTGTGTCAGGATCAATAATTTCCGGGATAAAATGGTCTTCCGGAATATGCATACCGCCCTGATATTCACATTCACATGCAACTCCCGGCCCTATTACCTCGCTTAACCCGTATATATCAAAAGCTTTAATTTTTAGTCTGTCCTGTATTTCCTGCCTCATACTTTCCGACCAAGGCTCCGCCCCGAAAATACCGGCCTGCAGCTTTAAATCGCTTCTCTTGATACCGAGTTCTTCCATTTCCTCAGCCAAATACAAAGCATAAGAAGGTGTACATGCAAGATGAGTTGTACCGAAATCCTGCATAATTGAAAGCTGAAGTTTTGTGTTTCCTGATGAAGTAGGTATAACCGTTGCTCCCAGTTTCTCGCCGCCGTAATGAGCACCGAGTCCTCCCGTAAATAATCCATAACCGTAAGATATCTGCAGAAAAGAGTCCTTCACTGCTCCGGCAGCTGTAAATGTTCGGGCGATAACCTCAGACCAAACATCAAGGTCATTTTTTGTATAACCTACAACCGTCTTCTTTCCAGTTGTTCCCGAAGATGCATGGACTCTGACAATTTCACTCATAGGCACTGCAAAAAGGCCGTATGGATATGTATCTCTCAGATCCTGCTTATAGGTAAAGGGTAGATTTTTTAAATCATCAACAGACTTGATATCTCCAGGTAACATACCCTTTTCCTGCATCTTCTTTCTGTAAGTAGGTACATTTTCATATACCAGCTTTACAGTTTTAATTAATCTTTCCGATTGAACCTTACGCATTTCTTCTCTGGACATACATTCGTATGCCTGATTCCAATATGACATAACATTTCACCCTCCCAAGAATAAATATAAATTTATATATTCTTTGCCATCATCCCACTCGGAATGGCTTTCAGGGTTTACTTACAAAATGTAGCCCCACACAAAAGCAATAGGCTTAAATTCTTAATTATGATAATTGTAACCTTCCTCAAAGGCTTTGATATTTACATCAAGTACCTTTGCAGGAACAACCTCGTTTATGGCTTCCATAAATATGTTTTTATCAATACCTGCTAATTTTGCCATTACACCCAGCAGAACAATATTTACCGCTTTTATTGTTCCACATTCTCTGGCTATTTTAAGTGCGTCAAGTGAGTAAATGCTATATGAGGTTTTTAATGTATCGAGTATTTTTTCAGGATACTTAGCCTTTCCTATAATTACAGGCATTGGATCTATCTCCTGCTCATTTACTATCATCTTGCCGTCCTTATGGAGGTAATCCACCCACCTGAGTGCCTCCAGTTGTTCAAAGGCAATAATGAGATCAGCCTCGCCCTTTTCAATGAGAGGTGAATATACCTTTTCCCCATACCTAACATATGTAACAACGCTTCCGCCTCTTTGGGACATACCGTGTACCTCTGAGACCTTAACGTCAAAATTCAGTTTTAATGCAACTGTTCCCAGTATTCTGCTGGCTAGGAGAGTTCCCTGTCCGCCAACACCAACTATAAGAAGATTTAATTTTTTCACCTTATTCACCTGCCCTTTCGATAGCACCGAATCCGCATATCTTGGTGCAGAGCTTGCATCCCACACAAAGTGCAGGGTTTATTTCAAGGTGATCGCCCTTTTCAACTATGGCCGGGCATCCTATTTTCATGCACATTCTGCACTTTTTGCATTTATCCTGTATTATTCTATGGCTTCCTTCATATTTAACATGTTTTAAAAGTGCACATGGACGCTGAGAAATTATTACCGAAGGTTCATCTGCATCTGTTTCGGCTTTTACAACCTTCTCGAATTCCTTTATATCAAAAGGATCTACAACCGTAACTCTGTCAACACCCACAGATTTGCAAAGAAGTTCAAGGTCTACCTGTTTTGTAGGCTCACCCTTTATTGTAAATCCGGTTGTTGGATTGTGCTGGTGACCCGTCATTCCTGTAATTGAATTATCTAGAATAATTACAGTAGAGTTACCTTTATTATATACGATATCTATTAAACCCGTAATACCTGAATGTATAAAAGTTGAGTCGCCGATTACTGCTACAGTCTTTTTCCTGAAATCGGCTCCGCGTGCTTTTTCCAACCCGTGGGCAACACCAATGCTTGCGCCCATGCACACGCATATGTCCATTGCTTCGTTAGGAGGCAATGCACCAAGGGTATAACAGCCGATGTCGCCGCTGACGGTCAGTCCCAATTTTTTGAGAACATAGAACATGCCTCTATGAGGACATCCCGGACACATTACCGGTGGTCTTACTGGAACGGCATTATTGGAAGCTTCCTGTGAATCAAACTTTTTATCAAGGAGTTTTTCTGCAACAAGTTGAGCGCTAAACTCACCGATTATAGGAAGCTTTTCCTTACCTATTACCTTTATGCCCATTTTCTTAATTTGATTTTCAAAGAATGGCTCCAATTCTTCTACAACATAAAGGGTTTTTACATTTGCTGCAAAATCAGCAATAAGTTTTTCAGGAATTGGGTGTACCATTCCTATTTTTAATACGGATGCATCAGGCATCGCTTCTTTTACGTACTGATATGAAATTCCGCTGGTTATAACCCCGATGTCCTTGCTTGTCATTTCAACTTTGTTTAGTCTGCTTTCATTGGAGAATTCTCTCAAAGCAGCCATTCTTTTTTCAACTTCAACATGTCTTTTTCTTGCCATAGCAGGCATCATGACATATTTGTTTGCATCCTTGGAATACTGTTTTAACTTGTAATCTTCTTTATCACTCAGTTCAACAGCACTTTGGGAATGGGATACCCTGGTGGAAAGTCTGACGATTACAGGACAGTCAAATGTCTCACTTATGGAGAATGCCTGTTTTACGAAGTCCTTACATTCCTGAGAGTCCGAAGGTTCAAGCATAGGAACCTTTGATGATCTTGCATAGAACCTACTGTCCTGCTCATTCTGAGAACTGTGCATTCCAGGGTCATCAGCAACCATTATAACAAGACCTCCGTTTACGCCGGTATAAGATACTGTAAAAAGAGGGTCTGCTGCAACATTAAGTCCTACGTGTTTCATGGAACATATGGATCTTGCTCCTCCGATGGATGAACCTATAGCTACCTCGAGTGCTACCTTTTCATTTGGTGCCCACTCTGAATATATTTCGTCATATTTCGATATGTACTCAGTAATTTCCGTACTAGGAGTTCCAGGATAAGCAGCCGCTACTGAACAGCCTGCCTCATATGCTCCTCTTGCCACGGCTTCGTTGCCGAGCATGAGCTTTTTCATTGATATTCCCCCATCTCTATTTGATTAATTATTGTAATACTTGATTACAATCAGCATACATTGTTTATTATTATAAAGTATTATCAGTGTAAAGTAAATGAAGAAATTCGACACGTTTAGCACTATACAGGGTTTTTTTGATGTATTAAACATGTTTAATTTTGAACAAACTTTTATTATACACCAGTACAGATTATTTTTAGAAATTTTCTATAAATATATGATATAATAATTGCTGACTGTAAACAATAAACTATTAAGAGGTCTGACAATGAACACTAGAAAATTCGCTTATATAATTACTATAGTAGTAGGCTTGTTTCTTTTTGGAATGGGAACAGTTTTTCTTTACTATGCAAACAGTGTAACAGGAGCAGCCGGAAACAATGCTGTTCCTGCAATACTTGAAGGACTTAACGCCACTACCAATAAAGAACCTATGAATTTCTTCCTGCTGGTTGGTGACAAGTCAAGCGGTAATACGGATTCAATGCTGGTAGCAAATTATAATCCAGCAAAAAACCAGATAAGTATCGTTACAATACCGAGAGATACTAAGGTTAAATTAAAAAACAATATACTTCCAAAAATAAATGCTGCTTATGCAGCAGGAGGACGAAACCACGAAGGTGCAAGATATTCTGCCGAGATTGTAAGTAACTTAACCGGAATCAATATCAACTATTATGTTCATATCAATATTTCCGCAATCAAAAAGATTACAGATATGCTTGGAGGAGTTTATTTTGACGTTCCCGTAAATATGAAGTACGATGACCCTTCTCAGAATCTTCATATTAATTTAAAAAAAGGTTATCAGTTGCTTGACGGCGACAAGGTTGAACAATTACTACGTTTCAGGAAACCAAACGGTGAACGTTACACACAAGAGTTAAAAGAGTTTTATGACGGCAGTGATATAAAGAGAACCGAAATGCAGATGAAGTTTATAAAGGAATTTATAAAGCAAAAGTTAAAGGTACAAAATATTCCAAAGCTAAATCCCGTGCTTAATTATGCCTTTGAAAATATTATAACCAATATGACTTTATCAGATGCGTTAAAGATGTCCTCCGGGCTCATAAGTATTTCGCCTGACAACTTTAATTCTTTCCGTCTTGACGGTGAAGACAAGGTTATAAATAAAGGATGGTACTACGTATACAACGGCAATTTAATAAATATTGAAACAAAAGAATCTCTTCCGGCGGCTGAGATAGTTGAAAATTACTTTTATTCTGCCAATGGTATTGCAACGCCATCAGGTGAACTATATGTTCCTGTAAGTAACGATGATGAGGATGAAGCAAAGGCTCCTCCGGTTGTGAAAAAAAAGCCTGTTATTAAGAAACAAAATCCCTCAAATACTGATACTGACACTAAAGGGACATCAAAGGGATAAAATTAAGGAGTGTAAAACATGACTACTATTATTCATAATATTTTAATGCCTTTAATAGATATTATTGAAGGTATGGGAATCTGGGGTATTGGGCTTTGGATGCTCTTTGAAAGCAGCTGTATTCCCCTCCCCAGTGAAATTATATTGCCTTTCGGCGGAATGATGGCTTCTCAGGGCAGCATTACTCTTCTGGAAGCAAATATTGCTGCCGCTGTGGGCAGTCTTATTGGTTCCATGTTTGCCTACTTTGTTGGTTCTTACGGTGGCAGACCCTTTATACTTAAATACGGAAAGTACTTTTTTGTATCAGAAAAGAATTTTTATAAAGCAGAAGAGGTATTTAAAAAAAGAGGTATGCTGGCTGTGTGTCTCGGAAGACTTCTTCCTGTAATCAGAACATTTATTTCTTTACCTGCAGGAATTGCTAAAATAAATAAATTTAAGTTTATTATTTTCTCAACTATCGGGATGCTTCCATGGAATTTTACTCTGATTTATCTGGGTTATGTATTCGGAAAGGATTATGAGACTAAAATCAGGCCGTATTTTAAGGGTTTTGAAAATATTGTAATAGCACTGATTTTAATCTGCATTGTCCTATTTGTAATTTACAAGATTATTTCTTCCCGTAGAGAAAGCAATAAATCTATGGGAAATAAATAGTTTTTGAGTTATTTGTGTCTGGGTGCTTCTTTAACAAGAACTGCTGCTTTTGTAATAGCTGAAATGACATCTACCTCAAATTGGTTTCTTAAACTGTTTACTTTTGAATACAGCTCGCCTTTTTCAGAGGCAATGTACTTCGGAGGGAGGCTGTTAAGAGCAAGAGCAGCTATATCCTTAACGCACAATTCACATTTGCACATGTTAATATCGTCAAGGACGCCGTCTATCAGATTGAATACAACTTCTTCCATATAATTTTTTAACGTTACCATACTTTCATCCCCTTATAACAACTTATAAAATTACATACATTAATCATTTCGGTAATATTTTCAAAATCCCTCTATATTTTCTATATTTTTTAAAAGTTCATTGGTTTGTTTTCTTTCAACCTTTATACCCGTCCAAATTTCAAAAGATGAAACACCTTGATTTATAAGCATACCAAATCCGTTTCTTATTTTGCATCCCGCTTTTTCTGCCTGTATTAGAAATCTTGTTTTCTTAGGAACATATAGAACATCATATACAAGCTGAGTTCCGTTAAAGTTGAAATCAATATCAAATGGAGTTGAATCAAGGTATGTACTCATGCCGGCAGGTGTTGTATTTATAATGATCTGGTTGTTTTCAAGTTCTTTATCAAGTTTGTCTTTCTCCGGGAGCATTGTACTAACAATGTTTCCGAAATTGCTGTTTACCAGATCAGAAATACTTTTTGCGTTGGCCTCTGTCCTGTTTACTATTGTCAGATGCTCTATACCTTCGGTTGCAAGCCTGACAGCAATAGCCCTTGACGTTCCTCCTGCGCCTAATAGCATTACTCTTTTACCTTTAAATGTTGTTTCAAAACCATCGCAAAAGTCCCTGACAAAACCTTCAGCATCTGTATTACAACCTATGAACCTTCCGTTTTGCTTTTTTACAGTATTAATTGCACCCATAAGCATACCTTCTGCGGAAACCTCATCCAGATATTGTATAACATCTTTTTTATATGGAACAGTTATGTTAAAACCTAAAAAGTTTATACCTTTTAATCCATTCATGACCTGTTCCAATTTTCCGTTTTCAACAAGTACAGGTAAATATACAGCATTTACTCCAAATTCTTTAAATAGTGTATTATGAATAAAAGGTGACTTTGTATGCTCAATTGGATTACCAAGCACACCATACAACTGTGTTTTTCCGTTAACAACTTCAACCAAGTTCATTGGCTTGCCCCCCAATGTCATTTTAAACGACTTCTTTCTATTTGAAGCCTGTTCTTTTTCCATTCATTTCTTACTTCCAGTCTTGACGTTTGTACACTACTAAAACGACTTAAGACTCTTTTTTCAATATGCCTTTTTAACCTGACATACAAAATTTCTTTTTTATCTATGGGCTTTACAAGTACGGTAAGCATATTTACTTTATTTCCCCCATATATATCGGTAAATATCTGGTCACCTATAACCGCTACCTTTTCCGGCTCAAGCCCCATTTTTTCAGCTGCTTTAAGAAAAGCCTTTCCTGCCGGTTTATATGCTCTGTGTATTGCCATTACCGACATTTCTTTATTGAACCTTGTTACTCTATTAAGCGAAGCGTTTGACAGTATACAAACCTTGAATCCTATTTTTTGCAGTTCAGCGACCCAACTTATTGCATTTTCGTCAGCATCCTTTGTATGCATGGGTACAAGGGTATTATCTATATCAAGTATAACTCCCTTGATGCCTCTTTCTTTAAGTATATTTATATCAATATGTCTTATACTATCAAAATATAAGTCAGGATAATATTTTTCGATCATGTAAATTCCTCCATATCAACCTATGATAGCAAAACGTATTATGTTTTGCAAACCATTTTGTGCTTCTGATTGTATTGTGTACATTATTCAAATTTTAAAAGTTTATTATTTAGACAAAGCTGCAAATCAAATTTTCTGCATCCCACCTTGAAAAACTTTATTTCGATTATATTCTTATCGGCTAGAGGGTCCTGTTCTATTGAAACTACTACTCCTCTGCCGAATTTAGCATGGCTGACAAATTTTCCTTCACCTATATTAACTATTATGTCCTTTTGCAAAAGTTGTACAACCTCATTTACAAAAATAGATGGTATAACTTTTTCATTATTTACCGTATCTGGATAGAGAAGATAAAGTTTTTTTCTTGCTCTCGTCATTCCAACATAAAAAAGTCTCCGTTCTTCTTCAAGTACAATTTTCTCAGAGTTTTCAAGAACCTTGTCTCCCGGAATCTCACTGTTTATAAGGTCTATCATAAATACATTGTCATATTCAAGTCCCTTTGAAGAGTGCAGCGTGCTCAGAGTTATTTGGTTCTTTTCACTGTCGTGCTTATATCCTCCATCCATGAATATTTGCTCCAACTCCTGCAACCGCACAAGAAATGAAGAAATAGTTGGACAATCAATTGATATTCCATGTAAAATCCCATACAACCTGTTCAGGTAATCAAAGGACTGACCTGATATAGCACTGTAATCTTTAATACTTTCCAGATATCTGAAGTTATTTTTTATATACTCCAATGCCGACCAAGGATTCTTCTTTGCCAACGAAGCAAATTCTCCTTTTAATTCCCTCATTGCAGTAAGCTGAAAAGGTTTCAGGTCATGGCTTTTTATTATTCTGTCAATTACATTTTCACTTCCTTCACCTTGTAAGGAACATTCCAGCATGGTTTTTGATATAAATCTATTCATTCTGAAGCATATTTTCGTAAATGATTCTGTATCACAACCATCAAGTGCAAATAATAAAAAAGCACATACCTCCTGTACAAGCCAGTGTTTGAAATAAAAAAGTGTGTTCTGCCTTATTTTGAATGAAATTCCGTTCCTTTGCAGTTTATCCGAAACAAGAATTGATGAGAGGTTATTTCTATACAATACCCCGATGCTTTTTGTCTTTTTTTCCTTTAGTACCTCTTCTATCTTTTTTAAAAGGATATCCTGCTGCCTGCTCTCATTTTCAGCTCTGAGAATCATTGGGTCCTCTGCCTTTTTATTATTGGTTTTGTGTGATTTCAGATACCTTTTATCATTTTTCATTATAAATTTACTGGTAAGGTCTACAATATTACTGGAAGACCTGAAGTTGTTTTCAAGTCTGAAAAGTCTCAGATTGTCAAATTCATGGCTTATATCCAGAATATACTGGGGTTCAGCTCCCCTGAAACGGTAAATTGACTGGTCATCGTCAGCCACTATAAATATATTCCCGTCCGGCCCAGCCAACAGCTTGAGAATGGCAAACTGTATATTGGATAAATCCTGGCCTTCATCCACTTGTATATAATTATATTGTTTTTTATATTCTTTTAAAACTTGCGGATATCTTGAAAGAATACTATACGCATATGTAAGCATATCGTCAAAGTCAATCATCAGATTTTTTTTCTTGTATTCTTCATAGGTTTTATAGACCTTTGAGAATTTCTTTGAGCTGAAAAAGCTGTCGTCGGCATTTTTTATCATTTTATTCTTTATATAGCTTATTTCGTTTATAAGGTTATCCAGCTCATCCTCATTTAATTTTGAATTATATATGCTGTGATACATGTCTTTTAACAGCATTTTTTTATTTATATCTTCTTCCATACCCTCAATACGCCTTAAGCTCTGCCCTTTCATTCTCTCATAGTCTCTAACTACTCTGTTGCAGAAGCTGTGCAGTGTCGCAAATTGTACTTTTTCTTTTATACTACTTCCGTAGTATTTTTTAAAACGCCTTTCCATTTCAAGCTGGGCAGCCTTATTAAAGGTAAGTGTCAGAATACTTTTGGGATTGACACCTGATTTAATTAAATTATAAACACGGTTTACAATTACAGTTGTTTTTCCACTCCCGGGGCCTGCAATAAGTAGTACAGGCCCTTTAACAGTGAGTACCGCTTCCCTTTGTTCGAGACTTAAATCTTTAAAATCATCTTCAATCGTTATATCTGTTGATTTATTATATTCCCTGTCTATTTCAGATTGTGTCATTTATTCACCTATTCAATATTTTTATCAATCCAGAACTGCTCCAGCCTTTTTCCAAGCTGTCCTGTATCTTGTACCCGCATGGCATGTTCCCAGTGTCTCGGAAAAAGCCGTCTGTAGCTTCCGTTTGAAAATCTTTCGTCCAGAAGTACCACTGTTCCAACATCGTGTTCCGAACGGATTACCCTTCCTGCAGCCTGTAGTACTTTGTTCATTCCCGGATACATATATGCATTTTCAAAACCCATTCGGTTTTTGTTTTGATAATAATTCATGATAATATCCTGTTCGGGACTAACCTGAGGAAGTCCTACTCCTACTATTATAGCTCCTATAAGCCTGTCTCCCTTCAAATCTATACCCTCGGAAAAAATTCCTCCCAGAACTCCAAAAGAAACAAGGCTCTTTCCCGTACCGGATTGAAAGCTGTTTAGAAAGCTCTCCCTTTCTTCTTCCGTCATGGAAGTTTCCTGTATTATTGTATCTGTTTCAGGATATTGCTCTGTAAACCTTGTGTAAACCTCGTTCATGTATTTATATGAAGGAAAAAACACTACATAATTCCCTATTTTTTTGTTTACAGCAGACCATATTATGTCTACTATTTTATCATAGCTTTTATCACGGTTTTTATATCTTGTAGAAATATTATCATTAACAATAAGACAGAGATTGTCCTTAGCAAAAGGTGAAGCAAGATTTATGTTATAATCCTCCTTGTCCCCGCCCAATACATCCATGAAATAGTTAAGAGGGGTAAGGGTTGCAGAGAAAAATACAGCTGTTTTACCTCTTTTTACAGCATCTGCAAGCAAAAAAGAGGGATCCAGGCAGAAAAGCTTCACTCTGACATCATTTGATTTAGTTTCTATAAATGTAATGTATCTTTCATCGTAAAAATCAGCCATTCTGGTAAAAGCTATTGAATTGAAATAAGTCTCCAGAAGCTGGTCAAAACCATCTATGTTGCTATTTTGATTCTTTAGTATCCATTCCTCTGATTCTGATATAAAACTGTTTAACAATCGGTACAGGTCAGTTAGTTCTGTTTTGCTAACAATAAAACCTTCATCCTGGCATTGTTTACGGAGAGCCACCATATAGGAATTTATCTTGTTTAATATTCTTGCAACCCTAGGAACTTTTGACTTCATAAGCTTTTTTGCTTCAAGATATCCCGATTTAAGTATTTGAGCGGAAAACATTTCTCTCGCCCTGTCAACCAAATTGTGTGCCTCATCAACCAAAAAAGCATAATCTCCGGTATTATTGAGAAAAAATCTTTTTAGATATACCCTTGGATCAAATGCATAATTATAGTCACAAATAATGCAATCCGCCCACAATGAAAGGTCAAGGCTGAACTCAAAGGGACAAACCATATGTTTACGTGAATATTCTTCTATTACATCTCTGGACAGGTTTTCAGAATTTTTAAGCACATCTTCCAGTGCATTGTTAACCCTGTTGTAATGGCCTTTTGCATATTCACAGAAATCGGGATTGCAGCTTCCTTCTTTGTTAAAACATATTTTATCCTTTGCTGTAAGTGTTATTGTTCTGAATACCAAACCGCACTCTCTCATTTTTGAAAATGCCTCTTCAGCTACCTGCCTTGTAATGGTTTTTGCAGTGAGATAAAATATTTTTGAAATGTGTTGTTCGCCTAAAGCTTTAACCGCAGGAAACAGTGTTGATATAGTTTTTCCAATACCTGTAGGGGCCTGAGCAAATAGTTTTTTGCCTTGCATTATGGTTTTATATACTGCAACTGCAAGCTCGCGCTGTCCCTTTCTGTAGTCTTTAAAGGGAAATTCGAGGATTTTTATAGAAGTATCTCTTCTTTTATTCCATGAATCTGATAAACTGGCCCAAACCACATATTTATCAAGTAATTCTTCAATAAAAGTTTTTAGTTCTTCAAATAGAAACTGTTTCCTGATTCTTTTTATTTCTTCCGTTTCTATATGAAAATACGTTAATTGTACATATATACTGTCAAGTTCATTCTGGACGGCATAAATAAAAGCATAGCACTTTGCCTGTGCCCAATGCAGAAGACTGAAATCTTCGTCTATGAATTCAAGGGGACGTGTTGTGGATTTTATCTCATCTATCACAATCTCATCCGGCTCGACTATAATACCATCCGCCCGTCCTTCAAGTCTGAACATAAAGTCCTCTGTGTCAAAATTATGGACAAGGGAAACCTCTTTGTTATACGATTCTCCACCCTGTTTTTGTATTTTCTGATGAATTTTTGTACCTTCCAACATTCTGCCCGAGGAAACAAGCCTGTTATCAATATCACCGGACCTCAACACCAGTTCAACAAGGTTTCTGATTGAAATTTTTATCTCGGGTTTGCCCATATTTTTGTATATTAGCCTCCATCTGCAAAAATGTTAATTGATACTCAGTAAAATAGCTGACCGGTAAACCAATCAGCTTCATCAAAGAACGTCAGTTCTTATTATATCAATAAATCATTTCTTTTTCAATGTCGAAGCTATTATACTTTTAATTTAGGTTTCTGTACCTTGCCATTAAATATTCGTCAGCATACTTACCGTTTCTTGCAGCCATATACTTTTTTGTACCTTCTATCTGAAAGCCGTGTGTCTTATACAGGCCTACTGCGGTTTCATTTTCTACAAATACAGTTAATTCTACGCGTACAAGCATAAGCCAGTTATCTGCCAAATCCAGAATTTTCTCTAATAATGCTGTTCCTATTCCATTTCCCTGATAATCTTTATGTACCATTATTCCTACAGATGCAGTATGCCTGGTTCTTGGAGCCTGGCTTACAATAAGAGCAACCGTCCCTACTACTTTTTTTACTCCATTTTCATCTGTCTCAGCTACCATATGATATTGATTTTGGCCAAGGGACTTTATAAACTCTTCTGTCTGGTCTATCCTCTCACTGAATAACCCTAGAAGATTTTCTCTTACCCCATCCATTGTGTACATCTCATTTATATCCTGTGCATCCTCAACCCGTATGGGCCTTATAGTATAATCCATTTTTAAGCCTCCTTTTATTTTAAAATTAACTATGAATAACATATTAATTTACTGGCAATTTTAATAATAAATATACTTTGGAGGCACATATGTCTGAAAACAGTTTAATATGCCCGGTTTGCAACAACAGCAATTTTTTAATAAAATACCAAGCAACTTATGTCTACTCATATATAATCGATTCCGATGCTCCCGGGCTTAGAAACAAAAATGAATTTCTTCCCTTTATGTTTGATAACCGAGAACAGAAGGACACAAAACAATTTATTGAATGTATTACCTGCGGTTCAAAGTTCAGGTGCTATTTTAATCAATGGGATAATAAAATCGGACTGAAAGCTTTAAAAGAAGCAATCAGCCAACATCAACCCGATAGTCCATTATAATGATTATATAATGGATTGTTTTTAATTATTTCATCTATTTTATTACAAATTGTTTTATGAAGTCAACATTTTATCTTTCTGTCATTGAATACTTTCCTAGTATTCCTTTCTCATTGTTGCCTTTGGTATATCCATATCCTCTCTATACTTTGTTACCGTTCTTCTTGCTATACTTATTCCTTTTTGGTTTAGTATTTCTGCAATTTTCTGATCACTATAAGGTTTCTTCCTGTCCTCGCCTGTAATTATCTGTTTAATATCTGATTTAATAGCATCCGGAACAATTTGAGAATCACAACCAAGAGAAAGTCCGTTTGTAAAGAAGTAATCAAGACTGAATACCCCCCATGAACATTGAAGATATTTTCCTCTTATGGCACGGCTCACAGTGGACTCGTGTATTTCCAGCTTATCTGCTATACTTTTTTGGTTCATAGGTATAAGATGACTTGCACCCTTATCAAAAAAGCCTCTTTGTTGGCCCACAATCGTTCTTATGACATTTAACAATGTATTATTTCTCTGTGATATACATTTAATAGCCCAATCAGCTTCTTTTATTTTTCCTGAAATATAATTCTTAACCTCATCGGAAGGATTTTGTGCAAGGACATTCCGATAATAGCTGCTAATTGAAATATGTGGAGTTGAAAAATTATTTAAAAGCACCTCATAATAATCGCTAAATTTTACAACTATTAAATCCGGTGTTTGATAATGAATATCTTTTCTGGCACCAAATCCCATTCCGGGTCTGGGATTCAGTTTTTTAATAACTTTGTACGCATCCTTAACTTTATCTATTGAAACATCCAATCTCTTAGCAATGAGATCAAGCTGATTTTTTCCAAGTAATTCAAGATAGCTATTTACAAGTGTAATAACAATCGGATCATTTTGATTAAGTCTCTCTAATTGAAGCAGTAGACATTCTTTTAAATTTCTTGCCCCTACACCGGCCGGCTCCATTGATTGGAGCTGGTGTAAGGCTGTTTCTGTCTTATTTTTATCTATTTTGACAGCCTTTACTATATCATCTATTTTCTCTTGAAGATACCCGTTTTGATCAATGCAGCCTATCATATATTGCACTGCCTTATATATTTCCGGAGGTTCTTTCATTAAATTTAATTGTGATTTCAAATGCTGGTATAAATCCTCATCATCCCCCGCCACATAATGCGCCACATCTTTATTGTCTTCATCATCTTCATAGTCATGGTTGTAAACTCTATATTCTTGGTTTACAGAGTCAAGCCATTCCAGTTTTTTTCTAAGCACCTCATTTCTGTCGTTTTCATAAGGTTGGTCTTCAAGCTCTACCACAGGGTTGTCCACAGCTAATTGTTTAACATAATCCATAAGTTCCTGTGTACTCATCTGGAGAACCTCCATAGATTGCTGCATCTGCGGAGATAAAGACATTTTCTGAGTTAAATTTATTTCAATATTCATATTTACCTCCGGCAACTACAACAACCAATAGTCCGGAGCTATAGAGCCCCAGACTATTGGTTAGTTAGTTGTTTTTTAAAACTTTATATAACGGCTATACATTCAATTTCAACTAATACATCCTTTGGAAGTCTTGCTACTTCCACACAAGATCTTGAAGGGAAATTTGCTGTGAAGTATTTTTTGTATACTTCATTAATTGCTACAAAATCTCCCATATTTTTAATAAATACTGTTGTCTTTATTACATTATCAAAATTAGTACCAGCTGTAGCCAACACCTCATTAAGATTCTTTAGAACCTGTTCAGTTTGTGCAGCGGCATCTCCTTGAGCCACTTCTCCGGTTTCCGGTACCACTGGTATCATTCCGGAAGTATAAACCATGTTTCCAAGCTTAATTGCTTGTGAATAAGGTCCAATCGCTGCAGGAGCTTTTTGTGTAAAAATTACTTCTTTTTGCATTTACTTCTCCTTTAAAATTTATTATTATTATTTGCTATTTGTTATTTATTATTTATTATTTATTTTACTTTTTTACTTGAACCTTTTTTTAATTTAAATGCAATATATAAAACTAAGATCCATATTGGTCCAATAATAACAGCTATTCTGTAATCAGGCATGATTGCCATAAGCAAAATAACCAGTGCCATAAATGCCAGAGAGATATATGAGGATATAGGATATAAAGGCATCTTGAATTTTAATTTATCTACTTCTTTGGCACTCTTTGATTTTCTAAACTTAAGCTGTGTAATAATAATCATTGTCCAGTTTATAATACCTGCAATAGTTGCTATGGATATTAAGTATGAAAATACTTTTCCAGGCATAAAGTAATTTAATACTACTGCAACTAGTGTCAATGCTGATGAAGCCAGTACACCAACTACCGGTGTTCCATTCTTACTTACCTTAGCAAGAGCCTTTGGTGCATTTCCTTGAAGAGCAAGTCCATGAAGCATACGGCCATTACTATAAAGGCCACTGTTATAAGCAGAAACAGCTGCTGTTAACACAACTGCATTTAGAATTCCAGCTGCTGCAGGGATACCGATCTTTGAGAATATTTCAACGAAAGGACTTCCTGATTCTCCGAGTTTATCCCATGGGAAGATAGTCATCATAACTCCAAGTGCACCAATATAGAATATCAATATTCTATATACAACCTGATTTATTGCTTTAGGTATACTTTTAGCTGGATCATCAGCTTCACCTGCTGTTATTCCGATAAGTTCAACACCACCAAATGAGAACATTACCATAACTAAAGAGAATAAAAGGCCTTTAACTCCATGAGGGAAGAAGCCTCCATGTGACCAAAGATTGCTGAATCCTGTAGCTTGTCCGTTATTTCCAATACCAGTGAAAATCATTAAAATACCTAATACAATCAACGCGATAATTGCAACAACTTTGACAATTGCAAACCAAAACTCAAATTCACCATAAAGTTTTACACTTATAAGATTTACTAAAGTAATAATAATAAGGAAAGCCAGTGAGGATAGCCATGTTGGAATACTTGGCAGCCAGAAGTTTACATATATACCTACAACCGAGAGTTCCGCCATACTTACTACAATGTAATTAAACCAATAATTCCACCCTGAAAGGAAACCTGGAAATTCACCCATATTTTCATATGCATAGTGACTAAATGCACCTGATACAGGGTTATCTACAGACATTTCACCCAAGGCTCTCATGATAAAGAATATGATACATCCGCCAATAAGGTAAGCTAATGATATTGATGGACCAGTTTGTTTTATTGTAGTGGATGAGCCATAAAATAAGCCTGTACCGATAGCTCCGCCTAGAGCTATCATCTGTATATGACGGTTTTTAAGGCCACGTTTGAGCTCGTGCTTTTCATTTGAGTTTTCACTCATTCAGGAGTCCCCCTTTGTCTTTGATTTAGGAAGCGTGAAAAGTTTTTTCACGCTCCCGATAACAACTACCTTTATTAAATATTACTTGTTATAAACTGGCTCAAGGAACGCGTGGAAGTGACGCATAGGGAGATTATGCCCCATAACTATCTTCACATTAGGGATACTATCGCGGTCCTTGTACAGTTCAGTAACTGCAGCTATAACATAGTCCAAATGTTCTTGTGACAGCTGGCTACGATTGATAGCAAAACGAACAACGTTACAAACTTCCTTCTGTTGTTCCGGAGTCTTAAGGTCATATTCCATACTATAATCACCAAGTTCTGAAACTCTGATACCATAACGACGAATTAATTCAATACTAAAGCCCTGACCAGCAAATGTATCATGACCGCGTTCGAAATCAAAGAATTTATCCATGTTAATATATACACCGTGTCCGCCGGCCGGGAGAACTACTGGAATACCAGCTTTGTAGAAGCCCTGTGCTAAATATTCACACTGTCCTACACGTTCCTGCAGATATTCAAAGCGCCCACTCTCATACAGACCACATGCCAAAGCCATGATGTCACGGCCACTCATTCCACCGTAAGAATCATTACCTAATGTGGAGATTTGTTTTACTTTCAGTGTTATACCAACATCCTTTGTTACATTTCCATCGGCATCAAAATCGGAGAAGTTTCTCCAGAAGTAGCCTTTGTCTCTGAATGCCAATACACCGCCCATGTTAGAATGTCCGTCTTTCTTCAAACTGGCTGTGAATCCGTCACAATAGGAGAACATTTCTTTTGCAATCTCAAATATAGATTTATCGGCATAACCGTCTTCATTTACCTTAATAAAGTAGCAGTTTTCAGCCCAACGAGCAGCATCCAGCATATATGGAATGTTGTATTTGTGAGCTATATCGCTACAAGCACGGATATTAGCCATGGAAACAGGCTGTCCGCAAACTGTGTTGTTTGTGATAGTTGTGTACACCAATGGAACATTTTCGGGGCCAACTTCTTTTAGCAAGTTTTCCAGCTTTTCGATGTCCATGTTTCCCTTGAATGGGTTTTTTTCATATTTTCCGCCTTCCGGAACTTCCCATAGCAAATCCTTATTGTATAGGTTACGTGGTGTGGAACCCATTTGCTTAATATTTCCTTCTGTGGTATCAAAGTGTCCATTGGAAGGTATTGTAAAGTTTTTACCCGGATAACGAGTGTTCAAAATTTGACTTACAACATTGAATAGAAGAGATTCTGCACAACGGCCCTGTGGAACAACAAAAGTGTTTGGACGTTCCATTTGAGCGGCACCACCGTTGAAAAGTGTACCTTCATATTCACAGAGGTACATTTCGTTCATCATTTTTTCAATATCTTCGCAACCTGTACGAACAAGGTCTATAACACGTTTTTGATTGTCACCGCGCTCAAATACATCGCGCATTGTATCAAGCAGTACATAGTAACCTTTGTTACGGCCATAGGACTCGTCACCGAGGAACATTGCACTCCACTGTAAATCGGTCATAGCAGTTGTACCGGAATCAGAAAGACAGTCAACGGTGAGCATTCCAGCTGGGAACGCAAATTCATTATAATGAGTGGATTGCAGAGCGCGTTCACGCTGCTCAACAGTTACTTTTGGAATATTTCTTTTCACATAGGCAAAAGAACGTGGGGTTTCAACATTCAGCTTGTATTGTTTCATTTGTATCTCCTTCTTTCATCATATTTGTATTGACTTACATACATATATAACAGCAAGATTCATGCCAAAAGTTTCGACTCTAATTCCTCTGCAAATTGTTAGTTTTTAATAATTTTTTATATATTTTTTGTATAATTACTTGTTGTTTCTGCACAAATTTATTAAAACTCAAAAACACATGATTCATTTTGATACACTTTCGGTTTTTATCAAAAATCTTTTATTCTGCCCTTGGCTAAACAATATTTTAATGTTGTATACAATAAAAAAGCTGCCTTTGTGTCTCATTTTAAAACACTTAAGCAGCTTTATTTTTATGAAAATGTATCATTTTAATACATTATTCTTTCAATTCTTTTTCCAGCCCATATTCTTTTAATTTTCTATATAACGTAGATCTAGAAATTTTTAAATTTTTTGCAATATCAGCTTTTGATTTGTATGACTCTATTGCCTTTCTTAAAATCAAGGCTTCTACTTCACTTAAAGAAGGAAATTCATTAAAAGACAGATTTATATTGTGTTTAAGTTCTTTTTTTATTTGAAAAACGTTCTCCGGTAAATCATTTATATCTATAATCCCGTCTTCATCGCTTACTAGACAAACCTCCATAATATTCTCCAGTTCTCTGATATTACCCGGATATGAGTATTCCGTAAGCAGCTTTATTGCTCTTGGTGTTACAGAAACGTTCTTTCCGAGACGTT
Organism: Ruminiclostridium papyrosolvens C7; assembly: GCF_000421965.1. Taxonomy (GTDB): domain Bacteria; phylum Bacillota; class Clostridia; order Acetivibrionales; family DSM-1351; genus Ruminiclostridium; species Ruminiclostridium papyrosolvens_A. The sequence continues at coordinate 14,839 of NZ_ATAY01000023.1, read as the reverse complement.
TACCAATTTTATTTACTGCATTTTGTATATAAAGGTGGACATCCTCTTTTCTTTCACGCAGGGATGGTATTAAAATCTTTATGACAGCTAATCTATAGTAAAGGTCTTCACGAAACGTATTTTCCTGCACCATTTGTATCAAATTTTTATTTGTAGCGGCTATAACTCTTACATCTATTTTTTTTTGCCGTGTTCCACCAACCCTCATAATCTCACGGCTTTGCAATACCCTAAGCAATTTGGCCTGAAGGTGGAAATCCATATCCCCTATTTCGTCAAGAAAGATAGTCCCTGTGTCAGCCAACTCAAACATACCGGGTCTTCCTCCTTTTTTAGCTCCCGTAAAAGCTCCATCTTCATAACCGAATAGTTCACTTTCGAGAAGACTTTCCGGAATAGCAGCACAATTTACTGTAATAAATGGTTTTTCAGCTCTTGTACCATGTTTGTGAATAAATCTGGCTATTACTTCTTTTCCTGTTCCGCTCTCACCCTGCAATAGTACCGTAGAACTTACCCTTGAGGCTTTTTGTGACGTTTTCAGAGTCTGTATCATTGCATTATTATTTCCTACTACAATATTGCTGTCTGCAGCAGTAAGAAAGTCCAATTCTTCGTAGAGATGCTTAATTGTTGATTTTGCATCTTTAAGCTTTTGATTTAGTTCTCTTATTTCAGAAATATCTCTGAATATTGATACAGCACCTTCAACCTTGCCATTATAAACAAACGGAACAATATTAGATATTACATCTCTATCATTTACTCTTGTTTTTATTCCTATCAGCTTGCTTCCTGTTGTCAGAACCTGAGGAATATGTGAGCCAGGAACAACTTCACTTACCTTTTTACCCAGAAATTCGCTTGCTTGAATACCTGTAATACGGTAATTGGCTTCATTAACATATATAACGTTTTCTTCGCTGTCTGCTATAGCAATTCCGTCATGTATAGATTCCAAAATACTCTCACTTGATTTTATAATATTATGAATGAACATTTTTACCTCCATGGCGATTTATAAATAACGGACTTCTGGTTATGAATAAGAATCGTATGTCCCATTTTAGTACACCTGTTCAAATACTGCAAGCTGTAAAATTTGTATGCCAAGCTGGCACTGTGAAAGTCACCGGTAAGATTGATTGTTTCGGGATGATGATGATAAATACTGGATTATCATATTTTCAGGATATCTGACAAAGTGCAATTCTATTACTATTCCCTGTTTTCCTTCGTGTTCTATTATGTCTCCTGCACGGGTGTTCTTAAGGTCTATTTTTTCTATGGTTCCATCATAGAGCAGTACCCACGGGTTGACTTCCCCGTATATCCTTAAATGCAGACCTTTTCGCTCTATTTTGAACTTTTTGAACCTGAATTTGCTTAATAATTTGTCTATCAGGCCTTTGAGTTTCTTTGCTCCCTTTGAGAATCCGTTTTTCAGGCTCTTTATTCATTACTTTATCATGTAACCTTTACCTGTTAGCTAGCTGTTAAGGGTTAATACTCAACTAGTAAAAGAAGCAATTTCTTCAGCAGTAAAATAATCGAAAGATTTTATACCATTAAAATATTTTTCCATAATTTTATCCAGCAGATATAAATACATAATTCTTGCGAATGCATACGAAATACATTGTGATAATGGTTCTGAAATTGCCTTTCTATGGCTAATTCTATTAATATCTACATACTCTGATGTCCAACCAGTACCATCTTTATGTAAATTAATCGAATGTCTTTCTATATTTTGTGTCGATATGTATGACGTTGGAATATTACAATTGTTTAAAGCATTAAGTAACTTATCTACTGTTAATTCATTTTTTATCAACAATTCTATAATTTTAGAATCATTTTTTGCTTTAGCAATATTCCTATTTAGGTAATACTTTTTAAGTCTATCAAGAAAAAAACTATTCGATCCAGTCTCTAAACATTCATATATCCCAACTGTCTCTTCTTCATTTCTTCCTCTTTCCAAATTCATTGTAGACAATTTCTTTGCTATATCCTTCGCATTTTAGTATTTCAAGCATTTTCTTTAATTCCATTTTACCAACTCTCCTAATCTGCTAATTTAGCGATATAATCATTTTGTAGTAGATTATCAACTGTAGCCTTTATATACGTTCCATCTTTCGCCAAAATTTTGTAATCCGTAAAAATTGGGTTCCCATTCCTTTTCTACCCCACCAAGGTGCAATAATACCCGATTTTACACTAAACGTTTAATAACTTTATATCTTGTATAAGTTGCATTATCCATATATGGTGCTAACGCTCTACTTTCATAGCTTTCACCCATTGGCGAAAAATATTGTCCGCCGGAATTATCTCCATATCTATCTATAAATGTGCCTTCTGATAAAGTATGATTTGGAGTAAACTCTCCGTTCAAGAAACCATCTATATTTTTATCTACATTCCCTAGCACAGGATTCTCTGTACCTGGATGATACGGATATCCGGTCTCTTGATTAAAACTATTCAGTTTTTGTGTTAAGTTTCTCTACATCTGTCTTCAATAAGCTGTACAATTGTTTTATCTGCTTTTTTTATTATTCCTGCCATTGGATATCTTTTATAATTATCTATCCACTCAATATGCCCCTTAAGCATACTCCGAAAATTATTTTCCAATCCTCGTGCTAACACTAAAATGGTACACCTAATATTATCTTCCACGGTTTTTCCTAGTGGTAAATTTTTCCTATCCTCAGAAGTGAAATAACTTGCACAAAAATTCCATATATCTATCTTTTTGTATTCATTTTCTAATAGTGTTGTAAAGTCCAGATACACCTCTCCTAGCCGAATAGTCAAAACAAATGCATAACCTTTCCCAATAAACGCTACACTATTTTCCGTAACATCTCTGTAATCTAAATCGTATTTTTCAAATATACTTGAAAAATACTCTTTTATGATACTTTCATATTTCATTTCATCACTCCTATCACTTTGGTATCATTTGCTTTAATACAGAATTAAAAGTATAACCATGATCCAATAAATACTGGTATTCTCTACCAAAACCACTAAGTTCCATTTTACCAGTAATTATATTGGCTCTATATAATGCTGCCGGAGTTGGCTCGGTAGCCAAAACAATAATATCCTTTCTTGCTATAGCGTTATCAAGCCATGGCTTATTACATTGCTCCCAAAATCCATTTGCTCCAAGCTTTTGATAAATATCATCTGGTGTATTTAATAAGTTGAAACCACCATCTTTGGGTCCAAAATTCATAGATTTAACATTTCCTAATTCATCAAGTATTTTTCCTGTATCATCGTTGAATGTACCTAAAATGGTAGTTGTTTTTCCTGGAGTTGCTTTAAGTTTTACTCCCGAAGTAGGTGTATAATTTAATTCATTTTTTAGACCACCCGTATTTATATTCCCGCCACCCTTAATCTCAACCTTCCCACCATTCTTCAAACCATTTTCATAAATGGCTTTCCGTTCTCCCTGACTTAATGCATTGAGGTCATTGACTTTGGCGGTTGGTTTGGTGTTGCGGGTTATTACTATTCCACTTTTTCCTTCGTGTTCTATTATGTCTCCTGCATGGGTGTTCTTACGGTCTATTTTTTCTATTGTTCCATCATAAAGCAGTACCCACGGATTGACCTCCCCGTATATTCGTATATGCAGACCTTTACGCTCTATTTTGAATTTTCTGAACCTGAATTTGCTTAATATTTTGTCAATCAGGCCTTTGAGTTTCTTTGCTCCCTTTGAGAATCCGTTTTTCAGGCTCTTTATGATTATCTTTCCGTTTTCGATTATCATGCTGCCTGTTTTGGATACCAGCTTTGCTCCTGATTTCAGCAGGCTCTTGATGCCTTTTCCGGCTGTGGTAACCAGCTTCTTTGCTCCCCCGGCAGTTGCTTTTATCCCTTTTTTGATACCACCCTTGGCTGCTTTTATGCCTTTTTCGGCGAATTTGAAGCCCAGTGCCATTGCCAGTTCTACCAGCCCCATTGCCAAGGCTGTTGCAAGGGCTATTGCCGCCGGCTGTATGTGTCTTGCCCAGCCCTGTGTCAGATAGGTTTCTATGTAGCCTGCAGCTTTTGCTATGGTATCTATTATGGACACTACCATAGCCGCATTCATTGCCGTGGTTATTACGTTTATTATTGCAGGCAGTGCTGCGGTTATTGCTCCTCCTGTTACTATTTCAGCCGCTACTATTCCGGCAAGTGCTCCCAGTACTCCCAGCAGCAGCTTCCACCAGTTATCTTTTAACCATTTTATTACAAATTGTTTTATCTGGTCAAGAATCTTTCCTGCGTTCTGGGCCCGTGTTTTTACTCCGTCTGCGAAGCTGTTGCCTGTTTTTTGTGTCTTTTGTGTATCGAACTCTTCCATTATGCTTTCTGTGGTATGTGGGTTGGAGCTTCCATTCAACTCCTTTGTTTCTCCGTCTTTCAGGTTTATGTCCTCAAGTAGTTCTGGGGTTATTTCCCCCTTCTCCACCTGTTCTATGACTATATCGTTTTCTGTTAGTTTTTCTGTCGTCTGGCCTTGTGGCTGTCCTCCTTCGGCTGCCTGTTCTTCTAAAGGCTGTGTCAGGTCTACTCCTATCAGCTGTTCCCACACCTTCCCCTCTATATGGGGAAGTGACGCTTTTGCAGCTTCTCCTAATGCTTTTATTCCCTCCATTATTTCAGCAAACTGACCTGAGATTAACATTCCCGTAAAGGTCAATATTCCATTGTAGGCGCTTTGTACAAATCCCAGTAGTTTGTCCAGTGTTCCCGACAGGAAATCCAGTACTGAATTTACCCCTTTTTTCAAGGTATCTGCCAAGGTATTTACTATGTTTACTGCCTTGTCTACTGTTTTGTCTATGAAGCCGCATATTTTATTTGATATTCCCGGGAATTTTGAAAATACTATCTTTACGAGTCCTTTCAGGAAGGTTCCCAGTCCCCTTATGAGTCCTACTACCATTCTGCGGCCTAACTCTATTAGTCCGTTTATTGCTTTTTTAGCCAAATCGAATATGAATTTTACTGCTTTTCTCAGTGCGTCAAATATGAAATTCAGTGCCTGTTTGAGGCCTTCTATAAATTTCTGTGCTTTGTCCTTTACCCAGTCTATGGCTTTTGCATACCATGGCTTGTCTTCTTTTTCTTTTTCCTTTTCATTCTCTTTCTTTTTGTCCTCTGCCTTTTTCTTTGCTGTTTTACATTCCTGATTGGCATCACTTTCTGCTTTTGCCATTTTTTCTTTTATTTCTTTGTTCTTGTCTTCTTTTATTTTGCTTATTTCTTTGGTTTTGTTTTTTGTTTCGGCTTCTGCCTGCTTGTCGTAGTCTGCCACTGCCCCATCTATTTCTTGTCTCCATTGTTTTCTCTGACGTTCTACTTCAGCCTGAGCACCTTTTTGCTCAGCCTGCTGCTTTTTACTTGTTTCTGTTTTCATTGCCGTTATCCGGCTATCTGATTCTGCCCTTGCCGCTTTTACATCCGAATCAAATTTTTCTCGTCCGGTTTGGTATTTTTCTTTTTGCTCCGTTAGCTTGGTTTTCATTTTAGGACCAAGGGTCTTGTTCAGCTGTGCTTCCATTTCTACCGGGATTTCAAGTGCTTTTGGGGCTTTGTATGCTTTTGCAGTTGTACCTTTTAGAGCTTTGTTTGCTTTTAGGATTGTGTTGTCCGCATCAGGGAATATACTGTTTTCTCCAAAGTCATTGTGTATTTGTCCAAGCTCCTGCTGTTTTGCTGTCTGTACATTCTGGGACATTTCGGCATTATAGCCTTCCATTTGTGACGGGTCTGCTTCTCCAGTAAATTCCATGACAGGTGTGTTTGCAGTCTGGTGCTTTGCTTGTGCCAGTATTTCGTCTGGCTCTGCCTCGCTGTTTATGTTTATATTAAGGTCTTTTGCACCGTCTTGTGCTTTCCCTGTCTTTTCAGCCTTGAAACTTGTTGGTACTGCATGGTTAAAGGTCTTTGGAGTCTTTTTAGCTTTTTTATTTTTGGATATTGCAGTTATTCCCGTGGGTGCCTTTATTTGTGGTACTGTTTTCTGAGTTTTCTGGGTTTGGCCTTTCAATGCTTCTCCCGACAGGGCTGTTACCTGGGAATATGCATTCAATGCCTGTGTAGGAGGTACATTCTCGAGTTGTGACAGTAGGCTTCCCGGGTCTCCTGCCTTTATTTTTACTACAGGAGTTTTTTTGGCTTTTTGCCCTGCCGCTGCTGTTGCCGAAGCAATAGAGGCTATTTCCTTTCCAAAGGATGGAGCAGGTTGTTTTTTCTCGGGAGTCGCAGCTTTGGTCTGAACATTATGTTTTATTTGTGTATTCTCCTGAGTTTTCGGAGTTGCTGCTTTTACTTCCTTTGCATTCTGTGATTGAGCAAGGCTTTTGGTTGCTGCTTTTTGTTGCTTGACGCTTTCTTGTGTCTGTTGTTGTGTTGTTTGCTTCACTTGGGGAGATTTTTCAGTATGAGGCTTTTCGGTAGGAGACTTTTCTTTAATATTATCCTTTGTCGTGTTTACATAATGTGAATCAGTAGTTTCCTGCTTTTTGTCTTCTTTAGGCTTAGTTGTTTTTTCACTGACAGCAGATTTAACCTCAGTAGGCGATGTCTTTTCCTCTTGAGACTTTTTGGTGTCCTTATTAACAACCTTATTATCATTATTCATAAGAGCAAGAGGGCTTCTCTTCTGTTCAACTTTCTTGCCCTGTTTTTCCATCTGCTTACGTTTTCTGCCCTCTGACATGAGTCTGACCGTCTGACTGTAGCCCAGCTTTGACTGAAAAAACATAAATTCATCACGTGTGACTGAGTCGGGGTCATTAAGGAGCAGTGCAATTATTTGTGAAAACTCCGTTGCTCTGACTTTTGGCTTTTTGCCCTCAGACTTTGACACGGAGGATTTTTTCTGACTATTGCTATATTGTGAACTTAAGGATTGGTCGGGTTTTCTTTCACGGGCAGCTTTGGTGTACATTATTATATCTCCTGTAATTATACTCTAATGTTTAGGTAAAAATTCACAGGAGATTTACTACCAGATAATTAAATTTTAATGTGGGGATTTCTTATTCTTTCATGTTCCTCTAATGCGAACCTGTCTGTCATTCCGGCAATATAATCGCAAATTACATGTATTTCATTATTGGTAAACCCACCGTAATCAGGGGGATTCTCGATATGCATATATTTATATAACTCTTCAGGTGGTAATAACCTTGGATTGTTTGTAAATGTCTCGAACAGGTCCTTGACAACAGTTACAGCCTTGCTGTCCATAGTTTGAATAGTGTGTATACCGTAAACTGACTTATATATTAAAGCTTTAAGTTTTTTAAATGTATCTTCATCCTCCTTTTTAAGAGTGATAAGTTTCTCTCCTTTTAGCGCTAATGACTTAACATTTTCTAAGGTTTCAATTTTTTTCTCTACTAAATTTACAACACTTTGTTCTGTGACACTCATAATAAGTTTGTGAATGAGACTATCGATAAAATAGGTATCAGAATATTTTGTGACTCCTATTTCCTTCTTTTCAGACTTTAATAAATCATTAATTATAGAAATAATTTCATTAATGTCTCTTTTAAAATCTATATTCTTTGACATTGCGTTCTCTATTAAACCTGACTCGATACCATCTTGTAAGTCATGGCATAAGTATGCTATGGTATCAACTAATTCTACTACCTGACCTTCCAGAGAAAAACAAGGCTTACGTGGATTCAAATTTTCATAAATACCGCTTCTATCAGTATTATGTTTTAAAATTCCTTCTCTTACTTCACCGGTTAAATTTAACCCGAAATAGTCATCACTTCGCCGTTCAATAAAATCAACAACTCTTACGCTTTGTTCGTTGTGATAAAAATGACCCATTTCTCTGCTTTTAAGTTCTTCGTTTAAAAATCTCTCAACTGCATGTCCAAATGGGGTGTGTCCTAAATCATGCCCCAAAGCTATTGCCTCTGCAAGATCTTCATTTAATGCCAGTGATTTAGAAATCCCACGGGCAAATTGGGCGACTTCCAAGGTATGTGTCAATCGTGTCCTGAAATGATCGCCTTCATGATTTACAAATACCTGTGTCTTGTACATGAGTCTCCTGAAAGCCTTTGAATGAATAATTCTGTCACGGTCTCTCTGAAATGAGCCTCTATTTTCATTTTCTGCCAATTTATCGTCATGTTCTCTGCTACCGTCTTTAGGTTTTACAACCGCAAATGGAGCTAAAATTATAGCATATGAATCTTCTATTAACCCTCTGTTCCGTGGAAGTTCCAACCCATTGATTTTCACCATATCACCACTCCATTCGAGTAATTTTATAATTATTAATAATATAGTAATTATAACATCAAACACCAGAAATTCCTACATAGTACAAATAATGTTAGCTAAAAGAAAAAGCTGCTACCCTACGAATATTTTTTATCCATTGGGCAGCAGCACTTATTTGATACTACTTTTTGTAATAACTCTCTTCAGGGCCTAAATATGAATATGGAAGAATTCCATTTGATAAAACAAGTTTTTGCAACACCAAACCTGCATCTAATCCGTAAATACGTAGAATATGAATTCCTTTTCCCAACCTGTGAGTAGTTGTTGTAGTATGAATATTTTCCATAACTCCTTTACACCATGCTTCATTGTCATGGTTGCCGGCTGCAAAGTCATCGGGTAGTGTATCAACGACAACCGGAGCCGAATCGTCAAAGGATACACCATATTTTAATCTGCTTTCTTTAGACAGGTTATTAGTTGGAGCAAAAAAAGCTGTCAATACAAACTCCCCTTCCTGCTCTAGGTAAATCATATATTCGAGGTACGGTGCGTCCTCAGTTTTTTCAAAGGAAACAGTTATAGGAAACATTTTAGCAGATGACAATGTTCGCCCGTAATTTTCAATAACTTTCCATTCAACATCGGATTTTGCAACACGGTTTGATGTATGCTCAGCTTCTATTGATACAACGTTATTGGTTTCTACAAAAGTCATTTGTGGAAGACTTCCTACGTCAATCACTTTAGCATTTATATTTACACTCACCGTCTGTCCCGCACCTGAAATTTTAATAAAACCTCTTGTGGTTTTTGCAACCTTATCCCAATCAACTGAAACCTGAATTGTCTCTCCATCAGTTATACTACCCTTTACAAGGTTAGCTTTAACCCAATCCCCACTTGTCTCTATATTAAAATTAAATTTATCTGTTCCACCGTTACTAATGGTAACACGATAGGTCTCTTTCATTAGATTTGTAAATGCCGGAAATATAGCCGTTCCTGAGCTGTATCCTTTTTCATTCCCTTCTATGTCTACTATCATATGAGCAACAGCTGATGGAATTATGCAGTTCACTTCAGGATAATGCCAGCCTGTTGAATCCCAGTTTATATATCCGATATGTGCAGAGCCCATTATACCCTGCCATTTTCCGCCTGACATAGTATCATTGTAATAGCTTTGCATTTGCTTATCAGCTGTAATCGTTTCCTCAACTAATGCAGCGTATTTATTGGCCAGAACACTTTTAATATGATAGTATTTTTTATTCAGTCCTGCATAGATTTGCATTTTTACAACATTTGCCGATGCAACTGCAGGGTAGTAAATAAGTTGATAATATGTATCCTTGAAGTGTTCCGGCATTTTGCTATAATATTTCTTTGCATCATTTTCAAGACTGATTGCTTGAGCCAGTACTCTTTGGGCTTCATTGTAATATGTAGTACTGAAGGTTTCACAAGTCAATGTCTCCGGTTTACGGATTCCGTTTATTCTGGTATAACGCGACAATACAGTTGCTATCCCTTGTAATGTCTCATTGTTTGTAACACCACAGAATTGCTGCTTAACCCATTTTTTTGTAAATTCCCCGGTTTTATTTAGTCCGTTTCTTCCCCACATTTCAAAGTCATAAGCAAGATTCAAGAAGTAAGATATTGGAAACTCCATTGGCTTTAAATCCCCAACATTAACTATCCAAATGTCTTGAATACCATATTCGTAGGCCATGGTCATCTGTTCCCAAACTTTTTCCAAAGGTACGGTATTAACCCACTCATAGGATATCGGCCCTCCATGATAATCAAAATGATAATACATGCCCCATCCTGCTTTTCTGTCTCTATCAGCAGGAGTCGGAAGAGTACGCATATTCCCGAAATTATCCTCTGCCAGCATAATAATTACGTCATCGAGGACATTCCAGTTTTTCAAACCTTCTACGGTTTCGGTTCCGTACCAGAACTCCTCAACCTCTTTGTAAATGGTAAGTACCTGTGGAGCATTATCAAGACTATACTTTTTTAATAATTCTTTTTGGGTAGTTATTATACTTTTCAGCAGGTCAATGTTTTCCTGTAGACCGCCATCCAGAGAAGAATCACGTTCTCCCCTCATACCAAGTGTAATTACATTCTGGTAGTCTTTATTTCGTTTAACCCCATCTTCCCAGAATTTGGTAATAGCGTCTTTATTGTTTGCAAAATTCCATTCATTACTTGTTCCGTACCTTTTATAATGCTTCTGCCACTCCTCACCGGCGCGGAACATCGGCTCATGGTGTGAAGTACTCATTACAATTCCATATGCATCAGCTAGTTTTGCGTTGGCAATACTGCTGCTTTTCCCGTTTTCGCTGAATATTGCACTCCACATTGCCGGCCATAGAAAATTTCCTTTAAGCCTTAAAAGTAATTCAAAAACTTTGACATATAAATCTTCGTTGAAATCACCAAACTTATTTGTTGTCCATGTACCTAAAGAAGGCCACTCATCGTTAAGAAAAATACCCCTGTATTTTACGGATGGCTCCTTTGAAGTAAAATTTAATTTATCTTCGGGAATATCAAGCACGAACTTCTTCGCAGGTAGTACATCAGCCCAATAAACCCAAGGACTTACGCCAATCAATTCTGATATGTGATAAATACCGTAAATGGTTCCCCTCTTGTCACTTCCTACGATGACCATAGCTCTGTCAACTCCCGGAACAGGCCTCTCAACAACACAAATCCTATAACATTCCCACTTGTCTTTTATTGGTGATACATCTATTTTACCTTCACAAATTAATCTATCAATTAAATCATTATTTCCAATAGAACCAACAACAATTATTGTACCATCTAATAGAGAAATATCGGTTGTAACCATTGGTACTGTATCAACAACCAAATTAATATCATTTGCAAAGGACTGTGCTACAAGGCTCAATCCGTCATAATCACGCCCTTTTGCATCAACATATATCTTGGCTGCTTTTTTATCTTTGACAATAGTGAAATCATCCATTTTTATCATTCAAAATTTATCTCCCATTCCTAAGTAATATTAAACAAGTCACCATTCAGTGGGAGATTCAATTCCCGTTAGATATTAGTTCAGTGTTTAATTTATACTTTTATAAAAGCGATACATAATGATGATTATAAATGAATTTCGTAAATATTCCAAGTATTTGCAATCACTTTTTATATGCATCAACAACTTTTGCAACGTAGTCATCAAGTCCAGACTTTGCCAGAACAACAATTGAACTGTCCTCTCCCTGAAATTTCACATTATATGCCTGTGCTTGATCCTGATCAAGATTTTTTACTCTGGATATATTAACTTTGCTGCGTTCAGCAACACCATAGTTTTCAAGTATACCCGCAACCCGGTTTTCTATTTCTCCTGTAGGACACTCCAGTATTTTAATTCTGTCTATTGCAGCATCAATATTATTCATAAAAAACCTCCTATAATTGTTTATTTGTAGTATGTCCTATTGAAAAATATTAAACTCCTAAAGTATTAAAAAAAGAACAAGGGATTTCTCCTTGTCCTTTTTTCTTATATATTAATTTAAAATGAAATAACCTTAAACAGGCAATTTAGGTATTGAACCCAACAAGTACTTCTTAACTAAAGCAAAGTCAATTGCATCAACACTGTTATCACCGTTTACATCAGCAAGCTTCATTCCATCAGGTGACGGGAATGTGCTAATCTGCTTTATGAGATACTGTTTGTAAAGTGCAAAATCTATTGCATCAACAACTTTGTCACCGTTAACATCACCATAGATACCGGGGTTCACATCGCCTCCTCCAACAAAGGTAGTTATGGAATTCGCTGCCAGAGTAGCTGTAAAGCTTCCTCCGCTTACCGTAATCTTTGTACCTTCAGCCAAATCCTGAGTTGAAGAAGTTGTGTAAGGTGTAACCGAGTCAGGAGTAAATCCCTTCAATGTATAAGTAATTGATTGATTTGTAGAACCGTCATTCATAGCAACTATTGCAAATTTTCCAGTAGCAGGATCTTTATATGCGGTAACATATACATTGGATACAGGATTAGAAGTAGCGGAGAATCTTTGCCACCCCGGCCTTATAAATCTTGAATATTGACCGATTGTATAAAGTCTTTTTGCTATTTTATAAGTTTTTGAGTTCATATCCATTTGTATGAGGCCTTCTCCGTTATAAGTTTTATAGCAGGCACCCCACCAGTAATTCCATGCATTTCCCTGAGTTATTGTCATAAAATCAAAAATTTGTTTTGACCACTTCAAGCCATCAGTAATTGTAATATCATTTCCATTCATATCAGATATCTCTGTTTGCCATATTCCTTTTCCCTTTGCCTTTGTGGTTGGAAAAGTTGTGTATGATGATCCATAATTATGACAACCTACAATATCTGTTCTTGTCAGTGCTGTAGCATCATTCAAACTGTCTATTGCAAATGATTCAGTACAAGACATTGGTTCACCCATAATAACTTTTGCAGTAATACCTTCTTTATCAAAAGTTGGTACCAGATAATCCTTCATAAATGTCTTGAATTGAGCTGATGTCCATGTACATGAAGAATAGTCTGTCTCAAGGTTAGGCTCATTTGATATCCCAATATGAGTAATATCAATCCCGAATTTTGATTTGTAGTTTTTTATATGCTCGGCTAAATATGTTGCATATGCTTGATATTTATCAGTCTTTAGATATCCTCTTGAAGTAGAACCGTTTGATTTCATCCAAGCCGGCGGACTCCATACAGTATAAAGAATTTTGTTAATTCCGTAGGCAGACTGTATTTCTCTTATTATGGATATCTGGTCATCGTTTGTTTCTTTCCAGTCCCAAGTTGTTTCTGAAGGCTGCATTGTCTTATTTGGTCCGTCCGTGGCATTTCCCCATGTTCCTCCGTCACCAAGTATAGAACGGAAAATTGAAAATCCTGCACCTTTGGAAGTTGAAAAGAGCAAGTCATAAATTTCCTTTTTCTTGGTATCTCCTAAAAGAGCAATATTATTTGACTGATGAAAAGCTTCTGAAACGCCAAAACCATCAATTGCTTGATAATTAGTATCCCAATCCACGGTAACTGTTGACGCTGCATAAAGATTTAATGGCATTGCCATTGTTAATAAAAGCATCAAAACCATCGTTAAACTTAATAAACGAATCATTTTTATCATATAAAATCCTCCTATTCTTTGTCTAACATTAAATTACATTCTTTCTCTTTTGCTTTTATAAATTGCCCTAAATATTTGAGCAAACTTATCACTTGTAAAAATTGCAGTACTCACCCCCTAATAATAAAATTTAGGCAAAAAGGATACCTAAAGCCCTTAAACCTACTCATTATATTGGATAATTTTGAATGTACTGCCGAATTTCATAGGGAATGTAAGAAGAGAGAATCTCTTTTTATTCTAAAAAGGAGAGCAAAAGGAAAATACAACAAATGTAATTCGTATATGTTGCTAATGTATAACTAAGCTAAATTATCCAAATGTCAATGTTCAAATTATCCATTTAAATACATTGTATCATATAATAACCATTTTAATCAAAATTTCAATAGTTAAATTATAAAAAATGCTTCCTTATCAGTTACATACACTGTACACCGATAAGGAAGCTAATTTAAATATCAATAGAATTTTTTATAGTACTATCACATTGGTATGTCCGATAACTAAATAACCATCTACGTAACAACGGAACTCCATGGTAGTATTTAATGAGAAAGTCCACTTAAAATCGGATCTATCAAATTTAAACTGCCCGAGTTTTGCTTGCATATAATAACCCTTGTTATCTGAAAGAGCTTTTACTCCGTTAAGTGTAGCAGTATCAAGGTCAAACTCCTTTTTGCATCCCAATCCCGGTACAAAAACGTTAACGGTAAGTACACCTTTGTTAAAAACGACAATGCAAGGGGTTACGATGACAACTGCAGGCAGATAAACCTCAAATTGCTTCTCAACTGTAGTGATATTACCGTCTGCATCTTTAATTGTAACTGTAACAGTGTATTTTCCGGGTTTATCCAATTTGATGCAGGAGTTGTTCTTTACAACTTTTCCAGTAGTTTCATTAGGACCAAGTACTACCATTTTTTCACTAACTATGTCATATCCATTTTTCTCTATATTATAAGATAGTTTCAAATTTGTGCAAATACTATATTCATCAGATAAATCCAAAGTTATAACAGGCTCCGATTTCTTAATTTTGACCTCTGCCGTTTTTACCTCTTCTTTGTTTCCGGCTATATCTACCGAATAATACCTGATTTTGTGAATCCCGTCCCCTTTTACCGTGAATGAGGTTCCTTCCAGATATTCCGATTCATCTATTGAATAATATGTTTGGGCAACCCCACTTTGGTCGTCTGTTGCAGTCAGTGTAACTGTCACGTCTTCCTTTGACCAATCGGCAGGTACTTTTGCGGAGGTAACAGGTACGGTATTATCTATATTTACCTCTGCCGTTTTCACTTCTTCTTTGTTTCCGGCTATATCTACCGAATAATACCTGATTTTATGAAGCCCAT
>NZ_ATAY01000022.1 GCF_000421965.1 Ruminiclostridium papyrosolvens C7 | reverse complement strand
CTCTAAAAGCAAAAAGGAAGGTTTTTTATTTATAGAGAAACAGTTATTTTATCTTTCTGCACTCCAGATAAAAACGTTTTTCTTCTGCTTCTCCCATGGAGAAGGTTTTCCTTGGTAACGCGCCATCTAAAATAACAGTTTTGAAAAGATCAGTTTTATTCATTGAGGGCAAATAAATACCCATATTCCCCGGTTGCGACCCAAGTTTTGTTACAACGTCCTCACCGTGAATATAATCAATTTTTACTTGAGGGTGTTCTTTCATGTAATAATCCAGAAAAGTCTGAAGTGTACCTACTTCCAGATTGCTTACAGGATTATCGATGAGGATTTCTCCTGAACCCTCTGAGGTTATGTACTTGAATACATGTGGTTTTGAGTCTCTACTATCTGAATTGTTTTTGTAGTAAGTTGAAAATTCACTTAAAAGATTTTTTGCATCAACATTAAACAATACTCTGTGAATAGGTTCAAATACCAGACCTTCATCGTGGACGTTTACAAGCTCCACTAATGCATATCTAGCAGGATGGTTCTGCAGTTCTTCATAGGAAAGACACGATTTAACGTTTTCCCAGTGACCTTTTGCCGAGGCAAGAGAGTGATTACCGTCACCTACTGCAAATAGCAGTATATCTTCCTGATTTTCCAGTCCGTATTTTTTACGGAATTTGTCCAAGTCGGCAAGTTGTGACAGTGCCTCTGCAACCGAGGAAAGATCTCCTTCGTCGGACACTCGATAGCCTTTTATGTGTCCTCCGTTCATCATAAGCTCGAAGTCATACAGCTTTTCCAGTTTATCAGCTTTTTGAGCCAAAGGTTCAATAACCTTTTTGTCAGGGTCGTCTATAAGAACCATAATATGAGGAAGCTCGATAGGAGCATTCTGACGAATTTTTATACGAGGAGGAAGTCTCTCTATGACTGTACCCTCGGTAGCTCTTATGAAAGTGCAAGAACCCTTTGTATAGTTATAGCATTCAAGATCAAGCGCAACCATAAGCCCCTTTCTCGACTGTGTATGGGAAGTTTTCCTGTCTACAAGGATAAAACAGTCCTCCAGTTCATTTAAGGTACCGGATTGTATATACTTATCCATGTTATTGTTAATTGAATTTATCCTGGTGTCACTGTCACCATCCTCCAAATATACCTCAGGAAAGATTATATTGTAGGTGGAGGGATTACCCTTAGTAAGGTCTGCAACTTTTTCCCAGTAACCGCGTTCGGATGTATATTGATCACATGCGACAACAGCCCACTTTTCAAGTTGCCATTTTGAATCAGGGAGCATAATTTTTGGAATTATTAAACCTAATTCTGATAGTATTTTTTTGTAATTATCCATTATTTACCTCACAATTTAGCGAATTAAAGTGTTCATGTAAATTCTACATTAATTGCACTTTTTAGTCAATTTAACACACCAACTTCCATAATAAATTTTGGTTATATTATTATTTAATTTCTTTGAATGATTTAAAAAATAAAACAAATAATAATGTGTGTATAAATTAATAAGAGACCAATAAAAGTGCAGGTGAGCAGAATGTTGAGTATGTACAGCCATGTTTTAGGACTGCCGGTAATAAGTGCAAGCAATGGATTAAAAATAGGAAATCTGAAGGATGTTGTATTTTCCAGAGAAAATAAAGGCGTAATAGCTTTTGTAATGGAAAAGGGAGGTAATCCTGTAAAAGGTAACGTGGTAATGCTGCATGACGTTCTGAGTCTGGGTAATGATGCATTGATAGTTAGTAACCCGGACTGTCTGCTCAATTACAGAAAGTTTAAGAAATCCTTTGAAAAAAGCGAAAAAATTGAGCTTCGGGGATTGAAAATATATACCCGGCAAGGAGAGGATATAGGAGTTGTTCAAGATATCCTTTTTGATTACAGAACAGGCAAAGTTGAAGGAGTGCAGGTTTCTGACGGTCTGGTTCAGGACATCCTTAGAGGAAGAAGTATTCTACCTTTTATCGGCAAGGTTGAAATAAGCAATAGCAATATTTTAATTGAAAACGGAGCAGTTGAAGAGATGGTAAGTACAGGCGGAGGCTTACGAAGCCGGCTTGGGCAAAATACTTTAATGTAAAACAGGAGGAATGGGCTATGTTGAGAAATTTTACAAAAGGTTTAGTAATCGGAGGATTAATTGGTGCATCTATCAGCGTTTTAACAAATCCTGAGGTGGTTGATCCCAGAATGAGAAGAAGAATGATGAAATCAGGACGAAAAATTCTACACCGGTCAAATAATATGCTGGGTGAAATGATTCAGATGTTCAGATGATCAGGATGTTAAAGAACCAAGTAGATTAGGCAGGGGGTCTGCTGTACAAATCTGTTTGCAGCAGACCCAAATACCATAAATGGGGTGTACTATGACTAACACAAGAAAAATTATATTTTACATAATATTAATACTATTAGTGATTGGTACAGCAGTATTTGTCTATTTCTATATTGATAAAATAATTAAGATTCTTTTCCCGTTTTTTATGGCTGCTTTGATTGCGTACATTATATATCCAATGGTTATACGGTTTGAACGTAAAGGAGTAAAAAGAAGTGTTTCAATAATATTGATTTATGTATTTATTGCTCTGACCCTGATTTTTTTTGGTGTTTACATTATGCCTGAGGTTCTGAGTAACGGAAAGGAGCTTTTTAAAACTCTTCCCAATATAACAAGCAGCTACCGGGAGTATTTTAATTGCTGCATATCCAGAATAAAGGCAAGTAAATGGCCCCCGGAGGTAAAAAACCTGATTTTTAATGAGATTAATTATGGCTCCGGGTTTGTACAGGTTTATGCTGCCAGGATAATGAAGAAAACACTGTCTGTACTTGCTTCTTCAATAGTAATCATGCTTAACATAGTACTTTCCATGATAATTGCATACTACTTTTTAAAGGATGCGGAGACTTTGAAAAATTCCACACTCATGCTTGTTCCAAAGAGAATGAGAAATGATTTTATAAATACAGGAAGGGAATTAAATGCAATAGCCACCCATTTCATCCAAGGACAGCTTTTGACGGCACTTATTGTTGGTACTATGGAAACTATCGGACTTTATCTTGTCAGAATAAAATATCCATTTGTGCTTGGATTGCTTGGGGGCGTGGCAAATATGATTCCATATTTCGGCCCGTTTCTGGGGGCTATACCGGCAGTTGCGGTGGCATTGTTGCAATCGCCCTATAAAGCTGCATTGGCGGCACTTGTTTTTATAGTGGTTCAGCAAATTGATAATGCATTTATTTCTCCGAAAATAATTGAAGGAAAGCTGGGGCTGCATCCTGTGACAACAATCATTGCGGTACTGGTGGGAGGAGAATTTTTTGGTATTATAGGAATGTTGATAGGAGTGCCTGTAGCGGCAATGTTGAAAGTTATTCTTAAAAAGGCAATAGATTGGATAGTATAGACTCTATTGCTTTAAAACAAAAGATTATTTATTATATAAATAAAAAGAGTGTGGAAACGGAGAAGATATGAAGCTTAAGAGAAAGACCAAATTAACAATTATTGTAGTAATTGCCGGAGTATTGATTTTATATGGTATACTTGACAGGATTTTTTCCTTCAATTTGAATCCCAAAACAGTAAATAATGTGGGTATGGTTCTTATGATAGTGGCTTTTGTGTTACTTTTCAGTGACAATAAAAGAAATACCAGTTCATCATCTGATGAAACAACCGATGAAATAACTGATGTGACAACCAATGATGAAGACAAAGAAAATCACACTTGACAGTAATGCTCATATTATATATCATAAATTTAATAATCTTTTTAAGAAATGATATGGAATAAAGGCTGTGAACAAGAGGAGTATACAGTCGGTTGATACCCAAAGAGAGAAGCGGTTGGTGAAAAGCTTCGGATCGGGACTGTAGAAGGTAGCTTGGGAGCTCTGCACCGAAGTAACAGTAGGCTGCAGCGGAGTTACGAACGTTAACTCGTCAGAGATCATCAATAAATTTATAGGAATTTCACCTGTAACATTTATTCGTGAATTTTGGTGGTACCGCGAAATAGACTTCGTCCAAATATTGGACGGAGTTTTTTTAATATAATCAGAAAGGAGAAAAGATATGAAACCTATTGAAATATTGTCTCTGGTCTTAATGGCTATTGGATTTATAAGTGTTTATATGGCAAAAACAATAGTGAGAAAGTTTGATTTGGCAAAAAAACAGACTTGTGAGCATGAAGCAGAAATGACTGAACAGGAAGTAGAGGAATACAAGTTTAACAAGGCTGTTTTTAATATAAAAATGTCAGGATTTCTTGTGGCAACACCGGGAATTGCTTTATTAATTATTTTCAGATAGTTATTTAAGAATAAACAGGAGGTTGTTTTTATGGATGAACAGCAAAACATAGCAAAGCAATACGATCCGGGACAGGTTGAGGACCGGTTATATAAAAAATGGATGGATGAAGGTTATTTTCATGCAGTACCTGACAAAAACAAAAAACCTTTTACAATTGTGATTCCTCCGCCAAACATAACAGGGCAGCTTCACATGGGCCATGCTCTGGATAATACCCTACAGGATATTCTTATAAGAACAAAGAGAATGCAGGGCTATAGTGCATTGTGGCTTCCTGGAACCGACCATGCAAGTATTGCAACAGAAGCAAAGATTGTTGATGCAATGGCAAAAGAGGGTATATCAAAGGATATGCTGGGTCGTGAGAAATTTCTTGAAAAGGCTTGGGAATGGAAAAAAGTTTACGGTGGCAGGATAGTTGAGCAGCTCAAAAAACTTGGAAGTTCCTGTGACTGGGAACGTGAACGTTTTACAATGGACGAGGGACTTTCCAAGGCAGTTCAGGAAGTTTTCCTGAAACTCTATGACAAAGGCCTTATATACAAGGGTGAAAGAATTACCAACTGGTGTCCTAAGTGTAACACCTCAATATCTGATATAGAAGTTGAGTATGAGGAACAGGCAGGAAACTTCTGGCACATCAAGTATCCGGTAAAGGACTCTGACGAATATGTAATAATTGCAACTACCCGTCCCGAAACACTTTTGGGTGATACCGCTGTTGCAGTAAATCCTGAAGATGAGAGATATACACATCTGGTAGGAAAAACCTTGATTCTACCTTTGGTAAACAAGGAGATTCCTGTAATAGCCGACTCTTATGTTGACAAGGAATTCGGAACCGGTTGTGTTAAAATAACTCCTGCCCATGACCCCAATGACTATGAAGTTGGGCTTCGTCACAATCTACCTCAGATAAGGATAATGGACGACAATGCCATAATGAATGACAACGCCGGTCAATACAAGGGTATGGACAGATACGAAGCCAGAAAGAAGATGGTAGAGGATCTGGATAAGTTGGGACTTCTGGTTAAGATTGAACCTCATACACACAATGTTGGTACTTGCCAGAGATGTAGGACGGTTGTTGAACCTCTTATTTCAAAACAATGGTATGTTCGTATGAAGCCATTGGCTGAACCTGCTATAGATGTTGTAAGGGATGGAACAATAAAATTTGTACCTGAGAGATTTTCTAAAATATACTTTAACTGGATGGAAAATATTCAGGATTGGTGTATTTCAAGACAGCTTTGGTGGGGACATAGAATACCTGCATACTATTGTCAGGAATGTGGGCATTTGATAGTTCAGGGAACTGCTCCTGATACCTGTTCCAAGTGCGGAAGCAAAAGAATTGAGCAGGACCCGGATACTCTGGATACATGGTTCAGTTCAGCATTGTGGCCTTTCTCAACCTTAGGCTGGCCTGAAAAAACAGAGGATTTGGAATATTTTTATCCTACAGATGTACTGGTAACAGGCTATGATATTATATTCTTCTGGGTTGCAAGAATGATATTCTCAGGTATGGAGCACATGAAGCAGGAGCCCTTCAAGTATGTATTCATACACGGTATTGTAAGGGATTCACAGGGCAGAAAGATGAGTAAATCCCTTGGCAACGGAATAGACCCACTGGAGGTAATAGCTCAGTATGGTACCGATGCACTGAGATTTGCCCTTACGATTGGAAACTCACCGGGAAATGACCTGAGATTCTCACCTGAAAAGGTTGAATCTGCAAGAAACTTTGCAAATAAGGTATGGAATGCATCAAGATTTGTTCTGATGAATTTCGACGAAGACCTTGATTTCAGCAAGGTAGACAAGAAAAAGTTTTCTATTGCAGATAAATGGATTATGAGCAGAATAAATACTGTAACTAAAGAGGTTACTGAAAATATAGAGAAGTTTGAGCTTGGTCTTGGATTGCAGAAAGTATACGACTTTATATGGGAAGAGTTCTGCGACTGGTATATCGAGATGGTTAAGCCTAAACTGTATGACAGAGAAAGTGAAGGAAGGCTGGAAGCACAGTATGTTCTCAACTTTGTTCTTGGAAACGCTATGAAGCTGCTGCACCCGTATATGCCTTTTGTAACTGAGGAAATCTATACTCACCTGATAAATGACGGACAAAGTATAATGATTTCCCAATGGCCTGAGTACAGCGAAGAACTGAACTTTGTTGAAGATGAAGCAAAAATGACCATTATCATGGATGCCATCAGAAGTATAAGGAATACCCGTGCTGAAATGAATGTTCCGCCTTCAAGAAAAGCAAAGATTATATTTGTTGCAGCCGGTGAAGCAGAAAAAGCTACTCTGACAGAAGGAACTTCTTTCTTCCAGAGACTTGCAAGTGCAGCCGACGTAACAGTTCAGCTGAACAAGGAAGGAATTCCTTCTGATGCTGTAGGCACAGTTGTTCACGGTGCAGAAATATTCATTCCTCTTGATGAGCTTATAGACATTGAGAAAGAAATCGAAAGACTGGAAAAGGAAAAGAAAAACCTTGAAGGAGAACTCAAAAGAGTAATAGGAAAGCTCAGCAATGAAGGCTTCGTTGCAAAAGCTCCGCAGAAGGTAATAGATGAAGAAAAGGCAAAGCAGGCTAAATACCAGGATATGTTTGACAAGGTAGTTGAAAGACTGGAAAGCCTGAAAAAGTAGAAATCCGATACACAACTAATCAAAATACTCCTATTCACTTTGGTAACAGTTTTATGATACTCCAATATACTGTTACTAAAATAAGTGAATGGAGTATTTTTATGCCTAAAAATATTCGATACAACAATATGCACCCATACCGTAACCTTGTAGCAGGGGTGGATACAAGAATACCTCTGGACAATGGTTCATATACAACGGCAATTAATTTTGACAATGCAGCCACTACACCTCCGTTTCTGTCCGTAGTTAAGGATGTTGACAGCTTTATACCCTGGTATTCATCCGTCCACAGGGGCAAAGGGTATAAGTCGGTTATGTCAACGAATTTATATGAAGAGGGGCGCCAGACTGTAAAGGATTTTGTGAAGGCTGACCACGATAATGACACGATAGTGTATACGAAAAATACTACAGAAGCAATAAATATACTAGCTTACATACTCAGTCAGCAGAAAAATGGAAAGGACGTAGTTCTGTCTACCTGGATGGAACATGCTGCAAACGACCTGCCCTGGCGGGACAAATTCACTGTTGACTATATTGAAACAGATGGTTTTGGAAGACTGTCCATGAATAATCTGGAGGATAAGCTGAAAAAATATAAAAATAAGGTAAGAATTGTTACAGTGACCGGTGCGTCAAACGTTACTGGATACATAAATGATATTTATACAATGGCTGCACTGGCACACAGACACGGGGCGGAAATACACGTAGACGGAGCACAACTTGTGCCACATTTGCCAGTGGACATGAAACCTTTTGGTACCGATTCTCATATTGACTATCTTTCATTTTCAGCACATAAAATGTATGCCCCGTACGGCAGCGGCTCGTTGATAGGGCCGAAATCGACATTTGAAATTGGCTTGCCTTATTGTCAGGGAGGAAGTGCAATCAGTCTGGTTACACATAATAAGATATGGTGGGAGGAGCCTCCGCATAAGGACGAGGCAAGTACACCAAATCTATTAGGAATAGCCGCACTGATTTCATCAATCAAAACATTAACTTCTTTAGGAATGGACAATATATTCAAACATGAGAGGTCACTGTTATACTATGCATATGAAAAGATGAAAAGTATTCCGGGAATTACCTTTTATAACCACCCTGAAATTCAGGAGTCCATTGGAGTCATTCCATTTAATATTGAGGGTGTACACCACTCACTTATGTCGGCTATTTTATCATATGAAGCAGGAATAGCGGTAAGGAACGGCTTTTTCTGCGCCCATCCTTATTGTGAACGATTACTTGGGTATTCGGCACAGGATATGGAGGATATGATGAGAGACCCCAATAGTATATTCCCGGGAATTGTAAGGGCAAGTTTTGGTATCTATAACGGGTTTAATGAAATTGACAGATTTATTGCCTTTCTTAATCAAATTGTTTTGAATAAAAAATATTATGTTGATAAGTATGGCAATTCCAGAAGCAGATACCATATCAAAAACGAAGTTTAAATATACAAAAAAATACACAAATATGATACACTAAATAAAACCATAGTATTACCCGCAGCGGGAAACAAGTATTGCCTGTGGTAAAAATGGAAAAAATAATAAAAATACGTTTAGGTGATAAAAAATGGATTATGGATTTGTTAGAGTTGCAGCTATCGTGCCGGAATTGAAAGTGGCAAATTGTGATTTTAATGCCGGGGAAATAATAAAGGCGGCTAGGACAGCCGACAGTCAAGGAGCACAATTTGTTGTATTCCCTGAATTGGCCGTTACATCCTATACTTGCGGTGATTTGTTCTTGCAAACAACACTGCAAAAAAGGGCATTAAGCTCTCTGAAGGTAATAATTTCTGAAACGGCTTCTCTGGAATGTGTTATAATATTAGGTATGCCGTTGACCTTGGACGGCAGGCTGTACAACTGTGCTGTAATTATAAAAAGCGGAAGTATTTTGGGGGTTGTCCCAAAGTGCTACATACCCAATTATAGCGAGTTTTATGAAGCAAGATGGTTTTCGTCAGGGCTGGACAAACCTGCGGAAACAATAAATATACTCGGAAAGACCGTACCTTTTGGAATTGACATATTATTTGAAGCTGTAAACATGGATGGTTTGTGTTTTGGAATAGAAATATGCGAAGACTTATGGGTTCCAATACCCCCAAGCAGCAATCAGGCTCTCAATGGAGCAACGCTGTTGTTTAATCTGTCTGCAAGCAATGATATTGTAGGAAAGCATGAATATAGGGAAGACCTTATTAAAATGCAGTCGGCAAAATGTTCTGCTGCTTATGTATACGTGTCGTCGGGGCCCAATGAATCAACTACGGACCTGGTTTTCGGAGGACATTCACTTATCAGTGAATACGGCTCGGTGCTTGCGCAGACAGAGAGGTTTTCTTTTGATGAAAAAATGATTATTTCGGACATTGACATACAGCGACTTGTTAATGAAAGATTTAAAAATTCTGCTTTCAAGCACAATTCTAATGATACGGTCTTCAGAAAAGTACCATTTTATGTACCGGAAAATAAAACAGGTAAACTGCTAAGGTGGATAGATCCTCATCCTTTTGTTCCATCAGACCCAAATGCAAGAAACAAAAGATGTGAAGAGATATTCAACATCCAGACCTCGGGCCTTGGAAAAAGACTCAGGCACACGGGGCTTAACAAATGTGTTATAGGCATTTCTGGAGGCCTTGATTCCACTCTGGCACTGTTGGTTATTGTTAAGACCTACGACAGGCTGGGGCTTGACAGGAAGAACATTCATGCAGTTACAATGCCCGGATTCGGAACCTCATCAAATACTCTTGGTAACTCACTTGAACTAATGAGGCTGATGAACGTTACAACTCACCGTATAGACATAAAGGAAGCGTGTTTAAAGCATTTTGAGGATATCGGGCATGATCCTTTAAATTACGACGTCACCTATGAGAATGTTCAGGCCAGAGAACGAACCCAGATATTGATGGATATGGCAAACAAAATTGGTGGACTTGTTATCGGAACGGGTGATTTATCCGAGCTTGCATTGGGATGGGCGACTTATAATGGAGACCATATGTCAATGTATGCTGTAAACTCCGGAGTCCCAAAGACATTGGTAAAATACCTAGTGCAATGGTGTGCAGACTATCTGTTCAACAATGACATCAGAAATGTACTGTTAAGTGTTCTGGACACTCCTATAAGTCCCGAACTTCTTCCTACAGACAAGGAAGGCTGTATACAGCAAAAGACCGAAGATATCGTGGGCCCGTACGAGCTTCATGATTTTTACCTATACCATTTGGTAAGATACGGAGCTGAACCTGATAAGATTTACAAACTTGCCGAGCAGGCTTTTGAGGGCAAATATGAGAAAGCTACTATAAAAAAATGGCTTGAAACCTTCTTAAGGAGGTTCTTTAGTCAGCAGTTCAAGCGTTCATGTCTTCCGGATGGTCCAAAGGTGGGTTCAATTAGTCTCTCCCCGAGGGGTGACTGGCGAATGCCAAGTGATGCCGATGTCGGCATATGGTTAAATAAGTTAACTAATGTATGAGTTTTAGGAGGTTATTATGCAAAAAAAATGGGTTAAAACGGTTGCTTTAGTACTTGCTATTATAATGCTGCTTACCACATTGGGTGTGGCAGGATTTTCAATTATCACTGCAGGTCAGTAGTATTATAAAAATAGCTTTATAAATCCGTAAAAATTAGTCAATTTTACCCATTTTACGAATGTGGTAAATATAATAAAATTATTATGTGATTTTATATTTTTCTGTAAAAGTATGTATCTTACAAGGGTGTGAATTTTTTGCTGGATGCTGTTGCTGTTAATTTTAAAAGCATATTGGATTTTTTATCGGTATATGTACCATTTACCCAACCATTGGAAATACTGCGCTCATTAGTTGACGTAAGTATTGTTTCTTATCTTACTTATAAGCTAATACAACTTGTAAAGGAGACAAGAGCATGGCAGTTGGTAAAGGGTATTGTTGTAATTCTCATTGTAGCAATGCTCAGTGACTGGCTTAAATTACGCACACTAGCCTATATACTGAACAGAACAATAGAACTTGCGGGATTTGCACTGGTAGTTGTATTTCAGCCTGAGTTGAGGCGTGGACTTGAACAGATTGGAAGAAGCAACTTCAAAGGCTTTTTCAGTTTTGATGAAAAGGATACCACCATACATACGACTTTTACAATAGAAGAAATAGTAAAAGCGTGTACCGAGCTGTCAAGAACAAAGACCGGAGCACTTATTGTAGTTGAACGAGAAACAAAGCTCGGTGAAATCATAAATACCGGAACACGACTTGATTCAAGTGTCAGTGCCGAGCTGATAATAAATATATTTACACCGAACACACCGTTGCATGACGGGGCTTTAATTTTACGAAACAACAAATTGAAATCAGCAGCATGTTTTCTTCCTCTTACCGATAACCCAAACCTGAGCAAGGAGCTTGGCACCAGACACAGGGCTGCGCTGGGAATTACGGAAGTATCGGACTGCATATCGGTAGTTGTGTCGGAAGAAACAGGAAAAATATCTTATGCCTTAAACGGCGGTTTGACCAGAAATCTTACGCCTGATATTTTACGAAAGGCGTTAAATAAAAATTTACTGGAAAAGAAGTCTGTAAACAAGAAGCTGGCACTTTGGAAGGGGAAATCAAAGTGAAAGAATTCCTGAAGAAGGATCTAACATTAAAAATATTTTCAATAATATTCGCTATATTTCTGTGGTTTGCAATTAACCCTGTACAGACAGAACATTATACTGTTCCATTAAATGTTATTAATGAGGAGAGCCTTAAATCACAAGGACTTGTTTTGAACAGTAAAAACTTCAACAAATATGTTGTAGTGGATGTCAGGGACAAGGGAGATGTTCTTGATAATATAAAGGACACTGATTTTGAAGTAACCCTTGATTTGTCAAAAGTTAAAAGTGTAAATGACAAGGTTATTGCATTGGAACCACCTGTTTATTTGGGCAGGGAAAGAATTAACCCCAAAAATATAGAGCTCAAGCAAAAAACAATTACACTTGATCTGGCACGTATAGAGGAGAATCCTTTTATAGTCCAGGTGGAAACCCTCGGCAAACTTCCGGCGGGTTACGAGATAATTTCTAAGACTGCGCAACCAGATACAGTATCAATACAGGATATTGACACTGTTATAGCTTCAGTTGGCTCCGTGAAGGCTTTTGTTGACGTAACCGGACTTGACAGAAATCTGGAGATCAGGAAGGAATGTAAGGTATACGACAAAAAAGGCGTGGAGATGCCGGGGCTGGGCAAGAAGCTTAATGTTGACATAAAGATAGAAGTAGGTAAAAGAGTACCGGTTATCCCAATCACACAGGGTATTCCTGCGGAAAATTACCTTGAGGGTGAATATTCCGTTAAGCCTGACAGCATACTAGTTACAGGCGACCCGGATATTATGGAGAAAGTAAACGAGGTTAAGACTGTTCCCATAAATATTGAAAAAGCAGATAAAACTTTAAATACGCAGGTTTTATTGCAGATACCAAATGGTCTTAAGCTTGTGAGTTCTACTCGTGAAGTTAGTGTTGAGGTAAAGATTATTCCGTTGGATGTAAAGACCTATAAATTTGAACCAAGGGATATGACTCTGGAAGGCACTATAAATGACAATACACTTGCTTATGAGATAATAGAGCCGGTATCGGTAACTTTAAAAGGTAAAAAGGAAGATATGGCTAATGTAACGGTAAATAGCCTTTTGGCCAAGGTAGATGTAAGCGGGCTAAAGGACGGAGAACATCGTATTCCGTTACAGGTTACACTGCCGCCCAACATCACCCAGTCAGGTGAGACTAAAGTACTTGTAAAAATAACAAAAGTACCTGCAGAAGAAAATCAGAATGTGCAGCAGGATACAAGGTGAAAAGATGAAAATTATAATATCAAATCTGGTAACAACACTTGATGGAGGACAAAAGGAACTTGAACATCAGGTGCTTCAAAAGCTTAGGATAAACAACAATTTAGTTAAAAATATAAAAATAGTAAAACAATCAACAGATGCCAGGAAAAAACCTGGCATACGTTTTGTCTACTCGGTTTCATGCGAGCTTGATGATAGTGTCAAAGTACCTTCTGATAAGGACGTTCGAATCCTTCAAGAATTACGGGAGGAAGAATTATTTCCGGGAAATAAGCCAATGGACGGAAGACCTCTTGTTGTAGGAACCGGCCCTGCCGGTCTTTTCTGTGCACTTGTCCTCGCCCAGAACGGTTACAAGCCTATTGTAATTGAAAGAGGCGGGAATGTCAGTGAGCGTACCCAAAAGGTGGCTGTTTACTGGAATAGCGGAACCCTTGATACCGAAACCAATGTACAGTTCGGTGAAGGGGGAGCAGGCACGTTCTCCGATGGGAAGCTTACAACGAGAATAAATGATGCAAGGTGCGAAAAGGTTCTTAGTGAATTTCACAAGTTTGGTGCACCTGACGAAATATTATATAAAGCAAAACCCCATATTGGTACTGATGTTCTAAAGAATATTGTAGTACAAATGAGAATGGAAATTGAACGACTTGGGGGAACTGTTCTTTTTAATACGAAGATGGTAGATGTTAAGACCCTAAATGGAGAAATCTGTGGTGTTTATACCAATAACAACTCTTTAATAGACACAAATACTGTAGTACTGGCTATTGGACACAGTGCACGTGATACCTTTGAAATGCTGTACAAAAGGGGTATTACCTTTGTACAGAAGCCATTTTCAATTGGGGTCAGAATAGAACATCCTCAAGAGGTTATAAATACGGCTCAATACGGCGACGCGGCCGGACACCCTGCATTAGGCCCCGCAGATTACCAGCTTTTCTGCAAATTTCTGGAGCGTACGGCATATTCCTTTTGTATGTGCCCCGGCGGAGTAGTTGTCGCCTCAGCTTCTGAAACGGACACTATAGTCACTAATGGTATGAGTGAATTCAAACGGGACAAGGATAATGCCAACAGTGCATTGGTGGTTTCTGTAGGGCCCGGGGACTTTGGAACACAGCACCCTCTTGCAGGAATAGAATTTCAGAGAAAATGGGAAAGGCTTGCTTTTGAAACAGGAGGAAGAAATAATAGTGCTCCCGTGCAAAGGCTTGAGGATTTTCTGGAGGGAAGGACAGGAGGACTTGGTAGTGTAAAGCCAAGCTATACCGGGGAAACCCGATGTGCAGATATCAATAATTGTCTGCCGAATTATGTGACGGATAGTATGAAACAGTCAATAAGCTATTTCGGCAGAAGGTTAAAAGGGTTTGGTATGAAGGATGCATTGCTTACAGGTGTTGAGACAAGAACCTCATCTCCGGTGAGAATTCCTAGAAACGATAAGCTCGAATGTATTGATTTGCAGGGACTTTATCCGGCAGGCGAGGGAGCAGGATACGCAGGTGGAATAGTAAGTGCTGCTGTAGACGGAATACGTATAGCAGAACAAATTATTAAAACTTATGCAATTCCGAAATAGAACTATTAATAACATATTAAAAGATGATATATTATATAATGAAAGTTAAATTCGAAATAAATGGAACTTGGAGGATAGAATGGGAAGATTATTTGGAACTGACGGGGTCAGAGGTGTTGCGAATCTCGAATTGACTCCAAAACTTGCATATCAGCTTGGCCAGGCAGGTGCTTACGTACTTACGGGTGAAACCAAGCATACACCTAAAATACTTGTTGGTATGGATACAAGAATATCAGGGGATATGCTGGAAGCTGCTCTGATTTCGGGAATTTGTTCTGTAGGAGCACAGGTTGTCAGCCTTGGAGTAATTCCAACTCCTGCAATAGCATACCTTACAAGACAGTATGATGCCGATGCGGGTGTTGTTATTTCAGCTTCACATAACCCTTTTGAATATAACGGAATAAAGTTTTTCAATTCAAACGGGTATAAGCTGCCCGATGCTATTGAAGATAAAATTGAAGAAATAATACAAAATGACTGTGAAGATTTGCCTAAGCCCGTAGGACAGAATATAGGCTTCAAATGCTATCAGGAAAATGCTCTTGAAGATTACGTAAACTTTGTAAAGGGAACTATTACAGGTGACCTTGAAGGAATAAAGGTAGCAATTGATTGCGCAAATGGGGCATCTTTTCAAGCGGCTCCAATGGCACTGTTGGATTTAAAGGCCGATGTAAGTGTTATAAATAATGAACCTGACGGAACAAATATAAATAGCGGATGCGGCTCTACACATATGCAGCAGCTTCAGGCATATGTAAAGGAGATAAAGGCTGATATAGGTCTTGCTTTTGACGGTGACGCTGACAGAGTTCTTGCTGTTGATGAAAACGGTAATATTGTAGACGGTGACCAGATAATGGCTATTATCGGCCTGTACCTGAAGGATAAAGGGATGCTGGCTCAGAATACAATCGTGGCAACAGTTATGAGCAACATGGGACTTGATATTATGGCTAAAAATAACGGCCTTACTATTGAGAAAACGAAGGTTGGAGACAGATACGTTCTGGAAGAAATGCTTAATAAAGGATATATGCTTGGTGGTGAGCAGTCCGGCCATATTATATTTCTGGACCACAATACTACGGGAGACGGTCTTTTAACTGCCGTTCAGCTGCTGAAGGTTTTAAAGGATTCGGGCAAAAAGCTTTCAGAGCTTGCAGGTGTAATGCAGATATTGCCTCAGGTATTGATAAATGCAAAGGTAACCAATGAAAAGAAGTATAAATATCTCGACGACGAAGTAATCAAGAAGATGTGCAAGGAGCTTGAGGACGAGTTCAAGGGAGAAGGAAGAGTCCTTATAAGACCTTCGGGAACCGAGCCTTTGGTAAGGGTAATGATTGAAGGCAAAAACAAGGATATCATTACAAGGCGTGCAAAGGAACTCGTAAGAGTTATTGAAGGAAGATTGTCCTAAAGTATACATAATAGGAGGAGTGAGAAAAATTTTTCCACCCTTCTATTTTTTGTGTTTTTTGGGTGTTAAATGTCCTTTTAAATTTACTTATAAATTAGATGAGTATTTTTGGAGGGATTATTATGCAAAAAAATGAAAAGACAGATAAAAATATAGAAGTAGCATCAGGAAGAGGAAACAAAAGTTTTCAGAATATAGTAAAAAAAGCAGTCAGCAAAACCACCAAGGAAGACGAGACGGTCAAAACCGCTGTCTTAACCTCTCAAAAAGAAATTACCCAGCTGAAAAAATTCTGTGCACTTGTTGATAATGCAATTGATAAAAAAAGCTCAACAGCCGTGCAAAATGCAATAAAAGGTTTGGAGGCTGCCATAAAGCTTGCAAATGGGGTTTTGTTATTAAATAATGTGACTGCAAAAAATGTAACTACCTCACAAAATAAAATTACCATGGCTAATATTAATACTGCTTTATCCGGAGTAATACTCAGCGCTGAGAAAGCTCTGGAGAAGAGCAAAGGTCTATTGGCGGGAATTAAAAGCTTTGAAGACTTTCTTAAAAAACTTGCTGACCATGAATCGGGCGGAGACTATAAAGTTGTAAACGGGCTGGGGTATCTGGGAAAGTATCAAATGGGTGAATTAGCTTTGGCAGATGCAGGCTTCTATTATGAAAAAGTTGAGAAAGGTGCTTACAGAGTAGACGGGGATAATAATTTTGAGGGAATGTGGAGTGATTTAGCCAAAAAGTACAATGTGTTCAGTAAGAAAGACTTTTTAAATAATGAAGAGGCTCAGGAGACAGCTTTTTTGGCTTTTCTTGCAAAGGTTTGGGGATATATCAAGCCATATAAAAAGCATATAGGCGAAACAAAGTGCGGAGTATATATAACCGCATCAGGTCTGCTGGCGGGGGCTCATTTACTCGGAACACAGGGTGTTGCACAGCTATTTGGCGGTAAAAAGGTTTACCCGGAGGACAAAAACGGTGTTCCCGTTGATGGTAATAAAACACCTATAACAGTGTATATAAAGGATATGGGAGGTCATGACCTGACTCCGCTTCTGGGTTATAATCCGGACAAGTCCTAGTACAATTTTCCACAAAAGTTAAAAAACTGTGAATTGTGTTGACAATTTTGTAGTATATATAATATATTGTAGTATAGATATGAATGGATTTAAGAAATAATTGGATATTGAGGGGGTGGGAAAAAAGGCAGGATTAAAATGAATTAAAAAGGCGCCAGGACAGATTTTATTATAAATCTGTTGACGAGGAGAAGGAAGCGATTCACAACCAATGTGTGTCGTATCGAAAGATTCGGCGGATACCTTCCGGCTGTTACGGTCGAGAGAGACAAAACAAAGCTTGCAGGCGACTGCAAAAACAAAATGGTCTCATGTAACTGATCCTGTATTATATCTTATAAAATTCATTATATAAAAACTTAATATTGTTTTTTAGAAATTGGGAGGGTGTTTTTAGTTTTGCCCTTTTTTACACTTATGTGTTATTTTTGCGTTGTTTTTTCGCCTGTACTAAGGGGGAAGTGTATCTTTTTTTGTGCTACAACCAATTGATACAGCGGGTTATTTTAGAATTATTTGCTGTAATTATGTAAAATAATAAAGTTGAAGGAGAATTAATATGTGCGGAATAGTTGGATATATTGGAAATAGAAAAGCAGTACCTGTTCTTATAAATGGATTATCAAAGCTTGAATACAGAGGATATGATTCAGCAGGTGTCTCTGTAAATGAGGGCGGAATTTTAAAAGTTATCAAGTGCAAGGGCAGACTTGCATGTCTGGAAGAAAAGCTTGAATCAGAGAAGTTAAACGGTTATATGGGAATCGGCCATACCAGATGGGCTACTCACGGAGAGCCTAACGATGTTAATTCACATCCCCACATAAGTCAGTCAGGTGAGATAGTTGTTGTCCATAACGGAATTATTGAAAACTATATGCAAATAAAAGAGTTTTTAAAAGGTCAGGGATATGTTTTTAAATCAGAGACTGATACCGAAGTTATTGCACACCTTGTGGAGTATTACTACGATGGAGACCTTGTAGATGCAGTAATGAAGGCAATTGATGAAATCGAAGGGTCCTACGCGCTGGGAGTGCTTTGCAAGGACGATGAGAATATGTTTGTATGTGCGAGAAAAGACAGTCCTTTGATTATCGGTCTTGGGGAAGGTGAAAACTTTATTGCTTCGGATATTCCTGCAATTCTTGAATATACAAGAAATATTTATATTCTTGAGGATAAGGAAGTTGCCATTCTCACAAGAGACAGCGTACAGGTTTTCAATAGCCTTGGCGCTCCTGTTGATAAAGAAATTTTCAAGGTAAACTGGGATGTAGAAGCTGCTGAAAAGGGCGGCTACGAGCATTTTATGATGAAGGAAATGTATGAAGAACCAAAGGTTATAAGGGATACTATTAATCCTCGATTAAAGGACGGCGGACTGGTTCTTGATAATGTAACCATTACCGAGGAAGATATAAACAAGCTGGAAAAAATCTATATCGTTGCCTGTGGAACTGCATATCATGCAGGTGTTATCGGAAAATACATTATAGAAAAACTTTGCAGAATCCCGGTAGAAGTAGATGTTGCATCTGAATTCCGTTACCGTGATCCGCTTATTTCAGATAAGAATATGACAATAATAATAAGCCAGTCGGGAGAAACTCTGGATACCCTGTTTGCACTACGTGAGTCAAAGAAAAGGGGAGCAAGAATTTTATCTATAGTTAATGTTGTAGGTAGCTCTATTGCACGTGATTCAGATGATGTTCTATACACATGGGCAGGGCCTGAGATTGCTGTTGCATCAACAAAAGCCTACAATACCCAATTGACAGCTCTTTATATGGTGGCTCTTGAGCTTGGGCTTAAAAAGGGTACAATCACAAAAGAGGAAGCCGATGCTGTTCTCAATCAGCTAAAAGAAATTCCAAGCGATATTGAAAAGATTCTGGAGAATAAGGAAGATATACAGAAATTTGCTCATCAGCATTACAATGCCAAAAGTATATTTTTTATCGGAAGAGGCCTTGACTATGCTCTCTCATTGGAAGGCTCTTTAAAGCTGAAGGAAATCTCTTACATTCACTCGGAGGCATACGCAGGCGGTGAATTAAAGCACGGAACTATTGCTCTTATTGAAAAAGGAACTCTTGTCGTTTGCCCAATGACTCAGGATACCCTCTTTGACAAAATGGTAAGCAATATACGTGAGGTTAAGGCCAGAGGTGCGGTGGTTCTTGCTATTACACAGGAAAAGCATGCAGAGGAACTGCGAAAGACAGCAGACACTGTAATAACTATACCAGACGTGGACTCACTAACTGCTCCAATTTCAGCAGTTACTCCGCTTCAACTTTTCGCTTACTACATGGCGATAGAAAAGGGCTGTGATGTTGACAAGCCGAGGAATCTTGCTAAGAGTGTAACTGTGGAGTAAGGAAAATGGGATAGATGTTGGTGGGTGGAATCATAAAAAAGTTGTGGAAATAATAAAAAAGTTATGTATTTATTATTTCCAGAAAACTAAAAAACATAACTGGCGGAGTTAATAAAGTTTCATACTAACAATAAAGATGTGTACCGGATCGTCTTTCTATTATTACTAATGGTAGTATTAGGAAATGCGATTCGGTTTTTATTTTTATTGGAGTATTGGGAGGTTGGACTTAATTCAACAGACATAGGTGATAAAGAAATATTGCTAAAATGCGTCAAAGGTAATAAACAATAATTTTACAACTTTTTTATAACTCCACAGATGTTGTCGGTACTCAAATAGTTTGCCACTCATATAACTTGACTAAAATAGGTAGACTTCATAGTATTCTATGAATGTCTACCTATAAATTCTACGAATGTCTACCTATAATTTTTAATATTGTAAGTTTAATATCTATATTGTATATTTATAGTAATTGAAGTATTTTAAGGGAATTATACAGAAACAGTATTCAACCGATATGTCATCTCATTATGCGGATAGTGATGAAGCTGCATTTAAAGAAATAAATGAATAGAGCTAGACGGATCGAATTTATAATACAACTTGCTTTTTCGTTAAAGAATCCAATTCTAAAACTTAATCGAAAATCTTGCTATTGATAAAGACAAGCAATGCACTTTATATTTTTAGCAAGCTTATTATAGATAAGCAGAACCAAACAGAGGAAGTACTAGCTACCTAAGTTTCGTATAAACGCGTACCTTGAAAATGTAATATATTAGGCACCATAATATAACAAAAGGTGAAAACCTTATCACTTACGAATTTGTTAAGCACCAACCAAACAATAGTAAGGGGGCGTTTCACAAAAATCTGCAGATGAAATATTCCATTTTTTTAACAAGAATCATACAATTGAGGCATTTTTCAAGACCTGAAAGCTTAAACCATTCCTTCCTACGGCTGTATTCATTACTCACAACCTGCTATCCCGACTTAAAATTATCGTCATGCTGCCAAAGATAAGTGCTCTGGCATATGAGCAAATATTATTGTTCTCAACATCCTAGCTGAAACTAACTGTTATATTATGGAGTTCTCAAGGTTAGGTATATCTCTACAGCGAAATATAGGTAAACCTTGGGGCTAAGCCTATTATGTTGCCAAAGTTATTTGTACAAAAACACAGGTAGCTAAATATATTACATTCAAAAGAAAGGGGGGCTAAGTTTTTTTGTGTTTGTTAGTTTTATAATTCTAAAGGAATAAAAAAATCTAGGAGGTTAATCTTATGAAGATTAGAAATATCAAAAAAATTATGATTTTATTTTTACTTTTTGCTTTTACGTGTACTTCTCTATTAGTACAACCTGTATCAGTAAATGGAGCTGTTAGTGCTTCGTATAATTGGAATAATGTTAAAATCGGCGGCGGAGGAGGATATGTTTGCGGAATTGTTTATAACCCAACAGAGAAGGGCCTTGTTTATGCTCGTACCGACATGGGTGGAGCATATATAAGGAACAAGCAAACATTAGAATGGGAGCCTATTACCGACTGGGTATCGCCGGATGAATGGAACCTTTTAGGGTGTGAAAGTATAGCTACCGACCCGGTTGATACAAACAGAGTTTATATAGCAGCCGGTACATATACAAACAGCTGGACATCAATGAACGGATATATTCTTCGTTCTGAAGACTACGGTAAAACGTGGGAAAGGACAGAGCTGCCTTTCAAATTCGGAGGAAACATGCCGGGGCGTTCAGTTGGTGAACGTTTGATGGTTGATCCCAACAGCAATAACATATTATATTTTGCGGCAAGAAGCGGTAAAGGTCTCTGGAAAAGTACAGACTACGGTAAAACGTGGGCAAAGGTTAGCAGCTTTACAAATGTAGGAAACTATGTTGAAGATCCCAATTTTGAGTATTCATCGGATAATCTGGGATTGTGTTTTGTAACTTTTGATTCATATAAGGGTACTAAAGGTTCACCGACTAAGGACATTTATGTCGGTGTTGCTGATAAAAAGAATCCGCTGTATGTCAGTCATGATGCAGGAGTAACCTGGAAACCAGTTGAAGGTCAACCGACAGAAAGCACTTTTACACAGCATAACAGTAAAGCCTTGAAAATCGGTATCCCTCAGCATGCAGTTGTAAACAGCAAAGGAATTTTATTTGTTACATATTGTGATAGGGGAGGCCCTTATCAGTGTGATGACGGTGCAGTTTATAAATACGATACAAATACAGGTGTTTGGACAGATATAACACCTCCTTCCGGGAAAAACTGGGATGGTTCACCAAAGTATGAAAACTACTACGGATTTTCAGGTTTAAGTGTTGATGCACAAAATCCTGATACACTTATAATATCGTCACTTCAATCATGGTGGCCTGATAACTTTATTTTCCGTTCAAGGGATGCGGGTAAAACTTGGGATGCTATTTGGGAAAACGGTGACTCATATCCGTCAAGAAACCTTAAATATACAATGGATATTTCGAAAGCGCCCTGGCTTACATTTGGAAATAAGATAAACGCAGCAAGCGGCGGTTTGGTAACGGGCGACGAAATAATGAATTATCCTGCTCCAAAGCTTGGCTGGATGATGAGCGCTCTTGCAATCAATCCTTTTGATTCCAATGAAATGATGTATGGTACAGGTGCTACTATTTATGGCTCAAAAAATCTGACAGATTGGGATAGCGGTAAATTAGTAAATATCGAAGTTATGGGAACGGGAGTTGAAGAAACTGCTGTTTTAAGTCTGATATGTCCGCCAATTAATGGCGTAGAACTGATAAGCGGGGTTGGAGATATCTGTGGATTCGTACATAAAGACTTAAAAGTAGGTCCGGACATGATGATGCTAACTCCTAGATTTACGAGCACTACAGGTTTGGATTATGCAGAGCTCAATCCGAAAACCATAGTAAGAGTAGGTAATACTGATAAAGAACAATATGAAATGATTAAAAAAAGCGTTGCCATTTCTAAAGATGGAGGCACAACATGGGCTGAAGTTCAGCCAAATATAAGTTATACATTCCCTGCAAGTACTGAAGATGACATTATACAGGGTGGTACTGTTGCAGTGTCTGCCGACGGTTCAACATTTGTCTGGTCAACAGGCACAAGTCAGGGAGTTGTATGCTATGTAAATGGCGGCTGGAAAGCAGTCAGCACACTTCCGGCAGGTGCAAATGTTTGTTCGGACAGAGTTAACCCGAAAGTATTCTATGCATACGCAAATAATACTTTCTATTCAAGTAATGATGGAGGTCAAATATTCACAGCTGTAAAAACAGGTCTTGAATCTTCTACTTCAAAAATCAAAGCAGTTCCTAATAAAGAAGGGCATGTTTGGATTCCTGGTTCAACCACAGGTCTTTCCTACACAACTGATGGAGGTAAAACAATTAATAAAGTTAACGACATTACCAGATCTGATGTAGTTGGATTCGGTAAAGCCAAGGATGGTGCAGACTACCTGGCAATCTATATGTGCGGCGAAAAAGACGGTCAATATGCGGTCTATCGTTCCGATGATATGGCTAAAAGCTGGGTCAGAGTAAATGACGACCAGCACCAGTATGGTTCTATAAACTACTCAATTACAGGAGATTTAAGAGTTTATGGCCGTGTATTTGTTGCAACCAATGGAAGAGGTATTGTATATGGTGAGCCTACCTCCGGTACACCCACTCCTACTATTGGAGACATTAATGAAGACGGCCTTGTTGATGCTCTCGATTTTGCGGCATTAAAAAGGTATATTCTCAGTTCAACGACACTTACTGATAAACAATTGATTGCCGCTGATGTTAATCATGATGGTTCAGTAAATGCTATTGACTTGGCAGTATTTAAAAGTTATTTATTGGGGATAATTACCTCGTTTTAATGATCTCTATTTAGTTTTTTAGTTAAGAGACACCAGCTTAGTGAAGTTGTAAAAAAAGTAGACAAGGATTACCACCTTGCCTACTTTTTTTTATAATTAATTATAGGGGTGTGGGATATGGGGATACTTAAAGGTACTAGAAGAAAATATGGATATAGTCTTTTAAATCATTGGGTTCATAAGTATTTAGATAATGTTGAAGACAAATAATACTATGTTTGAGTCTAATGTACTTTCTATACTAGCAAGGGCATATGAAAAAGGCATGGTTGACTATTCAGACCATCTGGCTACTAAACAATCATGTGATAAATGAGCAAAAATATAAAAATATATCATTAACTATTTTAAACTACTCCCATATGAAAATGTTTCTAATTCAACACCGTTATTAGCATCAATAACAACATTTTTATCTGCATAAACAGTAGCAGAATTTGTATTGCTTTGCTTAGGGCCACTTCTTAGAAGGTTTACGCCATTAAAAGTTACAATCCATACCGGATAATCTTTTAAAATAATATCTGATTCAGGTAATTTAAGTTTGTACATATCCGTAAATTTTACAAGTAAAGCAGAAATATTTTTTGCTTCTGTCCTTGTTTTTCTCCAACTACCTTTTTTGCCAACTCAATAGCAGTTTTCTTATCGATTTTTACTGCTTCAAACATTTTCCTAATCTCAAAACCATGATTTTGAAAGTTGGGGTTTTTCACTAAAGTGTTAATGATATTATCAGAAATAGTTGGGGATACAGTAGTATTGGTATTATTATTGTGTGAATTTGCAATTACTATAGCAGTCAAACATACTGTTAACACTAAAATTGTAACCATTGTTACAATCATTTTTTTCATAGTTAAACTCTCCCTTGATTTACGGCTCAATCGGATATTAGTAAGAAGTTTAGTACCAGTTGTTATAAATAACCAAGTACATTTTTGCATTGCCGAATCCGACTCTAAAATCTTTGTTACTAACTGGATATTTTAACCACCCTACTTGTACATATCCTGTACTACCACTATTACCATCACATGTCATAGCCCATGCAGAAGCCGAAGATATAACAGAAAGATTTTGTGTTTCAATAGTCGCTTCTGCACCTTTGTTGTTCACAGTTTACCATATCAAATTAATATATTATTGTCGAATTATGGTCTAACTAGATAAATTCCTATTTTTGAATATTTTTATCAACAATTAAGCCAATTGCTTATTCTAAAATTACCTTCTTTATTCTGCATTGCAAACCCTGTGAATTTACTTAATAAA
This sequence comes from Ruminiclostridium papyrosolvens C7, assembly GCF_000421965.1. Classification (GTDB taxonomy): domain Bacteria; phylum Bacillota; class Clostridia; order Acetivibrionales; family DSM-1351; genus Ruminiclostridium; species Ruminiclostridium papyrosolvens_A. The sequence continues at coordinate 170,113 of NZ_ATAY01000022.1, read as the reverse complement.
TCGTTGTTTTAAGGTAGGAATTTGTCACGAGTACAAATTTCTGGTAAAATAATGTCATATTTTGGTTGACTTTTAATAAAATAAATGTCAAAATATAAAGTATTTAACAATTTACAAAAAGGAGTGAAGTGCTATGAAGAAAGCAATTTCTTTCATCGTTGCTGTCGTCATGCTAATGAGTTCATTTGGAACATCATTTGCAGCAGCAGATGCATCGATGGCAACAGTACAACAGACGTTTAAAGATTTAAATGGCCATTGGGCATCAGATGCTATTTACAAATGGTCAGCACAGGGTGTCATTAACGGATATGATGGATTTTTCAGACCTAATGATTCTATAACCAGAGGAGAAATGGCATGTATCCTTGACAACATTATGGACTACAAGGCGACCTCCAAGAACACTTTTTCAGATTTAAAAGCAGGACAGTTTTATACTAATGCAGTTCTAAAGGCAAATGCCGCAGGAATTATTGATGGTAATGGAGCTACACTGCTTCGCCCAACAGATAAAATTACAAGGGAAGAAGCCGTAGTAATGATGGCAAAAGCATTTTCAGTAAATGAAGGCACTACTTCCAATACGCATTTTTCTGATGAAAAAGAAGTATCATCATGGGCAAGGACTTCTGTATTTGAGATGGAAGCCAAGGGCTACGTAAATGGGAATAATGGTAAGTTTAATCCTAAAGCAAATATTACCAGAGCAGAAATTGTAGCAATCATAAATAACATTGTAAAAGGTTATTATACAAAAGCTGGTACTTATGACGGCAATGTGACTGGAACAGTAGTTATAAAGGTACCTGACGTTATACTTAGGGGAGTTAATATTACAGAGAATCTGATTATTGCAGAAGGAGTTGGCGAAGGGGATGTCACTCTTGACAGTGTAACCGTTAAGGGGAATACTGTTGTCAGGGGCGGTGGTGAAAATTCTATACATATCACCGGGACTTCAAATATCTCAAATATCAAAATTGAAAAGGTTAATGATAAACTGAGAATAGCAATCTCAGATGGCAACACTGTAAAAGAAATTGAAATTGCAAAAGGTGAAGAAATCATAATCACAGGTTCCGTTGGAACCTTGGAGATAGGAACTCCAGATGTAATTGTTAAAGCAATTGCAGCAAATATTGAAAATACGAAGGTTTCAAGCGCCAACACTACTATATTTGTTGATAAGGAATCAAAGATAAAATCTGTTTCTGTAAATAATACAGGAGAAAATACTGCTATAGAGGCAGAAAAAGGTGCGGTTGTTAACACAATAACTTCAGCAGCAGAGACTACTGTTAGTGGAGCGGGAACTGTAGAGAAAGTTCTTCTCCATGAGGGTGCAAATAATTCCAGTGTTACAACACCGAACACACAAATAACAGCAGCAGCCGGTGTAACCGGAGCAACCGCGGGAGGAGTACCTGTCACGGGTGGAACTTCAGTTGTAAATAATAATACCGGAAGCGGTACAACAGGTGGAACACCAACGCCTAATCCCGGCAATGGCGGGAACAGTGGAGGTGATAATACAACACCATCAGTAACGCCAGTTAGTGCTATTAGTGTTTCACCAACTACAATGACCCTGACAGCAGGTGGAGCAACGGGAAAAATAATAGCAGCAATTACACCTTCAAATGCGACAAACAAAAATGTAACCTGGTCATCCGGCGATACAACGGTTGCAACCGTAAATAATGGTATAGTAACTCCATTGACAGAAGGTACAACTATAATCTCAGCTGTCTCAGCAGCAGATCCGACTAAAACAGCAACAACTACCGTAACTGTTAATCCAGCTGACACAACGCCACCTGAGCTTTCTGGCGGCACTGTTGAAAATCTGGGTACAGCAACTGGAACAACAGCTACATTGAAATATCATGCTACACAAGAAGCCGGTACCGTTAAATACTATTATTTACTAAAAGATGCAAGTGCAAGTGCTCCTGACATGGTAGCGATTAAAGCATCAAATACAACAGGGTCAGCTTCCGGAAACCCTGTGTACTATCAGATTAATCTGACAGGTCTGACAGCCGGTCAAAAATACACAGCGTATATAGTAATGGAAGATGCTTCAGGTAATACCTCTGATATCCTCACTATTACCGGCATAAATCCATATTCAAATGTTGCTTTAGAAAAATTAGGTACTCCAAGTGTAACACTATCTTCAAATACTTCAGGAACAGGCGGGCTGGCTTATACAATTACTGCGGCGAATGGCGCAGAGGACAGCAATATAAAAGAATATTCCGTGGAAATTGCTTCATTCTCAACTCCACAAACACCTGCAGATACAATCCTTACGTTAACAGTTCCGAAAAACAATCTTTCAGGGATAATATTACTGGACAATGGAATTGTTGCCGGAAACTCATATGTTGCAAGAGTGCAAACTATTGTTACAGACGGTAATATTGTATACCAGAATTCAGATTTCAGTACGTACACCGATATGGCAATCGCTCAGGCAGAGCTGGGAATGAAAGTAAATTATGTATCTAACTTTAATAAGGATTCAGCAGTCAAGAATATACAATTTTCATTTTCCGGCTCTAATGGTGCATCTGCAAGTGACTTGACTATTGATACAACAAAAATAAGTGTTATGATAGGTTCTCAAAAACATCAATTATCAAATTACAGTAAGGCTGAAAACTCAGGTGAGCCCGGAACTTATGAATTGTTGTATGGAAATGTTCCTGGTTATGTAAAAATAAATTTAACTGATGCGGACTATATTGCAATTACAGGTGATGCTAACTTTACTTCACCAACCGGAACCAACAAATTAGTGGCTGATTTGGGATGGGCAAGTATAAAAGGTACAGCTAGCGGAAAGGCTTCCGAGTCTACGATAAAATTTTCAAGGGATTTGACAATTGTAAACAATTCAGATGAGTATATTGCTAAATACCAGTTGCCTCAAAATTATCATTATAGATTACAAAGTGGTAAAATTCAAGATTTGGGTTATTCTGTATCATCAATTACTTTTTATAGTGAATTAGTTACAGACTCTGGTACAGAGCCAAATAAAGGATATAAAATAACAAAGACTATTACACCTGCCGACTCAACAATTAGCTTTAGTGAAAATGATGTTTGGACAAGACTTTCAGCTGCGGAAACTCCAACAGCCTTTCCGGATACAAAAGATTATTACAAAGTAACAAGTGCCGATACTGACCGAGTTATGATAGGTGGAGTTTATTACAAGGTAGCTCAAGGTGTGGCTGGCAGAATAAACAGTATGTTGACTATTAAGGAAGGCCAAACGGTTGATTATACAAATTCATTAATGTTTAAATTCAGTGATAATGGAACCTTAGAAGCTATAAAAGTAGTTGGTGAAGTAACCATTGGAACTGATTTGGTGGGTCACTTTGCACCAAGTGGTATTCCTGTCTATTTAGATTCAGTTACTGCAAAACTTACCGTCATCGGTGGAAACACAATTGGTGATATCATTGTAAATAAAGCTTCAAAAGATTCTTATGCAATTTATGTAATGGGCGGTAAGGTAGGAAACATCACCTTAGCAGATGGAGTTAAACTCAGTATACAGGGTTCCGAAGAAGTGACGAAAGTTGGAAATATCAGCGGTAAAGATACTTATACCATTGCCATTGATGTGAATTCACAGAATAAGAGAAAAGTATTGGTCGGTGACGTTGAGCTGGGAAGCAGCGGAACTCTGGATTTATTTCAGAATAATGCCGGTGATTTATCAGAGGAATATTTTACTATCGGAACTGTAACTGCTATAACCGGTGCTGCCATTATTATACCAAATGCCGAAAATGAGGAGTGTAATCCATATGGCTGGTTTACAAAATTTAAGGATTTAGTTGATATAGTTACTTTTAAAATTGGTCCTGATATATATACTCCTCCAACAAGTCAGATAACAATTAGTGGAAACAGTAGCTTTGTACCAACACTAATGCATGGTGTTATTAACTACTATGACCCTGAAATTTGGAAATGGAGATTTTTCTTTACAGATGCCACTATTACAAAAGAAGATCTGGAAAATGATAGTAAAAAATTCACGTTTTCTGCCATTAATGCTGAACATATAAGCAGTTTAGTTGAGTAGAAACTATTACCAACGTCGAATGATGAAAGAGAAAAATGAAATAACAGCAAGTAGAATCAAGCAGTAATCTCTCTAGTTCTTTATAATAGATGTATGGTGGTTGAAACGAGGTGAACGGACGGATGTACGAGTGGCAGAAGCAAATTCAAATAATCGTTGATGAAATTGACATATGTATTAAAAATTATAATGATGAAGCCTTGACACTACGCTTTCTGTCTCGCAGGCTGGGTTATTCCGAATTTTATACAACGAGAAAATTCAAAGAAATATCGGGTATGCAATTTAGGGATTATCTGCGGCATAGAAAATTAGCCTTTGCACTAAAAGAGGTTCGGGATAGTGAAAAAAGCCTTTTAGATATTGCTTTTGATTATGGGTTTTCATCCCATGAAGCTTTTACCAGAGCTTTCAAAGGAACATATGGTGTAACTCCAAATGAATACCGAAAAAAGCCTAAGCCTGTCGTTCTTCGTACAAAAATAAACCCTTTCGACCGCTATTTTTTAGGATTGGGAGAGATTGGGATGATGAAATCTACAGATGATGTTAAAATTTATTTTGTAACCATTCCCGCACACAAATTTTTGCACATTAAAAACTATGAGAGTAATGGGTATTGGGATTTTTGGCAAAAGCAAAGTCTTATTCCGGGACAGGACTGCGAAACAATTTGCGGCTTACTCGATAGTATCAAGGACAAATTGGATGATGATGGTGGGAGCGAATCGAACAGCGGCAGCGGTCAGATTATGGCGTACATTAATGATCCGGACGGCAGACTCTGCGATTGGGGTATACCGCGTACAGAGTGTTATGGTGTACGACTTCCTTTTGATTATAAAGGCGAAGTACCACCACAAATGCTTATGATTGATGTTCCCGAAGCCGAGTATATTGTTTTTGAACATGGACCATTCGATTATGAACAGGAAAATCGAAGTGTGGAGGAAAAGATTGAAAAGGCAATGTCAACTTTTAATTTTGCAGGCACTGGTTACTGCTTTGATACTTCCCCCGGTAGAATAATTTACTTTTATCATAATCCGGAACGGTTTTTTAAGTACATCAGACCAGTACGGAAGTAAATAAAATTGACTTGCTATCCACTATTGTTTCTAATGAGAAAACCAAACAAGAGACAGACTAGCTAACTTAGTAGTCTGTCTCTTGCTATCTATAGGAGGAAAAAAGCGGTATCAGAAATCTAATTCAGTTATGGTCGGTTTGGCTCAACCTGTAGTCTTTATACACTATAGAACAACCGACAACAATACAACGTTATAGTCTTCATGTGGATAAGGGCCTTTATTATAATACTTGTATAAAATATAATTAAATGGCATAAAAAAAGCTCTCATCGCCAGGAATTAATCCTGGGGACGAAAACTATATTCTTCGTGATACCTCCCCGGTTTACGTATACTTTACAGTACAACCCCTATAAAGTAGGGGGGGAGTAGAATCAAAGACCTCAAATCTCTTTTAAAGCATCTTCCTTTGTATCAACAAAAGTCACTTTAGTGTTAAACCCAGGAACATTCTTTGATAACCTGACAGCCTGTGATTGTGTAATTGATGAAGCACAATTGAGCATAAATCGTTTTTTGAATTTGAATTCATCGGAAGCATAAAGAGCCAATGCATTTCCAAGTGCTTCTGCCACTTGAGGGGTGGATGGTTTAACTCCTTGTGCGTCAACAATCATGATATAGTCCCCATACTTACTGCATTCCAGTGCAGCCTTAGTAAAATCTTCACAAAACGCAATTCCTTGCTCCATTGAAAAAAAACCTTCAGCAAAAGCAGTGAATACTTTGCTTTCTTTGTCTATATCCATTGAAAAAACCCCTGTTCCATTAATTGCCATGATGAATACCTCCATATGTATTATAAAATTTGACAAAATTTTATTAATATTTTACATTAGAAGCAAAATATATACAATAACTATTAATGTAATTTGACAAATTATTCACAAAATAATATGGGATTTGTTAATACTAAATAGGTTTTATATCATATCAAGGTAGCCTGTTGGAAATCTATCGGGGATGCCAGTTTTTTAACAGGAGCTGGATTTTCTGCAAGTTTTGGGATTTCAAATGTTACTCCGGAAACTTCTGCTTTCCAAAGAGCAATTGCAGAAAATTCAAGGAAAAATATTGCTTTATTCCCTAATCAAAAGGATGTCGAGGCAACTAAATTCGATATCTTAATAACAGATTGGAATGCGGTAGAGGATGAGTTATCTAGAATTGAAGATTTGGGGATTAATGTAATCATGGTAGATAAAAAATGAACATCCTCGCCATAAAATACACTTGCAAAAGTACAAATATTTATAGTAGAGTTAATCTATAGACTTATAAATATTATGTAAATAAAAGGAAGTATCCGGTAAAAAATCTGTACTAATGGAGGTCTTCTGTGAAAAAGAACTTGTTGGATCTGGATTATATAATAAATGCCGATAACTATAGGAATATTCAGGATTCAATTGCGGATGCCACAGATATGGCTATTATTACGGTGGATTACAAAGGTAAACCAATAACCCATCACAGCAAATGTACAAATTTATGTAAATTTGTACGTTCTCACCCTAAACTGTCCCACATATGTGAAAAGTGTGATTCCAGAGGGGGACTGGAGGCGGCGCGGTTAAATCAGCCCTATATATATTTATGTCATATGGGAATAGTGGATTTTGCCATACCTATAGCAGTTGACGGTCAGTACCTTGGTGCAGTTATGGGAGGGCAGGTCCGTGTTGAAGATGCCTCGGAAATGGAATCACTCGAGAAAATTACCAGTCAAAAAACAGATATTCTTGAATACATTAATAAAAATGAACTTAAAGAATTATATCAAAGTTTGCCGGTAATGAAGCTACAGAAGGTACGTGCTAACGCTGCCATGATATATAACATCTGTAATTATATCGTAGGAGAGGCAGTGCTGAAAATAAACCTTAGCGATGGGGCTATTTCAAAGGAAACAGGCTATAACAACTATCAGAATAAAAAAACATCAGTAAATACGGAAAAGTTGAGTATAAATACAACTAAAAAAGATGAACATACACATGGTGAATTGCTGAATAGCCGGGAGAATATTATTCTTAAACCGGCTCTTGATTATATTGAAAAATACTATACCCGAAATATTAGCCTGAACAATATGGCCAGCTTGTGCAATATCAGTACAAGTTATTTTAGTAAGCTATTCAGAAGGACAATCGGTGATAATTTCTCAAATTACATTAACAGAATAAGAATAAAAAAAGCCAGAGAACTCCTTGAGACCACTGATATTCCCATAACTAATATAGCGTTGGATTTGGGCTTTGAAGACAGCGGATATTTTATTAAAGTCTTTAAAAAATTCGAAGGAGTTACTCCCTCTAAATTCAGAAACGATGCACTTTGATAAAAGTACATAAAAAATCAGTGCTGAATTTTACTATCATTGCGCAATTTTACTATTGATTTTTACCAAAACTGTGCTTTTATGTTCAAGTTCCTGACCACTCGTTAATTTATAATAAAAATGTAATTAGTATTTAATTTCATTTTCTATATTAAATTTAAAGGAGTGGTTTATTTTTATGAAAAAAGTAATGATATCACCATCTAAATATATACAAGGTGAGGATGAATTGTATAATTTAGGAACCTACGGTAAGGAATTTTCCAACAGGGCATTACTGGTAGCCTCAAAGGTAGACCAATCAAGAGTGCAGAACTATATCGATAAAGCCTTGGAAACCGATTCCTTTGATATAGTGTATGGGGAGTTCGGAGAAGAGTGTACAAAAAAAGAAATAGCTAGATTGCAAAAACTTGCTGAGGATAAAAATTGCGGAGTATTTATCGGTTTAGGAGGAGGAAAGGCACTGGATACTGCTAAAGCAGCTTCATTCCTTTCTAAGAAACCTGTAATTATTGTTCCTACCATTGCATCTACAGATGCTCCAACAAGTAAGCTTGCAATAATATATAACGAAAAAAGTGAATTTGAAGAATATTTCCATCTGCAAAAAAATCCTGATCTTGTTCTTGTTGATACTGGAATTATCTCAAGGGCACCTGTAAGATTTCTTATAGCAGGTATGGGTGATGCGCTTTCCACATATTTCGAGGCAAGATCCTGTATAAGATCCGGTGCAAATAACATGCCCGGAGGCAAAAGTACCAAGGCTGCATATGCTTTAGCAACACTTTGCTTTGAGACACTGATGGAGGAATCCTTGAAAGCAAAGGCAGCTTGTGAAATGAAAGTTGTTACACCTGCACTTGAAAATATAGTTGAAGCAAATATACTTCTGAGCGGTCTGGGCTTTGAAAGCAGCGGTCTTGCGGCGGCCCATGCAATTCACAACGGTCTTACCGTTCTTGAGGAAACTCATCATTATATGCATGGAGAAAAAGTGTCTTTTGGAACAGTTGTTCATCTGGTACTGGAGAATGCTCCGCAAGATGAAATAGACAATGTAATTGGCTATTGTAAATCTGTAGGCCTGCCGACTTGTCTTAAGGACCTTGGAATTGTCCAGGTTACAGAGGAAAAAATTATGGCTGTAGCAAAAGCTGCCACTGCGGAAGGTGAGACAATACACAACATGCCTTTCCCGATTACGGCAAAGGACGTATACGCTGCAATAATGACTGCCGACAAACTCGGCCAATAGAATAGGAGTAAATGCATATGAAAAAAATAATAAATAAGGTTGAAGATATTGTAATTGAGATGTGTGAGGGTATTGTAAAGGCACATCCGGAACAACTTTCTTTCAGCAAAAAATATAAAATTATTAAAAGAAAACAGCTGAATAAAGGCAAAGTTACTCTTATCAGTGGCGGTGGAAGCGGACATGAACCTGCCCATGCAGGTTTTGTAGGCAAAGGTATGTTGGATGTAGCAGTTTGTGGAGACGTATTTGCATCTCCATCAACTATACAGGTGTACAATGCTATTGTGGAAACACAATCAGACAAGGGCACGCTTCTGATAATCAAGAACTACTCGGGAGATTGCATGAATTTTGACGCAGCTGCTGAGATGGCAGAAGACGATGATATAGTTGTTGGAAAAGTTTATGTAAACGACGATGTTGCAGTTAAGGACAGCTTGTACACTGTTGGAAGAAGAGGAGTTGCCGGTACTGTTTTTGTTCATAAGCTGGCCGGCGCCGCTGCTGAACAGGGTATGGAACTTAAGCAGGTTAAGGAAGTAGCACAAAAGGTCATAAATAACGTCCGTTCAATCGGTTTTGCATTGACTTCCTGCACTGTTCCGGCAAAGGGAACACCGACCTTCAGTTTGAATGATGATGAGATTGAATTCGGAGTCGGAATCCATGGTGAACCCGGAATTGCCCGTGAAAAGATTGCTACTGCTGAAGAATTGGCAGTTAGAATGGTAGATTTGATAACAAAGGATCTCCCGATAGTTTCCGGGGATGAGGTTGCTCTTCTGGTTAATGGATTGGGGGGAACACCCTTGCAGGAATTATATTTACTCAACAATTCAGTTGCAAATGCACTTGAGAATAAAAACATAAAAATATACAAAACCTTTGTGGGCAACTACATGACCGCGATAGATATGGCGGGAGCTTCTTTGTCACTGCTTAAACTGGATGATGAGCTTAAGGGTTATTTGGATGCTTCAGCCGATACTCCAGCACTAAAAATCTAAAACGAGAGGAAGTACAAGATATGTTGACTACTAAAAAGATAACAGAGCTTGTTATGAATATGGCAGATATTATCATAGCAAACGAGGTTTATTTTTGTGAACTGGATTCTGTTGCAGGTGACGGAGATTTCGGAATGTCAGTTGCAAAAGGATTTAAGCAGTTGAAGCAGGATTGGAATGAAGTTCCGCAGGAGAATATTGGAGCTTTCCTTAAGGGCTGCGGAATGATAATTACCGAGTACTGCGGCGGAGCGTCAGGACCAATATGGGGGTCTGCCTTCAGAAGTGCTGCAAAGTACGCCGCTGACAAGACTGAACTTGACCTGCCCGGATTAGCAGATTTAATGCAAAGCGCAGTAGATGGTATTCAAAAGAGAGGCGGAGCAAAGTTAGGAGATAAAACTCTACTGGATGCATTGATTCCCGCTACCGAAGCCTTAAAAGCCGGCGCCGATAAAGGTGAAGAAATGCTGTCTGCAATGAAGGCTGCGGCTGAGGCTGCTGTTGCAGGTGGAGAGAAAACAAAAACTATGGTGGCTACAAAAGGCAGAGCCAGCTATGTAGGCGAAAGAAGTGTAAACTATCCTGATGCAGGAGCTGTTGCTATCGGAGTAATCTTTACTGAGTTGACAAAGAACTTAAACCTGGCTTAAATAATTTAATTAAAAAGAACAAAACTCAATTTAAAAAGTATCAAGACCGTATGAAAATCTTAGATTTTTATACGGTCTTACTATTTTACCCAATTAAATCTAATTAATTAAATCCTTTAAAAATATATTGACATACTACACTGAAATGCAATATAATTTATACATAAAGAGACGAAAGATGTCGAAAACTACATGTTATTTTAAAATTTTTTAGAAATTGAATTAAAAAGATTAATCAAATATACAAATTGCAAAATTATTATTTTCAGGAGGGGAATAAGTTATGGATAACCAATTTGAATTTTTTATGCCGACAAAAATATGTTTTGAGGCCGGAATATCTAAAAAGGTGGATAAGTATATCAGCGGAAAGAATGTTCTGATTATTTCAGACCCTTTTCTATATCAGTCCGGTGTCGCAAAACAAATCGGAGACAGTATGTCAGGTAAAAATGTTGCCTACTTTAGTGATGTGGAACCTAATCCTTCATGTGAAAGTGTTGATAAGGCAGCAGAAGTTGCAAGAGCTATAAATGCTGATTGCGTTATCGGCTTAGGCGGTGGAAGCGCTCTTGATATTTCAAAGATTGTTTCCTGTCTGGTTACAAATGAGGGTAGCATTTATGATTATTACAGCGGCGGCAGCAGAACATTATCAAAAAGACAGGCAACTCTGGTATGTATTCCCACAACTGCCGGAACAGGCAGTGAAGTAACAAATGTTGGTGTATATACAAATAAGAAGGCCGGCATAAAAATGCCGATGGTTAATAACGAATTCTGGCCTGACTATTCAATAATTGACTGTGAGCTTACATATACCTTGCCGGCTCCGGTTACGGCTTCCACCGGTATGGATGCTTTCTGTCATGCTATTGAGGCATACTGGAACAAGGCATCACAGCCCATTTGCGATATGCTTGCAATTGGTGCCATGAAGCTAATTCTTGACAATATAAAAACTGCATACAGCGAACCCACAAATAAGGAAGCAAGGGCAGCAATGATTAAGGCTAGCTTGATTGCGGGAATTGCCTTTAGCCAGACAAGAACAACGGGTATACATGCATTAAGTTTTCCTTTGACCACCGAATTCGGAGCAAACCATGGAACAGCTTGTTCTATAACACTTCCTGCATTTATAAAAATCAGCGGACAGCAGGCTGAAACAAAAATGAAAGCATTGACTGATTACCTTGGCTTTGAAAGTCTGGAGAAATTCTCTGAAGAAATTGAAGAGCTTATGAAAAGTATGAATATGCCTGTACGTTTACATCAAATCGGAGTTAAAGAAACTGATTTGGAGCATATAACTGAAATTGGACTTGGAGCTGCGATTATCCAATTAACTCCGGCTGTTATGAATAATGAAACAGTTTACCAGCTGCTTAAATCAATTCTATAATAAAAAATTAAAATAAATTTTAAGAATAATTTGTAATCAAGGATTTGGAGGTAGCAAATGGAAAATAACATTAAAATGCTTGAAAACAGAGCATGTGAGATACGAAAGTTAACCATACAAACCATTGGAAAACTTGGTGTTGGACATATAGGTGGAGCGTTATCACTCTGCGAGGTTTTGTCAGCACTTTATTTTGAAGTTATGAATATTAATTCAAAAGATTCAAAAATGGAGAACAGAGACAGGTTTGTTTTGTCAAAAGGCCATGGTGGTCCGGCACTATATTCTGCACTGGCGTTGAAAGGCTTTATTCCAATGGAGGAATTGGATACCCTGAACAAGCCTAATACCAACCTTCCAAGCCACTGCGACATGAAGAGAACAAATGGTATCGACATGTCAACAGGTTCCCTGGGTCAGGGATTTTCAGCTGCAACCGGTATGGCGGTTTCAGCCAAGCTGGATAAGAAAAGCTTGTACGTATATACGATCATTGGCGATGGAGAGAGTCAGGAAGGTCAGATATGGGAAGCTGCCATGTTGGCAGGTGGCAGAGGTCTTGATAATATCATAGCCTTTACCGATTACAATAAAATGCAGATTGACGGTTTGATAGAGGAAGTAAACGGACTTGAACCTCTGGACAGGAAATGGGAAGCTTTTGGCTGGCATGTGCAAACAATAGACGGACATGATATGAAACAAATTTTACATGCCATTGACAATGCTAAAAAGATTAAAGGAAAACCACATATGATTATATTGAATACCATCAAGGGTAAAGGTGGATTTTTCTGTGAAAATAGTGTTGCCTCTCACAATATGCCTATTTCCGAAGATACATGGAAAAAGGCTGTGGAATTACTGGATAAAAGGGAGGATGCGTAATTATGGTACTTGAAAATAGATGGTTAAGAGAGACCTATGTAGACCTGCTAATAGAATATGCAAAGCAGGATGAAAGGCTTGTTATAGTTGAAGCAGACCTTATGAAGGCAGCAGGAACTACACGTTTTGGCGAAACTTTTCCTGAAAGAACTGTAAACTGTGGTGTTCAGGAAGCAAATATGATAGGTGTCGCAGCAGGAATGTCTGCCATGGGCAAAATTCCATTTACTCATACCTTTACTCCTTTTTCTACAAGACGTGTATGTGACCAGGTTACATTATCCGTTGCCTACGCTGGCCTGAATGTAAAGATTATGGGCAGTGATCCCGGAGTGACTGCGGAGTTGAATGGCGGTACTCATATGAGTATGGAAGATGTAGCAATTATGAGAAATATACCAGGTATGATTATATACGAACCGGTAGACAGCGCTCAGCTAAAGAAAGCTTTCCCACAAATATTAGAGCATTATGGCCCGGTATATATAAGGCTATTAAGAAGAAATGCAGTACAGATATTTGATGACAATACTGAATTCAAGCTTGGAAAGGGTATTGTTCTTAAAGAGGGAAAAGACGTTACCATTCTGGCAAGCGGAATAATGGTTGCAGAGGCCTTGAAAGCAGCTCAAACACTGTCTGCAAAAGGAATTGACGCGGAAATAATAAATATTCATACAATTAAACCTTTAGATGAAGAACTTGTGTTGCAAAGTGCAAGAAAAACGGGAGCAGTTGTAACTGCCGAAAATCATTCTATACTCAACGGACTGGGTGGAGCAGTTGCTGAATTCCTGAGCGAAAACAATCCTGTCCCTGTACAGAGAGTCGGAGTAAAGGATACCTTTGGAGAAGTTGGTTTTACAGACTTTTTAAAAGAAAAATACGGACTTACTGAAAAAGAAATAGTTCTGGCAGCGGAAAAAGCCATAGCCATGAAAAGATAAGGGGGATTTTATGAAAAAAATAATTATTGGTTCCGATAAATCAGGTTTTCCTTTAAAGGAAGCTATAAAAGCACATTTAACGCAGTTGGGGTATGAAGTTACTGATGGTGGCACACTCAATGAAGAGGAACCCAAGCCATATTTTGAAGTAGCTTCGGCAGTTGCTAAAAGAGTATCTGAAGGGGAATTTGAAAGAGCAGTTTTAATCTGTGGTACCGGTATGGGAGTATCAATAGTTGCAAATAAGTACAAGGGAGTTTATGCGGCAGTTTGTGAAAATACATATGCTGCTGAAAAGGCCAGAGCTATAAATGATGCCAACATTTTGTGCCTTGGTGGCTGGCTTACCGCTGAATTTGTGGGTTGTGCCATGGTAGACACCTTCCTTAATACCGAATTTACTCAGAATCTTGAAGAATGGCGTGCAAAGAATTTAAGGAATGCAAGAATACAGGTTAAAAATATTGAAGATGAGATTTATAAATAAACCAATTAACCAAATCTATTAAAGAAATGTGAGGGATACTGCTATGAAATATTTTTTAGACAGTGCAAAACTGGATGAAATCAAGTATGCATATGAGAATTTTTGTATTGATGGTGTTACAACTAACCCAAAACATATCCAATTAAGCGGAAAACCATTTATGCAGGTTGTTAAAGATGTAGCAGCTTGGATAAAGGAAGAAGGAATTGAGGGTATGGATAAATTTCCTGTATCCTTCGAAATCAATCCACATCATGATAAGTGGGAGGATATAGTTGAAGCAGCTAAGGAAGTAGCGGCTTATTCACCAAACTACGTAATAAAGCTCCCATGTACCGAACAAGGTTTAATTGCAGCAAAAAAGCTTGAAAAAATGGGAATAAGGACAAATGTTACACTGGTATTTTCTCCTTCACAGGCAATTCCTGTAGGAAAACTGGGAGCTAAGTTTGTTTCACCTTTTGTAGGCTGGAAGGAAAATAGCGGTGATGACTCAATAAATTATATTTCTGACATTATTGATATATACAGAAACTATGGCTTTGATACTGAAATAATTGTTGCAGCAGTAAGAAACGGTAAACAAATCGGTGATTTTGCCGCTTTAGGTGCAGACATTGTAACCTGTGGATTGGATGTATACAAGGCAAGCTTTGAGCATCCTTTTACAACATATGGATTAACTGTATTCAGAAATGCTTGGGAAGGTACAGCTAAAGAATAATATCACGAACGCTGTATGCGTAGATGGGAGATAATTATGAAACAAAAAGTTAAACTTGGCGTTGTCTGTCTGACCAGAACCACTTATGAATATAAAACAGCACAGGCAATGTATACAAAAACAATTGAAGACCTTAAAAAGCTGCCTGATGTGGACTTTACGTTCATTGAAGATTGCGTAATTGAAATAGAAGATGCAGAAAAGGCCGCGGTTAAACTGTTATCAGCTAATGTAGATGGAGTGGTTATAATAAGTGGTACCTTCCATTTGGGTCATCTGGCCTTGATTTTTGCAAAATATATTAAAAAACCATTCTTACTCTGGGCATACAATGAGCTTCCGTATGATGGCGGTAAAATTCGTCTAAATGCTGTTTGTGGTTTGAATCTTAATGCTTCCAATCTTTATAAGACCGGAAAGGATGACTACTCCTGTACTATAGGTGACAGTATTGACGAAAAATGGGTAGATGCATTGAGGGTAAAGGTTGCTCTCCAAAATGCAAGGGTAGGACTTGTAGGCTATCGTGCCCACGGATTTTTTAATGTTGGTGTTGATGACATGGATATCTATCAAAAAACAGGCATTTTGATAGACCATTATGAAATAGCCGATATGTTTTCACAGCCTGTTACAGATGTTGAAATTGAAGAAGAAGAGAAGGAAGTCAGGTCATTATTTATTTGTAAGGAAGTAAATGATACACAAGTGAAAAAAGTTGCTCAACTTTGTGTAAGTGCTTCTAAGTTTGTTGAGAAAAATGGCCTTACAGCAGTAGCAGTAAGATGTTGGCCGGAATTTGCAGCAAACTATGGAATTTCACCTTGTGCAGCAATGTCCATTCTCCAATCAAAAGGAATAATTTTATCCTGCGAAGGTGATGTTGAGGGTGCCCTATCCATGCTAGCAGGTGCTGCATTAGGTGCTGAAACACCATTCCTTGCAGACCTTTCACAGGTTGACCTTCAGGAGGATTTTGCTCTTATGTGGCATTGTGGTGTTGCACCGGCTAATCTCTGGGACGGTAAGAGTGAAAGAACACTTGATACTTATTTTGCCGGAGGTAAAGGTGTAACTGCCGGTTTTGTAATGAAAGAGGGTCATGTTAATCTCATAAGATTTGACACTGCCCGTGGAAAAACAAGAATGTTCCTTGCAGCCGGTGAGTCTATAGAAATGAAGAAACAGCTCTGCGGAACCTACACAAAGGTAAAATTTGAACAGAACATTAATGAATTACTCAATACAGTGACAGAAACAGGTGTTGCACACCATCTGGCCATGTTGTACGGAGAGTACAGGGATGTATTGAGGTTGGCAGCAAAAATGATGAATTATGAAGTTATAGAATAGTTAAAATATAGGGCAATTACTGTCAGCTAACAAACTGATGGTAATTGCCTTAACAAAAGCATCTAAAAATACAGGGGGTTAGATTATGAGCACATTTAAAGGCAGATTACATGAGACAGTGGTTAAATTTCCAAATACAGATATATGGATGGACTCCTGTGGGGAAAACGAACTTAACTACGCATTGGAGAGAGGCTGTGTTGGTGCTACAAGTAATCCTGCTATAGTAGGTTCTGTTATCAAGGGAGAACTGTCTATATGGGAAAAACGTATAAAAGAAATGGTGTCAGAGAGAAAAGACATGACCGAAGAGGACGTGGCCTGGGCTCTGATTTATGAAATAGGTGCACTTAGATCAAAAAAGCTTCTTCCTATTTTTAATGAGTCAAAGGGTATAAAGGGTAGATTGTCAATTCAGACTAATCCCAAGTATTACAGAGATACTGAAAAAATGTTGCAGCAGGCAGATGTTATAAACAGTCTTGGCGAAAATATGCAGATAAAAATGCCTGCCTCGGAAGCTGGAATTAAAGCAATGGAGGAGGCAACTTACAGAGGAATCAGTATAAACGCTACCGTTTCTTTCACTGTTGCGCAAGCTGTTGCAGTTGCTGAAGCTGTTGAAAGAGGCTTGAAGAGAAGAGAAGCTAAAGGATTGTCTACTGAAACCATGTCACCGGTTTGCACAATAATGATAGGCAGGACTGATGACTGGTTGAAGAAATATACCGATGAACATGATATAATTGTTGATCCTGAAATCCTTGAATGGTCAGGGATTGCAGTTATGAAAGAAGCCTACAGAATATTTAAGGAAAGAGGCTATAAGACCAGGTTGCTGTCAGCAGCATGCAGAAACCACCATCATTGGTCACAATTGATAGGTGGCGATTTGTCAATGACTATTCCTTTCAACTGGCACAAGAAATTGAACTCATGTGACATAGAGGTAGCAAGCAGAATTGAAATACCTGTTAAAGAAGAATATATGAATCAGCTCAGAAAGCTAAGCGAATTTCAAAAATCCTTTGACGAATTTGGAATGAAGTATAATGAATTTGAAAAATACGGCGGCTTCAGAGCGACAGTATCCGGATTTATTGGTGGCTATGACGAATTATTAAAACTTGTAAGGGGATACATGATTTAATGAAAATAAAACAAACAGCTCCTTTATTGCTATTAGCGTTCATATGGGGATGCTATTATGTCGCAAGCCAAAAAGCCGTCTCGGAAATGTCAGTTTTTACAGTGGGAATCGTTATTCGTTTTATAACTATGATCCTTCTGACTGTAATAATGTTTAAAAGACACGAGTTAAAGCTGTTATTCAATACAAAAGGCATTTTATTGAGATTAATACTGATTGGTGTTCTGGGTTTTTCGCTGGATCTGACCGCATTCATTGGTCTTAGTCTCTCTCACGCAGGAGCCGGAACAGCTTTATTAAAGTGTGATATTATCTTTGTTAACTTAATATCAGTTATAATATACAAGGAAAAATTCACGAAGCTGGACTGGACATACACCTTTATAATGCTCTTTGGTGTTCTTATGGTTATGGGAATTGATTTCAGTAAGTTCAAAATCGGGAATAAAGCGGATATATTTTTTATATTGAGTGCATTATTTGTATCAATCAACGCCTTTGTAATTAAAAGCGTTCAGTTGGACAAGAAGAATCCTGCGGCGGATAATGTAGTAGCTTTTTATAATAATTTTATCACTATGATTATGTTTATTGGTACGTCAGTTTTTATGGGGACCATGGGACAACTCAGCTTGCTGGCTGAAAACAGGCCGCTATTGGTGGCGGTAATGGCTGCAGGGTTGGGGCAGACTCTTATCTATATTGTATATTATTATAACCTTAGACGTTTCCCGGTTTGGATTGTTAAAGTATTCCTGCTTTTAATGCCTATTGTTGCAACAATAGTAGCCTTTCTCCTGTTTGGAGATGTTATGGTGCTGGGTCAATATATTGGAATGGCCATAGTATTAGCAGGAGCGTTTGGGATATTGATTGAACAAAAGAAAAAAGCTGAAATGCAAAAAAAGCTTAATTAATAGATGGATTAACCTTGGTTTTTTACTAAAAAGGGCTGATGTACAATGAATAAATTATATTCACTGTGCATCAGTCCTTTTTGTCAATAAAATAATAAATGCGGGTCCCGAAGAACCCGCAAGTGTTATAGAATGTAAATTAATCTTTAATATCTATTAAGCCGCCGTTCTCAAAGAAATAGTTTATTATTGTCGAAGCAGGCCCCTGAGTTTCCAATTGAAGATTGAAACCACTGAAGGTTACCTTTTCATAACCTGAGTAATTGGACAAATGTATATACAGATTCTTTCGGAACTTCTCGTTCTCGAAAAGTTCTCCGTATAAAATTATTGATTTGGGATCAAACAAGCACATTGAATTCTTTATTGCAATAGATAGAAAATAAATAGACCTGTCCAGAATGTCCTCTATCAATTTATCTCCGTCATTGTATGCTTTTATAATATTCTTGATATTTAAATTTTCTGCGTTTCCGTCTGTGTATGAGAAGAGATATGGCGTCAGCTTACTTGATAATATGTTGGCGGCATTTCTTTCAATAGCATCATATCCTGCGATAGTTTCAAGACATCCTCTATTACCGCACTCACAAATTGCACCGTTGGGGTCTGCAATAGTATGACCCAGTTGAATGGCATTGAAGTCAAAAACACTTAACGTATCCTGATAGAATACTCTGGCCGCTCCTACACCGGGGCCATATTTTATAAAAAGCATATCCTTAGGATGCTCCATATTGGCAAAAAAACTTTCTCCATGTGCCAGCGAACAGATGTTGTTTGTTAATATTGCAGGAACTTTCATTCTTTTCTGAATATATTCAACAACATTGACGTTATCCTCCCAGACGTTATAAGAATTAATACTTACTCCGGCTCTGGAATTCACAATACCCTTAACACTTACACCGACACCCAGAATAGTTCTCGTTCTGACTATATCATAATAAATAAGGTTATGCTCCAAAATTGAACATACCTTATCCAATATGGCTGAAGATTTCTTATGACAATCTGCTGTAAACACTGTATCTTCAAAAATAACCGTACTATTTAAGTCCATACACAGAATCTGAAATTTATTTGTACTGATATATATACCGATAGTTGCATATTTTTTTCTATTTATATCTAAAAGGATTTCCTTACGTCCCTTGCGATTGTTATTTTGTTCCACTGCCGATTCAACAAGAATTCCTTCATTAATCAGGTCGGTTGTAATCAGGGTAATAGCAGCCGGTGTCAAATTAAGTTTATTGGCTATCTCCTTTCTGGAGATTCCACCTGAACGGTAAATCAAATATAAGATTGAACTCCTGTTTTTTATCTTAACTCCCAGCATATTAATTCCATTTACAGATTGATCCATAGTTCTCACTTCTTTTCTTTAGATTATGTTACCTTAAAAATTACTAACATTTTATTTCAAAATTTTCGCCGGTTATTCCTGCATATGCGCCCTTAGATGCCGGAATACTCTCCTCGTGGGCAATTAACCATTTATTCTGCATCCATAAAAGCTTATCCTCATCACAGAGGGGTGATGGAATAGAGAGAAGGGGCTGGTTGGTACCGGCAGGAAGTACTATTATACTCTTAAAACCCTTATCTGATACTTTACAGGGGGCAAAATGCAGTGTAGTACCGTATAATTCAACAGCAGTCATAGCAGGAACAAAAAAAATCTCAGTTGATGCACTTGATAAATGATTATCCTTAATATCCCGTATATCTGCTAAAATAAGTACCAAATCTGTTACAGCGACATCTATCTCAGAACCTTTATGGTATTCCAGAGCATTGAGCTTGCTGCTGTTACCATTACAATATCCTATCTGAATAGGCATGTTACCATAAAAAATATTACTAAGCTCCTTTGCGATAGAAGTGCTCATTAATTCATCGTCACATGCAACATACACATTACCCGAATCCGGAATACCTTTGGTTTTCATAATTTCAATACACTCGGAAAAGTCATATTGGTCAAGTACTTTTCCATACCTTAAAAATGCTTCATCAAATATACTTTTTATTTGCAGAGTAGGATTTAATTGCTTTAAATAGTTTATCATAGAGTTCTCCTTATAATTATAATATATTATAAAAAAATATAAAGCTATCTACACAATATATGGAAAATATATTTCTAAATTTATAATGTAAAAGAGGAATTAATTATAAGTGTTAATAAAAAGCCAGAAAAAATATTATGTAGAACTTTATTTAAGAATATCATAGTAATTAAAATCTTTCAATCATTGAACTTACATTGAACTTAAAATACTATGGTTGAATGAGTATCCGGATTACGCATGTTAATACCATATTAGTAAAAGCTTTGTGACATAATTAAAATATTTAAACAAATAAATTTGCTATTTAAATTACAAATATAAAAAATGTATTATAAAGTCGAAAAATATAAAATAACTGTTTACTTTTTATAATATATGATATATAATTGCCATTGTAAACTATTGTTTTTGGTGAATATGTATAGCCGTTAGTAGCTTACCGAACCCAAGGGTTACTTAATGACTAGGATAGTTACCGACAAGTTTTATTTTTTTCTTCAATAAATTAAAGGTTTTAATTTATTGAAGAATTGGTATAAATGCCTAAAAATATAGCTTGTACCCAATGTTAAAATCCATACAGTAGGGTAATTTTTAATTGGTAAAATAAAATGAGAAAGAAGGTTAATAATTATGGGGAAGATTATCAAACGTATTGTGGCATTAATGGTAGTTCTTTCAATGACAATGGCAATTTTTGCAGCCTGTGGTAAATCAGATGTTAGCCAGTCGACAAATTCCACCTCGAATTCAACAACTGGGAAAAGTGCAAGTACTGAAAAGGTTGTAATCACATTCCCGAGTATTTGGGTTGGGACTGATGGAAAAGCAAAAGTGTTTGGTCAAATGGTTGATTCATTCAATAAGGAAAATGAATCTAAAATCGAAGTAAAAATTGAAGAATACACTGATTATGATGCTTATGAAGATAAGATAAGGACTACGATATCAACCGGTAATGCACCTGATATTTTTACCTTCAAATCAAGCGCAGACTTACAACTGTATTCTGAATCCGGTAAGCTAATGGATCTCACTTCCTACTTGGCTGATAAGGAATGGTCCAATAAATTTGCAGAGGGTGTAATTAAGACGGCTCAGTATAAGGGCAAAAACTTTGCTCTTCCATATGAAAACGCTGTTATTGCAATAATGTTTAACAAAAAATTATTAAACAGCGTCGGAGTAAGTACTGTTCCTACTACTTATGAAG
Source organism: Ruminiclostridium papyrosolvens C7 (assembly GCF_000421965.1). GTDB lineage: Bacteria > Bacillota > Clostridia > Acetivibrionales > DSM-1351 > Ruminiclostridium > Ruminiclostridium papyrosolvens_A. The sequence continues at coordinate 148,481 of NZ_ATAY01000022.1, read as the reverse complement.
AGTTGTGGAAAGTATGTGATGCATTAAAAGCAAAGAAGATATTCCCAACTGCACAGATGACAAATAAAAATGCATGGACTTCAATGCTCTGGTATTCATATGCACTTGCAGCAGTAGGAGGCCCTGATGTTTATGAAAAAGGATTAGATGATCCTGCTTTTGTAGAAGCTGCAAAGATTATGCAGAAGATGTTTACTTACACCTCACCTGATGCACTTGGAGCAGATGCTACAGTTGTAAATGGACATTTCTTTAATGAAAGATCAGCAATATATACAAATGGATCATGGATTTTGTCAAGAATTAAAAAGGAAGGTGTTCAGGGCTTATATGACAATTTAGCTATCAGTGCCGGTTTAGGCTACAATGGTAGTAAGCCTGGAGCATACGTAAACGCAGTTCAGGCTTACATAGCTGCTGCTAAGCAGGACAATCCTGCAAAAGAGGAAGCAATAGTTAAGTTCTTAAAATATATTTGTGATGTTGATAGAGTGACTGAATTGTCCAATTCATCAGGCTCAATATTTACTATCAAATCAAAGATTACTGATCAGACAGAAAAGCTTCAGGCTACAATGATTGAACAAAGCACAGCAGCTCCATATATGATCGGAACTTTTGAGTCCGCAATGCCTACAAAGGTAGTAACAGCATTCCCACCTGCTCTTGAAGGTCTTATTCTTGGAGAGTTAACTCCTGAGCAGTTTGTTGCGGAATTAAAAGCTGCAAATAAATAATAGAAAAATAGATTCAAATACTTTGGCAGGCTGTATAGCCTGCCAAAGTAAAAATAACTACTATAATATTTTGAGTTGGTTTGGACGATGGAGGCAGGAGCGATGGAAGTTAAAAAGCATGACATAAAAAACATCTGCATCTTTATATTGCCGGGACTAGCACTATTTACCCTATTCTTTATTATACCCGTAGGTTATGTATCGATAACCAGTTTTTTTGAATGGAATGGGATTACATCTCCTATATTTAAAGGTTTATATAATTATAAGGATATTTTTAGTGATAAAGTGTTTTGGCGCAGTGTAAAAAACAATGTTCTGTGGGCCGTGGTTGCCGGAGGTGTGCAGGTTCCTCTTGCAATGCTTATGGCATTAATATTATCAAAGAAACCAAGAGGTTGGCAATTTTTCAGAACAGTATACTTTTTGCCACAGGTTATTTCAGGAATTGCTCTCGCCATGTTATGGGCAGCAATGTACAACAGCGAATTCGGTTTGATTAACGGTTTGCTAAGAGCTGTTGGTCTTGGTGAATATGCAACAAATTGGCTTGGTACTGTAAAAACAGCTTTCCCTTGTATGCTGATTTATTGGGTATTTTATATCGGCTATTATATGGTTATAATGCTGGCGGATATAACCAATATTGATGAAAGCTATTATGAAGCAGCTCAGATTGATGGTGCTGACGGAATAAGACAACATATTCATATTACAATACCTTTAATCAAAGGTTCATTTCAGACTTGTGTTACATTGGCTATGATTTTCGGATTAAGAACGTTTGAACAGGTGTATCTGTTAACAAATGGAGGACCTGCAAACAGAACTTCCGTGCTTGTACTTTATCTGTACAATCAGATGAAAACAAATAACTATGGTGGAGCAAATGCTTCCAGTGTTATGCTCATATTAACAGGAGCCTGTGTTATTTTAATGATTCGAGGTATATTTGCTAAATTAAATAAGGAGTAAAGGAGGAGAAATATGTCGGCAAAAACTGCTCAGTCAATTGTAAGGGAAAAAAAGAACATTAGAGATTATTTAGCATCGTTTTTTAAATGGGTTTTAATCATATTTTTTGCAGTATATACATTGTTTCCACTATTATGGCTGTTTCTTACATCACTAAAAACAAATGCGGAATATTTCGATAATCCATTTTCCTTGCCTGCCGTACCACAATGGCAGAACTATGTAAATGCATTTCAACAAGCAAATTTAGGCAGAATGATTTCAAACTCTGTTATTGTTGCTGTTACAGCAACAGTGATAAACGTTATGATTGCCTCTATGCTTTCATATTGTTTATCCCGTTTTAAATTTAAAGGAAGAGAAATCATATTTACATTTTTTTCAGTAGGTGTACTTGTTCCTCTTAATGCACTTATGGTTCCTTATTTTTCTATATTCAGTAAAATGGGTCTTGTAGATTCTTTAGGTGCATTAATTATACTTTACGCTGCAATCGGGTTACCTATTTCAACATTTATTATTCGTGGTTTTATGTCTAGCTTCCCTGCAGAAATAGAAGAAGCAGCTTATATTGATGGAAGCGGATTTTACGGAAGATTCTTTAAAATGATTTTACCATTAACAAAAACAGGTCTGGTAACAGCGGCAACCTTTGAATTTATAACCTGCTGGAACGAATTTGTTTATGCGAATCTTCTGACTTCATCACCGGTAACAAAAACTATACAGATAGGTATCAGATATTTTACGAACCAGTTTACTACAGATTATGTTTCTATGTACGCTGCAATTATTATCAGTATAGCTCCTAGTATTATTGGATACATGTTATTCCAGAAACAGGTTATATCGGGCTTGACAAGTGGTGCTGTAAAGGGTTAATACTTTGATTTTCACTGTAATATACCGGGAGGGGAAATATGGAACTAGTTATACTAAATGATGGGTTTAAGTTATTATATCAGAATAAATGTATTATTCATCATACGACAGAAAATCCTTCTATTTATATAGGGTATGGTAATGAAACCGTCGAGATGTATAGAGGAAACTTTGATATCAGGGATTATGTAATTGAAAGGTATCCCTTAAGAAGTGTTTCTATACAAAAAAATAACAATGAATATTCATTAAATTTTGATAATAAATTAACAGCTTATATTAAAATTCAAGACAATAGGTTCTTGATGGACTTTGAAAAAAAAGATGATAAAATCAACAGGTTTTGGATTAGAATAGATGCCGATGAAAATGAGAAGTGTTACGGCTGTGGAGAGCAGATGTCCTATTTTAATCTGAGAGGAAGAAATTTTCCACTCTGGACATCTGAGCCGGGTGTGGGCAGAGATAAAACTACCTATGTAACCTGGAGGTCTGATGTGGAAAATAAAGCTGGAGGAGACTATTACAATACTAATTTTCCACAGCCTACTTTCGTATCAACTAAACACTATTACCTCCATGTTGATTCAACTGCCTATGCTGATTTTAACTTTAAAAATAAAGCTTTTCATGAATTGCAGATATGGGAAGTACCAAAGCAGATTAGGATTGAAGCCGCGCCTACCTATATTCAGTTACTCGAAAAGCTCACCGGCTTTCTTGGTAGACAGGTAGAATTGCCTGACTGGATATATAATGGAGCAATCCTGGGACTTCAAGGAGGAACAGAACGCTCTTTCGGACTTGTTGACCGTTCGCTGAGAAATGGAATCAAAGTCTCAGGGGTTTGGTGTCAGGATTGGGCAGGCAAGCGTATCACTTCGTTCGGTAAGCGTCTTAACTGGAACTGGAAGTGGAATCAGGAAATGTATCCGGGTTTGCCTGAAAAAATTAAAGAATATAAAGAAAAAAACATCAGATTCCTTGCTTACAACAACCCGTACCTTGTAAAAGAAGGGGATTTGTATAAGGAAGGCAAAGAGAAGGGGTACTTTGCCAAGTCCCTTGATGGTAATGATTATTTAGTGGATTTTGGAGAGTTTGACTGTGGCGTTGTAGATTTTACAAATCCAGATGCCTATGAATGGTTTAAAGAGTTAATCAAAAGGCATCTCATTGAATTTGGAATAGATGGCTGGATGGCTGATTTCGGAGAATATCTCCCTACGGATTTACAGTTATACAGTGGAGCTTCGGCGATGATAGAACACAACCACTGGCCGGTTCTTTGGGCGAAATGCAATTATGAAGCTCTTGTAGAAACAGGAAAGCTGGGCGAAATTGTATACTTTATGAGAGCAGGCGGGGCTGGTACCCAAAAATACTGTACTTTGCTGTGGGCAGGTGATCAAAGTGTGGATTTCTCAATGCACGATGGTCTGGTTACTGTAATTTGTGGGGCACTCAGTGCTGCAATGAGCGGATGTGGTCTGCATCATAGTGATATCGGTGGATATACCTCCTTGTTTAACAACTGCAGGACAAAGGAAGTATTCCTGAGATGGGCTGAAATGGCTGCATTTACTCCTGTAATGAGAACTCATGAAGGAAACAGACCAGAGGAAAACTTCCAGTATTATGACGATGCAGATACTTTGGAACAGTTTGCAAGACTGACGGAAATCTATACAATGCTTGCACCGTATACAAAGAGCCTTGTAAGTATTAATGCAGCTTCAGGACTCCCGGTACAAAGACCGTTGTTTTTACACTATGAAAATGATGAAAAGACCTATGATATTCAAACTGAATACTTATTTGGTGAAGATATCTTGGTTGCACCTGTATATTTGCCTGATGTAAAGGAGTGGGAGGTTTATCTTCCAAACGACCAGTGGGTTCACCTTTGGACGGGTAAGGAGTATCAGGGTGGAACAGTAACTGTAGAGGCAGGAATAGGCTTTATACCGGCATTTTATAAAAAGAATTCCAAGTATGCAAATTTGTTTGAATCAATTCAAAAACAGTATGGAATAAAATAGATTAGCTTTAAATTAGTCCTCCCTTTTAGCTGGAAATACATATTTTCAGTTAAAAGGGGTTTTTTTATTTGTTGGAATAACTGAGTGAAATACAAAAACTATTCAAAATCACTTCTCCAACCCGATTGCTGCTTATTTTGCTATAATTAAAAAGCCCGACATCTTCGTACAAGAAATGTCGGACAGGTCTTTTTCATCCCATATAAAATTGATAATGAAAGGAGCAAGTAGATGGACTGGCTACAATAACTTTATTTTTAAATACAGTATAAGAATGTTGGTAAATACCGTAGATACTAAAAATGTGCATTACTATAAATCTTTATCATCAATTCTTCGATACGTTTATAATCAGGCTTATCCGGCAGACAAGTACTTGCAGCAGCCATTTTAAATTCATGCTCATAATCATCAACCATTTCAAAAATCTCATTATAACTATATTTTCCGCTGCGAATATCAAGAAAAAACGATCTTTCTTTTTCTCTATAGGTATTAACTCCTTTTCCTTGGAGGATTTCTGTACCTGTTACAAGAAGACGTATCAAGTGCATAGCATGTTTGTTAAGATGAAGCTCATCCTTTTTGCTGTTTCTGTGATTCAACTTCGAATAATCCTTAACTATATTGTTCATATCGGAATAAATATTTTTAAAGTCCCGGAGGGGATAATGTTTTAAATTTACATCTATAAATATCTCCGTATCCATATCTTCTCTGTCAGATTTATCAATATATAAACTTATGTCACTGTCAGTAAAACTTTTATAGACTCTTTGCATATGCTCCATTTGACCCCAAATGCTATTTAATATATGTTGTTCCTTTTCAGCGTGAGGATAATTATCCCTTGCTAAAGCATTTTGCAGCCTTCTTAACTGGGCTGTGGCATAGCTGCCAAAACTCTGAATAGCTCTTTTGGATAAAAATAGGTCTACGTTGTTTCTAAGTAACTCACCTCCTTTTGATATAACAAGTAAATGTTCCTGCTTTGTTCCGAGAATCTCAAGAACATTCGGATTACAATTTAAACAAAGAGAGATGAATTTTTTGAGACCGTATATAACCGTATCTGTTGGTTTGTCCTCAAATTGTTCAAAACTTGATAAGCCCAAAATATCCTGCTTGTTTTCCAGAGTAACGCCCCTGATGTCAATATCGCTGGTAGCTACATTAGTTCCATAGGCAATAGACCCTCCGGTTGTGAGAATTAATATATTATCTCCCAGATGAGAGTCTTTCTTTAAAAAATCATATTCTTTTGAGTTAAGCTTATCTTTTAAGATTTGAATATTCATACAGCCCTCCTCTTGTATGTTTCCATTTTTATTGGAAATCATGGGTCGTGTTGTGCAAGATTACTTTTTATATTATCATAGAATAATATTATTATCTCTCATAATTTAAATGGGCAAGATTTGTTAAGAAAGGGGATAATTCTAATGCAGGAAGAAAAGAAATACGGGCCGAGCCCGGATACTGTTTATCCTAAGGAGGGATTCACCAGAATTGCTTTTTTGAAGAATATTATAAAAAATCCGAATATAATTGTAGGTGAATACACCTACTACGATGATAACGACAATAATCCGGAGAAGTTTGAAAAAAATATTCTGTACCACTATGACTTTCTTGGGGATAAACTGATTATTGGGAAATTCTGTGCCATTGCATCCGACGTGAAGTTCATAATGAATGGTGCAAATCATAAAATGCAGGCCTTTACAACCTATCCCTTTGGTATCTTCCAAAATGGTTGGGAAGCAGGGATTCCTGAATTAAAGGATTTGCCCTATAAGGGTGATACGGTAATTGGAAATGATGTGTGGATTGGGTACGAGGCTATTATTATGCCCGGTATAAAAATCGGAGATGGCGCGATAATAGCGGCAAAATCAGTAGTTACAAAGGATGTACCGCCTTATAGTATAGTGGGAGGGAATCCGGCTAAGATTATAAAAATGAGATTTAACGATGAAGTCATAGAGTATTTGCAACAAATAAAGTGGTGGGATTGGAGTATCCAGAAGATAACAGAAAATATTCCAAACCTTTGCAATGATGATATTAATAAGCTTAAATCGATTGTTATGGGGGAGCCAAATGAAACAAAATAAATATGATGATAACACTTTTTTTGAAAAATACAGTAATATGGATCGTTCAAAAAAAGGACTAGCAGGTGCGGGAGAGTGGCACCAACTAAAAAAGCTGTTGCCTGATTTTCAGGGTAAGAGAGTTTTAGATTTGGGCTGTGGCTTTGGGTGGCATTGTCGATATACCGTAGAGAATGGTGCAGAGTCAGTTGTGGGAATTGATATATCACAAAAGATGTTAAATGAAGCAAGGGAAAAAACAAAGTATGAAAATATTGAATATATCTGCATGCCAATTGAGGGTTTTAATTTTCCGGCTGATTCTTTTGATATAGTAATCAGTTCTTTGACTTTTCATTATATTCAGTCATTTGAGAGCATTTTATGTAAAGTAAGTAAATGCCTTGTTAATGGCGGAGACTTTGTATTCTCAGTGGAACATCCGATTTTTACTGCACAAGGACCACAGGATTGGTATTGTGATAACCGTGGAAACCGCCTACACTGGCCGGTTGACCAATATTTTAACGAAGGTGTTCGTAAGGCAATATTTCTGGGTGAGGAAGTTGTAAAGTACCATAAAACATTGACGACATACTTAAACAATCTCATAAAAGCAGGATTTGAAATAACAGGACTTGTGGAACCACAACCTGCAGAAGATTTACTCAATGCTATCCCTGAAATGTCGGATGAACTCCGCAGACCAATGATGTTGCTTGTATCATCAAGAAAACACTAGCTTCAGATACCATGGAACTTGTAAGTGCCTCTTGCGTCAAATAGAGTATAACAAAGGAGGTGCCCTCAATATGAAGAAAATACTAATCATTGTGCTTACAACCGTGTTGATGCTCAATATGGTGGGTTGCAGTAAAACATCCAATAATAAAAATGAAGAAAAGATAGGTATTCGGGGACTAATTACCAAGGTCTTGACGAATGATAACAAAATAGTAACTGGTGTTTTGGTGGAGGGGAAGGTTGAAATCGACACCATACATGATAAAGCAACAGTTAGCATAGATAAAAGTACAAAAGTATCTACAAGCGAATTGAAGGAAGGCATGAAGGTTGAAGTAGTTTTTGAAGGCCCTGTAATGGAATCATATCCTGTTCAGGGGAAGGCTAAAACTATAAAGGTCATTGAGTGATTCCTGATAAACTATCTTCATATTAGCATGCCATTTACTTTTTATTTTAAGTAGTAACCATCTTCCCGCCATTCACATGAATCGTTTGTCCTGTTACGTAGGCAGAGTCATCAGAAGCAAGGAAAACATAGGCCGGAGCAAGCTCAAAAGGCTGTGCGGCACGCTTCATCGGATTGTCGGCCCCAAAAGTTTTAACCCTTTCTGCGGAAAAACTTGAGGGAATAAGTGGTGTCCACACAGGCCCGGGGGCTACGGCATTAACTCTGATACCTTTATCCACAAGAGATTTCGACAAGGAACGTGTAAATGAAACTATGGCTCCTTTAGTAGAAGAATAGTCGATTAATGTCTTTTCCCCCTCATAAGCAGTAATAGATGAGGTGTTAATGATACAGCTCCCGCATTTCATATGAGGGAGTGCTGCTTTCGTCATGTAAAAGAAGGAGAAAATATTTGTTCTGAAAGTATCTTCCAATTGCTCTTTTGATATATTTAATATGCTGTCCTGAGGAAATTGAACACCTGCATTATTAACAAGTATGTCCAGTCGATTAAAATAACGGACTGTTTTTTCTATAGCTTCTTTACAAAATTCCTCTCTTCGTATATCTCCTTCAATATTTAGGCAACGTCGGCCTAGTGATTCAACGGCTGCTTTAGTCTCTAAAGCATCAGTACGCTCATATAAATATATTATAGCCACATCAGCTCCTTCTTTTGCAAAGGCAACGGCTGCAGCTCGTCCGATACCGCTATCCCCGCCGGTAATTACAGCTACTTTGTTTATGAGCTTTTCTGAACCACGGTAACCGGGATTGTTATATATTGGCCTAGGGTCCATTATATATTCAATTCCTGGCTGACGATTTTGATGTTGGGGAGGGAAGGTTAAGGGAACTTTTTCACATTTTGTTTCAAATCCTATGTAAGGATATACCGGGTACATAAAATACACATCCTTTTTGTAAACTCTCTTTTATATACTATTCTGTTAGGGAAGATGGTGTTCAATAATTAAGATTTTTTGTTAACCTAATAATCAAATTTCAGCAATATATTTAGTATTACGAAAGATAAATTATATAGCAATTGTTGCAGAATAGAAAACCTCCGTACTTTTTATCACGCTAGAATAATTAATAGCAAAATGGTATAATTATAAAAAAATGTAATATTTAACATTAAAGGGGGATTTCGTGAAAAAGAAATTGCTTATCCTAATTTCAATAAAGTCTTAGCACTTATCGGAACTGGTTTGTTTGGTCATAGCTTCTTTAATATTAGATTTAATTTCTACAACTCATCCCATGCTTTTTACACAAAAACAGATGCACTCTCTGTAGAGTCAAAGATTAAAGGCACAACACTAAGTAAATCAGAAAATGGTATCTGGATAAGCGAACCGGTTTATTTTGAAAATACACATCAGCTTCATTTTGCAATGATAAAAAAGGAAGCTGATGATATGTTCGGAGTAAAAGCTGTGTTAACTTCAGAGTCCGAAAAAACAATGCAAAAGGACTTCAATATATTTGCAGGACCCGGCTTTTTTATGTTTAAATCTTATCGGGTGTACTTTGATTTCCCGGAGCTGGTACACGGGGAGAAATATACACTTGAAATAAGGAAAGATGAACAAATACTAGGTAAAGTTCAATTTTCATTCAAATAAAATTAGTAAATCTCATCACCAAATAATTTCAATATTATGCATAAATCTTTACAATATACAAAAAGTGCTTGTATAATTAAATATTAGTAAATATTGCATAATAATTCTAATTTTAAGTCTATGGACCTTCTCTAATAACAAACTTCATAAGACCGTGGACTGGACAGAGGTAGTGTTAGCTAATGTAGAAAGTAATCACAGTAAATAATATGGTAGAGAACAACGGTTCCATTGAAGCTGTAAAGAATATATGAAGTTGAAAAAGGAAGTTACTGGTTCCATTAGTTCTGTTTTTCATAAATTTCAGACGGAAAAAACAAGAAATATGAGATTTTTACTATATTTTGACTGGATACAAATAAATAATTATACAATATATGGTTTTTTATTAAAGGTTAATGTATAATTTTATGTTATAGATAAATTCAGTATACTCTATTCAAAAATCTGTTTGCTGAAGATAGTAGAGAGGGGCGAAAGATTATCATGTCATACGATAACAATATAAAAATATTGGATTGTACCATAAGGGATGGCGGACTGGTTAACAATTTTAATTTTGAGGATGGCTTTGTCAGAGCCGTATATGACACGTGTGTTGATTCACATATAGATTATATGGAAGTAGGCTACAAGGCAGATAAAAAGATATTTACCGGTAATCAGTTTGGACCCTGGAAGTTTTCAGATGAAAACGATATACGCCGAATCGTAGGAGATAACAATACCGGATTGAAAATTTCTGTGATGGCTGATGCGGAACGAACAGATTATCACAAGGATATATTAAGGAAAACAGATAGTGTAATTGACATGATACGTGTAGCAACTTATGCTCATCAAATACCCACAGCTATTGATATGATAAAGGATGCTCATGATAAAGGGTATGAAACTACTGTCAATATTATGGCAGTATCACTGCTATCCGAAAGTATATTGAATAATGCTCTGGAACAGTTATCCAAATCAGAAGTAGAAGTCATCTACATAGTTGACAGCTTTGGTTCGCTTTACTCAAATGACATACATAAACTGGTAAAAAAATATATGCAGTATGAGAAATCAGAGGGGAAAAAAGTAGGTATACATTGTCATAACAATCAACAGCTAGCCTATTCCAATACTATTGAAGCTATTAACGATGGAGCTGAATTTATAGATGCGACGATAGCGGGGTTGGGCAGGGGAGCCGGAAACTGTCCTATAGAATTGATTTTGGGCTTTTTAAAGAACCCCAAATATAATTTAAGGCCGATTATAGAATGTATTGAAAAGCATATACCTGCAATAAAAAAGGAAAACAATTGGGGATTTGATGTAGCATATATGCTCACAGGATTACTAAATAAGCATCCCCGTGAAGCAATCGCTTTTTTAGACAATAAAAGAGAAGATTATACTAACTTCTATGACACCATCATAAGATGTGATTAAAAACGGAAAAAAATGATGAAAATAGGTATAATTTATTAAGAACAATAGCAGAATTATGATATAATTGTAATAAAATGAAGATTGGGAGGTAATATATCCCAGTAAAATTGCAGTACAAAAAATTTTTGGAGGTTTAAACCTATGTACCAATTGAAAAGAAACAGAATTGCAAGGATTTTTATTTGCATGGTGTTGGTTATGACCATGATTCTGCCGGCAGGATTAGCAACAAATGTAGCAAATGCCGCTGCTGCCAAACCGTCAATTCAAGCAAAAGTGACTATTGGAGCAGGAAGTATTGTTAGTAGTATTGATTACTATTCAAAGGATGACAAGTATACTTTGAAGGTATCAAATTCAGTAAAAAACGCAACTTATAGCTTTACATCAAGTAATAATAATATAGTAAAAGTAAAGGCTAGTGGAACTGCTGCATATTTGACAGGAGTAAAAGCAGGAAGTGCTACTATTACCTGTAATCAGAAATTAAGCGGCAAAACAACAAAAGTTGGCACTTGCACCGTTACAGTAAAAAATTCTACCGTATCTCAGGATTTCGTACCGGTATTACCTATGGGAACCAGTACTTCAAAGGAACCTATAGAATTCTCTTACCGAAATAACGAAGCAACATATACATACGTTTCCAATAACAAGAATTTCTCTATGAAAGAAAGTTTCAGTCAATTTGATGGTATGTATTTCATTTCACACAGTTTTACAGCAAAAGCGCCTGGAACATATTCTGTAACAGTTAAAGAAACCTATAATAAGATTACCAGAACAGTTGGTACAATTAAGTATACTGTAAAAAAAGCAACAATGTCGGGAGATACCTCAGTTGATTTAGGCTCCCCAATGTGGGCTTTTGAGCTTATGAGTAATTATAGGTCAGATGTTAATTACTTGTTTATTTCGGAAGACGAAGAAATTGTTGACCTGTATAGTGAGGATAAAACCGTTTATTTAAAAGGATTAAAAGTTGGAACTACAACCGTAACAATATATGAAAATACAGCTACTCCAGATAAAAACAAGCTGGTTGGAACTTGTAAGGTTACTGTAAAAGAAGTTGTATTGGAAGACCTTGAATGTGACTTTGATGAAACTGAATTGTATGTAGGTGATGGTCCGGTTGAATTATATATTTCAAAAGATCCTTATAATGCACCGGGAACCATTACTGTTACTTCATCAGATACTAAGGTTGTTACCGTTGGTGAACCTGATGAGGACGGCATTTGTCTTATTAGTCCGGTAGGCGCCGGAACAGCCACAATCACGATAACTTGTGGAGATATAAAAAAGACTGAAGAAATCACTGTATACGATGAAGATACAGAAGATGATGAATATTAATATTTGAAATACATGAAAAGTGGCTTTGCAAAACTGATTTTGTTTTGCAATAGCCACTTTTTTTATGATGGCATAAAAGATGTCCTGCCGTTATTTGAGGTTTTTAGTATTAATTCTGCTATGTCCCTGGCGGATTTTTTCATGCCACTTTTAAGCCACATCTGAATGACACCCACAGCACCGGAGGCTAGAAAGTAAAACAAATACTCCGCATCATCTTTATTTACTGAGTTGCTTCCCAGTATAGGAAGAAAATGCTGTTGTCCTATAATATTAATGAATTCTTGCTGAAATTTTATATCTCCGTTTAGATTAAGCAAAAGGTCAAAAAGTTCTGAATTTTCTGCAATATATTCAAGAATTCTCTCAATTATTTTAATATCAATAAGATTAGTTTCTTCGAAATTATATTCATTTAAGTATAAATTAATATCATCAATAATTTCATTTTCAATTTGTTGAAGTAAATCATACTGATCTGTATAATGTGCGTAAAAAGTAGCGCGGTTAATATCTGCATCTTCGCAGATTTCTTTAACTGTGATTTTTGATATGGGCTTTTCTTTTAAAAACTTAACAAGGCTGTCTTTAATCACCATCTTTGTATATTTTACACGCCTGTCCGCTATTTTTTGTTTCCATACCGGCCTCCCACTAACCAAAAAATAATTTGTTGTTTTCTAAACATTTTTTTAATATTTGTCGGGTAACTTACATTTATCAAAATTCTGATTGTTGTATTAGTTTCACACTGTAAATATAATATATTCAAGTTGGATTGTCAACACAGTGTTTAATAAATCGGAGGCAGTAAATGGCGCTTATAAAGTTTGAAAATATTAAGAAGGAATATGCAGTAGGTGATATTAAAATTACGGCGGTTGATGGTTGTACTTTTTCAATAGAAAAAGGTGAGCTGGTGGTCATACTAGGGCCGTCAGGAGCAGGAAAAACAACAGTTCTGAATCTTCTTGGAGGTATGGATAGTCCAAGTGGGGGAAAAATCATAGTTGACGGTAAGGAAATACACAAATACAACAAAAAAAAGCTGGTAAGTTACAGGAGAAGAGATATAGGCTTTGTATTTCAGTTTTATAATCTTGTAGGGAACCTCACTGCACTTGAAAATGTTGAACTTGCCTGTCAGATATGCCCGGATTCCCTTGACCCTAAAAATGTCTTGGAACAGGTGGGATTGTCTGAACGTATGGCGAGTTTTCCAACTCAACTATCCGGGGGAGAGCAGCAGAGAGTGGCTATAGCAAGGGCAATTGCCAAAAATCCTAAGTTGCTTTTGTGTGATGAACCAACGGGTGCGTTGGACAGCGTAACGGGACAGAGGATTATTGAGCTTTTGACAAAAAACTTGTAAGGAAATGGGTATGACTACAGTTTTAATTACTCACAATGCAGTCATTGCAGATATTGCAGATAAAATAATAAAAATAAAAAACGGCACGGTTGTGGATGTTATTAGAAACAAAAATCCTAAAAAAGCCGCAGAGATTGTGTGGTGATTAATTTGCTGTATAAAAACACTCTTAAAAAAATAAAGAAATCCTTTGGCAGGTATATATCCCTTTTTATTATAGTCATGATAGGTGTTGGTTTTTTTGCCGGAATACAAGCCACTACTCCTGATATTACAGGCATAGCGGATAAATATTATAAAGAAAATAATCTATTGGACTTTAAGGTAGTTAGTACATTAGGTTTGACTGACCAAGATGTTAATGCAATTAAGAAACTTAAAAATGTAAATGCAGTTATACCAAGCTATTCATTGGATGTTTTGGATACGGATAAAGCTATTAGGATTCACGCAATAGAAGATGGGGTTAATACCTTTAAGCTTGCGGACGGCAGAATGCCTCAAAAAGGTGACGAGTGCATTGCAGACAGTAAAACCTACAAAACAGGGGACATAATAAAAATTACAAGCGATACGGACAAAAAGCTGAAAAACAAGGAATTTACCGTTACAGGCACAGTACAATCGGTGCTGTATCTTGCCGAAGACTACGGAAACACCACTATAGGTGACGGAAAGCTGTCATCATTTATTTTTATAAACAAGGATAATTTTATTTTAGATGCATATACGGAAATATATCTTATTGCATCAGGCACCGGGAAAACAGCAGCATATTCTAAAGAGTATGATACTGAAGTCTCAAAGCTGAAAGACGAACTTTTGAAAATAAAATCAGACAGAGAAAATGCAAGATATCAGGAGATTTATACGAAAGCTGACAGTGAAATAAGAAAAAATGTAACAAAATTAAATGATGAAAAGGAAAAGGGCGAAAAGAAACTGGCAGATGCAAAAGCTACCCTTGATGAAAATGCCGGGAAACTGGAAAAAGGAAAAGCTGAACTTATTTCCAACGAGGCAAAACTGAAAAAAAATACCGAAAAGCAAAATGCAGAGTTTGCGTCTGCAAAAGAAAAAATATCGGCTGGCTGGAAGGATATAAATAATGCGCTTAATCAAAATAAAATAAAAAAAGAAGAAGTAGACACTAAAATCAATGAGCTGAATTCTGCCATTGGGGCCATGAATGCACAGCTAAGCCAGCTTCCCGTCGAAAGTCAGGAATATATCCGGCTAAATGCCACTATAAATCAATATTCCGAAATGCAAAAGGGCTTGCAAAAGTTAAAGGAATCAATAACTACATTAACCACTCAGGAAGCAAAGTTGGATAAAGGTATCAACACCTTTAACAGCGAAATTGCTAAAGCTAAAAGAAAAATAGAACAGGGTAAAATTGAGTTAACTGAGAATGAAAAGAAACTAAAGGACGGGTATGCAGAGTATAATAAAAATCTGGAAAAATTTAATAAGGAAATAACAGATGCTCAGGCAAAGATAACAGATGCAGAAAAAGACGTTTCTGATATAGAAAAACCCAAATGGCATATATTTGGAAGAGAGGCGGCTGGGGGTTACAGTGAATTAAAATCGGGTATCGACGTGGTTACTTCGGTTGCAGCACTTTTTCCATTCTTTTTCATACTTATTGTAATGTTGATGGCATCAAACTCAATGGTCAGGATGATAGAGGAAGAAAGAAGCGAGTTGGGTACGTTAACCTCACTGGGGTACAAAGATGGCAGTATAATATCAACATATCTGTTCTACGTACTGTCTGCTTCAGGACTTGGAGCAGTTGTAGGATTTTTCACAGGCTGCGGGATTATTCCTCCGTTGATTTACTCAACCTTCCGGTTTAATCTGCCGCCACTTGTTACTAAATACAGCATGGGAACATTTACGATAATTTTACTTATTACCTTTGCCCTTATGAGCATAGTAACGGTTATTTCATGTAACAAAGAGCTAAAGCAGAAGCCATCGGCATTAATGCGCCCGGCTTCCCCTAAAAACGGTAAAACAATTATTCTGGAAAGAATTAAACCTCTATGGGGCCGATTGTCCTTTACATGGAAGGTGACATTGAGGAATATGTTCAGGTATAAAAAAAGAGCCTTTATGACCATTGTAGGAGTGGCAGGGTGTACGGCCCTCCTCCTTGTAGGTTTTGGTCTGAGAGACAGCATGAATGGTGTAGCGGAAAAACAGTATGGTGAAATCTTCCGCTATGATAATATGTTTATTTTAAAAGATGAAATAAAAAATATACAAGGGGACTTGGAAAGCCTTTTAACAAGGGAGCAAATAAAAGAGCCACTTTTACTTAAACAGACTGCCTTAAAATGTGAAACAACGAACAAAACCCATGATGCTTTTTTAATAGTACCTGCTAATGAGGAGGATTTTTATAAATATTTTAATCTGAAAACTCCTTCTGACGGAAAACAGTTAACCCTTAATGACAGCGGAGTCCTTATTACACAAAAACTGTCTGATGTTTATAATTCCGGAAAAGGCGATACAATTACCGTAAAAGATGCTGAAAATAATTCTTATAAGTTGACTGTTAGTGGCGTGGCAGAAAACTATACAGCTGATTATATTTACATGAACAATCAAATGTATAATAAGATTTTTGGCAAAGCTGCATCTTATAACGCCATTGTGTCAAATCATAAAACAGATGAAACGTCTTTTGCAGAAAAGCTTATTGACAGCGGCTTAATTTTGAATGTGGTGTTTAATGGTGACTTGATAAAGAAGGTTCTTGACAGTAACGAAAGCCTGAACAGTATTATCCTGTTGATTGTGGTAGTTGCCTCACTTTTAGCAATTATCGTTCTTTATAACCTGACATCCATCAATATAAGCGAGCGAACACGTGAAATTGCTACGCTAAAAGTACTGGGTTTTACCGATGAAGAAACAAACGGTTATATTTACCGTGAAGCCTTTATACTTACATTAATAAGTATCGGGGTGGGCTTGATATTGGGAATTTATATCCACGGTTTGGTAATTGATGTAATTGGAGAAAACTCAATGGTGTTGTTTAAGAAAATAAAATGGCTAAGCTTTGTATTGGCAGCGTTACTCACGGTGATATTCTCTGTGGTAATGCAAGTAGTAACTTATTTTAAATTACAGACAATTGATATGATAGAATCCCTGAAGTCAGTGGAATAGGAATAAAACAAAAAATGTGCCTCCTATCGCAGGAATAAATGCGGTAGGGGGTTTTTTCATCTGTCCTTCTTAATCCAGTTAAATTTTGCAAGTATGTAATATATTAAAATATTATAGTAATTGACACATTTCTTACATAAATATAAAATAATACATATTAATGGTAAATATATTATAAAATGTAAAAGGATATTTATGAGATACGGTTATTTTGATGATTGTAATAAGGAATATGTTATTACAAGACCCGATACACCTACTCCATGGTCAAATTATTTGGGATCAATGGAATACGGAGCTTTGATAACTAATAATGCAGCCGGCTACAGCTTCGTGAAATCCGGCTCCGATGGGCGAATTTTACGTTTTCGGTTCAACGCAGTTACACAGGATATGCCGGGTAGGTTTATTTATATAAAGGATCAGAATTCAGGAGATTACTGGTCTGCTTCATGGCAGCCGACAGGTAAGGACCTGAGTGACTATAAATCGGTTTGTCGGCACGGTACAGCTTACACGGTTATTTCTTCAGACTACGACAAAATTTCCTCCGAGACCCTTTACTACGTTCCTTTGAATCAAAACCATGAGGTCTGGCATTTTAAAATAAGGAACAATGATACAAAAAGACGGAAAATATCTGTTTTCAGCTATGCAGAATTTACAAGTGATAATAATTCCATTCTGGATATGGAGAATATCCAGTACACTCGGTACCTAAGCCGTACATATTTTAAGGACAACTACATACTACAGTCACTAAAAGAACTGACCGAGGAAAGGGTTTTTCGGTTCTTTGCCGCAAGCGGCGGAGTTAAGGTTTCAGGATATGATGGTTCAAGAGAAAAATTTGTAGGATCCTACGGGTCATACAGTAATCCTTTGGCACTGACTAACGGATACTGCAGCAATTCTTTGAATTATACCGGAAACTCCTGCGGCTCTCTTCAAATAGATTTGGATTTATTACCCGGTAGCGAGCAGGAAATCGTTTTTATTCTTGGGGAGGGTAATGAAGAGACGGCTGAAATGAAAGTAAAGCATTACAAGGGCGTAGGAGTGGTTGAAGAAGAACTGTCACAGTTAAAGGCTTACTGGCATGGTAAGCTGGAAGTATTTCAGGTAAAAACGCCTGATTCTGCCTTTAACAGCATGATGAATGTGTGGCACAGCTATGAATGCTTTGTAAATACCTTCTGGTCCAGGACAGCTTCCCTTATTTACTCAAGCCTGAGAAATGGCTTTGGTTACAGGGATACAATGGCAGATATTCAGAGTATTATGCATCTTGACAGTAAACTTGCTGGTGAAAGACTGGTTACAATGTTATCCGGGCAGGTATCAAACGGAGGAGCTCTTCCACTGGTCAGGTTTGACCATAAGCCCGGGATGGAACCGGTTCCGGGTTCTTCACAATATCAAGAAAAGACGGGCTATAAGGAATATCGCTGTGATGATGCACTTTGGCTGTTTCAGGCTGTTCCCCAGTACATAAAGGAAAGCGGTGAGCTTGATTTTGTCGACAAGATAATTCCATACTCTGACAAAGGCGAAGATACTGTTTACGGGCATCTAAAGAAGGCACTGGAGTTTAGCCTTGAGAGATTGGGTCGGCATAACCTGGTACTGGGCATTGATACAGACTGGAACGACTGTCTGAAGCTTGGAGAGAAGGGGGAATCTGTTTTTGCCTCCTTTCAGCTTTATCTGGGCTTATGTGAATTCAAAAAAATTGCACTGGGTAAGGGGAACCGTGAGGATGCTGATTGGGCGGAAAAGAACAGAGAAAAACTATATGACAGCCTACAGAAGTATTGCTGGGCGGACGACCAGTTTATAAGAGCCTTTACAGGAGACAATCAAGTAATTGGTTCATCTAAAAGTAAGGAAGCTGCTTTGTGGCTCAATCCACAAACATGGTCAGTCATTAGCGGTGTTGCGACACATGATCAGGCCCAAAAAGCATTAGACAAAGTACACGATACCCTAAAAACCGAATACGGTGCAATGCTTTTCTATCCAGCTACAAAGACGATTGGGCCGCCTATATTCCTTATGAGCTTGTATCCACCCGGAATAAAGGAAAATGCCAGTATATTTTTAATGGCGGAAGCATGGATTATTCAGGCAGAAGCTATGATGGGTAACGGAAACCGTGCATGGGATTATTATAACAGCACAAACCCTGCTGCACAAAACGACTCTGCTGATCTACGCCATACAGAGCCATATGTCTACAGTCAGTTTATTGATGGACTGGAAAGCCCGAACCACGGCAGATCTCACGGGCACTGGCTGACAGGTTCGGCTTCATCTATAATGACTGCCGTAGTTGAAGGGATTTTGGGGGTTAGAGCGGACTACAACGGATTAATTATTGATCCGTGCATTCCATCGGAGTGGAAAGAATTCAGTATGGTAAGGCATTTTAGAGGAAAGAAACTGAATATTATTGTACAGAATCCCGGTGGTGTAGAAAAAGGTGTAAAAAAAATCATTATCAACAGTAATACCATATTGAACAGCTGCCTTATCCCGCTAGATTATATGGAGGACATAAATGCTGTTCAGGTAATTATGGGTTGATATAAATAAGTAAGTAAAATGTATATCTAGTAATTCAATAAAATAAATATTTAAATCTAGGAGGTTATTATGATTAATTTACCGGCAGGATTTACATCCGAAGAGCAATATCAGTTTCCAAATATAATCAATGTTTGTATATTCAAGGGTGAATGTTCAGCAAACTGTGTTCACTGCCCTATCGGCATTACGGCAATTAGTGAAAGAAAAGAGAAGTTTGGAAGCGGGTCTATGAGCTTGGAGGTATTTAAGAAAATTGCAGATGAAGTAGCAGCGTATCCACACTGTACCTTGAGAATCCATTCTGTTGGAGAACCGCTTATGTGGGAAAATCTGACTGAAGCTGTTGAGTATGCCCATTCAAAGGGAATTATAACCTGGATATTTACAAATGCGGTTACAGCAGATAAGAAGCTGCTAGAAACAGTGGTTTCAAAGTGCAGTGTTGTGGAAGTTTCAGTTAATAGTATAGATTCAATGGACTATAAAGAAACAAAAGGTGTGGATGCTTTTGAGCTGGTTAAGGAAAATATAGAATATATGCATAAATACATCAAAGCTAATCAATTGAATACAAGGTTTTTATTAAGCCGTGTTGAAAGCGATGATAAGGAATACGATCAAAATTTCCTGTCATATTGGAAACAAACCGGTTATGCCGACGATATTTTTGTAAGGTCTTATCACTCATATAACAGTCTCATAGAAGATAAAATCAAGAATAACAAGGTCGTTGCATGCCATGTTCACTGGGGAAGGTTCAATGTTGATACCAACGGTGAGGCTGTAGTCTGTTTCAATGAGCTGTTTAAAGGTCCGGAAATGGACAGGACCCTGGTTCTTGGAGATTTGAAGAAACAGTCAATTCAGGAAATATGGAAGGGCGAAAAATTAGCAAAAATTCGTACCTCACAAATTGAAAATAAGCCTGAATTAGTTGATTTTACAAGTAACCTGCCCTGCGGCAACTGTACATATTGTCAGCCCCTTTTCTCTGATTCTGTAAAAAGTGAGAATCAGATAAATTATATTTTAAACAGTAGGAATAAATAATATGAAAACATATAAGATTCGTGAAGAAAAGGAAGGGGCTATGTTGTTTGATAGTTTGACCGGCTCTACATCTTACTTAACTGAATTGCAGTATCAGAGCATATTAAGGAATAACTCAGATGAATTCAGATATCTTTTTGCTGAAAACAATACTCCCTTGTTCTCCATATTCAAGTCGAAAAAAGACAGGGAATCCTTGCCTTCAGATTGCTTGTCGGCTCCTTCAAAGGTTTACTTTGAAATAACCAGACGCTGTAATCTTAAATGTGTATACTGCTACAACAACAGTCGGAAGGATTTCTCCAAGGAACTTGGAAAAGAGCAGATTTTCAGACTTATAGACGAACTGTATGAAGCGGGAACCTTCGAAATCAGGCTTACGGGTGGTGAACCCACACTTCATCCGGATTTTTTTGAAATAATCAAATATATAAAGGATAAGAACTTTTTTATTTCTTTAGGTACTAATGGTGTATGGAATGATGAGCTGATAGAAAGAATAGGTCAGTCTGGTATAAGAATCGTTATAATCAGTCTTGACGGAACCGAAGAATATAACGATCAGTCCAGGGGTAAAGGAACCTTCAAGTCAATAACCAACACCATAAAACAATTAAAAAAGTTCCGAAATATAACCTTGAAAATAAACAGTGTCATATGCAGGGAAAACATGGACCAGCTGGAGACAATTGTTGCTTTAGCAGACGAACTGGGGATTGCCGGAGTCAATCTTGCCCCTCTGCGGGTTTCTGGCAGGGCGGACGGTTCAGGATACGGCACACCGCTTTTACCTGCTGATATGTATTCTGTTGTTGCAAAAGTAACGGAACTTCGTAAGAAATGCAAGGTTAAAATACAAACCTATTATGATATTATTGAAGCTCCTGATTTATCTGACAAATTTCCATCCTCATTACTTAATAACAAAAGTTGTGCAGCAGGTATAGAAGTTGCCGCAATATCTCCCTTTGGAGAAGTTTACGGCTGTGTGGTCTCGCCTGCCAATGAGACAGAGGATACTCCCGCCAAGAGATTGTTTACTGCAGGTAATCTGTCAGAGGGTAATTTCATTGATATATGGATTGATTCTTCCCGCTGGAATGTGTACAGAAATCTAAGCATAAACAAAAGTTCAAAGTGTCTGGAGTGCAATCACTATTCAAAAAGATGTTTTGGAAATTGCGTGGTGGACTCATACAGTCAGGGAGGTAGTCCCAACGCTGAAAGTCCCCTTTGTTTTGTTGACATTATGAATAAAAAGACCTGTACATCAGAAAAGAACAAAATACATAAAATCGGAACAGCCATAATAATTGAAGACTCACAGGGAAAGCTCCTCCTTCATCACAGGGATTATAATCCAAAAATCAAGTACCCCGGAACATGGGTACTGTTTGGAGGCGGAAAGGAGCTTGGGGAGACTCCTGAACAAGCTATCAGGCGTGAGCTGATGGAAGAACTTAATCTGGATTTAACGGATTTCACATTTTACGACAATTACCATTATAACGACGAGGAAGAGGAGCATTTGCAATTTGTTTATTATATGAAAATGGATTTGGATATTTCAGGGGTTAACCTGAATGAGGGAGCAGGACTAGGTTATTTTAGCCGCGATGAGATACATAATTTACAGCTAGGATTTAATATCAGAGAGATAATTGAAGACTTTTTTTCTAGGCAGTCTTCAAAAGTACTATTCCATACAAATCCGTAAATATTTTCAAATGAGGAGGAGAAGTGAATTAATGAACAAAGAGGTTAGAACAGTATTAATAAATTTGCCTATACCATTTGTTGATGATGATGAACGTCAGCCACCGGGGGGACTTGTTTCAATTGCAACATATGTAAAGTCAAAGGGTTTTGACATAAAGGTATGTGATTTATCAGGGGTGCTGGAAGATAATTTAATCGATTATATTGAGGAAGCTGAGATTTATGGTATAGGGACCTATTCAGCTACCTATGACATAGCACAAAAGCTGCTGGTGGAATTAAGAAAAAAATACCCTAAGTCCATTGTAGTTGCGGGGGGGCCCCATGCAAGTGCATTGCCGGAACAGGTTGCAAAGGATTTTGATGTGGTTATCTGCGGTGAGGGCGAATATGTTTTTTATGACTTGATAAAAAAAGTACAAGAAGGAAAAATGCCTGATAGAATTATTGAGGCGGAGGTTATTAAAAACTTGGATGACCTTCCTTTTCCGGACTATGATTATTTTTGCAATATGAGCAAATATACAAGGAGAATAGACAATCTGCCTGTTATATGTCTCGATAGCTCCAGGGGCTGTAACTTTACATGCCGGTTTTGCAATTCCAATGTCAGCAAGCGTGGATACTGGAGGGCCAGAAGTCCCGAAAATGTTATAGAAGAAGTAAGGATGCATTATGATAAGGGTTGGCGGGCTTTCAGGTTTAATGATGATAATTTTTTAGCCGATCCTAAACGTGCAATGAAAATATGTCAATTGATTAAACCACTTAATATCAAGTGGAGGATTTTTGCCAGGGCGGAGTCCTTAAGCCTTGACATTTGCAGAACCCTGCTTGACTCAGGTTGTACACATATAAGTGTTGGAATTGAATCCCTGTCGACATCAATGCTGTCTAAAATGGGGAAGGCCACATCAATTGAACGGATTAAATGGGGTTTGAACAATGCATTTGAAGCAGGAATCAGGACCAGAGGTTTTTTCATAGTCGGATTTCCAGGCGAGTGCGATGAGACGATTTCCGAAACCATAAAATCTCTTGAAGGGCTGAAACTAGGTGAGGCTACAGTTTATCCATGTTTGCCGTACCCCGGTACGGATCTGTATTCAAGACCTGATTATTATGGTATAACATGGATTGATAAAGACTTCTCAAATTACATACAGGTGGGTAAGGAAAAACTAACAGGTTATGCAATCAGGACAAACACCTTCGGACCTGAAGATATGCGGAGATGGAGAGATATTTTGATGGATGCTCTAAAACAAAATAATATAAATTGGTGTGACGAAACTAAGGAAGTTGTATAAACATAATCCAACAAAAGAAATAATTCAAGAAATATACGCAATATTTACTTATTTTACCAATTGTGTTATAGTTGGTAAAGTAAATTACTTATACAGGAGAAGCTGATAATGTCCGAAATTCAAGTAAGATTACTTTCAAAGCAATTTTCATATTACGAAAAGCAGACAGGACTGGGAAACTCCGTAAAAAATCTTTTTCATAGAGAAAAACTATATAAGGATGCTGTAAAAGAGGTTTCCTTTGAAATTCAAGCAGGTGAAATGGTAGGATTTATAGGGTCAAACGGTGCAGGTAAAACAACTACCTTAAAAATGCTGTCAGGAATACTTTTTCCTACCAGCGGTGAAGCCAGAATATGCGGCTTTGTGCCGTGGCAACGAAAAGTGGAATTCAAAAGGAATATTTCAATTGTTATGGGTCAAAAGAACCAACTGTGGTGGGATCTTCCTGCCAGCGAATCTTTTTATCTGAATAAGTGTATTTATGAAATAGATACCAAGGCTTATTCACAGTTCCTAGAAGAACTTGCGGAGCTACTAGACGTAAAGCATTTGCTGAATATTCAGGTACGACGTCTTTCGCTTGGTGAGCGTATGAAGATGGAGCTGATTGCTGCTCTGATACATAAGCCCAGGGTACTGTTCCTTGATGAGCCGACTATTGGGTTGGATATTATGTCACAAAAGAAAATTCGTAGCTTTTTAAAATACTATAACGAACAGTATAAATCTACAATACTTCTCACAAGTCACTATATGAAGGATATTGAGGATCTTTGCAGACGCGCTGTTGTTATAAGTAAAGGAGCTGTGGTTTATGACGGTGAATTGGCCCGGATAAATGATGCATTCAGCGGAAAGAAGCTGGTTCGTCTGCAATTATCCCGGCAAGTGGAATTGCCTGTACTGGAAAGCTTTGGAGAAGTGCTTGAAACTGACGGCTATTCAGCTACTTTTGAGGTTTGCCGTCAAAATGCATTACAGTTGACAAAGAGTATACAGGATAAGCTCCCGGTTGAGGATTTTAATATTGTCGATGTCCCTGTTGAGGAAGGGATAGCAATGCTGCTTCAGAAAGGATAGAATTAATTAATGAGATCATCTAACAAATATCTGTTTTCATTTCAAATTGGAATGCAGAATGCAATGGAGTACCGTGCGAACTTTTTCTTAAGCATACTTGCTGCAATAGTTCCTATTTTCATACAAACCTTTCTGTGGATATCTGTCTATAAAAATTCCGGCAATTCAGTAGTCTTTGGATATTCTTTCGCTCAGATTATCCAATACACGGTTATAGCTCAGCTGGTATCCCGGTTTGTCAGAACTGATTTTGAAGCTGAAATAAATGATGATATAAAAAACGGAGGGCTGAACAAATTTATTGTTCGTCCAATAGGGTATTTTAGCCATAAGCTATGCTGCTTTTTGGGGCAAAAGGTTGTAAACCTTGTTGTAATGATAATTCTGTTCATTACTTCTATTTTAGTGCTGAAGTTTTCACTTGGTGTTGTCATTACAGGGCAGGCAATGGCTGCATTTACTATTTCTTTGATATTATCTCTGTGCCTTAATTTTTTAATTTTCTTTTGCGTAAGCACCCTTTGCTTCTGGCTGAATGAAATCGGCTTTATTTTTGAGGCAGTACGGATAATAATTATTACTTTAAGCGGGGGTATTTTTCCGCTTAGTATTTTTGGCTCGAAAGTGGTGTCAGTACTGGATTTGATGCCGTTTAAGTATACTATAAACTTTCCTGTTGATGTTTTAAATTCCCAAATTATGGGTTGGGGAATAGCAAGGGGCCTGTGTATACAGGTCGGGTGGATATTGTGCATTGCACTGCTGGCCAATATATTCTGGCTCATAGGGTCAAAGAAGTACATAGCGGTGGGGGGCTAAAGCTGAAATGGACAGAATTCTTAAAGTTATAAAAAAGCATATTATTGTATATTGGATTTTTGTAAAAAACAATATAATGGCACAGATGGAATACAGAGTTAATTTCTTTTCCGGAATAGCTATGGAAATCGGCTACCTCTTTGTAAAGCTTCTTTATGTTATAGTAATTTTCCGTTCAGGTGCCAATATAAACGGTTTTACTCCAAATCAGCTTTTGGTTTTTGCGGGGACATTTATAATTTTGACAGGCTTCCATGCGGGTCTGTTCATGGTCAATTTTATGAGTATGCGTACTTTAGTGAGGGAGGGAATGCTGGATTTTTACATGGTTAAACCTGTTTCAGTCCAGTTTATTGCAACCTTACGCCGCTCAGATATGGGTTTGTTTGTGACTGATGTTACAGCCGGTATTATTCTTGTAGCTTTGGGAGTAATCAGGATGAAGCTTTCCCTGACGATACTTCAGATTCTTGGCTACGCAATGTTTATTGCCTGCGGTGTTGCTATAGGGTATTCACTTTTTCTTATTCCTCAGATTTTAACCTTCTGGTTTATTAATACCAGTGCAATAGGTGAGACATTTAATTCCTTCTGGGATATAAATAATGTACCTATGGTAGTTTTTAACAAATGGTTCCAAAGAATCGGAATTTTTGTAATTCCTATCTTTGTGGTAACAAACTTTCCTGCTCTTTTTATTCTTGATAAAATGAGCCCGCTATATTTTGCATGGGGACTAATTGCTCCGGTTGTAGCTTTTGTATTGGTACGTCTCTTATGGAAGGTTGCAATCAGAAATTACTCAAGTGCAAGTAGCTAAGATATTTATAAATGGAGTGGATATTTACCGGGTCAACTTTTTTAAAAGTTGGGTCGGTATTTTTATACCTAATTATTATAAATTATTCCAAAATTGTTAAGAAACTTACAAAAACATGTTAAAATAATTATATTCAAATATGTATTAATTAGGGAATTGTGTAAATATGTTAAAGGAGAATTTATAATGACACCGAAAACGATAGAGGTTGAAAAGGGGAATGAATTTAAAATCAAAATTCGTGAAATCCCAAGTGAAGGTAATTCCAATGCATTTGCAGGTGATATATTCGGGGATGCGTACATACAGGCGACAGCCAGAGTTGAGGAAATAGTTACTGCCACTGATAATATAAATGATGATAAATCCCAAGACAATTATTTGAATAACATAATTGCTTTTACTGGAGAACGTGGACAGGGAAAGAGCAGTGCCATGTTATCTTTTACACATTATCTGGAAAATGTGTCTAAAATAGAAGCATTTAAAACTAACACAAAAAAATATAACTTCATTTCTCTTGAAACAGTTGACCCTTCAACCTTTGAAGATATGCACAACATTCTTGAGGTAGTAATTGCGAGAATGTATAACAACTTTTCCACAAAATATAAAAAAGATAATACTAGTATTTCACGTGACAAAAAGAATGAAATTAATGAACTTTTTCAGAAGACATATGAAAGCCTCTGCCTTATTAGAAATCCTAAAAAGCTGGAAGAACTTGAATATGATTATGAAGGTAGTATTCAGAAGATAGCTCAAATTGGGGATAGTACGAATTTACATAAAATACTCCAAAAACTAATCAAATCATACCTGAGCATAATGACTGAGGGAAACTGTAAAAGTTTCCTCATAATTCCTATTGATGACCTTGATATAAATATTAAGTATGCTTACAAAATTACCGAACAGATAAGAAAATATCTGGTTTTGCCAAATGTATTAATAATAATGGCCATTAACATAGACCAACTGAAAAAGTGCGTTGAGATGGAATTCAGAAAGCAGTTTTCCACACTAATGAACAGGCAGAACCCGCTTTCGGATAATGAGTTTATTAATATGGCTGCAAAGTATGTTGAGAAGCTTATTCCTGACGGAAGGAAAATATCACTTCCAGAAATCCGGGCAATATCACAAAGCGGTAATGATTCGGTAGAACTTGTTTACCATAAAAGAGGTTCATTGGAGAATATTCTTGATAAAGACAACCGTAAAGGGATTGAAGAAAGAATTCTTGGCTATATATATGATAAAACAGAATTGGTTTTCATCAAGCCCCAGAATGGGGTTCATAGGTTAATACCAAATACACTAAGAGGTGTAGTGAATCTTTTATCTGTCTTAGGAAAAATGGAGGATATAAAAGAAGGAGAGTCAAAAAGAGAAATACAGCTAAGTAATATCCTGCTTTTTGAAGACTATTTTCTTCATACTTGGATACCTGATAATCTGGATGATGGGAATATGGAAATGATAAATGAGCTGCTTTCGGTAAGTGACTTTGAAAAGCACAGGCTGCTGTGCGTCAAGGTAATGGATGTTATTGAAAACCACAAAGTCTATACTGTAGACCCCAAAAATAATGTTAACCAACTCAACACTACATTAGCTGATTTGAGAGATAAGTATTCAAAGCAGAATACAAATCACATGAGCTATTCACTGGGGGATGTTTTTGATATACTGTATATCCTCTCAACAAGATATATAAATACCCAGACCATTAATCTGGTTTTTACCATTAAGACCATCTATACTTTGACAATGCATAAGATTTGTCTTAAAGAGGCAGAAGAAAGAAAACTCTGCCCTAACAATATCTACAGGTTTGTTGGCGACAGTCTGTGGGGAAGCAGGGTTACAAATGCACTAAGAGGTGACAGGGCAAAATTTTTATTCACAGCTGATGAATTTTTGGGTGAAATTTACCCTAAAAATGGTTACTTTTCACAAAACAAGATATACAATGATCAAGAAATTAAACAAATGGTTATTTTAGCTTTCTGGGCAAGGTTCCCTGAAGTTGATAAAGGCCTGATTGAAAAAATGTCGAATACAGAAACCTATGAAGATGCATTAAAAGTCTACGAGAAAGAAATTTTTAACCAGGTATTATATAAAAATAATTTAATTGCAGACAATTATCTTGGACGCAAAAATGCTGAATTATGCATAGATAATTTATTTATATCATTTTTAGATACAGAATATTTAAAGGTTAGAAGTGGTTTTAATTTCATTAAATTTACGCATATAGACTGGTTTGACCAGTTTGAGAAATGTGTTAACCTCAGCTTACTTCAAAAAATAGTAATTAACATGGAACTTAATGAATATGTACTCCAATATTCTACGGAGAAAATGAATTATAGGTCAACAGCATTTGACAAGACATATTTAAGACATTTTATCAAAAGACTAGATGAATCTTTAAAAGAAAATCAATATCTTAATATCACAAAAAATGGAGAACACAACAAACTATTTACAGACGACAGTTGGAAAATAGATTTGATGAATAGTTTTGTTAAATGTTACAATTTAAAGTATCCTAAAAAGGTTGATATAAAAAATGAACTGAAAAATGATAAACAAAATAAGGTAAATGATTTTTCCCCTAATTTGCTAAAAGAAAATGAATCATTTAATCTCGAAGTTTCATATCAAGAGATAGACAAAGTTTTAAATTCTAAAGAGATCTATAAACTTAATATCACGCCAGATATGAGCAATGCAAAGCTAAAACAACTTAAAAATCAAACCCTTGTTTTAGCAAGAGTAGTAGCATATTACAACTATGTCAAACAAACTAGATTTGACCCAGACAGCATAAATGAAATTCGTGAAATATATGTGAATTGTGTATTTACTGATAAGATTGAAGATTATGGAGTAAGGGTGGCTAGAATTCAAGATTTAAGAGAAAGGTATATGTCTGTTGCATATAAAATGTTGAGTCTAATTGGCAATTTAGATAGATAGCAGTAATACACGGAGGATGTTGCTTTTATGGATATAGAAAGAGGTTGCCTGGAGGTATTATTTAAAAGAATACCTAATTCATATTTTCTAAATGAAATAGTAAACGGAAATCCACAGCGAAAAAACAGTTATTCTAGAATATCCAAAAAGGTATTTTGTGAATACTCTGCAAGTGTTTTTCCCCACTACACCATTAATGAAACAGAAAATATTTATGATTTTCTCGATGTCAAGCTCAGCGAGGATTACGGGGTTTTTGGCTTCGTTGCGGATGTTGCAGGAAAATTCCTTACATATGATGAAAGTGAGCCACAATGTGTATATGAACAGATTCTCAGATGGAGGGATATATCCTTTAAGCTTGGACAAGACCTGTTTACTTCTGCCTATCTTGCAAAGATTGATACACTATTTAACCAAAGAACCGAATTCTTTGCATGGAGTCCCATAATTAAAACAGACAACAAAAGACTTCACAATATTCTGAAAAAAGGAATAGCTGAAAATCATTTTCATTTGAACGGGTCAACGCAAATATTCGCTTTGAACTGGGCATCTATAATGAATTACATAGCCAACAGACAGAAGGATTTCAGGCAAATAGATAGTTACATGGATTCAAAGCTGTTTGTTGAAACTGATTCTATTATAAAAAAATCTCTTTATAGCGAATGTATGACTGCTGCATTTATCAGGCTATACTTGTTTAATTGTATCAAATACAACAAGACATCCCCCCAATTGGAAGATGCATTTAAAGCTGGAGATTTGGATGTAATGTGGGTTGCAGAGCTGCAGAGGGAGATAAACAGCTTGAAGGCAGAGTATGGTTTTCAGACTGAACATGGGTATTTAGATTATGCTTTAGAAAAAAACGACATCAGATTAAATAGTAATGATAACAAAGTATTGGCAGGAGAAAGAAAGTTCCTTTACGAGTGCTTTTTATGGGTTTTTCAAAATAAATTCAATGATTTTCAGAAGGATTGCTTTTATATTTATCTGATTATTAAAAATCTTTTTAGAAGTGAATTGATACAGGTTAACGAAAGATTGGGATTTAAGAACTTCTGTCTTTATCAGGATAGAAAGGAAATTTTTATTGAAGGGTTCAAGCAATATAAACACGAACTGATAAGAATGGCAATTAATTCTACTATCAAAAGCCAAAATGTAGTTTCTCTGGAAGCCAGGATTTGTCCCAAAAAGGATGGAATGGCTAATATAAAAGCGATTCGGGAGATTGACGGTCATGCTAAGGAAAAAAATAAATTAAAATTAAAAACAAAACCAAAGCATTTTTTTGTTCTGCATTTCCCAAAACTTCCCGATACGGGCAAATTTGTAGACTATACCCCAAGAAACTCAAAAATGAGAAAAAAGGTTGAAACATGGACAAAATCAATTGTTCAGCTTTTAGAAACCGATGGTAAAACCAGATACAGAGTAAAGGGGATTGATGCATGTACCCATGAAATCGGCTGCAGGCCGGAGGTGTTCGCCCAAAGCTTCAGGTATCTGGCAAATTTTAATATTATTAAAAAATCCGTGGTAGATGAGTCCACTGAACCTGTCAAGCTCAGTGCTACCTACCACGTTGGAGAGGACTTCCTTGATATTGTGGACGGTCTTAGGGCAATAGATGAGGCTATATTATTCTGCAATCTGAAAAGAGGGAGTAGATTGGGACATGCTCTTGCATTGGGAATTAACCCTCAGGACTATTACGAGCTAAAAAATTATAATCTTGTTCTAAGTATGTTGGACATAATTGATGATACTGCATGGATGTTGGAAAAATCAAAGGAATTTGGTTTAAATCTGAGCTATTCATTAACCTCATGGCTGGAAAACACTTTTTATGATTACTTTAAAGCAGTTTATGGACATATTGCAGGTCTCGGCGAAAACATATCTGCACATGACTACTATTGTGCATGGAAATTAAGAGGTGACAAGCCTGATATATATTGTAAATCCGCAGCTGAGTTAAAAGGGTATCTCAATTATATAGAACAGCCGTTACTTCAATCAGAATACTACGAAGTAAATAGGAGAATTCCGGACAGTATAAGGGAAAATACAAAGTTTAACGGGTTATATTTCGCTTATCATTTTGACAAAAAAGTAAGAGAATTGGGGAACAGGCAAACGGATTTCAAAGTAAATAAGGAATACGTAAATCTAGTTACTGAAATACAGAATAAAATGATGGTGGATATCTCCAGAAAGGGAATAGCTATAGAAACAAATCCATCTTCAAATTATCTGATAGGAACAATTAAAAAATACGACCAACACCCGATTATCAGGTTCAATAATTTGGGACTTGAAACTGATAATGAAAAGATAAATGAAAGCCCTCTGATATCAGTTTCAATCAATACTGACGATCAGGGCGTTTTCGATACAATGTTGGAAAACGAATATGCACTGCTTGCCTATGCATTGGAAAAAAGTGTTGATGAAAATGGAAGAGATAGATATAAACCTGAGATGGTATACCGATGGTTGGATAATATCAGAAATCTAGGGATTGAGCAGGTTTTTTAGAAACAAAAAGTTCGTTCTTAACCTGTACTAAAGAGTATAAATTGTAGCAATGGAAGCTTGGTTAAATATATTTTCAGTTGTTTATCAGCGAACACGGATATTTTACCCGAAAATCTACACGATGTAGGTTTTAGCGAAACAATGAATCATGGACGATGAATGTGATCGACGGTAAAATATCCTAAGATGAGCCGCTAGAAAACTCTTGCAAATATCTTGGAAGCAATCATTGATATAATTATACGGGAGTACCGGTGTTAAAACAGAAAAACTTTCTGTTTTACACCCCCCCTTTTCTTTATGTATTCCAAATCACAGAAGCATCAATGGAGGCAATGTCCTTTGAACATGTCCTTGCCATTACACCTGCAAGTTCTACGTTCATTTCTTGAATTATTTTCTGCACCCCGTCAGCTGCGTCTTTATTCAGGTGAGTGATTAAATATTTTGGTAGCTTCGCCAGACTAGCTGTGCTATAATGCAATTAAATATATGTCGAATATTGTAAAACACGGAAAATTTATATTAGTATGGGGTTAAATATGCAAGTAGGAGATAGAATATCATTTGGCAGTTACGATTGGCGAGTACTTGACATAAAAAACAATACGGCTTTGATTATAACCGAATATATTATAGAACAGCGTGCTTACCACGACGCTTATAAAGATATAACATGGGCTGACTGCTCGTTAAGAAAATATCTGAACGGTGAATTTTATGACAAATTCACCGCAACTGATAAATCAAGAATAAATCCGGTATTAAATAATAATCCTGACAATCAGTGGTATGGTTCAAAGGGCGGAGCAGATACCCAAGACAGTATATTTTTATTAAGCGTTGAGGAAGTTTGCAAATATTTCGGTAATAGCCTTTCAAAACTGTATAACCCGGGAAAAAATCAGAGATATTGGTTTGAAAGAAAAGATGAAAACAACAGCAAGCGAATAGCAAGACTTCAGGGTACAGAATGGGGTTGGTGGTGGTGGCTTCGGTCGCCCGGTCGTGTTAACGTAAAGGCTGTGTACATCCACGGGACTGACGGTAATATAGGTATCCAAGGCAACAATATATTGAAGGGCAATATCAGCGATGGCAAATGTACCGGCGGTGTTCGTCCCGCTTTGTGGCTTAAGCTGTAATGTGTTGACTAATTCATCATGCTTTAATGATGAAAAATTTAATAGTAGGAGGAGTTAAAATTGAACAGGTACGAAGAAGGATTAAAATTAATTGAGGAAAGATGCGGCAACGGAAAAGACAATGTCATCTCTCTCTCAACCATCACAATGGAACCAAACACTGAAGGAAAACCTCGTCCATATGTCCGTGATGTGGACGCTTATTATGAAGATGGCGTGTTTTATGTTACTACTTGGGCCACATCGGCAAAAATGCAGCAGATAGCTCAAAACAAAGAGGTTGCATTTTCGGTTTGCTCCGAGTGGTTTTCAGGAAATGGAATTGGCGAAAACCTCGGATGGGTTTTAGACCCGAAAAATGCTCAGCTAAGGACTAAACTTCGTAAAACATTTGCAGAATGGTACGACCACACAAATGATGAACAGAATGAAAACTGTGTTATTTTGGCAATCTGCATTACAAGGTGTACCGTAATTAAAGACCACGGTGCTGTGCGTTATAATATGGACTTTGTGAATAAGGTAGAGACTGAAGAAGGGAAGATCAGGTAAATAGGCATAAGTCAACAATCTGAAGGGGCTGTTACAAAAATAATTTTTATCTTTCTTAACCTGTACTAAAGAGTATAAATTGTATCAATGGAAGCTTGGTTAAAGATATTTGCAGTTGTTTATCGGCGAACACGGATATTTTACCGGAAAACCTACACGATGTAGGTTTTAGCGAAACAATGAATCATGGACGATGAATGTGATCGACGGTAAAATATCCTAAGATGAGCCGCTAGAAAACTCTTGCAAATATCTTGGAAGCAATCATTGATATAATTTTATACGGGAGTACCTTTGTTAAATTAGAAAAACTTTCTGTTTTGCAACAGCCCCTTTTTCCTTATCTTTGCAAAATCACTGAAGCATCAATGGAGACAATGTCCTTTGAACATGTCCTTGCCATTACACCTGCAAGTTCTACGTTCATTTCTTGAATTATTTTCTGCACCCCGTCAGCTCCGTCCTTATTCAGGTGAGGAATTAACGTACGACCAACGGAAACTGCATCAGCACCAAGGGCCAATGCCTTAAATACGTCTATACCGCTGGCAACACCGCAATCGACGAAAATTGGTATACTGCGGTTTACGACTTTTGCAATCTTGGGCAGCACCATAAGGGGAGGAACTGCATAATCCATAATTCCGTGATGGTGAGAGATTACTATACCCTTAACACCTGCTTCAAGGCATTTATATGTATCCTTTTCACTAAGTACACCTTTGATTATAAAAGGCAACTTTGTAGCCTTAACAAATTCTTTGATTTCATCAAGGGTTTTACCCGACATTGGAAGACCCAAAACATTGTCAAATTCCCCTTTACTGTTAAAGGAATGATCGATATCCATACCAAGGGCAAGTACACCGCATTTCTCCGCATGTTCAATTCTCTTAAATATAGTATTGTTATCAGAATGAGGCTTAATAATTTTAATGGTTTTGGCACCGGTGACTGTTATTGCTTCCAGCTCAGCTTCATCCCCCATACCTGTCCACATAACTGCGTTTGCAGCTTTGGCCCCCTTTGCCATTTCTATCATTCCGTTGGCACGGTTGTTATTGAGATGGGACAATGCAGCGGTCATAATTGGTGTAGAAAATTTCTCTCCGTAAAGTTCAAATGCAGTAGACGGTATTACCGAATCAATGTGCCGCATTTCAATCAAAAGTGAGTCAAAGTACTGGCGTGTGATTTCATCTGAATCACCTGCTCTGTAATTAGGTTGTATATTTTGTTTCATCTTAAACCTCCACCTGTAATTATTTTATTTGCAGTTTACTACAATATACTGCCCTTGTCCATGAAATCCATACATACCCTGAATACATCTCCGTAGCTTTTGCTGCGGCTTGTAGGAGTTGCCTGAATAACATATACAATATTTTTGCCGGGGACTACATTTATCTCCTGACCTCCGTAACCCCTGCATGAAAAACCGCCTTCAAAAAGCCAGAAAAGACAGCCGTATTCCGGCGTATTCGGAGAAGGTGAAACGGCCTGATTTAAATAACTTTCACTTAAAATCCTATTACCTTTATTTAAAAGCAGGAAACCAAGCTTAGCCAAATCATTGGCTGATAAGTCGGATTGAGCCTCAATATTCAAATTTCTGTCTATACTATAATTTATACCTCCGGGCAATTTTGCCCATTCACCGCTTGTTATTCCAAGAGGCTCATACAAATAAGACTTACAAAATTCGTAGGTATCCATATTTGCTGCCTTGGAAATGACCGCAGACAGTAAAATAACATCCCATTCCTTGTAAACGAATTTTGTTCCCGGTAAATTTGCCATTGCTATGTCAGACAAGTGTTCGAGACAATTATCAGAACGCCAGAGCTGCTCAAGCATGGGGCAGTGATAATGAATTCCACCGTTCCAGTAAATGCCTGAGGACATGGTCAGAAGGTGTCTTATGGTAATCAGCTTATGATAAGGATGATTGTTGGCAGCAAATTCACTTAAATAATTTGCGACAGGTTCATCAAGACTTTTTATGTAACCCTTATCAAGACATATACCTGCGCAAATAGATAAAATGCTCTTCCAGATGGATTTTATATTATTACGGCTACTCTTACCGTAATTATTATAATATCTTTCCATAACCGGCTGGCCATCCCTATACAGAAGGATACTGTTTACAAGTCTGTACTGTTTTTGCCTTATATAATTATCTATATATTCTGACAACTCGTTATTCATTTCAAATACCTTCCTATTATGGAGTTTTGGTTGTTTTTCAAAGCATGGGGAGAGCCTTCTGCAATCAGTTTTCCGCCGTCACTGCCACCTCCCGGTCCCATTTCAATTATGTAATCACAGTTAGACAATATATAGGGGTCATGTTCAGTTACAATGACGGTATTACCTTTGTCTGCAAGTTCCTCCATCAGCTTCATAAGCCTTACACTATCGTGAAAGGACAAGCCCGTTGTAGGTTCATCCAGCACATAAACAGAATCCTTGGCTGATTGTCCCTTTGAAAGCTCCTTTGCCAGCTTTATACGCTGACTTTCACCTCCGGATATGGTTGGTGTCTTTTGCCCTAAGGTAATATAGCCCATACCTACCCTTTGGAGAGTAGCAAGTATTTTATCTATCTGTTTGTCTCTGCCTTTAAAAAATACTACAGCCTCATCTACTGTAAGGGTCAGGATATCCCTAATATTTTTACCGTCAAGAGTTACTTCAAGAGCTTCGGGTATAAAGCCTGTCCCTCCGCAAGCTTCACATTCAGAATCAATAAAATTCCCAAATCCCACATGATAATGTACTTCACCGTCGCCTTTGCAAACTTTGCAGCCACCTTCTGAATTTACGGTAAAAAGTCCGGCAGACGAACCGCTTTCCTTTGAAAATAAAGTACGGATACGGTCAAATACTCCTGTATAAGTAGCAGGACATGATGTGCGGCTCCTACCGATAGGCTTTTGGTCTATAACCAAACATTTTTTTATTTGTTCCCATCCGCGTATGACAGAATTATCCTCCGAAATTCCTTCACTATCCTCGTCTTCGTTCCCAACAAATTTGTCATTTAGTAAATCCTTTAATTTAGGAACGAGTGTATCTGAAATAATGCTTGATTTTCCGCTGCCGGATACTCCTGCAACACCCACCATTAAGCCCAATGGAATGGTAACAGTCACGTTCTGAAGGTTATGAATATTTGCGTTTTCAATTTTGAGTATTTTGTCATAATTAACTGTTCTGTAGGTTTGTTTTATATTTAGAAGGCTGTCATTCCTTAAATATGGTGCAGTATTTGAATTGTTACACTCCAGAAATTCATCAAAGCTGCCT
Source organism: Ruminiclostridium papyrosolvens C7 (assembly GCF_000421965.1). Classification (GTDB taxonomy): domain Bacteria; phylum Bacillota; class Clostridia; order Acetivibrionales; family DSM-1351; genus Ruminiclostridium; species Ruminiclostridium papyrosolvens_A. The sequence goes on along the minus strand of NZ_ATAY01000022.1, from coordinate 111,620 downwards.
TGGAAAATACGTTCTCCGCCGTTAATTCCCGCAAGTGGGCCAAGGTCAATAATATAATCGGCACAACGCATGAAGTTTTCGTCATGCTCTACGGCTATTACCGTGTTACCACGGTTCACAAGGTTTCTTATTATAGAAATCAGCTTTTCTTTTTCCACTTCATGCAGACCAATTGTGGGTTCGTCAAAAGCAAATATGATGCTGTCCATTTCAGCAATAATGTATGATGCCAGAAACAGTCTTTGTATTTCACCGCCGGACAGGGTTGGTACCGGGCGGGAAAGGGAGAGGTGGTGAAGTCCCACGTCAACCATACAAGAAAGCTTGCTTAGTATCTCATTAAGTAGAGGGGATCTTTTTATAGGAGCATTACGCAGAAAATCAAACAGGTCTTTAATGTACATATTTTCGAGTTCTGAAACAGTTTTACCGTCTACAGTAGTGCTGGACGCATGTACTCCAAGTCCTGTACCGCCACATTTCGGACAGGAGGATTTTGTCATGTATCCTGCTTCGGTGAGTAAATACGAAAGACGGCTATTGGTTGAAAATGCACCGTTTGTAACATGAAATATCCACGGAATAAATCCCATAAAAGAGGACTTTCCGCTGTCTCCGTATTTCAAGCAGAATAACTGCTCATCTGAAAGAGAGGATAGTTTTTGCTCCGGGGATATATTATGATGTTTGTAAAAGCTGTCCAGCATTTTCTTGGTGCTTCCACGTTTGCCTAACCCTAGACACACATCTGCAACCTTTAAAGACAAGTCTCCGAACAATTTATCTTCATCTACTTTTTTTACTGTCCCTGAACCCAGACATTTAACGCACATTCCCTTTGGAGAATTTTTCTGGAACATCTCCATAGACAGGGGAAGACCGTCGTCATATCTACTGTCCCTTGTTCCGTAAGCCGCAAACAACATGGCAAGGATGTTGCCGATTTTTGTACGAGTACCGACGGTACTGCGCGGATTTGATTGCCTGATAATTCTCTGTTCCACTGCAACAGTGGGGGAAAGCCCTGTTATGCTGTCAAAGGTCGGTGTACTGTCAATCATAAACTGTGTACCGGAAAACATGAGGTATCGGCGTTTTCCTTCTTCGTAAAGGGTATCAAAGGCCAGACTGGATTTTCCGCTGCCTGACACTCCTGTTATAACAGTCAGTTTGTTTTTAGGAATTTTTATATCTATTCCTTTAAGATTATGTATTCTTGCGTTTTTGATTTCAATATAATCGTTAATTGAGATTCACCCCGCCATAAAAATATATGATAATTTTAACATAAACATAAAGTAAAGAATATTGAACAATTTTAATCAAGTATAGCATTTTATACTTTTTTACATATTATGTATTGAGGACTATGGTGAATTTGAATAAAAAATATCGTAATGAGCGATAATATGCATGAGGTGAATCTATTTTGGCAAAATATATTAAAAACCCTATACCAATTGAAGCAATTGAATACAGTCGAGGGTTGGAAGACGGTTTTGACGACATACAAACAGCCATTAATGCAGGACTGGATACGGAAAATTATGTAAACCCTGATACTTGTAACGAGATTCCGTTTATAATTACGCTGGAAGGAAAGCATTACATCAGCAAGGGAGACTATATTATAACAGGGGTTGACGGAGAGAGATATCCATGTAAAAGGGAAATCTTTTTAAAGACCTATACAATATTGAATATTTGATTGATAATTAATTTCTCGAAGGCTTTTTTATGCTAAGTTCAGCAGATCTCCACGTCCGATTCTCCTTTTCAACTATAGAATTGACATTCGAAATCAGCAGCTCATGTTTGTTTGACTTGTTATAGGGAGCTGATTCAGTTAAATAAAGACGTTTGTGATATTCCAGAATTTCAGCCGTTGTACGGTATTCAACCCACTTCTTGTGCAACCCGAAACTTGTCTTAAAAGCAGACAAAATAGTAATAAATGAACCCATCAGGGCAACAATATATTTGGTCTGAAAAAACACATCATTAAATAAGGCAGTAAAAGGGATAAAGGCTGAAATAACTATGTCCAGTATAACAAAGAGATTGTACAGCTTTTTGTTGGAGGCTGCCTTTTTATCGTAATAATTAAGGTTTCTGTATAAATAATTTTTAGCGTAAAATCTATTTTTATCATTCATATCGTTTACCTAATAATTTAATATAAAATTCCTTACTATTTGCACTGTTTTTAAAGGTGATTCTGATAAATGAATACGGTTTTTAATATATTCAGGTATTCGGCTATCCTGAAATACATCAATACTGTTATCCAATGAAATAGGGCATATTTCTTTTATTCTGTTTAAATTATTTAAATAAATTGCCTGTTTCAGTTCACGCTGTACAAACTGGCTGTTAAGTGAATTATTTGTTATGAACAAAATAAATAAATCAATTTCATACAATCTTTCAAGGATATTATCAATGGGGATGTCCTTTTTGTAAGGAGGTAAAAAGTAAAACAGTTTATATTTTTCAGGCAGTGTTAGCAAGTCATCTATTATATATTTAATATATGTTTGGTCGTGACTGCTGCATGATAAAAATACCTTTACCATTTTCATCCCCTCAAATGTTTGTTTGATATTAGTACATTGTATGCCTGTACTATTGAAAACATTCTTTTCAGGTTTGAAATGCAACAAAGGGAAGTCTTTTTAGGACTTCCCTTTGCTTAATAGCTGATTTCTTCTTTTTTAACCCAAAGGCAATTGAGCCACCTGACCTAGAAGATACCTTTTTAAAATCTGCATATCCAAAGCATCTATTGAGGTGTCTTTGTTAAGGTCCGCTGCCTGTGTGTCAATATTCTGATTTATACCCAAAATATATGATTTCAATGCAATAACATCAAGTGCATCGATTTGTCCGTCTTTATTAACATCTCCATATTTTATGGTTGGCTGATCCGGACTGCCCAGCAATACGCCATTTTTTCCAAGAGGAATTTTGTGATCCAGACCGATAAACTTTCCTTCGCTGTTTTTCCATAGTACAGGATATAAGTAGTTGTCGTACTTATTGTCATTCCATTTAAGGTCTCTTCCACCGGGGAAAGCAGTTCCTTCCCCACGAGTTAAAAGTCCACCTGTATCCGCTGAGTCAATATTTATACACCAGAAAGTATGGTGTAGCTTGTACTTGTTTTCTAAAATATAATCCCTCATACATCTGAGATATTTCTTATTGGCCTCCAGAAGTTTGTCTTCTCCTTCAGTGAGACCTCCCCATTCACCTATAAGCAGAGGGGCTGTTCCGTTTTCCATGATATAAGCCCAATTGTCCTTCCAACACTTATCATAAAGTATTTTTTTTGCTGTGGTGTCATCACAAGTTGGGAAATCACCTTTGAACCACTCCTGCTCATAAACCATCGGGCCGTAGTCATGTGGTGAATATACAAGCTGCTTCTGATAAGCGCCCAGATTAATAGGATGATCCTTTACACCTCTCAGGTTGCCGCCCCACCAGTTACCGTAGTAATCATTGGTGCCTGTCCATGGACTTGTATCGAAGGATTCATCATCCCATAAACCATCTTTAGGGTACATTTCAACGCCTTCAACAAAAATCAATGCATTAGGATGAACCTTCATTATAGCAAGAGCCGTTTCTTGTGCTACTCTTTTCCAGTTGTTTGCATGTGCTGAGTCATCCCAGATAGCACTTTGAGATTTCATTTTCAAAGTACCGGTATTTGTGTGGGGCTCATTTTTCAAATCAAAACCAATAATAGTATCATCGTTTTTATAATGGTCAGCAACCCAAACCCACGCAGCCTTGAAGACATCCTCTGTTATGGTGCCGTTATACCATAGCGGGTAGGTATGTCCCATATTGTCAGTTTCGGCACTATGTACGTCAAGAATAACCTTGATACCAACCCTTTTGAAGTTTTCAAGCATAAAATTAAACAGTTGGAAGCTGTTCAAGCCTGCCAGATCAGCATTATTGTAGCTTGTATCCGTAGAAGCAGGGTATTCACCTTTACTCCATGCATATAGCAGGTCTGTTGCAATTGGCATTCTGACAACGTTAATTCCTTTGTCTGCAACCATTTCGATATCGGCAACAATATTACTGTGATATGAATCCAAAAGCATTCTTTCACGGCAATTAAAGCCAAACCAGTTAGCGCCTGTAATCCATACCTTGTTGCCGTACTTGTCTACAATATTTGTACCTTCAACATGCAGCCAATCATCGCCGGGGTCTGATACTCCGGGTTCTGCTGCTGAAACCTTTGTAACTGACGGTATTAATAAAGTCAAAAGCATTATTAATACAAGAAATACACTAATTGTTTTTTTCATACTTTTTCCTCCCAAATAAAATAAAATACTAATACATTTCTCTTTTGGAGATTAAATATTTAAGGGAATGAAAGTTGTGAATTGGAATAAATAAATGAGAAAAGTACTTCCAGGAACCTTTAATTTTACTTTAAATCCACCTATCACCTCCATGGACTAAACTAAAAGTCATACAAATAATACCATATAATCAACATATATACAACAAAATATCTTTTTGTGTCGTTTGCTGCTAAAGTACATGTAATATGATTACAATACTAGATAATTTATGGTAAAATAATAATAAATGTATTGAGTTTAATAAAATTCCAAGGAAAACCCTATAGGAGTATAGTATGGAGGATAATTATTTTAATCTTAAAAACATACTGGGTATTTTGTTTAAAATAACAAAAAAAAATGCCAATATACTAGCAGATAGATATTTACTTAAAGAAGTTTCCATAATATCTAAATGGAAAAATAACAAAGCAGAGATTAAATCAGAAGATATATCCAGAATTGTAGAGTTTGCAGTAAAAGAATCAAGTGAAGTTCAGCGTAAAATGATCAGAAAAGAAATACTAGCGATAATTGACTGCTCTTCTATTACAGAAGAAATAAAAGAAATGCTTATTGAAATAAAAGATTTTGGTGAATTTATCGAAGAATCTTTAAATGTATGTACTTCCTGGTCATATGATGTACCGGATGTAAACACAAGTAATGGATTCACCGATAAGCTCAGCAGTGGCGATGAATACGATCTGGATCTGGAAAAAGGATTAGAGGGGGGCTATAAAGGAATTGTAAGGTTTGATCTGGAGCTACTTAAAAATAAAAGTAATCAGGAAAGTACAGGTACTAAGAAAAATCCTGTACTAAAAAACAGTAAAATCAATCTGATACCCAAAAGCAAACTGGGGAATGCAAAAAAATTTATAGAAGCAAGAAGCATTTTAACCGTAATTGTTGTTGTTGCTATTTTAAGCTATACATTTATTCAGGCAGGCAGCAACAATAAAAAAGTAGCATCCGACATAAACCAGACTCAATCCTCTCAATCAACATATCAGGTTAATGACCCTGCAAAAGCAGGTCCGGGAGATGCTTCGGCAAAAGCAGAGAATGTAGTGCCGGCAAAAAAGTCCGATGAAAAGAAGACAACCGAAAGCCGGGAAAACGATAATAAGAAGCAGAAAAAAAGTCCTGCTTATGTGGATAAATCAAAGGATAAAACTATAAACAGACCGGAAACAAATAATAATATAAAAACTCAAACCGATCAACAAAATAACGATATAAATATAAACATATCCGGAAGTTCCGACTTAAACATCGGAGTAGGCAACAACATAATAATTAGTAACAACGAAAGCAAGGAGGCTTCAGAGCCTTCTCACTCAAAAGCAGGGACAGCGGAATCTTCAGCTGAAGCCACCGATACAAGCGGAAAATAAAAATTCACAATTTAAACAGCAAAATTTATACCTCCAGGACAGTAATGTATTTAAAAAAGTATGAGAAAGAAAGTAAAAATAAAATGCCGGAGGGATGTTCATGAAAAAAATTTTAGGAATACTGACGTTTGCGTTAATTATTATAGCGCAGATAAATTTCGTAGGGGCTAATTCGGATAAGATTAATATCAGAATTGACAATGAACACATAGAATTTGCCATGCCTCTTCAACTTGTGAATAATCAGCTGTTTGTGCCTTTCAGAGAGACAATGACCTTGTTCGGATATGATGTAAGCTGGGATAAAAACACAAAAACAGCCACAGCAATAAAAAATCGTAAACTGCTTTCGTCCAAGGTTGGCAGCAGGGATATAACAGCAGAAGGCAAGAAAATTACTTTCGGTTCAGCCTCATATTTATACCAGCAAAGGTTATATGTACCTGTTCAGGTAATTGAAAGAGGACTAAACAAAATTGTTAAATGGAAAAGCAATGAAAATACCTTATACATATCCGGCTCCAAAAATAATATAAATATAGATGTTGAAAATTCTAACGAATGTGTAATAGCTGTAGGAAATAATATTCTGGTAAACATAACAAACAAATACGGAGTTAACGAAATCAACGATATCATAAATGATGCCGATAAGCTTCTGGAAAGTAATAACTATACCGGAGCTATAGGCATGTATGAAACAGTTCTTGAGAATATTTCAAGCACGCAAAATCCTGAGGAATACGGGAGAACTAAGGTAAACATTGGTAATGCATACAATAGGCTTGCCGTTATTATTGACGAGGAAGACAATGCAAAAAAAGCGGTTATGGCTTACGAGGCGGCGCTTAAAGTCAGTACTCCTGAAAAAAACACTATTGTATATGCGGCAGCCCGGAATGGATTGGCTTATTCTTATGTTATTCTGGCACAGGTAAGAGATACTGAAAAAAACATATCAAAAGCTCTGGACTCATATGCCCAAGCCCTGAAAGTATACAGTCCGGATGCATACCCGCAGGAGTATGCCCGAATACAAAACAATCTAGGTTCTGCTTATTTAGTGCTGGCTGGTGTTAAAGACCGTCAAAAAAATCTTGAAACTGCAATCGAATACTGCAATGAGGCTTTAAAGTTCTTTACACCTGAAAAAAACATCCAGACAAATATAAAATTACACAATACTTTGGGATTGATTTATACGGGATTGGGGATGCTGTCAGAACCAGAAAAAAATATATCAAAGGCATTTGAGGAATTCAATGAGGTTTTGAAAGTGTGCAGTATCGACACATATCCCAACGAATACGGATATGTACAAAACAATATAGGTCAGTGCTATGGTAAGTTAGCTGATATCAGAGACCGTGAAGAAAACAGCCTAAAAGCCATTAAAGCATATAACGAAGCATTAAAGGTTATTACCCCGGAAAAGAACGCTGTTAACTATGCCGTAACCAATATGTGCCTTAGCTATGCTTATGTCAAGCTTTCAGAGGTAAGAGATTCCGGTGAAAATCTTACAAAGGCAGCGGCGGCCTGCAATGAAAGCCTGAAGGTTCTCACAATAGGGACGTATCCTTTAAATTATGCAGATGCACAGAACAGGCTTGGAACAGTCTATTACAAACTCTCAATTCTTAGCTCAAAAAGGGCCAATCTTTTAAAGGCAATAAGTGCATACAAGGAAACCTTGAAAGTTTATACTTCCAACAAGTATCCGCTAGATTACTCATTAAATACTTATTATTTGGGAACCTGCTACAAAAGCCTTGGTGAAGTAGATGACAGGGAGGGAAATACCTTAAAAGCTGTTGAAATGTATACCGAGGCATTAAATATAATTACATTTGAGAAGTATCCCATGTATTACGCAGACATAAAGAACAGCTTGGGAAACGCTTACAGAGCTTTGTACTCATTAACCTTTAAGATGGATAATTTATATAAATCTATAGACGCGTACGATGATGCTCTGAAGGTGAATACATTTGAAAAGCAGCCTATGAGTTACGCTTTAATACAATGCAATCTGGCATATACCTATATGAATTTGGGAGATGTACTGGATGACGAAGAAATTATAAATAAATCCATACAAGCCTCTCTGGAAGCATTAAAGGTATATACATTTGACAAGTACCCAATACGGTATGCAGATACAGTAATAAATATGGGGTCAGCATATTGGGCAATGTCTGAGATCAAGGACACGGTAGAAAATCTGGCAAAAACCCGGGACAGTTACGAGGAATCTCTGAAGGTCTACACCTTAGATAAATACCCCTTAGACTATGCCTTTTCTCAATATTGCATAGGGTATGTATGTACTGCAATTGCCGAGGCAAGCCCCTCCGAAGACATAATTAACCAGGGCCTTGAGGCATGTCAGGAAGCATTAAAAGTGTATACTTTGGAAGAAAACTCCGGCGAATATATACAGGTCAGAGCCAATCAGGCCGCATTATATGTTAAGTTAGCGCAACTAAAGGGCTCAGAAGATATATTAAAGAAATCACAAGAGATTTATCAGGAACTGAAAAGTTACTTCACTGATGAAAATGGTTTTGTAAGTGATCCGGGAATTAATGCGGATCTCGGATATATGTATTATGCTTTATCTAAGTTCAAGGACAGGGAAGAAAACCTTACAAGTGCAATAGAAGCCTATCAGAGGGCCGAAACCATGATACAGGAGAAAGATAATCCTGCAATGTACGCCAAAATCCAAAAACAATTGGGTATTTGCTTTCTAGACATATCGAATGTTAAAGACAAGCAGGAAAATCTGACAAAGGCACTAGGATATTTTAATGCAGCTATAAATTATATTAAAAATGATGCTGACTTGGAACAAATAAAAGTCTACATAACGCAGATTAAAAAAGATTTAAACAAATAGCAGTGGAGATGAAAAAGGGGAGTGTTACTGTGAGGGGAAAGCTGTTGCTATTAATAATTACTTTTCTTATTGTTATGGAGATAGGCGCTGTAAGAGCATATGCCGAAAATACAAAAACAGTACAAACTCCCTCTTTTGATTTTGAAGCAAAGCCCATAATAATAAAAAAAGAACCCTTTATACCGATAAAGCCTGTACTTGAAGCACTTGGATGGAAAGTAACCTGGGATTCAAAGAACAAGACGGTGCAGGCACTTAAAGGAGAAAGTGCACTTGTAATAAAAATAGGCAGTAATATCGCAACACTTAATGGAACTGCAGTTTTTCAAAAAAATCCTTCTGTTGTTATAAAAGGTATATCATATGTAAGCAGTAGGTTTATAGCTCAGGAATTCGGAACAAAAGTCAGGTGGGACAGGAAGGAAAACCTGATAGTACTTTCAAACATAGATACCGGAAACGTAAAAGTCAGCGGTCAGGGAAATATTATAATTGCCGGAGATGGCATGATAGTCAACATATTTGAACCATATGGAATTGATGTAGTATATGACCAGATAGATGATGCCGACAAGCTATTAAGTGCAAAAAAGCCCCAAGAAGCTATTACAAAATACAAAAACATTTTAGAAAACATATCTGAGAAAGAGAATCCCAATATATACTGTCAGGTAATGAATAACATGGGTAATGCCTACAATATTCTAGCCGAATTCAGAGATGCTCAAAATAACAGCCGAAATGCCATATCGGCCTACACTAATGCACTTAGAATTTATTCATCTGATAAACGAAGCAAAAACTATTTTATTACCTTGAACAATCTTGCAAATGCATATTTCAATTCATGGGAGGCAGCGGGAAAAAAAGCTGATTTGACGGCTGCTTCAGATATTTATGCTGAAATACAAAAGTCCGGCTGTTTGGACGATACTTGTATAGAGAGTGCTTTAACCGACTATAATACGGGTATGGTTTATTATTCCCTTGGAAAAAAACAAATGGCTGTTGATAGTTTTATCAAAGCACAGAATAAATACCTAATACTCATAAAAAAAGTGAACAAAGAGGAGAATGAAGAAATATGGGCATTACTGCAATATAATCTGGGCAATGTCTGCAAATCCTTATCCTTGATTACTGACAAAGAAAAAAACGCTAACAATGCTGAAAGTGCGTATAAAAAAGCACTGACTGTAATGACCGTAGAGAGCTACCCACTGGAATACGCTCAAATACACAAATATCTGGGTGATATTTACAAGGTATTGTCAAGCTTAGCCAACAACAAACATGAATATGTCTTGAGAGCAATTGAGGAATATACCGAAAGCCTGAAAATTTACACACCTGACGAATACCCCGTTTTCAATAAAAAGATTAATATGGAATTAAAATCCATAATTCATTAATCTTTCATAAAACTTTCATAAAACATTCATTAATAATTCCATAAAAAACTAACCCCCTGCTTATATAATAATATAAGTATTTATATTGTGTTCCGCCAAATCATTAAACTCCTTCTAATTAACACCACACCTATTCTAACCATATCGGAGGAACATAAATAATAAAGGATATGAATGGCACTTTTGGCGGTTATATGAAAGTGTTATTACATCAGGGGGTGTAGGAGTTTAATGATAAGTGACGGCATGTTTTTGGCAATTTTATGTATTTCAGCCGTTGTGTCCTTAATAACGATATTCTATATTGTTATTTCTACAAAAGAAATTGTATGTAGACAAAGGTATTTTAAGGGCGGGGGAATTAAAGGACTATTTAATTTTGTAATGTCTCTTGTATTTATGGGATTTATGGGTTATTGCCTTTATAATATACCTGAAATTCTCTTTTTTGGGTTGACATGGAATAGTTTGGAGAAGGTAGGCCCTGATAACGTTGAAAAAGTTATAATTTGTTTAAGCTTTGTAATTTCTATCATGTACATATATTTTATATTAACTTCATTTTTTTATAAACCAAATGACAAGCCATACTTCATGGTAATATCTCTTAGCATAATCAGCGGAATCGGAAATTCTATAGTTGTTTTTATAATAAACAGAGGACTTGGAATTCTGGCAGGGGGCTTAGAAAAATGGACTCTTATAGAAAGTAAACTATACATATTTTTTATATGCGGTATACTACTTTTTACAGTAGCAGCAATGATTGTACGGAAAAAACTCATTTCTGTTACCAATAATATCATATACGAAAAGCGTATCCAGATAATAGACAAAATATTAAAAGCTCCATATGTAAAAATTTCATCTCTTGAAGACGGCAGTATTTATGCAGCATTAAATAATGATACTGAAACAATCGGTAATTTTGTAGGACATCTGGTTTCGGGTATAACAGGAGTTATAACACTGATAACCTGCTTTGTATATCTTGCAATTCTTGATAAAAGAGGAACTCTGTTCTTCCTGATTGTGCTTATTGTAACAATAGTCATATTCCAGCTAGCCGTATCCGGTGCTCAAAAATTCTTTGAACAGAACAGAAACTATCAGAACACTTTCTTTAAAAACATAAACGACCTTGTAGAGGGTTTTAAAGAGCTTTATATCAATGCAAGAAAACGTATGGGGTTCAGACGTGACATCGAGGACAGTTGTGTGTCTTATCGTGACACTAGAATAGCAGGTGACTATAAATTTACAAACGTTACCATTCTGGGAGAAATTCTTTATACAGGGGTAATCGGTGCTATTGTATTTACGTTTCCAATACTTTTTGACATACAAATTTCAACTTTACAAAACTTTATACTCGTACTCTTGTATATGGGAGGAATAATAAAAGAATCACTCTTTGCTGTTATTCCCACATGTATGAGAGTGGTAGTAAGCTGGAAAAGAATAAACAGCTTTGCCAACAGCATTTCAGCAGATGAGGATTACAGGGATTCTGAGATTGAAAACGCCGAAGAAAACCTCACAATTGAATTCAGAGGTGTCAAGTTTGCCTACAAAAATGAAAACGGGGAATCATTTGAAGTTGGCCCTATTGATTATACTTTTAAATTCGGAGAAATAGTTTTTATTATGGGGGGCAACGGCAGTGGGAAGTCAACTCTTGCGAAACTCCTGACCGGACTGTATCTGCCGGATGAAGGACAGGTGCTGGTTAACGGTAAAAGAGTAAATTCAAGAGAACTGGGAGCATATTTTTCATCAATTTACAGTGATTATCATCTTTTCGAAAAGCTATACGGAATTGAATACAAGGACAAGCTTAAAGACATAGAAAGATATCTTAATATTCTTGGAATAGACAGCAAGGTTGAAATAAAGGACGGGGAATTCAGTACACTCAAGCTATCTTCAGGACAAAGAAAAAGACTTGCCCTTTTGGTAAGCTACCTGGAGGATCGTCCGGCATATCTGTTTGATGAATGGGCTTCCGATCAGGACCCTGAATTCAGAAAGTTCTTTTACAAAACACTTCTTCCGGAGCTGAAAGCAAGAGGAAAAGCCGTAATAGCAATAACCCATGATGATAAATACTTTGATGATGCGGATAAAATAATCAAAATGGACATGGGAAAGATAGTCAGCAGTATTATCTCGGTTAATGTGTAATGGGGGAGTCGGAATGAAAAAATTACTTGCAGGGTTATTAATTATATTATTGGTTTTTCAGACTGCATGCACACAGGAAATATCAGTTAAAAAAGGTTCGCCGAATTATAAGGGAAAGGGTGTTACCATAACGGATAAAGGAAACTATTTCGATGTAGCACTTGATTTTACAAAAGGATTAAGCCACAGGGAGATAGGAAAAGAATTTGCCAGAGGAATACTTTCCGTTGTACCCGATTATGAAACTCTGGTTGATTCATATATAGCCGAAAACCTTTTTAAAAGCCAATACAATGAGACTTTCTGGAGAGTTGATGATATAAAAGCACAGATTGATAGAGAGTACAGAGAAGAAATTGAAGGTATGGCTGAAGTATTTTCCGGTGGAGATAAAAATGTCAGAGGAGATAACAAAATTTCAAAGGACGAGTTTTTCCTGTTTAATTTATTCCTTGACGTTATAAGGGCTACACAGTGCAGTTTTGTATCTGTCTATGGCTCGCAAAGTGCAACGGGTAAAACAATTACCGGGAGAATTCTTGATTGGTATGGAGGTAATAAGAACCAGCTTCCCAGAATTCAGGCGGTTATTACAATGAAAAATTCTACAGGGAGCATATGCTCCATTGGATATATAGGCTTTATGGGAATAATAACCGGATTTAATGACAGAAAGATATTTGCCGCGGTTCAGGAATCAACATCAGGAGCGGCATATTCATCCGCAGGTAAAAGGTCTTACCCATTGGATTTGAGACATGCCTTGGAAAACACGGCAAACATGGAAAAAACTATTGAGTTTATGCAGGATGAAAAAAAGCAGTATGCGGTAAATCACCTGATTGTATTTTCAGACCCTAATGAGAGTAAAGTTCTGGAGAATAATTTCAGCGGAAGAGGCTCGGGGGCAGGACGGCTGAAACGGGCTGTGAGAACGGCTGAATCCAAGCTGAATAAAGGTGTCACATGGGGAATAAAAGATGCGGTCGCATCTGTTAATTCATTTATTCTCGAAGGCAACACAGACAACCATACAAGAACTAAATACAATACACGAAGATGGAAATACATAAAAGAGCAGTTCTCCGGCAGAGAATCAGGCTTTTCTCTCGAGGATATTAAAAAAATTATGACTTACACCAAAGGCTCACCAAGAGCTTTATTGGATACAAGGTATTTGTATACAAAAGCGACATTGAGCATGACTGTTTTTCAGCCGGATACTCTTTCACTGGAAGTATATTTTTTCCCGAGGAATACGTTGAAAGTGCCCGATAAACCTACTTTTGAGAAAATTTCCGTATTTCAATAATATTAGTTTAACAGGTGGTGAAAAGAATGTATGCTTTTAAAACATTGATAGATTTGATTTTATCCAGACAGGATGAAAAATCCAAGGGTATTACATTTATACTAAGTGAAGTAGAAGAACATTTTGTATCCTATAGTGAGTTATACCATGGAGCAAGGACTCTTTTATACAATTTGCAGGCATCAGGCTTTAAAAAAGGCGACGAAGTTATATTTCAGATAGATAACAACAGACAATTTATGTTTGCCTTCTGGGCATGCATACTTGGAGGGATGATTCCGGTTCCGGTTACAACGGGGACAAATGATGAACACAAACTAAAGCTGTTTAAGATATGGGATATATTAAAAAATCCGAAAATGCTGACTTCCGATGATTTTTTTGCAAGACTTAAAAGCTTTGGAGATAAAAATGGTTTATCTGAACAAGTTGACATAATGCAAACCAGAACCTTGAGTCTGGAGAATTTAGATAAAACCGACAGTTTCGGAGAAATTGAAAAAGCTGAGGAAAATGATATTGCATTCATTCAGTTTTCCTCAGGCTCTACAGGCGACCCAAAAGGTGTAATAATTACTCACAAAAATGTTCTGTACGATATAGGCTCGGTTATACGCTGGGTAAATATAAATTTAGAGGATTCAGGACTTAACTGGATGCCCCTGACCCATGATATGGGCCTTATAGGTACACACATAAAGGATGTAATTGCATGTATAAACCAATATAATATCGAGACACAGCTGTTTATAAGACATCCTTCATTATGGATACAAAAAGCCAGTGAACACAAGGTTACACTATTGTATTCACCTAATTTCGGGTACAAACATTTTCTGACCTTTTTTAAGCCGGAAGTAAAAAAGGACTGGGATTTGTCAAAGGTCAGGCTCATATACAACGGTGCTGAACCCATATCATATGAATTGTGTGATGAATTCCTGGAAAAGCTGTCTCCGTATGGCTTAAAAAGAAACTCAATGTATACGGTTTACGGTCTGGCAGAGGGGACTATCGCAGTAACATTTCCAAGACTTGGTGATGAGATGAGGTTTATAACCCTTGACCGTAATTACCTGAATGTAGGTGACATTGTAAGAGAAGTAGGCAAGGGCGACGCCAGAGGCTGCAGCTTTGCTGATGAAGGATATCCAATATATGATTGCTATGTCCGAATATGTGACATTTACAACAAGGACATAGGTGAAAACAAAATTGGCTACATATGCATATCGGGTGCCAATGTTACATCAGGCTACTACAACAACGAGGAAGCAACCCGCAAAGCAATAACCAAAGACGGCTGGCTCAATACAGGTGATTTGGGCTTTATGAGGGATGGAAGACTTGTTATAACAGGACGTGCTAAAGAAGTAATCTTTGTAAAGGGCCAAAACTACTATTCACATGATATTGAACGCATCGCACAGGAAGCTGAGGGGATTGAACTCGGAAAGATTGTTGCGGTTGGAGCATTCAATGAAAAAATCAAGTGTGACGAACTGATACTCTTTGTTCTGTTTAAAATGAAAGCAGATAAATTTACAGGAACAGTACGTATTTTAAAAAAATTAATCAGTGAGAGATTGGAAATAGAAGTGTCACAAGTTATTCCCATAAAAAGTATTCCAAAAACCACCAGCGGAAAAGTAGAACGTTACAAGCTACGTGAAAGCTATATTAATGGTGAATTTGATCCCATAAAGAATGAAATAGAATTACTGCTCAAATCAGAGGCAGAAAGCAGACCAATTGACTTGCCTGAAAATGAAATACAGGCCAAACTGGTAAAAATCTGGCAAGAGGTACTGGGTGTAAAGAAAATAGGCATAAAGGATAATTTTTTTGAATTGGGTGGAGATTCTTTAAAAATTACTCAAACAATTTCCCGGATAAGAGAAGAGTTCGGAGCTGAACTTGAACAGACACTTTTATTTGAAAACCCTGTCCTTGATGTCCTTGCTGATATCATTGAAAAATCAGACAAAATATCTGTTGATGAAAATAGAATACAGCGTTTACAAGAGAACGGTGCTTTATCCCTTTCATATGCTCAGCAGCGGATATGGTTTCTTGACAGACTAAACGAAAACAGCTCCCAATACATGTTATATTCAGGCCTTAATATAAAGGGAACCCTGAATTATGATTTGCTGTTAAAAAGCTTCAATACGATTATAGAAAGACATGAGAGTTTAAGAACCTCCTTTTTTGAAGAGGATGGACAGCCTGTGCAAACAGTAATGGAAGGGGTTCGCATGGGGCTGCCTTTTATTAGTCTTGTAGAAATACCATTAGAGAACAGAAAAAAAGAAGCTATGGTTCTTGCAAAAGAGGAAATAAGCTATCCATTTGACTTAAGTAAGGCACCTCTTATAAGAGGAAAATTGTTTCAACTTGAAAAAGACGAATACATTCTGATTCTGGCAGCCCACCATATAGTATTTGACGGCTGGTCATTCAAGGTACTGCTGAAAGAATTGGAAATTTTATACAACTCCTATTTGCAAAAAGAAAATTATGTTTTGCCGGAACTAAAAATCACATATTCGGATTATGCTTGCTGGCAAATTGACAGATCCAAGGGAAATACCATACAGAAACAGCTTGTCTATTGGAAGGAAAAGTTAGGCGGAAAGCTTCCAGTACTGGAACTGCCTTTTTCAAAGCAAAGGCCTACAGTACAAACCTATAAAGGCTCCAACTTCCGTTGCAGCCTTTCAGATGAGTTGTCTCAAAAACTAAAAAGCGGGGCGGAGCAGGAAGGTGCCACGCTTTATATGATTCTACTTGCAGCCTTTAAGGTCTTACTTTTTAAATATACAGGACAAGAAGACATAATCATCGGTTCACCTGTTGCAAACAGAAACCGTTCAGAGCTGGAACCATTGATAGGGTTCTTTACAAACAATCTGGTCATTAGGACAGCTTTCAGCGGAAATAGCAGCTTTCGTGAACTTATGAGAAATGTAAGAAATGTCACCCTTGAAGCATACTCTAATCAGGATGTTCCTTTTGAAAAAATAGTTGAAGAACTTAATCTGGAACGCGATATGAGTCGCAATCCCCTTTTCCAGGTGTTTTTCAGCCTCCAGGATACTCCTGTACCAGAAGCAAGGCTGTCCGGCATGAGTATTTCAAGTATTGAAATAGAGGGTGACACAGCGAGATTTGACCTTTCTGTTGATATAAACGACAGTGGGTCGGGCCTGGAAGTAAACTTTGAATTTAATACAGACTTATTTGATGAAGATAGCATAAAAAGAATGGCAGGACATTACACATATTTATTGGAGAATTTAACTGCAAATTTCGAAACACAAATCAAAAGGTTTGATATTTTGAGTTCAGAGGAGAGTAAAACCTTACTGGAAGGCTGGAACAATACCCGTGTGGATTTTGAGTGTGATTTGTGGATACAACTTTTTGAGGACAAGGTGTCAATTAACCCCCATGCCGTTGCCGTAGTAAAGGGAGACAGACAGCTTTCCTACGGTGAACTTGACACAAGAGCCAACCGGCTTGCAAATTATCTTGTATCTCTGGGAGTCGGCCCTGAAACCGTAGTAGGTATATATATGGAGCGTTCCATAGATATGCTTACGGCTTTAGTAGGTGTCCACAAGTCTGGTGGAGCATACCTTCCTATGGACCCCATTTTTCCAAAGGACAGGCTGGAGTTTATGCTGGATAATGCACAGGTTCCTATCATTTTAACTGACACTATAATCAAGGATACACTGCCTTTAAACAAAGCAAAAATTATCTGCATCGGTGAACAATGGAAGGAAATATCGGAACAAAGCGCTGAAAAACCTGAAAACAGAGCGACAACGGATAATCTGGCATATGTAATATATACTTCAGGCTCCACTGGAAATCCCAAGGGCGTACAGATTGAACACCGTGCATTAACAAACTTCTTGCTCTCAATGGGTACAAGTACAAATATATGTGAGAAGGACAGACTTTTGGCTGTAACCACTCTTTCATTTGACATTGCAGGACTTGAAATGCTGCTTCCATTAGTAACAGGTGCCTCAGTTGTAATAGCAGGAAGAGATGAAGTAATCGACGGAGAAAAACTCATATCACTTATGGACAAGCATAATATTTCTATTATGCAGGCAACCCCTGCCACATGGCGAATGCTAGTAGAAGCACAATGGCAGGGCAGCAATAAGCTCAGAATACTCTGCGGAGGAGAGGCACTGCCAAGAGATTTGGCAAATGAGCTGATGGACAGATGTTCATGCTTATGGAATGTTTATGGGCCTACTGAGACTACAATATGGTCTACCATGATGCGCTTGGATTCAAAAGAAGGCCCGGTATCCATAGGGAAACCCATTGCAAATACAGCGGTATATATACTTGATAATGAAATGAAGCCAACTCCTGTAGGGATTCCGGGAGAACTATATATTGGAGGAGCGGGCCTCGCAAGGGGATATTTAAAACTTCCAGTGTTGACCCGGGAAAAATTTATACGGAACCCATTCAGCAGCGAAGAGGGTTCAAGACTATATAAAACAGGAGATATTGTAAGGTTTATGCCTGATGGAAATATAGAATTTGTGGGTCGTGGTGATAATCAGGTCAAAATACGGGGCTTCCGCATAGAATTGGGTGAGATAGAGACACTTTTAAACAAAAATCCTCTGATAAGTCAGAGTGTAGTTGTATGCAGAGAAATATTCACGGGTGAAAAAGCCCTTATAGCCTATATAATATTAAAAACAAAGGAAACAGATACAGTTGGGTTAAAGAACTACCTCAGGGAAAGACTGCCTGATTATATGATACCCTCGTATTTTGTAAAGCTTGATTCCTTCCCAATGACACCGAACAATAAAATAGACAGAAAAGCTCTGCCAATACCTGAAAAAACCACTCATGGAACAAACTCAGACATGATACAGCCGTCAAATGAGGTACAAAAAACGGTATCAGAGGTCTGGAAAGAGGTTCTGGGAAGAGAAACCATAGGACTCAATGAAAACTTCTTTGATCTGGGAGGTCATTCACTACTTTTGGCAAAAGTACGCAGCAAAATATCAAAAACAATGAGTATAGATTTGCAGGTTATAGATTTATTCAAATATCCTACAGTCAACACACTGTCAGAATATCTTGAACAGAGGCTGGGCAAAAAAACAGCGGTTATAAACACCAAAAAAAGTATGCTAAGAACGACTTCTTCACAAAGCAATGATATAGCCGTAATAGGTATGAGCGCAAGAGTACCCGGTGCAAAGAATATTGATGAGTTCTGGACAAATCTCTGTCAAGGAAGGGAATCAATAACCCGTTTCAGTGACCAAGAGATAATAGCAGAGGGCATAGCCCCCGAACTGCTAAAAAAGCCGGAATACGTAAAAGCTTGGGGCGTTTTAGAGGATGCTGACAAATTTGATGCACAGTTTTTCGGTTTTAATCCAAGGGAAGCGGAAATACTGGACCCCCAGCAGAGAATATTCCTTGAAGAAGCATGGAAGGCAATGGAGGACGCAGGCTGTGATTCCGAAAAGTTCAGCGGTGCAATAGGAACCTTTGCAAGCGTCGGCATGAATACATATATAAAATATCTTACAGAAGACAGTGAAATTGGGAATGTTGCAAATAATTATCAGATAATGATAAATAACGATAAGGACTTTCTTGCCACCAGAGTAGCTTATAAACTAAATCTGGAAGGCCCCGGAGTAACCGTTCAGACAGCCTGCTCATCCTCAATGGTTGCAGTACATCTTGCTTGCAGGAGTCTTTTGAATAAAGAATGTGATATGGCTCTGGCAGGTGGTGTAAGTATAAGACTTCCACAAAAAACAGGTTATCTGTATCAGGAAGGAATGATACTGTCACCGGATGGACATTGCAGAGCCTTTGACGAAAAAGCAAAAGGAACGGTGGGTGGAAACGGTGCCGGAGTAGTTGTTTTAAAAAGGCTGGAGGATGCCATAGCACAAGGGGACAACATCTGTGCAGTAATAAAGGCAACTGCGGTCAACAACGACGGGTCGCTGAAAGTAGGTTACACAGCCCCAAGAATTGAAGGTGAAGCGGGAGTTATTGCAAAGGCACAGGAACTTGCCGGAGTAAATCCTGACACCATTACATATATTGAAGCCCACGGAACAGGGACACCACTTGGAGATCCTATAGAAATAGAAGCACTGGAGAAGGTGTTCAGTGAAAAAAATGACAAGAAAAAGTATTGTGCAGTTGGTTCGGTCAAAACAAATATAGGTCATCTGGATGCGGCATCAGGGGTAATAGGCCTTATAAAAACAGTTCTTGCCATTAAGAACGGCAAAATACCCCCAAGTCTCAATTTTGATAAGCCTAATCCCAAGTGTAATTTTCAAAATGGACATTTCTATGTAAATGCAAAACTCTCCGAATGGAAAACTGGTGGGATACCCCGAAGAGCAGGAGTAAGCTCATTTGGAATCGGAGGTACAAACGCACATGCAGTTCTGGAAGAAGCACCAGTAAGAAGAGATGTAACTCCTGAAAAATCAAGGCATTTATTTATATTTTCAGCAAAAACTCCAAGTGCACTAAAGAGAATGCCATCAAACTTTGCATTATATTTAAAAGAAAATCCCGGTATAGATCTGAACGATGCAGCATACACACTGAAGCTGGGCCGCAGAGAGTTTGAGTACAGGTGCTTCCTTGTTTGCTGTACAAGAGAAGAAGCAATAGAAGCTATAAAAAATGATAATTTGATATATGGAAACGGTGTAAAAAGTGACAAAGGATATAATGCAGCAAGCTTAAAGGAGTACACAGAGGAAGAACTGGGAATTTTCTGGCTGCAAGGTGAAAAAATAGATTGGATTACTTTGTATGATGGACAGGTAAGAAACAAGCTTAATCTTCCTACGTATCCCTTTGAAGGACAATCCTTCTGGGCAAAATCCAAAAAAGCGGACAGGAAGGATATCAATGATTATTTTTACACACCGTTATGGAAACAGACTGTTTACAATATTCCATCAGAGCTGACACTGCCTGAAAATATGAAATCCATACTGGTACTGGCTGAAAAAAGTAACTTTGAAAATAAATTTGTGGAGCTTTTAAGAAAATCAGGGGCCAAGGTCATTGAGGCTAATCCAAAACAGCAGCAGGACTATGATTCGTTGCTAACAGACATGAAAAATCAGGGCAAACTGCCGGACAGTATTATTAATATGCTGGGTATTTCAAATGAAAATCGAGGCAAGGACCTTTTCTACAGTATGCTCTTCCTTGCAAAAGCACTTGGAAAGCAGGAGTTAAAAAAAGAAATAACTACTATTGTTCTAACAAACGGTATGCAAAAGGTATTCGGTGAATCCGTGCTGTATTCTGAAAAAGCTTTGGTACTAGGCCCTTGTAGAGTAATTCCAAGAGAATATGAAAATATCAAGTGCAGAAGTGTGGATTTTATGCTTTGTGAAGATGACAGTCCATTTGAAATGGAGCTGTTGGAGCAGCTTTTAAATGAAGCCTATAGTGATTCGAAAGATAAAACAGTAGCGTACAGAGGGGAAAGCCGTTGGATTCAAAGCTTTGACAAAATGGAACTCCAAAATACACAAAAGCCTGTGCTTCAAATAAAAAATAAAGGAACTTATATTATAACAGGCGGATTGGGCGGAATCGGACTGGTCCTGGCAGAATACCTTGCCGAGAAGGAAAAAGTAAATCTTGTCCTTGTGGGACGCTCTTCATTCCCTGAAATGGAAAAGTGGGATGAATGGCTGAAAGACAAGGGAGAAGCTGACATAATTTCCGCAAAAATACAAACCTTGAAGAATATAAAAGAACTTGGCTCGGAAATTCTCATCTGTCGTGGAAATGTTGACAATATGGAAGAAATGACAAGAGTACGTCAGCAGGTTCAGAATCACTTTGGAAAAATCGACGGTGTAATTCATGCAGCCGGAAATCCCGGAGGCGGAATGATACAGATAAAGGAAGAAGGCTTTGTTGAAAATGTATTTGCACCAAAGGTCACGGGAACACAGGTGTTGTATGAAGTATTAAAGGACTGCAAGCCGGATTTCTTTATTATGAGTTCATCCCTTAACTCCATAACAGGAGGTTTTGGACAAGCAGATTACAGTGCCGCTAATAATTTTATCGACGCATTTGCAATTGCCCATGATTCAAGACACGGAACTCGTTTTGTATCAATCAACTGGGACAGATGGCCCGGCGTAGGCATGGCCAAAGGCAATAAAAAACCGATTCACCCTTTGCTGGAAAGAAAGCTATCCGAATCTTCGGATAAATCCGTGTATTTATCACGGTTTAATCCTAAAAAGGACTGGGTGTTAAGTGAACACCTTGTAATGGGAATCCCTACAATAGCGGGAACTACATATATTGAAATGGCTCGAGCTGCTTTTGCAGATATAAATGGAGATAAACCTGTTGAATTTTCAGATGTGAACTTTCTAACTCCAATGGCAGTTAGGGAAAATGAAGAACAGGATGTTTTGACAATTCTTGAAAGAAACGGCGGACATTATGAATTCAAAATATTTAGCAGACTCCATTCAAATGTGGAAGACAACCTATGGAGAGAACATGCACAGGGAAAGATTGCAGCTGCAATTGACCCGGAATACAAACGGATTGATATTTCTGAATCGGCAAACATATTTAATGAAGAAAAGTTTGATTACATTAAAAAAGATATTAAGGAATTTATAACTTTCGGGAACAGGTGGAGGACACTGAAAAGGCTTGGTTTCCACGGTACAAAAGGAATTGCTCAGATAGAACTGGCCCCGGAATTTATAGATGATTTAAAGTACTTTAATATACATCCTTCTCTTTTGGATGTTGCTACCGGTTCGGTAAGGTTGGCATCCAAAAGAAATTTTCTTCCTGTTTCATACGAGAAGATAATTGTAAAACGAAGACTTCCTGGAGAAATTTATGCAAATATAACATTCAGAGACGAATACAATGCGTCCAATGAAATAATAACCTGCGATATTGATATTTCGGATGAAAAAGGTGTTCAGCTAATTGAAATAAAGAATTTTTCCATGAGGCTAATTTCAGACGAGAACAGTGAAAATATAAAAAACAGAAACCGGAATTTAAATTCCTTTACAGAAGACACCCAAGTTTATAACAGCTTAATTAACAGTTCAAATAGCGGCAATATTTTGGATTCGGGTCTGACGGTGGCAGAAGGCAGGAAGGTATTTGAAAAAATACTGTCAGGACAGTATTTTAACACTCAGGTTGTTGTTTCAACCAAAGAAATTAAAGAAGCTATTGCAGACGCAGGTTATATAAATAAAAAAAGCAATACTGTTGCTGAAAAGGACGAACAAAAAACATTACATCCAAGACCTTACCTTCCCAATGCCTATTCTCCGCCAAAAAGCGAGGCTGAAAAAAGGCTTGTACCACTATGGCAAAATCTTCTTGGCATAGAGGGAGTAGGAATTCATGATGAGTTTTTTGCACTGGGTGGAGATTCTCTTCTATTGGTACAGCTACATACAAAAATAAAAGAAATATTTTCGACAGATTTAGCCGTTGTTGATTTATATAAATACAACACAGTAGCACTTCTGGCCTCAAAGCTTGACGGGGAAAACCATCAGGAAGAAAAGCCAAGTTTCAAAAGTGTAAGTGAAAGGGTCAGTAAACAGCAGGAGAGGTTAAAGCAAAGAAAACAAAGGATGATGATACAGAGGGGGGAGAATCATTAATGAGTAATTTTGAAGAAAGCGGTTCCCTGGACGGTGCAATAGCCATAATAGGTATGGCAGGACGCTTCCCGGGCGCTAATAATACGGATGAGTTCTGGGAGAATCTATATAATGGTGTGGAGTCTGTGAAATTTTTTAAACACGATGAGCTGGTAAAGATGGGTATAGACGAACATCTGCTGGATAATCCCAAATTTGTTGCGGCTGATGCTATTTTGGACGGAATGGACATGTTTGATGCTGAGTTTTTTGATTATTCCGCAAGAGAAGCCGAAATTATGGACCCACAGCATCGCTTATTTTTAGAGAGTGCGTGGGAGGTACTTGAAAGTGCCGGATATAATTCCGACCTGTATGACGGAAGAATCGCAGTCTATGCTAGTGCAAACCTAAGCGGATACATGATAAGAAACCTGTATTCCAACCCGGGATTGGTTGAAAGTCTTGGTTCCTTTAAAATAATGATAGCAAACGGACAGGATTTCCTTGCAACAAAGGTGTCCTACAAAATGAATCTTATGGGGCCAAGTGTCAATGTCAACACTCTTTGTTCATCATCTATGGTAGCAGTTCATTACGCTTGTCAGAGTCTTAACAACTTTGAGTGCGATATCGCTATGGCAGGGGGCGTCAGCTTTCAGGTGTCCAGAAACGAGGCATTCTTTTATCAGGAAGGCGGCATAGGTTCAGCAGACGGACATTGCCGTGCTTTTGACTCCAAAGCCAACGGTACGGTAAGCGGAAGCGGACTGGGTGTAGTTGCCCTTAAGAGATTGGAAGATGCAATTGCTGATGGAGATTATATACATGCAATTATAAAAGGAACAGGCATTAATAATGACGGTTCCTCAAAAAACAGTTATACTGCTCCAAATGTAGACGGTCAGGCAGAATGTATTGCTGAGGCCATAGAAATGTCGGGAGTTAACCCTGAAACAATTACATACATAGATGGTCACGGAACGGGTACAAACCTGGGAGACCCGATTGAAATAGCTGCTTTGACCAAGGCATTCAGAGCTTATACCGATAAAAAAGGATTTTGTGCTATAGGTTCGGCAAAAACCAATATAGGGCATCTTGTAAATGCCGGTGGTCTGGCCAGTGTGATAAAAACAGTACTTTCCATGAAACACAGGGTAATACCGGCAAGTCTGAATTTCGAAGAACCGAACCCCAAAATAGACTTTGTAAACAGCCCTTTTTATGTAAATAGTAAACTTTCAAAATGGGAAACAGAAGGGTTTCCTCTTAGAGCGGGTGTTAGCTCCTTTGGAATCGGCGGCACCAATACCCATGTTATTCTGGAGCAAGCTCCTGCTGCCCAACCATCCGAAAAATCACAAAGGCCTTACCAATTGATTTCACTATCAGCAAAGACAGAAACAGCACTTGAAAAAATGACACAAAACCTTGTTGAACATATAAAGAAGAATCCTGACCTGAATTTGGCAGATATAGCATTTACACAGCATGTAGGCAGAAGGAGTTTCAATCATCGTAGAATTGCAGTTTGTAAAAACCTTGAAGATTTGGAAGTGAAAATAAGTAATTCCACAAGCGGTAATGTTATCTCATACTTCCAGAAACACAAGGACAGGCCGATTGTATTTATGTTTCCCGGAGATGCAAAATACATAAAAGAGTGCGGTGAATTGTACAGGACAGAAGAAAGATTCAGAAATACTGTGGATTACTGTGCAGACCTTCTATTGTCAATACTGGGTACCGATATCAGAACTTTACTTGATTCAGACATGACTGCAAATGAAAATAGAAATGTAAGGTCAGTAGCTTTTGTTACACAGTATTCAATGGCAAAACTTCTTCAAGAGTCAGGTTTAAAACCTGAAAGCATGATAGGAGAAGGTACGGGAGAATATGTTGCCGCATGTATTTCTGAGGTATTGAGCCTTGAAGATGCATTGAGAATTACTGCTTCTGAAGATAAGAATTTTTCGGAAATTCTCTCGGAAATCAGTTTAAATGTACCACAAATACCCTTTGTATCATCCGTGAGTGGGCAATGGATAGAGGATTCCATGGCCACAAGTACGGATTACTGGTTGAAACAGCGTAACAGCAGCTTTTCAGCCCAAGGCTTGCAGGAAATTCTGTCTGATGATGAAAGGATTTTTGTTGAAATCGGTAATGGGGAAAGGTTCTTGTCGGAAGCCGGAAATTCGTTGATTTCAGTTCAGATTGAAAACACAAGTCCTTCTGAGGCATTTATGGAATGTATGGGGAAAATCTGGGTTTACGGAGCAAAAGTTGACTGGAATAAATTCTATGAAGAAGAAAAGAGACACCGTATTCCACTGCCCACATATCCATTTGAAAGGCAGAGATATTGGATTGAACCCGGCGCAAGAAATGAAAACAAAAAGGAGCAGGAGTTCCCTGTTTCAGATAAATCAGAAATTGATGAAAAGGTTCTTGCAGAGTGTATTAAGGGAAATATATCAATATCAGTAGATTTGGATGAGTCAGCAAAGAAAAAGCAAATAGAAGCTATTCTTCTTTTTAAAGATAAACTTGAAAAGCTATGCTTGGAATTCCAAGGCAAAATAGAAGTTTCACCCCTATTGCTAAAAGGGTCGGAAAAACTTTCAGGAAGTATGGATGGTTCCGAAAAGCTTAGCAAAAGGCCTCGTCCCGATTTGGATATACCTTATGTGGAACCTTCAAGCGAAGTTGAAAAAATAATTGCGGAGTACTGGAAAAAGGTTCTTGGCTTTGAAAAACTGGGAATACACGATGATTTCTTTGAGTTGGGAGGTCATTCGCTAATTGCTGCCGCAGTTGCAGCCGATTTGAGCAAGGTGTTCAAAATACAGATTCCAATGACCAAGCTTTTGGAAACCACCACAATAGCCTCTGTTGCAGAAATGGTTGAAACCTATAAAGGGGTAATGCTGGGGGACGGAGAGGCGGCAGCTGCTGAAGAGAACATGGAAGAGGGTACTATATAGACGTTAGCAATAGCATATAGGATGAACAGTTAAAATGGTTCTTTCAATTAATTGGGGGGGAATACTCATGATTTCCAAAGAGTGTGACAGTAATTTAAACGATCTGTCTGTCACTGAATTTATGCATATTATTAATAGCAGGAATATAAAACTGTGGATGGATGGGGAAAGCTTAAAATATAAAGCTCCTAAAGGCGCTGTTACTGACGAAATATTAGCATATATAAGGCAGAGAAAAGAAGAGATAATATCCGGAATTCTTATAGAGAATGCAAAAAGGTTGCTGTATGAACCTATTGAAAAGGTAGATGAAAGGGAGTTCTATCCTTTATCTAATGCACAAAGAAGGATGTATTTGTTATATAAGCTTGAGACGGAGAGCACAGCATATAATATAACCAATGTGCTTAAAATAGAAGGAAATTGCAGCAAAGAAAAAATGGAAAGTACCTTTATGGAGATAGTTAAGAGGCATGAATCCCTTAGAACTTCTTTTAAAATTGTAGACGGTGAGCCTGTTCAGAGGATTAACAGGTCAATTGATTTTAAAATTGAATACGGAGAGATTGATGATGACAGGGATATCGAAGATTTGACCCGGGAATTTGTACGGCCTTTTAACCTTGCATGTTCACCTTTATTCAGGCTTAAGCTTTTAAAACTTGATGAAAACCGGTTTTACCTCTTGTTTGACATACATCACATCATTTCTGACGGTGTATCTGCTTCGATTTTTGTTAAGGAATTCAACTGCTTATATAATGATAAAAAGTTAGAGCCGATTAATATACAATATAAAGATTACAGTGCCTGGCATGAAAAGCTCCTTAACAGCGAACTGGTCAAAAAGCAAAGAGAGTATTGGCTTAAAGCCTTTGAAGGAGAACTCCCGGTTTTGGCACTCCCAGTTGATTATAAAAGACCTGCTGAATACAGCTTTGAAGGAGACTCAATAAGATTTAATATTGGGAAAGAAATTACCTTACAGCTTAATTCTTTAGCCCGTAAAAATAGAGCTACTCTGTACACGGTTTTACTTTCGGCATATTACATATTACTTTCAAAATATACCGGACAAGATGACATAATAATCGGGTCTCCCGTAGCAGGCAGAAGGCATTCTGACGTATATAGCACTATCGGCATGTTTGTTAATACCATACCCCTTAGAAATTACCCTGATCAACATAAGACTTATAAAGAATTCCTGCATGAGGTTACAGGGAATGTATTAAGTACATTTGATAATCAGGATTATTCCCTTGAACGCTTGATGGAAGACCTGAATGTTGAGAGGGATCCAAGCAGAAATCCCTTATTTGATACTGTTTTTGTTTTGCAGAATATGAACATTGATGATGTACAAGCTGATGGGCTTGGAATAGAAATATTTGAATACAATCAAAAGACAGCTCAGTTTGATATTACCGTGAGGGCTACAGAGAAGAAAGACGGTATGGAAATTGAAATTAACTACTGTACAAGCCTGTTCTCAAAAGAGACAATAAACAGGTTAAGTACACACTTTACAAACATTCTTGAACATATAATAAAAAATCCGGAATGTGAAATTAGTGAAATTGAGCTCATGTCAGATGAAGAGATTCAACAATTATTGAAGGAGTTTAACAATACATCGGCAAACTATCCCATGACCGCAACTATACACGGCATTTTTGAAGAACAGGTGAAAAAAACACCTGACAATATTGCAGTTTCTTTTGAAGGTAATTGTATGACCTACAGGGAGCTGAATGCCAAAGCAAATAGGCTTGCAAGAACTATAAGAGAGTATGTTACACAAGATTCTGATAAGAACCCCAAAATTGCTGCAATATTACTGGAACGTTCTTCGGATATAATTGTGGCGGCTCTTGGTGCTCTTAAAGCAGGCTGTGGGTATCTTCCAATAGATCCCGGATATCCTTCCGAAAGAATAAACTATATGCTGGAGGATAGCGGGACAGGCATTTTAATAACTAAAGAAGAATTCATAAAAAAGAATAACTTCCAAGGCCGGACTATTCATATGGATGATAAAAGCATTTATAAGGGAGAAGATACTAATCTTGAAAATACAGTAAAACCAGACAGTCTAGCATATATTATTTATACTTCAGGTACCACCGGGAAACCCAAAGGAGTAATGATAGAGCACCGTAATGTTGTTCGTTTGCTGTTTAATGACAGAAATCTGTTCGATTTTAATGACAAAGATGTCTGGACAATGTTTCATTCATTCTGCTTCGACTTTTCAGTCTGGGAGATATATGGAGCACTTCTTTATGGAGGGAAGCTGGTAGTTGTTCCAAAAAGTATAGCAAGAGAACCTAAGGATTATCTCGAACTTTTAAAAGCAGAAAAGGTAACAGTTCTAAACCAGACACCTACTTCTTTTTCCAACTTAATAGAATATGAAATTGAAAGTAAGGAAAAAGCCCTTGCCTTAAGGTATGTTATCTTTGGGGGAGAGGCCTTAAAACCAGCAGTTTTAAAGCCTTGGAAAGAAAAATACTCAGCAATAAAGCTTATAAATATGTATGGAATAACTGAAACTACTGTCCATGTAACATATAAGGAAATAACTGATTATGAGATTGAAACGAATATAAGTAATATCGGGCGACCTATACCAACACTTTCGGTTTACATAATGGATAGCGAAAGCAAGCTCGTTCCTATCGGAGTTCCCGGGGAATTATGTGTAGGCGGGGATGGAGTTGGCCCTGGCTATTTAAACAGACCTGAGCTTACAAGGGAAAAGTTTATTCCAAACCCTTATATTCCATTACAAAGATTATATAAATCCGGCGATCTGGCGAGATTCCTGCCCAATGGTGAAATAGAGTATCTGGGAAGGATAGATCATCAGGTAAAGATAAGAGGACACAGGATTGAACTTGGTGAAATTGAATCAAAACTTTTAAGACATCCGGAAATCAAGGAAGCTGTTGTTATTGCAAGAGAGAATAGAGGCCAAAATAATATCAGTGCATATATCGTTTCAGGCCAGAAACTTAAATCGGAAGAGATACGAGGGTTTTTAGCGGAAGAATTACCTGATTATATGATACCTGCGTATTTATTCTATTTGGATAAAATACCACTTACCTCAAATGGGAAAATTGACAGAAAGGCTCTACCTGTTATTGACGGTAATTTTGATACAGGTGAGGAATATGTTGCTCCGGGAAATGAGATTGAAGAAAAAATGGCAGTGGTTTGGCAGAAAGTTCTAGGGTTGGACAAAGTAGGTACAAATCAGAATTTCTTTACTCTTGGGGGAGACTCAATAAAGGCAGTAAAACTTGTAAGCAGGATGAATAGTGCTCTTGGAACAAATATTAAGATGAAGGATATTTACCTCAATCAAAATATAAAGGAACTGAGTGCAAATATAAGTATAACCTCCGAAGGTTGGGAAGATGAACTTAAGAATGGTATTGCAATAATTGATGAAATAAAAAGCAGTATCCTAAATAGCACAGAAGAATCAGGCAAGCTTCCTGCTGATACTGAAGACTTTTATCCGTTAAGTCAGATACAACAGGGAATGGTGTACTATTCTAAACTAAGGCCCGAGGAGCCAATATACCATGACCAGTTCCCATATCTTATAAAATTCAAGGGATTTAATGAGGATAAATATCAGGAAGCTGTAAAACTCGTTGTTAAAAGGCATACCATTTTAAGAACTACCTTTGATTTGGAAAAGTTTGCGCAACCACTTCAGATTGTACATAAAGACATGCTTCCTGTTATTAAAATAGAGGATATTTCAAGAGTGTCTGTAATTGAACAGCAAAGCCATATAAAGGCTTATATGATTGCGGATTTGAAAAATAAATTCAAGTTTAAAGATGACTTGTTGTGGAGAATGGGAATGTTCAAGCTGGACAGAGATAACTACTGCATATTGTTATCTTTTCAGCATGCGGTCTTAGATGGCTGGAGTGTTGCTGCTCTCATGACGGAAATTATGGCATATTATAGTAAGCTGCTAAAGGGTGAAACAGTGGAAAACTTGCCTCTGAAGTGCAGCTATAAAGATTATGTTGCTATTAATCTCAGCAGAAAAGCAAATAAATCAACTCAGAAATTCTGGAATGATTTGCTAAAGGGATACACAAGGACGAAATTACCTTTTAATATTTCAGGTAAAAGACTTAACAAGGACACCGAAAACAAGATATTAAAAAAGTCCT
Organism: Ruminiclostridium papyrosolvens C7; assembly: GCF_000421965.1. Taxonomy (GTDB): domain Bacteria; phylum Bacillota; class Clostridia; order Acetivibrionales; family DSM-1351; genus Ruminiclostridium; species Ruminiclostridium papyrosolvens_A. Next base: position 81,129 of record NZ_ATAY01000022.1, on the reverse strand, counting down.
TCAATTCAGAATTGCTGAACCGCCTACAGGAAAAAGCAAAAAAGTATCAGTGTACCCTGAAAGAAATTTGTCTTAGTGCCTATTTATACTTAATGGGGGTGATAACTACTGAGAATGATATAGTTACAGGTGTTGTAACCCATGAAAGACCTGCATTGGAAGATAGTGAAAATATACTGGGATGTTTCTTAAATTCGGTACCTTTACGTTTAAAAGTAGAAAAAGAGATAGACAAGTTGGATTTGCTAAATAAAGTCAAGGATTATGAAAAAAATGTAAAGGCCCATGAACTGTTTTTGGGAGATATCAGTAATATTATCGGCGAGGTAAATAATAACGGAAACCCCGTATTTGATACCCTGTTCAACTTTACGGACTTCCATGTAATGGAAGATATAATGAATACGGAATTTGCAGCACGTTCTTATTATGAACTGGATTTGAAATCCGCAGAAATGACCAATACACTGTTTGATCTTGAAGTATCAAAGACCTTGGATAACTTTGAGATGCAAATAAAGTATTCATCTGCATTTTTCCAATCTGAAGATATTGAGACTGCTGCCGGGCTATATGAAAGGATTCTTGAGAAATTTTCAAGTGATGATAAGGTAATAGTCGGTGAAGACCTGCTTACAAATGAAGAGTTGAAAGAAATATTGTTCAGTTCAAATAATACAAAGGTAAAATACGACTCCTATAAGAAAATCCATGAGCTATTCGAAGAGCAGGCTCAAAAATCCCCGGAAAGTATTGCTTTGATATCAGATGGGAGGACATTAACCTATGGTAAGCTGGATGAGTATTCAAACAGACTTTCACACCAGTTAATATCCAAAGGTGTAAAAAGTGGTGATCACGTAGCACTTATATCACAGAGAAATTTTGAGATGATAATAGGGATGCTGGGGATTTTAAAAGCCGGGGGTGCCTATGTGCCTATTGACCCTGACTATCCAACTTCAAGAAAAGAATACATAGTATCAAATTCCGATGTTTCAGCAGTGGTGACAGATATGGACTATGATTTTCCACATAAAAATACAGTAATAATTAATTACGGGGATATGGAGTTATATCCGGCCTACAGACCGGATATCTCAATCGATTCAAGTCAATTGGCTTACGTCATATATACATCAGGGTCTACAGGCAGCCCCAAGGGGGTAATGATAGAACACCATTCGGCGGTAAATCTTATATCTTGGGTAAACAGAGAGTTTAATGTAAGCAAGAATGATAGGCTTTTATTTATTACATCTATGTGTTTTGACCTTTCGGTATATGACATATTCGGTATTCTTGCGGCAGGTGGTAGTGTGGTAGTTGCAAAGAAGGAACAGGTACAAAACCCATCCGATTTGAAAAACCTTGTGAAGACGGAGAGAATAACTTTCTGGGATTCGGTGCCTTCTACTATGAATTATCTGATAAATTCTCTTGAAGGGGATGATGAGGGTTTCATACAGAATGATTTGAGACTGGTTTTTATGAGCGGTGATTGGATTCCGGTAAAGCTCCCGTATAAGATAAAGGAATATTTCCCCAATGCAAGGCCAATAAGTCTGGGTGGTGCTACCGAGGGGACTGTATGGTCAATATACTATCCTATCGAAGAAGTAAATGAATACCAGACAAGTATTCCATATGGCAAACCTATTGATAATAACTATTTCTACATATTGGACGAAGCCGGAAGGGTTGTTCCGAGGGGAGTAGCTGGTGAGCTTTATATTGGCGGGGTTGGAGTAGCAAGAGGATATATGAATGATGAGAAGCGGACTGCTGCTTCTTTCGTGGATAATAAATTTTTGGATGCCGGTAATCATAAGATGTATAAAACCGGTGACTTGGGAAGAATGATGCCTGATGGAAATATTGAATTTTTGGGAAGGACGGACCATCAGGTAAAAATCAGAGGCTTTAGGGTAGAGTTGGGTGAAATCGAAAATCAATTGCTGAAGCATGGTGAAATAAAAGAAGCAGTTGTAACAGACCGGGTTGATAATAGCGGGAATAAGTATCTTGCGGCATACTTTGTGGCGAGCAGAGGCCTGTCTGGGTCCGAATTAAGAGAATATCTGCACAGTAAGCTGCCGGAATACATGATTCCAACATACTTTGTGCCTCTGGAAAAAATTCCTTTAACGCAAAACGGTAAGATTGACAGAAAAGCTGTTCCAGACCCTGTAACAAGTGTAACTTCCGGGCAAGAGTATGAAGCTCCCCAAAATGAAGTTGAGATAAAGTTGGTTGAAATATGGAAGGAAGTACTTGATATAGACAGGGTAGGGGTAAATGACAACTTTTTTGAACTGGGGGGCCACTCTTTAAAAGCCACAGCAGTGGTAACAAAGATTCATAAGGCATTTAATGTGGAGATACCATTGGCTAAAATATTCGGAAGTCCCACAATTAAGCAGCTTTCAAACTATATTATCAGTGCAAAGGTCAGTATATATTCCTCTATTAAACCAGTGCCTAAAAGAGAGTATTACGAATTGTCTTCTGCACAGAAAAGGGTATATATAGTAGAAAATCTCAAAAAGAGCGGAGAAAAAACAGATGGTGATACCAGCTATAATGTTTCTTCGGCAGTGATTGCAGAAGGCGAAATAGATGTAAACAAGCTCCAAGAGGTTTGCAGGGAAATCGTATCAAGGCACGAAGTTTTCAGGACATCATTCGAAATAGTTGATGGAAGGCCGGTGCAGAGGATAAGTGATTATGTTGACTTCAGCATAAACATTGATAATTTTGAGGATATTGAAGAAAATGAAATTAATATTAACAAACTGACAGACAACTTTATAAGACCCTTTGATTTAAGCAAAGCACCGTTATTCAGGGTGAATGTGGTAAAAATAGGTGCTGAAAAGCACTTGTTGATATTTGATATGCATCACATTATTTCTGATGGGGTATCAATGGGGATATTACTCAAAGAGTTCAACAGCCTTTACGGAGGACATAAGCTCCAATTGCCGAGGATACAATATAAGGATTTTGCACAATGGCAAAACAATATTCTAAAGACTGAAGTAATGAAAAAGCAAGAAGATTACTGGCTTAGTCTGTTTTCGGACGGAATTCCAAGTCTGGATATTCCAACGGATTACCCACGACCTGAAATAAAGACCTTTGAAGGTGCCGAATTCAAATTCGGATTTGATTCTTCAATTGCGGAAAAACTGTCAAGGCTTGCATCAGAAACCGGAACTACAATGTATATGGTGCTTTTATCTGCATTCTACGTACTGCTCCATAAAATTACAGGCAAGGAAGAAATGGTTGTAGGTACTTCAGTGGCAGGCAGACCACATTCAGATTTGGAAAATGTAGTTGGAATGTTTGTAAATATGCTTGCAATGAGGAACAAACCAAAGGCAGATATTACATACTATGATTTTCTAGCAGATGTAAGGGAAAATGCTTTGAAGGCTTTTGAAAACCAGAATTACCAGTTTGAAAAGCTGGTGGATAAGCTAGGGCTGGAAAGGAATTCAGATCGCAATCCTTTGTTTGATGTAGCCTTTGTATTACAGAATACAGGCTTGGGCAATATGGAGGCAAGTAATGTAAAATTTGCTCCTTTTATTATGGAATCCAAAATATCGAAGTTTGATCTTACCCTCTATTCATGGGAAACGGATGAAGGAATTGATTTTATTATTGAGTACAGCACGGCTCTCTTTAAAAGGGAAAGTATTGAAGAGATGTCAAGACAGTTTATCAGGATAATAAAATCCATAACCGAGAATAAACTCATAAAAATAAAGGATATAGCTTTTTATGATGAGGAAAAGGCGAGTTCAATTATAGAAGAAATCAATAAAAATCGGAGAGATATTGTAATTGACATAGATTTTTAAATGGGGGAGTGATAAAAAATGAACGAAAAAATTGATGAGGCTGCTTTATCTTTAAAGGAATTTGTAGATGCAAAGCAGTACTGGATTGATAAATTATCCGGAAGTGCAAGTAAAGTATATTTACCATACGATCTTGTCAAGGAAGATAATAATTCCGAAAAGAGACACTATAAATCAAATTTAAGTCAGGAAACCTCGCAAAGGCTCCTAAGTGCCGGCAAGGGAAATGACCTTGCACTATATGTAATACTTTTAGGAGCTTTGAAGGTTTTATTATACCGTTATACGGGCCAGAACGATATTGTAATTGGATCTCCGGTTTTTGTTCAGGGGGAGCAAAAGCACCTTACAAATAAGTTAATTGCTCTAAGGGATAATGTTGATGATGGCTTAACCTTCGCAGCTTTACTGAGAGAAATAAAAGAAACCTTAACTTATGGATATAAAAATCAACATTACCCTGTTAGTAAATTGATGGAAATAATTAATGGCGAAAACGTTGAAGCTACTTTTTTCAGTATAGTACTGACTTTATCCAGTATACATAATGAAACAATTGCTTTTGATATGCCCGATTCCTTTAATAATGACTTGATTATATCGGTACAAAAAGGGGAGCAAATTCAAGTAAATGTACACTATAATTCAGGAAAATATAAAATCTGTACAATTAAAAGGTTTGTAGAGCATTATAAGCATGTATTGGATCAGGTTTTAACAGATATGGGAACAAATATTTCAGAACTGGAACTGGTTACAAAAGAAGAAAAGGAGCATTTATTGTACCGCTTAAATGATACAGGTGCACAATATCCGAAAAATGTAACCGTTCATAAGATATTTGAGGAACAGGCTGCAAAAAATCCGGACAGGACTGCTGTGATATTTAATAACAGGCATATTACTTATAATGAACTTGATTTAACAGCAAATAAGCTTGCAAATTTTTTGGTCAAACAGCAAAATTTCAAGCCAGATTCCTTTGTGGGAATACTTATGGATAGGTCGGAGCATCTTGTAACTGCCGCTTTGGGAGTATTAAAGGCCGGAGGGGCTTATGTACCTATAAACAATGAATTTCCTGAAGAACGTATTAAAGCAATTATAAATGACGCAGGGATACGTGTTGTTATTATAAGTAAAGATTATCAGGAGCTTTTAAGCAGAATCGGGCCACAGTGTAAAACTCTTGAGGCTTGTTTGTGTCTTGACAATACTCTGGAAGCCGGAAATAGCACAGGTGTAATACAGTTTTATGGCGTTGAGGCACTGGAGAAATACGGCAGTAATCCGTTAACAACAGAGGTTAGTCCTGAAAATACCGCTTATGTTATATATACCTCGGGTACCACCGGAATGCCTAAAGGAGTGCTGATAAGCCATAAAAACGTAGTAAGATTGCTTATAAATGACAGCTTTCAGTTTGATTTTAACCATAATGATGTCTGGACTATGTTTCACTCATTCAGCTTTGATTTCTCCGTATGGGAGATGTACGGAGCGTTGCTTTATGGCGGCAAGCTGGTAATCGCGCCCAGAACCGTTGCAGCAGATCCGAAGGAATATCTTGAATTGCTGAAAAAAGAAAGAGTAACCGTATTGAATCAAACACCTACAGCATTCTCAAATCTGATTAATGAGGAATTGGATAAAAGTGAGAGTCAGCTTCATATAAGATATGTCATATTTGGGGGCGAAGCGTTAAAACCGGCAATGTTAAAAGACTGGAGAAGAAAATATCCGAATACCAAGCTGGTAAATATGTACGGAATAACTGAAACTACAGTCCATGTGACCTATAAAGAAATAACTGAAAAGGAAATAGAATCAAACCAGAGTAATATCGGTAAGCCGATACCAACCCTAACGGCTTATATCATGGATAAAAATATGAAGCTCCTTCCTTGTGGGGTACCGGGTGAGCTATGTGTCGGGGGAGATGGGGTATCCCATGGATATCTCAACAGACAGGAATTGACAGCTGATAAGTTTGTAATGAATCCTTACAAGCCTAATGAAAGGCTGTACAAGTCCGGAGATCTTGCAAGAATGCTGCCTGACGGTGAGATGGAATATATAGGGCGAATTGATCACCAGGTAAAAATAAGAGGTCACAGAATAGAACTGGGAGAAATAGAGTCAAAGCTTTTAAAGCATCCGGGCATTAAGGAAGCAATTGCATTAGTGGTAGAAGATTCCGAAAATAACAAGAATATATGTGCTTACTATATGGGCAATAAGGACTTAACTGCAGCAAACTTAAGAGAATATCTGGCTACGGAGCTTCCGGGGTATATGATACCTTCTTATTTTATAGGAATGGAGAAATTTCCGTTAACTCAGAACGGTAAAATAGACAAAAAAGCTTTGCCTTCACCAAAAGGAAATTTCACAACGGGAAGTGAATATGAGCCTCCAAGAAATGATCTGGAATTAAAACTGGCGGAAGTGTGGCAGAGTGTTCTTGAAGTGGAAAAAGTGGGAATCAGGGAAAACTTTTTTACCCTTGGAGGGGATTCAATAAAGGCAATTAGCCTTGTAAGTAAAATAAACAATGTCTTTTGCACTGATCTATATATAAGGGACTTGTATTCAAACCAGACTATCGGGGAAATGGCTTTATTAATCGCTAATGGTGAAAAACCAAAAACCGAAAGTGATTTAATGAACGGTCTGATAATTGTCGAAAAGGCAAAAGAAGAGATTCTTGCAGATAAAAGTCTGGTATCAAAATTACCGGATGGATGGGAAGATATATACCCTTTGAGCAGGATACAGCAGGGAATGGTATTTTATTCTAAATCAAAACCGGAAGAGCCCATTTACCATGACCAATTCCCATTTATGATAAAGTTTAAAAAGTTTGATTTGGATATTTATAGGCAGTCATTACAGGTTATTTCAAAAAAGCACCCGGTTTTAAGGACAGGATTTAATATAGAGGACTTCAACCAGCCCGTCCAGATTGTATATAAAGAATTGATACCGGATGTTACGGCGAATGATATTACAAATCTTAAAAAGTGCCAGCAGGAAGAGAAGATAAAGAACTACATGAGTGAGGACTTACGTAACAGGTTTAAATTCCAAAACGAACTTTTATGGAGAGTTAAGCTTTTTAAACTGGATGATGAACATTACTATATTATAACAACAATACACCATGCGATTCTGGACGGATGGAGTGTAGCTTCCTTCAATACCGAATTTATAAATGTATACAATGATTTAATTGAGGGGAAACAAATTGAATTAAATAGTCTTAAGTTCAGCTACAAAGACTTTGTTGCAATTAATACCGCCAGAAAATCTTCAAAAGAGACTAATGATTTCTGGAAAGGTGTATTGGAGGGATATAGCAGAAATAAGCTGCCCTTTAACTATTCCGGCAAAAAAATCAGTAATATTAACCAGAGTAAAAAATGTCTGGTGAATATAGGCACAGAGCTTTTGGACAGGTTGGAAAAGCAAGGGAAAATAAATAACTGTACTGTCAAGGATATTTGTATCAGTGCATATATATATTTACTCATGCTTACAACCACGGAAAATGATATTGTGACAGGGGTTGTAAGCCATGAGAGACCTGCTGTTGAGGATTCCGAAAAGGCACTTGGCTGCTTTTTGATAACAGTACCTATGAGAATAAAAGCAGACAAAAATGTTAGCAAGCTAAAGCTTCTTCAAATGGTAAAAGCGTATCAGCTAAATGCAAAACCCCATGAGATGTTTTTGGGTGATATTGCAAATGCAACGGGAGTGACAGACAGGACAGGGAATCCAATATTTGATACCATTTTTAACTTTACGGATTTTCATGTACTTAAGGGTATTTATACTAATGAGGGTAAGGCGGCTACTGAAGCAGGCTACGGTCTTACCCTGAGTCCAAACGAGATGACCAATACATTGTTTGACCTTGAGGTGTCCAAGTCTCTTGAAAACTTCAGTGTATGGATTAAATATTCGCAAAAATACTTTTATGAAGAGGATATCCGTAACGCTTTAAAAATCTATATAAGGCTCCTGGAAGAATACGCAAATGATGGGGATTACCCGTTGAACAGCGTTGGATATTTATCACAAGAGGACAAAAAATTACTGATTTATGACTTTAATAATACTGTATCGGAATATCCAAAACATAAAACCATTCACATGCTCTTTGAAGAACAAGTGAAAAGAACACCGGAAAATATAGCTCTGGTTCAAAATGAGAAGAAACTGACCTACCGGGAACTAAATGAGAAGTCAAATAAAATTGCATGGGAGTTAATTCAAAGAGGCGTAAAATCCGGGGATCACGTAGGGATTATTGCCCAAAGAGGTTTTGGAATGATAGCCGGAATGCTTGCCATACTAAAAGCCGGTGGGGCTTACATACCGATTGACCCGGATTATCCTTCAACGAGAATTGAGTTTATATTGAATAATTCTGATGTAACAACTGTTGTGGCAGACAGTGAATATGGGCTTGCGGTCAACAAAATAATCAGAATTGATACATTGGACTACAGTCGTTTTTCGGAAGAAAACCTCTGCATAGAGAAAAACTCACAGGATTTAGCATACGTGATTTATACTTCAGGTTCCACAGGTACGCCTAAGGGAGTCATGATAGAACACCATTCGGCTGTGAACCTGATAAACTGGGTTAACACAAAATATAATGTAACAGAAAGAGACACACTTCTCTTTGTAACTTCAATGTGCTTTGACCTCTCGGTTTATGATGTTTTCGGTATTTTGGCATCGGGAGGAAGGATTGTTATTGCACGGAAAGAGCAGGTTCAGAGCATGGAAAATTTGGGCAGGATTTTAAAGAAGGAAAGAATAACCTTCTGGGATTCTGTTCCGTCCACTATGAACTATCTTATAAATACACTTGAGGAAGACGAAATCAGCTTTACTCAGACAGATTTAAGGCTTGTATTTCTAAGTGGTGACTGGATACCCGTAAAGCTTCCGGAAAGAGTCAATAAATTTTTCCCGAAAGCTGATGTCATAAGCCTGGGTGGTGCAACTGAAGGAACAATTTGGTCAATATACTATCCAATTAAAGAAGTGGGACAATTCCAGACAAGCATACCATATGGTATGCCCTTGGATAATAATTTCTTCTATATTTTGGATGAAAATAAAAACCCGGTACCAAAGGGCGTTGCAGGAGAACTGTATATAGGAGGCGTTGGTGTTGCACGGGGCTATATCAACAGACCAGAACTCACAACGGAAAGGTTTATTCCCGACCCATTTGTTTCTGAAATACGCAATCCGTATTCCTCTAATATGCTTATGATGTACAGAACCGGTGACTATGGCAGAATGATGTCCGATGGAAACATAGAGTTTTTAGGCAGAGTGGACCATCAGGTTAAGATAAGAGGTTTCAGAGTTGAGCTTGGTGAAATTGAAAGCCTATTGCTAAAGCATGAAGCTATCAGAGAAGCTGTTGTAGCAGATAGAGAAACTAAAACAGGGGACAAGTATCTATGTGCTTATATAGTAACTCATGAAGACTGTAGTGCTGGGACACTGAGAGAATTCCTCTCCCAGGATTTACCGGATTATATGATTCCGTCATACTTTGTAAGGCTTCAGAGTATTCCATTGACTTCAAATGGCAAAATAGACAGAAAGGCACTGCCGGAGCCTGAAACAGTTATGGAAACTACAGAAGAATATGAAGCACCTCGAAATGAACTGGAGGAAAAACTGCTGAGTGTGTGGCAGGACATACTGGGTACGCCGAATCTGGGAATTAATAATAATTTCTTTGATGCGGGTGGTGATTCTATAAAGGCAATGCAGGTAATTTCAGGACTTAAGAAAATTGGTTTTGTTCTTGAAATTAGGGATATATTCTCACATCAGACTATTAAAGAGGTAAGCAGCTGTGTAAGAGTCAAAAGTAAAAAGGCAATAAATCATACGGTTACAGGTGAAATAGCCTTAATACCAACCCAAAAAGGATTTTTCAGAAAAACAAGAACGGATATAAATCATTGGAATCTATCAATTATGTTATATAAGAAGGATGGATTTGATGAAAAACTGGTAGAAAAAGTATTTACAAAGATTTTGGAACATCACGATGCTTTAAGGATTGTTTTTAAACTGGATGGAGACAGAGTAACTCAATTTAACAGGGGTATAGACGAGAAATTGTTTGAGCTGAGAGTTATGGATTGTACTGGACACTTAGATGATACAAAGATAATGGATGATGAGATATACGCCATAAACAGCAGCATGAATTTGGAGAAGGGACCTCTGGTGAAACTTGGGTTATTCAAACGAGATGATGGCGACCACCTATTACTGGTTATTCACCATTTGGTATGGGATGGCCTTTCCATGATGGTTATACTGGAGGACTTTGCCACAGCTTACAGGCAGCTTGTAAACAATGAAGAAATAAGACTTCCGGAAAAGACCAGTTCGTTTAAAGAATGGTCAGAACGGATAAACCTTTATGCAAACAGTGAAGATTTATTGCAGGAGTTAGAGTTCTGGAAGGAAATGGAGAGTAAAACCGTTTTGCCCCTTCCTAAAGATTATTTTTCCACCGAAAACACAAGAAAAGATGATGAGACAATTTCTGTTGACATATTAACTGAAGAAAAAACCGGGATACTCTTCAAAGAAGCTAATAAAAAGCATGAAACAGAGGTTAAGGATATTCTTGCGACTGCGTTCGGTGCTTCAATAAAAGAGTGGACAGGACAAAATAATGTACTTATAGATTATAAAATACACGGAAGGGAGGATATATTTGAGAAAATTGATGTAACAAGGACAGTTGGATGGTTTGCAACAGAATATCCTATGGTACTGGATATGTCATATAGTGAAGATTTGACTGCACAATTAATTTCTATAAGGGATACCTTCAGAAAAGTTCCCGGGAGAGGTCTTGGATATGAGACATTAAGAGACATTACCTTGTTGGAACATAAAAAATCACTTAAGTTTAACTTGAATCCGGAAATATTGTTTAATTTCTCAGGTGATTTTGACACAAACATGAATTTGATTTTTGGGGACTTCAGCATGTCACCCCTAAACAAAGCGTTTAATGAGAGTCCTAATTCAGAGAGAAAATATACACTTATTATTGAGATGGCTGTTGTTACAGGTAAACTCTACATTACGGTTCACTACAACAAACATGAGTACATAAAAGAAACAATGCTGAAGTTAATAGATAGTTTTAAGACAAATCTTATTAAGTTAATAGATAAATGTACTTTATTTTAAAAGTGGGGTAAAAAATATGGATACTAAAAAAATGACATTAGTCATCATGCCTTTATGTGGCACAGACCATCCGCATATTGGGGTGGGGTATATAACAGCTTATCTTGAAAAATACGGATACAGCGTAATCCAAAGTGATTTTAATCTAATATTAAGAGATAAGCTTAATTATGACAATAGAGAGATATTTTCCAATTATTCGAGAAAGTGGTCAAAATATGAAGAGTACAACAGTTATATATATCCGATCATAGAGCCATATATGAATGAATATGCGGAGAACCTTGCAGGAAATGATAGTGGAGTTATCGGTTTTTCAGCGTTTTTTTCAAATATATATCCGGTTTTAACGCTGGCCAGGAAAATTAAAAATATTAACCCTGAAAAGATAATTATTATTGGAGGGCCTGAGGCAAGTGAAAAGTATATAAAACACGATTGTATAGATTTTATTGTTCCTGGTGAAGGAGAGATTACTTTACTTGAATTTATGGATTCAATTAATGGCGCCCGAGCTTTTGACCGGATTAAAGGGCTTATATACAGGGAGGGCAATAAGGTTATAAATACAGGGGAAAGACCTTTTATAGAAAATCTGGACATGCTTCCGTTTCCGGTATTCCAAGATTTCGCAGAGATTAATTACAATTATGAGTGTATACCTATAGCAGCAAGCAGAGGTTGCATAAATAAATGTAGCTTTTGTACAGAATCAAGATACTGGAAATGTTTCAGATCAAGGTCAGGTGAGAGTGTATACAACGAATTTGTTGAACAGAGGAAAAAGTATGGTGTATACCAGTCAAATGGAGAGCTTAGAGAACTTGCTTTTATGGATTCTTTAATAAATGCCAATATTAAGGAATTAACGAAGTTTTGTAACCTTATGATTGAAAATAAAATAAATTCCCCATGGGTTGGAAAAGTAGCTGTATCCAAAAATCTGACTAAAGAGGTTTTTCAACTGATGAAAAAAGCAGGGTGTAAAAAGCTTATGTTCGGAATAGAATCAGGTTCAACTCCTGTCCTTGAAAAGATGCAAAAAAGATATCAGATTCCCACAGCTGAAAGGGTTTTAAAAGATGCACATGACAGTGGTATACAGGTAATGATTTATATATTGATTGGATTTCCGAATGAAACTTATGAGAATTTTGTTGATACAAAGAATTTTATTTTAAGGAATAAGAATAGCATAGATGAGGTTGTACCGGGTGTTGGCTGTCAGGTAGAAAAAGATAGTGAGCTTTTTAAAAACAGCGATGAATATGGAATCTCCTGGGATGAGACTAAAGAAAAAAGTGCAGAAAACTGGTATAGTCAATTCTCTTCCTATGATATACGGGTAGAAAGAGTGAATGATCTGGTTGAGTTTTGCGAAAAAGAAGACATTAGAGTCATAACGACAAGTCTGGAAGCCACTGTTCCCCAATTGCTAGAGGTGTAACAGAGAAAGGAACTGTTATGTTTGACTATAATAAAAAGAAGATAAATTTTCCGCAAAACAGAACAATCCACCGTTGGTTTGAACAACAAGTGAGAAAGACTCCCCATGAAACGGCAATTGTATTTGAAGATAAAAAATTAACATACAGTGAATTAAACGTAAGGGCTAATAAATTAGCAAAGGTGCTCAGAAAAAAAGGAGTCGGGGCAAATGATACCGTAGGCTTGATGGTAAGCCGTTCCCCGGAAATGATGATAGGGATAATCGGTATCTTAAAATCCGGTGGAGCTTACATGCCAATAGATACGGAGTTTCCCGCCGAAAGAATAAAGTATATGCAAGAGGACTGCGGAACAAGGCTTTTACTTACCCAAAAGCAGTTTTTTGACAAAGTAGACAATGCCTCAGTACAAATTATAGATATTGAGGATGAGGGGCTATATGAGGGCGATGGGTCAAATCTTCAACCTATAAGCACTTCCTCCGATTTGGCATATGTTATGTATACCTCGGGTTCGACGGGGAGACCCAAAGGTGTAATGATAGAGCATAAATCCGTAAGCAATTTTATTGAGGCCATGAGGAATGTAATAGATTACTCCGGGAGAAAAACAGCTATAGCCGTTACTTCGGTTTCCTTTGATGTTTCCGTTAATGATGCGATAATTCCAATTGTAAGCGGACTAACACTTATATTAGCAAATGAAGAGCAGCAGAAAAATCCTGAGCAATTATGCAGTCTTATAGTTGAAAATAATGTCCGGATGATGGTGACAACCCCTTCAAGAATAAAACTCCTTTTAGGCAGTAAAAACCGTGAAAAATGTTTTAGTTGTCTTACTGAACTAATGATAGGTGGAGAAGCTTTTCCAAAACAACTTTTTAAACAATTGAGAGAGCTGACCACTGCCAGACTTTATAACATGTATGGGCCTACTGAAACCACAGTATGGTCGACTTTCAAGGAATTAACGGCGGATGGAGAAATAAACATAGGAAAGCCTTTGGCAAACAACCGGATTTACATATTGGATGAGAATAAAAAACTTATGGAGCCGGGCAAAATGGGTGAATTGTATATTGCCGGGGAAGGTCTTGCAAGAGGTTATATTAACAAGCCTGAGCAAACTTGTGAAAGGTTTGTGCCTGATACATTCTTTCCAGATGAAAGAATGTATAGAACAGGTGATTTGGCGATGTACCGTAATGATGGTGATATAGAGTTTTGCGGCAGGGTGGATAATCAGGTAAAAGTCAGGGGTTACAGGATAGAATTGGGTGAGATTGAAAGTCAGCTGTCAAAACATCCTCATGTAAAAGAAGCTTTAGTAGTGGCACGGGTTGACACAAGAGATGAGGGAGACGGAAGCGCTTATATTTGTGCATATATTATTGGTGATTCAGAGCTTAAAGTGCAGGATTTAAAGGGGCATCTGGCAAGTAAACTTCCTGATTATATGATTCCCTCCTACTTTGTTAAGTTAGAAAAGATACCACTTAATACTAATGGAAAAGTAGATATAAAGGAATTACCTGACCCTATAAAAAGCTTGTGTATATCCACTGAATATGTCCCTCCCGAAACTGATATACAGAAATACCTTGTTGAAGTGTGGAGCGAGATACTGGGGGCAGAAAGGATTGGCATAAATGACAATTTTTTTGAACTTGGGGGGCACTCATTAAAAGCTACAATGCTTACTTCAAGGATTTTTAAAAAATTCGGGGTCAATTTATCCCAATCGGAACTGTTTAGGAATGAGACTGTAAAAAAGCTATCGTATTATATCGCATCTGCCGGGAAAGATGAGTTCTTATCAATTGAGCCAGCCCCGGTAACCGATTGTTATCCATTATCATCAGCACAGAAGAGACTTTATATTATGGACAAGTTCGAAGGGTCAAATATCAGCTACAATTTACAGTCCATGCTAATCCTTGAAGGAAAAATAGACAGAAAACAGGTTGAAATGACAGTTGCCAAACTTATGGAAAGACATGAAGTTTTTAGAACCTCATTTGAATTTGTGGGAAATGAGCCGATACAGAGGATTCATGATGATGTAAGTCTGAACCTTAAATATATAGAGATTAGTGAAGATGAACTTGATGATGCATTATATGACTTTATAAAGCCCTTTGATTTAAGTAAAGCCCCATTAATGAGAACAGCACTTTTCAAGCTTTCAGAAAATAAACATATTCTTGTTTTTGACATGCACCATATAATATGTGACGGCATCTCTACGGTTATTGTAGCCAGAGAATTTGCAGATTTGTACAGTGGAAAGATTTTAAAGGATTTAAAGATAAGATACCGGGATTTTGTTTTTTGGCACAATAACTTATTGAAGTCAAACATAGTAACAAAACAAAAGACTCATTGGATGAATGTATTTTCAGGTAAGTTACCTGTTGGAGAAATCTGTACGGATTTTCCGAGAACCTATGTGAGAAGCATTGAGGGAGATAGGGTTGAACTTGTTTTGAGCCGCAAACTTACAGAGCGGTTAATGAAGTCTGCCGGTGATAATAATTGCACCATGTACATGATTTTATTGGCCATATATAATATAGTGCTTTCAAAATATTCCGGGCAGAACGACATTATAGTCGGAAGCGGCACTTCGGGCAGAATGCATCCCGATGTGGAAAATTTGGCAGGTATGTTTGTTAATACCCTAATGATGAGAAACCAACCAAATGGAAATAAAACCTTTAAAGAGTTTTTAAACGAGCTAAGAGATAATACACTAAAAGCTTTTGACAACCAGAGTTATCCATTTGAGAAGCTGGTAGAAGATTTGGTATTGGACAGAAAGATTGGAAGAAGTCCTTTACATGATACTGTTTTTATGCTTCAGAACATGGATGATACTGATATTTACATAGATGGATTAAAGGTTACTTATATAGAACCTGAATTAAAGATAGCACAAGCAGATTTGGAACTATATGCATACGAGAAAAACAATGATATTACCTTGAGATTTATATATTGCACGGCTCTTTATCGGAAAGAAACAATTGATAAGCTTGCAAAATATTTTCTCAGGATAGCAGAACATGTGTCCATAAATCAAGAAGTCTTCATAAAAGACATAAATATTCTTGATGAAAATGAAAGGGAGAATTTATTATCTAAAACAGGCAATAAAAGCGTGGAAATAGAATTTGATTTTGAATAAGGGAGGGATTTTTATGAAATATTTCAGTGTACCGGCTGACTTTAAAAAGACGACAATTGATGCATATGAAAGGCTTAACAATTCTTACAAAGGTTCAAAGGTAATAGAGACCTATGGACAGATTACGGAAGGAAATCTCTTTGGCTCCGGCAGACCTTCAGATGTATTAAATAAGGTTGATTTTAATGGCTTAAAAGATTATGTTGAGTATTCAAAACAAAAGAATATTGACTTTAACTACACATTAAATACTTCTTGCTTCGGAAACAGAGATTTTACAAAAGAAGGAATTCATGAGATAAAATGTTATCTTGATAAGATTTACAATGCAGGTGTAAGGTCTTTGACAATTGCAATGCCGTCTCTTATCGAAATTGTTAAAACCATGGGCTATGATTTCAGCATAAAAGCTTCTGCAATTTGCCAGATTTCAAATGCAAATAAGGCCTTAGCATATAAAAAAATGGGTGTTGACAGAATGGTGGTCGATATTCCAATACATAGGGACTTTCAGGCATTAAAGAACATAAGAGAAGCATTTGGTGAAAAAGTTGAGATAATTGTCAATACTATATGTCATAAAAACTGCATATACACTATGTTTCACTATAATGAATGTTCCCATGATTTTGATAAAAATTCGCAAAAGTCAAGTGTTAACTATTATCCTTACCGTTGTATATTAAGATGCCATGAAGATAACAGCAACTTTATAAAAACTGCATGGATACGACCTGAAGACCTAAAATATTATTCAGAGGTTGGTATTAATTACTTTAAGATTCAGGGAAGGCAGGTAGTTGCAGTTGGAGACCCGGTAAGGACTGTAGAAAGTTATTTCAAAGAGTCTTTTGACGGAAATTTGATGGACTTGCTAAGAGTGTTTTCGCCAACAAACTTATTCAATATCAAGATTGACAATAAGAAACTTGAGGGTTATTTAAAGCCATTCTTTGATATTCCTAATTTCTGTAAGAATAATTGCCCGGAATGTAATTATTGCAACTCTTTTTTAGAAAAAAGCATAAATGTTGATAAGGCAAAAGTAGAGAACAATAATGCAATAAATTATTACACCGGTTTTGATGAGTTTACAAATAGCATTAAGCAAGTAATGGATGAAGCAATTGTTGAAAACAGGGCTAAAAAATGTACCGCAAAACCAGAGTTGGATTTTGATTTTGACCTTGACTTCGAGGAAGATAATTCGAAAGGGTGTGTGAAATAGTATGGATAAAGAATACTGGCTTGAAAAGCTTTCTGGAAATCTTACAGAAGTAAGGTTTCCGGTAGACTATTTAAAAGTATCCGGCTACGAAAAAGGGAACAGCAGATTTGTATTTGATAACGAAACGGCAAATAAGCTGATTAATATAGGAAAAGGTCAGGATATAGCAATTTATACTTTATTAACGGCTCTTTTAAAAGTTTTGATTTATAAGTATACCAACCAGAGTGACATTTTAGTTGGAGCTCCGCTATTTACCGGGCCTGAAGAGATTTATGAGTATAACAACCGGATACTGTTAAGAACCAACATACAGAGTGAACTTACGTATAAGGAAATTCTTATAAATGTTAAAAAGTCGGTTACTGATGGCTATAATCACCAGCACTATCCCTTTGACAAACTGTCGGAGCTTTTACAGTTTGATGATAGTGAGTCACCCGTGAGGATTATTTCTGCTATGGAGAATATACATAATAAAAGCAACATAGACGAAATCAGTATTCTACCCGGCAATGACATAACTTTCTCCTTTTTAAGAAATGAAGGTTGTATTGAAGTTGATATTATTTACAACAGAAATTTATATAAGGAAGACAGCATTAACAGGATTTTTGAGTGCTATAACAATATAATGTTGCAGGCATTATCAAATATAAATATCAGAATAGCTGATATTGAGCTAATATCGGAAGAAGAAAAGAATAAACTTTATACGGTGTTTAACAATAGTTGTTCCGAAGAACCAGATGAAAAAACTATTCAAAGCTTATTTAAAGAACAGGTTGCAAGGACTCCCGATAACATTGCGGTAAGCTGCTTTTCAGAATTAAATGACAACCTTACATATGAAAGTATTACTTACAGGGAACTTGACGAAAAGTCTGACTTGCTTGCAGGAGTACTAAGAGATAAAGGAGTTAAAGCCGGTATTATTGTAGGGCTTATGCTTGAACGTTCAATCGGGATGGCAATTGGCATAATGGGTATACTCAAAGCAGGAGGAGCCTACCTTCCCGTTGACCCTGAGTACCCAACTGAAAGAATAAACTTTTTATTGAGTGACAGCGGTGCAGGCTTTATGGTAACTCAAAAAAAACTCATATCTAAAACAAGTTTTAAAGGTGAAATAATTGATATTGATGATCAAAGTATAGAAATGAGGGAAAATACCGAGCCTGATGAAATAAATTCACCGGAAGATCTGGCGTATATAATATATACCTCCGGTTCAACCGGAAAACCAAAAGGTGTAATGATAGAGCATAAAGGTGTAGTTAATTTTGCAAATTGGCGCATAAAACAATACGGTTATGGTGAGAATGACATTACTCTACAGCTTATTTCTGCCTCATTTGATGGCTTTGGAGCTAATTTTTACTCCAGCCTGTTATCCGGAGGCAACCTTATTATTGCCGGCGGCAATAGCTACATGAACTTTAATCTAATCAGGAAAGTTATTTGTGATAAAACGGTGACAAACATGA
This sequence comes from Ruminiclostridium papyrosolvens C7, assembly GCF_000421965.1. GTDB lineage: Bacteria > Bacillota > Clostridia > Acetivibrionales > DSM-1351 > Ruminiclostridium > Ruminiclostridium papyrosolvens_A. The sequence goes on along the minus strand of NZ_ATAY01000022.1, from coordinate 62,647 downwards.
GTGTGGTTCCGTCGATGTACAGGGCTATTCTTGATAGCTCCAGTGAAAAGAATTTGGAAGCACTAAGGTTTGTAGTTTTGGCTGGTGAAAAATCCGATGACGATTTGGTGGAGCTGAGCAGGGTTATTTGTCCTGATACGCAACTTATAAATGAGTACGGCCCCACTGAAAATACAATAGCAACTACTTCCTTCATAGGGATGGTTAAAGGAAAAACGTCAATAATAGGAAAGCCCGTATACAATCACACCGTACATATAGTTAATAAGGATTATAATCTTATGCCTGTGGGTGTACCGGGAGAACTGTGCGTTTCAGGTAAGGGACTTTCTAGAGGATATTTGAATGAACAGGAGCTTACAGTTGAAAAGTTTGTTACTGTTCCGGCTCTAAATGGCGGTAAAAGGATATATAAAACGGGAGACATGGCAAAATGGCTTCCTGACGGGAATATAGAGTTCCTGGGAAGAATGGATGAACAAATCAAGATAAGAGGTTTCAGGGTAGAACTTGGTGAAATAGAAAGCCGTCTCTTACAATGTGAATTTGTGAAAGAAGCTGTAGTGGTGGTCAAGGAAGATAAGAATGGCAGTAAAAATATTGTAGCATATCTGACTTCAGATAAAGTAGTTAAGGTAGAAGAACTTAGGGAGTACCTTTCAAAGACGTTACCGGATTATATGATACCTTCATTTTTTATTCAGTTGGAAAAGATACCTTTGATGCAAAACGGAAAAGTTGACAGAAAGATGTTATTAAAACAAAGTGGGAACTCCATAATCGGTGAACAGTATTTAGCCCCGGGAAATAATATTGAAAAAAAGATGGCGGATATCTGGGAGGAAGTGTTAGGTTTAGACAAGGTGGGAGTAAACGATAAGTTTATTGACATTGGCGGTGATTCCATGAAGGCAATCCGAATAACCATGGAATGTGAAAAACAAGGGATTAAACTATCTGTTACAGATATATTTTCATATAGAACAATTTCAAAAATAGCAAAACATATCGAAAGCTCAAATTCAGTGGAGGAAGGTTTTGGAGGAGACGTGCAATCAGTTAATAAAGCCAAAGAATCCAATATGTTAAAAATAAAGGCTCAGAGGGATATCACTACATACCTGCACCGTTCACTTCCGTTATGTGCAATTCTTGCCGATGAGGAGAATTATCCCTGGTACTATCAGCATTACTTGCAAATATTCTCTGTTAAATACAGTAATGGATTTTGCCGTGCTGAATTCCTTGAGCCAAAAAACAATTTCAGTGAGATATTCGATGAGACCTATATTCCATTTAGTGAGATGGAGAATAATAAAAGCATAATAGAGTTTATTGTGAACAAAATCGACCTTGGCTACTATGTGACTGTATATGTAGATGAGTATCATCTTCCTGAGAAGGCAAGCTATAATAAGAGTCACTTTGTTCATCCTTCATTGATATATGGCTATGATAATAAAGAAAAAAAGCTTATGTCAATAGGGTTTGATACTGATGGAATATTCAGGGAACTTACTTTTGACTATAATTTATTTACCGAAGCTTATGAAGATGGAAAACAACACTACAAGGAATTTGCACCATGGGCCGAAATGGAAGCCCTCCAATTGCTTAAACCGAAAAGGCTGGACAAGAAATATAATTTTGCAGAAGAAAAGTTCATTAGTGAAATAGGATGTCATCTGCAATCCTCCGGAACAAACGGTTCAAGGGTTAATAGCCTTATCTCACAGGAAGAATTACAATCCATAAGTGAAATAAAGTTTGGTATGGATGTATATGATGTTGTGTTGGAAGCCCTACAAACACTGTCTCCTAATATGATAACAATAGATTACAGAACCCTTCATTTATTATATGAGCATAAAAAATGCATCTATGAACGATTAAGGTATGTTTCAGAAAACAGAAAGGTTGATATTAGCGGTTTATTGGAGGAATACTCCGACCTGATTGCCAGCCTTAATACTGTCAGACTAAAATTTTATGATCTTGAACACATGTTTACTACCGGAATAGGCTTGGATGATGTGTCGCAGCAGGAGCTTATGGAGAAGGTCATGGCAATGATAGATATGATTATGGCAGCCAAAAATCAGGAGTCTGATTTACTTGGCAATATATATAAAATAATTCAAGAGAAAAATTAATGCGATTAATGCTAAAGGGGGATAAATGGTGGGGTATAAAAACTTTAGTGTAGCTCTTTTCTGTACTGTGAATGACCTTATTCTGATTGAAGAGATGGATTATCTTGAAGAGAAGATCGGTTTTATAGAAAAACATATCTTTGTTAATAAAGTATATTTGGAGACTTATAGAAGCGGTAAGATGGTGGAGAAGGAGAAACTGTTAAGAATAAAAGAATTTTTCAACGAAAAAGGGGTTTTAACATCCGGTGCTATCACGCCGCTGCCAACATATGATCCTGAATTGGCATTTGAATCCTTTTGTTATAATAACGCTACTCACATGGAGGTTTTTCTGGATTCCGTAAAGTTTACTGCCGGGATTTTTGATGAAATTATTCTTGACGATTTCTTTTTTACCAACTGCAAATGCGATAAATGTATTGCTGCTAAAAAGGAACAGGACTGGCAAAGCTACAGGACAGAACTTCTAAAAGAAGTTTCAGAAAAAATAGTAAATACTGCAAAGGGTGTAAACCCAAATGTTAATTTTATAATAAAGTATCCAAATTGGTATGAAGACTATCAAAACACCGGTTATAATCCCGAAGCTCAACCTGATATTTTTGATATGGTTTACACAGGAACAGAAACAAGGGATCCGGAAAATACTCAACAACACTTGCAACGATACCTTAGTTACTTCCTAATGAGGTATATTGAAAATGTGAAACCCGGTAAAAATGGCGGAGGATGGATTGACGGCCTTGATTGTACATACAATTTGGGAGCTTATGGAGAACAAGCTTATCTTACATTATTTTCAAAGGCAAAAGAGATAACATTGTTTTGTTTTTCCCTTTTGGCTTCCGAACAATCCGTGTTCGTACCGTTAGCAGGTTATGTCTTTGACAGGACAGACGGATTTATCGGATTACTAGGGAACCCTCAGGGGATAAGCTGCTATAAGCCATACCATTCTTCCGGTGAAAATTATCTGCACAATTACATTGGAATGCTTGGAGTGCCTATGGAACCTTCACCCCACTTCTCTTCAGACAGCAGTATCATTTTTCTTACAAGAAGTGCGGCTAAAGACAGGGACATTATAAAGAAAATAAAAGAACACCTGTCCTTGGGCAAAAATGTATTTGTGACTTCAGGTTTTATACGTTCTACACAAGGATTGGGAATTGAGGATATTGCAACCTTTAACTACACAGAAAAAAAAGCTTCCATAAAAAAGTTCGCATATAAGACGTGGGACTGTGCTTATGAAAGGTATTATTCCACATCTGAGGAAATCATTATACCCCAGATAGAATATGGAACAAATGACGTGTGGACTATAATATCCGGTTTAAGCCAAAATAATAATTTCCCTGTGCTGGCTGCTGCGGGGTATGACAAAGGTACAATGTACATACTGACAATACCTGATGACGCCGCGGATTTATACTACTTTCCAAGAGAAATTTTGAAAGCTGTAAGGGATTATATTTGTGAAGGAATGTTTGTGAGTATTGATGCTGAAAGCAAGGTGGGGTTATTTATATACGATAATGATACTTTTATTATACAATCCTTTCTACCCTATAATACAACCGTAAATATTATGGTTGACAGGTGCCGGGCAAAACTTCTGGAACTTGATAACAAATATAAATACACTGGTAGCAAAAAAAAAGAAAATGATGCCGAAAGGGTTGTAGAAGGAACAGCTATAAATGGTAAAACATCTTTTACAGTAAAGCTTAAAGCGAGAACCTTTAAAGTATTTAAGTGTGTATAAGTTTTAAAGACCGAAAGGAGATAGAAATAATATGAACAAACTAGCATTTTTGTTTCCGGGACAGGGAGCACAATATATAGGTATGGGCAAAAGCTTATGTGAAAACTTCCCGGTTGCAGGACAAATTTTTGATGAAGCAAATGAAGCCCTTGATTTTGATCTAAAGAAACTCTGCTCTGAAGGAGATATATCTGAGCTGACAAAGACGGAAAATACACAGCCCGCCATACTTACGGCAAGCCATGCAGCCTTCAGAGTGTATATGCAGGAAGTGGGCATTACGCCTGAGTATACTGCCGGACACAGCCTCGGGGAGCTTTCTGCTCTATGCTGTGCAGGGGCAATAAAATTTGCTGATGCCGTAAAGCTTGTCAGACAGAGAGGAAGGTTCATGCAGGAAGCGGTACCTGAGGGCTTGGGGAGCATGGCGGCAGTGAGTGGAATAGACTTAGATACCATTGGAATAGAGTGTTCCAGGGCATCCGGCAACGGAAACGTAGTTGTGGTTTCAAACTACAATTCTGCTGAACAGACAGTAATTTCCGGGCATTTGAAAGCTGTTAACGATGCGGGAGAAGCACTAAAAGTCTTAGGTGCAAGAGTAGTTTATCTGAAAGTCAGTGCACCTTTCCATAGTCCTTTGATGCAACCTGCCGCAGACAGTTTCAGAGAAATATTGAGGAACTGTACTTTCAACGATATGGAATGGCCGGTAATTTCAAATGTAACATCTGAACCCTATCCCGGAAAGGAAGCAATAATTGACTACCTGTCACAACAAATAACCAGCCCTGTCAGATGGCAGTCCACAATAGAATATATGCATGAGGCAGGAATAAATAATGCTATAGAAATGGGACCGAAAGCAGTACTAAAAAACCTTATGAGAAGCAACAAGGCAATTAAGGTATATTCCTCCGAAACGCCCGAAGATATCGTACTTATACAAAAAAAGCTTTCACTTGGACAAACGGATGAGAATCCGGTTAATAACGGTTTGCTTTTTATAACAAAATGTATAGCGGCGGCAGTAAGTACAAAAAACAGGAACTGGGACAACAACGAATATCAAAGAGGTGTTGTGGAGCCATACAAAAAACTGGTTGGAATAAAAGAAGAATTAATAAGTCAGCGGATTGAGCCTTTAAATGAGCATGTGGAAGAGGCGGCTGTGCTTTTAAAACAAATCTTTAATACAAAACTACTTCCAGCTGATGAACAAAAGGAAAGGTTCAACCTGCTGTTTAAAGAAACGGGTTTTGAAGGAGGAAAATAAGTATGTCCAAGGTGTTTTTTTTCAATATTCCTTTTCATGGTCATGTTAATCCCAGTTTGGGACTCGTACAGGAGTTGGTGAAAAACGGGGAGGAAGTTATATATTATAACAATGAGAGTTTCAGAGACAAGATTGAGAGTGTTGGGGCTACGTTCAGAAGGTACAGCGAGAAGTTTTATCTTGACGAGAACTATGTAACTTATGATTTAACTGATTTGTTCAAGGTTCATCTGGAATTAAGTGTACTGATTCTTGATGAACTGATAGAGGATGTAAAAAGAGACAAGCCGGACTACATAGTACATGATTCCTTGTGCCCTTGGGGAAAGTACTTGGCAAAAGTTATGAACCTTCCTGCAATTAACACCTTTACAACTTTGGCCGATGAACCTAATTCATTTTTAATGGCAACAGGTCTGACCTTAGCTATTTTATCCAACATCCCCAATATGCTTAAAGTACAAAAAATAAAAAAAGAACTTCGCAAGAAATATAGTATTAAGGTTAGCAGATACGTTGATATTATGTCCAATAATGAGGACTTGAATTTAGTGTATACATCAAAGGAATTCCAGCCGAAATCGGAGAAGCTATTGAAGGATTATAAATTTGTAGGGCCTACCAGTATGTATAGAATTGAGAACATGCCAAAGCTGAATTTGAACAGAAAGGGTGACAGGCCTTTACTCTTTATTTCAATGGGTACAATATTTAACAACAACAGAGATTTCTTTAATATTTGTGCTGAGGCTTTCGGAAATATGGAGATAGATGTACTAATGTCAGTAGGAAAGAGTATTGATATACCCACATTGACAATTCCCAACAACTTTACTGTAAAATACTACTTTGAAGTTCCACAGTTGGAAATATTAAAAGAATGTAATATATTCATGACTCATGGCGGGATGAACAGTACTCATGAAGGTCTTTATCATGGTGTTCCCTTGATTGCTATACCTCAACAGCAGGAGCAGACACATGTTGCAATGCAGTTAGTCAGAACCGGAAGTGGTATTTGTCTGAATAAATCCAAGATTACCTCAGACTTACTAAAAGAATCAGTACAAAAAATAATGTCCGATTATTCATACCGGGAGAATGCACTAAGGATGAGGGATTCTTTCATAAATGCAGGCGGCCCCGGACAGGCTGTTAAGGATATACTACTTTATGTGGGAAAGAAAAGAATAGTCCAATTGATTAAATGATTTTGGACTATTGATTATGTTAAAGGTCTGGTATAATTTTAAAGTACTAATATATGGAGAACAAATATGGAAAAAATACTTGTTATTGAAGACAATAAAGACGTAAATTCAATGTTGTCGGAAATACTTACAGAGGAAGGCTTTGAAGTATTTTCGGCATATACCGGAACCGATGGATTTAAAGAGATTAAGAAGAATCAGTATGATCTGATTCTTCTTGACATTATGCTTCCGTTTAAAAGCGGTGACGAGATACTTAAAGAAGTGCGTGAATTCTCGGATGTACCTGTCATCGTCATTTCAGCCAAGGATACAATCGGACTGAAAATTGATTTGCTTAAAATGGGTGCGGATGATTATATAACAAAACCTTTTGACTTAGGTGAGGTTGTTGCAAGAGTTTCAGCAAATCTCAGGCGCTCCCGCAGAAAGACACAGTCAGAAAAAATATTACATTATAAAGATATGGCTGTTGACATTGATTCAAAAAGGATAATTGTCAATAAAATGGAACTTGACCTGACAGCCAAGGAATACGGGATAATGGAATTGCTCATAAAGAACAGGGAGAAAGTATTTACCAAAGCCAATCTATATGAAACCATCTGGCAGGATGCTTACCTTGGAGATGATAATGCAGTGAAAACCCACATGAGCAATCTAAGAAGTAAACTTAAAACCGCAAATACTCAGCAAGATTACATAGAAACAGTGTGGGGACTTGGCTACCGTCTGTACAAAGAGTAAAACTTATCAAAAACCTTACATTTTTGTTTCCCGGCTTAACCTTTTCTAAACCATTAGATTTTATACTAAAAACATAGTCAGAACGTTCCTTTTTAAAGGTGTATGTAATGGAACTTTAAGGTTAAGAAAGGGAAGTGAAAAAATGAAGGAATATGTATTGAAAACAAATAGCCTGACTAAAAGTTATCATGGTGTAAAAGTACTGGATAATGTATCTCTAGCTATGGAGGCAGGCAAAATATACGGATTGATAGGCAGGAACGGTGCCGGTAAAACGACATTTATGAGGATAGCAGCCGGACTTGCTTTTTCTACCGGAGGCCATGTGGAACTGTTTGGAAAGAAGGGAGATAAGCTGCTTGAGGCCCAAAGAAAAAGAATGGGTTGCATGATTGAATATCCCGGTTTCATACCTTACATGTCAGCACAGGAAAACCTCAGATATTATCGGATAATTAAAGGTATTCCAAATGTTAACGTAGAGCAGGAGCTGCTTGAACTTGTAGGTCTTGGGAATACCGGTAATAAGAAGGCTAAAAACTTTTCCCTTGGAATGAAGCAGCGCTTGGGAATAGCCATAGCATTATTGGGAGAGCCGGAACTGCTGATTCTGGATGAGCCTATTAACGGGCTTGATCCTCTGGGGGTAGTAGAGATAAGGAATCTGCTTAACAGGCTGTGTGATGAAAGGCATATGACCATTCTGATATCCAGCCACAATCTGCCTGAGCTTTATCAGGTTGCTACAGACTATATAATAATGCATCAGGGAGTCGTGAAACAGGCTGTTACACTGTCTGAACTGGAAGAAAAATGTAAACATCATATTTTCATCGAATGCGACCAGCCTGAAAAACTGGCAAGTGTTCTGGAAACCCAGCTTGGTACAACCAACTATAAGGTAATGCCGGATAAGAGAATAAAGCTTTACGATTATCTCGATAACAGAGAAGCAGTATCAAGGGCAATTTTCGATAATGGTATTATGATAACTGAATTTTCTATACAGGGAGATACTCTTGAAAATTACTTTATTTCAGTGATTGGCGGTGAACAGAATGGTTAATATGATTAGAGCTGACTTATATAAAGTTTTTAAATCAACAGTAATAAGGATTTTATTTGCAATTACGCTATTCTGTTCCTTAATGATGGTATTGTTTGCATACCTTATTCCCAAGGGCAGTCTGGGAGGGGAATATACCGGATTAGGATTTCTGTTCTCAGATATGAATACAATGAGTATACTTGGAGCTGTAACTGCCGGGATTTTTATTTGCGGAGATTTTGAAAACAAAACAATTCATAATATTATAGCAGATGGAGGTGGCAGAGGAAGGATAATAGTCAGTAAATCTATTGTGTTCTTCTGCTCAATACTGTTCATTATTCTTCCCTATGCTCTGGTAACAATCATTGCGGTGTGTACCGGAAATAAGTTTGATATGGGTTCGGTATCCATTGGATTTTTAAATATATTATCAAAAGAATCAGGTATTGAACTTAGTGCATCTGTGTTGGCAAAGTTGATTGTAGTAGCAGGTACGCTGATATTGGTTCACTTGTCACAGCTAAGCTTATGTCTGCCCATTGCATTTGCGGTTAAAAAGCCCATTTTGGTGGTTGCAATATACTATGCTATTTCAATTCTCAGCGGGCAATTGTCATCTTTGGCATCACGGTCAGATGTTGTTAACAATATTTTGTCTTTGACGCCATTTGGAGGAAACAGAATGTTTTTAACTGTACAATCTGGTACAGGAGAACTCTTTAAGGCATTTGCAGTAAGTATAGTATTTGGTATTGCAGTGGTTATAGTTACTTACGGTATTTTCAGAAAAACAGAAATAAAGTAATAGAAGGTCAGGTGAAGCGGTTGTCAATTGCAATAGGATTTCTAATAATCATAGTTTTGCTGCTGATTCTTTACATTATAGTTGTTCAGACTCAATTGCGAAGAATCAACCACCAGTTAGAGAACAGGCTTACAGGAGATACAAGGCAGCCTGTCAGGGTGGAGCTTATTAACCATGAACTTAGTCAATTGACTTCCAATATAAACAAGTGCTTTAAGGCGGAGGAAACCCTCCGTCTTGACTGCGTTAGAGAGGAAAAACAGTTTAAAGAACTAATAGCAAATATATCCCACGATTTACGTACCCCCCTTACAGCAATAAGAGGTTATCAACAGCTGATGGAAAAGGGACAGCTGACAGATGAACAGAGAAAGAGACTTGGTATTGCACAAAAACATGCCGAGCAGCTTGGCCATCTGGTTGACCATTTTTTTGAATATTCATATCTATTAAATTCAGAACTTAAACCGCAACTGGAACGAATTAATCTTACAAATCTTGTAACGGAATGTCTTGCAGGGTATGTTTCCTCATTTGAGGAACACGGACTGACATTGTCCTTCACTGAAACACCCCCCATATTTATTATGGCAGATAAAGAGATGACATTTCGTATTATTCAAAACCTTTTAAGGAATTGTCTTACACATGCTGCCGGAAATGTTGAAGTTAAACTAACAGCATTTCAAACGGCAATCATATTCATAAAAAATCCGGTAGAAAACACATCTCAGATAGATATAAAACGTCTGTTTGACCGCTTCTATACAGCAGACAAATCAAGAAGCAAAACAACAGGTCTTGGTCTTGCAATTGTAAAAATCCTGGCAGAAGAAATGGGCGGGAATGTAAGTGCAGACTTGTGTAAAAATCAGCTCACAATACAGGTTGAATTCCAATTAATAAAAAACTAATAAGAAAAAGATATAAGATTTTTCAGTACTAATTATGTAAAATCAGTCGTTGACTTGTAAAAACAATAGTAGTATTTTAAATATAGTATTATATTCCAGTTTATACAGTGCATCAGTCCTATTTCAAGGAGGAATTTTAAGCTGTTATAATTCGTAAATTATCGAAGCAAAATATAAATATTATTTATTTTATTTACGTTAATTTCTAAAATTTTATCACATAAGAATGAAGAACCTCGTTTAATTAGAGCTTACAAAGTAGAAAAAATCTTACTACTTTATTTCCTGTTTTTCGCATAAATTGATACTATAGCCACTTAGTTCAAAGAATTGTTAAAAGTAATTAATAAAGCAACTCTGCATATTGAAAGGGGGACAGTAACGGCAATAATCAAGTTCTTAGAAAATCCGCACAATATTTAAGCAAGTGAAAAAACATTTAAAATCAGGAGGACGATTGAATGTACAGAAACAGAAATAAAGTCTTAGCATTGCTTTTAGCTATTGCAATGCTCATTTCCGTTATGCCTTTTAGCTCAGTAATGGCAGATACAAAGACTACTTATCACGAAACTTTTGCAGATGGAAAGGGAGCAGCATCCCAATCCGGAGGAGCTAATCTTGAGAAGGTAGGAAGCAAGGTTTTTGAAGGCAATGATGATGGAGCAGCATTATATGTAAGCAACAGAAAAAATAACTGGGACGCTGCTGATTTCAAATTTTCAGATATTGGATTAAAAAACGGTAAGACTTATAACATAACCGTAAAAGGTTTTGTTGATTCCAATGCCAAGGTTCCAGCAGGTGCACAAGCATTTCTTCAGGTTGCAAACAGCTACGCATGGCTGGCAGGTGCAGAATTCGTTGCAGGAAAGTCTTTCACATTAAGCGGAAAGTATACTGTTGATACTTCAAAGGACGACAGGGTACGTGTTCAATCTAATGATGAAGGTAAAGAGGTTCCTTTTTATATTGGAGACATTTCAATAACAGAAGAGGTCGTTGAAGAAGTACCCGTTGATCCTAACCAACCAAAGGCAGAAACTTTCAAAACAATAACATTTGAGGATAACACAACAGGAGGCTTTGGAGGCAGAGATGGGTCAGAAAAACTGACTGTAACAAAAGAAGCCAACCATACCGATGGCGGTGCATATGCTTTGAAAGTAGAAAACAGAACAATGTCCTGGCATGGTCCTTCCATGAATGTGGAAAAGTATGTAAGCCAAGGTAGCGAATACAAGGTTACTGCATGGGTAAAACTAATTAGTCCTGAAAGCTCACAACTTCAACTTTCAACTCAGGTTGGAAACGGTGGAAGTGCTTCTTATGTAAGCCTTGCAGCAAAAACAATAGGTACTTCTGACGGTTGGGTTAAGTATGAGGGTACATACCGCTACAACAATGTTTCAAGCGGATTCATTACTATATATGTAGAAAGTGCAAGTAGTGCCAATGCTTCCTTCTATATTGATGATATCAGCTTTGAACAAACAGGTTCAGGCCCAATTAAAATCCAAAATGATTTGAAATCTATCAAGGATGTATATAAAAATGATTTCCTTATTGGAAACGCAATAGCAGCAGAGGATATGGAAGGGATCAGACTTGACCTTCTAAAGAAGCACTTTAATGTAATGACTGCCGGCAATGCTATGAAGCCTGACGCATTACAGCCTACAAAGGGCAACTTTACATTCGGGGATGCAGATAAACTTGTTGACAAGGTTTTGGCAGAGGGATTCAAGATGCACGGGCATACACTTGTTTGGCATCAGCAGTCACCTGCATGGTTAAATACAAAAGCTGATGCAAGCGGAAATACCGTACCTTTGTCGCGTGACGAAGCTCTTGTAAATCTGAAGACTCATATTAAAACAGTAGTAGAACATTTCGGTAACAAGGTAATATCATGGGACGTAGTAAATGAAGGTATGAATGATAATCCTTCAAACCCAGATGACTGGAAGGGTGCGTTACGTCAAAGCCCTTGGTATCAGGCAATTGGGCCTGATTACATGGAACAGGCATTTTTAGCAGCAAGAGAGGTTCTGGATGCTCATCCTGATTGGGATATAAAGCTTTATTATAATGATTATAACGACGATAATCAAAATAAATCCAAAGCTATATACTCAATGGTAAAAGAATTAAATGAAAAATATGCAAAAACTCATCCCGGCAAGCGTCTTATCGACGGTGTAGGTATGCAGGCACATTATAACATGTCAACAAATCCTTCCAACGTTGAACTTTCATTGGAGAGATTTATTTCACTGGGTGTAGAAGTAAGCATAACAGAGCTTGATGTTCAGGCAGGCAGTGACTTCAAATTGACTGATGAAGTTGCAAACGCACAGGGATATTTATATGCACAGTTATTCGATATATATAAGAAGCATGCAGCAAATATAAGCCGTGTTACTATTTGGGGGTTGGATGACGGTACAAGCTGGAGATCATCCACAAATCCTTTACCGTTTGACAAGAATCTTCAGGCAAAGCCTGGATTTTTCGGAGTAGTAGACCCAGCTAAGTTCATGAACGAAAATAAACCTCAAACACCTAAAGGTGCAAAATCTGCAACAGCAAAATACGGAACACCTGTAATTGATGGTACTGTAGACAGCGTTTGGAGTAAAGCACAGGTTATACCTGCAAACACATATCAAATGGCATGGCAGGGAGCAACAGGAACTGCAAAGGCTTTATGGGATGACAAAAACCTGTATGTCCTTGTTCAGGTAAGCGACTCAGAACTTGATAAGAAGAGTGCAAACACATACGAGCAAGACTCAGTTGAAGTATTCGTGGATGAGAACAATGGAAAGACTTCATACTATGAGAATGATGATGGTCAGTACAGAGTTAACTTTGATAATGAGACTTCATTTAATCCAGCAGCAATTTCAGCCGGGTTTGAATCTGCAACAAAGGTTGCGGGAACCAGCTATACTGTTGAAATAAAGATTCCTCTTAAATCAGTAACTCCATCAAATAATATGAAAATAGGCTTTGATGTTCAGGTTAATGATGCTAAAGACGGTTCACGTAAGAGTGTTGCAACATGGAATGATACTACCGGAACAGGTTATCAGGATACATCGGTATATGGTGTTCTTACCCTCAGTAATTCCGAAAGCAATAATACAGCTCAATATATTACAAGAGGAGAATTTATTGATTCTATTATTAAAGCTTTGGGTCTGAATAAAAATGTTCAGGTTAAAGACTCCTTTAAAGATGTAACCAAGGATGCCAGCTATTATGCTTCTGTAAGTGTTGCATACCAGAAAGGAATAATATCAGGCTACAAAAATGGAGAATTCAAGCCACAGGCTAAGATTACTCGTCAGGAAGCTATGACAATAATTTCCAAGGCTATGAAGGCAGCAGGAAAAAATGTTAATTACTCAGCTGCTGAGATAAATAAAATACTCAAGGAATTTAAGGATTCAAATAAAGTTGCCAGCTGGGCAAAAGGTTCTGTTGCTGCTTGTATTAAAGCAGGAATTGTATCCGGCAAAAGCGGAAAAATGCTGGCGCCACAAGAAAATATAACTGTTTCACAAACAGAATCAATAGTAAAGAAATTGTCCGCAAAATAAAAACTGAATTTCATTTTGAGCCGGCCCCGTATAAAGTTTAGGGGCCGGCTTTTTACTTTTTAATAAAACATTGATTGATACAAAAAGCAGATATTTAAAATTTATTTTTATGGAGGTGCATTTATTTTGAGGAGTAATGCAAAATGGAAAAGAGTTTTATCAGTTGTAATGACAATCGCCCTGCTTTTTTCGGTAATGCCTTTAAACAATGTGGTAAAAGCAGAAATTACAACAATTTATCATGAGGATTTTACTAATGGAAAGGGAGCAGCCGTACAAGCCGGAGATGCGACCCTGACAACAGTCACTAACAAAGTTTTTACTGGTAATGAAGATGGAGCTGCTCTGTATGTAAATCCCAGAAAAAACAACTGGGATGGAGCTGACTTTTCATTTAAAAATTTAGGAATGGTAGAAGGGAATAAATATACTATAACGGTTAAGGGATATGTTGATTCAGACGTAACAGTACCTATTGACACTGATAAACCAGAAAATTCAAAAGCATTTTTACAGGCTGTAAACAGCTATGCTTGGATTGCAGGTGCTGATTTCGTGGCAGGAAAAGAATTTACATTAACCGGAACTTATACTGTTGATACCAGCAAGGATTCCGCGATACGTATTCAATCTAACGGTGTAGGAGCAACAGTTCCTTTTTATATCGGAGAGATAACTGTAACAGGAGAAAAATCTACAACAGCCACACCGATAACTGCAAAAACAATTTACCACGAAACTTTTGCAAGCGGTAATGGCTTAGCAAAACAATCCGGTAATGCGACCCTGATGCCTGTTACCGAAAAAACTTTTCCCACAGGTGATGCTGAAGGAACTGTGCTAAATGAAGACGGGGCTGCCTTATATGTGGATACTAGAGTTAACAACTATGATGGAACAGATTTTATGTTCAGTGACATAGGTCTGGAGAACGGAAAATCATATGAAATAACAGTATTCGGCTATGTGGACATAAATACTGTTGTACCGACAGGCGCACAGGCATTTCTGCAAAGTATAAGCAGTTATGGTGTAGTTGCAAGTGTAGATTTTATAGCAGGAAAACCTTTTATATTAAAGGGTAAGTACACGGTAGATACCAGTAAGGATGACAGGATAAGAGTCCAGTCAAACGATAAAGGATCTGCAGTTCCTTTTTACATAGGTGATATACTTATAACCGGACCTGCACCTTCAATGAAAACCATTGACTTCGAGGATGGAACGGAAGGTGGTTTTACACCAAGAATTGGGAAAGAAGTTCTTAGTGTAACAAATGAAGCCAATCATACTGATGGCGGCGGATATGCCCTTAAAGTAGACGGAGGCAGAGAAAATGCTTATTGTGGCCCGTCATTGCGTGTAGAGAAATATATAGATCAAGGCAGTGAATATAAAGTGACGGCTTGGGTGAAGCTGGCACCAGATTCAGAAAGTGCGGAAATTGATCTCAGCACCCAGATTGGTAATGGGGATGGTGCTAATTACCCTTCATTATATAAACAAACAATTAAAAAAACTGACGGTTGGGTCAAGTTTGAGGGTAAACAACGTTATTATGATACTTCAAGCGGATATATAACTATATATTTACAAAGTGATAACAAAGAAGCAGCGTTTTATATTGATGATATAAGTGTGGTTAATACAGGTTCTGTGTCTCTACCTGTCCAAACCGACCTGACTCCTATCAAGGACGTATACAAAAATGACTTCCTAATCGGAAATGCAATAGCGCCAAATGAACTTGCAGGAAAAAGCTTTGAGCTTTTAAAACATCATTTCAATGTTATTACAGCAGGCAATGATATGAAACCGGATGCACTTCAGAAAAAGAAAGGAGAATTCAGCTTTGAAACAGCCGATGCAATGATACAAACAGCGCATGATAACAACATACAGGTTCACGGACATGTATTAGTTTGGCATCAACAAACACCTACATGGATGAATGGAGTACCGGATGATACTGATATAACGAAATATAAAAAGGACGGAAACGGTAAAAACACTACCATTCCAAGGGAAGTAGCCCTTGAAAATATGAGAGCCCATATAGAGAATGTTGTTAAGCATTTCGGTGACAAAGTCATATCGTGGGATGTAGTTAATGAAGCTATGTCAGACGGAATCAGCGACCCTTCAAATTGGAAGAATTGCTTACGTAAAGATTCAATGTGGTATCAGTCTATAGGTGATGATTATGTAGAGCAAGCGTTTTTAATTACAAAAGAAGTTCTTGATAAAAATAATCTGAACAATATAAAGCTTTATTATAATGACTATAACGACGATGATCAGAATAAATCTCAAGCTATAGCTAACATGGTAAATGAAATTAATACAAATTATGCAAAAACTCACCCTGGCAAGCTGCTTATTGACGGCATAGGTATGCAGGCTCACTACAGTACAGCTACTAAACCTAAGAATGTAGAGGCATCTCTGGAAAGATTTATTAATTTGGGAGTAGATGTGTGTGTCACTGAGCTGGACATTACAGCCGGAAGCGACCAAAAGCAGAGCAGGGATGAGGTGAATGCACAGGCATACTTGTACGCACAGCTGATGAAAATCTACAAGGCTCATGCTGATAATATAAGCCGTGTTACAATTTGGGGACTTGATGACGGTACCAGTTGGAGGAAAGAAGCTTGCCCTCTGCCATTTGACAGTGATTTGCAGGCAAAAAATGCATACTACGCTATAATCGACCCTGATAAATACATGGCTGAGCATGAGGCACCGCCTACAGTAGAGATAAAGCAGGGAACAGCTGCAAAAGGTACACCTGTAATAGACGGAACGGTTGACAGCATATGGGATAATGCAAAGGTAATACCAATAGATAAAGCAAATGCTGCATGGGAGACAGCAAAAGGAACCGCCCAAGCTCTGTGGGATGACAAAAACCTGTATGTTTTAATCAAAGTAAATGATTCAATCCTTGACAAATCAAGTGCAAATCCTTGGGAACAGGATTCTGTAGAGGCATTTGTTGATGAAAATAATGGAAAAACCGCCTCATATGAGAATGATGACGGACAGTACAGAGTAAACTTTGATAACGAGACCTCATTTAATCCTGACAAAATAAAAGAAGGATTCGAGTCGGCTGTTAAGGTTTCGGGTACAAGCTATACTGTTGAAATGAAAATACCGTTTAAAACTATGACACCGGCCAATAATCTGAAAATCGGATTTGATGCTCAGATTAATGATGCCAAGGATGGTACACGTACCGGGTATAGAAATTGGAACGATACTACAGGAGTCGGTTACAAGGATACCTCTGTATATGGTGAACTTATATTAAGCGACGGCAGCACACCAACGCCATCATCACCTTCAACTGATACACCTACTTCAGAAACCGTGAAGGGTACGGTTAACGGAAAGGAAGTATCCATTGCAAAAGCTTTCACTGAATACAAGGAAGGCAAAAAAGTTACAAGTATAGTTGTTGATGAAAATAAGGTTGCAGAATTGCTTGGTCAAAAGGCCGTAATAGTTTTAGAGCCAATTACAAAATCTGATGTTGTAACAGCACAGTTAACTTCTAAAACAATAAAAAAATATGGCTGAGAAGGAAGCTGTTCTGGAGATAAAAAGCGACAATGTGACGTATGCAATGCCGGCATCAAGTCTGGATATTGAAAAGATTGTGTCTTCGTTTGAAGGAAACCTTGACGTTAAGGTAAATGTAAGTATTTCAGGAGTGCCTGATGCTGTAAATAATACTGTAAAGGAGACCGCAGGTAAGAATAATTACAAGTTGGCTTCAAATCCGGTAGAATTTAACGTAACGTGCTCAAATGGTACTAAAACCATTGAAATTCCAAAATTTAGCGGGTACGTTGAAAGAACAATTGCAATAAATGACAGAATAATCCAAGGTGAGATTATAACAGGAATAGTGCTCAATAGGGACGGTAGTTTCTCGCATGTACCTACAACTATAGTAAGTAAAGACGGCAAATACTATGCAAAAATAAACAGTTTGACTAACAGCACATATGCGCTGATATCAAATTCAAAGACCTTTAAGGATACTGAGAACCACTGGTCGAAGAGTTCTGTAAACAATATTGCTTCAAGACTTATCATGGACGGTGTCGATAATGATAACTTTGTACCTGATATGGCAATCACCAGAGGAGAGTTTATAGATTCTATGGTAAAGGCTTTAGGTCTATACAGAACAGGTGAAGGAAAAGACATTTTTGCAGATGTAAGCAGAAGTAACAGCTATTACGATTCAGTAGGCATAGCATATGAATACGGTATCATCTCAGGCTATGGGGATGGTGAATTCAGGCCTGTGGGTAACATAACCCGTCAGGAAGCAATGACAATAGTTTCAAAAGCAATGAAGATTACCGGGTTAAAAACTGCTTTTACCGCTGATGAAGTAGTTAATTCACTTAAAGACTTTAAAGATTCTGACAAGCTGGCAACATGGGCAAAAAATTCAGCTGCTGCCTGCGTTAAAGCCGGAATCGTGTCAGGAAAAAGTATGACAGTAATTGCACCAAAAGATAATCTTACACGTGCTGAAACTGCATCGGTTATTAATAAGTTTTTAACCAAGTCAAGCCTTATTTAGAGAACCTGAGAATATAAAAAGATCTTGTACTGAGCCATTTGTAATAAAAAACAAATATAATAATCCAAAAGCCCGGGAGATTTTCCGGGCTTAATTTTTGATAAAAGTTTCAAGAATATCTGAACTCATATAAAGAAATACTAGTTAGGGAGATTTATTTTAAGATTCTAAATATTTACATAAATAATTAATGTGAAATCTCATAATAACCGTAAATATATGAGGAGGTATACATAAGAAGGGAATAGAGGATGTTAAGTGATCTGATAATAAATGCAGCTATACTTATTTCTTTTTTAAGCATAGCAAATCAATTCTATAGAGACCGTGATGCAGAAATACAATCCCGCCCTATTTTTAAGCTTTTGGCAGGAGTTGTATGTGGAATTTTAGGTGTACTTTTAATTTGGTATAGTGTCAGAATCCAAAATAAAACGTTGGTGGATTTCAGAAATATAGCCACTTTGTTGGCAGCTACTGTAGGAGGAGGATTATCTGCTGTTGTATCAGGCCTTGTGATGGGCGGCTTCAGAATCGCATATTTTGGACTAAACAAATATTCTGAGGCTGGGGCAGTTGTTATTATATTGGTAACAGTAGGAATTTCGTTGATTTTTAAAACAAGAAGACCTCTGGGGAAGAAATGGTTAGTATCTACAATATACATGACCATTGTAAGCTGTGGTGTTTACTTTTATATTTTTCAGAAAAATATCTCAATCCTTTTTGCAATATACCCGTACTTTATTCTGGGAACTTTTGTCGTTAGTTATACAGTATATAAATATATGATATATCTTAATAACATGAGCTTATTGTTTATAAAGCTAAAAGAGGAATCAACCAAGGATTATCTGACAGGCCTTAACAATGTAAGGGAATTTAATAAAT
This sequence comes from Ruminiclostridium papyrosolvens C7, assembly GCF_000421965.1. Taxonomy (GTDB): domain Bacteria; phylum Bacillota; class Clostridia; order Acetivibrionales; family DSM-1351; genus Ruminiclostridium; species Ruminiclostridium papyrosolvens_A. The sequence continues at coordinate 43,614 of NZ_ATAY01000022.1, read as the reverse complement.
TATTCAGGCTTGTAATAGAGAAGGCCGTAAGTACTAATCAAAAATTCTCTTTACTTTTAATTGATATAGACTTTTTTAAGAAAATAAATGATACACATGGTCATCAGGCAGGAGATAAGGTCTTAAAAGAAATAGGAAAAATATTACGGCAAAATTGCAGAGCAGATGATAAGATTTCACGAAACGGGGGTGAAGAGTTTTCAATTTTACTGGAAAATGCTTCAAACAGCAAGGCAATTGAAATAGCTGAAAGAATCAGGAAAATAATTGCGGAAAATGAGTTTGAGATTTCTTACGGCAGGAATATTAATATAACAGTATCCATTGGTATATCTTCCTATCCTGAAACAGTCACAGATATAACACAGATAATAGAGAGGGCTGATGATGCACTTTACAAAGCAAAGCGGACCGGAAGGAACCTTGTGGTTTCAGATAAAGTTATATCAGAATAATTTATAAAATAGTTTTTAAAAAGGATACTTTTTTTAAATAAATTATGTAAATAAATAATAGATTTCCCAGAAATGGTCTTGTTCAAGAAATTAGAATGTGCTATTCTTTTATCAGTGGAATGAGTGTATCAAAAATATACAATCTTAAACTTAATATTATGTATTTTTGTACTGGAGGATAGTATGGAAAAGTTGAACTTGGTATTAAGACATTATAATAAAGTCAAACCTATGCACTGTACTGTTGTGAGCGGTGATACCCAAAAAGTATTCACTGTTAAGTTATGTGAAGATGAAAAAAGTGGTGCTGAAATTCTAAAGGGAGACCCAGTGCTTATTGGCTTTCTTAATAGTGACGAATCTCTTTATCTAAGTGGCGGCAATATAGTAGGTGCCATACCTAAAGAAGAAGAATACATAATCCACGCAAATAATCCTGAAAATATAGCTTTTGAAACTGAAAGAAGGCAATACGAGAGATTCCCTACTTCACTGACCGGTGAAATTAAGCTTGCAAATTCCAGCAAAAGAGAACCCGTTTGTATAAAGGATTTCAGCTATGCCGGCATGTGCATATATTCTAATGATGAGTTTAATAAAGACGATGAGGTTGAGATTAGTGCCTTCCTTAGCAATAGTGTTATTAAATATGATGCAACCATAGTCAGAAAAACCGTTAACTTCGGAAGATGTGAGTATGGTATACAGCTGACGCACAGGGATAAAAATTCTATGTATGCGACACAGAATCAATTAACGTCTTTTATACTCAGTGAAAAAGAGATTATGTACAGGCATTTGCTAAGTGCAAGTTTTAAATTTTAGTTTGTAAGAAAAATAACTAAGGATATTTATTGGAACAGATTTATTGGATATTGGTATTGGAAATAGTTTATACCAATATTTTTTAATGAATTTATGTACACTAACAATAAATTCATAAAAAATATGTAACCAAACGGGAGATTATTATGAAAGAATACAGAGTAATGGATAATGTATACCTTTTTAATAGTTATATTGATGCAATTGATTTATCTTTCAATCAGTTTCTTGTTTTAACTCCAATTCCAATGCTAATTCATACAGGCGCCATAGACCGGACTGAAGTGTTACTTCCAAAAATCAAGGAAGTGTTGGGCAGTCGCCCTTTGGAATATGTGTTTATTTCACATTTTGAATCAGATGAGTGCGGTGGTCTGTCACTTTTAAAAAATTACTATCCCGAAATAAAAGCTGTATGCTCTCAGATAACGGCAAGACAACTGATGGGCTTTGGCATTACTACCAATATTGCGGTTGTTAATCCTCAGGACAAGATGAAAATTGGAGACAGCTTGTTTGAATTCATATCATACCCTTCTGAAATGCATCTTTGGGAAGGTTTAATGGTGTTCGAGACAAATCAGGGAATACTGTACAGCAGTGATATATTTACCAGAACCGGTAAAATCCAAAAGCCCATGGAGGATTCAAAAATATATGAAGAGATACAAAATATTAACCTGCAGAAGGTGCCGTCTCAGGAAGCTCTTGAACGGCTAAAAAAAGACATTTCAGCCTTGCGGTTAAAGTATCTGATGCCTGGTCACGGGCCATGCCTGAAAATTTTCTAAAAGATTTATATCTTTTCTTAAAAAGTCAATAGTTGACATAAATATTGGATAAATTTATAATATATTTGTAAACATAAGTTAAATTTAGTAAACCTTATAAATTCAACGGTAAACTAATTATGCAAACAAATAATAACTTATATATTAGGCGGAATTCGTTTATGAATTTCGCCTTCAATGAAAGGATACATAAAATGGGAAAAAAGGTTCTTGTTGTTGATGATACTGTTTTTATGCGTACTTCATTAAGACTATTACTTGAAAGAAATAATTTTGAAGTAGTAGGTGAGGCTGACAATGGTCTTACAGCTATTAACAAGTACAGGGAATTTATGCCCGATGTAGTAACAATGGATATTACAATGCCGGAAATGGATGGTTTGCAGGCTTTAAAAGCCATAAGGGAAATCAATGCAAATGCAAAGGTTGTAATGGTTTCTGCAATGGGACAGGAAGCACAGGTAAGAGAGTCCATATTATATGGAGCTAAAAGTTTTATTGTTAAGCCATATAAAGACGAGCATGTTATAAACACATTAAGAAAAATTGCTGATTCGTAACTTTTCTTTTTTTTGTTCATTTTATTTTACCAAAGAGTATAAATCATTAATTGTACCCGTTATTGCGGGTGGAGGTACATTATGTCAGAGCAACCCAGTAATGAACCAATGCTTGAGATATATTTGTATGAGACAGATCAGCTTATAGAACAGCTTGAAAATATTATTATTGTAAGTGAAAAAGCCGGTAATTATACTTGTGAAACTGTAAACGAAATATTTCGAATAATGCACACCATCAAAGGTTCTTCGGCCATGATGTTATTTAATCAGATATCCACTTTGGCACATGCCCTTGAGGATTTGTTCTTCTTTATCCGTGAAGAAAAAAAACAATATATTAATTTTTCTGCTATTTCTGATATAGTTCTGGATGGTGTGGATTTTATCAAGGTTGAGCTGCAAAAAATCAAAAGAAACGATATTGCTGATGGTAAAGCAGATAATCTTATAGCGAGTATAAGAGACCTTTTAAGTTACATAAAAAGGGACAGTAAAGTTAAAGAATCATTAAATCAAAATAGTGTTTGTACAAAGCAGGAAAATGCTTTAGTAAGCACTTCCCCAAAAGAATTTCAGGCGGTAATCCGATTTGAGGATGGCTGTGAAATGGAGAATATCCGTGCATATTCGGTTATTCATAATCTAAAGCAGATCACAGAGGATTTTTACTATATACCGGAAGACATCATAGATGATGATAACAGCTCCAACATCATACAAAAAAACGGTTTCAAAATATTCTTTAATTCAGATAAGACATATGAAGAATTGCACGATTTTTTCAGTCAAATAATTTTTCTGAAGGATTTGGAACTGGTTCACAATAATAGTCAGGACTGCGGAAAACATGAGGGGGCAAATAACAAATCCCAAGAAGGTATGAAAACATGTACCAATACACATCAAAGTATGATAAGTGTCAGTGTCTCAAAACTTGATACTCTTATGGACCTTGTTGGGGAAATGGTTATTGCCGAAGCCATGGTTACTCAAAATCCTGATTTAAAAAATCTAGAACTGCCGGATTTTTACAAGGCAGCGCGACAAATGAGAAAAATACATAATGAAATTCAACAAATGGTAATGTCTATAAGAATGGTGCCTTTGGCAACTTCCTTTCATAAAATGCACAGACTTGTACGTGATATGTGCAAAAAGCTTGATAAAAAGGTGGAACTGGTTTTAATCGGAGAAGACACTGAAGTTGATAAAAACATTATTGAGCATATATCCGACCCCTTAATGCATCTCATAAGAAATTCCATAGACCACGGAATAGAAACAACCAAAGAAAGATTGGCATCAGGAAAAACAGAACGTGGTACTCTAACCCTCGAGGCGAAAAATTCAGGTAGTGATGTATTGATTATGGTGAAAGACGACGGACAGGGCCTTGATAAAAATTCAATTATGAATAAAGCAAGAGAACATGGTCTTATACATAAGCCTGAAAATGAAATGCTGGATAAGGAAATATACAATTTGATTTTTCTTCCAGGATTTACTACAAACAACAACATCACTGAATTTTCAGGCAGAGGCGTGGGAATGGACGTAGTTGCAAAGAGTATTGAAGCAGTCGGAGGAAGTGTGTCTGTTGACAGTACCGAAGGGAAAGGTACCGTAATTACGCTGAAAATTCCCCTTACGCTGGCTATTATTGATGGTATGAACATAAAGGTAGGCAATTCAAGGTTTACTATTCCTACGACAGCTATCAAAGAGTCTTTCAGACCGGTTAAAAAAGATTTAATAACCGACCCTGACGAGAATGAGATGATAATGGTAAGAGGAATATGTTATCCGGTATACAGGCTTCACCGCATTTATAAAATAAAAACAGAAATAACCGAATTTGACCGTGGAATATTGTTAATGGTGGAACAGGACGAAAAATCCATATGTATCTTTGCTGATGAATTGCTGGGTCAGCAGCAGGTGGTCGTTAAAACACTGCCTCCATATATTAAGAAAATATACCAAAACTCTGATTTTGCAGGATGCACTTTGCTTGGTGACGGCAATATAAGTCTTATATTTGACGTATCCCGACTTATTTTGACAAATAAAATATAATATCTTAATAAAAAGGAGCTGTGATTATGGAAAATGCAGTAGGTCAGGAAATAGACGAACAGGATGAAGATACTCAAAAAGACAAATTTCTTACATTTATGTTGGGAAAGGAATTCTACGGAATGGAAATAAGGCATGTAACGGAAATCATAGGAATACAGCCAATAACTGAGGTTCCGGAGCTTCCAGAGTACATCAGGGGGATTATTAATCTAAGAGGAAAGATAATTCCGGTAATGGACGTAAGACTAAGGTTCAAAAAACCTTTCAAGGAGTATAACGACCGGACTTGTGTTATTGTCATCGATATTGACGATCTCTCGGCAGGACTGATTGTAGATAGTGTATCTGAAGTAATAACAATACCGGAATCGGATATAGTTCCGCCTCCGGATATTAAAAAAACAGGTAACAGATTTATAAAAGGTATAGGGAAAGTAGATAATGATGTTAAAATGCTGCTGGATTGTGAGAAATTGTTGAATGAGAATGACGTAGAAATGTTAATAAATTTTAATAATTAGGGGGCCTTTCACAATGAAATGGTTTAACAACTTGAAAATAGGTACAAAGCTTGTATCAACATTTATAATTGTTGCACTATTGGCAGGAGTAGTAGGAGTTGTGGGTATAATCAATATAAAACAGGTAGATAAAAACTATACAGAACTTTATAAAAACTTCGGTATAGCTACCGCTAATATAGGAAAGGCCAGTACAGACTTTAACAGCATCCGGGCAGTAACCAGAGATATATTGCTTAGTAATAGTGTTGAAGATAAGAAAAACTACAGTAACCAGATTAAGGATCTGGATAAGGATGTCCAACTAAACCTTAAAGAGCTGTATGATTCATTGCAAACTGAGGAAGCGCAAAAAGCATATACAGCACTTAATGAGAATCTAAACAAGTACAATGAAATCAGGGACAAGGTAATAAATATGGCAATTGCAGGACAGAATGATGAAGCCCTGACACTATTTTATAAAGAAGGAACGGAACCTGCAAAATTAGCAAAACAGTACATAGATGAGTTATTTGACTTAAAGGAAAAAGGTGGAGTGGAGAGATCTGAAGAATACTCCCGAGATACGGACACTACTGTTTACATGATGCTTGCGGTTGTGATGATAGCGGTGATTGCAGCAATACTTCTGGGAATTTTCATTTCCAGAATAATAAGTGTTCCCGTTAATAAGCTTGTCATTGCTGCCAAAAAAATTGCAGACGGTGATTTGAACGTGGATGTTAAGGAAAATTCTAAAGATGAGATAGGAATGCTTGCTTCAGCCTTTAAAAGGATGTCGGATAATTTGAACGATGTCATATCCAGCATCAGTGCTGCGGCTGAACAGGTATCCTCAGGCTCCAGACAGGTATCTGATTCCAGTGTGGCACTTTCTCAGGGAGCCACTGAACAGGCAAGCTCTATAGAAGAACTAACTGCATCCCTCGAAGAAATATCAGCCCAAACGAGATTAAATGCTGAAAATGCAACACAAGCCAGCAGTCTTGCGGAAAATGTAAAAACAATAGCTTTAAAGGGCAACAAGCATATGAAGGAAATGCTCAGTGCAATGGATGAGATTAATGATTCATCAAGTAATATTTCAAAGATAATTAAGGTAATAGACGAGATTGCATTTCAGACAAACATTCTTGCCCTTAATGCAGCTGTTGAGGCAGCAAGAGCAGGACAACACGGAAAAGGTTTTGCTGTAGTTGCAGAGGAGGTTAGAAATCTGGCTGCTCGTTCCGCAAATGCCGCAAAGGAAACTACCGATATGATTGAAGGTTCAATACGTAAGGTAGAAGGAGGAACAAAGATAGCAAATGAGACTGCAGAAGCTCTTGGACTGATTGTGGATGGTGTTGCAAAGGCTGCTGACCTCGTAGGTAATATTGCGGAAGCATCAAATGAGCAGGCTGCGGGAATTGAACAAATAAACCAGGGCATTATGCAGGTTTCTCAGGTAATCCAGGCTAACTCAGCAACCTCTGAGGAAAGTGCTGCTGCAAGTGAGGAGCTTTCCAGTCAGGCAGAGCTTTTGAGTGAACAGGTAGAAAGGTTCACACTTAAGAAAGCTGTACGTTCAACAGACAACTTCAGAGGAGACGGTGAAATTAACCCGGAAATACTGAAAATTCTTAATAAAATGAGTGAAAAAAGCAGAAATACCACCCAGAATGTAAGAAATAAAACAATAGATTTAAGCGACAAGGAATTCGGCAAATATTAAATTATACAGTCTGGTGGGAAATTTAAATGATTTCTATTACTGAAAAGGAATTTAAACAGATATCGGAGTATATTGAACATAAATATGGTATCCATTTGAAGCCGGAGAAACGGGTTCTTGTAATGGGGAGACTTCAGAATGTCTTAAATTCATTGGATATTGATAACTTTACTGATTATTTCACGCATGTTACCAGCGACAGAACGGAGAACTCAGAACAAATACTAATTGATAGGATTACAACAAACCATACATTTTTTATGAGAGAGGCTGAACACTTCGAATATTACAAAAACAATGTACTGCCATATCTGGTGCAGAATGTAAGAAATAAGGATTTAAGGATATGGAGTGCGGGATGCTCCACAGGCGAGGAACCCTATACTTTGGCAATGATAAACCGTGATTGTTTGGGAAATGAAAAAGCATATTGGGATACTAAAATTCTGGCTACAGATATATCACAAAAAGTACTGGAAACTGCTGCAACCGGCATATATAATGATGAGGAGCTTCTTCAGCTTCCGGTGTGCTGGAGAACAAATTATTTTAAAAAATATAACAGCCGGAGTTCAATGGTAAAAGATCTAATAAAGGAGGATGTCATATTTCGAAAGTTCAACCTGATGGATAGTTTTCCTTTTAAGAAAAAATTTCATGTGATTTTTTGTAGAAATGTTATGATTTATTTTGATAATATCACAAAAAATACACTTATTAATAAATTTTATGATATATTGGAGTATGGCGGATACTTATTTATAGGTCATTCTGAGTCGATTAGCCGTGAGAAAACAGGTTTCAGATATGTTATGCCTTCTTTGTATATAAAAGAGTAGATTATGCAAATTCTGCTGAAGTGAATTAAAACAGAATTTGTGCAAATAATACTTTAGGAAAGTCAATTTCAAAGGAGGAATACACAATGTCTGTTAAAAAAATGAGTCAGCCTAATACTGGTATAAAATGCATTGTTAATACATGTCACTATTATATGAATGGTGATCACTGCACTGCTGAACAGATAGAAGTTCAGCCTAGAAATGCAAGAGACACTCAGGAAACAGATTGTGCTACATTTTTACCTGAAAACCAGTGAGCTATCGGATTTAAATATTAGACTCAAAAAACGCCATACCTCTTTAAGACAGGGGTATGGTGTTTTAATGTAGAGCAGGCTAACCATATGAATATACAGGAAGGGTTATATGATATGAAAAAAATCAAAGTGCTGGTAGTTGACGACAGTTTATTGTTTCGTGAAGTAATTTCAAGAGGGATAACTCTGGACCCGGAAATAGAAGTAGTTGCAAAGGCAGTTGATCCCTTTGATGCCAGGGACAAAATAGAAGAGTATGACCCCGATGTTATGATATGCGACATTGAAATGCCTAAAATGAATGGTATTGAGTTTATAAGCAGGCTTTTACCACAGCATATGATTCCTATTATTGTTGTAAGTTCTATCAGTGAAGCTGTGTTCGATGCAATAAAAGCAGGAGCAGTAGATTTTATACTGAAGCCGGAAATGCAAATATCCAAAAGCGTAGAAGAATTTATAAACGAATTGATAACTAAAGTAAAAACAGCCAAAAAATCCAAACTTCCGGAAAGAATCAGAATTATAGGTGAAACTGTATACTCGGATATGAAATTTGACAGCAGTAAAATTATTGCAATAGGTGCATCAACAGGAGGAACTGAGGCTGTTTTCAACATTCTTAAACAGTTACCGCAGAACATTCCTGGTATAGTTATAGTTCAACATATACCCCCAATGTTTTCCCGTATGTTTGCCGAAAGACTCAATAATCAAACCGGATTAAGAGTTAGAGAGGCTAATAACGGTGACTATGTTGAAGAAGGAAAAGTACTTGTTGCACCCGGTGACTACCATATGAGAGTCAGAAAAACAGGAGAACGTTACAGGGTTGAAGTATTTCAGAGTGAAAAGGTTAATGGACATTGTCCTTCTGTCGATGTACTTTTTGAATCGGTAGCAAAGGAAGCCGGGAACAATGCAGTTGGAGTCATATTAACGGGAATGGGTTCTGACGGAGCCAAGGGACTACTGGCTATGAGAGAAAAAGGCGCAAGGACCATTGGACAGGATGAGAAGTCCTCTGTTGTTTACGGTATGCCAAGAGTTGCATATGAAATTGGAGCAGTGGAAAAGCAGACATCTCTTGAGAATATACCCAAGATACTGTTCTCAATGTTAAAATAAAAGATTATTATAAACGGTCAGTTGAAAAGGAGTTTTATGAATATACAGATTTATGGGGCCAAAGGGTTTGATACACAGAAAACAGAGAGATATTTCAAAGAGCGGAAAATCAGCTACCAGTATATAGATCTCTTTAAGTATGGAATGAGCAAAGGTGAATTCGAAAGTGTAAAAGCAGCTGTCGGTATAAGTAATTTGATAAATACAGAATCAAAGGAATACGAAAAACTCAATATGAGAAATCTAGGAGTAGGCAAAGTTGCACAAGAGGTTCTTTTAAAAAACCCAAAGCTCTTTAACAGTCCCATAGTAAGAAACGGAAAACACGCAACAGTGGGTTATCAGCCTGATATATGGATTCAATGGGAATAGAATATCAATGACTTATATAATAAACTACCTTTACGGTTATACTGCCTATGTCCTTGAGCCTGTGGAACACCAAGCCGGAAACCCAGTGAATATTATTTATGCCGTGGAGGCTTGTAAAGATGGAAATGCATAAGTCTGCCGAAATCCATACAAAGCATATATTGCTGATTAATGCCTTGGTACGAAGTGAAAGTACTTTTATTTTCCTTATTACTACAGGATGGATGCTATAAACCGCTATAAGGGACATTATTCCCCAAATCAGAGTATTCCTTAAGCATATTATTCCAAGAAAATTTAAAGAATCCCCGCTGTAATTCCATAGTTCACATTTCAGAACATTTTGAAGGAGCAATCCTGTAATAAGCTCCAGAACAGTAGTAATAAGTATTGCACCAAAAAATACAAGTACGGGGCGGGATTTAAATTTTTCAAGAAGAAGTACAACCAAAATTGTACCCACTCCATAAATCCCGCATAAAGGGCTTATGAGAAACCCTCTTTTTATAAACTGCCAGTGATAAACGGATAAATACACTGTTTCCATTAACCAACCGCAGAAAGAATATATAATAAAGCATAGAAATACATCATAGACCCTTGTCATATTTTTTGATAGGTTATAGTTCATATATGCAACTCTCTTATTGGCTTTGTTTAATATCATGCTATGAAATTCAAACAAATAGCGTTACTTTTATATGTGTATTCAAAGTCATTTAATAATATTTCAATATAAAATTTTGTTAATTGACATTACGGATATGCTTTGCTAATATCGGGATACAGTTATTTATGCTTGCGGAGGATAAATTAAATTGAAAAAATCTCAAAAAACTGTAGAAACATTGTCACGGATTAACCTCGACGGAACAGAACTGGAATATAACCTCAAAAGAAGCAGCAGAAGTACGATTTCCATTATGATAACAAATACCGGACAGGTTATTGTAAGTTGTCCGTTACAAACTCCGTTTGTATACATTGAGAAACTTCTGTTTGAAAAAGAGAGGTGGATTGTACAAAAGTTGGATGAAATCAGAGAGAAACCCTCTGCTATAATAAAAAAATCCTTTAATAACGGTGATTTGTTTTATTATCTGGGTAAACCATACAAGCTTAAACTTGTTGAAAATAATATTACCCAAAAACCAAAAGTACGCTTTGAAGAGGAACTAATGGTTTTGGAGATATCTGAAACTGAAGACAAGGACAAAATTAAATCTTTCCTAAAAAACTGGTATAAATCAAAAGCCGGAGAGCTTCTGGTTGAAAGAATCAGAATATACTCGTCATTGATTGGTTTATCACCTAAAAAGGTGGCTATTAAAGAGCAAAAAACAAGGTGGGGAAGCTGTAGTTCAAAAGGCAATATTAATCTTAATTGGAAACTTATTATGTCTCCTTTACCGGTACTTGACTATGTAGTAATACATGAACTCTGTCACATGAAAGAAATGAACCATTCGGGGAATTTTTGGGGACTTGTTGAAGCTGTTATGCCGGATTATAAAGTTTACAGAAAATGGTTGAAGGAAAATGGCTGTAATTTATCCATTGAGTAAAAATATTATAAAATTACATGTAAAAAAGATAAGAATGTACATTGAAATTTAGTTTTATAAAAGTATAATTTTAACGTAATACTACTTAAATTAATATATATAAATAATGTATAAAGGTAATGTATATAATTGGGAAACCCGGAGGTATTATAGAATGATTTACAAAAAATACGGTAACACAGGCAAGGATATATCAGCAATAGGATTTGGAGGTATGAGGTTTCCAAAAACCGGAGATAGTTATGACTATGATAAATGTTCAGAGATAGTAGTACGTGCAAACGAACTTGGTGTGAATTATTTTGACACTGCACCGGGGTATAACGATGACCATAGCGAATTTATTATGTCCAATGCCTTTAAAAACATGAAGAAACCATTCTATGTTTCTACAAAAAGCAGCCGGAAGGATGGCTCAAAACTGCGTGAGCAGCTGGAGACATCTTTAAAGAGAATGAATCTTGAAAAAATTAATTTTTTCCATATATGGTGTATTCTAAGCCTGGATGACTACAGAAGCAGGATGGTAAAAGGCGGTGCTTATGAGGCTGCCTTAAAGGCAAAGGAAGAAGGACTTATAGAGCATATTGTATTTTCTACCCATTGCACAGGGGATGAGATTGAAACAATAGTAAATGAAGGCTGTTTCGAAGGAATGACAGTCGGTTACAATATACTTAACTTCCCGTTCAGGCAAAAGGGTTTGGAAGCTGCATATAAAAAGGGACTTGGTATTGCCACAATGAATCCTCTCGGAGGAGGACTGATTCCTCAAAAGGCTGATTATTTTGATTTTATCAAAAGTGAAGACGATAAAAACGTAGTTGATGCTGCATTAAGATTTAATGCTTCCCATGATGAAATAACCACCGTATTAGCCGGAATGGGAAGTATTGAAGAGGTAATTCAAAACTGTAAGGTTGGCGATAACCTGGTTAAACTTGAGCAAACCAAGTTGAAAGAAATAGAAGGAAGGCTCTTTAATTCCATGGATAAGCTTTGTACAGGCTGCCGTTATTGCGAGTACTGTCCTAAGGAAATCCCTGTATCAAAATATATGCTTTCCTACAACAGTCATATTCTAGGAAATACCGAAGACGTTCTTAATAACCTGAAAGGCCACTGGGGAATCAAGCAGGAGGATGTTAACAACTGTATAGAATGCGGTTTATGCGAAGGAAAATGTACACAGCACCTGCCAATAATAAGCAGGTTGAAAGAGATTGGTGCATTTGAGGATGCAAGTAAATAAAAGAGCTTAAATAAAGGAGTATAAAAGCCAGACTGCATATGGAAATTAAATTCATGGCAGCCTGGCTTCTTTTATAGGTTTAAGGTGTAACACTCTTACAGGACGGAATTAATGGAAGTATATTGTTCTCTAAGTTTGTATTGGGGGCTGTCAGTGTACTAATATCATACTGGTAATAATCGTTTAGGTATTTATAGCGTACACTTCCGGTATTTACAGTCATTACTTCAACAGGATTCGTATCTGTAGTTTCTTTCAAATCCTCAATATATCCACTGTTCTTAATTAGCATTCCGTTGCCTGTCCAGTCAGATGCCGCAAGATGGAATGTCTCATTGGTTCTGACCTTCCATAAGGTTTTCAGTGAGTTTATATCCCATAGGTAGTTAATGTTCAAAATATTATTATAGTTAATTCCTGTCCCTGCAGTTGAAGAAATAATCAGCAGGTCTATACCTGATTTGGCAAGACTTGTTACAGTTTCAGGGAACAATGCATCATGCCCCGTAAGAATACCTATTCTTGCACTCAGCAGGTCAAGTACAACAGGTGAATTGCCGCTTCCTTTGAAATTGAGACCGTCATGGATCTGTGGTATAAGACGAGGGGCTTTACCGGGCTCAATTAATAGCAGAGACTGGTGAAAATCATTGCCTGTCCGCTCATTGACAGTGGTTACTAGCAAAGAAATGGAATTACTCTCTACGAAGTTCTGTAGGGCACTCCATGGTGAAGCGGTGTTCCAGCCAGTGTTGCCTGAATTAATGGGTTCATTGGTAACTCCCAGACCTGGAAGTACGACCACGTCAGCGGTTTTCTGTGCCCATAAGCCTTGGATGGTTGAAATGTTTTTCTGTCCACTAAAAGATGGTTTGTAGGCTAGACTTGCAATTTTTATATCACCGGGTGCAGGTAAACCGGGTACCTGTGGGTAACCAGCATTTTTGCCATAGTAGCCGGAGTCTATTCCGGTATAAGCACTTGGGGCACGTTCCATTACTGAATATGTAAGGTTTGTTTTAGTCCCAATTCTGTATTTCGGAACAGTTACATCCTGATAGAGTATAGTGTCTTTGGGTTCCAAATCATCTTCAGCTCTATGTAACTGAAGAATATTGCCATCAGGATTTATTGCTACTGATGGAGCATCATTCATATAGCATTCATATCCGTATTGAGTATCGTACTCATAACCCCATCGGTTAGCTACAAGCAGCCAAACTCCATTTTCTTTGGCTCTGATCTGCCAGGTTTGTTCCTGATTGTCGCGACCCCACCAGTTGGCAGGTGTCAATATAATGTCAGCACCCTTCAATGCTAGAATACGGGTCCAGTCAGGACTGTAGGTATCGGCACATATCAGGGTGCCCAGATCACCATATGGAGTTGGAATAACATCAAAGGGTATTTTTCCGCTTTCATGCCACAAAGGTATTGAACGTTTGTCCTGGGTTCGGATCAATCCCTGAGGCCCGAAGGTTACTACTGTGTTATAAACCTTTGAGTCAGATGAAATTTCAACTATAGCAATAATAACATATGCTTTATATGCAATTGCAAGATCTCTGATTTCATCCAGCTCCGGATAAGGATATCTAAAACCAAGGCCATCCAGTGACTGCTGTTTTGTAATGCAATATCCGGTAGTTGAGAATTCTGGTGTAACTACAATATTTGCACCATTTTCCAGAGCTTCGTGAGTTAGTTCTTTGTGTTTATTCACATTACTTTCAACATTCCCGAGTTCCGGGTTAAAATGAAGAAGGGCTACTTTTGATTTAACAGTGAAGTCATTTGAATTTGCACTGGCAATGGTAGGGGCTAAAATGATTAATAGGATAAGGATAATACTTAGTAGTCTTCTTACGTTTTTCATGCTTTCATCCTCCTTATTAACTTGAATTAATTGTATATTATTATAAAATTTTACATATTGCAATACTCCGAGGAATGAGCTTTTATATGCATCTTAAAGAATAATCATTTTTGGACGAATCAATACTTAATTTAATACCATATGGATATAACTGTAAACACAATTAGTAAAATCAGCACATTGCAATAATTAAACATTGCAATATGCTGATTTTTTGTTTCCTTTTAACGAATTATCCTTACAATTGCTAGAAATAAATTCCAAAAACCTTATCTATAACTGGGTTTCAGACATTGTATTTCTATATAAACATTGGCAGAAGGTATTCCTCTGGCTAGAATTAAATTGTCAAAAAAATAACAATGATAGCTGATAAGTGAATGCACTTTACAAGTACTTGAGGAGGGAAAACAAAATGGATGATTGCAAATGCAGTCTGGTTGACGGGATTTTAAACAAGTATGACAACAATAAATCGCACCTGATAGCAGTTTTACAGGAAATCCAGAACGAATACAAATATTTGCCCGAGGATGTTTTGAATTATGTAGCTGAAAAGCTGGAGATTAATCTCTCAAAGATATTCAGTGTAGCTACGTTTTACGAAAACTTTTCTTTGGTGCCTAAGGGAAAATACATTATAAAAGTATGTGACGGTACAGCTTGTCATGTAAGAAAATCAATTCCTATATTAAATGCAATGAGAAAAGAACTGGGCCTCTCTGAAAGCAAGCACACAACAGATGACAAGCTGTTTACAGTTGAAACAGTTTCCTGTCTGGGAGCATGCGGACTTGCACCGGTTATTACAATAAATGATAAGGTACACGCTAAAATGACGCCGGATTCAACAATAGAATTAATAAAGACTTTGAGGAGTGAAGGATAATGAAAATTAATAATTTGCAAGAATTTAAAGCCTTTTCTGACAGGTCGGCACAGGCAATGGATAAACAAAAAAAGAAGGTTCTGGTGTGTGCGGGAACAGGTTGTGTAGCCGGCGGATCATTAGAGATATACAACAGAATCAAAGAGCTTATAAGTGAAAAAGGCCTTCTGGTTGATCTTGAACTGGATTATGAAAAAGAAGGCATAGGAGTTAAAAAGAGCGGCTGCCACGGTTTTTGCGAAATGGGGCCCTTAGTAAGAATAGAACCTGAAAACTACTTGTACTTGAGAGTTCAGATAGAAGATTGTGAAGAAATCGTAAGCAAAACCCTTATAAACAACGAAGCTGTTGAAAGACTTATGTATACGGCTGAAGACAAGGTGTATAAGGCACAGGAGGACATACCTTTCTATAAAAAGCAGACAAGAATGGTTCTGAAAAACTGCGGAAGCATCAATGCCGAATCCTTTGCAGAATATGTTGCAAAGGGCGGTTATCAGGCCCTGAGCAAAGTATTGTTTGAAATGGAACCCCAGGAAGTATGTCAGTCCATACTGGATTCCAACCTCAGAGGAAGAGGGGGCGGAGGTTATCCTGCAGGAAGAAAATGGCAGCAGGTATTAAAGCAGGACAGCGAAATAAAATACGTTGTCTGTAACGGAGACGAAGGTGACCCCGGAGCTTTCATGGACAGAAGTATTATGGAGGGCGATCCTCACGGTGTAATCGAAGGTATGACTATTGCCGGATATGCAACCAAAAGTACTGCCGGATATATATATGTTAGAGCAGAATATCCTCTGGCAGTTGAAAGACTAAGGATAGCTATTGAAGATGCAAGAAAGCACGGAATGTTGGGTGAGAACATACTAAATTCCGGATTTTCATTTGATATAAACATAAACAAAGGTGCAGGAGCTTTCGTATGCGGAGAAGGTAGCGCATTAACCGCTTCAATTGAAGGCGAAAGAGGAATGCCAAGGGTAAAACCTCCAAGAACGGTGGAAAAAGGACTTTGGGAAAAGCCTACAGTACTTAATAATGTAGAAACATATGCAAACGTTCCTTTAATTATAAATAACGGCAGTGGATGGTACAAAGGCATCGGGCCTGAAAACAGTCCGGGAACAAAAGCCTTTGCCATAACTGGAAACGTTAACAATACAGGTTTGATAGAAGTTCCAATGGGAACAACCCTGCGGGAAGTAATATTTGATATCGGTGGCGGTATCAAGGACGACAAAAAATTTAAGGCAGTTCAGATAGGAGGTCCCTCTGGAGGATGTCTCACAGAGGAACACCTAGAATTACCATTGGACTTTGATTCCCTAAAAAAAGTAGGAGCAATGATAGGTTCAGGCGGACTCGTTGTAATGGATGAAGACACCTGTATGGTTGAAGTAGCAAGGTTCTTCATGAACTTTACACAAAACGAATCCTGCGGAAAATGCGTGCCATGCCGTGAAGGAACCAAGAGAATGCTTGAAATTCTTGAAAAGATAGTAAACGGAAAAGGTACCAAAGAAGACCTTGATTTACTTGAGGAACTGGCAGACACCATAAGCAGCACGGCGTTATGTGGATTGGGTAAGTCAGCTGCAAGCCCTGTCGTAAGTACATTGAAATATTTCAGGGATGAATACTTGGAACACGTTATAGATAAGAAGTGCAAAACACATACCTGTAAAGCTTTGGCTTCTATAGTGATAGAAAAGGAAAAATGCAAGGGCTGCAGCAAATGTGCCAGAATATGTCCTGTTCAGGCAATCGAAGGAAAAGTTAAGGAACCGTATACAATTAATCAGTCAAAATGTATCAAGTGCGGTGCCTGTCTTGAAGCATGTCCATTTACAGCAATAAAGGAGGCGTAAATAACAATGGGAACTATGATAATTGACGGACAGCTGGTTGAATATACAGATGAAAAAAATATACTGGCAGTAATCAGAAAAGCAGGTATTGAGCTTCCGACCTTCTGCTACCACTCAGAACTCAGTGTTTACGGTGCGTGCAGAATGTGTATGGTTGAGGATAAATGGGGCAGTACAATAACCTCATGTTCAACGCCTCCAAAGGATGGAATGGAGGTATGGACAAATACAGATAAGCTCAAAAAGCACAGAAAAATGATATTGGAGCTTCTACTTGCCAATCATGACAGAGATTGTACAACTTGTGAAAAGAGCGGAAGATGCAAGCTGCAGGAAATAGCTTTAAAGGTAGGAGTAAAGAAAGTAAGGTTCGGACAGGAAAAGAAGGAAATGCCTATAGATGACCTTGGACCATCAATAATCAGAAATCCAAATAAGTGTATACTTTGCGGAGACTGTGTAAGAGCATGTCAGGAAATTCAAGGTGTTGGGGTACTGGACTTTGCTTATAGAGGATCAAATCTTCAGGTGACAACTGCCTTTAATAAATCATTGCAGGAAGTGGATTGCGTTAATTGCGGTCAGTGCAGGGTTGTTTGTCCTACCGGAGCATTAATGATAAAGAAAGATATTGACAGGGCTTATGAGGCACTTCAGAACAAAAACAAGCGTGTAATAGCTCAGATAGCACCTGCCGTACGCGTTGCAATCGGAGAAGATTTCGGACTTCAACCCGGTGAGATATCAATGGGTAAAATTGTTGCTGCACTCAGGAAGCTTGGATTTGATCAGGTGTTTGACACAGCTGTTGGTGCCGACCTGACTGTTATAGAGGAAGCGGAAGAACTCATGGACAGGATTCAGAGAAAGGAAAAGCTGCCTTTGTTCAGCTCATGTTGTCCTGCTTGGTTCAAATACGCAGAGCAAAAGCATCCTGAACTTATGGAAAATGTGTCGTCTTGCCTGTCTCCACAGCAGATGTTCGGTGCGGTTATAAAGGAACAGTTTAAAAAGGAACATTCTACCGACGAAAGAGAAAACATTGTTATTGCCATAATGCCTTGTACCGCTAAGAAATATGAAGCTTCAAGACCTGAAAATACAATAAACGGTGAAAGACAGGTAGATATGGTCATAACTACACAGGAACTGGCAATTATGATACAGGAAAACGGCATTGTGTTTAATGAGCTTGAAGACGAAGCCATTGATATGCCTTTCGGATTTACCAGCGGAGCAGGTGTAATATTCGGTGTCAGCGGAGGTGTGTCCGAAGCAGTACTTCGTTATTACTACAAGGAAAGAAACGCTTCAACCCTCAAAGGTATCTCATATTCAGGAGTGAGAGGTATGGAAGGTGTCAAGGAAGCAACAGCTGAAATTGACGGCAGAACCGTAAGAATCGGAGTAGTTCATGGACTTAAAAATGCTGAAAAACTTATCAGAAAAATAAAGCGCGGGGAAGAAAAATTCGACTTTATTGAAGTAATGGCTTGCCCGGGAGGGTGTATAGGCGGTGCAGGACAGCCGATTCCACAGAATGAAAACGTAAGAAAATTAAGAGCAAGGGGTATATACAAGGTAGATAAGTCCTTGCCGATAAAACGTTCTGATGACAATCCGACTATAGACGCTTTGTATAACGGCGTTCTAAACAGCAACAGACATATTCTTCACAGAGACGGAAAACATTAAAATATAATATTACAGATGTGGCTTAAAGTTTAAATTCTTTGGCCTCATCTGTTTTAAAATCTCATATATTAAATAAGCAAAAAATCAATTATAAGCCAATAAGGCAAAGGGAGGATACCATGATGAATAATCAAAACAATATGTTGTGTGATGTAGCAGGTAACGATATTAACATTTGCATGCAGTTAATGATGGTTGATGAAGCAAAAACCGATATGGAGTATTGCTGTAACAGCTGTAATAAATCCTATTGTGAATTAAGCCCGCTGTTTTTAGGTATGGTACCGGCATTTTCAGGACGTAAATAGACCATAAGCTTAATTTAAAGACCTTCATATATATAATTAGATTTTTAGTAACTAAATGGATTTGACATAAAAAAATATATAATTTACAATTATATTGTTATTTGTTTAACAAACATAGGCGGTGGAATATATGCTTGATATATATGTTTGCGTTGGTAGTTCCTGCCATCTCAAGGGGTCTTATCAGATAATCAACTGCTTTCAAAGAATGATTAAGGAAAATAATCTTGAAAGCAAAGTTGAATTAAAGGCATCCTTTTGTATGGGGCATTGCACAACAGGTGTTTGCGTTAAAATAGGCGATACTTTTTATGGAGATGTAGGCGTAATAAGTGCTGAAAGTTTCTTTACAGAGAAAGTAATTAACACAATTGAAGGCAAGAAGGGATAGTGTAAATTATTACAATTTACACCAGGACGACAGGCAGAATATACTAATAACTGCATAAGAGCCGTCAGGGCTATGGAGGCGACTTTATGAGCGTAATTCAATTTAAAGAAGCGAACTGTAAAAACTGTTATAAATGTATACGAAGCTGCCCTGTAAACGCAATTGCATTCAAGAATGATCAGGCTGAAATCATACATGACGAATGCATGCTCTGCGGAAATTGCCTTACGGTATGTCCTCAGAATGCAAAAAGCGTTAACAGCGATGTTGAAAAAGTCAAAAAATTTATACAGAAGCGTGAAAAAGTATATGTAAGTCTTGCACCTTCATTTATTTCTGCATTTGACCATGATGAAAAGTGGGTTTATTATGCCCTGAAAAAGCTCGGATTTACACACATAGAAGGAACAGCCAATGGTGCTTATCAGGTATCAAGGCAGTATGAAAATCTTTTGAAGCAGAAGAAAATGAAAAATATCATAACCAGCTGCTGCTCATCAATAATATTACTTATAGAAAAATATTACCCTCAGCTGTTGGAACAGCTTGCTCCGGTGGTTTCTCCCATGATAGCCCATGCTAAAATGCTCAGGGAAACATATGGACAAAGAATCAGAGTAGTATTTATAGGACCTTGTATTTCAAAGAAAGAAGAATTTAATGATCTTCAAAACGGTAGTCAAATTGATGCGGTAGTAACTTTTGATGATTTGGACAAGTGGTTTGAAGAAGAAGGCCTTTACGAGTCAAATGAAATCGTTGATGGTATAAAGAGCTTTGATACGTCAGCGAGAATATACCCCGTACCCGGCGGAATCTTAAAAACTATTGACAGAAAATATAAAAAGAACTACAGATCCATTAGTGTAGACGGTGTTGAACGATGCATGGATGTTCTTCAATCCATAGTAGAGGGTGACATAGAAAATTATTTCATTGAAATGAGCAGTTGTAAGGGAGGCTGCTTGGGGGGCCCGTGTATGAAAAATGTACCGGGAGGATTCCTTACTGCAAGAGAGAGACTTTTGAACTATGCTAAAAGAACAGGGATTCAAACGGATACGGGTTTGACTAATTCTGTAATGGCTTTGACCAAGGTTGACTTATCAAAGAAATTTGTTGACAGGTCAAAAAAGCTGGAAGTACCGTCAGAGGCAGTAATACAAGGTATATTAAATAGTATTGGAAAATTCAGCAAGGACAAAGAGCTCAACTGCGGGGCGTGCGGTTATCACTCCTGCAGGGAAAAGGCTACAGCCGTATTTCACGGTAAAGCACAGGTTCATATGTGTCTGCCATATATGAGGGAAAGGGCTGAGTCTATTTCAAACATTATCATAAATTATACACCATATGCAATTTTTGCGCTGGATGAGGGTCTTAAAATTCAGGAGCTTAATAAGTCTGCCCAGCAGATGTTCAACCTCGGAGCCAGAAACATGAATGGAAGAAGTATTTCAGAAATACTTCCCTGTGATGAGTTTGAACAGGTGTTGGAAGGTGCAGAAAATGTGTATGATGAGAAATATGTTTACGAAAGTTATGGTATGGTGGTAAAACAGTCCATTATAAACGTAAAACAGCATAATACTGTTATAGTTATAATAAATGATATTACTAAAGAGGAGGCCCAGAGGCAAAAAATTCTGGAAAGTCGTTCTCAGAATATAGATATTGCTCAAAAAATTATGGAAAAACAAATGACAGTGGCTCAGGAGATCGCCAGTCTTCTTGGTGAAACTACTGCCGAAACAAAGGTGGCTTTAACCAAGCTAAAAAAATCCATTATGTCAGAGATGGGTGAATTATAGTGAGCCTGTATATTGATGTAAGTTACGAAAGTATAAATAAATATAGGGAAGAATTATGCGGAGACAAGGTTGAAATAATCAGAAGCCCTGATTCAGTGGTAGTTGTTTTGGCTGATGGTCTGGGAAGCGGTGTGAAGGCAAATATACTTGCAACGCTTACTTCTAAGATTATAGGAACGATTATGTCAAATGGTCTGGATATAGAAGAGGCTGTTAATACGGTTGCAAAAACCCTTCCTGTTTGCAAGGAGAGAGGGGTTGCATATTCAACTTTCTCTATAATACAGATATTCAACAACGGTGAAGGATACTTGGCCGAATTCGATAATCCGTCTGTAGTTAGGCTTCGAAAGGGCAAGATAATGAGCCTGGAGACAGAAAGCAGGGTTGTTAATGACAAACTGATAAAAGAAGCCAGGTTCAAAGTCAGTCCTGATGACTTGTTTGTAATGATAAGCGACGGTGTTATCCATGCGGGAATAGGCCAGACCCTAAATCTGGGTTGGCAGTGGGATAATGTCAGTGAGTATATACAAAAGACCTATAAAAAGGATGCGTCCTCAAAGACACTTGCAAAACTCTTGTTGGCAGCCTGTGACAACCTTTATTCCCATGAACCCGGCGATGACACTACAGTTGTTACTCTTAAAGCAAAAAAACCTGTGAAGCTGAATCTGATGATCGGGCCGCCTGTGGATTCTGCACGGGATGAGGAGATTGTATCCCGATTTATAGGAAACGAAGGGAAAAAAGTTATTTGCGGCGGTACTACGTCTCAGATTGTTGCCAGAGTTTTGGGGAAGGAAATTAAGACCTCTATAGAATACTTTAATCCTGCGGTTCCTCCTACGGCAGAGATAGAAGGTATTAACCTGACTACAGAAGGAGTACTGACCCTTAGAAAAACACTTGATTTGCTTAAAGCCTGCGTATCACCTGAGAGCGGTATGGGAGATATGCTGAAGCTTAATAAAAAGGATGGTGCTTCAAGGCTGGCAAAAATGCTCCTTGAGGAGAGCACCAGTATATATTTCTTTGTTGGAAGGGCAATGAATCCGGCACACCAGAATCCTGAATTTCCACTTAATATGGGAATGAAATTCAAGCTGGTGGAAGAACTGGCCGCATTACTTACACATACGGGAAAACATATCAGTATAGAGTATTGCTAGGGAGGGGGAGCTTTCTTGGGTCTCAGGACAATACATTTAAAACTTCATAAACCCGGTAAGCTTAAACGTGAAATTATACAAAAAGCATTTGAAAATTATAGTAATGCATTTAATTATTTATTAAGAACTGCTTTTGATAATATAGATGAAATTGAAAGTAATTATAAATCCCCTAAGGGGACTTATAGTACACTGTCACTTTCAAAATGGATAGACAGTAAAATATCAAACGAATTGAACAAGTTTGATGTTCAGCCTTTCAAGGACTCTTTGAAGCTTGACTTTGGTATGACGCTGGCAAGTTATTTTGTTCAGAAGCAAACAAAGCACGACATGGTGTTTCCGAATTTCAAGCAGGATAATGCTCAGGTACAGGAAAAGCTGAGACCTATTTATTTTTGCAGGTATGATACAAAAAGAAGTTTTTGCTTGCTTTACGATCCTGACAGCAACACGTACTTTGCTAAATTGTTTCTGATGAATATAAAAAATGCCAAGGTACGTAAAATATCCGCTAATAAAAGAGAACTTGTATATATATCAAAAAATCCCGAGCCTGCCAAAAGTTTAAAAAGGGAAACCTTCATAATAGTTCCCCTTTCATTCGGAAAATGGCAGGAAAATATGCTTAGACAGGCTATTGACAGGCCTGAAATACTTAGAACGGCACGCCTGTTGAGCAAGAATAACGAGTACTTTCTAAGCATGAGTATAAATCTTCCCGAGGAGCAGGAAATACAAACTACAACGTTTATGGGTGTCAGCAGGGGTATCAGGAATGATATTAATTACACAATTGTAGATGAAAAAGGAAACTCAGTTAAAAAGGGAAGTCTTGAAAACTGCCGAAATACAAATGATAGAAAACAAATTATATGCAAGATGGCAAACACTATAGCAGATATAGCTTTTAAAAACAAATCAATGGTAATTCTTCAGAATCTTGTGGGAAAGGGTGACAAACTCAGCTGGAGGGAAGAAGGGACTGTACATAAACCTGCATATGGTTGTAAAATGTACAATGACCTTGTAAGGGTGCTGGAATACAAGCTTCCGCAAAAGGGACTGCCTGTTCCTGCAAAAGTAAGTTCTGTCGATATTTTCCATACCTGCTGTGTATGCGGAAGCAACACCAGAAAAAACAGGTTTTCGGAAACCATGTTTATCTGCACAACCTGTGGAGCCAGCTATAGTATGGATGAACTTGGCAGCAGAAATCTTGCTGTAAAACTTATAAAGTATGAAAAGACTACCTTCAAGTTAAAGGCTAGAAAGACAACCGAAGGTATGTATCTTAATAATGAACTTATTGGTTTGGATATGTTTGTTCACAAAAATGAAAATCCATACGAACGGCTGAAGGAAGAGGTAAAGAGATTACTGGAGAAAAAAGAGGATAACTATATTAACTCAAAGCTGAATTTTAAGGATATAAAAAGTATTCTTGATAAATTAGTTAAAAGTGATTTTTCAAATATAGAAATTATTTAATCTTGTGCTTTTGCTGCCGCACATTGCTTACAGAGTAAGCTTATATGTTAAAACATATAAAAAAGTGCAGCTATCTAGTTTAAGGGGCCGTTTGCAGCTATGTATATTTCTGCAGGCGGCCTCTTTAAATGTAACTTTATGGATAAATTATTGACTAAATACTCATACTTTGATAAACTACATTTAAAGTAAAGGGGAGTAGCTTGTAAGCGATAAAGTCAACAACCGGCTTTAAAAAAGAGCCTGGCTTTATTCTCCATATGGGAAGCAAGACCTTGAATGTAATGCTTATATACATTCAGGGTCTTTTTGTTTATATATATCTCCAGTAAATTGTATGAAGTGTATATAGACTGGCAATATTAAATAAAAACTAACTAGGGGGTAAAAAATGTCTACTAAAAAAGCACTGAAATGGGTTGGATTCTGGATGGCACTAGCCATAGTATTTAATATCGGAATTCTACTGATTGAGGGCCCTGCCAAAGCATCACAATTCCTTGGCGGGTATGTTATTGAATTAAGTCTCAGCGTTGATAACCTGTTCCTGTTCCTTATCTTATTTTCAAGCTTTGGAATACCGCCGGCTTATCAGAGAAGAGTTTTGAACTATGGAATATTTGGAGCTATAGTTTTAAGACTGATATTTATAGTTCTGGGAATAACTCTTGTTAACAAGATTCACTTCATTCTGTATATCTTCGGAGTAATATTGATAATAAGCGGCTGCAAGATGATGTTTGGTCACGAAAAACCTGTGGATCACAAGGAGAATAAAGTATTAAAGATAATGGGTAAGTTTTTGCCAATGACAGACAAGATGCATGAAGAGAAATTTTTTATCGTAGAAAATGGTAAGAAATATGCAACTCCTCTGCTGGCAATACTTGTACTTATTGAATCCTCGGATATCCTGTTTGCAATAGATTCAATACCTGCCATATTCTCAATATCAACTGACCCGTTTATAGTTTATACATCAAATATATTCGCCATATTGGGACTCAGGAGCTTATATTTTGTTCTTGGAGCATTGCAGGAAAGATTCAAGTATGTGAAATACGGTGTAGCACTTATACTTGTATTTACAGGTGTAAAACTTGGCATTTTGTTCTTTGAACTTGAAATACCGATACTTTACTCACTGCTTACCATATTTACAATATTGATAGCCAGCGTAATATTCTCAGTATTTAAGTCAAAGAGCGAGGATAAGAAGAAAAAAGAAATTGAGCTTAAAAGAGTAGACCTTTAAAAAAGCTTAAAATGGCCTAAGAAGCTTATGTAGCTCCTTAGGCCATTTTCATTAGCAGTCATGCTTATTTCCGCAACAGCAACTGATAATAAAGATAATAACAAGAGCCCAAATTACTCTTTCGTCGATACAGTTACATCCACCAAAGAAACCTTTTTTGTCAGACATAGGTATACAACTCCCTCCAAAGATTAATGTTAAACTTTTTAGCTTGGTAACTAAATGGCTAATAACATAGTATTCATTGCATATAAATTGTGTTACACATCATTTAATATTTGATTAGCATTATACGTTAAAGAAAATATAATAAAATATAAATCTCTTTAAGGTATACGGAGGTATAAATGAGTTTAATCCGAAGAAAGAAGAGTAAGGGTAAATCAGAAAACGTTCAAATTATAGTTCCTGAAAAAAGTCCATGTATAAAAAAACAACATATAAACTACGGTGAATATGAGGGACAGACGGTAACGGTATTTGTAAATTCGGGAGGAGCTGCCGGGAACGGCTTTACAGGGGTTTTGCTGCTTCAGACGGACTCATACTTAAAACTGTTAATACTGCCGTCAGCACCGCCCCAATGTTCTTTAGGAAACGCTTGCTGCGGCAAAGATGTTAATTTGCTGTTCTGTACTCTATGCCCATACAATCGCACACTTGGCTCAGTAGCTGAGATTCCTCTTGAAGCCGTAACAGCTTTTGTACATAATAGCATATGAAGCAATGCATAAGTTATTATGTATCAGAAATTGAATATTGTGATACAATTACTATTAATATATTAAAATACGTTAAAAAGGTATATGTATGAATTTATGTGAAAAATTTGAGTTCCCCGAAAATGCGGGATGTGTTATAAAAAAGCTTAACGAAGCCGGATACGAAGCTTATTTTGTGGGTGGTTGTGTAAGAGATAGCATCCTTTGCAAGGCGCCCTACGATTGGGACATAACAACAAATGCATTACCTGCTGATATAAAGAAATTATTTGACAAAACCTATGATACAGGGATAAAGCATGGTACAGTTACTGTACTTTCAGGAGAAATGAGTCTGGAAGTTACAACATATAGGATAGATGGAGATTATAAAGATTTTCGTCGGCCGGAAAAGGTTGAGTTTACATCCAGTCTTAGGGAGGATTTGGCAAGAAGGGATTTTACTATTAATGCCATGGCATATCATCCGGAGCACGGTCTGGTTGACTTTTTCGGCGGTTTACAGGATTTAAAAAAGCATGTGATAAAAGCAGTTGGTGACCCGGAGCAGAGGTTCCGGGAAGATGCTTTGCGTATGATGCGGGCAATAAGATTCAGTGCACAGCTGGGGTTTTCCATTGAAGAAGTTACATTTGAAGCTATAAAAAACAATTCTGCACTTATAGCCAATATCAGCAGTGAGAGGATAAGGGATGAGCTGAATAAAACGTTGGTATCAGAGAATCCTTTACATTTTAACTATCTGCACCAGACGGGTCTACTGCCATACATTCTTCCTGAGTTTGAAAGGTGCTATAAAACTGAACAGGTAAATCCTTATCATGTTTACAATGTAGCAGACCACACAATGTATGCGGTAAAAAGTATTGATAATGATCATATTCTCAGGTGGACAATGCTTCTGCATGATATGGGTAAACCACCAAGAAAAACAACCGATGCAAAAGGAATAGATCATTTTTACGGGCATCAGGCAGTAAGCAGTCAAATTGCGGAAAAAGTACTTAATCGGTTGAGATTTGACAAGGAATCAATAAAAAAGATTGTTTTGCTTGTAAAATACCACGATATGGATATAGAGGATACTCCCAAATCTATAAGAAAGGCAGTAAATAAAATCGGCGACGAGTTGTTTCCCTTATTGCTGAAGGTTCAGAAGGCCGATAAAATGGCCCAGAATCCGGATTTTCTTCCGGAACGGATTATAAAATGGATTAAAATAGAGAAGATTTATTCAGATATAAAAAGTGAACAGCAGTGTTTGAACAAAAAAGACATGGCTGTCAACGGAGATGACCTGATACTGTTGCTTGGAATGAAACCCGGCATAGAAATACGAGAAATGCTGGATTATTTATGCGATTGTGTATTGGAATGTCCGGAGCTTAATGAAAAACAAAAATTATTGGAACTTGCCAAGAAGCGTATGAAGTAGGGGAGAGGTTATGAATGGAATTGGTACAATTGTAAATGCAGGTGCTGTAATAGTTGGGGGATTGGCAGGGACAGTACTTAAAAATGGGATACCTGAAAGGTATAAAAAGATTGTAATG
Source organism: Ruminiclostridium papyrosolvens C7 (assembly GCF_000421965.1). Classification (GTDB taxonomy): domain Bacteria; phylum Bacillota; class Clostridia; order Acetivibrionales; family DSM-1351; genus Ruminiclostridium; species Ruminiclostridium papyrosolvens_A. The sequence goes on along the minus strand of NZ_ATAY01000022.1, from coordinate 16,213 downwards.
CAGGCGATAGGCCTTTCAGTGGTTTTTATAGGAATATCGGGTACAATTAAGGAAATGGTGACCATAGTCAATGGCAATAAGTTGGACAGGCAGTATATAATGCTTATGATTTTCAGCTTGGTAATAGGTGGTCTGGTCGGTGAGTTCCTGAAAATAGAAAAAAGGCTTGAAAATTTGGGAGCATGGTTTCAAAAAAGGATTCCTGACAAAGGAGTCTCTTTTTCAGACGGCTTTGTTACTGCAAGCCTTGTTTTCTGTGTAGGTGCAATGGCTATAGTTGGGGCTCTGGAAGACGGTCTTTCCGGGAACCCTTCAACATTATTTGCAAAATCTGTTCTTGATGGAGTTACGTCCGTGGTATTTGCTTCAACACTGGGTATAGGTGTCGCGTTTTCGGCTATACCTGTATTTGTTTATCAGGGTGGAATAACCATGCTATCGGGAGTAATAAAACCATGGCTTTCAGATGCTGTAATTTCTCAGATGTCGCTTATAGGAGGAGTATTAATATTTGCAATAGGTATTAATCTTTTGGAGATTAAGAAAATAAATGTAGGAAATTTACTTCCGGCTGTTTTCATACCTGTTCTTTACTATATAATAAGAATTTTTATGTAGAAAAAATTACTTTTTTTAAATAAACGGGTTGACAAATCAGTTGCTGCTCGGTATAATATCTCTTGCAGTCAGTGATGCGGGTTTAACTCAGCGGTAGAGTGTCACCTTGCCAAGGTGAAAGTCGCGAGTTCAAATCTCGTAACCCGCTCCACTATTTGCGGGTGTAGTTCAATGGTAGAACATCAGCCTTCCAAGCTGATTGCGTGGGTTCGATTCCCATCACCCGCTCCATAAAAAAAGAACTGTTTTCTTAGAAAACAGTTCTTTTTTTATTTTGTCAACAATAGATAAGCTTGTACGAGCTATTTCAGCAAGAAATTCATAAAAATCCGAATGTTGAGAATACATAGCCTATAAAATAGTATATAGAATTTTTTAACCTTTATGGGAAAAAGGAGGAAATATGTATTCACAGCATAAAACGTTGTGGAAGAAAGTATTGAGAGTATTATTAATAAGTTCACTAATGGTTACTTTATCACCTATTTCTGTTTTTGCAGGGGAGGCAGATCTCAAAACTCCGCCGCTAACCTCTTCACAGAACAATATTCTCTACATAGGAATACTGGTATGTTTGTTGGGTATGTTATTCGGAGTCTTTCAATACCTGAAGATAAAAAAAAATGCTGCACATAAAAGTATGTTGGACGTTGCAGATACCATTTACCAGACCTGCAGAACCTATCTGATACAGCAAGGGAAATTTCTGGCATTACTGTTCATTTTTATTGGAGTATGTATAGCATTCTACTTTGGTTTCCTGCAGGATAAGGGAGCGGGTGGAGTAGCTCTGATACTGTGCTTTACTGTAATAGGCATTTTGGGTTCGTACAGTGTTGCATGGTATGGTATAAGGATGAACACCATGGCGAACAGCAGAATGGCTTTTTCCTCCTTGAAAAGAAAACCCTTGAAGTTGCTCTTTATCCCTCTTGATTCGGGAATGAGTATAGGTGTAATCCTAATTTGTGTTGAACTTGTTATGATGCTTATAATTCTGAGGTTTGTTCCCTGTAAACTGGCAGGTGCAAGCTTTATAGGATTTGCAATAGGTGAATCCCTGGGAGCCAGCGTGTTGCGTATAGCAGGAGGTATTTTTACCAAGATAGCTGATATAGGATCTGATCTTATGAAAATTGTTTTTAAAATCAAGGAGGACGATCCAAGAAATCCGGGTGTTATAGCAGATTGCACAGGTGATAATGCGGGGGACAGCGTAGGCCCTACAGCGGACGGCTTTGAGACATACGGAGTCACAGGAGTGGCGCTGATAACATTTATTATACTGGCTGTAACAGGCAATCTTCAAAGTCATATGCTCATATGGATATTTACAATGCGTATTGTCATGATAATCACTTCAATAGCATCTTTTTATATAAACAAAATACTCAGTAAAATCAGATTCGGAAAAAGTGAAAATATTGATTTTGAAAAGCCTCTGACAAGCCTCGTCTGGATTACTTCATTTCTTTCAATAATAGCAACCTTTCTGGCAAGCTTCCTTATGATAGGCCCGGGAACATTAACAAATGATACTTCCGACGGACTATGGCTTGTCTTATCATTAATAATAAGCTGCGGAACTCTGGGAGCTGCGCTTATTCCTGAGTTTACAAAGATATTTACAAGTCCCAAATCTGTTCATGTAAAGGAAACCGTCACAGCCTCCAAAGAAGGAGGACCATCCCTTAATATCCTTTCAGGACTTGTGGCAGGTAATTTCAGTGCCTTCTGGAAGGGCATGGTTTTTATTGTTCTGATGTTCGTAGCCTATATTGCAAGCAGAATGGGGTTGGCTGATGTAATGAGCTACCCTTCAATATTCGCTTTCGGGTTGGTGGCATTTGGATTTTTAGGTATGGGGCCTGTTACCATTGCAGTTGACAGCTATGGGCCTGTTGCGGATAATGCCCAATCTATATATGAGCTATCATTAATAGAATCTATACCTGAAATTGACTCCGAGATAGAAAAAGACTTCGGCTTTACACCTGATTTTGAAAAAGCAAAATATTATCTGGAGGCCAATGACGGTGCGGGCAATACCTTCAAGGCAACAGCAAAACCCGTATTGATAGGCACCGCAGTAGTCGGAGCCACAACAATGATTTTTTCACTGATACTTGTGATTAAGGACACTCTTGGAGTTAAGCCGGAGGAAATATTAAACCTCCTTAATCCTTTCACTATTATTGGTTTTCTCTGTGGGGGAGCTGTAATCTTCTGGTTTACGGGAGCTTCTACTCAGGCTGTTTCAACGGGTGCTTACAGGACAGTAGAATATATAAAGAAAAATATACAGCTGGATGAGGATGCCAGTTCAAAAGCAGCAGTCGAGAAATCTAAAGAGGTTGTAAAAATTTGTACACAATACGCACAAAAAGGAATGCTTAATATTTTTGTGGCAATTTTCTCTTTTTCATTGGCGTTTGCATTTTTGTCTTCTCCAAAATCAGGAAATGATTCGGTAGCGCTTTTTGTGTCATATCTTATGTCTATAGCGGTTTTCGGTCTGTATCAGGCTATTTTTATGGCAAATGCCGGAGGGTGCTGGGATAATGCTAAAAAGGTGGTTGAAGTGGATTTACAGCAGAAGGGTACGTCTCTTCATGATGCCACGGTAGTAGGAGATACCGTAGGAGACCCATTTAAGGATACTTCTTCTGTGTCTCTTAACCCAATAATCAAATTTACTACCCTTTTTGGTCTGCTGGCAATGGAAATAGCTATCTCAGACACCTTCAAGAATGTTGCACCTTATGTGGGGATAGTATTTTTGGCATGTGCATTATTTTTTGTATGGAGATCCTTCTATAGAATGAGGATAAACAGGAAAAACTAGAGGAGAACATAAATACAGTTGGTGCTTTGGCCGAATTATGCGGTCAAAGCATCAGTTTTGCTCCAGCCCATTTCCTTTTTATCTCCATTATAATATAATAATAAGGTATGTATCTTAAAGAAGAAAACAGGTGCATTGTGTTAGCCTAATATACAACGAATTGAGGTGTTTCAGATGTTTTCTGTAACCATAAGAGAGATAATGGAAGAGTTTCAGCTTGAAGAATTAACCGGGACCCCGGACTACGAGAATGTGGAAATTTCATCAGCCGATGTAAATAGGCCGGGATTACAGCTTGCCGGATATATGGAGTATTTTGGAACAGATAGAATGCAGATAATTGGTAAAGGTGAAACTGCCTACTTAATGCAGCTAACAGAGGAAGAACGGTATAAGAGACTGGATAACTTCTTTAAATGCGGATTTCCGTGTATGGTTGTAGCAAGAGGATTAGGAGTTTTCCCTGAAATGATAGAAGTGGGCCGTAAATATAGTATTCCTGTTTTAAGGACAGATGATGTAACATCCAGATTTATGAGCGGTGTCATAAGATATCTGAATCTTCAGCTTGCACCAAGAACAAGTATGCACGGCGTGCTTGTAGAAGTATACGGTGAAGGTATACTGATACTGGGAGAAAGCGGAGTTGGAAAAAGTGAAATAGCTCTGGAACTGGTAAAAAGGGGACACAGGCTTGTAGCCGATGATAATGTCGAAGTCAGAAAGGTTTCGGATAAAACTCTAGTAGGTACTGCTCCTGATATAATACGTCACTTTATAGAGATAAGAGGTATAGGTATTCTTGATGTAAAAAACCTTTATGGCGTAGGCTCCGTTAAAATGACAGAGAATATAAACCTTGTAATAAAGCTTGAACATTGGAACGATAAGAAAATATATGACAGACTTGGTCTTGAAGATGAATTTACCGAAATATTGGGTCTTGCAGTGCCTTGTCTCAATATTCCTGTCAGTCCCGGAAGAAATCTGGCAATTATAGTTGAGGTAGCTGCCATGAACAACAGACAGAAAAAAATGGGATACAATGCAGCAAAAGCTCTTAGTGAAAGAGTACTGGGAAATATAAATAAAGATATATAAATACATTTAAAACCCGGTTGGGGAGGTAGAACCATTGAATATAGCAGTTGATACACACACACATACAGTTTCAAGCGGACACGCATACAGTACAGTTCAGGAAAACGCAAAAGAGGCTTATACAAATGGAATTCGCATGATTAATATTTCCGATCACGGTCCTGCAATGAAGGGGGCTCCATTTCTCTATCATTTCGGGAATCTTGAAATCATACCGGATATATTGTATGGGGTAAGGATTGTTCGTGGTGTAGAATTGAATATAACGGATTATAATGGTACGGTTGATTTACCGGAAAGATATTTAAAAAAGTTGGAGCTGGTTCTGGCCAGCTTTCATGATATCTGTATAGAACCTTCTACGATTGAAAATCATACCAATGCAGCCATTGAAATATTAAAAAATCCATATATAGATATTTTTGCTCATCCGGGAAATCCTCAATTCCAAATAGACATTGAAAAGGTTGTTAAAACGGCTAAGGATTACGGCAAGCTTATTGAACTGAACAATCATTCCTTTAATGTGCGCAAGGGAAGTGAAGGGAATTGCAGGGAAATAGCACGAATGTGTAAAAAATATGGTGTAAGGATAACAACAGGGACAGACTCTCACATAAGCTTTAATATTGGCAGGTTTGATAATGTCATGAAGATTTTAAAGGAAGTGGAGATGCCGGAAGACTTGGTTGTTACTACTTCTGTTGAGAAGATGGAAAATTATCTCTCCGAAAGGAAAAAACGTATTGAAAAATAGATATGCTAGAGAAGGAGGAATGCGTTATATTACAGATTGAGGAGTTTGTTCAGAAACTAGTTTCTGTTACCGGAAAGGACGGAGTATCAGTTAATGAACCTATGGCTAATCATACCTCCTTTAAAATAGGTGGGCCTGCTGATATAATGACTTATCCCAAAAACAGCATTCAGCTGGTAAATATTATAAGAGAGTGCATAAAATCCAATGTACCATTTATGGTTATGGGAAACGGTACCAATCTGCTGGTGTCAGACATGGGAATCAGGGGCGTAGTAATTAAAATATATGACAATATGGCAGCCTTCAAGGTTGACAATGATACAATCGAGCTTGAAGCAGGAATACTTGTTTCAAAGGCATCTAAGCTGGCACTTGAATATTCCCTTACAGGGCTGGAATTTGCAGAAGGAATCCCGGGTACTGTAGGCGGAGCCGTAACTATGAATGCAGGAGCCTATATCGGTGAAATGTGTATGGTTGTTCACCAGACCGAATACATGGACCGGGAGGGAAATATCATAACGATAACCGGGGATGAACATTGTTTTTCCTATAGAAACAGTATCATACAGAAATCAAAAGGGATAGTTCTCAAAACAAGATTAAAGCTGCAGAAGGGTGACAGTTTAAAAATAAAAGAAAAAATGGATGAGTTCAATTTTAAACGGAGGGATAAACAGCCTTTGGAATGGCCCAGTGCTGGGAGTGTCTTCAAAAGGCCCCAGGGATATTTTGTGGGCAAGCTTATTGACGATAGCGGACTTAGAGGTTTTGGGATTGGAGGGGCACAAATATCAGACAAACACAGCGGCTTCATAATAAATCGGGGAGGCGCTACATGTAGTGATGTTTTAGCCTTGATAAAGCACATACAGAATACGGTTGATGAGAAATTTGGAGTTCAGTTAGAGCCTGAACTAAGGATTATAGGAGACTTTAACTGATAAAGCTTACACATACAAAAGATTTGGGGGATTAGGATGAGATTTGTAATAGTAACGGGAATGTCAGGTGCGGGCAAAAGCCTTGTTACCAAATATTTAGAGGATATAGGATTTTTCTGTGTTGATAACCTTCCTCCAGCACTGATTCCCAAATTTGCCGAAATCAGTGCCCAGAGTGAGGGAAAAATGGAAAAAATCGCTCTGGTTATAGATATCAGAGGCGGTGAACTTTTACACGACCTTTTCCCTGCTTTGGCAGAGGTCAAGGAATCGGGTTTCAGCTATGAAATACTTTTCCTTGAAGCAGATGACGATGTTCTTGTAAAAAGATATAAGGAAAGCAGAAGACAGCATCCCCTGGCACCGGAAGGCCGTCTTATTAAGGGAATCAGGGAAGAAAGAAAGGCACTCCAGACCATAAAATCAAATGCAAACTATATAATAGATACATCAACTCTGGTAACCAGACAACTTAAACAGGAGATAAACGGTATATTTCTGGAAGGCAAGACTTTTAAAGGGATAGTAATCAATGTGGTATCCTTTGGATTCAAATATGGGATTCCAACAGATTGCGACCTTGTTTTTGATGTCAGGTTTATACCTAATCCATATTATATAGCTCCTATGAAGATGCAGACAGGAAAGGATCAGATGGTCAAGGAATTCGTACTAAATGCTTCCGAAACAAAGGAGTTTATAGCAAAGCTGGACAATATGCTGGATTTCTTGATTCCAAACTATATAAAAGAGGGAAAATCCCAGTTGGACATCGGAATAGGTTGTACAGGTGGAAGACACAGGTCGGTTGCAATAGCGGATGAAATATATAGAAGACTGGAAGAAAAATTGCATAGGGTGGTTATTGAACACAGGGATATAGAGAAAGACGGTAAAGGGGTTGGAAAATGAGTCGGTTCAGTTGGATGAAGCCTGGTGCCAGAATCAAAAGGTGGATAGCGTTACTTTCAGCAGGTATAGCCTTAATATGTTTCAGTATCTTATTTACCATATATAACTATGATAAGGGAATTCCATACATTATTGAAATGGCTACTTTGGCATTTTTGGGTCTTGCAGGCGTTTTTGCGGCTTTCAGACTTCTTGTGAAAAATTTTGCAGGTAAGTTAATGAACGGACAGGATATAAGCAGCCTTCTCCATGAGAAAAAATTTTCGGTCAAGGGGCCTAAAATAGTGACAATAGGAGGCGGTACAGGCCTTTCTACAATGTTGAGAGGACTTAAACAGTATTCGCCAAATCTTACTGCATTGGTTACTGTAGCCGATGATGGAGGCGGTTCCGGGGTATTGAGGGAGGATTTGGGAATGTTACCTCCGGGTGATATAAGAAACTGTATCCTTGCATTGGCGAATACGGAGCCTATAATGCAAAAACTGCTTCAATACAGATTTCAGGATGGAATGTTAAAAGGACAGAGCTTCGGGAACCTGTTTCTAGCTGCAATGGATGGTATTTCAGACAGCTTTGAAGAGGCTGTGAAAAAAATGAGTGATGTTCTGGCGGTAACAGGAACAGTATTGCCTATTACTCTTGAAGATGTCAGGTTATGTGCCGAAACAGATAATGGAAACACAATCCTTGGGGAGTTTAACATAGGCCACAGAAGTGAAAGTGACAAATCCAGAATAAACCGGGTTTTCCTGAATCAGACAAAGGTTAAGCCTTTGAATGAAGCAATCGAAGCCATTATGGAAGCGGATATTGTTGTATTGGGCCCTGGAAGCCTTTATACAAGCATAATACCGAATCTTTTGGTTGACGGAGTATGTGATGCCTTGGGCAAAACAAGGGCTGTTATAGTATACGTATGTAATGTAATGACACAGCCGGGTGAAACTCAAGGCTACAAATTGAGTGATCATATAAAAGCAATAGAAAAACATTCTCACAGGGGCTTGATTGATTACTGTATTGTAAATACATCAACAATTCCTGAAGAAATGACGGAAAGATATAGCAAAGACGGAGCTGAGCTTGTCAAGGTTGACTTTGACGTAGTTAAGAAAATGGGGATTGAGATAATTACCGGAGATTTTAAGAGTATTAATAATGGCTATGTAAGACATGATTCTAACAAGCTGGCAAAAAATATTATGGAACTGGTAACCGAGCTTGTGTTGGCAAATGACGGAGACAGAATACTTGACTATTATTATGCAAAAGATAGAATCAATAAAATCGGAGGCTGATAACATGGACTTTGGAAAAAGCTGCTGGTACAGCTACCAGCAAGGCTGTCAAAGAGAATGGTTAATCACAAACGGCATCGGAGGTTATTCATCATTGTCACTGATATGTTCCAATAACAGAAGATACCACGGCTTACTGGTTTCTGCATCAGTGCCTCCAACCAAAAGGCAGCTTTATCTCTCTAATATTCTCGAAGACATGAGCTTTGAAGATGGAATTACCGTATCTTTCAGCTCCTTTCAAACAGGCAGCGGATATATAAATAACGGCTATACACATCTGCAAAGGGTTGAATATAATTATCTTCCGGAATTCGTTTATTCTTATAAAGATATTTTTGTAAAGAAGAAAGTATCAATGAAACAGGGAGATAATACCGTAATTGTACAGTATGAGGTACGAAATGGCCATAAGGAAGCGGTTTTTAAGCTGACCCCCCTTATAAACAACAGAGACCACCATTATACCAGTAAAAGCAGTCATTTAAAATTCGGCATAAAACATGAAGCAAATGTAATCCGGATATCAGGAGACGGAGAATCGGAAATCAGGTTTCTGGTTGATGGCGGAGAATTTAAAAGCTACAATGACTGCTTTTTTTATGACATGCTTTATGAAATCGAGAGGGAACGGGGTTTGGACTATACTGAAGACCATTTTATACCGGGCTGCTTCAGCATTAAAGTTAAACCGTGGGAAACAAAAACAGTTTCATTTATTGCAACAACTGAAAAATATGACCTTGAAAGTATAAATGCATCACGGGTTATACAATCTGAAGAAGAAAGATTAAAAGAGCTTCTGGACCGGGCCGGTCTTCAGAATGAGCTATGCAGAAGGCTGGTACTTGCTGCCGATAGCTTCATTGTATACAGGAAATCGACAAAATCAAAGACGGTTATAGCAGGGTATCCATGGTTTACAGACTGGGGCCGTGATACTATGATTGCCTTCAGTGGCCTTACATTGGCAACGGGCAGGTATGGCGATGCAAAGGATATATTGTTGACATTCTCAAAGTATGTTAACCATGGGCTTATACCAAATATGTTTCCCGATGACGGGGAAGAACCGGCCTATAATAGTGTAGACGCTGCCTTATGGTATTTTGAGGCTGTTAACAGTTATCTTTCTTACACAGAGGACTATAATTTTATTCAGAATAATATATACGGCTGTCTCAAGGACATATGTAGTGGATTTGTGAATGGCACCATTTATGACATTAAAATGTCGGATGAAGGCCTTGTAACGGCAGGTAGTGAAAATACACAGCTCACATGGATGGATGCTAAGGTAGGAGACTGGGTAGTCACGCCTCGTCACGGAAAAGCCGTAGAAATAAATGCGTTATGGTATAATGCTTTAACGATTATGTCCGGTCTTTCTGAAAGATTTGGAGATATTGACATCTATTCGTCTATAGCCTCCAAAACGAAGGAGTCCTTTCAGAGGGAGTTCTGGAATGAGAAGGACCAGTGTTTGTATGATGTAATTAATTCGGAAGGGAAAAATTCAGATATCAGGCCAAACCAGATTCTGGCCATAGGGCTTTCCTATCCGGTTATTGACGGACAGAGGGCTGAAAAAATCCTTAATAAGGTATGGGAAGAGCTATACACGCCTTATGGGCTCAGGTCCTTATCAGTTACTAACAGTGGATACAAGGGCGTTTATTGCGGAAACCAGCTTGAAAGAGACGGTGCATACCATCAGGGTACAGTCTGGACATGGCTTCTGGGAAGGTTTATAAAAGCATATATTCACATAAAGGGTGGAACAGAGCAGGCACGACGAAGTGCGCTGGAATTTATAAATCCGTTTTCGGATCATGTTAAAAACGGTGGATTGGGTAGTATTTCAGAAATATTTGACGGGGACAATCCACACTATCCCAGAGGATGCTTTGCACAGGCATGGAGTGTTTCCGAGATATTGAGGGCTGCTGTTGAAGACATAGGTATTGACCAGCTTGGCCAAAGAATAAATTATTAGTGTTCGGGAGTGTTGTTAAGTGTCTTTTTCAACTATAGTAAAAGATGAGCTTTGCAGGGTTGAGCTACATGAGGAATGTTGCATGAAATCCGAAATTTTAGGGGTTATCCTTACAGGTAACCTCTTTTCCCATGAAAAAGTATTAAGAAATACAAAAGTGGTCACTGAGAACGCTGCTTTTGCAAGAAGAATATATTCAATATTCCGGAGAATATACGGCATTTGCCCGGAGGTTACTATCAGAAGAAGCAGCAAACTCAAAAAGCATGTATCGTATTCTCTTACGCTGGTACCGAACCAGATGATAAACAGAATACTGTATGACTTTGGAATAAGCGCTTTCTCTGAGGATGAATATATTCCAACTGCAAGTACACTTGAAAAGGTGTGCTGCAGAAAAAGCTTTTTGAGGGCAGCTTTTCTTTCAGGAGGTTCAATAAGCGATCCTGAAAAGACATATCATCTGGAAATAGCAACACACAATATTATGTCTGCCGAAATTATAAAAGATTTGCTGGATGATTATGATATAAACACAAAGATAATCAAACGCAAGGGTAGCTTTGTGGCTTATATAAAAGAAGGAGAGCAGATAGTGGATTTCCTTAATATCATCGGTGCACACACAGCCCTTATGGAACTGGAAAACGTAAGAATACTAAAAGATATGAGAAACAGTGTAAACAGGATAGTGAACTGCGAAACGGCCAATCTTGAGAAAACCGTAAATGCTTCCATTAGACAAATAGAAAATATAAAGTATATTCAATCCACAATAGGAATAGACAAGCTCCCCGAAAACCTTGCAGAGATTGCAGACGTAAGGCTGGAATTCAGTGATGCAAGCCTTAAAGAGCTAGGAGAAATGCTTCACCCAAAACTTGGAAAATCAGGAGTAAACCACAGATTGAGAAAGCTTGATGAAATAGCTGATGAGATTAGAAAAAATAACAAAAGGTAAAATCAGGGAAATATAGAATTGATACTGTGAATAAACAAATAGGAGGAAACAGGTTTGGATGTTAAACTTTCAAAAAAAGGGACAACCCTTGTTGTAAGAATAATGGAAGATATGGACCATCATTCTGCACAGTATCTCAGACAAAAGATAGACAGTGAGATAACAAAGGCAACTATAAAAAATATTGTATTTGATTTTACCAATGTAAACTTCATGGACAGCTCCGGTATAGGGGTTGTTGTAGGTAGGTACAAAAATGTATGCAAGTTGAACGGTAAGGCGGCTATCGTAAATGCAAATCCAAAAATATTGCGAATATTTGAGATGTCTGGCGTGTTAAAGATTATTCCTGTGTACAACAGTTTGGATACAGCTATTTCAAGCATGTGCGGTTAATATTGTAACATCATGTTAAAGAGAGTGAGGAAGAAAAATGCAACTGGTTAATGAGATGAAGCTTGAATTTATGAGTAAATCCAATAATGAATCCTTTGGAAGAGTTGTTGCTGCGGCATTTGCGTCCCAGCTTGACCCTACGGTAGAGGAATTGGCGGATATAAAAACGGCTGTTTCCGAGGCTGTGACAAATGCCATAATACATGGATATGAAGATTCTTCAGGAACAGTAGAAATGATTTGCAGACTATATGACGAAGGTATTCAGATAATCATATCAGATAAAGGAAAAGGAATAGAAGACATTGAGCTGGCACGCCAGCCTCTTTACACTTCAAAGCCGGACATGGAACGCTCAGGAATGGGTTTTACAGTTATGGAGAGTTTTATGGACAGCGTCGAAATAGTTTCTGAACCCAATATGGGTACAACTGTCACAATGTTTAAAAAATTAAAATCTTAATTAATATTTTAAGAATAGAAATAATGTCGGGGGTTGAAGATTTTTACTTTTAGATGTAAATAATTAGAATTTATGTATAAAAATATATATTACAGCTAATAATTAGACTATACAAGATTTCATTCCCCGAAGTAATAAGATACGGCCTGCGACAGGCAAAATATGTGACAGAAAGGTTTAGGCAGAAAATATGAAGGAAACATCAGATGATGCTGTTTTAACTCTTATAATAAAGGCCAAGGCTGGCGACAAACAAGCCCAATCCGTTCTGGTTGAAAAGAATGTAGGCCTTGTATGGAGCATTGTTAAGAGATTTCAGAACAGAGGATATGAAGTTGACGATTTATTTCAAATAGGAAGCATTGGGTTAATCAAAGCAATAAACAAGTTTGATACATCTTATGATGTCAAATTTTCTACATATGCTGTTCCTATGATAATCGGTGAGATAAAAAGATTTATCAGAGATGACGGAATAATAAAAGTAAGCAGATCACTAAAGGAGGTTTCCTCAAAAGCACGTATAACCAAGGAGATTATGAGTAAGGAACTTGGCAGGGAGCCTACAATTAATGAAATTGCTCAGCGTATGAATGTTTCACCTGAAGAACTTGTCATGGCAATTGAAGCGGGATGTACTCCCGAATCTCTGTACAGTACTATAGGCGATGGAGATAATTCACCTATATTGCTTATAGACAGGATAGATGCAGCAGACAATAACAGCTGTGAAGTCGATCTTATTGACAAAATTGCCATACGGCAAATACTGGATACACTGGATACAAGAGAGCGACAGATAATTATATTAAGATATTTTAAGGAAAAGACACAGGTTCAGATAGCAAAACTGCTAGGGATTTCTCAGGTACAAGTTTCCAGAATTGAAAAGAAGATACTTAGGGATATTAAATCTAAAATGATTGCAAACAATAATTAAAGGTCAAGGGTTTATACATCATAAGAGGTGCATTTTAATATGATTAACAACTTTAAAGCAGGAAAAATGACTTTTTATAAAACCAAAGCTATTATTGCAGTCATAGCTGCGTTGATTTTGGGAGCTATAATAATTGTGCTGGTTCTAACCGGTTTCCCGTCTTCAAAAAAAATACACAACAAGGGAGTTTATGTATTAAACCGAAGCCCTATTGAATTAAGATTATAACAGAATATAAAATTTACCATAATAAATAGAATGAAAATGCAAAGTATATTAAATATAACAAATTGCATTTTCATTTTTTTTATATTCATATGGGAGGCCTTTTATGAAAAAGAGTTTTACCAAGGATCAATACTCAAAATACGTTGAAGAAGTCTCGCCGAAATCTAAACTTTTTACAAATGTTTTAAAGGCTTTTCTGGTTGGAGGTATTATATGTGATATTGGACAGCTATTTATAAATTTGCTCAAAAGCAAAGGCTTGGACAGTGATGCTGTATCCTCCATAACCAGTATTATTATGATTTTTCTGGCAGCACTTCTAACTGGACTTAACGTTTATGACGAAATAGGAAAGTTTGCGGGAGCAGGATCGATAGTACCGATTACGGGATTTGCAAACTCGGTAGTATCTCCTGCTATGGAATTTAAGTCCGAAGGATACGTTCTTGGAATGGGTGCAAAAATGTTTATTGTCGCAGGCCCTGTAATAGTTTATGGAATTTGTTCATCAATAATTGCAGGTATTATACACTACCTTATTACTTAATAGCCCTCTTTTATCCGCATAAAAGTTCGGATGAAAGAAAATAAAGAAATAGCATGGCTAAAGGAGGCTAATAAAACAAACATGGCAGAAAAGCATATCGGAAAGCAGACTGTATTCTTAAAAAATCCCCCTTCAATAAAAGCTACAGCATCATTTGTAGGGCCGAAGGAAGGTAAGGGCCCTTTAAAAAACGACTTTGATTATATTATTCCGGATGAATTATGGGGAGAGGACAGTTGGGAAAAAGCTGAAAGTAAGCTTGTAAGGGAGGTCTTTGCAAAAGTTCTTCAAAAGGCAAAGCTCACAAATGATAAAATCGATTATGTTCTGGCAGGGGATCTTCTAAACCAGTGTATAGCAGCAAACTACGGACTAAGGGAAACCGAAGTTCCATTTTTCGGTTTATACGGTGCGTGCTCAACCATGGCAGAATCAATTAGCATTGGAAGTCTAGTGGTTGAGGGAGGCTTTGCGGAAAACATAGTATGCATGACTTCCAGCCATTTCTGTTCAGCAGAAAAACAGTTCAGGTTTCCTCTTGAATTGGGGAGTCAGAGAACTCCTACTGCACAGTGGACCGTGACAGGTTCCGGTGCGGTAGTACTTTCTTCTGGTGGTGCCGGCCCGTATATAAAGCATATTACAACAGGAAAAATTATTGATTTAGGAATAACAGATGCAAATAATATGGGTGCGGCTATGGCTCCGGCAGCAGCAGATACAATATTTGCTCACTTTAAGGATACAGGGTTACAGCCTGATTATTATGACCTTATTGTAACCGGTGATTTGGGCAAGGTCGGAAAACAAATTTGTCAGGAGATACTGAAGTCCAACGGGTTGGATATAGAATCCAGATTCAATGATTGCGGAGTAATGATATTTGATGCAGAAACCCAGGATACTCATTCGGGAGGAAGCGGATGTGCATGCTCGGCAACGGTGCTTGCAGGGCATATTTACAAGCAGCTGACTCAGGGGAACTTAAAGAGAGTACTATTTGTTGCTACAGGAGCATTAATGAGTCCTATAAGTTCTCAGCAAAAGGAATCCATACCGGGTATAGCACATGCTGTGGCTATTCACAGAACATTAAACTAACAAGTTAAAATAATGAGGTGAAATAATGACTTACTTGAGTGCTTTTATAGTCGGTGGAATAATTTGCGCAATTGGTCAAATACTGATAGACAAGACAAAATTGACATCTGCACGTATATTGGTAGTTTATGTAGTAGCCGGGGTAGTGCTGGCATCCCTGGGGATATATCAAAAAATAGTTGATATAGGAGGAGCGGGGGCCACTATTCCTCTTACCGGATTTGGCTATAATCTGGCAAAAGGTGTTTTCAGGGATGTGGATGAAACAGGATTACTGGGAGCATTTACAGGAGGATTCAAAGCAGGTGCAGCGGGACTTGCTGCAGCTGTATTTTTTGGGTTTATGATGGCTGCAATATTTAAACCGAAAGCAAAAAAATAAACATATTAGAGGAATATTTAAGGTCAAGGCTAAAGTAATTTTTTAGTTTTTGATGAGCTAAATATTCTTCTTTTTTTACTTTTTAAAAAAATATATGGAATTTTACCTTGAAATTGTTTATAATTGAAGAAGATTTTTTTATACTCATCAACGAAATTTGGAATGTAGAAGAACAATACATAAAAACAAGGTGGATGAATTATGAACATAGAGTATATAAACCCATTTATTGAAGCAAGCCAGACAGTTCTTAAACAAGTTGTGAACGTTGATGCTAGGTTGGGAAAAGTGTTTTTAAAAAATTCTCCTTATCAGGGAGAGTCGATACTTATAATTGTGGGAATTACAGGTAAAATTCGTGGACAAGCTATTTTTACAATGTCCAAGGAAGTAGCGTTTAAAATAGCTTCAGCTATGATGATGGGTATGCCTGTTGACGAATTAAATGAAATATCAAAAAGCGCACTGTCCGAGCTTACAAATATGATATTGGGGAATACAGCCACTTTACTTTATAATAAAGGAATCGGTATAGAAATCACCCCTCCCTCATTGCTACTTGGTGAGAATTTGCAGATTTCACAGTCTAAAATGAAGACAATATGTATACCTTTATATCTGTCAGATAATGAGATTCTTGAGATTGATATATCCGTTCAGGATTGAGAAATTATAAGTAAAATGATAAAATAAATAAACATACAATAAAAAGATGGTT
>NZ_ATAY01000021.1 GCF_000421965.1 Ruminiclostridium papyrosolvens C7 | reverse complement strand
TATCAATACTGGAGTGTACGTACTTCAAAGAGATCCAGCGGAAGTGTAACTACTGCAAACCACTTTAATGCTTGGAAGAGCAAAGGATGGACAATGGGTAGTCACGATTACCAAATAGTTGAAACTGAAGGCTACCAGAGCAGCGGAAGCTCCAATATAACAGTAAGCGAAGGCAGCGCAGGCGGCGGAGATACTGGTGGTGGAGATACTGGTGGCGGAGATACTGGTGGAAATACCGGCAATATTAACCTCAATTCATGGCAGTGCAACAATCGCAGCAGCAGCCTAAACGTATGGACAGGTGCTGTAGGTGGTTGGAAAGTAGGCGATTGGATACAATTCGATAACGTTAATCTTTCAGGTGCAACTTACTTAAACTTCAATCTTGCATCTGCACAAAGCGGTAGCTACAAAGTAGTTATTGACAATTACTACGGAACACAAATTGGTACACTGAATTTCAACTCAACTGGCGGTTGGGATACTTATACAAACCAAAGTTGTAACCTCAGCAGTGTAAGCGGAAGTCACACTCTTTATATCATATGTACCAGTGGTGCAGCTAACGTTGGTACTTTGACACTTGGACATTAAGATTAACAGCAACTCATATAGCCTTCAAAAGTCGCCTGTTTTAACGGGCGGCTTTTGTATTGACTATGTCTATTTTAGCTTCGAGATCCTAGTTTACAGTTGGAATTATGTTTCCATATTTTTTTAAGCAACGATTTTTGTGCAATCCTTACTAAGTCTTTCTAGTACTGGTTGCTCTGTTATTTGTTGTGTCCATAATATTATTTATTCTCGAAAAGGAATTATCAGTATCAGATGCTTTGGAAAAAATCAGGTATAAAAAAGTTAATGTTGATGTAAATGAGGTGCAATATTTTACATCTATATGCATTAAGTACAATATTTTACAACCGTGGTGCAATTTATTACAAAAAAGTTAAATGTATCTAGTGAATATGCACAAATATTCGGTAAATTGTAGAAATATATTGTATATTTTTACAAAGTAAAATATAATAAAAATACAATATTTTACTATATTAGTACAAAATTTTACAAGCTTGTTAATGGTGGGAATCATAATATATTGGAAACAATGCAGATATTTTTTAATAGAGTGTCTGCTTTTGTTAATAAATAATTTAAAGGAGAGGTAAAAATGTTAAACAAAGCAAAAGGCAAGTTCAAAAG
>NZ_ATAY01000020.1 GCF_000421965.1 Ruminiclostridium papyrosolvens C7 | reverse complement strand
AATTGTTATTAAAGGACTGAGTCCGACACGGGATTCAGTCCTTTAATAACAATTTTATGTATTCGTTTAATCTGTTTCTTTCAACGGCACACCAACATTCTTAATAAAAAAGTCTACATCCCTATTACCCGTTTTTTCAGCTTCCTCAGTGAAAAAACACCCCGGTAAGCCGCCTTTGGTACGATGGAATAAAACACACGAACAACATTTACCCCAATTTTCACAATGTGTAAAGCTGCATTTGCAATTACTCTCGTTTCCTAAATTATTTTGTCTGTTACAAGTCATTTTTGCCCCCTTATTTTTCTCCATAAGCAACAAAAATACTGATATTTGCATTGTCACACCCGCAATCAGATGTTGCACAGCAATTACCACCGGCACAATCAACAATTACGTTTTTAAGACCGGCAGCATAAAGCCAGTTTTTAACGTCTTCACGTTTAAATCCCATCCAGCGGTCATGGTGTTCAGTTTTCAGAAAATTAAAATTATGTTCATCCAAATCAGTTATAACAAGCTTTCCACCCGGCTTTAGTACTCTAAACATTTCCCTTATAGCCACTAAAGGTTCTTCAACATGGTGTAAATACATATTTGCCATTGCATAGTTTACATAATTATTTTCAATTAGGAGACATTCAGCTTCGCCTTGCAGGTATTCTATTCCGCTACCAAATTTACTTTTCATCTGCTCCAACATTTCTTCTGATCTGTCTATAGCAATAACTCTCAAACCCTTTTGTATAAGACCTTCAGTTATAAACCCCGTGCCGGCTCCAATATCTGCTGCGATTTCCCCTTCTTTAACATTTGCAAGACAATATGCCTTTTCTCGAACTGCTTCTGAAAAAAATCTCTGCCGCATTGTATCCCATTGATTTGCTACTTCATTAAAATATAATTTACTATCTATGAGATTCACTCCCTTCTATTTTAAATACAGTAATTTTTCAACTATTTCAGAGGAATCTCTCACCAATTTGGGGCAAATCGTTTTAAAAAGATTCTTTTCGCCGGCCGCACTCATTTCTTTCGGAACACTTATATCATACCCTAATAATTCTTTACATCTAATTGAACCATTTAATTCTACAAATTGTCTCTTGTATTCCTGAACAAGGGTATAGGTTTTTTCCTTTGCAGCAGTATCATCAACTCGGACTTTCCCATGTTTTAAACCAATTAACATTATTGCACCTGTAACAGCACCACAAGTCTCACCAATATGCCCCATGCCTCCACCGAAGCTACCGGCGATTTTCAAAGCTAATTCAGGGTCCAATCCTAATTCACCTGAGTATGTAGAAAAAACCGCTTGCGCACAGTTAAATCCACTTAAAAAACATTGCTCAGAACATTCTGCTTTATTCATAATCAAACCGCCTTTCTCTAACAACAATCGTTTTTATCAATCGCTTCCAATAAGATTCCCAAACTTTCCAACACCTGAAATTTTTTATTATCCGGAATTGAATTGTATATCTCACCAAAATATGAATTCATACTTTCCTCAATTTCTGTAAAAAGCTTAGCTCCACTATCTGTGAGTGAAATGGTTACATACCTTCTGTCTTCCGGGTCAATATCTCTTTTTGCCAGTTCTGCCTTAACCAAGTTATTTACTGTTCTGCTCATTGTACTATTTTCGAGATTTAATAATTCTGCCAACTCATTTAAAGAAATACTACCTGAACGTCCTATTTCAACTAAAGCATGGCATTGACCTAAAGTGACACTGCAGCATGAAGTTTGGTTTTCCTTTAAAACACCCAACTTTCTTTCAAGTACTCTAATCAGTTCTCTTAATTTTTTTGAATCATCGGTAATATTCATTATTTGATTGCCTCCTGAAAAATTGTATCATACAATAGTTGCAACATACAACTATATTATTTAAAAAATATAAATTTACTCACCTAATTAAAATCCTAAAAGCTCGATAACCTTCTTTTCAACTAGTCTGTTCCTACCTTTGTAAGGGAAATTATGTATATGAAGTGCCGGATTAAAATTTAACTCAATTACGCTGTAGTTATCTTTATTTGGACTTGCTTTAATGTCTAGGATGATAATATCTGCTCCGCATATTTTTGCTCCCACAGATTTTGCAGCCTTTACAGCAATAGTTTTGTACTCATTGATAATATCATCTGTAAAATCTATACTGTCTCCGCCGGTACTAATATTTGAATTTTCACGAAGATAAACTATTTCATCTTTTTCAGGTACAGAATCAAAATCTTTACTCTGAAAAGCTAGGTATTCCTTTTCAATAAACCCTAATTGTATCTTTTCAAGTGGTGTCACATATCCTTTTCCCCTTAATGGATCCATGTTCTTTTCTTCAACTAGCTCTACGATTGAGTGTTTACCATCTCCCGTAACATTTGCAGGTACTCTGTGAAGAATTGCTGCAACTTCTTCACCAATTACTAAAAACCTATATTCTTTACCTGAGATAAATTCTTCGATTAAAACAGAGCTATCATATTTAAACGCCTGCTCTAAAGCAGTTACAACATCGTTCTCTGAATAAGGACCCTTTAAAATTATTACACCTTGACCGAAGTTAGTTGATTTAGGCTTAATAACTATATCTTTTCCCCGGAAACGTGAAATCTTTGCTTTATAATCATCACCTTGTTTAATTGTTACCCCATCAGGTACATAAATCTCGTTTTCTCTTAATATTTGCTTCGTAACCTCTTTGTTTTCCATAATTAACGGAGAAATATACGAGTCAATTGAAGTACGTGTTGCCTGCTTTAAATACTCGATTTTGCCTGCTTTTCTTAATCTGATAAAATTATCATCCCAATCTAAAATTTCTACATCAATACCCCTTTGTATTGCCTCTTTTATAATCATTTGAGTAGATAATTCCAAAGCCTCATAACCCTTCAACATTTTTCAGTTCCTCCCTGTATTGTTTTGATTTTTATGTTCCATAGCCTTACTGATTCCAAAAGTAATAAAAGTATCTCCCTTCAACTTCATATCATTGATAATTCTATTTGAAGGAAGCAGTGATTTATCAATTAACTTTACAAATTCATTAATAACACATTCCATGTATTTGTTGCTATTTCCGGCATCATCCATAAGCTTTGCTATTTGAGAAAGTTTACAAAAAATGTACTGTCCCCAATCCTCTAGCAATACTTGCCCTCTAGTGTAACGGAAAAGAGAAAGCTTGTTCTTCCAACCTGAAATAGCAATCAAATTATGATTTTTATTCATAAGATTCAGCTCTTTTCTTTCTATATTTCTACTATTTTCAAAAAGACAATAGAGCATAAAAACCTGTAAAAAATACATTTGTTCAAGACTAATTCCTGCCCTTTCATAAGGATTAACATCTATAATCCGTACTTCAGCATACCCGACACCTCTTTTTTCAAGAGCATCAAGCTGACTTTCTCCTTTTTCAACAACCTGTTTCAGACGTATAGAGGAATAAAATTCACTGTCTTTTTGCAACACATTTTCGCTAAGCTGAATTTGTTTACCATCTTTGAACATTCCAATTTCTGAGTATTTTTTGCTTTTGGTTTTCATCATTTTTCTGATAGTTTCCAAATATTCAGATTTACTATTGTAAGACACTGTGAATTTGCCTTGTTCACCATTGGAATAACCGAATCGACTTACTCGTAAGGAGGTCGCATATTTCTTATAATTGTTTGTAGGATTGCAACGTTCAGGACAGCATTTTCTAATCGTCTTTAATTCATTTTGAATTACAGAATTGAATGTGTTATCTGTAGAAGGAGATGCTCCAAACAGGTATATCAACAACCACCTATATCTCAAGAAATTTCTTGCCATCGAAAAGTACGCTTTATCAATAAACTCATATTTATCTTCACCATTACTCCAATATTTGTATAAAATATCAAACAGTTCATCAGTGAAGGAAAAATTAAAATGGATACCTGAAATCATTTGCATTTTTTTACCGTAGCGGGTTGCAAGTCCACGTCTGTATATTTCCTTCTCTCTACCTTCAGGTGTGTCATCAAATTTTGCGATTGGAATAATTTCTTCTGAAGGTAATCTTGGAGGCATACTTAATGGCCATAATAATTCATTTTTAAGTTCATAGTTAACCTTCAAAGTTAACATTTCCAGATACTTATAAACCTCCTCAACAGAAGAAAGAGGTGGTGTTACAAGTTCCAGTTGACTTTCAGAAAAATCAGTGGTAACCTCACTGTTTAGAAGTTTATTTCCAAAGGCAACCGGATGATTGGTTAAGGCTAAATATCCGCTTTTAGTAACTCTCTGAGCTTCTCTTTCAATACCCCATTTACCTTTTAGCAAAATAGAGCTGTCTGTTTTTTTAATAATGTCCAATACCTTTTCAAACTTCCAATTCATAATATCCTCTCAATATTTTAATTTTATATTCTAATGTTTCATAACAATCGAACAATTATAATAAATTTTTTTCCTGATGCTAGTATCAGGAAAAAAATTATTTTAAGAAGTTTTGGATTGAAAGAATTGCTTCCTTATTAATTTTACACATAAAGCTTTGACCTTTTCGTGTATAAGTAATTAATCCTGCATTCTGCAATTCTTTAAAATGATGAGAAATAGTTGATCGGGACAGGTTCATACAGCAACAGGCTTTTGTAAAACATTTTTCAATACCGTCTGTACAGGTATATTCCCCATCCATACACTCGCCTTCTTCACACCACTCGTACAAGGCTTTAAATAAATTAAATCTTTGTTCACACGAGAGTGCTTTAAATATTTTTACCAAATCTAATGTTTTCATAGTTCTATGGTAATCGAACAGTTAGTAATTGTCAATATTTTTTATTTCAGAAAATACTTCTTTCTCCAGAATAAAGCCACATTAACCAACCCAATCATAACAGGCACCTCTACAAGAGGCCCTATAACTGCAGTAAATGCCTCTTTAGACTCAATTCCAAATACTGCAACAGCAACTGCTATAGCCAGTTCAAAGTTATTACTTGCTGCAGTGAAGGCCAATGTAGTCGTTTTGTTATAGTCAATTCCTGATTTATAGCTTATAAAGAAAGATGCTGAAAACATTACTATAAAGTAAATCAACAGTGGTATTGCTACCCTAACAACTTCAAGCGGTAGCTGAACAATATATTGTCCCTTATATATAAACATTACAATTATTGTAAATAATAAGGCTATAAGAGCTAAAGGGCTAATTTTAGGAACAAATTTTTTAGTGTACCAGTCTGTACCTTTTAGCGGCTCCATTATTAATCTTGTGAGCATACCAAGAATAAACGGAATACCAAGATAAATAGCTACAGATAGCGCAACTTCTCCCATTGAAATATGAACCTCATACCCTGTCAGACCAAAAACAGGCGGTAACACAGTCACAAATAAATACGCAAATATTGAATAAAATACTACTTGGAAGATAGAATTAAATGCTACTAAAGCTGCAGCATATTCGCTATCACCGTCAGCCAAACTATTCCAGACAATAACCATTGCTATGCATCTGGCAATACCAATCAAAATTAATCCTGTCATTAAAGCAGAATCCGATTTTAAGAATATAATTGCTAGCACAAACATTAGAATTGGTCCGATAACCCAGTTTTGTACTAGCGATAAAATTAACACCTTCGGATTCTTAAAAACTTTACCTAGTTCTTTGTAGTTTACCTTTGCCAACGGAGGATACATCATTACTATTAGTCCTATTGCTATTGGTAATGATGTTGTTCCAACTGACATTTTTGAGAGCATACCTGAAAATCCGGGGACTGCCCATCCAAGTATTATTCCGAATCCCATTGCCAGGAATATCCATAAGGTTAAAAATTTATCCAGTAATGATAATCTTGAAGTTTTCAAAACTCACTCCCCCTTTATAATCTTCAATATAAACTATTGTTTATATCGTTTCAAGATTAGATACAAAAAAACAGCTATCCATGTATTAAAATATTCATGAACAGCTGTTTTTAATCCTTACTTCTTACTCCTACATTCCTTTTCCTTTTCCTGATACAAGCTTAGCTCGTACTTTTTATAGGCATTTTTATATTCATCCGCTGCTTTGGAATACTCCCCATTTTTATATAGCCTGTAAGCTTTTAAGGAAGGCTCTAAAATTTCTATTTTTGCCTTGGTTCTTAGCTTTTCGAGCCAAGTATTTAGTTTATCCGATATGGAAAATTCCCTGACAAGCAGCATTTTCTTATATTCTTCTTTAGGGTGGATTGATTTCGGCATGTCTTTGTACTGTTTGGCATATTCCTCGTATTTTGTGTTGAAGTCGTTTTCATCAAGACTTATTCCATACTCCTTTGCAATACCCGGAACACTCTTTAGCTTTAACAGATATAATTCAACATCTTTTTTGTACTCAGCTTCTGACTTATAATCAAGGCCTTCACTGATACTGGAGCCCTCGCCACCAGAACCTTCCAAACTTGGCTTTACGTATTTATTGTAATAATCATCTATTTCTTTTTGAGTCACTTTGTAACCTGATTCATTGTAGAAATAGTTATCTGCCAGTACTTTTTTGATTACTTCCTCGAGAATCAAATCATTGACTTCTTCATCGATTTTTTGCATCAGTTGTGAGTTTCCTTTGTTTCTATCAAAGAAAATATTTTTTTCATCACGAAAAACGCTGGTTTCAACAATTTTACCGTTTATTCTCAGTGCTTGCTCTCCGAATACATAGCTTGAAGCTTTTTCGGTCTTTTTAGATATGATTAATGCTGCTGTTAAAGTCGCGAGAACAATTAATAGAATTAAACTTATACAAATAATCCGATTTCGTTTGACAGATAACTTGCCAACACTTTGCATAGTATTTCATCTCCCCTTACACAAATATATAGATAATATTACAATAAATAATAAAAATTTACAATATTATAAAAAATTAAGCCAATCATCAGATAAAGATGATTGGCTTAATTTTAATGATATTGTATTTAAGAGGGATAATTACAATAGTTCAATAATGGCATCTGCCAATGATTTCAGGATAAGGTTGCATGAAGTTGCACCTGCATCAAGAACTCCTCTTGACCTTTCGCCAAGTCGTGCCGCTCTGCCTATTTTTGCAACCATATCACGTGTTGATTCCTTACCCTTTTCAGCTTCGACCTTCATGTCCTCCAGTGCAGCTTTAAAATCCTTTCCGTCCGCCAAAGCCGCCTTGTAACCTTCAATTGCAGGAACCAGAGTATCCATTAGAGTTTTGTCACCAACCTTTGCTTTATCAAAAGCCTGCATTCCTTTTAGGGCACCTTCTAATGTTGCTCCGAAAGCTTCCTTGTCTATATCTTCAACATCTTTACATGCTTTTGAAAACTCCATAAAGAAGGTTCCGTAAAGAGGGCCCATAGAGCCTCCAATTTCCAGTATCAATGTTTTTCCCAGTACATTAAATCCTTCTGATAAACTGACTTCCTTACCCCCAAGTTTATTCTTTGTCATGGTGAAGCCCTTGTTCATATTAACTCCATGGTCTCCGTCACCTATTAATCCATCAACTTCACTTAAGTAAGTCCAATTATCAATAATTGTGTTTATCACATTATATACTACTGAAGATGCTCCTGTATTTTTAAAGCTGCTCATAGTCATTACCCCTTTCAGATTTTATAATAGCTATTATTTAAACTGCTTCATTCCAACTGTATTTACTTCTTCGTCTACCAATTCCTTTAATTCTTCATCAACTTTCATCAGTGTAAGGGTAGCACCCATCATTTCAAGAGAAGTAAAGTAGTTGCCTACATAGGATTTGTAAACTTTGATACCCTTTTGCGCAAGTATTTCTTCAACTTTGTTGTAAAGGATATATAACTCCATTATAGGAGTAGCGCCCAGTCCTGAAACAAGAGCCACAACTTCATCCCCGGCAACAAAAGGATAATCAGGGAGAATAATATCCAGCATTTCCTGAGCCATCTCATCAGCTGTCTTAAGTGCTGAAACTGAAATTCCGGGTTCACCGTGATGACCAATGCCAACCTCCATTGTTCCCGGCTCAATCTTGAAGTTTGAATGTCCTACTGCAGGTATTGTACATGATGTAAGACCAATACCAACACTTCTTGTATTATCTATGGCTTTTTGTGCGGCAGTTATTACTTCATCAAGGGTTCCGCCTTTAGCAGCTTTAGCTCCTCCAACCTTCCACATTAATATTTCGCCTGCAACACCGCGCCTTTTTTCCTTTTCAGTTTTAGGTGCAGAAGCAACGTCGTCATTAGCTACAACTGTTTTAACTGTTATGCCTTCTTCTTCTGCAAAGGCTGTGGCCATTTTGACATTCATATTGTCTCCGGCATAGTTTCCGTAGAGACATGCCACGCCATTTCCTGAATCTGCTTCTCTCATTGCATCCAGAAATGCTTTTGCTGTAGGTGATGCAAATATCTCACCTACTGCAACGGCAT
Source organism: Ruminiclostridium papyrosolvens C7 (assembly GCF_000421965.1). Lineage (GTDB taxonomy): Bacteria > Bacillota > Clostridia > Acetivibrionales > DSM-1351 > Ruminiclostridium > Ruminiclostridium papyrosolvens_A. The sequence continues at coordinate 489,451 of NZ_ATAY01000020.1, read as the reverse complement.
CTACCATATTTTTTCCGCAATAACCGATAAATGCCGGTTTATGCCCTGAGCCTCCTCCTGTAACAACACCGACCTTTCCGGGTACAGGAGCGTTTATATATTTAATTGTTCTTGGATTGTCTGTTTTAACAACTATATCAGAGTGAGTCTTGAGAAAACCTTCCAACATATCTTCTACACAATTGAATGGATCATTAATAATTCTTTGCATATTAAAATCCCCCTCTTTTCATTTAATATGGATTTATCTGCAGCTTTTATAAAATTCATTTTCATATTCTGATATTTTATTGACTTTTGCCTCTGAACCACCGCCGTCAAATTCACATCCCAGCCATAAATTGACCAGCTGCTTTGCAAGCTCTATTCCGATTACGCGTGCTCCAAGGGTCATAATCTGTGCATTGTTGCTCTTTCTGGAACGTTCAGTTGAGAAAGAATCATGACAAACGGCTGCTCTGATTCCGGGAACTTTATTGGCAGCAATGGCCATTCCTATACCCGTTCCGCAAATCAAAATTCCTCTTTCATGTTTTCCTTCAGCTATTGACCTGGCAACGGCAACAGCAATATCCGGGTATAGAACAGGGTCGGTACTATATACTCCAAGATCTTCAACGTCCAAACCTTTTTCTATTAAAAGATTCTTTATAATTTCCTTAAATTGAAATCCTGCTTCATCACATCCTATAGCTATTGACATTTTATTCACCTCTATTTTTATTTGGTTAAACTAATTTTCTATTTTATTGTAAAGCCTCCATCAATAAGCAGGTTGTGTCCCGTAATCATACCTGCTGCACCACTACAGAGAAATGCTATTGTACCGGCAATTTCATCCGGTTCTGCAAAACGTTCCGAAGGCATTTCCTTTTTAAATGCATCTCCAACAGGGCCTTCCCAAGCCTTTTTACCCAAGTCGGTAAGAACTACCGTAGGTGAAACTGCGTTTACTCTGATACCGTACTTGCCCCATTCATATGCCATTACCTTTGTCATTGCTATAATTCCGCCCTTGCTGGCACAATAGGCAACATGTTTGTCAAGTGCAATAACACCTGCCTGTGATGCCATATTAACTATAGAGCCCTTTTTACCTGCATCAATCATATATTTACCAACCGCCTGAGCCATCTTGAAGGAGGCTGTCAGGTTTATGCTTATTGTCTTATCCCACATATTATCATTTAAATTTTCAGCACTATCCAATGCTACTATTCCTGCACAGTTTACAAGAATATCAACACTTCCGAATCTTTTTACTGCTGCATCAATAACAGATTGTCTGTAATCCGCATTTGTTATATCACCAGAAACACCTATGCAATTTTCACCCAGCTCATGTGCTATTTTATCTGCTTCAGGATTGAGATCTGCTAAAACACAATTAACACCTTTTCCTGTAAAAAAGTGTGCAGTAGCCAGTCCTATTCCTGCTGCACCTCCTGTGATTATTGCTGTTTTGCCTTGCAACGAGAAATTCAAATCTGCTCCGCAGTATTCCAACATAATTAGACCCTCCATTTAGCTACATTTTATTTATCTGTATGTTTTGCTGATTATAAGGAAAGGGAGCTTCACTCCCCCTCCTAATAATCCATATTAATAATATTATTGTGCTCTTTGCTTAAATTCTGCCACGTTGTCCTTTGTCACTGGTTCAAAATCAATCCAGTATTCCTTGTCAACATTTTCGCCTTTTGCTTTAGCAACAGCAATTTCCAATGCCTTACTTCCCTGTCCTGCACCATCCTGGAATATAGATGCAATTAATGTTCCTTTTTCTACAGCATCCAAAGCATCTGTTATACCATCAACACCGATTGTAGGGATATCCAGTTTCTTAGCTTCAATTGCTTTTCTTGCTCCAAGTGCCATTTCATCATTTTCACCAACTACAGCATCTATCTTGTCAAATGCCTGCAGCCAATTTTCCATAACTGTCATAGCTTCTGAACGTGACCAGTTAGCTGTTTTTTCTGCCAGCACCTTGATATCAGGATATTTCTTAAGTACATTTTTGATTCCCTCGCTGCGTTCCAACTGAGCTGATTGTCCGAGCGGTCCGTCAAGTATAACAATGTTGCCCTTTCCACCGAGCTTATCGGCAATTGCCTGCATTTCCAATTCACCTGCATATACGTCCTTTGAGCCAACGTAGCTGGTGAGTTTCTCACTGTCAACACGGGTGTTGACTCCGATTACCGGTATATTCGCTGCTGCAGCCTTATCAACCGCAACCGCACAGGCTTTTGCATCCTGAGGGTTTAGGATAATTGCATCCACGCCGTCAGAAATCATTGTTTCAACCTGGTTTATTTGTGTGTTTGGATCATAGTTACCATCATAAATCTTGAGTTCCACTCCCAATTCTTCTGCTTTCTTCTTAGCAGCATTTGAAAGGCGGACTGTGAATTCATTTTTCAGACTGTACAGTGTCATTCCAACAACAATTTTTTTGTCAGCCGGCTTGCTTGTTTCAGTTGCAGTAGTTGTGTCTGAAGACTTGGTTTCTTCCGACGATTTTTTACCAGTGTCAGAGGAACAAGCTGCGAAAGAGATTAGCATTATTGCAGCTACTAGCATTGCCACGAGTCTTTTCATTGTTTTCATAACTATTTCTCCTTTAAATTTTAATTTAATAATAAACCGTTTTTATAAAACGGATATTAATCATTAGAACTGTTCAAGCTATCCATCATAACAGCCGCAATAATTATCAAACCTTTAATAATTAACTGCCAGTATGAGGATACCGCCATCATATCCAAGCCATTATTTAGAGCTGCTATTATAAGAACACCGACAAGAGTTCCCCATAATCTGCCTCTACCGCCTGCCAGACTGGTTCCGCCCATTACAACAGCCGCAATAGCATCAGTTTCATAGTTTTGTCCTGCCATTGCCAGACCGGAAGATACACGTGAGGTCAATACTACGCCTGCAAGTCCAGCCAAAACACCTGCTATCATATATGCCGACCACTTTATCTTCTTAACGTTAATACCTGATAGACGGGCAGCTTTGGCATTTCCGCCTACACCAAAAATATATCTTCCGTATTTGGCCTTGTATATAAGAATACTGCAAATAATAAATACTACTGCAAGGATAATAACAGGGATTGGTATAATTCCAACATTTCCTCCACCAATTTTCAGAAATCCATCACTTAACCCCGGTACCGGCTGTGCATTGCTGGCCAGATAAGTAATTCCTCTGGCGACACTCAACATACCCAATGTAGCAACAAAAGCCGGAACCTTAAGCCATGAAATTACTATTCCGTTCAAACTCCCAAGTAAAAACCCTACACCCAATCCAACTAAAACTGCTACAAACCAAGGAATGCTATGATTTTGGGCAACCAGCGCCGCAAATATTCCGGATGCACCCAATATTGAGCCCACGGAGAGATCAATTCCTCCTGTTAATACTACAAAGGTCATTCCAAGGGCAAGTAAACCATTTATGGATGCCTGCCGTAACAGGTTAAAAACATTGTTTACATCAAGGAATCTGGGTTTTAGTAAAGCAAAAATCAATATAACCAAAAACAGTCCAATCAATGTTGCAAATTTCTCTAAAAACTGACCTGCAGTCATTTTTCTGTAATTTTTTATATTCTCCATTTTTCATACCCCATTATCACATTTTAGATACAGCAAGTCTCATAATGTTTTCCTGTACAAAATCTTCCCTCTTAAGTTCCCCGCCTAATTTGCGATTGCTTAATACAATAATTCTGTCAGCCATCCCCATTACTTCAGGCATTTCCGAAGAAATCATTATAATAGAATTCCCCTGTGCAACAAAGTCGCACATAATCTTATAGATTTCAGATTTAGCACCTACATCAATACCACGGGTAGGCTCGTCCAATATTAACAATTTAGGCTTTTTTATCAGCCATTTTGCAAGAACAACCTTTTGTTGGTTTCCTCCGGAAAGAGATGATACTAACTGCTCTTTTCCTTGTGTCCTTATACGGAGGGAAGAAATCTGTTTCTGAATTACTTCATCCTCTGATTTCATGTCAATCAAATAATTCTTTTCAAAGTCCTTCATAGAAGCCAGTGTAATATTGTTTCCTACACTCATATACGGTACAAGTCCTTCGCCTTTTCTGTCTTCCGTAACAAATGCCAAACCATTCTTAATTGCTTCAACAGGCTCCTTGGGATTAAGTTTTTTCCCCTCAAAGATTATTTCACCTTCATCTGCTGGGCTAAGTCCGAACAGAGCCTGCATTACTTCAGTACGACCTGCCCCAACCAATCCTGCAATACCGAGAATTTCTCCTTTTCTGACATCAAAGTTTATATCAGAAAATTTGTTTTGAAGTGTCAGTTTACGGACTTCCAATACCTTCTCGCCTATTGGAACGTGCACCTTCGGATAAATGTCGCTGAGCTCCCGCCCAACCATGTTTTTAATCAGGATTTCATTGTTAATATCTTTAGCCTGCCAGGAATCCACATATGCTCCATCTCTAAGAACGGTAATTTCATCAGAAATCCTGAAAACCTCATCCATCTTATGAGAAATATATATGATTCCCTTTCCTTCTTTTCTAAGGTTATCTATTATTATGAAAAGGTTATCTACTTCTTTATCTGTAATTGCCGAAGTAGGTTCATCCATAATAATAATCTCTGCATTAAATGAAATAGCCTTTGCTATCTCCACAAGCTGCTGGTCAGCAACCTGCAGATTCTGAAGCCTTTCTTTTGGACTAATATTGTTAATATGAAGCCTATTTAATAATTCTTCTGTTTGCCTGTACAGTGTACGATAGTCAACAAATCCTCCTTTTCCGGGTTCACGGCCAAAATATATATTTTCAGCTACTGTCATTCCCGGAATAGGAGACAATTCCTGGTGAATCATTGCGATTCCCAGATTTTGAGAATCTGTAGGCGAATTGATTTCTACATCCTTACCATTGATACTGATGCTTCCCTTGTCACTCTTTGTTACCCCAGCCAGGATTTTCATGAGTGTGGATTTGCCAGCTCCATTCTCACCCATAAGGGCATGAACTGAACCTTTTTCCAGTTTAAAATGTACATCATGCAATACATTTACTCCCGTAAAACTCTTGCTGATATCTTTCATTTCAAGTAAGCTCAATAATCACACCTCTTTTCCCATAACCTCTATGAAGTTACTCTTATATGTTTTATGTCTCCTGCATTTCATGTTTTAATTATATAATTGAATTAATGGTTTAACAGGTTTACTATTTTAATATTAAGTTTGATTTTTTATGATTTGAAAAGAAAAAATACATGAACCATCATAATTCATGTACTACTTAATGATTTTCTCTGTGAATTTTTTAGAAATTCTTTTCACGTATAGAATTTTGCCTGTAGTTAACCGGGCTTACGCCGAAAGTATTCTTGAAGACCACAGAAAAATATTTTGGGTTTATATATCCGCAAAGGCTGCTTACCTCACCAATAGGGATGCTTGTATCGGCAAGCATCTGTTTTGCCATAGCCATACGAATACTTGTAATATATTCATTAAAGCCCATTCCTGTACCTTTTTTGAACAGCGAACTCATATATGCCGAAGTTCGATCAAATTTTTCTGCCACTATATTCAAATTGATATCACTGGCGGCATTTTCCCTGACATACTGCAATACATCTACTATAAGCTTTTTATTGGGTACATCTATACCTGCCTCATTAGCTGCCTGATGCACTTGGTTGAGATATCTGTTTATCTCCTGTTTAAGCTGTAAAAAACTCCATAATTCAAAAAATGGAAGAGGCTTAATGATACTTTCCGTTCTTGTGCTGTTATACTTTACAAGCTGACGGTCAATAGTTTTAACAAGTTGTATATAGCTCTGCTCAATAGCTGACAAAGACTGTAATGAAGGGGGTAACATAATTAGTTTTTCAAAAGAATTAATAATTTCTGCGTTTTTAATATCTTCAAGGTTATGGATTAATTTACCCCACTCACTCTGCTCATGCCTAACCGACATAGGTATTTCCGAAAATAATTGTACATTGTTGCCGGTACGATACAATTTATAATTGGTAGCCTCATTGGCAAAATTGAAGGTTTTGTGCAATAATATGGAGCCGTAGGCAACATCACCTATACCTGCAAATACATCTACCAGCAAATACTTACGGATTAAGCTGCAAATCTTATTTAGCTCCTGCTTTACCGAAAGGAGCATTGCCTCTCTTTTAAGACCCTCGAACACAGCAACAATTCTTCCAGATTCATATTGAAATGTAATTACGAAATCCTCGCCCATTTCCTGAGTCAATACTTCATCTGCTATATTTTTTACTGCAAAATCAATATAGTCTTTGTTTTCATTATTCACTTGATATTGAATCATGGCACAGAGTAAAAGCTTTTCCTTAAATCGGACACCCAAATCATAAAGCTGGGACAGGTACCTCTTTGCCTCATCGGCATCAGTGGAGTCCAGTAAATTTTTAAGGAGCTTCTGTTTTACATTTTCTACAACCTTCTTATTTTCACTCTCACGAACAAATTTTTCATCAATCCTCTGTTTCTCATTAGCCAGGCTTTTTACATAACCCTCAACCATAGAAACGAGTTCCTGCTTTTTTATAGGCTTAAGTACATACTCTTTAACACCTAACTTAATAGCAGACTTAGCATATTCAAAATCCGCATATCCTGAAAGAATGATAAAAGTTGGAGAATACCCTGTTTCCTTGATATTCTTAATTAAATTAAGTCCGTCACAAAAAGGCATACGGATGTCGGTAATGACAAGCTGAGGTAAATGTTCTTTACAGAGTTTAAGTGCTTCTATACCGTTTTCAGCCTCATAGCAGCAAATATCAATATTTGCCAACTCCCTTTTGAGTATTACAATTATACCCTTTCGTATAACATCCTCATCATCTGCCACCAATATTTTAAACATCTTCTTCCCCTCCGTTTTGAACACCCAATTCAACAACAATGGTTAAAGTAATTTTGGTTCCGACATTTTGTTCACTCTCAATTTGCATTCCGCTTCCTGCAGGACAAATCATTCCTACACGCTGGTTTACATTAATAATACCAATTGAGTTTTTTGACTTACTTTTATTATAAATTGTTTTATTTTCCGCGATACATTCACAGATTTCTTCAAGACGTTCATTTCCCATTCCTTTGCCGTTATCTTCAACAGTTATGATAAGCTTGTTTTCTGGCATAGAGACATTAACAAATATATTCCATGGCGGAATTGAATCTTTAAAGCCATGTGTAAAGCAATTTTCAACCAGTGGCTGAAGTATCAGCTTGGGAATCATAATATTTCTTAGATTTTCGGGACAATCCATTTGAAAGATTAGTCTTTTATTAAAACGCATCCTCATAATTTCTATATACTGTTCAATATTATTGAGTTCTTCACTAATCTTTACTTTAGGACTTTCCCAATGCAGGCTGTAACGCATTAAATCTCCTAAATTTGCCAGTTCGTTGGCCACTACATAATACTCGTCTATTTCGCACTGCATTCTCATATTTTCCAAGGTATTATATAGAAAATGAGGATTTATTTGTGCTTGAAGAGCGTGTATTTCCGCTTCCTTTTGTGCTTTCTCCTTTTGAACCATTGAAATAAGCAGTCCTTGAAGTCTTTCAGCCATATGATTAAAGCTTTCTGAAATTCTGGAGATTTCATTAACCCCATCCACTTTGATACGTACATCAAACCGTCCCGATTCAATATGTGTAATCATTTTATCAATTTCTTTGAGCTTTCTGAAGAAAATTCTGGCTGCAACATTGGTAAAAACTATGATAAACACAATACTGAGAATGGCAATCAATAACAAAAGGGTATCCACTCCTGAAGTGGAGGCAAGAATTTTCTTCTTGTCCATAACTGCAACTCTGGTCAATCCCGTAATATCGTCCCTGTCATATGCAATAAGATAATCTGCATCACCCACTGTAATATCCGATGCCCCTGATTTTTTAGGAAACTTTATACTAGCAAATTCTCTCATGCTTTTGTCATCGGAAGCAAAAACCAATTTTTGGTTGCGGTCAAAAATCAGATATTTCACATCAGAATTCTGATTTAAAAGTTCGCTTGAATCAACAAGCTTGCTTATTGTCATATCGACTTCTATGAGCCCGATACACTCTTTTGTACGAATATCGGATATTTTTTGATAAATAGGTAATACCAATTCTTCTTTATTTTCAAGTTCTTCATAATTTACAAGGTTTCCTAAAGTTCTGTCGTATACACGAACATTTCCATAAATATGCTCACTGCTGCTTTGCATAATCTCAGAATAATAATCACGGTCGTATAATCTTTCTATGTGATATGACCAATCAAAATATTCATCAATCTGTTTATTTGAAGAATATATAACAAGTCTGTTGAATTTATTCGTGTATACATAACGTATATTTAGAAGTTCATTTTGAACACTGTAAACATAATAATTTTTTTCGTGTGTACTTAGATTATTTTCAGGATTTAAATAATACTGGAATTCCTGACTGAAAACCAATTGATTCAGTGCACTGTTCATGTTACTGATATTGGAGTTTATGTTACTATCCAGCTTTTTCAAATTCTCCTGTACCTTTTTATTTGCTTCCTCCAAAAGATTATCTCTGACAATTTCAAAATATGATGTGGTTATTACTATTGCAGGAATTATCATTATAAGTGAGAAAACAATAGTAACCTGCCATACCAGACTAAGTCTTGTAAGCCTTTTTATCAGTGTTTTCATTTTGACACACGTCATCCTATCTTGATTATTTGAATTTTAATAGGTTATATTTATGATTTTATGTTAATTTTTAATTAAAAGCAAGTTATGTAAGCAAATCTACCAATATACAAAAACTGCCACAAAACAATTTTGAAATCGTTGTTTTGTGACAGTCTTTTTTTATATTTCTTTTATTTCTTTTTTCCTTCCGCTGAATAAAACTGATAGCACAATACTCGATGCCAGTACAAAGAATATTATTCCCAATGAAAGTTCAATAGGTATTTTAATGTCAAACATAAGCACCGACAGTTTTACTCCAGTAAATACCAGAATCATTGCAACACCGTACTTAACATACTTGAATTTTTCATGGAGATTACCAAGAACAAAATACATGCTTCTAAGTCCCAATATGGCAAATATGTTTGAGGTGTAAACAATAAAAGGATCGGTTGTTACAGAAAATATAGCAGGGATTGAGTCTACAGCGAATATGATGTCCGTAAATTCTATTAAAATCAAAACAGCAAACAAAGGTGTAGCATATAGAATTTTGTTCTTTCTTACAAAGAATTTATCTCCTTCCACCTTGTCAGTAACCGGAATAATTTTACCAAGAATTTTTATTATTTTACTGTCCTTTACAGAATTATTATCCTCTTTCTTTAAAATCATTCTTATACCACTAATTATCAGAATTGCTCCGAATACATAAAGAATCCAATGGAACATATTTACAATAGTAACACCGAGTAAAACGAATATAAGCCTTAGTATTAATGCTCCAACTATACCATAATTTAATACTCTTCTTTGATGCTCTTGTTTAATGCCAAAGCTACTGAATACCATAATAAATAGAAAAAGATTGTCTATACTTAAGCTTTTTTCTATTACAAAGCCACCCAGAAACTGCAATGCCGGTTCCTTGCCCATAAATAAGTATATTCCGGCATTAAAGGCTAACGCCAACCCTATCCAGAACATAACCCACTTTAGTGCTTTTTTTGTAGACATTTAACATCCTCCTGTTTTTAAAATTATATATAAAAAAAGACTTTTAACATAATCAGTTTCAGATTATGTTAAAAGTCTCGTTAACCGTATAGGAAACAAAGCCAGATGCAGCTGCACCATGTATGTTGACTTAGTTATTTAATAACTACTCCCCTTTAACAAACTTATTATAATATACAAAACATATTTGCGTCTATTAAGAGAATGTTAATTGTATGTTAATTAATTTTTCCTTCCTAATAAATTCAGAAATTCTTCCGGCAGCCAATGCACCCTGACCGACCGCCGTAGCTATTTGCTTGAAGCCACCGGTGCAGTCGCCTGCTGCATAAAGGCCCTCAATGTTGGTTTTCTGGTTTTCATCCACGACAATAGATGCACCCTTTGTCAATACACCAAGTTTTTTTGCAAAATCAATGCCGGAAGCAATATCGTTTGCAATAAACAATCCATCCAGCTTTTCAAATGTTCCGTCGGTAAAATATATTGCCTCAAGACAGTCCTTTCCGTAAAGCTTTTGTATAGATTTATTTACTATTCTGAAATTGTCATGCAATTTATTATAATCACCCTTGTATTCCAGTTCCATTCCGTTTGTATATATGGTGATATCATTGGTAAAGGCTTTCAGCTCTTCAGCCTCATGTATGGCGAAATACTTATTTCCGAGGACCCCAACCTTCAAGCCCCTGTAAAAAAAGCCATCGCAGGTTGTGCAGTAACTTACTCCTATTCCCTCCATTTCCTTTAGCCCGTCTATTTCTAGTTTTTTCTGTGGTTGACCGCTTGCCATTAAAACCGTTTTTGCATAATAACTCTTCTCACGGGTAATAACTTCAAAATTATCTGTCTTGTTAATTTCCAATACTTCTTCATCAGTAATATCAGCTCCGAGTCTTCGAGCCTGCAGCTCACCTGCTTTTAATAAATCACTGCCGCTGACGGCTTCGGAAAATCCAAAATAATTTTCAATTTTTGCAGCTTTATAAAGTCCGCTGTTGCTCTGTCCTATCACAAGTGTATTGAGATTTGCCCTGACTGTATAAATGGCAGCAGACAGGCCTGCCGGTCCTTTTCCAACAATAATTACGTCATATATCATTTTATAAAACCCCTTCAAGTTCCTTTTCAAATAACTCCCAGCCTACCCGTTCAACAGTATATCTGAAACGCTCACCCTGTTTCCCGTGCTTTTCAAAAAATCCAAGAGTGGTATCAACAATTTCGAATAGCTCATCTTTTGAGAATATAATAGGGAGAAGCTGTTTTCCTATTGCTATTCTGTTTCCGAACAGACCTCCGAAGTAAACGATAAGGCCGCTTTTACCTTCCCATGCTTCTTTAGGACACGCTTTTACGCAGCGGCCACAATATCTGCAGGCAGATGTATCATAGGAAAAGCCTTTAGCGCCTTTATTAACAGCTATGGCCTTATGACGGCAAACAGTTTCACATAGACCGCAATAGGTACAATTATTCTTATTCCACAGGGGTTTGACAGCTCCCTTGACCCCAAGATCATTTTCTTCAGCTTTCAGACAGTTATTACCGCAAGCAGTGATGCCCAGCTTGAATTTGTGAGGCAATTCCTTCCCGTAATACCTCTTGCCAAACTCATTTGCAAGGTCTTCGGAATCTATAAGTCCGTTCCGACATACACCGTTTCCCTGACAGGCTGTAATCGTCCTTACTCTTGGCCCACTTGCAGCCGGGTATAATTCTGCCTCAGCAAGTTCCTGCTTGACTGTTTCGATGTCCTCAAGCTTAATAAACGGGATTTCAATACTTTGCCTTGAAGTCATATGTATATAGCCGTGTCCATATTTCCTTGCAATTTCATATACTTTAAGCAATTGTTCTGCCTGAATACGTCCGCCGACAATGCCCAATCTCATAGAGAAATTATTTTTTTGAATCTGTTGAATGAATCCGCCCTTTTTCAATTCCTTGTAATCGACCTGTCCCATAGCTCTTCAACTCCATTTTTATTATAGTTTTTAATTAATTCACAAAGGGAATCAACAACCCCCCCGATATCTGAATAGTTGATATCTGCATCAGGCACAAAGCTGTCAAATGGTGATTCTCCTATATTAACAATTTTTATTTCATGAGTCTGGTTCAACAGCTTTAGCTTTTCCGCTTCATAATCGTCAAGATTGAATACAGAGGTAATAAATATATGTCCGGCATCAGCAAATAATATGGCAAGTTCACCAATCTGCCTTATCTGGCTGTCCCTGTCACTGGAATCAGATGTATGGCTTGCTATACCGAGATAGTAGGTCGTATAATTTGATTTGAATAATTTGAACTCAAGTTCTTTTCCAATCTTGTGTATGGACTGTTCGTATTCTTCATTACCTGAGGTTAAAACTACGAACTTGGCTTTGTGTCCATATAAATCTTCTCTCATATTTGAAGATACCAATCCCTTCTCCCAGAAAAATTCACTTTTCCCTATGTTATGATGTAAAGTACTTCCCTTGTCAGAAACACTCTCCAGAATAATTCCGCCTCCTGATATTTCATAATTATCCACAATAACGAACCTGCCTGTCAGTTCCATATGAGAAATGGGATCAAAGGCAATGGGTTTGACGGTTTCAAGTATACACTCTGCCACATCATGTCTTTCAACCTGATCCTTGTAGGTATTTATATTCAGTTCTGCTGCATCAATTATATTCAAAATTTCTGCCAGCTTTACTGTAATTCTTGAAGTTCCTATCTTAAGCTTGTAATCTTTATTTTTTATTAACGGGAATTTACCTACCCAAAAAATATTTACTCTGAAACGTGAGCTTAAAACCGGCTGAATTTCATCTGCTCTGACCATCAGCTCTCCTGATTTTATATATATCTGTGTTTTCAGTGTTACGCCTATTGCCTGGCCAACACCGGCTTTTTCCGCAGAATTTACATTAAAGCCCTCAATACTGTTTATAACACTTTTCTTTTTTGAAGGTAGAAAGACGACTTCATCACCTGCCTTTATGGTTCCGCTCAGAATAGTACCCGCAACGATTCTTCTGTGGTCATTTTCCTCAGTAAACTTGTAAATATCCTGTACGGGCATACGGAAGGGCAGTTGGATGTCTTCCTTCCTGTTTGCGAAGGAATCTAATTGCATCAGTACTGTATGGCCGTCATACCATGGTGTCTCACAGGATTTCTCAGCAACGTTGTCACCGTTAAATGCACTTATCGGAATGAAGTTTATGGGATTAATATTGATTTTGTTCAGGAATTCTGTAAATTCCTCAGTTATAGAGTTAAAAACATCTCTGTCAAAGTCTACCAAATCCATCTTGTTAACCAAAACCACAACCTGCTTGATTCCAAGCATTGAAACAATGTGACCGTGACGCTTTGAGTTCTCTTTGATTCCCTCATTGGCATCTATAACCAGAAGTGCTGCTTCTGCCCTAGATGCACCCGTTACCATATTTTTCAGAAATTCGATATGGCCCGGTGCATCAATTATAATATAGTCTCTTTTATTTGTCTTAAAAAAACATCTTGCAGTATCAATGGTAATTCCCTGTGCCTGTTCGTCTTTGAGGGCATCTAAAAGAAATGCATATTCAAAGGGTCTGGAATTTTTCCTACAGTATTCCTTAACCGATTCAAGTTTACCTTCAGGCAGTGAACCGGTATCTGCCAGCAGCCTTCCTATCACCGTACTTTTGCCGTGATCCACATGTCCTACAATTACTATGTTCATTTGCTCTCTGTTTTCCATATTACATATAACCTCCCCTGCGTAGTGTTTCAAGCCCGCCACCGTCATCCTTATCCTGTGCACGGCCTGATCTCTCTGCTATATTTGCAAATTTACCGCTCTTTAATTCTTCAATTATCTCACTTACATTTTTTGATGTGGATTCTACAGGAGATGTGCAGGGGTAGCAACCAAGGGATCTGTAGCGTTTTCCGCTGCCCTGATCGAAATATAGTGATGTAATGGGAATATTCTCTCTTTCTATGTATTCCCAAATATTTAGTTCCGTCCAATCCAGAAGAGGATGGATTCTGATATGTGTCCCGGGAGCAAAATCTGTTTTAAACTGATTCCAGAACTCCGGCGGCTGATCTCCCACATCCCAGTCGTTTTCCTTGTCTCTTGGTGAAAAGTACCTTTCTTTTGACCGGCTGCCTTCTTCATCTGCCCTAACACCTACAATAACTCCGGTATATTTTTCTCTGTTTCCGTCCAAAACGTATTTGCTGGTAGTGTGGTCCAAAGTATATCTGTTCCATTCACCTGATAGTGTATTTTTCAACGCTTCCGATTTAAGTGTCTGGCAGCAGGTTATGCGGTCTGCCTTTCCGTCAGGGAAGGTTTGTTTCTGTGCCAGTGCTTCACTGTTCTCACCATATATCATGGTCAGTTTCCACTTTAACGCCAGATCATCCCTGTATTTAATCATTTCGGGAATCTTATAATGTGTATCGATATGCACAAGGGGCATGGGTACATGACCAAAAAAGGCCTTTCTTGCAAGCCATAAAAGTACTGTACTATCCTTTCCTATAGACCAGAGCATGCATATATTTTTGAATTCTCTGTAAGCTTCTCTTAGTATGTAAACACTCTGTGCCTCCAATTTATCCAAGTGATTCATAGCCAACCTCCATATTTTAAATAATTTAAAACTACGCTAATACTTTATAGAATGTGCCGTTCCCAAATGGAGACCGCATTCTTTTTTATCAGGATCTTCCCACCACCATCTTCCGCTTCGTACATCTTCACCGGGCTGTACGGCTCTGGTACAAGGCTGGCATCCGATACTGCGGAATCCGTTCCGGTACAGATTGCTGTAAGGGATGCTATGTGCTTTTATATATTCCCATACATCTTCTTCTGACCAAAATACAATAGGATTAATTTTGTAAATGGAATTGCCATTGTCCCATTCAAAAACTTTCATGTCCTGACGAGTAGGCGACTGATCTCTTCTCAGTCCGCAAATCCATCCATCTACAGTGCCAAGCACTCTTTTAAGGGGTTTGACCTTTCTGATTTCACAGCACCTTTTTCTTGAATCCACACTGTCATAGAAAAAATTTGGCCCAAGCCGTGATACAGTTTCCTCAATATCTCCGTTTTCAGGTGCATATACTTCATAGTTGAACTTATAGGACTGCATAGTTTCTTCCATGAGATCATAAGTTTTCTGAAAATGTCTTCCCGTATCAATGAAGAATATCCTTGCTTTAGGGTTAATATTTAAAATCATATGTGTAAGCACCTGATCCTCTATGGACAGGCTGGAAGCCAGTGCTATATTGGAAGGCCCCATCATTTCCAGAATGTAACTGATAACATCTGCCGCATTTTTCTTTTCACTGTTTAGTGCTTTTAAATCAAGTTCTCTCATTTTCTTTCTCCTTTTAAAAATTTCTCCAGTACCATGGCACTGGCTCCAATAGCTATGGCAATTTCGTTAAATTGCCCTCCTCTGTTGAAAATAACTTCTCCGTCTTTTTGTATGTGACTTTTTCTTATAGCCATATCTGTACATATGTCGTAAAACAGCTGAGAATTTCTGATAAGTGGGCCGCTTAAAATTACAATGCCGGGGTTCAGCAGCTTTATAAGATTGGCAAGCCCTTCCCCCATAAACTCTGCTGCATACGTTATAACGTCAAGTGCTTGGGGTTCCATACCCTCAGCAGCTTTACAAATTTCTATATAAGAAACTTCATTTGATATGGTTCCGGGGTGGGAATTCTTATTTAATTTATTAAATCTCTCTACCATGGAATAAATAGAGGAATAAGCCTCAATACAGCCTTTATTTCCGCAGGAGCATGTCACACCATTAACATCCACAACCATATGTGCAAAGGCATCTTCGGTATTGTTGATATTCCTTACAAACAGACCTGAGGTAATAATCCCCATTCTTATTCCTATACCGCAATTAATATAAATTACATTTTTAATTCCTTTTCCAATTCCGAAATTAGTTTCAGCCAGTACCGCAGCATTTGCTCCGTTATCTACTGCAACCGGGACTCCCAGTCTTTTTTCAAATATTGATTTTAGCGGTATATTCTCCCAACCGGGAGCTACAAAGTTTTCCGGATTTAATACTAACCCTCTTTTTTATCAATAGGGCCTACGGTACCGATGCCTGCACCTATAATAGTACCGTTTTCTTTTTTCAGCTTAGCATTGACATCCTTTATCCAGCTGAGAATTATGCTAAGTACAAGCTTTGGAGTTGATTCTCTGTTCATATCAAACCTGTATTTTTTAATGGGTTGCATTTTAAGGTTAGTTAAAACGATCTGAGTATATGTTCTGGATATATCTATGCCGACTATGTAATAACCGGATGGATTCACATCATATAAAACCGGTTTTCTGCCTCCAGTTGATTCTCCGGTTTCTGATTTAACGAGAAGTTCCATTTCCTCAAGAGGCTGCATCATTCTGTTCAGGCTTGTGAGCTTTATATCAGACAGATCTGACAGAGTACCCTTGGTTAATGCCCGGTTATGCAAAATTAAACTGAATATCTTTTTTGATTCCGGGCTTAACCCGCTGAAAATATTATTGTCAATCATTAAATCACATCCTGACTTTTTACCGTTTTAGGCAAAAGTATGTAAAATTTTTCATATCATATAGTCTTCAGGAATAAATACTTTAAAATCCTTTGGCTTAACATAAACGGTCTGCCTTTCCTCGAGCATAAGTTTTCTATAAATATCTTTGCTAATTTCAGCTTCTACATATTCTCCGGTGTCGAATCGCTTCATTTCAAGGTTTACAATAGGTCCCACTGCTCTTATGAAGATAATCTCAGCTGCAACGAAATCATTTTCATTTTGCTCCAAACTTATTTCAATATCGTGAGGGCGAATATAACTGATAATTTTCCTGTCAATGGCTTCTGAATGTTCCGGAGAATCCAGTTTTAGGCTGCCGAGTTCAACTTTTCCATTGTGTACTCTGCCATGAAACAGGTTCACATTCCCCAGAAAGTTGTAGACAAAGGGATTTGCCGGATTGTCGTATACTTCCTCAGGTGTACCTATCTGTTCAATTTTCCCTTGGTTAAGAATTACTATCCTGTCCGCTACATCAAGTGCCTCCTCTTGGTCGTGTGTTACAAATACACTGGTAATGGGATATTCATCATGAAGCTTTCTAAGCCATCTTCTAAGGTCTTTTCGCACCTTTGCATCCAATGCACCAAAGGGCTCATCCAGTAAAAGCACTCTAGGCTCAACAGCCAACGCTCTTGCAAGTGCTATTCTCTGACGCTGTCCTCCCGATAACTGGGCAGGGTACCGCTTGGCGAGTTCTTCCATTTTTACCAGAGACAAAAGCTCGTGAACCTTTTTTTCTATAGCCTCCTTGCCAGGCCTCATTTTTGATGGCCTTACCTTAAGTCCGAAGGCTATGTTTTCAAATACTGTCATATGTTTGAATAATGCATAATGCTGAAAAACAAAGCCGACTTTCCTATCCTGTGTACTTTTACCGGTATTATCTTCTCCGTCAAATAAAATACTACCCTTATCCGCTGTTTCCAGTCCGGCGATAATTCTGAGAAGTGTTGTTTTGCCTGATCCTGAAGGACCTAGCAAAGCTACAAGCTCTCCTGTATTGATTTTCAGATCTATATTTGATAGAGCTTTGAATGATTCAAATGTCTTTGAAATACTTGTTATTTCTATACTCATATTTTCCACTCCGATTTATGTCATTTTTCCTGTTGTTTGATTTTCCAATCTGCGATATTTTTTATTATCAGGTTGATGATTGCAATTACTGTCAAAAGTGAAGCTACTGCAAATGCAGCTGAAAACTTGTACTCGTTGTATAGGATTTCAACGTGAAGAGGGACAGTGTTTGTTAATCCTCTAATATGTCCCGACACAACAGACACTGCACCAAATTCACCTGCTGCCCTTGCTGCCGTAAGCATAACACCATAGGTCAATGCCCACTTTACATTTGGAAGTGTAATAAGCAGGAAGGTTTTAAAGCCGCTTGCCCCCAATGTCAGGGCAGCTTCTTCTTCAGAGGTTCCCTGTGCTTCCATAAGAGGAATAAGCTCTCTCGCCACAAAAGGCAGAGTTACAAATAATGTAGCAAGAATTATTCCGGGAGGTGCAAAAATTACTTTAATACCAAATTCATTTAAAACGGGAGCCAGTATGCCGTGACTTGTACTGAAAAGTAAAACAAATATCAAGCCTGCTACTACGGGAGAAATAGCAAAAGGCAGATCTATAATTGTTACCAAAAGGTTTTTGCCCTTAAAGCTGAACTTGGATACAGCCCACGAAGCCACCAATCCAAACCCGGTGTTTATTGGAACCACAATAATAATTGTAAGTAATGTTAACTTAATTGCTTCAAGTGCCATAGGGTCACTTACAGCTGCCAGATAAACCTGTGCACCCTGCTGAAAGGCTTTAACAAATACCGATATAAGTGGAATAAAGAGCATTAGTATAAAGAAGAGTAAAGCCAGTACAGTGAGTATTATCCGTACAGCCCCGGATTTTTTTTCAGGTCTTTTCTGATATGTATTGAGAACCTTATGGTTCAAAGGTAGGCTTCCTGCCATGATGTCCTCCTTTAGCGAATATAAATTTGTGTCTGTTAACTGCCCACCACTGAAAGAGATTTATTGCTAATAGCATTAAAAATGATATTATGAGCATAATTGCCGCAACTGCTGTTCCACCCGCATAATCATATTGTTCCAGCTTTGTTCTTATTAGAAGCGGTGTTATCTCTGTTTTCATAGGCATATTCCCTGAAATGAATACTACGGAACCATATTCCCCCAAGGCTCTTGCAAAGGATAGTGCAAAACCGGTTATAATAGACGGAAAAAGTTCAGGAATTATTATTTTGCAAAAGGCCTGAAGTCTAGTTGCTCCAAGACATGCTGCTGCTTCTTCCACTTCTTTGTCTATACTTTGCAGAACAGGCTGAACGGTTCTGACTACAAAAGGAAAACTGATAAAAATCAATGCTACAATTATTCCAAGAGGGGTATATGATACTTTTATGCCTAATGGCTCCAGAAACTTTCCTATCCAACCATTTGGGGCGTAAAGGGTGGTAAGTGAGATGCCGGCAACTGCTGTGGGCAATGCAAAAGGTAAATCAATCAATCCGTCTATAATCTTCTTGAAGGGAAAGGAATATCTCTCTAAGACCCAGGCCAAAAGAAGTCCAAATATTGTATTTACTGTAGCTGCAAGGAAGGATGCTCCAAAAGATATTTTCAATGATGCCATCACTCTGGCACTTAGTGCTATATCCATAAAGCTTTTGAGGCCCAGACTGGAACTATTGAAAAATACCATTGATATTGGAATCAGAACCAAAAGGGCTATATACAGAAGTGAAATTCCCATGGTAATTCCAAAGCCGGGTATGACACTTTGCTCCTTGATTTTTATCGGCTTTATTGTAAGATTCATAATTTCACCTCCAGTTCTTAATTATTTTTTTATGTATATTTGATCAAAAACTCCGCCATCACTGAAATGTTCCTGCTGAGCTTTATTCCAGCCTCCGAATACTTCATCGATAGTAAAAAGATTGATTTTTGGGAACTGCGCTTCATATTTCTTTTCAATGTTCTGGTCCCTTGGTCTATAGTAGTTTTTTGCTGCTATTTCCTGACCTTCGTCACTGTATAGATATTGGAGATATGCTTCGGCAGCCTTTCTGGTACCTTTTTTATCAACAACGGAATCAACCACAGAAACCGGAGGCTCAGCTAAAATACTTACTGACGGTACTACAATCTCAAATTTATCCTTTCCAAGCTCATTTATTGAGAGAAAGGCTTCATTCTCCCACGCTATAAGAACATCACCCAAACCACGTTCAACAAAAGTAGTTGTTGCTCCTCTAGCTCCTGAGTCCAGAACCGGTACATTTTCATAAAGCTGACTGACAAATTCCCTAGCCTTCTCCCGGTCATTATTATTTTTCTTCAGAGCGTACCCCCACGCTGCAAGATAATTCCAACGAGCACCGCCGGAGGTTTTTGGATTTGGAGTTATTACCTGTATCCCGGGTTTCACAAGATCATCCCAATCTTTTATGTTCTTTGGATTGCCTTTTCTCACAAGAAATACTATGGTTGATGTATATGGGGTTGAATTATCAGGTAGACGTTTTTGCCATTCCTTGTTAATCAACTCTTTATTTTTATTGATTGAATCAATATCGTAAGCTAATGCCAAAGTAACTACATCCGCCTCGTTTCCATCAATTACGGTTCTTGCCTGACTTCCTGAACCACCGTGGGATTGCTGAACAGTCACAATTTCTCCTGTTTTTTTCTTCCAGTATTTTATAAAAGCCTCATTGTATTCCTGATAAAGCTCCCTTGTAGGATCATATGAAACATTCAAAAGGGTTATGGAGTTGTTGTGTGATGAGCCAGAAGCTTTATTTGAATTTTCGGCATTACCACACCCCGTCAAGACTGAAAATAAAAGCAGTATACACACAGTGATAATATTGATTTTAAGAATTTTATACTTCATTACAAATCACTCCTTTGTTAAATAATAGTTTTCATATATTCTTAGTATGCATTGACTTAAAAGATTATTTGATGAATTAGGTAAACCAATTCCAGCTTATAAAAAGCAGTACATTATACCCAAGTAATCCCATATGTTTTATAAGTTATCCAAATGGTAACATGTGGTTAAAAGTATGTCAATTATTTTTTAGCAATTTTTGTAATTTTTATTTTTAAGAAAAAAATAAACAGAGGAAGCACATCCTCTGTTTAGCTTACTACCAATCAATAGTTACTTACTCTTTTTCACAAGACTCATATTGTTTATGGTGACATCAGTTCCGTTAAATGTATTCCCTCCAAGACTGAATATAAGTGCGCAATTGGAATCGCTTGCAGGGGCTTTTATAACTGTTTCATAATGTTGAGGCTCTTTTGTGGCCTTTAATTCACCTGAATAGTATGGGGCCCATGGTGCATAATTCTGTTGAATACATAATGGCAGCTGACGGGTTTCACTGCAACTATAATCAAAGGAAAGTACATATTCAGCACCTTGTTCTATCATAAAGCCGGATGCATCAACCTGGGTATTCCAGCTTTCCACCCCACCGTTTTTAATTGAGAGAGTCAATCCTATGTTAGGCAACATTTTATAGGTCAAATCTACATCAGATGTATTTAATAGTGCCAGTATAGGGCTTATCTCCAATAAATTTGAGTTTGAGGTTAATTGCTTTCCATTATAGTTTACAAACACCCCATTTTTAAAATCCTTGCTGTTTATATATTGGGTCAACCATTTTATACGGTTGTTCAACCAGCTGCCAAGATAGTTATAATGCTTTCTGAAGGTTGTAAGTGCTGATATTTCAGCAGGTTCAATATATACCTGTTTGCCCAGTACATCCCATCTTTCAAAGTTTCTGCAATAAGACTTGTAATTTGTTTGGGCTTCTTTTATAACTGTTTTTGGCAAACCATTTATTTTACCTTGTAGTTTATTCCAGCGCTTTTTTACTAAATCACGGAACCAACTTTTTGATAGTGCATGGCAGAACCATGGATTGGAATTTGCATTCACATTCAGGATATTATATGGATTAAAGCCTTTCCATGATTCAAAGCCCTTTACACAGTTTGCATTTCCCATAGCCAGATCAAAATCCCACATAGGGCCAAAACAGAGCTTTCCTCCTGCATTCTTGTACATATAGAAGCTGTCCCATCCGGCATCAACATTTTTGACAATTTCATTGCCTATATATATGTCGACTAATGAATCAAGGTCTATGTATTTTCTCAATTCCTTTTCGTTGCCGCTTTTCAATGCGCTGTAGGCCTTTTCAATGTACTTTGAAATGTAATTAATCTGCTGATTTTTTATTGATTGTGTTTGGGATAAGTCATTTTTTACTTCGTAGGTAGCCGTATCTATATCAAACTTGTTATCTTTGGCGTATCTGCTCATTTCAACAAGGTAACCATTATTCTCAACTTCATTTGGCTCTTCTGAAATCGCTATACGATTCTTATTTATGTTAACATCTTCACACAACAAATATACGCCTTGATATTCATGGTTCACATAAAGTTCTATAGAACGGCAGTTGGGTGAGTAGGAAATGCCGTCCAGTAATTCAGCAAAATGATAGACGGTAAGATTTCTTAAAAGAGATCCATCGTAGCAGTTTGAAATCAAGCACCATGTCTTTCCTTTTCCATCTCCTATATTAAGAAGATTTTGCTTTTCTCCAAATTTTATTTTGTAGCTCTTCTTTTCGGAATACATGGAACTGTTTCCACGCAGCTTTACTGATGAAGCAATATCAGACATTTCATATTTACCATCATCATTTATTACGCTGATTTTTGCATCAGTGTACACCTCATCGGAATCAATTTTAGTGTCGGAGTCGGTATTTATTGCAACAATTGGCATTTCATACTGAATATATTCTGATAAATTGGCTGTTTCCGCTGCAAATGTCTGCGTGCTGAACCCCACAATATTTGTTGACAAGAAAGTAAAAAATAGTATAACCGATATAGCTGACAATTTTTTTCTCATAGTTATAACCTCCTGTTTAATTTTAGGCCTTGGATTGGTGTCAAACTGTTTAGTATATATGACAAGGGCCGGAAAGTTGAGTTTTCGGCCCTTGTCGTGTGCTTATCCATCCTGGAAATCAGAAAGGAGCTTTAATTTAATTGATTAAAAGGCAGATATTGTACCAAGAAGATACTTTTTGAGTAATGCAAGGTCGATTGCATTAACAGAATTATCTTTGTTTACGTCTGCTCTGACACAGCTCTCCGAATCCAATTGTAAAGAACCAAGGAGATATTTTTTCATTAATGCAAAGTCGATAGCATCTACAGTTCCACTACCGTCTAAATCTCCGAGCTTGATATTAATAACAACAGGTTCGACCCCATACTTGAGTTCGCCCTTTATGTAACCTGTAATTTTTGTATTATCACCAAGATCAGTCATTTTTGAGTCATATGAATAATCGTTTGTCTTGTCATAATCCGTTGTACCCTCTATTCTGAATGGTATTGCCCCAGTGCTTCCTCCCGGTGACAGCTTTCCTGCTTCGCTTGTAAACCCGATTTCACAATAGGTGTCAGCACCCGTAACAGGATTAGATATATTGGTAAAATTACCGGTGACATTGCTGGTACCTAATGCTGCGTATTCACATGTAAAGGAATTTTGCTGGTTCCCGTCATTTGTGAACCAATAACGTAGTTTTATGTCAGACAGATTTATGGGAACCGTTCCGGTATTTTTTATATTTATTGAAGACCTTATGGTATTTTTTATGGTATCCGAAGCACCGCACTTATATGATACAGAGATTGACGGCGGCGAGGTGTCTGGGTTTTCAGGGTCAGTTGACGGGTCGAGCTTTGGAGCTTCTTCACCGTAAACCAAAGTCCCGTCCAAATAAACAGGCACATTCTTGGTTACTGCATATGTACTTGTAAGATTCTTCATACTGTAGTCATTGTAAGAATCCCAATGAGTCATGTAATTGGAATCCTGTTTTGCTCGGAATGAAATTTGAAGTTCTCTGTCTCCATATATTTTGCTTCCGCTCCAATCAAATTCGTAATAGTATGTTCCTGCATCATCCCACTTGAAAGGCCCTGTGTACTTGATAGGGTCCTGCTGCATGGAAATCTGTTCGTCATACTCTACTGCAAATATAACATCGTCTATAGTTTGTCCGCTTTTTAATAATTCATTAATGTTAAAGAAATATCTTACTTTCATTCCTGTTTCGTAATGAGGTGGCTGACATGACTCATTATGAACTCTTAAAACTACCTGTGTGCTGTCAGCAGTTTCCCTTGCTACACGAGCTTCGCAATAGTAATCATCAGCTCTTGGTTCCTTTGGAGGGAAATTCGCTATTGGCTTTTGACCCTGTCCGTAGTAGTTATACAATCCGGCTAAGGCACCTACAAAGGCAGCATTATAGTCAACTGCAACTTCATTATAGGCATACTCAGTGGTTGAATCTATATGATAATCATTTGCATCAGGCCCCCCTGCCAAAGCACCCCATAAAATATGTCTGTGTTCCACAGGGTCATTCATACTGTTGGTTTTTGAGCCATGTGCTGCTCTATGGTGCGGGTGATGTGCAAAAGGAAGCCCCTGTTCATAGCCGTAGCCGACTATATAAGAATATCCCATGGGGTTTCTTCCCATAAGGTATTCCATCTCCTTCTTTGCCCATTCACCAAAATCAGTTCTTTCCGGATGATGTTTCATATATACAAGAGCACATAACTGTGCGGCTGTATTGTAACGTGCAGATCCCCAGCCGTTTATCATAGTATATCCGGCAGGTGATGGTTTGTAATAGTTATGGTCATTCGGATCAGTATGCTTTGCTACACCGCCGGACAAATATTCTACATTCCAGCTTGCGATAAAGTTGAATAATTCATTTTCGGGTAACAGTTCATTGAGCTTTAAAAATGTTCCGGCCCATACCGCATCCCAGCAATGAGTCCATGAATTATACCAGGTATTGGTATTATAGGTTTCAGGTATTATTCTTTTCATATATCCGGTATAGTTTCCCTGTGCATCAACAGAGTCAATATCTTTTACGTAGTCCATATTTCCGGTACACTGATAAAGCCATACAGCAGCCCAAGCCAGCTCATCTTCATCATAATCAGAAGTATAGTAGCCATCACCAGCGGCCTTACCTCTGTATTTTTTTGCGAATTCATACATGGCTTTTGCGACCTTTAAGCACTTTTCTGCATATTGCGGGTCTGAATCCTTAAAATTCAGGTACGATGTACAAAGGGCCGCAGCAGTACTTGCACATACATCACTTCCCGGAGTTTCAGCAGTAGCAAAATCAGCAGGTCTGGTCTTGGCATACTCTTCCGGATATAGTTCCGGTGGCCCCCAGTAACAGTGGTCAACGTCACCTTCTCCTACCATGTAGCAAAATGCAATGAGATTACCATCTTTGTCAAGATAGGAGCAGCGTAAGAATGTATCAGTAAAGTATTTTAAAATATCAATTGTGTGCTGTTCCTCCCCTATTGCCTTGTAGGAATCCCTGAATTCATAGAATCCCCAACCAAGGGTACCGGCAGCATAACTCTGTGGAAGACCGAAGCGGACATGATCGCCTGCATCGTGGAACCCACCGTGTACATCTACTGTACCGTCTCCGTCGGGATCAATTACACTTTTGTACTTTTCTAAAAAAGCAGCTGACAGGTTGGTGTACTTTAAGGGTATTTTTGCATCTCCTTCATGGCATGAACCCCTCCATTCAAGCCTGCCACCTTTGTCGTAACCGGCTTCTTCGCCGCATTTCTCTGCATCGTAAAAATAAAGTGATTTTTGTAGTGCTTCTGCAAAGTTGAAATAGTTATAATTCTCCCAGCCTTCAGCCGGAGTAAAAGAAGATGGCGGTGCTTCTGCTGATACCGTAACTGCAGAAAAAATCTGTCCTGCTATAAGAGCAATGATCAACAAGACCGACAGCCTTCTTTTCCTTTCTTTTTGTACTTTTGACATTTTTTAACTCCCCCTAAAAATTATTTTAATGTGGATTAAATATATTCCGAACTCTTCTAACCTTATTATGGTAAAATGAGTTCTCTACAACAATTATACCAAATTAATACATTATTAAAATAATTTTGCATAAGGTTGTACAAAAAAAATGCAACAATTCTGTTGCATTTTATATAGTATATAATGCTCTATATTATATCCCGGATAATGCTTCTGCCATTTTAACTTCTGATTCTAAAATAAAAGAAAAGTTATTTGATAATCTATTAAGGATATCTTTATTTTCAGGGTTGTTCATGTATCTTAAAACAAGTGCTTGATTAATTTTCCATTTATCACTAATAGTTTTAAATTCTTTGGATAAATTGAGTAATTCTAAATTATTGTATCTTTCTCCTAAATGTTCTAAAAATAAACTGAAAAGCACTCGTCCCCCTGAAATTCTCAAAAGCCTCCATATGATATACGAAGCACTCGGCTCATTTCCATGAGCGGTTTTTATTTCAGCTGCCACATCAAAGGAATTATTAAAACTGTTTACGAATTTGGATAGTGAGGAAAAAGTGTCATTTTTATATGCACGGCTCACCGAATTATGTAAAATTGCTCTCCAATCTATATTAGTATTCTTATATCTATCTAAATTAATAGTTATACACCCCTTACAGCTTGCATGAAAGTCCTCAATTTTCATAATAGCTCCATTACATGGCGGCGCCGAATCAATACAAAATAGGTTTCCGCTTGTATCCAAATCTACTATCGTACAAGAATGATTAATGTGTACTTTTTTGAACACATTGGTCCATACACAGTTATACATATCTGTGAAAATAATTACGGGCATACCTTTGGAGGTTTCTTCTTTGATAAGCTCATATACTTCTTCTGTCGTAATATCGTAATGTCTGATAATCTCCACATTGTAAAAATCAGACAGACACTCAAAAACGTTATTGAAACCCTCTTCTATTCTTGGGCCTAATGCACCCGGAAAGTTCGGGTCTTCATCAGAGAAAGTAAAGCCCCATATGTATGCAAAAGCTAATCTGTATTCCAAATTTTTAGACGCCATAAGTGAGATTATAGGACTTGAAATGCAATTAAGTTCACTGTTAAAAATCAGTGGAAAGCTTCTCATGTTTTCATCCTCCCCATAAATTAATATATCTCCCTCAAATTCATATAATAACCATATATTACATAATCACTTATATTATATATTATGAAGCTGTAACATAACAATATACATCTTATTGGCACAACTGAAATTCATCTGAGATAACATAATTCCGTATTATATTTGGTATAATGTTACTTGAACATTCCATTAAATACTAAGGTGGATTTGAAATGATAACAACTACAATTGTAATATTATTCATATCAGTATTGGCTGGTTTTTTAGGCTCGCTCCTTGGGCTTGGAGGCGGAATAATCATAACCCCTGCACTTACTCTTTTGCTTGAAATTGATATTAAATATGCAATAGGTGCAAGTATTATTTCCGTTATAGCTACTTCCAGCGGTTCTGCCATAGCGTACCTTAAAGACAGAATAACTAACGTAAGGGTCGGAATGTTTCTTGAAATTGCTACAACAGCAGGAGCTCTCACAGGTGCTTTTCTAGCCGGATTGTTCAGCACCAAATACCTGTATCTTATATTTGGCTTCCTTCTTTTATACTCTGCTCTTAACATGTTTAATAAAAGAAAGCAGGAGCTGCCGAAGGATATTTCCCCCTCACCGTTGGCTGAAAAATTGAACCTTAGCGGTGCTTATTATGACAAGGTACTCTCCGAAACGGTGGAATACAATGTAACCGGGGTTTACGGAGGATTTGGTATGATGTATGTGGCGGGCGTAATTTCGGGACTTCTCGGTATAGGCAGCGGTATTTTCAAAGTAATGGCTATGGACTCTTTTATGAAGCTGCCTATGAAGGTTTCAACGGCAACAAGTAATTTTATGATAGGTGTTACCGCTGCCGCCAGTGCAGGAATTTATCTTTCAAGAGGAAACATTGACCCCAGTATTGCCGCACCCGTGGCATTGGGTGTTCTTTTCGGCGCCTCTATCGGGACAAAAGTAATGCAAAGGTTGAAAAGTTCAACTCTGAGACTGGTATTTATCCCCGTTTTGCTTTATGTGTCAATACAGATGATAGTTAAAGGAGTGAAATTATGAAATCCAGAATTGAAGGCACAGAGGTATTTATAAGCAAAATTCTGAGAATCGGAGTAATTGTCAGTGCTATTGTAATAGGCTTCGGACTTATACTCCTTTTTGCAACGGGTAAAAGCGGTTATCCCGGAAGCTTCTTTCCAACATCCCTGGGTGATATTTTCAGCGGATTAGCGGTATTAAAACCCTATGCATTGATTCTTACGGGATTGTTGATTTTGATAATAACTCCGGTTTTCAGGGTTGGTATATCAATATTTACTTTCCTGAAAGAAAAAGATTATATGTATGTAATTATAACAACAATAGTTTTTGTTATTTTAGTTATAAGTTTTTTACTTGGAAAAGTAGAATAAATATATAAGGGGCTGTTGCAAAACGGAAAGTTTTTTGTTTTACACCGGTACCGTATAAAATTATATCAATGATTGCTTCCAAGCTTCCATTGATACAATTTTATACTCTTAGTACAGGTTAAAAAAGATATAAATTAATTTTGTGACAACCCATCTATTAATCGCAAGCGGTTATACCCGTAGGGCCTTTACCTACAGCCACTGTAGCAGTTACAACATTGGATTTTGCATCTACTACAGTTACGTTTCCTGTTCCGCTGTTGGTAACAAATACAAATCTTCCGTCCTTTGATATTGTAACCCCGTGGGCTTTTGAGTCTGCTGCAATGGTTGCTGCAACATCAAGGGTTTCTGTTTTAATTACGCTGATATTGTTACTTGCGGTATTTGCAACATAAACGAATTTACCATCAGGGGTTATATAATCCTGAACAGGGGTTTTACCTACTGAGATTGATTTTTTGACACTCATAGTGGATGTATCAATGACATCGACCCTGTTTTCATCGCCAATTGTTACAAAGACCTGCTTATTATCAGGAGTTATTGCTACCTGAGCAGGTTTTTTACCTACCTTTATTGTCTTAATGACTTTGTTGGTATTCAAATCAATAACTGATACGTCATTGGAATTTGAATTAGCTACATAAAGCTTTTTCCCATCCGGGGACATCCTTAACCCGTGAGGCATTTGACCAACCGGAATCTTATTCTTTACAGTCCCCGAAGCAATATCAAGAACGTATACATTCCCTTTTTTATCTGAACCGCCCATTTCTCCTGCTTCTGCCATTTCGGCTACTGTTACATAAGCAGTTTTTGAATCTTTTGAAAATACGATGTGGTTTGGCCCTTCTCCCACTTTAATGGTTTTTGTAATTTTATTTGTTTTAGAATCAATTGCTGACACAGTATTGCTTTTATTTTCTACTACAAAAACAAAATTTCTGTCGGGTGTTGTCTGTACATTATGAGGGGCTTTTCCAACGGGAATACTTGCTGTAGTCTGCATAGTAGCCACATTTACGGCAGAAACGGTTGATTCATCCTCATTTGCGGTATAGATATAATACTGAGACGTATTATTAATTTCCGATTGTGTAGTATTCTTGCCCGGAGTCTGCAAAGAATTTTGAATATTACTTCGAACCGACTGGTTTCCTGTATTATTTAACGGCTCTTGTAATACTTTTGGGGAACAAGCGGTTAACATTAATAACAGCAACGGTGCCATAAATGAAATAACTCTTTTTTTTAGTTTACTCATTTTTATGGTAGTCATGGTTTATCACCTCTTTGAATTTATTAAACATACGATGATATTATTTGTTTTACTAATTTGTTTAATTCATAGGATTTTTTAAGCTATATAACTCTTTTTGCACCTATATATAAACCTTTATACTGGGATAATTTTTGTATACGGACAGAACCTTTTGAAGAGGATGCGTGGATGAAATTATCACCGCCTAAATAAATACCTACGTGGTCGATTGCCCCTGCTCTGTTTCTGGAGGAGGCATCAAAGAATAGTATATCACCGGCTTTCAGTGAATCCCTCGACACTTCTTTACCGTTTGAGTACATGCTTTGCGCAGATCTGGCGAGTTTAACGCCGAAATTTTTATAAACATACCCGATAAAACCTGAGCAGTCAAAGCCTTCGGGACTTGTCCCACCATATACATATCTGACTCCGACAAATTCCTTTGCGTAATCAACTACCATTCTTACAATGTATCCGTTATAATCAATTGGGTCTAAAACCGGTGTGCTTCTTATATCAATATTAGTTATTGCAGCTTCTGCCCGACTGTTTGATGCCATTACGTTAGTTGAAATAAAAAAAAGTAATAAGACCAAAGTACAACCTGTCAGAAGCTTTCTATACCTGCTTGACATTAAATCCTCCTTTAATGCAATAATAAATCACATTTTTTATAAATATAGCTTGGTAATTCCAACACGAAGAATTTATGGAGTTTTAGCAAAAATTATTCAAAACATTTTTGGAATACTTTTCATGGATAACCTTCTAATGTAACTGCACATATTATTGAATAACACAAAATATAAGGAATGATGGAATGTTTACAGATAAAAGATTGCTAAAAGCTTATAGAAACGCAAAGCTTCAACTGTTTGACAATAATTCCAAATATATATTTTTCAGTGATTCCCATAGAGGAGACGACAGCATTTCCGACGAGTTTGCCAGGAATCAGAATATCTTCCGTCATGCACTTAATTATTACTTTGATAACGGATATATATACGTTGAGGCAGGTGACGGTGATGAGCTATGGGAATATACAAAGTTCAGACATATCAGATTAGCCCACAGCGACGTTTTTATAGTTCTTAAAAAATTCTTTGAAGACAATAGATTTATTATGATTTATGGTAACCATAATATTTATCTCAAAAAAAAGGACTTCGTAAGTAAGAATTTTTACAGCTATTACGATGATTACAGTCAGGATATTCATGATTTGCTAAAGGGAATGACACCAATAGAATCCCTTGTTTTAAAGAACAAAGCCACCGGTCAGGAAATACTTATTGTTCACGGGCATCAGGGTGATTTAATGAACGATCAGCTCTGGTTTGTTTCCATGTTCCTTTTACGTTACTTCTGGCGTTATATCCATGTAATAGGCTTCCACAGCCCATCCAGTCCTGCCAGAAACCATTTTAAGAGACATAAAATTGAGAGGAATTATAAAAAATGGATTCAAAAACATAAAATTATGCTTATTTGCGGGCATACTCACAGACAAAAATTCCCAAAAAGTAAAGAGCTGCCTTACTTTAATACCGGCTGCTGCATACATTCCAAAGGCATAACGGGTATAGAAATTTTAGAAGGAAAAATATTAATGGTTGATTGGAGAGTACGTGCAGACGATAACGGTGTTCTGCAAGTTGAAAGATATGTTATGAGAGGCCCTGTACCTATTGAAGAATTTGATATGAACAGCAATCATGACTATGAAGATTGTATGAATAAAGACCTCAAAAATGACGAGGAAGATTGCTGAAAAGCCATTTCTTATGTGATATACTAATAGATATATGAATAATTTGGTATCTGTATCTATTAATATTACTTAGGGGTCTTACATATGAAAAATATTTATGATTTTGAAATGCCTGCGGTTTTAAGAGATTTCTTGAACTATATGCAAACTATAAAGGGTAAATCTATAAACACCATCCAGGTGTATTTTTATGATCTTCGAATATTCTTTCGTTTTTTGAAGATACATAGAAATATAGTTGATAAAAACATTGAATTTGATAGCATTGAAATCACAGATATTGATATACCTCTTTTAAAGACAGTTACACTCAGTGATTTATACACATATATGTCCTTTGTCAGTAACAAAAGAGATAATACCTCCCATGCACGTGCAAGAAAGGTTGCAAGTCTCAAATCGTTTTTTAACTACCTCTCGACAAAGGCAAAGCTGCTGGATATAAACCCTACTATAGAATTGGAATCTCCGAAGATTTTAAAAAGACTCCCCAGATATCTTAATTTTGATGAGAGTAAAAAGCTCTTGACCTCTGTAAACGAAGCGGATCATGAATATTCAGTGAGAGACTACGCAATAATTACAATTTTTCTGAATTGTGGAATACGTCTTTCCGAACTGGTTGGAATAAACCTGCACAACATCAAGGATAATACTCTGACAGTATTGGGAAAAGGCGGTAAAGAACGCAGCATACCTTTGAATAAAGCATGTCTTCAGGCTATTGAAGACTATATGAAGGTACGTCCCGTAAACGGTCTTAAAGACAAAAGTGCCTTGTTTATAAGTAGGAGAAACCAGCGAATCAGCAAGGAATCCGTACAGAAAATAGTTAAAAGATACATAAAAGAAGCCGGACTTGACCCTCAGCGTTACTCTACTCACAAGCTGAGACATACTGCGGCAACCCTGATGTACAAATACGGGAACGTTGATATCAGGGCTTTGCAGGAGATACTTGGCCACGAAAGTATTTCTACTACCGAGATATATACTCATTTGGATCAACAGCAGCTAAAGGAAGCTGTAAATAAGCATCCTCTTTCGGATTTTAGTGTAAAAAAATAGTTGTGTCGTATTATACGCAACCCACCATTCATCTACCTGAACGGTGGGTTTGCTTAGCTTTATTCCTTTGCCCTTGAGAGAAACACGCATACCTTTTAGATGTTCCATACGCATCTAGCAAATACAAACTTGTCATACTTATTTGTAGTAATATATATCAATATTGTTTGAATCAAAGTAAACTAATTCTTTATCAGGATATACCTTTATAGCTTGCATAACACCAGGAATCAACACCCCATCCTTTTCCTTGTAATTTCCATATTTAGCTTTCCAACCTATCGGCGTCATAATTCCATTTATCTCTTCTACCTGTCGTTCATCACTTTCAAAGCTCAATAATTTTCCTTGCTCATCAAAGGTAAATATCCCTACCCCACTCACTCCATTGTAGTCGATCTTTGCCTTAACCTGGGTAGAATCAATTTCTTCGTATGTCACATAATCCGATAATAAGATGCAGGGATTTATACACGCACCTTCTGCTAACCATGATATCAATCCCGCCTTGTACATTTGTTCATTGTGGACATCAAATATTTCGATAGCTTTTCCAACCATGCCCTTCATTCCACCCACCTTGTCATCAGAGCAATAATCAATACCATCAAATGGAACTCCAAACATACTAGATTTGCAAAATGCACTCCTAAACGGTTTATTACAAAACAACCATAAATTATATTCCATATCAAGTATAGTGCCTTTATTACTGTCAAATACAAACTTTGTGTCGTGAAACACTACATTTACTGCATTATTTTTCTTACTTCCAACCAACCCAATATATTTACAATGCTTCCTAAATGCTTCGGGTAAACGGTCTATTTCCTCTTGCGTGCAAATTGCTTCATTTGCCGCAGTTTCATAAATCCGGCTTTTCATATTCTGGTCAAAGGAACTTTTAAATGGGGAATATGGTATATTCCAGTAAATAATAACAATTCCTATTATTACAAAAACAGCTCCGCTAAAAATCATAATCTTATTTCTCCTCTGTAATTTCATTTGATAACTCCTTATACATTTTTATGTTAAAGAATAACGCAAATCCACCTAATGCGACAAATGACAGAGATTTTGAAACTAACACTGGCATTTGAATTTCAGCCCCTGAAACAACCTGTAATATAGTTTGTGGAATCATCATAATTCCAACTACAATACATGCCTTGAGAAGAATTGCTAACAACATCGTCCCCAAACTTTGTTTCTTTACCAGCAAATGCAAGCAAACAAAGCACAACGGACCAATGATTCCCATATCTAATACATATGTAATTTCCGTTGTATATACCTCTATAAGCGGTAATGTCCCTCCATTAAGTAATGTGGGAATAATATCTGGTAACCATGCAGCAAAAAGTGCTATTCCACTTAAAATCAAAAATACTATTAATCCTTTTGTAACTTGAATTGTTTGGCTCCATTTGATTTTTTTTATATGCATGAACATTCCAAAAATAGAGCAGGAAAATAAAACAACATATGCTATAAATAATCTGTTATATGTAACACCAAATACAATACTTGCTGCATAATATAACGCTACCGAATATACAGAAATCATTTTTAATTCAGCTAGTGAATCATTACTTTTTCGATATTGAATATATGTATATAAAAACATTGGCACCAATACAAAAAGTATACAAAAATCTGTTCCAATTGATATAGGTGCCTTAAAATAACTATCAAATGCATATATCCCATATCCATATATGGATACTGATTGACCATATTGATTGAGAAAACTAATGGCATGAGAGAAATCTATGGACATGATACCGGGAATGGCAGTAACACATAACAACAGTAATGTAACCACTGCCAACAAATCTTTTCTTTTTGTCATTCTATAATACCTCCAATATTCTGGTCCATTTTTATTAATGTATTTAAGGTAGTCACTAAATCTTCTCTAGAAATGCTTTTATAAAGTTTTGACATAAAAAATATTGTTTTTTCAGGATTGGAATCTGCCATTTTTTCTAATTTCCCGGTAGATACAAGCAATAATTTTCGTTTATCCTTGCTGTCCTGTACAATTTTTAAGAACTCTTTTTTCTGTAAATGATCTGCCATCCTTTTTACATTTTGATAAGAACAACCAATAAGCTCAGCCATTTCTTTTAACGTAGGTGGATTTTCAAACATTCCAAGTGCAATCATCAAAAAATGTTGTCTCATTGTAATATCTGTAAATTCTTTGTCACCAATCGTTTGAATTCTATTGCATAAAGAAAATAGAGTCCCATAAATTGCATATTCTTCACTAATACTTGTTAATTTCATTATTTTTCTCCACTTGTATAATGTATTAAATATATAACATGTTATGTATTGTGTCAATATTGAAGAATTTATTAGTATTATGAGCAAAGGATAACATAATTCTTTAGTACTTCATATGTTATATATTATAAAATAAATGTTATTGGAGTAATGAATATGGCTACCTTTGGATTTTTTTCAGGTGTTGTTACAGCAATAAGTAATTTCTGGGCAGGGGCAGAAGCGCCTTCCGAGTGTTATAAACTGATGTCGGTACAAAATATGGATGGAAACATGGTAAACTTTGTAATAACGCCGACTACCTACTTTGTAGATCATGTAATGGTGAATATAGGAGATCCCATAACCGGATTTTACGATGCAAATGCTCCTGCTCCACTGATCTACCCTCCGCAATATCGAGCTTTAGTAATGTCAAAGGCTTCGGGAAATCAAAATGTTAAGGTTGATTTTTTTAACAGTCAGTTGGTCAGTAGTGATGGTACATTAAAACTTAACATCAGTCCCCTTACTCAAATTATTCAAGAAAATGGGCAGGCTTTTACCGGAAACCCGGCAAACAAGAATTTGGTAGTCATTTATGGAACAGTCAAAATAGGTAACCCTTACCAAACTGTACCCTATAAAATTATTGTTTTATGCACACTTTTGTAGAATAAAGATGACTTCACTTTAATAAATACTACAATTGGTTATTTTTTGTCTATCCAATTAACTCCATGTGCAGTTTGGTTTTTGAGGCAAAGGCAATACTTAAGCAAAACTGAAAAAATGGAGGTGCTGAAATGTATCAGCACCCGCTTAAGAACAGGAAGAAAAAACTAATAGCATGCAAATGATGCTATCCTCCTGGTGTCTATCCCGAAGTAGATCCAACGGGATCCCGTCCATCTCCATCCCGCCACAGACCTTGGCCCGACGAAAACCAACCAAGCCCAGAAGCGCTGGCCGTTATTCAGCCACAAATACACAAATCTGAACCTACAAGGCCTAATGGCCCCCGGATTTATCGAAAGGACTCCGGCTGACTGTTGCTCAACGGTGCTAGATGGAACAAAAGCCGGCGGAGGACCGGGCGGTGGTCCGCTTCCCTGGGTAGCGCCTCCAAAAGGCTGCCCAAAAGGTGGCATTCCGGGTGGAGGACCGAACGGAGGATCCCGTTGAGCTTCATAGCTCTGCCACAAGAATCTGTCGGACATACTGTCAGGGATTATACCGACCGGCATCTCTTCCGTCATCGATTCTCCGAATTCGGCAAACATTTCGCTTTGCATACTATCTGATGTCCCGGTGTAACGCTGGGGCTGTTGCTTATCATAATAATCCTGCATTAATTGCACGCTCCTTTCAGTTCATAGTATGCATTTTAAAAATAAAGGTTACATAATTACTCTACCTCACATTATAATCATTGATTTTGCCTTTTAAGCGGAGTGTATCTAAAACCGTTGGTATATACGTTCCATATCTTAAATTATTTGAATCCTTGTCAGCAAAACTTTAAGCACTTGCACTAATCGCGATAGTAAATATTTTTTCAATCAAGGACAATGCGCCTCTATATCCAACATTTGCTCTTGATAAAACCACTTCATAGGATGCCGGGAAGCCTATTTCAACAATATTCCCACCAAGCTGCTTTGCAGCATCTCTGTCCCACGTTGTTCCCAATATGATTGAAGGTTTTTCCTCGGAATTGATAAGGGCTTGCTCAACCAAATAACCATCCTCTAAAAAAAGAGGTGTTATGCTAACATCATCTGCAATGTTTAAAAATTCTTTTCTGATACTGTCCTTATGTACTTCAGGAGGATTTTCCGTTATAATTTGTTTAACCGGAATCAATCCAAGCTGGTTTACAAGAAATTTAGTGATGGCCAGATTATAGCTGCTTTCGCCCACAACAGCAAATTTTGATGGAATACCCCACCAATATTCTGCATAAAAATCAGAAAAATCCTCCAAATATTTATAATAAAGTTTCTCTTCCCTTTGTATGAACTGTTCTGTCCTTTCCAGATTTAATCCTGCAAAACCCGATACTTTGCGTAAAAACTCAGAAGTTGCTTTCGCCCCAATAGGGATTACTGGTATATGTAAAAATGGTTGTTCATATTTTTTTTCAAGATGCTTTGCTGTATCAAGTCCTAGCCAGGTTGATATAACAAGATTGAACTGTGCCTTAGGGATTTCTTTCCATTCTTCAACACCTTTTGAGTCATGCCCAAATAGAATATTAACTTTAAGGCCTATCCCTTCAAGAATACGTTTGATTTCAGAGAGATCCCCCCTCCAAAATGGGTTTTGATATGGAATTTCTGTCCAAACATTAACCACATTCTTTTTCTTACGTCCTTCGTAGTCACCGATATATTGGTCAATAATTGCCTTTGTAACCAATTCATGACCCGTATAATTATTCCCCTTAAAGCCACCTGTCTCAGCATAAACAATGGGAACACCTTTTTCTTGGAATTTTGATACGACTGACGGTACATCATCACCAACAAGGTCAGGTATACAACCTGTGAGTACCACAAACAAATCTGCATCAATAACCTTTATTGATGCTTGTATCAGTTCTTTAAGCCTCTCATTTCCTCCAAATACCACTTCATTTTCTGAGGCATTAAGACTGGGTGGAACAGCTCCTCCGCCATAGCCTCCTCCCTGAAACCCGTTGTAAAAAGCAAGACTAACATATTGCTTATCTGCACAACCCGGTCCACAATGAGTAATGGGAACTACTCCCGGAATTGCACTTGCAGTATACATAGCACCAATCGCACAGCCATATCGTGGTCGGCTTATGGAATTTGTTTTCTGATTTTCATAAGAATTTTCAATCTGTGACATTTTTTTACCTCCACAATTAATCTTGATATATAATTTCTGGGTTTTTAGCAAGGATATATGGATCATCTTGGCTTAGCCACCACTCTGTATATGGCAGCTTAATATGCTGTGCCAAATCTTCGTGAAATTTCTTTCTTTTTAAAATAGCTAATATCGCTTCGCCCAAGTTAACAATTCCCTCATAACCTACTGCAATGTGTTCGTCCCCAAGAGGAGCAGCCGGAATACCAAGACGTGATGCAAGAGGTGCAAGCCCGTTATGTCTTATTAATAAAAAGTCAGGCTTGGCTTTTTTCAGTAGAGCATAGAGCTGATGTTGCTGTCTATTGCTGACACTGAAATTTTCCACATTCCCATAGTTATTAACAAGAAAGGCCAGCGAGTCTTGTATCGGATCTTCACTGTCATAGATAGGATCGTGGTGGAATACCAATGAGCCGTTCACCTCAACACCAAGTTCTCTTAGTACTGAAATCAGTCCATGGGAATAAGCAGAACCTGTTGCAACATATCCTTTTACGCCCTTCAGTTTTTTCTTCAACTCTTCAATTTTGGGCGTTACGCGCTCACGCTCTTTTTTTATGTAAGCCTCGCAAAGCTCCTCTCGATGGGTGATTTTGGCTATGCCCCTTAGCCACGCATCGGTTCCGGCAAAGCCATAAGGTTGAGGAGCTTTCAATTCCGGAACACCAAAATTTTGTTCCAGTCCCTGAGCCAAATACGAGGAAAGCGTATTACAAAAGCCAACTGTCACAGCAGCCTCTGACATCTGTGCCAAATCCTCAACAGTCGCAAGATCTACAACATAATTCACACGTAAATTTAGTTCTTTAAGCATTGGTTTAAATACATCAGAACCCCAAAGATTGATTACATTCACCAAATCCTCCTGTTTCTTAGGACTCTTCCTTACTATATCTCTTAAAATACCGTGTTGAGTGGCATCAAAGCCTGTGCTCCAATGTTTTGAGCGGAAACCTTCACAATGAAGCGGAATTACAGGAATTCCCAACTTCTCCGAATACTCCGATGCAACGCTGTCAACATCATCACCGATAATGCCTGTAGCACATGCTGTTCCAATAAAAATTGCATTGGGCTTATATCTCTCCCAAACATCCCGCGTAGTCTGTTCAAGCTTTCCAATACCCCCGAAAACCATATCACCTTCTATCAAGTTTGTAGAAACGATTTTAATATTTTCTACAGGAAGGCCTCTCATAGCAAGACCATTGCGATATATTGAATTGTAAATTGTTTGGCTCACCGCACAACCAATAGGGGAATGTTGAATTAATACGGCACCTCTCACATTTCCTGCCTGACATTCCACCATTTGTTCACTGCAAACAGAGCCTTGTGTAAAAGGTCCTTTTATTTCGCAAAGCTTACAACCATTGCCTTTTTTACCACTGCAACCAGGAATAGAATATCCTGATTCCTCTACCAGTTTTGAAGCTTCACCGTCCCAGCCGATGATCGTGCCAAGACGTTGTTCACGGCTTACAACAGTAGTGGCCGCTAAATTAATCTTACCCATGCTAACTCCTCCTTCATGCGTTTTATGCTCTTGAAAAGTTTGCCCCACCAGCCGACCATTTTCTAAGGAGCATTATGCCTAAACTGTGGCTTAAAAATAAAAAAAAACTATTTTCAATATCTGCATAAGCAGAATTAAAGTTAGTCTCTAATTTATTTAGTCAACCTTCCCTATTTTATTTTTATTTCAATAACGTAAAAAGCTTCTCCCTTAATAAAAAGACTATTTCCTTTTCACTGCAATTTGAATTGAGCAAATATAGAAACAGTCTCTAATTCGTTTAGTAAACAAGTTTAGTTTTATTTATTATAATTGCTAATTCCTTCCATGTCAATAGGAATACTATGATTTAGTATGATATAATACTCTGTAATAAAATCTAAAGATTTGCATATATAGCTAATTTTAGTTAGGTAATAAAACACATCATGGTGACATTTGTAAATAAATTGTTTTATCATCTTCCTTCAAACATTTTAAGCAGCCGCAGATAATGATTTGCTTCACGTAATACGTGATCACCAAGCAACGGAATTATGATTGATCTTATTTTACATGAGAGAATTCCCTGTGTACCTTGGGCCTTGAAATTCCTTAAATCCTCAGTTGCCTTTAAGCTTTCCTCAGTAACTTTAGCCAATGGAGCAGTTGTATCAATTGCCGCTTTAGCCTCTGCTGTCAATTGATCAAACTCATTACCAAAATTATTAGCTTGATTGATCAAATTATTTTCTGTCGGGTCAAGAAGTCCCCTTATAAACTTAGCATGTTCTGCCATTTGCCTATTCCAGAAAAATTCCTGTTGGTAAGCTTCTCTTTCCAGACTTATCTCTTCCCTGTTTTGAAGTCTTCTAAGTTGTAGAAGGTATAATTCTGCCTCACGAGTTATGTGTATTATCAACAAAGGGTAATTAAATGTGAACATTTTACAGCTTAAAACATTAGATATTATATTTGTTTTAAACTTTATTAACGCAGCAGTTGCTTTTATTGCCCGTTGGTTAAGGGTAAATACACGTCGTTCAAGCATAGGGCTGGCTGTTATAATCCCACCGCCCATTAATCTTGCTTCTGCCTGTGTCAGTTGAGTTGGTATCCGTACTCCTGTAAAAAATGTGGTTGCCTGTTCTGCTTTGATAGTAAAGGGTGTTATTACTTCACCGGATTGTAAAACGCCTGGATTAACAACACCGTTGGAAAGTGAAATAACATCTCCTAGAATCCTATCAAATTCTTTGCGAAAATTATCAGCCTGTTGGGTAAAACTAGTGTCCCTTGGTGTAAACGCCGCTTCAAGAAAAAATGAGTGTTCTTTCATAATCCTTGCAAAAAACAAATGTAAACCTAGTGACTGTTTTATAAATTCAATGGTTGATAGCATGGTTTATACCTCCTGTAAAAGGTTAACTTATAATATTATTTTATGTTAACTCACATTTAATGTTACAGGATATTACACTAAGTAAATCTATTTTATTTAGTGGTTACAGCACAACTTTTAAAAATTAGTTTGCATTTCATTTTAAAGCAATGTATTGTGAAAAAGGACCGGTCACAAAGTAAGGAAAGAGGATTAAAATACAATGAATATGAATATTGAAACTATCCCAGCAGGCTCTATTGCATATATACGGCAAATAGGAGCTTATGGTGCGGAAAATATCCGGACTATGGAGCAATTAAAGCGCTGGGCGGAAACTAGCAACCTAATGAATAATAAAACTGTGATTTTTGGTATTGCACATGATAATCCAAAAACAACACCGCCTGAAAATTGCCGCTATGATGCTTGTATTCTCCTTGCTGATAAACGCTTTCCGACAGACGGCAATATAAAACATGGTGAAATTAGCGGAGGAAAACATGCAGTTTTTACAGTAAAACACACAGCAAAAGCTGTAGAACAGGCTTGGGGAAATATCTTCCCTGCACTATTTGAAAGTGGCTTTCTTTATGACGCTACACGACCGATATTGGAGCGCTATACTGCTAAAAAGGTTGAACAGCATCTTTGCGAAATCTGTGTTCCGATTTCTTGATTATAACTTGAGAGAATTTTGTTGTAAAGAAGTAACCTGGCTTCCTGATATTGTTGGTTTTCCTATTTTATTTATGTTAAAATATGTTAAATAGAATTTAACTCTACACGAAAACCAAAATTATTAAAAGGAGAATAAAAATGCAACTCTGTATTGTCACTGCTCCGTGCAAGGACTGAACCGGACGAAACTGCACGGAGCGGATTGAGTTCGTCCGTTCGGCTTTGCACTTTCATTAAATCTTAAAGATTCTATTTGAAAGAGGAGCAAAGTCATGATTAAAAATTTAAAAATGAACATCAGGGAACTTCATACTTTCCTATTGTTATGGATTACACAGTCATTTTCGGGACTTGGTAGTGCAATGACCAACTTTGCACTGGTGATTTGGTCTTATCAGCAGCAAGGGTCTGCTCTTACCACCTCGTTTTTGGCCATCTGTTCCTATGCACCATATGTCCTGCTGAGTATCTTTGCAGGTGCACTTAGTGACCGATGGAACAAGAAGTTCACCATGCTGATTAGTGACAGCTTTGCAGCACTTTGTACCATTTCGGTACTAATTCTGCTGACAATAGGTAAACTCCAGATTTGGCACCTGTATTTGATTAACACCTTGAATGGATTGATGAATACGGTACAGCAACCGGCATCAGAGGTCACCATCAGCCTATTGACTCCGAAAAAGCACTATCAGAAGGTCAGTGGGATGCGATCCTTCTCTAATTCGCTGGTTACAATACTGACGCCTGTACTTGCCACGGCATTGCTTTCTTTTACAAGCCTTAAGTTCGTCATCCTATTTGATTTGATTACATATTTCACAGCATTTGTGGCACTACTATGCTTTATCAAAATACCTCAAGTCACAGAACAAAGCATTACTGTAAGTGAGACGGTATTGCAGTCTGCAAAAAGTGGATTTCGATATCTCAAGGACAATCGGGGAATTCTGGATTTGATCCTATTTTTGGCCGTAATCAATTTTACCGCCTCCATCTTCAATGCTGCACTGCCTGCAATGATGCTCTCACGCATTGGCGGCGGAGAAGTGGCACTTGGGTTGGTCAATACCGTAACTGGAATAGCAACGATGTTTGGAAGCATTTTGGTTTCTATCCTGCCACCACCAAAAAGCCGAGTACGAGTTATTTGTAATTCCTTGCTTTTTGCCATGAGTACCGAAAATTTTATTCTTGCTTTCGGCAGGAGTACGTGGGTGTGGTGTTTGGGTGCTATCTTAGGCTGGATATTCATTCCTGTTATGGGGGCCAATATGGATGTGCTATTTCGGTCAAAAATACCTATTGAGATGCAGGGACGTGTCTATTCGGTAAGGAATACATTACAGTTTTTCACCATTCCTTTAGGTTATCTGTGCGGCGGTTTTTTTGTTGACAGAGTATTTGAACCATTTATGGCAGGGCAGTCGATGAGTAGTCTGTGGGTTACATTGTTTGGGTCAGGAAAAGGCTCCGGAGCAGCTCTGCTATTTTTTGTAATCGGAATTTTCGGCGCATTATCTTGTTTGCCATTTCGGGCGGACAAAAATATCTGGAAATTAGAAGAGTAGTGGAGCAAAAACAAACCCATTAACCGTTCAGGTACCTGAATGGTTGGTGGGTTTTTCCTTATTCATCGTAAGTTTCTACAATCAATTATATAGATTGTACCCAGAGTCCATGCTGACTACAATAGCCATATAATTTTCCGCCACGTTGCATTACCGGAATATGAATGCTGGCATCTTGCTCAGGATAAAGGCTTTTTATTAAAACGATATCGGCTCCCACATAAGCAATAAATCTAATAAAATGTGATTTGTTCATCTCATGGTCTATGGATATATAATTGTAAATATCTATTTCCTCAAAGGTCATCTTATGATGCTCCAAATGTTCCATTGGTTCCAGCGGTTCCAGTTTCCTGCCACAGCAGGAAATCGATGCTTTATTTGTACTGGTTAGAACATTGCTGCAAGTCGGACAGACATAGAAGCGTATTTTTTTGATATTCCCGTTATTCGGTCTATTGGGGTCAAGCTCACCCTCCAGCATCTTTTGCATATCCGCCCCTAAAACCTGGGACAGACTTGCCAAAATGGAAACATCCGGACATCCCAAACCCCGTTCCCATTTTGAAACAGTTTTATTGCTGATATTTAATGTATCAGCAATATTTTTTTGTGTAAGCCCTTGCTCTTTGCGCAGATGCAATATCATCTTTCCTACTTTTGAACAGTCCATGCTTCGCTCTCCGATTAATTGTCTTCGTTTTATTATTAAATCCTTCTTGCCCCTTCAATATTCCTCAGGTATCGGTTACACATCTCTTCCAACTCGTTTGTGTAATCTTCTTTTTCATTATCCTTTTCATCATAAGGCAAAACTT
Source organism: Ruminiclostridium papyrosolvens C7 (assembly GCF_000421965.1). Taxonomy (GTDB): domain Bacteria; phylum Bacillota; class Clostridia; order Acetivibrionales; family DSM-1351; genus Ruminiclostridium; species Ruminiclostridium papyrosolvens_A. The sequence continues at coordinate 446,323 of NZ_ATAY01000020.1, read as the reverse complement.
CCAAAACAACAATTTCAAATGCAGATTTTCCATGTTGATTCCATAATTTTTGCAATTCTGAGTTGCGATGCATATTTACATCAAGCTTAAAACGATTACTGTTTATATATGCTTTTGTATCCTGAAAATATCCTATGAAGCTTTCCTTTGTAGGAACACAAAGAAATGAGATAATCCCCATTTCAGTTTTCCTGTGTTTATATTCCATTAAAAGCTGTTTTCTTCTGTCCATTTCTCTCACCTCTCAATTAGAATAGTCCTATTGTTGCGGATAGACAATCCACGTTCCGTAGACTAGTCAATATGGCGGGATAGATAATTCTTCTTCTCCGTAGTAAGTTAAAGCCTCTAAAGAATTTCTACATACCCTTCTAATCCGTTCACCCGAATTCTATCTCCGTCTTTTATCAATCCGGTAGCATTTTCTACTCCGATAACTGCCGGCAAACCATATTCACGTGCTATAACTGCTCCATGGGTCATCATTCCGCCTACTTCGGTTACCAGACCTTTTATGGATACAAACAGAGGTGTCCAGCTTGGGTCTGTAAAGGCTGTGACTAATATATCTCCTTCTTCCAAATCAGCATTTTTCATATCTAATATAACACGTGCACGTCCTTCCACCACACCTGAAGAAACAGGCAAACCCACAATAGCCCCAGTTGGGAGATTTTCACGTTTATATTTTCCTACAACTATTTCACCATCAGATGTGATAACACGCGGAGGTGTTAGTTTTTCAAATAATTTATACTCTTCCTTACGTTGGTTTATAATCCTGTAATCAACTATATTGGAGCGTACGGCTTCATGAAGTTCTTGAAAAGTTAGATAATATATATCTTCTTTTTCATTAATAATGCTGGCTTGAACCAGCTTTTCTGCTTCTTTCAGTAATGCATTCTTATAAATAAAGTAACGACTGACAATGCTGTATTTAGGGTACTCACGATACCCTGCTAAATTTCGGAGTAGATCTATCATTCTCTTTGTTTCTTCGGCTTTTTGCTTACCCTCCGGCAATAGCTTCAACTGTTCCATTAATTCTTGCTCTTTTTGTAAAGCTTCCTGTCGCCCTTCCTCAAATTTCCTTTTAGAAGCATTAGAGTGAAAATTTTTGATATTACTGAGAATCAATGGAACAAGTGTCTTTGGCTTTTCAATCCATCGAGATTTTGTAATATCGATTTCTCCACTGCATCTCATTCCGTATTTGTTTAAGTACGAAAAAATTGCAGACTTGGTCTCCTGACCACCATCAAGCTTACCCAGTTCATCCAAAAAGTTATCCTCCTGCATACCTTTTAAATATTCAATAACTTGAGGATAAGGACGAATCACATCTGCCACATCCAATAAAGCAAGACCCATTTCCGAAGTAATATTATTGGGTACTGATTGAGATAGTGTATCTGCTACGTTTTTTTCGTCTAGCCACTCTTTCATGTTTTCATTAAGCCATGTAGTAGCCGCTGCAACCGCCATGATTACACCCATGCTCTGGGGATTAAATAAGCTCATCTTAAATTGGAGGGTATCTTCTTGAATAAAATCAAATAAATCTGCTCCTGATTTTGTTTGGATGTTTTGTTTTAATATATCAATAGATTTCTGACTGCTCTCAATTAGAGTAGATACGATTAGCGGATCATTCCCTGCCTGAGCCTGAATCTCCTCAGACAACATGACTTTATTAGCCTTATTTGGGCTCTTATCTTTTTGATCATCCGGTAATGATTTAATAAAATCTCCCCGTTCTATGATGGTTATCAATGCATCTTTTATGAGAGGATCGTGTTGTCCCATGTTGTTTAATAAAATTCCCCTCGTGTCAGGTGAAGCCAGCATTTGCGCAACCTCAACAAAGGCCCTTCCACCGGCTGTATACATATTTCCGGCGGCTGTTAACTGCCAAAAAGATAATCCTAATGGTTTCATGGGGTCGGTCATCATTTGTTGATGTCCCACTGAAATATAAACGTGATCTCCAGTATCGTTGGCTTCAGGGATGGGATATAACGTAGTAATGGGACGGCTCTGGACAATATAAAATGAATCATTCTCAAAACACCATTCAATGTCCTGAGGACAGCCGAAATGTTCTTCAATCATTCTTCCTATTGACTCAAGTTGCAAAATCTGCTCATCCGTCAGCACTTGCCTGTTCTGCATGTCAGGCTCAATTTCCTGCTTTCTGGTACCACCCTCTTTTATAGCATAAATGGCCAGATTCTTTGATGCTATCTTCTTGTCAATAATCTTGCCATTACGTATTTTATAGTTATCTGCATTAACCATCCCGGAGACCAAGGCTTCACCAAGTCCAAAGCCGGCATCTATTGATAATACTTTTCTGTTAGAACTTATGGGATCGGCAGTAAACATTATTCCTGCCGCCTGTGGAAATACCATCTTCTGAATAACAACAGCAATACATACTTTATTATGGTCGAAGCCGTTTTGAATACGGTAAATTATTGCTCTCTCGGTAAATAGCGAAGCCCAGCACTTGCTGACATGGCTTAAGATTGACTTTATTCCAATAATATTCAAATACGTATCCTGCTGGCCTGCAAAAGAGGCATTGGGTAAATCCTCTGAAGTTGCACTGGAGCGTACAGCATATGGATTTTTTTCACCATATTGGGAGAGGAACTGAGTAATATCTTCAATAATTTGGTCAGGAATTACTGTCTCTTCTATTACTCTGCGGATTTCACTGCTGAGTTTACTTATTTTATCACGGTCTTCCGCTTTGAGAATAGACAACTCATTGAGTAATTTGTTAATCTCCGGGATTTCCCAAATAACTGTTTTAAAAGCATCCGTAGAAATACAAAAACCTTCCGGCACACGTATACCTTCAATCTTTGTAAGTTCTCCCAGATTGGTACCCTTCCCCCCTGCAACCATGAGTTTTGTTTTGTCAATTTCCTTAAAACCAATTACATATGAACTCATACGTTCCCCTCCTCTTGTTATTCCTTTTTAAACATCACAAAAACAAACTGGAATATTTATATTTTTTACCTTTTAGAATATTCTATATACCCTTCAACAGTTTGTTTTAGCGTGTTATAGCATTATAGCACCACTAAATTCGAACAAACAGTCTGCATTTTATTTTTTTTATATGTTATAATTAAAGTGGAGAAGAAGCAAAAAGAGCAAAGCTGCAAAAAATGCATACGCTTTGCTCTTAAAATTTTAAATTTTAAATTTTTTAATATTATTTCAGTAATAGTATCTTTAACTTTGCTAAATCAAGTGCATCAATTATTCCATCTCCATTTAAGTCTGCATTTTTTACATTTATAGTGCTATCGGCTCCTAACAGGTACTTTTTCAATAGTGCATAATCAAGAGCATCAACTGAATTATCAGCATTTACATCACCAAGAACTATTGTGGTAGCCTCTTTGTATTGTAAAAACATTGCTGCAAGCTGAGGGTCCTTGATTTTTCCTTCGGTTCTGGAGTAATGAGTGCTGCTATCCCAAAGAAGAGGACAAAATCCCATATCATAGGCAGTTTTACAAACCGTTGTAATATAAAGTCTTACACTGGCTGGATCTTTATTTACTGTGGTAGTACCATATTCTCCTATAATCACAGGAACCCCGTTATTTGAAAACTTGTTTTTCATCTTAGTAAAATCGGTTTTAACCTGATTAATTTCTGCATCTGTTCCCCATGTAGTTGCACATTTGCCCCAGTCAGCGTCCTGTTCAAGAATTGTAAAAGTAGAGGGAGTATAATAATGTACAGAAATAATCAATTTATTACTGATAGTATCCGTTGGCATTTTGAAGCAAGCATCACACGTTAGGTCAATATCGGTTGCATATCCTGCAATCAAAAGGCAACGAGATGCGTTGTTTCCTCCTGATGCCCTTACAATGTTCACAAATTTCTGATTAATATTATTAAGAATATTATATGCTCTTGTTTTATCTTCCCCGGATGAGCCGCCGTATCTGTTCCAAATACTGTTCCAGCAACCCTCCTCATTGAGAGATTCAAATATAAGGTTTTTAGGATAATCCTTGAAATAATTGCTTATTTGAGTCCAGATTGAAGTGTATTTCTTCATACATTCATCATAATCAGTTGCAAATTTTTCAAACCAACCTCCATCCCAGTGAATATTTACAATAGCATAAAGATCGTTAGCTGAACAATAATCTGCTACTTCTTTAACTCGTTTCAGAAGCTCACTATTGATGGTATAATCAGCTGACATAAGATTTGACCAAGCTACTGGGATACGAACAGTTTTGAAGCCTGCTGCGCGAATACCGTCAATCATTTCCTTAGTTGTAACCGGATTGCCCCATGCAGTTTCGTAATCTTTTACCGTGCTTCCGTTTATCCAGTCTCCACAAGCTTCAAGAGTATTTCCTAAATTCCACCCGATGCCCATATTCTTAACTGTCTCAGTAGCTGTTTTATAATCTGTTAATGAAGATGCTGCAAATACATTTGATGTAAATAATAATGATGATAAGAGAGAAAAAATCATAAAAAAAGACATTGTTTTTCTAAATTTCCGACGTTGCATATTAATTATCCTCCACAAAATAAAAATTGAATACATATGTATCCTTTTTTGTTTACTTTATTAAAAATATACAGCAAATGTATATTATATTCCTTGACTTTTTAGTCTAAAAATAGCATTATTTAGACAAGGAGATGAAATAAATGGAGTATATGTATCTTCATTATTTTACGCAAGACCCCGGTTTTCCTTTTTTCATTCAGTATGGATTCCATGACGACGCTATGCCGGAACATTTTCACCACGATTTTTTTGAACTTGTGATAGTTTTAAACGGAACTGCTACTCATATTGTTAATTCAGAAGAATTCTTTATAAAAAAAGGTGATGTATTCGTTTTTAATATGGATATATCCCACGGGTACAAAGATCCCCATAATTTTAAGATAATAAATATAATGTACAAACCTGAACGATTGCACGAAATCTGTAATGATATAAAGAAATCTCCCGGGTACCAGGCCCTTTTTGTCTTAGAGCCATTTTTCAGAAAAAAGTACAGCTTTAGCAACACCCTCTCTCTCTCCATTTCCAGCCTGGAATATATAGCAGAACTTGGAGTTCGTATTAACGAAGAATACAAAAGCAAAGCTCAGGGCTATCAAACTATGATTTACGCTCGTTTTATGGAAATGGTGGTATACTTATCAAGACAATACGTTATTGAAAATAAACACTTGCACGATACATTTATACATCTTGCAAAAGCTGTATTATTTTTAGAAGATAATTACCTTAACCCGATAAAACTTGAAAAGTTGGCAGATGAAGCACATATGTCCATAAGGCATTTTAACAGAATATTTAAGGAGAATTATGGAACTACCCCTTTTAATTATATTCTGCAACTTAGGGTTAATCATGCCTGCTCCCTGCTTAAAAACAGTAAGTTATGTATTGCTGATATAGCACTGGAAAGCGGCTTTTCTGACAGCAACTATTTTTCAAGGCAATTCAAAAAAATTATCGGTATAACCCCCAAGGAATACCGGGCAAGGTATAAATTGATTTATTCAAAAATAGGTTTATGAAATAAAATTACTTAATTTTGCTACGTTTAATTAGCTTTACAATTTCCCACCACATTGTAGCTAAAACTGAAATAGCTATAGCCAGCAAGAAATTTTCTGCATTAAGGGGCGCAGTTTGTACAATACCATTTACTGCCGGTACATAGGTTATGATAATCAGTACTGCAATTATTGTAGAATTAACAGTTATGACAACCTTATCCTTAAAATTAACCATATTTCTGAAAGCAAACTCATTATCAGATTGATTTATGTAAACAAGTAGTAAATTGGATAAACCCAGAACCAGCATTGCAAAGGTTCTTGCTTCTGATTCACCTGCACCGCTTTTAAAAAAGTAAGCATACGATCCGAAAGCAGCAGCAAAAATCATCAGTCCCTGAAATATAGATTTTAATATAAGTGACCCGGTTATAAGTGGCTCGTTATTCGACCGTGGTTTCCTATGCATAATGTCCTTTTCTGCCGGTAATCGTTCAAATACAATAGAGCATGTAGGATCAATAATGAGTTCCAGCAGGACAACATTTACAGGTAATAGAACCAAAGGCATATGAAGTAATGGTGCCAAAAGTGCTATTAATGCTATGGGTATATGTATTACAAGGATATATCCTATTGCTTTTCGGATGTTATCGTAAATTCTTCTGCCATCCCCCACTGATTCGACAATGGTAGAGAAATTATCATCAAGAAGGATCATATCAGATGCTTCCTTTGCAACCCCTGTTCCCCTTTTACCCATTGCTATTCCGATATCTGCATACTTCAAGGCAGGAGCATCGTTTACGCCGTCGCCTGTCATTGCAACGATTTCGCCATTATCACGTAATGCCTTTACTATCCTCATCTTGTGTCTTGGCATAACCCTGGCAAATATATTTGTATTCTTAACTTTTTCCAATAATACCTCATCCGTCATTATTTCAAGTTCCGGCCCGGTTATTACGTTGTTGCTGTGATTTATGCCTATTTCACGTGCTATGGATTGTGCCGTAATTCCATTATCGCCTGTTATCATAATTATTCTTAATCCTGCCGACTTACAAACATCCATTGATTCCCTAACCTTATCTCTTGGAGGGTCCTGTAAACCTATAAGACCAACAAAATCTAACTCACATGCCTTCAATGTATCAGGATATTCTTTCATATCTATACTTCTGGCAACTGCAATAACCCTATACCCCTTGGATGCCAACATTTTTTGCTGTTTAGCAACATTGTTCATATCTTCTTCGGTAAGGCAACATAAGGGTAGTATGCTTTCAGGACTTCCTTTGGCTGCTAATGTTGCAGAGTTGTTTATGCTCCATACATGCCCCATCATTTTAGTATCTGAATTAAATGAATATTCATAAAGTAATGGGTTTTTAAAAATATCCTCTTTATTAGCACCATGACTCTCAACAATGTACTTTAGTAATGCTTTTTCCATTGGATCATAAGGCTCAGTTTCACAAGCCAAGGCTGCCCAGTAAGCCAATTCATAATCATCAAAGCCATTACCCGGGTATGCCTCCTTTACACTCATTTTATTTTTGGTTAGTGTTCCGGTTTTGTCAACGCATAATACAGTAACTGAGCCCAAGGTTTCAACAGAAGGCATTTTCCTTACAAGTGAATTCTTTTTCGCAAGTCTCCAGGCACCCATTGCCAAGAATACAGTAAGAACAACAGGAAATTCCTCAGGTATCATTGCCATAGCCAGAGTAATACCTGAAAGAATACTGTCAACTATACTCCCAGTATGAATAAGTGTAATTACCGAAACCAGTATAAAAAAGCATAACCCTATTAAAGCACAAATTTTTACAAGGTTTCTGGTCTGCTTTTCAAGTGGTGTTGGCCTTTCTGGTACACCAATAATGTCCGTTCCGATTTTACCGTATTGTGTATCCTTGCCTATTGAAAACACCTTGGCAATAGCACTGCCTTGTATTACAGTTGTCCCTGCATAACAAACATCTTTTCTCCAGAAATCTTCACTATTATTATTGTTTTCATTGCCATCATCGTATGTCTTTTTCCATACGATTTCGGATTCTCCCGTCAGAGAAGATTCGTCAACTCCAAAGTCAAACATCTCAATGATTCTGGCATCGGCGGGAATTTTCTCGCCCTCCTCCAATATCATTAAATCGTTAATGGTTATTTCTCTGCTTTCAATACTTGTAATACGGCTATCCCTGACTACACGTATTCTTGGAGAAGCTAATTCTTTTAATGCCTCCAGAGTTTTGTCCGTTCTCCATTCCTGAATAAAGCTGATTCCGGTCATAAATGTAACAAAGCATATCATTATGACACCATCTTGTGCTTCTCCCAAAAAAAAGTATATAATCGCAGTACAAAATAGAAGTAAAAACATGGGTTCTTTAAAAACACTCAGAATTCTTATAAAAAGGTTCTTTTTTTTCTCAGGACTAATTTCATTCATACCATATTTTATTTGACTTTCTTTGGCTTGATTATCAGTAAGTCCTGAATAGTCACCTCTAAAACCAAAAAACTTTGACATACTTCCTCCTTGTATTATAGAAATAAAAAGTACATAGAGCATTAAAAAAACCTGTGAGACTAAAAATACTTAGTCCCACAGGTTTATAACCTGTTGCCGTTTTCGGCCCAGCCCCACACAACTGTCTTGCAATGTTTTCAGCTGCATCGCCTGCTCTAAATTACAGTTTATTTAATTCAATATAGTACATTGTATTATATTGATATTAAAAGTGTCAACAATTTTATTAAATAAATATTAATATTATTAAGTTAATATTTAATATTATTAAGTAAGTGAGAATAATTATTAATTATTAATGATAATTAATATCAATTTATCTGACATACTGTAATATTAAAATAAATGGTAAAACTAAAAAATCCTGTAACGGTAAATACCGATACAGGACTTTTAAACTAATTTTTTTATTTATATAATGGATATTTATTGCAAAGAATTTCAGCTCTCTTTGAAATACTGGATTTTGAATTTTCAAAATCTGTGATTGTTAGATAAATCAAGTCTGCAATCTCTTTCATATCTTCCTCATTCATTCCTCTGCTTGTTACAGCCGGAGTACCGAGTCTTATACCACTAGTGATAAATGGACTCTGAGTATCAAAAGGAATACCGTTTTTGTTACATGTTATGCATACTTCATCCAATCTGTGCTGAGCTTCCTTACCTGTAATATTCATATTAGTCAGGTTTATAAGCATAAGGTGGTTGTCTGTACCGTCAGAAACCAGTTTGAAACCTTTTTCCATAAGTGCGGAAGCCAAAGCCTTTGCATTTTTAACAATGTTCTGCTGATACGTTTTGAATTCATCGGTAAGTGCTTCTTTGAAGCTAACTGCTTTAGCAGCGATAACGTGCATCAATGGGCCACCCTGATTTCCAGGGAACACAGCACTGTCGATTTTCTTTGCATATTCCTGTTTGCAGAGAATCATACCGCCTCTTGGGCCTCTTAAAGTCTTGTGAGTTGTAGTTGTTACAACGTCAGCATATGGAACAGGATTTGGATGCAATCCTGCAGCAACAAGACCTGCGATGTGAGCCATATCAACCATAAGAATTGCTCCGACTTCATCTGCAATTTCCCTGAACACCTTAAAATCAAGTGTTCTAGGATATGCACTTGCTCCTGCTACAATTATTTTTGGTGAGCTTTCCTTAGCGGTTTTTCTCAGCTCATCATAATCTATGTAACAATTGTCCTCTCTTACACCATATGGTACGACATTATAGTATTTTCCTGATATGTTTACAGGACTACCATGGCTTAAATGTCCTCCATGGGCAAGATTCATTCCGAGAATAGTATCTCCGGGATTCAGAAAAGCAAAGTAAACTGCTGTATTAGCCTGTGCTCCGGAATGTGGCTGAACATTTGCATGATCCGCACCAAAAATCTGCTTTGCTCTGTCAATAGCCAACTGTTCAACTATATCAACGTACTCGCAGCCTCCGTAATATCTTTTTCCGGGATACCCTTCAGCATATTTGTTCGTTAACGGTGTGCCAAGTGCCTCTATAACAGCATCACTTACAAAATTCTCTGAAGCAATCAATTCTATCTTATTTCTCTGTCTGTTAACTTCCAACTCAATAGCTTCTGCTAATTGAGGGTCCATCTTCTTTATTGTATCAATATTGTACATAAAATGCCTCCACTCCAATGTCATTAATATACGACATTTGCTCGTTATTTTATCCACGCAAGTAAAATTATAATAAAATAACCATATATATGTCAATTAAATATGCAAATATCGCACTAATATTACATATTTATGCATTATTTTATTACTTTGTACAGTTCATCAGGGCCGGGAGCATCAATATCCACTACAGTCCCTTCTTGCTTACTTATCAGTATTCTCCCTGAATTTTTGTCAGTAATTAATCCAATTATGGATGCCTTAATATTATTTTTTTTGAGAAGTCTTACCAGACCCTCGCCATCCTGACAGGTTATAATCATACATCCACTGGAAATTAGTCTTAAAGCATTTATCCCAAAGTAGTCACAAATTCTTCGTGTAACAGGCTCTATCGGTATTGAGTCCTTATTTACAGTTATACCCGTAGAAGATGCTTCTGCGATTTCCCAAGCAGCTCCAAGTACTCCTCCTTCAGTAATATCATGCATCGATGTTGCACCAAACCCGCCTGCAATAACACCTTCGGGGACTACACTTATGGAATTTATAAAACTTTTTGCATGTTGAAGCTCGTTTTTATCCAGATAACGTGATAATTCATCCTCAAAATCATCTGCAATAATTGCAGTACCCTCAAGTCCGGCACATTTGGTTAAAATAACACTGTCTCCCGGTTTTGCTCCTGCAGATGATATTACTTTATCTTTAAGCACTTTTCCTACGCAGGTTGTAGACAGAATAATCTTATTAACGGCAGGTGTCACTTCTGTATGGCCTCCGATAATTTCTACATTCAGTTGTCCGGCAGTTTCACAAACCTGTTCCATAAGCTGTTCCAGCTCGGTTTCTGTCGTTCCGACGGGGCACAATATAGTAACCATCATGCCCAACGGTTCAACACCGGAGGAAGCTATATCATTACAGGAAATATGAACAGCAAGCCGTCCTGCATTTTTACCGGCAGCTGTTATGGGGTCCGTAGACATGACACAGGCATATTTATCAAATTCTATTGCGGCACAGTCCTCACCGATGCCGGGACGCATAATAACTTCTTTTCTAAAAGTATTAATTTTTCCAATAATTAGTTTATTTAATATGTCGTTTGGTACTTTACCAGCTTCCATGTATTATCTTTAAGCCTCCCGTGCCGATAATCGGCCTTAATGTTGCAGTTATTTAAATAGTATAGCATAAGAAACGGATTAAAACAGGGGTACACCTGATTTAATCCGCTAAGTTTGAATTTTTACTGGTTATTTAATGATTCAGTTTCAACACTGCCTTCATTTGCTGCCAATTGGTCTTTTGCCAACTGATACTGTTCTCTGGCCATGTCGATTAATTTTGGATTACTTCTTGCCCCACTGGAGGAAACAATTCTGCTGAACCAAAGTACTGATTCATTAAGTTTCCCTATTCGTCTGTATAGCTCTGCTATTATGTACATACAAGTGTATTCGTCTAGTTTGTCCAGCGGAAACCTCTCTTTTTGATACGCTTCATTATAGGCATCTACCGCAAAAGTTAGAAAATCTATTTCCTTTTTATCCTCTTTTGCTCTGTATAGCCAAGCAATTCTAAGACAAACTTTAGCTATTTCACTGCTTTTGGCCTTTCTTACCTGTAGATTTAAAAGAGCGAGTTTAAATGCTTCCAGAGCATGCTCTACGTCTCTTTCACCTAAAAAGCTTCTTCTGGTCCAATGACTGGAAATCTTATCTCTTACTACAGAAATGTCCCTTGTAAAAATACTTTCAAACTTATCCTGCAAAGACGCATAACCGCAATGTTCACAGACCCAGACATCATAAAAGAGTACATTAATACCTTCATAATAAACACATAAATCAGTATCTCTTGATTTTACCCTGCACCCTTTAGTCTTAACTTTAGTGACCTCAATTTCCCTGTTGCAAACAGGACATATAACTTTTTTGTTGTAAAGTAAATCATTCATGGCAATACCCCTAGTCTTTTTAATCAGTCAAATTCAATAATTCATAAGTTCTTTTGTCCACAGCATGTTCTCCTCAGATAGGCTTACAAATATCTACACTTCTATACTAATTCTTCAACTATTTATTTTGCCGCCTCTATCATAATATGATTCTCTATATAATACAAATTTATGGAAACATTTTTTCAATATATTCCAACAAATTCTTTGCTAAAATTATTTTACCATAATTATAATTGTATGTGGGTATTTTGCGAAAAAATCACCCATATTTTATTATTTTCCTACCAGTTCAAGGAAATTAAGGCTTAATAATAATCACTTCGGTATTTTCAACTGCAGTATTTATAAGCGGCTCAAAGTCAACAACCGACTCAGACTCTAGTATTTTTTCAAGCTTTGGTTTGGTTTGAGGGTGTTTTGCAACAAACACGGTACAGCAATCTTCATACGGAAGTACCGAGGTATCAAAAGTTTCAATTCTACGTGCTATGTCTACCACTTCAACTTTGTCCATACCAATTAACGGCCTGAATACAGGCATATTTACAGCGGCATCCGTACAGTAAAGGCTCTGCATGGTCTGACTTGCAACCTGACCCATACTTTCCCCGGTAATAAGTGCCATGGCATTTACTTTTTCAGCTACTTGCTCTGCAATTTTCATCATAATCCTTCGCATAATAATGGTAAGCTGCTCTTCGGGACAATTGTCGTTGATTTTAAGTTGTATTTCTGTAAATGGAACAACATGAAGCCGAATTTTACCACAGTATTGGGCCATTATCTGAGCGAGATCAATTACTTTTTGCTTTGCTCTTTCACTTGTATAAGGGTAGCTATAGAAATGTATTGCTTCAATCTCCACACCTCTTTTACCCATCATCCATCCTGCGACAGGACTGTCAATTCCTCCTGAAAGAAGCAGAAGTGCTTTACCGTTTGAACCAAGAGGCATACCTCCCTGAGCCTTAAACATTTCAGAATAAATGTAAGTGCTTTCTCTTACTTCAAGATACAGGATGAAATCAGGATTTTTTACATCCACAGATAGTCCCTCTATATTTTCTAATATAAATCCTCCTACATCGGCGCTGATTTCAGGCGACTGCATAGGAAATCTCTTGTTTCCTCTTTTGGTCTCAACCTTGAAAGTCTTGTATCCCTTTTCTTCTACAAGTTTAGAAGCCATTTTAAGAGACGTAGCCTTGATTGTCTCATAATCGGTTTCAACCTTCCAGACTGGGCTTACAGAAACAACACCAAATACCTTGGCTACCTTTGCAAGCACTGAATCAAAGTCATAGTTTTCATCCTGAGGTTCAATGTAAATTCTGCCCTGAGATTTTATTACCTTGGCTTTTCCAAATTTAAAAATGGCACTCTTTATATTACCAATAAGTTTATCTTCAAAAACGGGCCTGTTTAAACCCTTTAGAATTATCTCGCCATAGCGTACCAATATTATTTTATTCATCTCTTACCTCCACGTTTTATACTTATAATCGGAATAATTTCTTTGAGTGCCTCAATGGTTTCATCCATTTCACATATATTGTTGGCATGTGATAAACTGAAACGTATTGCACCGTCTATATATTTAGGACTTACACCCATGGCTTTTAATACATGACTGTGATGTGTCTTTCGCGAAGAACATGCCGAGCCGGTTGAAACAAATATATTTTTTTGCTCAAGGTGATGTAGCAGTACTTCCGATTTTAAATTTGGAAATGAAACATTTATAATGTACGGTGATGCGCTATCGGGTGAGTTGACAACCGCATCCTCAAATGTTTCATTTATTCTTTTTACAAAATGGTTTCTAAGTTCGTTTGTGCTTTTATAATTATCATCAAGCTTTGAAAATATTATTTCTGCTGCCATACCGAAACCGCAAATACCCGGTACATTTTCAGTACCCGACCTCAATGTAGATTCCTGACCTCCGCCTATCAAAACAGGTTTCAATCTCAGTCCTTTACGGATATACAGTCCTCCAACACCTTTTGGACCGTGTATTTTATGTGAACTGAAAGACATTAAGCCGATATTACAGGTTGACGGGTTTATTAGTGTTTTTCCAAAAGCCTGAACCGCATCAACATGAATTACAGCCTTGGGACATAGTTTTTTTCTAAGATTACAAATTTCTTCTATTGGTTGTATAGAACCCGTTTCATTGTTTGTATGAATGACGCTTATTATGGATGTATCATCTGAAACAATATCCTTTAAGACTTCCAATCTTATAACTCCGTTGTTGTCAACAGGAATAAAATCTACTTTATATCCTTCCCGAGCTAATTGCTTGTATACTTCTAAAACAGATGGATGTTCTATTTCACTTGTTATGACATGTTTACCTGCTCTCGGGTTTGCCTTCAGATAACCCAATATTGCCAGATTATTTGATTCAGTGCCTCCCGATGTAAAGCAAATATCTTTTGAATCAACTTTTAAAGCTTCAGCAATCTGTGTTCTTGCTTTCTTTACCAGATTTTCTGATTCGATACCTTTTGTATGTAATGAAGACGGGTTTCCGTAAAACTCTCTGCTTACTTTTGCAACATATTCAATAACTTCATCGTATGGCTTTGTGGTAGCACTGTTATCGAGATAAATCTCATTGTTCATATATAACCTCTCATAATTATAACTCGAGCAGCTTATCCCGAGTTATATACTGATTCAAATATATTATTAGTATATATTAATTTTTTATTTCTTTTGGTTATTTTCTTTTTCTTCTAGTTTCTTACTTAGTTTCTTTACCTGATCCTTTGTTATGTGTTCTTTCATAAAGTCCTGAATTGTAACACTACGATATTCATCTACTTCGTCAATACACCTTCCACAATCATCACAATGTTTTGTAGGATCAAGATCACATATATCACATTCACCGCAATCTATACATTTTCTGTCATATAGCTCACATTGGTCTTTCATTCTTACTTGCACGACAACCCTCCAAATCGTGCTACCTCCTTCTGGCATAATATATATGGAACTTATAATCGTCCGATTGCTTTTAGTATACCATAAATTAATGCCTGAGGCCTAGGGGGGCAGCCCGGAATATATACATCTACTGGTAAAATCGTGTCAATCCCATTTCTTCCTGCATAACTGTCCTTGAAAAGTCCACCGCTGCAAGCACAGGCTCCTACAGCTACTACCAGTTTGGGAGATGGCGTCGCATTATAGGTTTTGACCAATGCTTCTTCCATATTTCTTGAAACGCAGCCCGTCACCAGAAGCATGTCTGCATGTCTGGGAGATGCAACGAAGTGTATACCAAATCTTTCAATATCGTTATATGGCCCGTTAAGTGCCTGAATCTCATAATCGCAACCATTACAAGAGCCGGCATCAACTTCTCTGATATTAAGGCTTCTTCCAAATTTCTTACCGACTTTTTCATTTAACTTTTTGCCAATCAGTTCATAATCAGTACCACTTATTTCCTCATCTCTTACATATAACGGTGCAGCTCTAAGCAAATCTCTGCTTTTCTGAGCAAGCTCAAAATTATTGGATAATCTTACGGCCTGATTTGAACAGGCTTCTTCACAAAACTTGCAAAATATACACTCATCAGCATTAACTGCTGGTAATTTCTCTTTTTCCCCGTCCTTGTCAACCGTAACCACTGCCCCCGTGGGACAAGCAGAAATACATTTACCGCACCGTGTGCATTTTGAATAATCAAACTCTGGAATACCTGTAATATAAGTACTTTTTGTATTCTTTTTTGGATATTCTACAGTAACCGTACCATGCTGTATCATCTTTTTTACTATGTTATACATTATTCCTCCTAATACATGCGCGTTTATAAATCGTTTCCTGCATACGAGAGATTAAAGCTTTTATTTATTAACGGGAAGTCCGTCAAAGTATTAGTATTTACCGCATGACAAAGAGCCGGCCAGTTACAGAAAGACGGTGTTCTTACTTTATAGCGGAAAATAGTGTTATTTTCACCTGTCATTACAAAATGTATATTTTCGCCTCTGGGAGACTCTGTCATTCCAAATCCATAGGAATATGGCTTCAGATTTCCAATATCAACAGACACAGGCCCCTCCTCCGGCATTTTTCCCAATACCTGCTTTATAATATTTACAGACTCCATTACTTCTTCTATTTTTACATTCATTCTGCAATTAACGTCACAATTACCATGTTCCGGAATATTAAATTTAAGTTTTGAATATGCGGCATAAGGGAATTCCTTCCTAACATCGGTTTTTACACCACTGGCTCTTCCTGCGGGCCCGACCACATTCAAATCAACTGCAATGGAATTCTCTAATATCCCGGTGTGCTCTACCCTATCTATAAACATTCCGTTATTTTTTATAACAGATACTGTTTCCTTAAACTCTTTATCCAACTTGTTAATGCATTCCAGAATAATCTTCTCATTATTACGTATAAAGTCACGTCTTAAACCACCTGGTTTATTAGTATTCCTGAGAAATCTGCTGCCTGTAAGTTGTTCATTCAGAAGTTGTATCCATCTCCTCATCATTCCCAACTGGCCTGATGGAAATATATAAGCCGTATCTACACATAGTCCAGATATATCCCCCAAATGACCACATATACGTTCAAGTTCCGCAAATATTACTCTCGAATATGCTGCACGTTCTGGAATATATGTGATACCGTTAAGCTTTTCAATTGCCTGACAGAAAGCGAGTGAATTGGTAAATGTCTCATCCCCCGAAATCCTTTCAGAAAACAAAAGAGCCTTCATATAATGCTGGTTTTCACATAGTTTCTCAAGTCCACGGTGTACATAATATAGTTTTGCTTCAAGGTTTATTATTGGTTCCCCTGCCACACTGAACCGGAAATGTCCCGGCTCAATAATACCCGCATGAACAGGCCCCACAGGCACTTCAAAAACACCCTTACCGGTAATAGTTGCAAACTCTAAATCCCTCTGCTGAAACGGAATATGTTTATTGGTTTTGAAGTCCTTTCTTAAAGGGTGAACGTTCAGAGGGAAATTTCCGTGGTGAACCAGCTCTCTGCTGTCAGGACATCCGTTAAAGTCTTTACCATACATATCATGAATCTCACGTTCATACAAGCTGGCAGCCGGAACATCCAAAGCTATGGAATCAATTCTTACTGAACCGTCATTCTCAAGTTTCGAATACAATGTAACCAACGTATTTGATGATCTTACCGCAAATGTGTAATATACAGTAAGCTTATTGTCAATTGGCGTAGTATCATTTGCAAATAAATCAACAAGCACACATTCAATATTTTTATATACATTAATGCAGTCCTCCTTCACAGTGGAAGAAGAAATACAGAAGTAGACTTCATTTTCATTGATAAGCCTGCTTTCAAGTACATGAGTGGATAATAATCTATTTATAGTATCAAATATAGCTTCCGAAACCATAAGCTACTCCCCCATTCCCAGTATAATATTGGTTGTATTGTCCATTAACTCTTTGAAGGGAGTCGGAATATATATCCCTGCCAAAAATGTAATACATAAAAGAATAATAAGTACCGCAGGCCCGATAATATCCAGTTCACCCTGTTTTATTTCAGGGTTGCTATTTTTACCATAAAACATTTTTCCCAACTGTTTTGTAAATCCGGCAAAAATCATTGAAAGAAATAGTAAAAGCAAAGCCGTTACCAGATATTTTTTTGAAAACAGTGCCCCCACAACAGTATTAAATTCACTCATAAACACACCAAAAGGAGGCATACCGGTTATGGCAAAAGTGCCAAGGACAAAAACAATTCCCGTTACAGGCATTGTTTTTATAAGGCCATGAATACTTGAAATTTTTTTGGTATGGTGTTTTAAATAAACATTCCCCGTTGCCAGAAACAGCATCAGTTTTGTCATTGCGTGATTAAAGGTATGGTAAAGTGCTGCAAAAATGCTTACCGGCGTACAAATTCCAAGACCTAAAGCAATGATTCCCATATGTTCTATACTGGAATACGCCAATATACGTTTATAATCCTGCTGAACCAGTATGAATACAGCAGCGGTACCAATTGAAAGTACGCTCAGTACAATCAGCAGATTTCCGGTGTAATTACTGCTTCCCAGACATTTATTCACAATTGACATAACCCTTATTACTCCATACATTGCTGTATTGAGCAATACTCCGGATAAAAGTGCACTTACAGGAGAAGGTGCCTGACTGTGAGCATCCGGAAGCCACGTATGCATAGGCGAAAAACCAACCTTTGTACCAAAACCTATTAATATAAAAATAAATGCTATTTTTAAAATACTCGGGTCAAGTGCAACCGCATATTTGATAAGATAACTCCAATCAAGTCCCGAAATCCTTGCTCCTCCCAACTTAACAGTTGACGAGTAAAACAGGAGGATTATTCCAAGCAGAGCAAACGCAATACCAACCGAACAAATAATAAGGTACTTCCAAGCAGCTTCAATTGCACGTTTGTTGTTGTAAAAACCAACCAAAAACGCAGAAGCCAGAGTAGTGGCTTCAATAGAAATCCACATGACTCCCATGTTACGAGTTGTTAAAGCAATTATCATTGATAGAACAAATGCATTGGATAATGAATAATACAACTTTAACTTACCAATGGTAATAACCTTTTTCTTCAATTCCTGTCCAAAATAACTTATTGAGTACAGAGAAACTAAAAAGAATGCCAGTGTAGTTATAAACAATATGTAACCGCTTAGTGAGTCCATATAAAAAATATTTTTTAATAAACCAGAGCTTGCAATTACCTTATTATTATTAATATCAATAAGTGACAGGATTGATATTATCAGTAATCCTGCTGCCCCAATTAAATTTATAGCATGTATAAATATTCTATTTTTACTGATCCATACCAGCCCGCCTGCCAGTACCGGTATAATTATAAATGCCGGAATCATATGCCCTCCCTGAAACTCTATTAATTTAACCTTTTAAATGCTTTAATTTGTTTACATCTATTGAATCAAACGTACTATTAATCTTAAAAACAAATATACCCATAATCAAAAATGCAGTTAATAAATCAAAGAAAAGACCAAGCTCAACAATCATCGGCATACCATCAGTAGTCATCATGGCAGCGAGAAACAATCCATTCTCGATTACAAGAAATCCAATAATCTGTCCCAATGCCTTTTTTCTGCTTATCATGAAGAATAATCCAATCATTACAACGGATAAAGAATAAATAAGATAATTTTCAGTTGTCGGATTTGTAATACCTTCTACATGATGAACTACGTACCAACAAAGAACAACCAGTCCGCAGCATATAAGCATTGAAATAGGAATATTTATAAAAAAATCCTTTTCTACCTTGTATTCCACCCTGTCGGAGGTCTTTCTCATAGCCATTGGAATTACTATCACTTTAAATACCACAATCAACAAAAATATAAAAATAACCTCATCAAACTTTTTTGTCTCAATCATACTTTTGACTGAAATAATCAGTGAAATTAAAGCAAGTAAGAGTGACTGAAGTCTGAATGTAGTAATATAGGCATTTTGACGCTTATTTGCCACAAGCGTAAAAGACGAAATCAATATAAGAATTGCTAAAAGGTTTAAAACATTATTGTACATTTATTTACCTCCTTACCATATTGTTTTTATCTTAAAACAAAGCGGGTTAAAAAACCTAAAACAGCAATAATGAGAGCAATTACAGCATAGTTTGGAAGACTGAAAAGCCTGAATTTGACTGTATTAATCTCAATAAAACCAACTAAAAAGGTAATTATTATTAATTTTAACAGATATATACCAAGTCCAGCTAATATATTTTCCATGTTCAAACCAACAGGAATTAATATGTTAGCCATAAATGTCATAAATACCAATTGCTTTATATATGTACCCATTTCAATGAAAGCCAGATGCCTACCTGAGTATTCCAAAGTCATAGCTTCGTGTACCATGGTAAGCTCAAGATGTGTTGAAGGGTCATCAACCGGAATCCTAGATGACTCTGCAATCATTACCATCAGCATGGCTGCAAACAGCAATATATTTATAGTTGAAAAAGTACTAGAGCTGTTTTTTACTGCGTAATCATATATTGAAAAAACACTTGTTGAAGCAATCTCGGGGTTTGCTCCTACGGTAATAATAATAAGAAAGAGCGCAGGTTCAACCAAAGCTGAAACCAGTAATTCTCTGCTGCTTCCCATTCCTCCAAAGGTACTTCCGGTATCCAGTCCTGCCAGAGCCATAAAAATACGTCCGGCTACCAAAAGATAAACTATTACCAGAAGGTCAGTATAAAAGGAAAACCCTTTAAACTGATATACTACAGGCAAGCACATAACTGCAGCAAGAGAGGTTATAAAATAAACATATGGTGCCACATTGTAAATCCATGAAGAAGTACTTGAAACCACTAAATCTTTTTTTAATAGCTTTATCAGATCATAATAGGGTTGAAAAACTGATGCACCTATTTTATGCTGTATTTTTGATTTGATTTTCCTTATTATCCCGGTAAATAGCGGAGCTATTAAAAGTAAAAAAAACATTTGAAAAATAAACTTCAATATTGACATAAACATATTAACAATCCTTTTTATTGTTGATAAATTTTTATAATCATGCCGTAAATGAATAATATAGAAGCATAAGCACCATAATCCCAAAGAAATACATTAAATAAGCATGTATACTCCCTGTCTGAACAGTAAAACGAATTTTCCTTGAAAAATGAATTATATTACTCACAACAGGTTGATATAGATATTTTTCAAAAAATTTTACCGTAGATGTTGTATATCTTCCCGCTTTAATATGATAAGGCGCAGTTCCTTCGGTTATTTCCAAGTCCCTTGCAGGTTTAAAGAATCCTCTGAATATAATTCTCAAAGATTTAGAAAATCCTGTCGCAGAATACTGCATTTTAGAATTTATTTTTGTAAATCCGCAATCCCATGTATTATAACGTTCAATAGAGGTTCTTTTCCTCAATGCCATTACTACCAATAGTAATAAACCTCCCAATACTACCAGCAAAATAGCAATAAGGCCCGAAGATATACTCAAAATACTGTTATCCGCCGGATAATACCGTGATGGCAATTGTGACCAGTCTGTTGCTAACAGCTTTAAATTAATCAATTGACTGCCAACACTGTCTATAAGTCTTATGGCATAATTGGGGAAAATACCAAGCAATAGACAGAGCATTGCTGCTGATGCAAGTGCCACAAGCATAGGCTTTCCCGGCTCCACGGCACTTTCTGCCTCTTTACTTCTTGGCATTCCCAGGAAGCTAATACCGAAAAATTTAACAAAACAGAATGCAACTAAAGCTCCGGTTAAAGCAAGTGCAGCTGCAGCAACCATTAGGACTAAAACCAGCAGGAAGCTTTGGGATGGTGCAAAATGGCTGATACTGCTAATAATCATCTTAAAAATCATATATTCACTTATGAAGCCGTTAAAGGGCGGTACTGCAGAAATAGAAAGGCAACCTATAAAAATAAACACTGAGGCTATAGGCATTTTTTTTATTAACCCGCCCAGTTTCTCCATATTTTTGGTATGTGCTGAATATTGAACTGCACCTGCACCCATGAAAAGCAGTGATTTGAAAACTGCGTGATTCAATGTATGCAGAAGTGTTGCAGTTAAGGACAGAGAGAGCAGAAAATAATTGCCCGATGCTCTTGCAATAAGCATTATTCCAAGACCTGCCAAAATAATTCCCATATTTTCAATGCTGGAATATGCCAATAACCTTTTAATATTTGTGGTAGAAGCAATAGAATATGTAATTCCGATTAATGCTGAAGCAATACCTGTGCAAAGAACTATTACTCCCCACCACAAATCACCAGCAGGAAGAATGTTAAAGATAAATCTTATAAGACCATAAACAGCCATCTTTATCATTACACCCGACATCAATGCTGATATATTACTTGGAGCTACCGGGTGGGCATATGGCAACCAGATATGAACAGGTATTATACCTGCTTTGGTTCCAAACCCAATAAGCAAAAGTATAAAAATGATATTAGCAGCACCTTGCGGTATGGATTGTAAATTAATTGATGTAAAATTAAAACTGCCTGTATAGGCTGCAATCAAAACAAAGGCTGCAGTAATACAAGCTGTTCCGATATAAGTCATTATAATGTATATCCTGCCGGCTTTCTGAACATCCTCTTTTTCATGCTCGAATATAACGAGAAAAAAAGAAACAAGAGACATCAGCTCCCAAAAGACTAAGAAAAGCAACAGGTTACTACTTGAGACCAAAAGAACCATTGAAACAATAAACAGGTTGTACAAACAACCGAAAACAGCTATATTCTTTTTGGAAAAGTAGTGGGACATATATGTATATGAGAATAACGAAACAATAATTGCTACTATTGAAATAATCATTATAAAAAATGCAGATAGATTATCAATATTAAACTTTATAGCCAAAAAAGGAATATTTGTATTAAAATTAATATTTATTGCTACGTCTCTGGAATATATCAACTTGCAAATCATTAAGAATGTAAGTAAGCTGCTTGCTAAAAGTGCAAAGGTATTTGCCAATCTGTTGGACCACTTTGAACTTGAGAATGAAGCTAGAGATGTCAATGCTCCTGTTATATATAAAATTACACTTACTATGAAGAACACTGCTATTTGATTTGACGACATGAACTACAAACCTCCAAAGAACTCCTTATTATAAAGACCTAATAAACACAGGTTATATAATACTACCATGGATTTTAAATGTCAAATAAGCACGAGTCTTTGTATGTAAATGATATGATTTTAATTTATTAAATCAAAAATTATTACATTATATATTTATTTGTCGACCGGTACCAGTAAAGATACGTTCTCACTTAAATCACTTGAATTCATATGATTTATCTTTTTTATTAAATATATCTTCTTTCTGATATCAGTATTACCACCGTACTTCGAGGCTATAGACCATAAGGAATCACCCTCTCCTACCGTAACAGTAATGTACTGATTATCAGTAAAACCTGCCACTGTGACCGTATAAATCAGAGTACATGTAAGAAATAGTGTAAAGAACAAGAAACTTAAAAATCTCTTTTTATTTTTCAAAACATATTTTTTTCCCGCCATATTAACCCCTCCACACAAACATACGTTCTTTATACTTATATTTTAAGGAACATGTGTTCTTTTGTCAATAGCTTTTGGAAAAACATCCGAACATTAGTTTGATTTCCTGGTTTGTATGTGTTATACTATAGCAGTAATAACTGCACTTTTTGGATAATACAACTATTAAGTCTTTTATTACATAAAAATATGAGCATAAGCTCAGGGAGGTCTTTATGGCAAAAAAGAATTCTAACAAACAACAGGAAATTCTTGATTATGTTTATAAATGTGTTCATGAAAACGGTTATCCGCCTTCTGTAAGGGAAATATGTTCAGCGGTAGGTTTTAAGTCAACTTCTACGGTACATTCCTATCTGCAAAAGCTTATTGATAGCGGACTTCTTCAAAAGGATCCTACTAAACCAAGAGCAATTAAAATTTTAAATAAAACAAGCCAGGTTAAAGAAAGCCGTACCAGTAAAGACGGGTATTATACATCCCGTGAAATGGTGGATGTTCCGGTTGTGGGAAGAGTTACAGCAGGCCAGCCTATTCTTGCCGTCGAAAACATTACTGATACTTTCCCCCTCCCTGTTGATTTCGTACAAAACAGCGATGCATTTATGCTCAGAATTCAAGGTGAAAGTATGGTAGAAGCAGGAATACTTGACAAGGACTTTGTACTGGTAAGACAGCAGTCTTCTGCCAATAATGGTGACATTGTTGTAGCTTTGATTGGCGATGAGGCCACATGCAAAACCTTTTATCGTGAAAAAGACCATATAAGGCTTCAACCGCAGAACAGCAGTATGGATCCCATTATTGTAAAAGATGAGCTTTCAATACTGGGAAAAGTAATTGGTGTATTCAGACGTATGTAACTATAACACTTTACATAACAAATAAAAAACGCAAAAGGAAATAATTTTATATCAATCCTCTTGCGTTTTATTATTTACATATTTAAATATGTAGTCATTATTCTTTTCCCTGTTCATTAAAAATAAGATTTACTGATTTCATTGGACTTATAGTAGAAATCGCATGCTTGTATACCAACTGCTGTTTTCCGTCACTGTCAAGAACAACTGTGAAATTATCAAACCCCTTAACCATACCCTTCAATTGAAAACCATTCGTAAGATAGATAGTAACAGCAATGTGTTCCTTTCTTACCTGATTTAAAAAAATGTCCTGCAAATTAATAGTATTCTTTACCAAAGTAATTCACTCCTTTGTTATATATATATATTTGTCCATAAGCTATCCCCACAAAAATCGGGCTTAACTTAAATTTGATGTACTAAAACTACTCATTTTTATTTTACTAGATAATGCCAATTGATGCAACAAGAATATAGTTCTACCAAGGTTTTTAGCCTTTTACGTATTCAGAAATCTCATTTATTACATTTATATTATTTCCAGAATTATCTATATTAAACCATCTAATCCCATTAATTCTCTTAAACCATGTAATTTGTCTTTTTGCATATCTTCTGGTTCCCTGTTTTATATTTTCGATTGCCTGTTCAAGGGTAGAATTATTTCTCAAATATTCGAGTATTTCCTTGTATCCTATACCCTGCATAGAAATTATACTGTCTGCATAACCAAGGTCTACAAGCCTTTTTACTTCATCTACAAGGCCATTTTTTATCATAATGTCCACTCTTGTATTTATTCGTTCATATAAAACCTGCCTGTCCATATTCAAACCTACGAGAACAAATTGGTATCTGGGCGGTATACTCCTTGATATCTCATTGTGATAAGAAATAGGCTTTTGTGTCTGATAGTACACTTCTAAAGCTCTTATTACTCTTTTTATGTTATTTGGGTGAATATTCAAAGCCGAATCCGGGTCAACTTCCTGTAGTTTTTTATGGAGATACTCAGGCCCTAATTCTTCTGCCTCTTTTTTTAATGTTTCCCGTAGTTCCCAGTCGCTTTCACTTTCACTAAAATTAATATTGTTTATCAAAGAACTGATATAAAGTCCTGTGCCCCCTGCTACAATTGGCTGTTTACCCTTTTTAAGAATGTTGTCTATATATCTTTCAGCAAGTTCCTTGAATCTTACAACATTAAAGTCCTCACTGGGAAGTACTTCATTAATAAGATAATGTTCTATACCCTGCATTTCTTCCTTGGTTGGTTTTGCAGTTCCAATATCCATATATTTATAAATCTGCATGGAATCAGCAGAAATAATTTCTCCATTCATTCTTTTTGCAAGCTCAATAGATAAATTTGTTTTTCCTGATGCAGTAGGACCAACAATAACTATAACTCGGTTCATAAGTTCCCTTTCTAGACAATTCTTTTAAACATTTTTTCTATTTCATACTTTGTCAGGCGTATTACGGTAGGACGTCCGTGAGGACAGGTATACCGTCGTCCTGTATTGGAGAGTTCAGTCAACAGCTGATGGACTTCTTTTTCATCAAGTTTTTTATTTGCCTTTATAGCAGCCTTGCACGCAATAGTATGAATTATCTCATCAGCTAAAGGTGTGCTGACAGGTTTTATTGATTCCTGAAGCTTTTGTGTCAGCTCAATAAATATATCTCTGGGCGAGGAGTCGCCTACCATATACGGAATTCCTCTAATAATAATGGAATTGTTTCCAAAATCCTCAAAATCAAACCCGATACGTGTCAACAGTTCCTCTTTGGATTTTATAACATCCAGCTCAAAAGGCTGAAGTTGAATGACCACGGGCTCCAGCAATAGCTGAGTCGTGTTCTCCTGAGAATCAAATTTTGTTCTGAGCTTTTCGTATATTATTCGTTCATGTGCTGCATGCTGATCTACCATTACAAGCTCATCATTACTCTGTAAAAGAATATATGTAGAAAAGGCCTGACCTATGTATTTCATATCGGTAAGCTCAGGATGCACCTTTTCTGTATTTACTTCCCGGTCATCTTCAATTAAAGCTTCTTCAACATCCTCAGAGTACTCAGCCTCTTTGATTACACCAGAAGTATTGTTATGCCCATTAGAGTTTTCCTGTTTCATTTCAACTTTTGCAGTCTGTGGTTGCCTTACGTTATATTCTTCAGATTTAGTAAAAGTGAAAGAGGATGTGTCTGTCTGCGGCTTTTCAGTAAATGCACTTACTTTATGTACATCAGTCTTTGCCAATGGTTCCAGGGCTTTTGTAAATAACCGTATTTCATCCGCTTTTTTAATGTCATCCTGCTTTTTGTTTAATTCTATTTCCTTTTGAACATATTCTATTTTGGGTTCGGAATTACCTGTAAACTTAAACAGCTCTCTATCTTTATTAGGAATCGATACAGGATTAAACAGACTTCCACCTGTAGTAAGTGCATTTGAAACAGCCATATATATAGCTCTGGATAGATAGCTTTCGTCGGCAAACCGTACCTCGGTTTTTGCAGGATGTACGTTGGCATCTACCAATACAGGGTTAATATCAATATTCAATACAAAAAAAGGAAACCTGTTTTTCATAAGAATACTTGAAAAAGCTTGTTCAACAGAATATGATACCATTTTGCTTTTTACATATCTTTTATTAATATATAGGGACTGATAGTTTCTGTTAGACCTGGCAGCTTCAGGTTTCCCTACATACCCGCTTATCTTTATCTTTTCATCTGCGTACTCTACCGCAACAATATCTTTAATTATTTCTTTTCCGTATATACTGTAAATTGCACTTTTTAAGTCATTATTTCCCGGGGTATGAATTAATGTTGTTTTTCCGTTTGTCAGTTTAAAAGAAATATCCGGATTACCCAAAGCTATTCTAGATATTGTATCAGAAATATAACCCGCTTCTGTAGAATCTTTCTTTAAAAACTTGTAACGAGCCGGAGTATTGAAAAACAAATCTTTAATAATAAAGGTCGTCCCGACAGGACATCCTGTCTGCCTTACATCTTGGAAAACTCCACCTCTTATGTGTACGTACATTCCGTATGTACTTGCAGCTGTCTTTGTCATAAGTTCAACAGATGCAACCGAAGCTATACTTGCCAGAGCTTCCCCCCTGAAACCCATTGTTATAACTGAATCAAGATCCTCAGCCCTTTTAATTTTACTAGTGGCATGACGCTCAAAAGCAATTTCTACATCATCCTCATCCATGCCACTTCCGTTATCGGTAATTTTTATATAGGATATACCGCCATTCTTTATATCTACTAAGATGCTGGTTGCACCGGCATCAATAGAGTTCTCCACTAATTCCTTTACAACGGAAGCCGGCTTTTCAACAACTTCCCCCGCCGCTATTTTATTTGAAGTATTTTCATCCAGTACAATTATGCGCCCCATAATTCACCCCATATCATATCAATAACTATTCCCGGCTGTTCATTTTCCTTTGAAGCTCATATAATACGTTCATTGCATCAATGGGAGTCAGCCTTGATATATCAATTTTTCTTATCTCCTCTAGTATTTCGGCATCAGCCGATGCTTTTGCTGCTTGTGCAAATAAATCCAGCTGTCCGTCGACCTGTTTCCTTGCTCTTCGTACTTTGCCGTTCCTGTTTATATCAGCATCATCCAAGTTCGCCAGTATTTCTTTTGCCCTGTCAATAACGGCCTGCGGTACTCCTGCAAGCTTTGCCACCTGTATACCATAGCTTCCGTCAGCACCGCCCCGGATTATTTTTCTGAGGAATATTACATCGTCTCCCTTTTCCTTGACTGTTATACAGTAGTTCTTAATGCCGGGCAGCTTTCCTTCAAGCTCGGTTAATTCATGGTAATGGGTTGCAAAAAGTGTTCTACAACCCAGCTGCTCCTTGCTCACAATGTACTCAATCACTGCCCATGCAATGCTTAATCCGTCAAAGGTGCTTGTTCCCCTGCCAATCTCATCAAGAACAAGAAGACTTCTTTTTGTTGCATTAATTAATATATTCGCTACCTCTGACATTTCTACCATAAATGTACTTTGTCCCGATGCCAGGTCATCTGAAGCCCCTACTCTTGTAAAAATTCTGTCCACCAAACCGATTTTTGCTGAAGCAGCCGGGACAAAGCTGCCTATTTGAGCCATCAAAACAATAAGTGCAGTTTGCCTCATGTACGTTGATTTACCTGCCATGTTAGGGCCTGTTATTATAGCAAGCCTGTCCTCTTCCATGTCAAGGACAGTATCATTTGGAACAAATCCGCTTTTGTCAGTCATTTTTTCTACGACAGGGTGTCTTCCATCTACTATTTCTATCTTGTCAGAAACTGAAACATCAGGTTTGCAGTACCCTTCTCTGTCAGCCACCTCTGCCATTGAAGCCAGTACGTCAATTTCTGCAAGAGCTTTTGCAGTTGACTTTATTCTTGTTAATTGCTCTGCAATCCTATCCTTTATTTGAACAAACAGACTGTACTCCAGCTGTACTATCTTTTCTTCCGCTCCAAGAATATTGTCCTCAATTTCTTTGAGCTCTGGAGTTATATACCTTTCACAATTGGCAAGTGTCTGCTTCCTGATATATTCCTCAGGTACAAGAGAAAAATATGATTTAGTTACTTCGATATAATAGCCGAATACCCTGTTAAAGCCTACCTTTAGGTTTTTTATGCCTGTTTTTTCACGTTCTGAAGCCTCAAGAGCCGCTATCCAGTCCTTACCCTGTATTGATGCCATTCTGAGCTTGTCGACTTCAGAATTGTATCCGTCTTTGATTATTCCCCCTTCTTTTATTGTCACAGGAGGGTCATCAATTATTGATATATCTATAAGATTACAAACATCTTCAAGGGAATCCAACTGCTGATAGCAATTTTTTATATATTCTGTTTCAAATCTGTCAAGGAGGTCTTTTATGTACGGTATCTGACACATAGAATTTTTAAGTGCTATCAAATCTCTGCAATTCACACTGCCCAGTATTACCTTTCCCATAAGTCTTTCTATGTCATATACCCTTTTAAGAAGCTCCCTTGCTTCGACTCTTGCCATAAATTTGTTTTTAAGCTCCTCCACAGCATCAAGACGAAGAGAGATATCTCCATCATTTATCAAGGGTTGCTCAATCCATTTACGAAGTAGTCTCCCCCCCATAGAAGTCATAGTTCTATCCAGTACCCACAGCAAAGAACCTTTTTTTGATTTTTCACGCATGGTTTCCGTAAGTTCAAGGTTTCTACGGGATGAAGCATCCAGAATCATGTATTCTTCAAGTGCATATGAATTAAAATTCTGTATGTGGCTCAAATTTACTTTTTGAGTACTCTCCAGATATTTCAGAAGCGCTCCTGATGCGTTAACGGCAATGTCATATTCCTGAATATTCAATGACTTGTTTTCAAATTGATTTTTCAGGGTATCCATCGCATTTCCATACTCAAATGAAGTTTCCTCAAAGGTTGAAACGTATGTATTAAATCTTTGCTTTATTTCAGATGTAAGCTCATTGTCACCATTTAACTCGGTATTTACAATAATTTCAGAGGGAAGGTACTTTGCAATCTCATCAAAAAGTTTGCCTCTTGTGTTTCCCCAGGTTATTCTCGTTGCATAGAAATCGCCTGTTGTTATGTCTACTGCCGCCAAACCGTAAAAATTACCGTTTTTATATACAGACATAAGGTAATTGTTTTTTCTTTCGTCCAGCATGGTAATGTCTGTAACAGTACCGGGGGTAACGACCTTTATTACATCCCTTTTAACGATTCCCTTTGCCATTGCAGGGTCTTCAACCTGCTCGCAAATTGCAACCTTGTACCCCTTTGACACCAAACGGGCTACATAATTATCCGCAGCGTGAAAAGGAACGCCGCACATAGGTGCACGCTCCTCAAGGCCGCAATCCCTTCCGGTTAGTGTAATCTCCAGTTCCCTGGACGCCAGCTCCGCATCTGAGAAAAACATCTCATAGAAGTCTCCCAGCCGGAAAAATAAGATACAATCCTTATATTGTTCCTTTATATCCAGGTACTGCTGCATCATTGGCGTAACAGTTCCCATTTTATCCTCCATGTATTAATGTACCTGATGTAAACAACCATCAGGCACATTGGTAAATTTGATATTAATTATTCATATTTTAAAATTATTAGCCTTTGCATCCCCCGCCACAGCTCTTGCATTTTTCATCAGAGCATTCTGACTCTCCTGTTATTGAGTATATTAAGATATCATTTACCTTCTTCATCAGCGCTTCAAGATTTGCCTTGGCTGTCAGATAATCAAAAGTAACAGAGTACGAATTGATTTCAAGTTGTTTTGCAAGCAACTTTTCTTTTGTTTCTTCTATCGCCTGTGTTTCAGCCCCACCTCTTGTGAGTTTAACCATTTCAATCTGAAGCTGTTTGTACTCGTTCATGAGCGTTGAAGATTTATCATCAGATTTCATGGCAGCTTCTGTAGTGTTATAACGCTCCATCTCTGTTGACTTGGCCAGCATTTGTCCCAGTTCTCTTGCTTTTTCTATAATATCCATTTTAATTACCTCACTATTTTATATATTATTTTTTAAATATTTTAAGCCTGACCTTCTGCAATTTTCCCAAGCAGGGACCAAGTTTGTATTTCATCTATTTTAACTTTTACAAGCTTTCCTACCATATCAGGGTTCCCTTTGAAATTCACGATCTTATTTTCCTTGGTTCTTCCTGTGTAGGTGGTTTTACTGCTTTTACTTAGTCCCTCTACCAATACTTCCACTTCCTTGCCAAGAAGCTCGTCATTTATTTCTTTACTTATTTTATTTTGAAGCTCTAAAAGCTTGTCGAACCTTCGCTTTTTAACACTTTCAGGCACCTGTTCCGGATTTTTTGCAGCAGGAGTACCTGTTCTCTTGGAATAAAGAAAGGTATAAGCCATATCAAACCTTGCTTTGGCAACAACATCCAGCGTTTCATTGAAGTCTTCTTCCGTTTCGCCGGGAAAACCAACGATTATATCCGTAGATAATGCAATACCCGGAATGTTGCTTTTAACCTTTTCAATTAGTTCAAGATACTGCTCCTTCGAGTACTTTCTGTTCATTTCATCCAGTACTTTAGAACTTCCGGCCTGTACCGGCAAATGCAAATGTTCACATACTTTCGCACAATCCCTCATTGCATATATTAATTCATCGGACAAATCCTTTGGATGAGAAGTCATAAACCTGATTCTTTCAATACCCTGTATCTTGTTCAGTTCTCTTAGCAGTCCTGCAAAGGTTAAGTCTCCTTCAAGATCCTTGCCATATGAATTTACATTTTGTCCTAACAGTGTTATTTCTTTGCAGCCGTCCGCAGCCAGTTTTTCAACCTCGCTTTTTATTTCTTCCAAGCTTCTGCTGCGTTCTCTGCCCCTTACATACGGAACAATACAATAAGAACAGAAATTGTTGCAGCCATACATTACGGTAACCCATGCCTTTATATTGTCTTTTCTTGATATGGGCATGTTTTCTGCTATAGACCCTGTGGAATCCCACACATCGATAACCGTACTTTTTGTCGTTATCGCCGTGTTAAGCAATTCCGGAAATTTATATAGGTTATGAGTTCCAAATATTATGTCTACATGTTTGTAGGTCTTTTTAATATGCTCAACAACTTCCTTCTGCTGCATCATACATCCGCATATTGCAATTACAAGGTTCGGGTTTGTCTCCTTTAGCTTCTTTAAAGCTCCTAGATGGCCATAAACCTTTTGTTCGGCATTTTCACGAACACAGCAGGTGTTGAATATTATAAGATCGCTGTCCTTTCTTTCTGAACATTCCGAATAACCCATTTCGGAAAGCATCCCTGAAAGTCTCTCAGAATCGTTTTCGTTCATCTGGCAGCCAAAGGTTTCAATATTGCATCTTACAGGCTTTCCCAAACTGGATATAATACTCTGATTATATTGCTTCATTGTTTCTATATATTTGTACTGCTGATTGATTTCTTCAGTAGATACTTTTGTGGTAATTCTCTTGCCCTCGCTCAAATAAATTCCTCCATCGATATAAGCCATGTATATTTTTATACAAAAGCTATTATAACATAATTTTATTAAATAAATATATAATTGTATTTTTCCTCTATAATATCTCTGCCACCGAGGTTAACAGATGTAAACGTATTTGTGCTTTTGAAGCCGAATTTCCTGTAGAATCCTTTTGCACGTTCATTGTCCTTTATAACCCATAAATAGCAGTCTTCAAAGCCTTGCTGTTTAAGTCTTTCAACTGCATACTTAGTCAGCTCATAACCTTGTTTTGAATGCCAGTATTCTGGTAAGACGTAAAGTGAAATTATCTCACCTGAATTACATTTATAACAGTTACTTGTATCGGCACTATCAGCAGTATTTAAATTAGTCATAGTACAGGTTTGACCAACTCGCCCTTTGCCAAAGGTTATACAACCGGTAACAACGCCGTCCAGTTCAATCACTGCCGCTTCTTGAAGATTTTTGAGTAAAGCTCTCTTAAAAATTGGTATCCATCCTTCATCAGTTATGTTATCCAGATATTCCTTGGATATAAATTCCTTATATGCTGTTTTCCAAGTTATTGAATGTACATAACTCATTGCTGCCACATCATCTAACGTTGCAAGCCTGATTGTTCTCATATGTTCTCCATAGAAAAAATAAACTTCCAGCCTATTGTATCAAAGTAGTTTGGTTGTATCAACTAACCTTGTTTTAAAAAGCAATATTTACTTTTGTAGTTATTACTGTATAATTGATTGTAATAAAATTCCTAATGAAGGAGTACAAGTATGGAAAAAGACATAATCAAATTTTTTGAGAAAGACAGATTTGCTCATTTTGTCGGAATTGAACTTACTAAAGTAGGAATGGGCTATGCCGAAACAAGTCTGGATTTATCTGAAAAACATTTAAACGGATTGGATGTTGTTCAGGGTGGAGCAATATTTACTCTTGCGGATTTTGCCTTTGCAGCGGCAACAAACTCTAACGGGTCAGCTACTGTAGGAATTAATTCTAATATTACATATTTTAAAGCCCCTAAAGGTAATAGAATTACTGCTGTCGCCAAAGAAACATCCGCAGGGAAAAAAATCTGCGGATGCGATGTAGATGTCTTAGACGAGGACGGCACCCTGATAGCAAAATTCAGCGGTACAGGCTACAGAAAAGGCTTAAAAATAGATTTTGCTACAGGCATACTTACTAAAATCAAGTAAATTATTTAGGTATTATTGTGCCGGGTTGAATTCTTGGGTTTAAATAGTCATAGGGATTGGTGCTTATTATTCTCTGAACCTGATAATCGGAATTTCCATAACGGGATATTTGCACTTGTACCCCGTCAATACTCATTTCAGTATAGTCAAGACTATTTTCCGCATTATCCGTTGGACTGCTTCCCATTACTACATTGTGGTCATAGATAGTATAAAGAATCACTGAAGCCTCCCTCCTGACTGTTGCGAAGAATTTTCCTTCCGTTCAATTTCAATAAGCTCATTGAGTTTCTTTATTGCATCAGATAAACCTCCTACCTGATTAATTAATCCCGATTGTGTTGCTTCTTCTCCAAACAGTACAGTACCGACATCGTTTGCCAGTTCACCGGTTTTCAGCATAAGTTCCCTGAATTTCTCTCTTTTTATCCCGGAATGAGAACAAACAAAATTAACAACCCTTTCCTGCATTTTATCAAAGTATTCATAGGTTTGCGGTACACCTATCACCAACCCGTTCATCCTGATAGGATGTATTGTCATCGTTGCAGAGCTGGCAATAAAAGAGTAGCTTGCAGATACTGCCATAGGGACACCTATGCTATGCCCACCTCCCAGAACCAGTGAGACCGTCGGTTTTGATAAACTGGATACCATTTCTGATATGGCTAGTCCCGCTTCCACATCACCTCCCACAGTATTAAGTACCAAGAGAAGTCCTTCTATGTGTTTGCTTTCTTCAATGGCAACCAACTGGGGAATTATATGCTCGTATTTGGTAGTTTTATTATGTGGTGGCAATAATATATGTCCTTCTATCTGCCCTATAATTGTAAGACAGTGGATATTACTCTCCTCTTTAGGAATTTCAGGTGTTCCCAGCTCTTTTAGCTGCTGAAGTTCAGCAGCCGGTTTATTCTGCTCTGCCGGTTGTGTTTCTGGCCCTTCATTATTTTGATAGTTTTTATTATTCACGGTTTATACCTCAGTTTTTTATAAATTTTATCTTTCTTATTATCTATTTATTTTTAGAAAAAATACGTAATTCTGAGGAAGATAAGAATTGCCAACTTTAATCAGGTTATATTTTCCTAATAAAAATTGGCAAAAAGTGTATTTTAATTCTTATGTATTAATATTGGCTGAATCTGATTGTTTTTTAAAGCTTCAACAACTGTAGGAACAATTTTGTCGAAATCAGCAACCAATGAAGTACATTTCTTTATTGGATCATCCTGACCGAACGGAACCATGTAAACGTTTCTAGTATTTAGCAGTATACCGATATTTTTTGCATTTGCACTTAAGCCATCGTTGGTTGAAACTGCGATTACAACGGGCCTTGCATTTCTCAGATGTGCTTTGCACGCCATGGTAACCGAGCTGTCGGTAACAGCGTTGGCAATTTTGGCAATGGTGTTTCCCGTACATGGGGCTATTACAAGTATATCCAATATTGCTTTAGGTCCGAATGGCTCAGCTTCTACAATTGTGCTTATCGGAGTTTTTCCTGTAATTTGTTTTAATTTGGTTTTCAAGTCTTCAGCAGTTCCGAACCGAGTATCAAAATCATTAACAGCCTGCGAAATTATCGGAATAACTTCGGCACCCTCATTTATCAAATTTTCTATTTGCGGGACTGTTTTATTAAAGGTACAAAAGGAACCTGTTAATGCATATCCGATTTTAATTCCTTCCAGTAACATGTTTATACCCCCAACTCTTCAATAATGTTATATGTAGTATCTTTAATAAATCCTGCTGCTGTTACAGGGGCAACTTTTCCCGGAAGTGATAGAGCCCAGATAGCTTTTAGTCCAAGTTCTTTGGCCCCGCTGAAATCAACTCCTCCAGGCTTTGATGCAAGGTCTATTATAAGACATTCGGGATTCAATAATTTTAAAAGCTCATAATCAAGCACCATGGATGGAATAGTATTGAAGATAACATCTGCTTTTTTAATAACCTGAGATAAATTACTCAGCATTACAGGAGTGTACCCTAAACTTTTTATCCAAGCCAAATCAGCGTACTTACGTGCTTCTACGTAAACATTGGAACCTATACCATGCAGCATCTTTGCAAGAATTTTGCCTATTCTTCCGTATCCCAGAATCAGCGAATTGCAGTTATGTATAGTTATTGGCATTTCTTCCATTGCAATTTGAATAGCACCCTCAGCAGTGGGTATTGCGTTTAAAACCGCCATTTCCTCTCTCTCTAGCAAGTCAACCGTATAAACATTACATACTTGCGCCAAGTGGGCTATTTTATGACTTATTCTTCCCGCAAGGAAAAGTTGATTTTTATTCATTGCTTTAAACAACTCATTCATGTGAATACTCTCATTATTAAAAGGAGCATTTATAAATTCGTTATCATTTGAACAAGGTATGGGGCCGATTATTACATCTGAGTCTACTACAGCCTCGGCTAATGTTTTGCTTTGTTCCAGTCTTATTTCAAAACCTGCCGTTGTAAAACCATATATATTAACGGAATTACCATCTTGTTCAATTAATTCAGCCAACTTTACACTTCTTAAATCTCCCCCTATTATGCTATACCTTTTACCGCTCACCATAAGCCCTCCCCCACAACCGAAGAATAAACTAATTATGACGACTAGTATATCTTATGAAACAAACATATACCGAGTGCCTGTACCAAATACACTAATTCTGATATTTAAGCATAACAAAACAGACCGGTGGTTTAATAAATACACCTTCAAAAGTTAAATTTTTCATCCAACATTTGGAGTGCACTTCATAAGTCCATCGGTCTGTTT
Organism: Ruminiclostridium papyrosolvens C7; assembly: GCF_000421965.1. Classification (GTDB taxonomy): domain Bacteria; phylum Bacillota; class Clostridia; order Acetivibrionales; family DSM-1351; genus Ruminiclostridium; species Ruminiclostridium papyrosolvens_A. The sequence continues at coordinate 410,571 of NZ_ATAY01000020.1, read as the reverse complement.
TGTTATTGAATTTTATATCTTGTTTTTAATATTTCCAACTGCTGATATACTCATTTTTTCAAAATCAAACACCCTTTTAATCATTTCATCAACACTGTCCATATTGACTCTGTCGATTTTCTGCAATATTTCTTCAGGAGTGTTTATTTTACCAAGCATAAGTTCTGATTTTCCTATGCTGTTCATCCTGCTGCTAGTACTTTCTAACCCCAGAATGTAATTGCCCTTCAGTTGTTCTTTTGTCTTAGCCAGTTCATCCTTTGTTATGCCATCTTTTATTATGAGATCCAATTCTGTTTTTGTTAAATCAATTACTGTCTGGAGGTACTCCGGATTCATTCCTGCATATATTACAAAAAGACCCGACCCCTGATAAGTAGATGGGTATGAATAAATGGAATAAACAAGTCCTCTTTTTTCTCTTATGTTCTGAAACAGGCGAGAACTCATTCCGCCTCCCAGTATGTTATTTAGAGAAAGTAAGGAATACAGCTTTTCGTTCCCGTGTTCGATACCTTCAAAGCCCATACATAAGTGAACCTGTTCTGTGTCCTTTTCACGTATGATTTTATTAACCTTGTACTGTGCAGAAGAAAATTTATTACTGAAGGTTTTTTCAAATTTCCAATCCTGAAAATGCTTGTTAACAAGTTCAATAAGCTTTGCTTCGTCGAAATTTCCTGCTATAGATATTACTGTATTATAAGGAGTATAAAATTCATTCATATACTTTAATATCATATCTTTGTCAAACTTGTTAATACACATTTCAGTACCCAGGATTGGATATCCTAATGGATTTCCGTCCCAAACCATTTCAGAAAAAATATCATGTACCAGTTCCTCAGGGGTATCCTCGTACATACCTATTTCTTCAATTACAACTCGCTTTTCTACATTAATATCATCACTGGCAAATGAGGAGTTAAAAAACATGTCAGACAGCACATCCACTGCAATTTCAAGATGAGTATCCAGTGTTTTTGTATAATAACATGTACATTCTTTACCGGTAAACGCATTTATCTGTCCACCGATTGCATCTATACATTCAGCAATATCCTTTGCCGACCTTTTTGAAGTACCTTTAAAAAGCATATGCTCAATAAAATGGGATATGCCGTTATTTTCTGAAGTTTCATTTCTGGAACCAGTGCCAACCCAGATACCTACTGAAACTGACCTAACATATGGAATTTTTTCATATACAAGTCTCAACCCGTTACTTAATTGTACTTTTTTGAACATCTAGTCCTCCGATGTATAATCTATAAAGCAAAAATTTTGTTTAAATACATAATTGGGCGTAAACCAAAAGAAGTCTACGCCCAAAAATCAATTCACAAAACCAAGGATTTATTTTTCTTCAGTAGTATTTTCCTCAGCCATAGCATCTTTTCTTGACAAATTGATTCTTCCCTGCTTGTCAATCTCAGTAACTTTTACAAGAATTTCATCACCGATATTAACAACATCTTCAACTTTTTCAACTCTCTTTTTATCAAGCTTTGAAATGTGAACCAAACCGTCTTTACCCGGTAATATTTCAACAAAAGCACCGAAAGTTGTTATTCTTACAACTTTACCGAGGTATACCTCTCCCGGTTCGATATCCTTTGCTATTCCCTGTATTATTCTAAGAGCCTTTTGTGCTGCTGCACTGTCAGGTGTTAAAATATATACTCTACCGTCTTCTTCAATGTCTATCTTTACACCTGTTTCAGCAATTATCTTATTTATCATCTTTCCACCTGGTCCGATGACATCACGGATTTTTTCAGGATCAATATTGGTAGTTATTATTTTCGGTGCATATTCCGAAAGCTCTTGTCTTGGTTGGGGTATAGCCTTCAGAATTACATCGTTAATAATCTGCAAACGACCTTTTTTAGTTAATTCAAACGCCTGACGTATAATCTCATAGTTAAGTCCGTCAACCTTTATATCCATCTGGATAGCAGTAATACCTTCTGTAGTTCCTGCAACCTTGAAGTCCATGTCTCCAAAAAAGTCTTCTATACCCTGAATATCCATAAAGGTAACAAAATTGTCAGGGTTCTCTTCATCTATAACCAATCCTGCTGAAATACCGGCTACAGGAGCCTTGATAGGAACCCCTGCGTCCATGAGTGCCAAAGTACTTCCGCAAACGCTTCCCTGTGAGGTTGAACCGTTTGACATCAATACTTCTGATACAAGTCTGAATGCATATGGGAATTCAATTTCTGATGGAATTACAGGAACAAGTGATCTTTCAGCTAAAGCACCGTGTCCTATTTCTCTTCTTCCAGGACCTCTTGAAGTTTTTGCTTCACCGACGCTGTAACCCGGGAAGTTGTAGTGGTGCATGTATCTCTTGGTTTCTTCAGTGTCAATACCATCCATCTTCTGAACATCACCCATTGCACCAAGAGTTATAGTAGTCAACACCTGAGTCTGTCCTCTCTGGAAGAGTCCCGATCCATGAGTTCTTGGAAGGATTCCTACTTCTGCTGAAAGAGCTCTTATCTCGTCCAGACTTCTGCCGTCAACACGCTTACCTTCCTTTAATATATATTCACGTACTACTTTCTTTTCAAGCTTATATATAGCATCATTTATCTTGCTTTCCATTTCAGGGAATTGTTCAGCCAAGGCTGCCTGAGTTTCTTCTGTCAATTCTGAAACCTTGGCATCTCTGTCCTGCTTGTCCGTTGCCAGAACTGCAATACGCATCTTATCATATGCGAATCCTTTTACAGCTGCAAAAAGTTCGGTAGGAACATCTGCTGATTCATAAGTAAATTTGGGTTTACCAATCTCTTTTACTATTCCATTTATAAAGTCGCAAATTTTCTTTATCTCTTCGTGACCCTTTTTAATGGCATCCAACATCACATCGTCAGGAACTATGTCAGCTCCTGCTTCAATCATTGTTATCTTTTCCTTTGTTCCGGCAAGTGTAACGTACATCTTACTTTTTGCACGCTGTTCTTCATTTGGGTTTACTATAACTTCACCATCTATCAAACCGAGAACAACTCCGCCGATAGGTCCGTTAAAGGGAATATCTGAAATACTTATTGCAACGGAAGCGCCTATCATTGCAGCTATTTCAGGTGAATTATCCTGTTCCACTGACATTACTGTATTTACAACAGCTACATCATTTCTCAAATCCTTTGGGAAAAGAGGTCTGATTGGTCTGTCTATAACTCTTGAAGTCAATATTGCTTTTTCAGAAGGCTTTCCTTCTCTCTTGATAAATCCGCCGGGAATTTTTCCTACTGCGTATAATCTTTCTTCATAATCAACGCTAAGCGGGAAGAAATCAATTCCATCTCTTGGTGAAGCCGAGGCGGTTGCAGAAGACATTATTACAGTATCTCCGTATCTGATTAATGCCGACCCATTGGCCAACTGAGCAAGTTTTCCTGTTTCAACTGTTAGTGTTCTGCCTGCAAGTTCCATGCTAAATGTTTTTAACATATAAGTCCTCCTAAGTTTTTTAATAGTTTTACATATGCTATTTTAAAACTATAGACTGTAGCATGTAGATTCTACGCCAAAGTGATTTTTGGCGCACAATCTACCTTCTACCGTCTATAGCCATATGTGCTTTACTAGTATTATTTCATATTTCGCACAACTTATTTCCTATATATTATGCTTAAATATTTCCACAATAAATATGTACTCTGAATGCATATAAAAGCAGGCAGGCGGTTAGCCTGCCTGCTTTTATATGATTATTTTCTTAGACCAAGTTTTTCAATAATTGCACGGTATCTTTCGATATCATTCTTTTTAAGATAATTTAATAAGCTTCTTCTTGCACCAACCATTTTAAGAAGTCCTCTTCCTGAATGGTAATCCTTTTTATGAACCTTTAAGTGACTATTAAGGTGGTTGATTCTCTCTGTAAGAATAGCAACCTGAACTTCCGGTGAACCAGTATCACCTTCATGCAACTGATACTTAGCAATTATTTCCTGCTTTACATCTTTAACCATGTTTTTAATACCTCCAAAAATTTTGTTGAATCGCCATAAACCAGGTAATTGGATGGAGTAACCCAAAAACGTAGTTAATGGTTAGAAATTTCATACCTATGTATTTTAGCACAATACATAAATATTTACAATGATTAATTTATGTATATCATAAAGGCTGATACCTTATATCACCTTATTTTAACTTGTTCTATTTTTTTAATTATGGTAATATATGTGATAATTTAGTAAAGTACACTAACAATTATTACCAAGAGGTTTTTATGAAGGTTTTCTTAGAAGTAATAAAACTAAATTTCAAGATTTCTTTCCAGTATAAATGGACCTTTGCAATGACTTTACTTGTACAGCCCATTTTGCTTTTCATAAATATCGCACTCTTTAAAAGTATATATACTTATAATGATACGTCAAGCATAAAGGGCTATGGCTTTGAGCAGATGGTTTGGTATTATACCGCATATTATGTAATTCTCAGCTTTGTATGGAACGGTATTACAAACCAAATATCAAGAAGTATTATATCAGGAGAACTGGCCACCGATTTACTGAGACCTATTTCGGTTTTCCGTTTTATGCTTGCAAGTGCCATTTCTTCCCGATTTGTGGCAATACTGGTAGATTTTCTTCCCGGTATGATAATCTACAGTCTGATTCTGTTCCCGGCATTTTTGACGTTAAAATCCTTTCTTTCTTTTCTTATAATAGCTGTACTGGCGTTTCTTCTTAACTATTTGTTTTCATTTCTACTTGGAATGTCTGCGATGATTATTAAGAACAATATGTCAATAAGTGCTATAAGAGAGGTTTTACAGGCTATAGTAGGAGGAGGAGTTATTCCTCTGGAGTTTATGCCTGTCTGGCTTAATAGGATTTTTGATCTTTTACCATTCAAATATATAATTTACTGGCCAATTCAATTCTTTCTTAACCGTGTTGAGGGCGACAATCTTGGTTCACTGGTCAGGATCGGGAGCATACAGATTTTATGGATTGTTGCATTTTATGTGGTAATTCAAATTTTATGGAAGCGCCTCATAAAGAAATTCTGTGCAGCGGGGGGTTAATATGCTGAAATTGCTGAAATTATTCAAACTATTTATCTGGAATTCTAAAATGGATATATCTCGCAGTATGGAGTATAGATTTGACTTTATTTTGGGTACTGTAATAGGCTTGGCTTTTTCAAGTATAGGGCCAATTCTTCAATATTTAATATTTACCCAAACAAAAGGCTTTCCTGGCTGGAACCTAGAACAGATTATTTTATTTCAGGGCATATTGTTGTTTACATCAGGTATAAAGGGAATGATTTTTGGTAGTTTGCCCTATTTTGTTACCGGAATAGTTAGGAAGGGCGATTTTGACAGACTGTTGCTTAAACCATATTCTCCTATAGGTATAATCCTGGCAAGTGGATTCCGTCTTAACAATATAGGTCCTCTTCTCTCGGGTGCATTTATTATGGTTTACTACATAGTTAAAATGAATTTACATATCGGAATTGTTCAGATTGCTATTTTTATTCTGGCAATAGTTTTCGGTCTGATTCTATTTATGGGCTATGAAGTTTTGTACAGCAGTATAGTTATAAAGCTCGTACAAATCGGAAGGCTCGATGAATTAATGAATAGTCTGTTAAGATTTGGTGAATTCCCTATAAACATTTTCTCCAAGACCCTTCAGACAGCCTTGATTACAGTAATACCATTTGCAGTATGGGTTAACATCCCTGCAAATGCATTGTTAAACAGGCTTGATTACACTATTCCTATAACTTTTGTTTTCTGTGCACTGTTTTTCTACGTAAGTCTGAAAATTTGGAACCAATTTCTAAAAAAATATACCAGTGCAGGAGGTTAAGCACATGAGCGAATATATAATAGATGTTGAAGGCTTAAAGAAGGATTTCAAGGTACATAAAAGAGATAAATCAGGTCTTCTGTCTTCCCTGAAGTCATTGTTCATCAGGGATTACAAACTTGTCACAGCAGTGAATAATCTGGATCTCAGGATACGTCAAGGGGAAATTAGGGGACTCATCGGTCCAAATGGCGCAGGGAAATCAACTACTATAAAAATCCTTTCTGGTATCCTATACCCTACAGAAGGAACTGTTAATGTCATGGGTTATACTCCCTGGACACAAAGAGAAGAGTATGTAAAAAAGATAGGTGTTGTATTTGGTCAGAAGTCACAGCTCGTGTGGGATTTACCTGCAATTGATACATTCGCCCTGAATAAGCAAATGTATAGTATTTCAGATAAAACATTTGATAATAATATTAAATATTTCAAAGAATTGCTAAACATCGGAGATGTTATTACAAAACCCGTCAGACAGCTGTCATTAGGTGAAAGGATGAAGTGCGAGTTCGTTTGTGCACTTTTGCATGAACCTCCCCTTGTGTATCTTGACGAGCCTACAATAGGGTTGGATATAATTTCAAAGGAAGCTATAAGGTCCTTCATTAAAATGGTCAACAAGGAAAAGGGGACTACCTTTATCGTTACAACTCACGACTTAAGTGATATCGAAGACCTTTGTGAAAATGTCAGTATAATCAATAACGGTACAATAGTTTTCAATAATAGTATTGAAAAATTGAAAACTTATTTTTCAGATAAAAAGGTTATTGAGGTTAAGTTCTCCCGTCAGATTAATCCGTCGCTTCTCGAAGGTTTTAAAGTAACCTCTAGCGGACCATACTTTGTAAATATTGAGATTGAAACCATAAATACCAGTCTACAGGACGAGATATCCAAAATTTTTAAAGAACTGCCCGTTCAGGATATAAATGTAAATAATATAAATATTGAAGAAGTAATAAAGCATATATACCTCAGCTAACTTCTGAACCTTTGAGATATATACAGGCACAAAGAATTTCGGGTTTACTCCGATTATCTTTGTGCCTTGTTTTTTACTGAGACATATCTAAATTAAACATCTATTTCCGATAAATAAATAATTTTCTAGAAATTATGGATTATATTTACTTATTCTTATATACTTAATATGTTCTATATTTTATCGCAAGGAGATGGTTTATATTAATAATAATTCTGATCTATTAAAAAAAATTGCCGATAATGTTGAAAATGTAATTGTAGGAAAAAGAAATGCTATTGAATTAGCAATAATTGCACTTATTAGTAATGGACACGTTCTTTTAGAGGATGTCCCCGGCGTAGGTAAAACGAGCCTTGTTTCAGCTCTGGCCAAATCCATTTCGGCATCTTTTAAGAGAATTCAGTTTACCCCTGATGTTCTTCCCTCTGATATAACCGGTTTTTCAATATTTAATCAAAAAACAGGAGAATTCGAATTCAGGCCCGGAACTGCTATGTGCCAGATTCTTCTTGCCGATGAAATTAACAGAACCTCTCCCAAAACCCAGTCCAGCTTGCTGGAGATAATGGAAGAGAACCAAGTCACTGTTGACGGCACAACATATAAGCTGCCAAAGCCATTTATGGTTCTGGCAACCCAGAATCCCATTGAATATATTGGTACATACCCTCTTCCTGAGGCGCAGATGGACAGGTTCTTTATAAAAATATCTCTTGGCTATCCTCAGCAAGGTGAAGAAGTTTACATCTTATCAAGATTTTTGGAAGATAATCCATTGGAAACTCTTGAAGCAGTTGCAACAAGTGACGATATTCTGGAAATTCAAAAAGATGTAAAACAGGTCTACATAGATAAAACCTTGAAAAACTATGTAATTGATATTGTAAGTATGACAAGAAAGAACCAGTATATTGCCCTTGGTGCAAGTCCGAGAGGTTCAATTGCAGTATGCCGTGCAGCACAGGCATGGGCATATTTTAACAGAAGAGATTATGTAATCCCTGAAGATATAAAAAAGATGCTTTTGCCTACACTTTCACACAGACTTGTTTTGAAGCAGGAAGCAAAACTCAAAAAAATGTCTTCCTCTGACATACTAACTTCAATAATTGACAAGGTATACATACCTATGGTAGATAACTATGAGAAAAAGTAGAATTACCTTTATATTTTTATTTGTATTGTCAATAATATTTTTATATAATTTCGGCGGTTTTGTATCCTTCTTCTTTTTCAATACCCTTGTTGCCTTATTGATCTTATCTCTTGCATACACCATATTTGTATTTGTAAGAATCAAATTTATACAGGAAATAGACAAAAGGGTTATTGTCAAAGGAGAGACCGTTAGGCTTGTAGTAAAGATTTCAAACGAGGATATTTTAGTATACCCTTATGTTTTTGCAACATTTTTTAGTTCGCATTCATCGTTTAAAGGCAAAAATTCTTCACAAAGTTTGTCAATCAGCCCTAAGTCAGGTAAGGAATTTATCTTTGATATGGAATGTAAATTCAGAGGCGAGTATGACGTGGGACTAAGTGAAATCTATATTGAAGATTTCCTAGGTTTAATTAAGTTAAAGTACAAAATACCTGAACCGAAAAAAATTATTGTTTACCCTAAAATTGAGCATCTTTCTAATTTCAGTATCCTGTCTTCGGGAAGTTCCGATTCTCAAAGCACTGAAAATGGAATACAGGATAATATAAATAATATTAGAGATATACGTGAATACGTTGGCGGAGACAGTTTCAGAAAAATACACTGGAAGCTTACAGCAAGAAATGAGAAACTTATGGTTAAAAACTATGAGGGTACTACTGATGCAAACGTTAATATACTTCTTGATCTAAGAAAAAATGTCTATAATGACGAAGACAATATTATAATTGAAGATAAGCTAATTGAAGCGACTGTTGCTGTACTGTATTTTTATTTGTCCAAAGGAGTTTCTGTTAATTATGTATACTTCAATGAAAAACTTGAGGTGTTTAAGGCCTCTAACATGATGGAGTTCGAACAAATCTACAAATCATTATCATGTGTTAATTTTGATCAGCAGGTACCGATGCCTGATATACTGAGGCTCCATTCAGAATCCTGTTCAAATTCATCTGATATGATTATTTTTACTAGTATACTGGATATTGATTTGTATAATGAAATGTACAAAGCACAGATGGCGAACCATACTGTCACTCTTATTTATGTATCACCGGACAATTCGGGAAATGTTAAATCCGGTATCATTGAAGATATAATGGAAAATCTCCCCGAAATCGGTATTAAAGCATATTCCATACATCCAGACGATGATATAAAAATCTTACTTGGAGGTTCGGACTGATGATACGTGAGAATAAATACGGTGTATTTGTTAACTTAATATTAGTAATGCTTTTATCCTTATCTGTTTGTCAGACACTGTACACATCTCTTTTTATGACATATAGGTGGAACATAAACATATTTCTTTACGTAATACCACTAACTTTTGTTTTCTATCTAATGCTTAAAAATAAAGTTACCTGTATAGTATCCGGTATTTTATTGTTTCTATTTGCAGGTTTTGCTTTTGTTATTATTTATATTTCAAATAGCTTTAATTCCTACTCTATTTGGCTGATTGATACAATGCAGGGATATCTTAACGAACCTAACTGGCGCTATCAAACAATAACGGTATTTTTTATAACCTTTATTGTTACGCTAATGGTATATATCTTCGCCATAAAGCTGTATAATATCTACTTAGTGAGCTTTGTAACCTTCAGCTTGTTCTTTGGTCAGGCATATGCCAATATTTTTGTAAGTAAATCGGCCTTTGTACTTTTCCTATTTTCGTTTATGCTCTTTTACTTCTTTTATATACTAAAAAGAAGGACCGAGGAAAAATCTTACGACCCGGGTAACAGACTAAAATATCTCCTATACATAACCCCTGTATGTATCGCAGTATTAATTGTCAGTTTCAACTTTCCAATAGGCAATAAAAGAATATCCTGGCCCTGGTTGGACCACAAGTTGGATAAAGCCATTGCAAGCTTTTCACAAAAAAACACCTCCACTTTTGATATATTTTCTCTAAGCGCTACTGGTTTTGGAAGCAATGACCTTCTAGGGGGTAATATTATTCCTGATAAAACTCATGTTATGGATGTAAAATCAGAGTACTATAATCTTTACTTGAAAGCATCCTCAAAGGCATATTATAACGGACACGGTTGGTATGACACTGATACTTCTTATAATCCTGTAATTCTCTATGGAAGTTCCGTTGAAACTTTAAACAATATAAATATGGATGCTAATCAGCTTGAAGTGGGAGCTATGATGAGCAACTCAAATTCCAAAAATGAATTGTACAAAAGTTCTAAAATAGAAGTAAAATTTAAAAATATGAAGACTAAATCGCTTTTTATACCTCCAAAGACCTTTCAGATTACACCAAAAAAAGAACTGGGATTATTTACAGATAAATCAGGAATGATTTCTGCTGAAAAATCCCAAGGCAGCAATTTTGAATATATTGTCAATTTTGATTATATGTTTCTCAACAGTGATAAATTTAAAAACAGTATCAGAAAAAGTTACAAAGGGTATTGGATGGATAACATAGACGAATATGAAAAAAATCAATACAAGCTTATATTTAATATTGATATTGACAGCTTATCGGTAGAAAATAAAAATATCATTGCTAATGTAAACTTATTCAATAACCTTCAGGATCAATTACTTGACATTTATACAAAATACGTTTCATTGCCTAGCACAGTAACTCAAAGAGTTCGGGATCTGGCCGAGAATATAACTATAAATCAAGGCAATAACTATGATAAAGCAAAGGCTATAGAAACTTATCTGGCTACAAACTATCCGTATACGTTGAAGCCGGGTAAGCCACCTTTGAGAAAGGACTTTGTTGACTATTTCCTTTTTGAAGGCAAGAAGGGATATTGTACATATTATGCAACCGCAATGACTGTGTTACTAAGGTGCATAGGGATACCTGCCCGTTATGTTGAAGGTTATATTTTGCCTCCGGACAACAGTAACGGTGTTTTTAAGGTTACGAACCAACAGGCTCACGCATGGGTTGAAGCATATTTTGAGGGATTCGGATGGATTCCCTTTGAACCTACCTCCCCTTTTGTTGCAGCAATGTATCAGGATAACCACATAAGGCCTGTTATTGCCAGTAATATGACCGGTCAATATTATGATGAATATCGTAGAATGATGGAGAAATATCAAAGGGAGGGTAAAAATCATTCTATCGACCTTTCCGGTAATTTGCCCGTCGGCAGCAAGGATAACGATACAACCCGTGTAGCTTTTATTATAGCTATTTCGTTGGTTTCATTAATTCTGTTGTCTTTATTATTCATTGTTTTATTTAACAGAATAAGATTTTACTATCTGTTGGGTAAACTAAGAAAGCAAAATTCTAATGACGCAGTTCTGACTGGCTACAAATATATTATTAAGCTGCTTAAAATACAGAATGTTATTATTTCAGCAGGAGAAACACCTTTTCAGTTTGGATTCAGAGTTGAGAAACTAATGGATTTTAAAGGATACAGCTTTAGTAAATACGATTTTAATATAATAACCGAATATTATGTCAAGGCTAGGTACAGCAGGGACACCCTTCCCGACAAAGCAAAACAGGATATGATTGACTTTATTGAAACTGTTTTGAATCTAACTTCCGAAAAAGTTAGCAAAGTCAAATTTAATTTTTATAAATATTTTCTTGGTAAAGTATAATTGTTCTCAAAAAGGCTGAAATCATGGATTCTCAGCCTTTTTTGACTTCTTTATAAAAGATAGCTTTGTTTCAGAAATTACAACTGCAATAAATATAAGCAGAAACCCCCATGCCAATCTCACGGTCAACTTCTCACCATAAAAAACAATTGAAAACATTACACCGAATACTGATTCAAGACTCAGTATGATTGCAGCAGAAGAAGGATGGGTGTACTTTTGTCCAATATTCTGAAAAAGCAGGGCTGCTGCCGTGGCAAAAACAGCCAGATACAGAATACCTGCAACATTTTGTATACTTACTTCTGTTGGAATATGTTCTGTGGTAAGACCTGCTATCCAAGAAAAAACAGCAGCAAATCCAAACTGTATTATAGTAAGTACTATTGGGTCCTTCCCTTTCCCCAGTTTTGCAACAGCCACAAGATGAGCGGCATATATAAAACCGCCAAGTAAAGTAAAAGCGTCGCCTATTCCTATGGTAAAACTCCCTGTAAGAGAAACCAGTCCAATACCTGTAAGACAGATAACTGCTGCAGAGTAATTGTATATGTCAGGCTTTGACCTATTAACAAGCCAGAATAAGAACGGTACAATTACACAATAAATTGCAGTGAGAAATGCATTTTTTCCGGGTGTAGTATTTGTTATACCAATAGTTTGAGTACTGTACCCCAAAAATAAAAAAAGGCCAATGACTCCACCTTTCCAAAGGTATTCAAAAGTTATATTCTTAAGCCTTCTGTAAAATAACACACCAAGCAGAATACAAGCTATAGTAAAACGGAACCCCAAAAGAATATGCGGCGGAAAAACGTCAACGGTATCCTTCATTATAAAAAACGAACTTCCCCATATAAATGCAGCACAAAAAAGCGCCAGCTTTGGCATAAATGATTTCATATGTAAGCTGCTAATTTAAAATCAATCCTTTCAGACAATTGTTATGTAAAGTTTTTTATTCTAAGATTTATGTATACTAAAGATACCTTACTATTCTATCATTATAATAATCAAAATAGAAGAGATTTAATAAATAGTTCTTTTTACTTCTCTTCGTTGTCCGGGTTAGTATCATACCCCTTGCTGTCAAGATACTTTAATCCTGAAATGTATGTTATAAGTGCTATGTATCCCCCTATCATACCTAACATTATAATGGCCGGTGCAGAATCAGTATTTATAACCATGCAAAGTAATAAACCCAAAAATCCACCCAGAAAAGGCCATGTCCACATATATAATTTGAAGTCTCTGATGTTCATATTTATCCTCTTTCTTTAATAGTGTTATATTTTTCATTATATTACAGGATTATGATAAAGACAAATATGGAACAGATTCTAAAAGAACATAAAAAAATAGAGCTGCTGCACATTTGCAACAAACTCTACCCAGTAATTTGTATAATTACATTTTCATCATAAATAATGATGGGTCAAGCATACCAAATATCATTGCGATATGGGCTACTACAAGAAATATTCCCACAAAGATTGCATGAAGTTTTAGTTTGCCAACTTCGTTTCTTTTTCTGCCAATAATGTTCATATCCAACAAAGCCATTCCCAGCAGAGGAACTATACCCAAAAGGTAGAAACCAACTGCAACAACATCTCCAAAGCCTCTCCACTCTCCATTTGCGGTCAGCGGAATTACTGCATTGAAAAGGAGGTATAAAAATACACCTGTAAAATAAAGGCCTGCAAAAATACTTGTTATCTTATTCAACTTTCTAAGACCGCCTGATAAATTTCTTGTAAAGAGTATTGCTAGCTCTGTTACAGCTATGGTTTCAGCACATATAACCGGTATTGCCATAAAAAGTATAAGGTTCCATGGCTGGTTTGATGCCAAAAGTTCCATATAATGAGTCATCATGTTCTCCATTGTTTTACCTCCATATAAATTTAATTAATTACTTCACACATATAATAATAAATTTATATGAAGGTTTTATGGAGAACAAAAAATTTTTATTAGGCAACTTTTTTATATAGTCTTTCAATTCTGCTACCCAGACGACTAAGTAATTCATTTGTAATGGTTCCTGCCTGTGAAGCCACCTGTTCAGCAGTTATAGCCTCATTTCCGTCATTTCCGATAAGTGTGGCTATATCACCCTGCTGTACGTCCGGTATTTCCGAAATGTCTACGGTCAGCTGATCCATACATATATTACCTATTATAGGAGCTTTCTTACCCTTAATAAGCACATATCCTTTTCCGCATGACAGGCTCCTTGGTATCCCATCTGCATAGCCTATACAAAGGACCGCTATTTTAGTATTTTTTACGGCGATGAAATTTCTGCCGTAGCCCACAGATTCACCCTCCTGTATTTCCTTTGTAAGAACAATTCTGGCTTTAAGAGACAGAACAGGCCTAAGGTCTGCACGAACCTTTGTTTCCTCATTTTCTTTGCTCAGTACTCCGTACAGTGCTATACCTACTCTGGCATAATCACAATCCAACTCCGGGTAGTTGAGTATTCCGTAACTGCTTTGAATGTGTATTTTACTGGGGTTACGGTTATGACTTTTTAAGTAGTTAAGGGTATTATAGAACTTCTTTATTTGCTCTTTTGTAAATAAAATATTTGAAGGGTCTATACTATCGGCAGTTGATAAGTGGGTATATGTTCCCCCCACTATCAGATTCTTACAATTATAGGTTCTGTCTAAATTTGATAATGCATCATTGGTTTCGCCTAGTCTATGCATTCCAGAATCAATTTTTATATGAACCTTTATTTTAAGACCTGTGCTGTCTAGTAGCTCTGCATATTGGTAATCCACTACTGTCTGTGTAAGATTATATTTTACAAGCAAAGGTGCCTCATGGGGATGAGTATATCCGAGTATCAGTATCTCTCCTTTTATTTTATTAGTACGGAGTTCTATTCCTTCAGCTAATGTTGCAACTGCAAAGGCAGAAATGCCTGTTTTATTCAGAACCTTGGATATTTCAATATCTCCATGGCCATATGCATTTGATTTTACAACCGCCATAAGCTGACATTCATGAGGTAGGAGGCACTTAAGCTGATTTACGTTGTGTATAAGTCTATCCAGATCGATTTCCGCCCATGCTCTGCACCTTTCAGGCTGAGTTTGTCTTTTATAGGGCATTAAATATTCCCAAAGGTATACCATAACAACTGAAACAGCAATTGTCACACCAGTCACAGCAATAAAATGTATTAAACTATTCCCGATGAGATATGTCTCTAAGTTGAAAACCTTTGCTAAGCCCCTTACAAGAATAATGCAAAACGGATGAAGTATATAAATAAGCATTGAAATATCTCTGAGGGTCTTTTGGCTTTCTCCCTTTATGCTAAGCAATATCCCGAACAGAAAAATCATTACGGGAACCAGCATAATATACATGCTGTCATGTCGCTGTAACGAGAAATTGTGCAATATCAAGCCTTCTGCTATAAGAGCTGTAAAAGATAACGCAAATCCAACTATACTTTTTGTTATTGAATATTCCCTTTTGGATTCTGCGATTATCGCCCCCAAAATAATGAATGCGGGAGCGAAAAACAAACCATTTCTTGTATAATCAAAATATGAGAATAAGACCCCATAAAAACTATTTGCTATGTTAAATTTTTCTGATATCCCGTAGTAGCTGTCACCAAACAATCCAATCAAATATAAAATAAAGCTTATTGCAGCTATCGTTTTAATATTAAGCCTTGTTAACAGGCTGTATACAATCATAAAACCTATAATACCGGCGGGAATATACCAAAGGTGATAGAAGGTACCGTCAAATACAAGGTCTTTTACAATAATTGGAATAAATGGTTTCTCTTTGAAATATCCTGAATAAATATTTACGGGTAAATATATTAATATCGCAGCTCCATATAAAAACCCGGTTTTAGTAAGAAATTTTAAAAGTATCCTTTTTCTGTTTTCTCGTGATTCTATACATCCGGGTATAAGAAAATAGCCTGTACACATGAAAAAGAAAGGCACTGCTACTCTTGCAAGAATCCTTGTCACTACAAAGTCAGCTTCTTGACTGACTGAAACCAGTGGTGATGTATGAATAGCGATAATCATTATGGCAGCAACCATGCGGAATTTATCTATACCGGCATATTCTTCCCTTTTGTTAGTCATTGCACTGCCTCCAGACTGTAACTATAAAACCGTCAATGTTATTTCCCGAAACCTCATAATATAAATTTTCAGGCATGTAAACTGATTTTGCCTCTTCTCTTGCGTTTACATAAAATATTTCCGCTGTCCAACCTTGATTTTTGACTTGTAAATGCATGCCGTCGCATGGAAACTGCTTCAGATATTCTATATATTCCTCCAAAGTAAAGTTATTATCTGAAATAATTTGGGAATGAGGCTTTCCAACATAGCGAAAATGCCATGGTTCATGAGATATTCCGGTAATTGCTTCCTTTCCTTTTGGATAACGTTTAATAAAACCGTATTGCGAAGCTTTTTCACGAAAATCCTGACAAATGCCTTCATATGGGAACGAAGGACAAATAAAATCAATATCAGGCTGGTTCTTTGCAACATCTATAGCAAGTCCAGTCTGGTGCTCACTGTGGTTTGGAAGCGCCACATATTTTCTGGTAAATTCCTCACCATTTTCATTCGTGGAATCATTGTAGATTGCTATCTGCTCACTCAACAATCTGAAACCGCTAACCGGTACGATTTCATTTTCTCCTCCACAGGCTTGAATCAGTTTTCTAAGCATTATTGCCGCTGTTTTATCAAGCAATATTTTTTTATAATCCGTGCTTACAGTTTCTAAATTTTTAATTATTAATGATTCAGGCTTATTAATCGGATTCTTTCTGTTTACAAGAACAAGATTACCCATATGAATATATGAATTGGCAAGGTTCAACCTCACCATATTTGAAATCAGATTTGTACTCATTTTTCCATCGCCATCCTTATCAGCCTGTCAACTATGGAAGCAAATGAAAGGCCTACTCCCCTGAGCATATTGGGATAACGACTATGGGCTGTAAAGCCAGGTATGGTATTGACTTCGTTAAATACGATTTCTCCCTTTGGAGTCAGAAACATGTCAACCCTTGCGAACCCGGTACAGCACAGAGCATTGTATAAAATCCTTGCAGTATTTTTAATCCTATCTGAGGTCACTTTGTCAATTCTGGCAGGCATGTGGATTTTGGAAGTGTTTAATGTATATTTTTCATTATAATCAAAAAACCCGGTCTGAAGTTCAATCTCATCAACTTCACCCAATATCAGATTATCGCTCCCAAGGATGGCACAGCCTATCTCAAAGCCATCTATATTCTCCTCAACAACTATTTTACTGTCATACTCAAAAGCATATAAAATTGCCTTTTCAAGCTCAGGTCTGCTATTAGCACGTGTTATCCCGAAAGATGATCCGGCTCTTGCAGGTTTTACAAAAACAGGATATCTGAGAGTTTCAGCCATATTAAAAATATCTTGAAGAAGCATGGTTCTATCTGCTGATATTGATATTGGAACACGTACTCCTGACGATTGTGCAATACGATGAGCAATATCCTTGTCCATGCACATAGCTGAACTCAGAATACCACAGCCTACAAAAGGTATTCCGGCAAGTTTCAGCATCCCTTGAACAGTACCGTCTTCACCGTTTTTGCCATGAAGAACAGGAAAGGCAGCATCAACAAAAGTAATGGAGCTTGAACCCTCTGAAAATTCATAGAAACCGTGTATGCTGCGACTTTGGGAAAAAGCAACCGGATTACATCCTTCTTCAAACCATGTGTTATTCCTTATTTTGTCAGCTTCTCCGAAGTACCTGAGCCATTCGCCCTCTTTTGTAATACCTATTAAAATAGTATTATACAAGTCATTGTTTACATGTTCTATTACAGCCGAAGCAGAGTTAAGTGAGACTTCGTATTCCGGTGAGCAGCCTCCGAAAATAATTGCAATGTTTTTTCTATCCATTTTTATTCTCCTTGAGTTATTATTAAAATCATTTTAAGAAGTGACAAATTACTATGACTTAATTTTAATAATTTCCCGGCTGCTCTTTATTAACTTAGTCTTATTGAATTCTTAAGATTTCCTTACGAATTTATTTATAATTTTATATTATGCTTTAGGAAGTGTTACTTTAAACTGTGTAAATTCTTCATTGCTGGTTGCGGTAATATCTCCCCCATGAAGGTTAACTATTTCCTTAGCAATGGCAAGACCAAGGCCTGTTCCTCCCGTATGTGACGACCTGGCAGAATCAAGCCTGTAAAACTTTTCAAAGATGGATTCAAGCTTATCCGCAGGTATCATTCTGCCTCTGTTTTTAAATGTGATTATAGTAACATTATCCGACTGTATAGCAGAAATCTCTATTTTGGAATTTTCATAGCTGTATGCAACCGCATTTTTGAGTATATTATTAAATACTCGTGCCATCTTATCAGAGTCGGCAAATATATGGATATTTTCGTCTGCATCCACAACAGCCTCTTTGTTTGCAGGTGCAAGAATAGGGTAAAACTCATCAGCCATCTGTTCCAGCATAAGGGTTAAATTTATTTCTTCCTTTTCAAGAACAATACTCTGGAGGTTAAATCGTGTTATCTCGAAAAATTCATTTATTAGCTGTTCCAGACGATAAGCCTTTTCTAAGGTAATATCAGTATATTTTAACCTTTGCTCCAACGGCATGTCGGGAGCCTCGTGCAGAAGGCTGAGATAGCCTATAACAGAAGTAAGAGGAGTTTTAATATCATGGGCCAGATATACTACAAGGTCGTTTTTTCTTCGTTCACTTTCCAGAGCTGCATTCTTTCTTTTTTCAAGAGTGTTTTTAACAGTGTTGAACTTGTTCTCCATAAATGAAAGCTCGGAAGGAAGAACTATCGGCGTTTCTGATTCCTCTACAAGTGAATCTATTCCCTCGCTTATTTTATTGAAATAACGGGTGTACCTGGACATTGCAATAAAAACAAAGATTATTAGTAGTAAAACAAACCCTATTATTATAAATATTGTCTTATTTTCCGCAAATATCCTATGATAAATTTCTGCAGCAGAAAAATAGCTTACATGAAAGAGTCTTTCTGCTATGCGGACAAAACCTTCTGCAAAAGGTGCCTGCAAAGCATCATCTATAATAAAGACAAGGACAAAACCTCCGATTATTAACGCAAGTAACGCACCAAGCAAAATTTGCAGCAATATCTTTATTTTTAACTGAGTAAAATCATTTTTCAATTTTATATCCAACTCCCCATACTGTTTTAATGAACTTAGGATTGCCTTCGGGCTCCTTCATCTTTTCACGGAGATGCCTTATATGAACCATTACGGTATTATTACTGCCTGAGAAATACTTCTCTCCCCATACCTCCTGAAAAAGCTTTTCAGAGCTGATAACCTGTCCCCTGTTTTCACAAAGTATCCATAGTATGGAAAATTCAGTAGGTGTCAGAATAAGAGGTTGTTCATTGAGAGAACACTCATGTGTTGTTTTATTCATTACAAGACCGGAGACCTCAAGTATATCATTTGACTGCTGTATTCCCTCGTTATACCTTGTAAATCTCCTAAGCTGGGCTTTAACTCTTGCAACCATTTCAAGGGGACTAAAAGGTTTTGTAATATAATCATCTGCACCCAAAGTCAATCCTGTGATTTTATCCATTTCTTCAACCTTGGCTGTCAGCATTATAACCGGAAAATTGTATTTCTCACGTATCTTCTGGCATAATTTAAACCCATCTATCACAGGCATCATAACGTCCAGTACGGCAAGATCGTATTTTATCTCATCAATTGATTTAAGTGCCTCTAAAGGAGAGTAAAACTTGTATATATTATAATTCTCATTTCTCAGGTACAACTCAACCAAATCCGCTATCTCTTTTTCATCATCAACCACCAGAATATTTGTACTCATAAATTGTCCTCATAAATTCCCATAATAAAATAGATAAGAAAATTATAGCATTCTAAAATAAAACTTTATTAAGAATTACTTAATTTTTATAACTTTTGGGAATGGTAAAGGTAAATTTTGTGCCTTTACCCGTATTACTCTGTACGTAAATACTACCACCGTGAGCCGAAACAATGGATTTACAAATGGTAAGTCCTATTCCGGAACCGCCTGTCAGCTTATTACGTGACTTATCTGCCCTGTAAAACCTCTCAAAAATGTAAGGCAAATCTTCCTGAGGTATACCAGGTCCGTTATCCGTCACTGAAATTTCAGTATTTGTAGCATTATCCTGTATATTCATTACGACAATTCCACCTTCAGGAGTGTATTTTAAAGCATTTGATAGTAAATTTACAAGTACCTGGCTTATTTTATCCTTATCAGCATACACCCGACAATTTGCACCTGTGAGTTTTAAGTCTAGCCCTTTGCTTAAAAATTCTCTTTCAAAATTATGAATCTGCCTTTTTGCCAGCTCAGTAACATCAAATGTATCTATATTTAAAACAAGATTTTCGCTTTCATATCTGGCAAGCTTTTCAAGGTCACCTACCATTTTGCTAATCCTTACAATCTCTTCATGACAGCTTTTAAGTCTTTCCGAATCAGCAGGCCATATTCCGTCTATCATGGCTTCTAAATGGCTCTGCAGAGTTGCCAGTGGAGTTCTGAGTTCATGCGCAACATCTCCGGTAAGCCTCTTTCTTAATATTTCCTGCTTTTGCATATTTTCTGCAAGATCATTTATGGTAACAGTAAGCTGATTAATTTCTCTGGTATTTGACTTCTCTGTAATTCTGTCTGAATAAAACCCTTTTGATATGGCTTTTGCTGTATTTATTACCCTTGCTATAGGAGAGACCAGTCTTTTTGACATCACAGTTCCGAACAGCAGGGAAAGGATTAAAGAAAAAATCCCTACAGCCCAAAGTAAATTGTATAAATCATTTATAAATGCAATGTCGTGTTCATTAAGATAATTGTCTCCATAGGTTCCGATTTCTACAGTTCCTACCTTATTAAGGTTATAGTTTATAGAATAGGGAACCTCGGTATAGCCTGACTTACCGCTGCCGGGTATCCTGTTTGCATTTTTTGACATATGCTCTATTATTCTTTGACACATACCATTGTTGTGAGCTTTTGCATCCCATATAATATTACCGTTAATATCTTTGACTTTTAAGATAATTCCATTCTCCATAGAACTTATACCAATGGTTTCAATTACTTTTGTATTCCATTTACCGTCTCCCATGTATTGGCCTGAAAGGGTAGTAACGATTTCACGGTTTTTTTGTTCTGTATTTTGTTTTACATATTCTTCAAAATGCTTGTATATAAAAAGTGTTGTAAATATACTTATAAGCATGATGCAAATAAGCGCAACCGCAACATATGAAATTGAAAGCTTGGTTCTTAAACTGGAATTCATATCAGGCACCTCAGTTTATTTATAATAATAGCTATTCTCCCGCAAATCTATAGCCTACTCCGTGAACAGTCACCAGATACCTTGGGGCTTTGGGGTCATCCTCTATTTTTTGCCTGAGGTTTTTTATGTGGGTATCAACCGTCCTGTCGAAGCCCTCAAAATCATCACCAAGCGCCATGCTTATAAGCTCTTCGCGAGTAAAGGTTTTTTTAGGGAATCCGGCCATAGTAACTAATATCCTGTATTCATTAGGAGTAAGATTTATTGTATTGCCTGCTTTACTTATTTCATGTACAAAGGTGTCTATTGCAAGATCGCCATTGTCAAAAATAACTTTACTGTTATCTTCAACAGGTTCTTTCACAGTTCTTCTGAGCACTGCTGCAACTCTTGCAAGAAGCTGCCTTGGGCTGAATGGTTTTAAAACATAGTCATCGGCACCAATATCCAAGCCTGTTATTACTTCGTCATCAGAGACTTTAGCTGTTAACATTATTATTGGAACCGAAGAATTTTTTCTTATTCTTTTACATATTTCTTCTCCTGAAATATCAGGCAGCATCAAGTCAAGTATAATCAAATCAGGATTGCTTTCATTGAAAACCACCATAGCATCTTTCCCGTTTAATGCTGTAAATACCTTGTAACCGTCATGTTCAAGATATGATTTTATAACCTCTGATATTTTTGTTTCGTCATCAACAACTAGTATTCTTTTTGCAGAATCAGTCAATCCAAATCCTCCTTCCATAGTTTTTATATATAAATATACCCCGTTCCACACATATAATCAGTGAAACGAGGTTTACTTTTTCCTTCCGGACTTGTTGATAAAGCTTATACGAAATTATTATGTTCCATGGTAACATCATAACCCTGATCTTCAATTGCATCTTTAATTTGTTTTCCTTTAACAATCTCAGGGTCAAACTCAACTGTTACCTTTTTAGTAGCGAGGTCAACGTCAACCTTTTCTACTCCGTTTAACGAGCCGACAGCATTTTTAATGCTGTTTACACAGTGATTACAGGTCATTCCTTCAACAACAATATCTGTTATTTCCTTAGCCATAAAAATACCTCCCTTTTATAATTCTACAATGATATTATTTTTTAGTTTCAATTCTTTATGTATTCAACTTTTGCAAGTATATACCAATCACCGATATCATGCAACTGCAAAAGTTGATTTGTTACTTAATTTTACTCTGTTTTCCAATTAGCGGTAAACAGGCTCTTATTATTTTCGATAAATTCTTTTGTTATAGTAATATTTTCAGCATCTTCATTTTTGTTTTCCCTATATATAGGAATAGGATTACAGCCGCCTCTCTGCTGCTCTATCATATCCATAGAAAATTTGTTTCCACAGTTCTGACAGACAATAACATCCCCTTCCTGCCTGTAATAAGCTCTTGGTGAGCCGTTGCACACCTGACAAGTATTAAACGCTGTTCTTATTGTACCGTCACTTGCTTTTACTGCAAGAACTTCCATATTGGTCTTACCTGCTTTTACAGGATAAAATGTAACTTTATCTGTAATCTGACTCTTAGATATAATAATATCTGCAACAGCAGCACTATTTTTTGAATCATTTCCTGCAAATTTTAATGTTAAAATTCCTGTCAATACTATTATTATTACTCCGGTTATGGCAAAAATCAACTTATATGAATTTTTCAATTTGTACCTCCTTGTTTTTAATTGTATTAATTTTAAATCTACAGTTAAATACTATCAATAAGATATGTAGATTTTATGAAGGTTACAAATTTGTACTATTTATTTACTTATTTTGCTATGTTAATATATATTTTGTATATAAAAAAATATAGGAGTGTGACAAATGAAATCTGCAAAGATATCCTTTTTAAGTTGCCTTTTCAGTGGAATTATTTTATTTATAATAGGTACTGTACTAATGGTTAATATAAGAACAACGCCTCCTACTCAACAAAAGCCTGATACAGCCTTGCCTTCCAGCAATTCTAAAGACTCTATAGATATAACTGAAACATACAAAAACAGCGGTAATCCTTTGAATTTTCTTGTTCTGATAAAGGAAGCGTCAGGTCTGCACACAGACACCATTATAATTGGGAATTACGAGCCTGTGACTAATCAAATCAGTCTCCTGACAGTACCTAGGGACACAAAACCTACAGGTAAATCAACCTTAAAAATTAACAACGTATTCTCTATGGCTTTAAATAAGTATGCCGATTTACCTAAAAACCAACAGAAAAATAAAGCTATCGAATATACAACACAGTTCATAAGTAACCTTACCAATATTCCAATTGATTATTATGTTTATCTTGAAATAGACACAATAAAGGAAATCGTAGACATGCTTGACGGGGTTTATTTTGATGTTCCTGCTGATTTAAGATATCCTGACCCATCTCAAGACCTGAATATTAACCTAAAAAAAGGATATCAACTCCTTGACGGCGACAAGGCAGAGCAATTGCTGAGATTCAGGAAGCCTCCTTACAGTCTTAGAAAAGCATCTGATGACCTTCGTAAGTATTACGACGGTTCAGACCTTAAAAGAACAGAAATGCAGATAAAATTTGTTAATGAACTTATTAAACAAAAAGTAACTCTTTTAAATATGCCTAAACTGATACCTGTCATAAATTATGCCTTCAGCAATGTAATTACTAATATTTCACTTTCAGACACACTTAATCTGGCCGGAGGACTTACCAGAGCCAATAAACAGGAAATGAACAGTTTCAAATTATGCGGATTAGACAGGACCATTAATGAGATCTACTATTTCATATACACCCAAAAGGTTGAAAACGTTAAAACTAGAGAGCAGTATGATACCCAGGAGATAATTGACAAGTATTTTAAAACAAAAACCGGCAAGTTTTCGCCTGAACCTGATAAGAAATACAATTATCTCTCGGTACTTCCCAAAAACCCCTCAAACGCTGAAACTGAGTCCAAAAGCAACGGTAAAGACAAGCCTTAAAGAAAAAAGCATAATAGCCGAAAAAATCGGTTATTATGCTTTTTAAAATTCCTCAAAATCATGTTGCTATTCCTAGTTGAAACTGTTCCAGATGGAGCTTACCATTTCTTTATTCGTACTGCCGTAGTAGAAATTAGTAGCAGTGAAGGTAACTTGTATTATTTGATTTCCTTTATTCAATATATATACTTCCTGGCGGTATTGAGTGTCGCTTTCATTAAAAATAAATACATATTTGTAACCAAAGGTTCCTTTCTCATTAATAGCTGCTTTACTTTCCAATTTTAAATTCTTATTAAGCAAACTGTTAAAGTACTGGTCAAGGCCTTCAAAAGCATCAGTAGATGATGTTTGCAATTCAGCTGTTGAAATACTTAAAGATAAATCCCCATTGCTACTGTAATATTTTTTATTATCATCAGTATTATCTTGACTTGTTTTCCAGCCGGAAGGCAGTTTAAAAGAATAATAATCTTCTTCTATTGTACGTGTCTTTGTTGAGGTGGTTATCTGCGATGGATCCATCAACTTACCGGTTGCTTTTAAATCCAGCTGTTCAAATCTGAATGAATTAACCATCCCTTCCACCATCATTCTTTTGTTGGAATCATTATATGATTCCTCAGGAAGCTCATAGCACAATACGTATTTGTAGTTTTTATCCACGAAGAAAATATCACAGCCATATTTAGTTTTATCCAGCCTTGTATATTTGTAATACAACTTGTTGCATTTTACTCCTCCAATAACAGCACTCTCCTGACTCTCAAACTTGAACATTTCAGGATTGTAGTCACGCTCATAACTCTTGATTGCTGATGATGTTATTGAATCCAAAGTCTCTCCCTTGTCAAGTGAATAAATCTTTATTGAAAAGTTTTCTCCGAAGAGACCATCAAACTGAACTTCATTATGAATATTTTCATCCTTGTATTCGCTCCAGTAAGGAAGAATCTTTGCTGACCATTTTAGCTGTGTGTCCTGATACTTTCTGTATCCTGTGGCTGATACATCGGATAAGTCCTCTGTACTTCCGTCTTTACTAAATTTAAACTGAAATGAATCAAGTAAATCCTGATATTTGTTATCAAGATAGGATTTGTCGTTATCTAAAAGCATCAACAGTAAGAATTCCTTTGTATTAGTCATATAAACTCTCTTTACAAAAGTTAAATCACTGTCTTTATAAACTATTTCTGCATATTCAACTCCGTTTGACTCATATATACCATAGTCTATAAGTGTTGAATCCTCTGCTTCTTCACGAAGATTTTGCTGTTTATCCTCCAGAGTTGAATCCTTATCCTTGTCTTTGATTGCAATACTTATACCGTAGGATGCATCCTGTGACAAGAAAAAATTATTGTCTCCGTTAAAGGTTCTTGAATTTAAGGTAAGCTCACGAGGGAGCTTCATAGACCATTTATAGTAGCTGTCTCCGACTTTTGTCTTGTTTGTATTTTTTATTAGTGTACCAAAGTCCTTAATACTATTTGGGTTTGCGATTTCCTTTCTGAAAGTAACTTTTCCTCCGCTGTTTGTCAAATCAGCTCCGAAGACATCTGCCAAAAAAGTAACAGTTGCCATAAAAGAAGAATTTTTTATGTACGGAGCAGCATCCATTTTTGTTTTCTTGCCTGCTATCACAGCTTCTTTATTTTTATCTGTAATTTTAATTTCCACATCATTATATTTAATAACAGCAGTTTTTTTCTTTAAATCAGGTGTATATGAAGCACCTAAAGCATCTGTTATAACTTTTACGGGAACAAAAGTTTTTCCTTGCACAACAGCACTGGCTTCTGCTTTTACTGTCTTACCATTGACAGTATAGCTTCCTGTACCTGTTTTAAAGGAAACTGTTATTACGGTTGAAGTATATTCATCCAGAAGATCATCTGCTGCAAATACACTCACCGAACTTAAAAACAAACATACAATTACACTGAAAAGTAAAAATAGCTTTTTCATTTTTAAATCCTCCAAGTGCCTCTACCGGGCATATTTTAACTACTATTTTAATTCGTCCATAACCACATTGATACTCTGTACCTTGCCGTTTCTTCTTACAGCTACTTTGATTTTATTACCTGGGAGTACGGATTTATATGCTTCATTAAGATCCACAAGTGTATTTACATATACACCGTTTATACTGTAAATAAAATCATCTTTTTTTAATCCATATTTTTCTGCACAAGACCCTTTTTCAATGCTTGTAATTTTTAAACCGTTTCTACTGGGTAATCCGTAAAGGGCCACATAGTCCTCTTCAAAATCAGCCCCCAATGTAACTCTTTTTACTTTCCCATATTTATAGAAGTGGTTTAAAACATATTGGACAGTGTCTATGGGTATGGCATAACTTAATCCTTGTGCATTAACGGTTGTCATTGAGTTAATACCAATAACTTCTCCCTTTATAGTAAGAAGCGGCCCACCGCTGTTACCGGGGTTTATGGCAGCATCAGTCTGTATAAGTTTGTATTGATAAAACCCGTCAGCACTTCTGTTAAGCCCGCTGATTACACCAACTGAAGCAGAATTCCTGTTTTGAAACGACATTGGTGTTCCAATGGCTATAGCAGTCTTTCCGATTACTATATCCTGCATTTTACCCAGTGTGGCCGCTGTAAGTCCAATCTTGTCAATCTTTATTACAGCAAGGTCGCTGGGCTTATCGATGTATTTAATTCTGGCTTGGTATCCTGTACCATCCGTTAAAACCACGACAATTCTGCTCATATCCTCAACTACATGAGCATTTGTAAGGATATCTCCGCCGGATTTTATTATTATGCCTGTCCCCAGCACAACTCCATCAGCAGTAGAATCCCCCGAATCAATATTACCAATAATACCAACTACTGATGGACTTATTGACTTGATAATGTTTGGAATAATATCATCATTTTTAGTGGAAATATTAATAGACTTGCTTGTTTTACTTGCATTTAAGCCTAATTGATTTGCAAGTGCCTCCGCGTCTACATAGACCTTGTTGTTTACCGTTGTTGTTCCTATATCGGTTGAAATACCGTTTATGGATAGCTTGAACTGAGTAGCACCTGAAACAAGAAGATTAAAACTAAACAATAATATCATTACAACCAGTACTACTAAATACCTTTTTTTCATATTGTGACCTCTGTTGGAATTAATATTGTAATTCTAACACTATTTAGCAGCCCAATTCAAGAAAAAATTATTTTATGTTAAACAAATATTTAAAATGGTCTTATAAAATTTCTCACCACAAAATATACTAATGAAATAGCACCCAACGTCCACCAGAACACACGGTTTCTTGGAAAAATCTTTTTATGCCTGCCAAATACATAAGATATCAACTCAATATATGCCAGTATACCCAGAATAATACCCAGCAATGGTATTGGATTAAACCTTATGGAGTCATGAATATCACCTCTTAGTAAATGCTGAACACTTCTTGTATTGCCGCATCCCGGACAATATATGTTGAGATAGGTATAGCTTGGACATGAAGGGAAAAGTGTCCCCAAATATATAATCTGATTTCTCAGGAAATAAGCTGTAATAATTAACGCAAAAGGAAAAATACAAACTGCGGCCTTTTTCCATTTTAGATTGTTTTTCAAAATCTACTCACCTTTCACTTATTCTAGTCTATAATCTGATTAACCGGAATTTGACTGCGTACGCTGTTTACCAGATTAAGGTCAATATCTGCTATCAGTATCCCCTCTTTTTCGTCTGCCCTTGAAACAACATTCCCCCAGGGGTCACATACCATTGAATTGCCGTAAGAGACGTAATCAGCACTTGTATTCCTGGCAGAAGAAACCGCTGCATGAAAAACCTGATTATCAAGTGCTCTGGCCCTCACAAGCAGCTCCCAGTGAACAGGGCCTGTTGTCATATTGAATGAAGCCGGTGTGATAATTATTTTTGCCCCTGCCTCAGTCATTTCAGAGTAAAGCCATGTAAAACGCATGTCAAAACAAACGGCAAGACCTATACGCCCAAATTCCGTTTCGGCAACGGTAACCTCCGCTCCTGCTGTCAGAACATCAGATTCCCTGAATGCAATACCATCCGTAATATTTACATCAAAAAGATGTACTTTTCTGTGTTTTGCGATTATATTACCCTGTCTGTCAAACATTACGGATGAATTATATATACAGTCATTGGAACTCTCAGGAATAGTCCCCGCTACAATATACATATTATTATACTTTGCCGACTCTGAAATGACTGATAAAGTTTTACTATTTTCCATACTTTCAGCATATATAGGAAACCTCTTTGTGTCATATGGACAATTAAACATTTCAGGAAGTATTGCTATATCTGCACCTCGTTTACAACATTCTTCAAGTACGGACAGTGCTTTTTCCAAGTTATCATTTTTATTATCCGTAACAGCCATTTGACATAAACCAAGTTTAATCTTTGTATTCATGAGACACCTCCTAATAATATGTATTACTATATTATCCAAATATATTATAAGGGTGGTAAATTACCAATTTACCGGTAATTTGCCACCCTTTATAGTATTCTGTTTAAAAATTTAGTTTTTCAGGCTGTGCATTGGAGCCGGAATTCTTCCGCCTCTTTTAATAAACTCATTGCTGCTGAAAGGATTTACTTTCATAACAGGGCCTGAACCCAGTAATCCTCCGAACTCAACCTTGTCTCCAACCTTCTTGCCCGGAGCAGGAATTAATCTGACAGCAGTGGTTTTAGTATTAACCACACCGATTGCAGCTTCGTCCGCAATTATTGCAGAAATGGTTTCAGCACTGGTATCACCCGGAACAACAATCATGTCAAGTCCTACTGAACATACACAAGTCATTGCTTCAAGCTTTTCCAGAGTTAATGCCCCTGAAAGTGCTGCATCAATCATTCCTGCAT
This sequence comes from Ruminiclostridium papyrosolvens C7, assembly GCF_000421965.1. Lineage (GTDB taxonomy): Bacteria > Bacillota > Clostridia > Acetivibrionales > DSM-1351 > Ruminiclostridium > Ruminiclostridium papyrosolvens_A. The sequence continues at coordinate 381,655 of NZ_ATAY01000020.1, read as the reverse complement.
CTTCACTTACAGGAATAAAAGCACCGCTAAGACCTCCAACGTAGGATGAAGCCATTACTCCTCCCTTTTTAACTGCATCATTTAAAAGAGCAAGAGCCGCAGTGGTTCCGTGAGTTCCGCACTTCTCAAGACCCATTTCTTCAAGAATATATGCAACACTGTCTCCAATTGCAGGAGTAGGCGCCAAAGATAAATCGACAATACCAAAAGGAACATTTAGTCTTTTGGAGGCCTCCCGTGCTACCAATTGACCCATTCTGGTTATTTTGAAAGCAGTTTTCTTAATAGTATCGGAAACAGTACCAAAATCAGCTCCCTTAACCTTTTCCAAAGCACATTTTACCACACCTGGGCCACTGACACCGACATTAATAACACATTCCGGTTCTCCGATACCATGAAAAGCACCGGCCATAAACGGATTGTCCTCTACAGCGTTGGCAAAAACAACAAGTTTTGCACATGCAAGGGCTCCGTGGTCTGCGGTTAATTCAGCACATTTTTTTATAACCCTACCCATCTCAGCCACAGCATCCATATTTATACCTGCTTTTGTAGAAGCAACATTTACAGAAGAACAAACAAGTTTTGTTCTGCTTAAAGCTTCAGGAATGGATTGTATAAGTCTCTTATCACCTACTGTATAACCCTTATGAACAAGAGAAGAAAATCCGCCTATAAAGTTTACGCCGACAGTTTCTGCAGCCTTGTCCATTGCTTCGGCAAACTTAACATATTCATCGCTTTCACAACTTTCTGCAACAAGTGCTATTGGTGTTACTGATATTCTCTTATTGATTATGGGTATACCGAATTCCCTTTCAATATTTTCTCCCGTAACAACAAGCTTTTCAGCATATCTGGTTATCTTGTCGTAAATTTTCTTACATGAAATATCTATATCGGGATGACAACAATCCCTTAATGAAATACCCATAGTAATTGTTCTTATATCAAGATTTTCTTTTTGAATCATATCAATCGTTTCTAGTACTTCGAAAGGACCTAGCATTATTGTTCACCTCATATTCTATGCATTGAATTAAAAATATCTTCGTGCTGAATCTGTATTTTCAGACCCATTTCAACACCCTTGGATTCCAACTTATGAGAAATATCATGAAATGGTATATTACAATGTGATATATCTACAAGCATTATCATTGTAAATACATCCTGCAGAATAGTCTGGGTTATGTCAAGTATATTAACATCACTCTCTGCCAGTATGTTACTCACTCCTGCAATTATTCCAACTTTATCCTTACCGATAACTGTTATTACTGCTCTCACGCTAATACCTCCCGCATATGGTTATATATAATGTTTTAAATTAAAACTTCCTGATGTATTCAGAGTTGGTTTATATTATATATCTTTAATATACAAATATCAATCAAAAACATTTCGAACACATGTTTGATTTACTGGATAAAATATGATATACTGTTTTCAGATTTATAAATCAGCTTGATTTTAAGTTAATTATTTTTAGAGGAAAACAAATATGGACTTGAATGAAAAATTAGGTATATTAGCAGATGCAGCAAAGTATGACGTTTCCTGCTCATCTAGCGGAGGGACAAGAAAAAACAAAAACGGTGTAGGAGACAGTCATGCATGTGGAATCTGCCATACATGGGCAGATGACGGGAGATGTGTTTCACTGCTTAAAATTTTACTGTCAAATGAATGTATATACGACTGCGTATACTGTATAAACAGGTCTTCAAATGACGTGCCTCGTGCGAGCTTTACAGCCGATGAAGTTATTGAGCTTACCATGAATTTTTATAGAAGAAACTATATAGAAGGACTTTTTTTAAGTTCCGCTGTTTTAAGAAATCCAAGCCATACCATGGAATTAATGCTTGAAATCGTAAAAAAACTTCGCACTGAACATGGCTTTTTCGGTTATATACATATAAAAGCAATTCCCGGAGCTGACGAAAGGCTTATAAACGAAGCCGGAATGTACGTTGATAGAATGAGCGTAAACATAGAACTGCCATCTGACAAAGGCCTTGAAGTACTTGCTCCTCAAAAACCTAAAAAAGCTTTACTCAAACCCATGCATCAGATAAACAACAGAATAATAGAAAACAAGGAAAATAAGCGATTATTCAAAAAGGGAGATTCTTTCGTACCCGCAGGACAAAGTACCCAGCTTATTGTGGGGGCAACACCCGATAAGGATCTCAGTATTTTAAAGCTCTCAGAAGCCTTGTACGGCAATTTTAACCTCAAGAGGGTTTATTACTCGGCATTTGTACCAACCGTTACAGATCCGAGGCTGCCGGCTCTTATCAAGCCCCCTCTCCTACGTGAACACCGATTGTATCAGGCCGACTGGCTTTTGAGGTTTTACGGTTTTGAAGCTGATGAATTACTAAGCAAAACAAATCCAAATTTTAATCCTGAGCTTGATCCTAAAGCTGACTGGGCATTGAGAAATCTGCATTTGTTTCCGGTGGAGGTAAATTCTGCAGAATATGAAATGCTTTTGAGAGTACCAGGAATAGGCGTTAAATCGGCACAAAGGATTATTACTGCCAGAAGGGTTGGCAGATTGACTTTTGATAACTTAAAAAAAATGGGAGTAGTCCTGAAACGTGCAGGCCACTTTTTAACCTGTCAGGGTAGAACTTTTGACAGTTACAGCTCAAATGAAGCTATTGTAAAAGAATCCTTGATAAGTGCAAAACTTCAGCCCAAAAGCAAAAAGCCTGTTTTAGGACAGATGTCATTATTCTCACTCGTAAATGATAGCGGAGCTGAAGAAAACATGTCAGAGTTTCTTCTAACAGACTCTCCTTCAAATAACCCACAATGGTTGAGCTATTATAATCAACCGCAGGACGGGAGGCTTTTGTTAAGTGATATACATTTATGACGGAACATGGGATTGCTTTTTAACAGCAGTTCATCATTATTATTATGACAAACAGGATGTTTCAAATATTGAATCAGGCCTTTGCTATAAACCAAATCTTATTGACGATTACAGAGCCATAACTACTGATATTATAAAGGCTAAGGCCGTAGAAGAAGCAATACTGCACAAGATTTCTGCGGAAAGTCTTGAAAATCTTCAAAGATGTTTCTTTTCGGAGATTGAAGGGCGTGAAATGTGGATTCTAAAATATATTCGTCTTGGATTTAAAATTGGTATGCGCATAGACAGTATGCTTGGTGACAAAACCGTTTTGGATGTATTGATTCCTGCCAGAAAAGTAGGAATGGAGTGTCATAGAATGCTTGGATTGCTTCGTTTCGAGCTTTTGGAAGGTGGTATTTATTATGCAAAAATTCAGCCGGACCACAATATAATTTCTTTTATATCTCCTCACTTTAAGAACCGCTTTGCAGATCAGAACTGGATAATACATGATACGAAACGAAAAATTGCTTCTTTGTACAACACAAAAAAAATGCTGCTTTCCTATATGGATCTGTCCACTATCCCGGAACTTCATGCAGATGAACTCAAATTTCAGGCTCTCTGGAAAAATTACTATAAGCATATAGCAATAAAGAATAAAATAAATCCTAAACTACAAAAGAATTTTATGCCTAAGCGTTATTGGAAAAACCTAACAGAAAAGAAGCCAGATTAAATATCTGCAATATTTAGTAAAGAGGCTGTTGAAGCAGCCCCTTTAGATTCCATACTATTTAAGCTTATTAACCAATTCTTTAAACACATTTCCACGGTGTTCAAAATTTTTAAACATATCAAAGCTTGTGCTTGCAGGCGATAAAATTATACAGTCACCGGATTTTGCCTGTTCATACGATTTTTTAACAACTTCTTCATAACTGTCACAATGAATGATTTTTATTTCATTTTCCATGTCCCTTTGCTGTAGATAATTCTTATATGCTTCCTCTATTCTTGAAGCAGTAGCACCTATCAGCAATAGGCACTTTACCTTCTCAGCGATAATTTCACCTATTGAATCATACGGTATTCCTTTATCCTTTCCTCCAGCAATAAGAATTACTTTATTCTTAAAGGTTTTTAATGCCGCTATTGTTCTTGAAGGGCTGCTGTCAATAGAACTGTTATAGAATTTTACCCCATTAAGCTCCCTTACCAGTTCTATTCTATGTTCAACACCATTAAATGTAGTTGCAATCTTTGCGATGGTCTCAGGTTTAACATAATCTATAGTTGCTGCAGTTGCAGCCATGTAGTTCTCTATGTTATGAACTCCTGGTATCTTAATTTTTTCACCTTCTATAATCTCGGTGCTGCTATTACCTCTTTTAACCATTATCTTACCGTCTTGATATACAACACCTTCATTAAGGTCGTTCAATCTTGAAAAGTACACATATTCACCACGAGCCTCATAATTAAAACTCTTTGTAATTTCGTTGTCATAATTAAGAATGAGCTTGTCATTTTGGTTCTGATTAATAAAAATGTTCTTTTTTGCTTCAATGTACTCTTGCAATGACTTATGAACATCAAGGTGATTAGGAGTTATGTTTGTAACAACTGCAACTGACGGACAGTCTTTAATGGTCATCAGTTGGAAACTACTTAGTTCCAATACTACCTTGTCCGTTTCTGCAACATCATCTATTTTACTTAATAGTGGTGTCCCTATATTTCCCCCAAGCCAGCAATTATAACCTTCCTCTGAAAGTATTTTATAAATCAAGGTTGTAGTAGTTGTTTTTCCATCGCTTCCAGTTACTGCAAAAACCTGTGCAGGACACAATTTAAAAAACACTTCCATTTCGGATGTAAGCTCAGCACCGTTCTCCATAGCCTGCACGAGTTCAGGCAAATCAGGTCTCATACCCGGGGTACGGAATATCAAATCAAAACCATTTAATTTTGTTAGATAATCAGGTCCAATACTATATTTAACAGGCAATCCCTTTAATTCATTGAAAGCATCTGTAAGTTTTTCTTCCGATGATTTATCAAATGCAGTTACATCTACCCCGAAATTTACGAGATACTTAATCAAGGGAATATTACTTATACCTATTCCCATAACTGCAACCTTTTTATTTTTAACGTCTTTCTTGAACTGTTCCAGCTTATTATTCATAATTACCTCCGTTATTCTCCATAATTCACATAAAATAAATATTGCCTATTGAAAAAACAAAAGACATATAGTAAAATACTAATGCAGTTAAGTCGTGCGGATATGGCGGAATTGGCAGACGCGCATGGTTCAGGTCCATGTGAAAGCAATTTCATGCAGGTTCAACTCCTGTTATCCGCACCAAAAGAGTTTGAATATTAAATTTCAAACTCTTTTTTATTTTCTATAATTTCTTTAAACCGAATAATTAAAATTATCTGAATCCTTTATATAGAAAAATGTCTTCAGTGATTTAAAATTGTACTTATTTGCCATTATAAGCTGTTCCGTACTTCCCACAAAAAGTATACCCTGATGATTTAAAGCCATATTAAATTTCTTGTATATTTCTGTTTTTGCTTCCTCTGTAAAGTAAATTAACACGTTTCTGCAAACTATTAAATCAATGTTGGTAGGATAAGGTTCTCTTAAGAGATTGTGCTGCTTGAACTCAACACAATTCTTTACTTCATCCTTTATTTTATAGCTTTCACCCAAAATTGTAAAATACTTGGTTTTAAACTCCTGTGGTAAATTCTCGACACTTTTAGCATTATATATACCAGTTTTTGCCTTTTCTATAGCTCCCATGTCTATATCTGTTGCAAGTATCTTTATTGAGCTAAGAGGCATAAGTTTGTTTAGTACCATAACAAGTGTGTATGGTTCATCTCCTGTAGAACATGCGGCACTCCATATTGTCAGCTTCTTTTTTTTGCTCAGCAAAAGCGGAAAAATTTCTTTCTCCAAAACTGACCATTGATCCGGATTTCTGTAAAACTCAGACACATTTATCGTGAGGTAATTTATAAATTCCTTGAACAATTCCTTATTATCTTTTAATGCCTGGACGTAATCCTTGTATGTACTATAATTATTCTTTCTTATAAGTGCATCGATTCTTCTTTTCATTTGCTTTTCTTTGTAGAGAGTGAGATTTATCTTAGTCATTTTGAAAATTTCTTCTTTAAAGCCTTCGTAATCCATATGAACCTCCTCATTGGTTTATTATTACGTTTTTTTATACAGTATTATATTCAGAATGAGGTACGATGATGTTTTTACACTTAAATAAAGGATGTACCAATGTACATCCTTTATTATAATTATTTAAAATGAAAAGTATAATCGAAAATTATCCTTTAACGCTCTCACCAATTGTGTTAGTCATATCTTCAACATGTTCTTTTGGAAGTTCTTCCTGTTCAGTCGCTGAAAGACCTTCATCCTTTTTAGCTCCTGCAGGATCAATTGGGTTAACTTCCTTTATGCTAAGACTGATTTTCTTTGTTTCAGCATCAAATTCAATTATCTTTGCTTCAACCTGCTGACCAACTGTCAAAGCATCACTCGGCTTACCCAAGCGAACTGATGAAATCTGGGAGATATGAACCAATCCGTCAATTCCTTCTTCGAGTTCAACAAATGCACCAAATGGCACAAGTCTTACAACCTTACCTGAAACTACATTACCTACCTGATATTTTTCCAATGCCTTTGCCCATGGGTTATCTGCTTGTTTCTTGTAGCCAAGTGAAATACGCTTCTTTTCCTTGTCAAAATCCAGAACGGAAACAATTATCTCATCTCCAACCTTAACAACCTCAGAAGGATGCTTTATCTTGCTCCATGAAAGTTCACTAAGGTGTACAAGTCCGTCTACTCCGCCGATATCTACAAAAGCACCGAAGTCCATAAGGCTCTTTACCTGACCTTTGTATGTCTTTCCTATTTCGATATTATTCCATATAACGCTGGATGCAGCTTCCTTATTCTTTTCAATTAAAGTTCTTGCTGAACCAACTATTTTTCTTTTTTGCTTATTTAATTCTATAATTTCGACCTGTAAAACCTGTTTTACAAATTCAGAAAGATCCTTAATGAATCTGTCACTGATTTGTGAAGCAGGAATAAATACTCTAACACCACTTGCATTACCAATTACACCGCCGTTAACCTTTTCTGTAACTTTAACCTTTACAGGCTGCTTGTTCTCAAATGCACTTTCAATTACATCCCATCCCTTAACGGCATCAACCCTCTTCTTGCTCAGAAGAACATTGCCTTCACCATCGTTTACCCTTACTACAAAAACGTCAATCTCGTCTCCAACCTTAAGTGATTTTTCAGGATTAAAGTCCGGATCATCAGAAAACTCCTGCATTGGAATAATTCCGTCTGATTTATACCCCATGTCAATAAATACTTCATTATGGTTATATCCAATAATTTTACCTTTTGTAATCTGACCCGTAGTCAAAGTTACGAGTGAGCTTTCAAAAGCATCAGCAAAGCTCATTTCCATATCCTGTCTATTTAATTCACTCATTTTATGAATAACCTCCTTGATTACCCAGTCAGGTGTTGACGCCCCTGCAGTAATACCAATTTTTTTAATTTTTTTTATATCAACCGGTGGAATATCATCGGCTGTTTGTACTTTAAATGTATTATCACAATTTGCCTTACAAATTTGATAAAGTTTATTGGTATTGGAACTGTTATTTCCGCCAATAACCAACACCATGTCAACCATTTTTGAAATTTTTTCTGCTTCAGTTTGTCTTTTGTCTGTCGCATTACATATTGTATCAAATTTTAAAACATTTTCAAACCTTTTATTTAATCTAAGTATAATTTTTTCCCATTTCTCACGAATAAATGTAGTTTGAGCAACAATACATATCTTTTTTTTGATGTCGGGCAGATCATCAACATTATCCTCATCTTCAATGATAAAGGCACTATCATCGCACCATCCGTTTATTCCTATTATCTCAGGATGGGTCTTATCGCCCGCTATAATTATCTGGTAACCTTCCCTATACTTCTTGTTGACCAAGCCGTGTATTTTTTCTACATAAGGACACGAAGCGTCTACTACCTCAAGTCCACGGATTTTCAATCTTTCAATAACCTGTGGGCCTACACCATGAGCTCTTATGACCACCTTTGCAGGCGCCTCCGCCTCTTCCGGATTGTTTATTGTGGTAACTCCGTAATTTGTAAGTTTTTGTACTACCTGATCATTATGAATTATAGGTCCTAGTGTATATATTTTATGTTCTGATTTTGTCGCCAAATCAGATACTATTTTAACCGCATTATTTACTCCAAAGCAAAACCCGGCGGTATTTGCGATAACCAGTTCCATTAAATCGACCTCACAATTTATATGTTTGCATAATTTTTATAGAAATAAAGTATTCTCTCTGCAACTTCCTCTATTGTCATGGAAGTAGAATCTATCTCAACAGCATCAGGTACTTTTTTGAGGGGGGCAAAAGCTCTTGACATATCGTTATTATCCCTATTGCGCATATCTTCTCTGACTTCATCCAAATTAACCTGCTGACCTTTCAAAACAAGTTCTTCATATCTCCGCTTAGCTCTTTCATCAATATCTGCAGTTAAAAATATTTTAAGATTTGCCTGAGGAAGTACATATGAACCTATATCTCTGCCATCCATAACAACATCTTTCTCACCTGCAATCTTCCTTTGAAGTTCAACCATTTTTAGTCTTACTTCTTTAATAGCTGCCACATTTGCAGCACCTGCAGATACTTCCCCCGTTCTTATATCCTCTGAAACATCACGACCATCCAAAAAAATCTTCTGGACATTGTCATCATGTGTAATGGATATATTTATATTATCAATTATCCTGATTATATCTTCCCTTGACTTGGTATCAACACCACTTTCTATTGCCTTCAACGCTACTGCCCTATACATTGCTCCAGTATCAAGGTATATAAAGCCAAGCTCGGCTGAAACCTTTTTGGCAATTGTACTTTTCCCGGCACCTGCCGGACCATCTATTGCTATGCTCTTTGGCATTCTTATCATTCCGTTTCTTGTATTGTATTTATCTTACGTCTGCTACTACTTAACTAAGTCGGGCCTTAATACCTTAGCTCCTTTAAGATATACGTGATTTATTTCGACGTTACTCTTTTCAGTATTAATGTGTATCAGCACTCGTATGCATTTTTCCAGACTGCCCGGAACATTAATTTCGTTTGTACACATAAGCGGAATATCGTTCCAACCTATTTGTCTTGCAGCTACTGCCGGAAAAGTTGCATTCAAATCCTGTGTAGCCGTAAATATTACACTTATTATATCTGTATTTACTAAAGAATTTCTTTCTATAATTTCTACAAGAAGCTCTTTTGTTCCTTCCCAAATTAACTCTTTAGTGTTTTCCGATACCGTTATTGCTCCTCTTACCGCTCTTACAGCCATTAGTGTCTCCTTATAAATTGGTATTTTAAAACTATACGACTCTATGTCCAAGTCCTATTGAAACCTCATTCAAATTCAAGAGACCTATACCGAAAAACACGGCTACACTTACATGATCCTTATACCTAGCTATTCCGATTTTTCCTCCGACATTCAACCCTATTGCCTTTGGCATTATCTGGGATATGGCCTCTCTTGTTGCACCTGCTACGGCACCCTGTTCTGCATGACTTTCGCTAATTACTCCTTCACGTTTTGACGATACAACTGCTCTTTCCACAATCTTCATAACTGATGAAATAAACTCCCCACCGTAGTCAACAGCAGCAGTGTTTATTCCTGTTTGCAGAAATTCTTGCTGAAGCTTCTTCTCAGTTGTCCTGTCATTGGTTAGTGCAATTCTTATTGCTGCACTTGCTATTTCTTTGCTACCATATTCTTCATTAGCCATATTATCCTCCGCTAGCCATAGTGCGACTACTAATAATTTTATATAATTTTAACCATATTCAACTCAAAAGAACGATGATTGTAACATTTATTACCTTATTAGGAGTTTTAAGTCAACAAAAACCTATACAGTTAAATTATATAGGTTTTTCTATTATAAAACAATAATTAAGTTAATTTTGTCAAAGACATAAACCAATTAATTAAACTGGATTTTAACCAATTTCTTAATATTACGTTCAATATTTGCAATTGCATTTATACACTTACTGTTTATGTTTGATGATGCGTTTTGCACCTTGATCATGTGGCTTTTCTGGCTTTCGCTGCCGTCAATCTCTATAACATCCCCATCGTTTACATTAATTGGTATTTGTACCTTGTCGAATACTGCAACCTGTTCACCATTCACCAGTATCTTGGCCTGCGGATCAGGCTCTTCATCAATCAGTTCCAAAGTCACCTTTCCTCTTCCATAGAGATATTCGTCACTTCCAAGAGGTATTCCGACAGACTTATCAAAAATGTTCAGACGAACGCGGACTGAAGGCACTGACAGGACAATCTGAACAGATATAAGCGCTATAAAAAATATGATACAGGTCCTAAACAGAATTTTTTCTAATGATGCGGTTTTATTTGTTTGAGTAACTTTGTCATTGTTCTTTTTCAAGTTAATTTTCATATACCAAGCCTCAATTTGTTTATTTACTGTTAATATGTACAAACTTTCGGCCAAATACACATAATTTCCCAAAATCACTTAATCTTTTAGCAATTTAATCCTGCAAGATAACCGGTTGAAAAGGCAATTGTAAGATTAAAGCCGCCCGTGTATGCGTCAACGTCAATTACTTCACCTGCCATGAATAAACCGCTTACCTTTTTTGATTCCATGGTAGATGGATTTATTTCACTTGTTTTTACTCCACCGGCTGTAACTATGGCTTCTTTTATTGGTCTTGCCCCGATGATAGTAATTTTAAGGCTTTTTAGCAGTGTGACAAGCCTTTTTCTCTCTTCCTTTGTAATTTGATGTACAGGTTTCTCAGGATTGATTTCAGATAACTTTATTATTACGGGAATGAACTTTTGAGGCAGTAAATCATCCAGTGAATTTTTATATTGTTTTCTTGAAAATTTGTCAAAATCCCTCTGAACTCTCTCATCTAGTTTTTCCAAAGTCAATGCGGGTTTTAAATCCAGAAAGAGATCTACATTTTTGAAATCATAAGTAAGCAAATGTCTGCTTGCACTTAAAATTACCGGTCCTGACATTCCAAAATGAGTGAAAATCATTTCACCAAAGTCGTTATATATCTCCTTACCGTTTTTGTTTTTAAATGAAACAGAAACATTTTTAAGAGAAAGTCCCTGTAAATCTCTAATCCATTCTTCCTGCGTAATAAGGGGAACTAGGGATGGTTTTAGCGGAGTTACGGAGTGGCCCAGCTTTTTCACCATTTCATAACCGTCCCCGGTTGAGCCTGTTCCAGGATAAGACATTCCACCTACCGCAAGTATAACCGATTCAGCCTCAACAATGCTTTCATCAGCAAGGCGAACTCCGGTCACTTTATTGTCTTGCGCAAGTATTTCAGTAACTGTCGCTTCAGTATTTATTTTAACACCATTTGATTTAAGAAAATCCATAAGCGTGTTTAATACATCTCTGGAAGAATCTGATTCAGGAAAAACCCTTCCCCCACGTTCTACTTTGGTACGAAGTCCCTTTTGATTGAAAAAATCAATTAAATCCTGATTTGAAAACGTATAAAAAGCCGAGTAAAGGAAGTTTCCATTTCCCGGCGTATTTTCTATCAAGCCTTCAACATCAGTATCATTAGTAATATTACATCTGCCTTTGCCTGATATTAAAAGTTTTTTGCCAAGCCTGCTGTTTTTCTCCAATAGAATAACGTCCCGACCTCTTCCGGCTGCAATTCCTGCAGCCATTATTCCTGCCGGGCCGCCTCCAATTACTATTACTTTACCCATATGTGTCCTTTCAACATAAATTACAGTTTTTCATCATGATAATCGTCTTTTTCGTATACTTCATATTCATCCCATATCTTTTCAAGCTTTTCAAAGGTATTGTAGACATCGTTTTTCCTTCTCATACCTACTGCTACTATTAATGCATTTATAAGGCTTAAAGGGGCAACAAGTGAATCTACAAAGGATGCCATATCGCTTCTGGCCAATAAATACTGATTGGCAGCCTGTGCCACCGGGGAATCTGCACTGTCAGTAATGGCAATTGTGTTAACACCCTGATCTTTTGCAAACTGTAATGCCTTTATGGTCCTTTTTGAGTAACGTGGATAACTAATTCCTATAACAACATCGCCGGGCTGTGCTTTTATGATTTGTTCAAACATCTCGCTGACACTGGTGGTGTGAACAAGTCTTATATTGTCAAATATCAAATTGAAGTAAAAACCAAGAAAACTTGCAAGAGGAGCAGAACTTCTTACCCCAAGAATAAATATCCTTTGTGCTCCCAATATTGTTTCAACTATCTCATTAAAATTGTTTGTGTCTATTTGTTCAAGTGTTAATTTTATTTTATCCATATCGGATTGCAATACACTCTTTAGTATATTGTCTTCATTGAGCCTATTTGACGATACCTCTATTCGCTGTACTGAAGTAAGCTTGCTTTTTATAAGCTCCTGAAGTACCTTCTGAAGCTTCGGATACCCATCAAATCCCAGTTCTATAGCAAATCTTACTACAGTTGATTCACTAACTCCTACTATTTCTCCAAGCTTGGCTGCAGTAACAAATGCAGCCTTGTCATAGTGGTTTGTTATATAGTTGGCTATAAGCTTCTGACCCTTACTGAAATCATTATATTTCTGTTGTATTAAACTCAATAAATCATTATTTTTAAGGCTGTTCTTCATAATCTCCTCCAAATGCGCTTTTCGAACAATATAACTTATATATTACCTTTTTGCAGGAAAAAAATCAAGCAATTGCATTTTTTCAAGTACATAGAATTAATAAATAACTTTTTTAATATTATTTCAAAACCTACTAATAATAAATGATATACATAATCAGCAGGAGGTTAAAATACTGAATATGATACAAATTGATGATGCTGGAAGCGGAAGCTTTATTGGCGGTACATGTATCGGTTTTTACAGACCTGAAACAAACGAATACTACTTTGATATTATTCCCGTGGAGCTTTATAATACAGATAATTTTAAAAAAAAATTGTATCTGGATGATGTTGTTGAAATAACAAAAAAGGCCTTTAAGGCTCTTCGTGTATCTAAGTCTGAATCCATTGAAATTTGCAGGGGCTATATGTTCGAGAGACTTAAGTGCTGGTTGACAGAAGAAGGCTTTTGTTGGTACGTGACACAGATAACGGGACGAATACAGGAAGTTGTTGAAAGAAACTTTGAACTATACGCAGTTAATCTGGGGCTGCCTAAAGATTATATAAAATTTACCAGATTCCCCTTTCACTTCCATAAGCTTCTCAGATGGGTGCTGTCTGATTATGAAAATAGGATAAACCTGTGTAAGGTTGGATGGAAGAGCTGGCAAAAAATTAAAGACATTACCCCTACATTGAGTTATGCACAAATTCAGCAATCAAATTTTGTATGCCTGAAATGCGGAAAACATATAAAAAAAGGCTCCAACGTTGCTGTACTTGAATTTTTCAGTAATAAGCAAAATTTCATTTATCTTCACAGCGGGTGTGAAAATTAATTTAAAGCGAAAAACCCCCACAGTTTTACCGTGGAGGTCTCGTAATTGTGAAAAATTAAAACGGGATTTTATGTTTTAAATCTTTGTTCTAAATCTATCAAGCATACCATACAGACCCCATCTGTTCTGATTCTGGTTAATCTTTGATATGTTGCCTATTCTGTACTGTGTGCCATCTCTTGCGCCCATTTCATTGACTACGGCTGATATTGCCGCTACAACTTCGGGCTTTATTCCATCTGCTGCGGGTGCTGTAGCTTTATTTCTATCCTCAATACGCTGTTTAAAGAACTTCTCGGCAACCTGAGGAAGCATTGCGTATGAAAGTACATCCTCATCCTGCTCTATATAGTCCTTAACAGCTTCTCTAATCTTTTCAAGCTCAGGCTCAATAAGGTCAGCAGGTCTGCAAGTAATAGGCTTTTCTTCACCCAGAATCTTAGCCTTTATCTCATCACTAATAGGTGCAGGTGTCTTACCGTATTCACCCTTTACAACGCCTTTTGATTCCTTTGGTACCATCTTGTATCTCTCACCAGTCAATACATTAAGCACGGCCTGGGTGCCAACTATCTGACTTGATGGTGTAACAAGTGGAGGATAACCAAAATCAGCTCTTACTCTAGGAACTTCCTTAAGAACCTCTTCATACTTATCCAAAGCATTTGACTGCTTCAATTGAGAAACGAGATTTGAAAGCATTCCTCCGGGTACCTGATAAATAAGTGTATTTACGTCAACACCCATAACCTTTACATCCAATAGTCCGCTTTCTATATATTTTTCTTTAAGAGGTCTGAAATAGTCTGCAATTTCACTGAGTTTTTCCAAATCCAGTCCTGTATCATATTCAGTTCCCTTTAAAGTAGCTACCAACGGCTCTGTAGGTGGTTGTGACGTTCCCATTGACATAGGTGAAATTGCACAATCAACAACATCAACACCTGCTTCTATAGCCTTCAAGTATGTCATTGATGCTACACCACTTGTATAGTGAGTGTGCAGCTGTATTGGTATCTTTACACTTTCTTTTAGAGCTCTTACCAATTCGTATGCCTGATATGGTACTAAAAGTCCAGCCATGTCCTTGATACAGATAGAATCTGCTCCCATGCTCTCCAACTGTTTTGCATCTTTTACAAAAAGTTCAAGATTATGAACCGGGCTTATTGTGTAACAGATACAGCCCTGAGCATGGCCGCCTTCTTTTTTACATGCCTTAATTGCAGTCTCAATATTTCTTGCATCATTCAATGCGTCAAATATTCTCATTATGTCCATACCGTTTGCAACTGCTTTTTGGACAAAGTATTCAACTATATCATCTGCATAATGCTTATATCCTAAAAGGTTCTGACCTCTAAGCAGCATTTGCAGAGGTGTCTTTTTTGCAACATCTTTTATTTTTCTCAGTCTCATCCATGGATCTTCATTTAAAAATCTCATACATGAATCAAAAGTAGCTCCACCCCAAGCTTCCAGTGAATGGTAACCTACATTGTCAAGCTTCTCAACAATCGGAAGCATATCTTCGGTCTTCATTCTGGTTGCTATAAGGGACTGGTGAGCGTCTCTTAATACTGTTTCCGTAATTCTTACGCCTGCCATTTTTCCATCTCCTTTGCGGTAAAGTCAGCCTTTTAGGCTATAGATACCATTAATTCTCCAGCAGTAACAGACTTTCCGGCCTCAACTGTTAAAGCAGTTACTTTACCGTCAGCCGGTGCTACTATTTCATTCTCCATTTTCATGGCTTCTAGTATTAAAAGCACCTGTCCTTTTTTAACCTCATCACCGAGATTAACCTTTACCTTTAAAACAGTTCCCGGCATTGGAGCAGCAACATCCCCTGCCTTGCCTGCCTGAGGCTGTGCGGATTTTGCAGCCGCAGTCTGCCCTGGTTTGGAGGCTCTTGGCTTTGGAGCAGCCGCAACCGGTCTTCCTCCGCCAACTTCTTCAACCTCTACTTCATAAGGAGTTCCGTTTACCTTAATTATATATTTATTCATTACACTCATCCTCCAGATATTTTGTTTCCTATATTATAGCGGAATGTTGCCATGCTTCTTTGAAGGCCTGTTTTCCCTCTTTGTATCCAACATTTCCAGTGCCGTTATAATTTTTTTTCTTGTTTCAGAAGGCTCTATAACATCATCAATATAACCTCTTGATGCTGCTACATATGGATTTGAGAATTTGTCTCTGTATTCCGCAATCTTTTCCTGTCTGGTTTCTGCGGGATTTTCAGATGCTGTAATATCCTTTTTGAATATGATATTTGCTGCTCCATCAGGTCCCATAACAGCTATTTCAGCTGATGGCCATGCCAAAACCATATCTGCTCCGATTGTCTTGCTGTTCATAGCAATGTACGCTCCGCCATATGCCTTTCTAAGAATAACATTTATCTTTGGAACTGTTGCTTCTGAGAATGCATATAAGAGTTTTGCACCATGGCGGATTATACCGTTATGCTCCTGTGCCACACCTGGCAGGAATGCAGGTACATCTGTCAATGAAACTACAGGTATATTGAAAGCATCGCAGAAACGGACAAAACGTGCCGCCTTATCAGCTGCATTCATATCAAGAGAGCCAGCCATAACTTTTGGCTGATTCGCAACTATACCAACACTTTTACCATTCATTCTTGCAAATCCGATTATTATATTCTGAGCGAAGTAACTTTGAATTTCAAAGAAATCGCCATCATCTACTACTTCAGCTATTACGTCAAACATATCGTAAGGTTTGTTTGATTCTTCAGGAATAATACTATTAAGGCTTTCTGCCAACCTGTCAGCAGCATCGGACACTCCGTAATACACAGTATCTGATACGTTATTATCCGGAATAAAGCTTAAAAGTCTCTTTATATCTTCTATACACTCTTCTTCACTTGAAGACTTGAAATGTGCCACACCGCTTACAGCAGTATGAACATCTGCACCTCCCAGATTTTCAACTGATACGTCTTCGCCCGTAACAGACTTGATTACCTGTGGTCCTGTAATAAACATCTGACTTGTTTTTTCTACCATAAATATAAAGTCGGTTATAGCCGGTGAATAAACGGCACCGCCTGCACATGGCCCCATTATTACCGATATCTGAGGAATTACACCAGATGCAAGGGTATTTCTGTAAAAAATATCTCCATAACCTGATAGTGCATCCAAACCTTCCTCGATACGAGCTCCGCCGGAATCATTAATTGCTATAAAAGGTGCTCCCATTTTCAGAGCCATATCCATAACCTTTGTTATCTTCTTTGCGTGCATCTCTCCCAAAGAACCGCCTATAACAGTAAAGTCCTGTGAAGCAACAAAAACTTTTCTACCGTTAAC
Organism: Ruminiclostridium papyrosolvens C7; assembly: GCF_000421965.1. Classification (GTDB taxonomy): domain Bacteria; phylum Bacillota; class Clostridia; order Acetivibrionales; family DSM-1351; genus Ruminiclostridium; species Ruminiclostridium papyrosolvens_A. The sequence continues at coordinate 364,761 of NZ_ATAY01000020.1, read as the reverse complement.
TGTTCCGTAACCGGTAACAACCCCGTCACCAGGAAGTTTCTTCTTCTGCATACCGAAGTCAAAGCATCTGGATTCTATGAATGCATCTACTTCAACAAAACTGTTCTCGTCAAATAGCAAATCGATCCTTTCTCTGGCAGATAACTTTCCATCTGCGTGTCTTTTTGCTATTTTCTCTTCTCCGCCGCCCTGCGCTATAGTTGTCTTCATCTTTTTTAGATTTTGTATCTTTTCAATTTGTGACATGCAATCACCTCTTTAAAATATATACTAGATAAATTATTCTATAAATTCAACGTGTTAATTCTCAAATTGATAATTTATCCGGCAGTTTCATAACTATTATTAGTTATTAGCACCTAGTAATAATTATATTATATTAGGAAAAGAGTGTCAATATAGCTTATATACTCCCCATAAATTTATTTGATACAACAAGCAAATTTATATATAATGTAGTAGATATTTTATTATGTCAACTCAATTGTTTTTTGTAAGCTTGTTTTATAATTATTTTTAGTTTGCCCCCTCAAAAGAGGATGTACCTGCGAATACTATTGTAAGGAGTGAACATATAAGTTGACCATTCTAAATTTATTTAGCAAATCCCTGAAAAAAGCACAGTCTATTGAGGAAACTGTGGCTAAGATCAAGAATGGGGAAACTCATTTAAAAGAAGGTTTAATAGACGATTACAAGCCTTTCATTTTAAAAGTAATATCCACTGTCACAGGTAAATTTGTTGACACTAAAAACAGTGATGAGCTCAGTATCGGCCTTATGGCTTTTAATGAGGCTATTGAGTCTTATAATTCTGATAAAAATGTAGGGTTTCTGAACTTTGCTGAAACTGTTATAAAACGAAGAATCGTCGACTATTTGAGAAAGGATTACAAGAATCGTAAAGTCTATCCTTTCACCTATTTTCAAACTAATGATTTTGATAATAAAGATATTATTGAAAATAAATACATGGTAGTTGAAGCGAGTACTTTTTTTGATAATGTGGAACTAAAAGAAGAAATTGATTTATTCAGAACAAGACTTAAAGATTTCGGAATAAGCCTGTCTGATTTAGTTGGAAATGTCCCCAAGCATGCAGATTCTAAAAAAATGGCAATAGGCATTGCCCGGATTCTGTGGGAAAATAAATCCTTGTCTGATATGCTCATTACAAAGAAAACCATACCTATGTCCCAATTGATGAAAATAGTACAAGTAAACCGTAAGACCGTTGAAAGAAACAGAAAATTTATAATAGCTGTTTATTTAATACTAAACAGCAGGCTTGAAGTATTGCAGGAATATGTGAGCAATATAGAGAAAGGAGGAAATAACCATGGGAAATAATACCGGAATGATTCTTGAATTTAAGGGTAATAAAGCTATCGTAATGACAAGTACATGTGATTTTATAACCATAACAAAAATGCCTGAAATGTTTGTTGGACAGCAGCTGGATTTAAGCAACTCTGTACTCCCACGGAAATTTAATCCCATGAGATATTTTGCTATCGCCGGGATGTTTGTTTTAATCCTTTGTTCCGTTTTAATTTACCACTTGGTTCAACCGTCTTCTGTTTTTGCATATGTTGATGTAGATATTAACCCCAGCATTGAATTATCAATAGATAAAAAAGCAAATGTTATTGAGGTAAAAGCACTGAATAGTGATGCGGCAGCTCTTGTAAAAAATATAAAACTTGTAAACAAATCCTTGACCAGTGCCGTAAGGATTATTATAGAAGAATCAGAAAGCAAAGGATTTATACGTCCTGACACGAAAAATGCAGTTTTGATTTCAGCTTCAATAAAGTCCGGTAGTGAAAAAGTTCTTGATGGTATTGTTTCTGAGCTTCAAAAAACGGATTTCAGGGTGGGGTCTGAATCTATAAAGGCGGAAGTTATAAAGGTTGATCCAACCAAAAGATCCGAGGCTGTTAAAAATAATATTTCCATGGGACTTTACAAACTGTTTGAAGAAATTTCGGAATCCGGCGACGATATTAATATTGAAAAGGCTAAAAGCGAAAATCTTTTCAATATAATTGAGTCATATGAAGCCATAAAGCAGAATAAAACAACTTCTGATAAAAATAAATACAATAGTTATCAACCTATACAAGACAATGAAAAAGCCCTTGGCATGTCGGAAGAAAGCACTTTCAAAGATACTCCCATGGTCCAAGATAATAAGAAGCCTGAAAATAGCAACTCTAAAAATTATAGTAATGGCAAAACAAACAACTCAATAAGTTCTGCTGAGAAACTGGATAAAGCACAAGAGCGACCCAAAGAAAGCCCTGATAAAAAGGAAACTTTTAGTCAGGGCTCAAAACCTATTCCTTCGGAATACGGTAAAAAAGCTCCTGATGCTAATAACAACGGAAAGCCTAAAAACAATTCCTCAAGTGAGAAAAAAGAAGAAAATAGGAATAGCAATCACAACGAAAAAGGAAAAAACAAAAAATGAGACTGTCTGCAATTTTGTGTAAATAAATTTCATATTGTTTCTTTATAAAGACAAACTGGCTGAGTTATGAGATTAGCCAGTTTGTTTATTTTTCTTATTAGAAGTATCCGTTTTTTACACTGAATACCTGCAGTTTGGTACTTTTTGAAACTATGTTCTGCTTTTGTTGACTGAAATGCTATCAGCCGCCGTTTGTGGAACCATTTGAGGTAGAACTCGCTGATGTTGAGCTACTGGCCCCAGCACTGCTCGATACGGAGTTACTCAGTTCAGAACCTAGACTGTAGGTGGTCGTTATTGATACTGTAGTTGTTATCTGTGGCGTAGAAGCTAGATTGAGGCTGGGTGTTGCAGTGATATTACTGGTAAAATTCTTCATCAAATTGCCGTAGAATGAATTCATTGCAGACATCATATTATTGATGTATCCAAAGGCTGGATTCATTCCCATTAAGGCTATCTTGTAATTGGTTCCGCTTCCCATATTTATTCCTCCTTGCATAATCATGAAACTGTGTGTTCCAATTAGCATAGTTCTTGTATACAAGACACAGTGATTATTATATACCATAATACTATTATAAAATATTCCAAATCAGTATGATTTGTTACATATTTCAGTAGGAAATTTAACATAATAAGTTACCGTATAATTAATAAGGAAATTAAATTGTTGCGACACCAAAATATATGTTAGTCTCTTATGTTTTTTACTATCCTAGCTTCTCTAAACAAACAAAAATAGGCGGACAATTTATCTGATTAACAAATTCGGTTTGCATTACACTGAATTTCTTACAGTCTATTGTTTTAATATAATTAATAACTTCGTTCTTTTCATCAAAGCCGCTGTCTCCTCCATAGTATACAACTATACTGATTATACCGTGAGGAACTACCAACTCCATGGCACTTTTTATAGCCTCGATGGTAGTTCCTCCTCTAGTACCTATGTTATGGTTTCCTCCGGGAAGATATCCCAGGTTAAACATAGCAGTCTTAATAGGCTTATTTACATACTTAATCATATTTTGATGACCGTCGTTTATTAGATTAACCCTGTTCAAAAGATTTTCCGCTTCCAATCTGTTTTTTGTGGTATTTAGTGCCGATTCCTGAATATCAAAAGAATAGACCTGACCGCCCGCGCCTACAAGTCTTGCCAGAAATGCCGTGTCATGCCCGTTCCCGGCAGTGGCATCAACGACCGTATCGCCATTACAGACCACACGGGAAACTATTTCATGAGATTGGTATAATGAATTTTTTAAAATACACATTAAAAACTCTCCTATTCATTAACTTTACTTATCGTAGATATATTATAATAACGGTTTTTATGCTATAATTTAAACACATATTCTAAAATTTGTATTAAGGAGATTTAATTATGGATCAATATAATGAATCAGATGTTGCTTTACAGGATAATCCCCAACCAGCAGCAACTAACAACACAATATTAAACAATAATACCAATCAGCAGCCGCAAGCTGACTACCAGTATCAACAACAACATATACCTCAACCGGGTATTTATAATTCCATCATCAACAGTCTATCCGGATGGATGAAATTTTTGGGAATATATACAATTGTAATCGGTGCCATAACCTGTATAGGTATTATATCTGCTGCAATGGGTATACCTCTTATATTTGCAGGTATTTCCCTTACAAATGCATCTAAGGCTATTAAGGAATATGCCGATTTTAACAATCCTAATGTACTGTATAATTTGTTTACCTATCTTAAAAAGTACTTTAAAATTCAGGGTATTATGGTAATCGTGGCTCTTGCACTTACCTTTGTGTATATAGTTATTATATTGGTTGTTCTTGCACTTGGTGCTTACAGCTATATGTACAATTATTAATAAAGCATTTTATGTTCTTTGTCAGATAGATGTCTCCACTTTCCCTCGGGAAGGTTATCTAAAGCTATAGGCCCTACCTGGATTCTTTTTAATGTCAGTACCTTATGGCCTATGGCTTCGCACATCTTTCTCACCTGTCTGTTCTTCCCTTCATGAATGGTAATTCGGACAAGTGTATTATTTTCCTTCCTGTCTAAAACAGAAAATTCCGCCGGAGAAGTCTGATAATCTTCTATTTTCAATCCCGACTCAAACCTTTTAATTTCATTCTTTTCAGGAAAACCGGAAATGACAGCTTCATAAACTTTGTTTATCTCATGCTTTGGATGTGTTAGGCGGTATGTGAAATCACCGTCATTAGTGAGAATAATAAGCCCTGAAGTATCATAGTCAAGCCTCCCAACCGGATACAGTCTCTTCCCCGCATCCTTAACTAGGTCAATAACCGTTGGACGTCCGAACTGGTCTTTACTGGTGGAAACGTAACCCACAGGCTTGTTCAGCATTATATATACCTTTTTTTCTTCTACTTCAACAGGGTTTCCATCTACAGTTACAACATCATTACCTGATACAGTAAGCCCCATGTTCTCCACAGTAACGTTATTTACGGCTACCCTACCCTGCTTAATCATTTCTTCTGCTTTTCTTCTGGAAGCAACCCCGGCATGTGCCAAAAATTTCTGTAATCTGATTTCCAACATTCATAATATTCCTTATATAAATTTTAGTATACCTTTTATTCTATATTTGATTTTAAATTGAGTCAACATTATCAGAGTTTACAGACAGTGTAAAACTACGTTAAGTAAAACAACAACTTATAACAAAGTCACTTTGCCCTTTGCAAGTTGTTGTTTTGCTGTAACGTTAATAAAAAAGTTTTCCGTCGCCTTTTATTCTTTACATTTTTCATTTTCTTCTTTTTTATTTTTTCTGTGTTCTTCTTTTGGTTTTGACATTTTTTCGTTTATCATTTCACTTGCTTTCTGAACCAATTCCGGAACCATATCCAGAATCTTGTCAACAGATGAATTTACATTTACAGGAAGGAGCTTAACCTGATTCTGTCCGCACACCATAAACGCCACAGGATTTATTGAAACACCTGCTCCACTACCTCCGGCAAAAGGGAATTTTCCTTTATCTTGCTCTTCCTGTGAATTATTAGAGGATGAATCTTCACCATAGTCTCCTCCTCCTGCAGCAAATCCAAAACTAACCTTAGATATAGGTATAATTACAGTTCCGTCAGGTGCTTGAACTGCATCTCCAACTATTGTATTAACATCAACCATTTCCTTGATACTTTGCATTGCTGTAGTCATTAGACCTTCTATTGGATGACTTGACACCAGCACCACCGCCCTTTCTATTTTTTAAGTACAGTATGGCAATTAATTTAGCTACAGTAATAATATTTACAATTTTTAGGCTAAATATGCAGTCCAAGTTTACTTTAATATATTTTCCATTAAAATCGGCCTCAACTTTAATTTCTTTATTTTTAACCTTATATTGCGTAAAAATCAGATTTTCTATCATTCCTATTGCGCTCCATAAAAAGCCGTATAAAATAGCCGTATTGAATGCATCTCCGGTTCCTTCCTTAACATGAAGCTTAAAGTCTTTTATTATTAAGGATCTTCTGAAAAGTTTTCTCAATATGTGCAAGCTTCTTCTTAATTCTTTCAAGTCCCTCTTACCGTTTACGGTTTTTCTCTTAGGCTTTTTATTCTTTTTGGGGATAGGATATATCATTAAGTTTTTAACAACATTATTTCTAAATGAATATATAGTAATAAAAACTGAACATTCCTTGTTTTGCAGTTTTGCTGTAAAACCCAACGTCAGTCTGATATTTAAAACTATAGCTACAAAAATACAAATTATTATAATTACAATTAAAAAAATAACCAAGAGAATCACCTCTTGGTTATTTTTGACATGTTTTACAATTTTAAATCACTTATTATCCCTCTTCTTGTACTTCATCAATAAGCTCCTGAAGATTGAGTTCGCTTAAATCATCAATATCCAGCAATGGCAAATCTCTAAGGGATTTAAAACCAAAGCATCTCAAAAACTCATCGGTAGTTTCGTACAATCGTGGTCTTCCCGGTACATCAAGTTTTCCTGCTTCTTTAACGAGGTTTCTTTCCAAGAGTCTTGTTACTGCACTATCAGAATTAACACCCCTGATTTGCTCAATTTTGGCCTTTGTTATAGGCTGATTATATGCAATAATCGCGAGTACCTCATATGCTGCCTGTGAAAGAGCCTGCTTCTGCCTGATTTGATAGAGTTTAGATACATAATCAAAATATTCGGGTTTTGAACACATCTGGTATTTCTCATTGATTTCTCTAATAATAATACCCCTGTTTGAGCTGTTATATGAGTCCATCATATTTTTAATTATGCTTCTTGCAGTTTTTTTATCCAACTCCAGTATTTCGCATATTTTATCCAGTGGTAAAGGATCGCCGTAAGAAAAAATAAGGCTTTCAATTACGCACTCAATAGTACTGATTTCCATTTTAGACCTCCATTTTACAACCGGTTCTAGAATTCATTTATGTTTTCATCTATATCATTATATAATTCATAGTCTTCTTTTTCATTCTGGGTATTGCCGACTACATGAATATCCGAAAATTGTTGATTCTGAACAATCTTGACCTTCTTCATCTTAGCCAGTTCTAAAATTGCCATAAAGCCTGTAACAACCTCTGTTTTGGACTTGGTTTTCAAGGAAAAAAGCTCTGAAAACTTAAAGGAAACCTTGTGAATCAGCTGCTTTACTACCTCTCTCATTTTGCTCCGAAGTGAAACCTTTTCATGCTCAATAAGCTTTGTAATGTTTTTTGCACGCAAATTCATTTTTTTCTTATTTCTGTCTAATATTGCAAGATACTGCTGGCGCAAAACCTGCGGGTCTATTTCCATTATTTCCTCTCTTACGGGTAAATCAAGTGTTTCCGGAAGTCTGAAAGAAACCCGTTCCCATTTCTTTTCCATCTCTTTTAGATCCTGTGTAAATTCCTTGTATCTTCTATATTCAACCAAACGTCTGACCAGTTCTTCCCTTGGGTCTTTTTCCTCTTGCTTTTCTTCTTTTTTGCTCGGGAGAAGGGTTTTTGACTTTATATGCAGCAACGTTGCAGCCATTATCAGAAATTCGCTTGCAACCTCAAGATCTAGCTGCTGCATGGCATACAAATAATCAAGATATTGGTCTGTAATAGAACTTATAGGTATATCGTAAATATCTACCTGATTCTTTTCAAATAAATGAAACAACAAATCAAATGGACCTTCAAAATTGTCAAGTTTTAAAGTACAGGCGTTTGTAAGGGAGCTTTCCATCAACTACCACCTTAATTATTTATGTAATATCGTTTTATCAACCTTTTAATCTTATCATAAATGGGGCAATAATTACAATATTATTGCGATGGTAGACATATTATTAAAGTTCTAGTAAAATTTATACAGCGACATCAAAGAGATGCTAATAAAGTCAGCCTTTGAGGCATGGAGGAAATATGCTTTTTTCACGTGAGTATATAATATATAAGTTAATGATTATACCGGGAATACTTTTGGGGTTTGTACTGCATGAATTCGCTCACGCAGTTACCGCAAATAAGCTTGGTGATCCTACACCCAGGGCACAAGGGAGAATTACTCTTGACCCCAGAGCCCATATAGATCTTATAGGCTTTATAATGATTCTTCTTGTTGGATTTGGTTGGGCAAAACCTGTTATGACCAATCCACGACATTACAAAAAGCCCAGAAGGGATGACATTCTTGTGTCCCTAGCCGGGCCTTTCATGAATTTGCTGGTAGCAATCGGATTTTTATTAATTTTAAAGCTGGTAGCAGTAACGGGTTTTCTTTCAAATAACCAGGTCGTTCTTGGAAATGTGGCGGATCTTCTGAGATTTTCAGCTCAAATAAATATTGTGCTGTTTGTGCTGAACCTTCTTCCAATACCGTTTTTTGACGGATATCATGTTATAGCAAACATATTTAATACTTGGAAGTACCGGTTCTTCACCATACTGGAGCAATATAGCATGATTATTTTCATACTGCTGGTATTCAGCAGAGTTTTTGATAAGATAGTTGGAATTCCTTCATCCTATATTTTCGTTTCGCTCTATAAGGCAATTATTTTTTAAAAGAGGGAGAGCTTTTATGCTCTCCCCAGACTGAACCACCTTACGATGAGTTTTGAAAAAATTCTGCCGTAAGATACTTTTTCAATTCTTTCACTTGCAATAAGATCAAATCTTCCTGCTTCTTTTCCGTCTATTTTATAAATTACTTCCCCAACCTTTTGATTTATTTCAACCGGTGCAGAAAGTCCAGGCACAAGTGCTACTTCCTTTTCTACTTTGCCCTTTTGACCTTTTGAAACCATTATACTGGTATCTGTACCATATACTGCACTAACACTCAGCTTGTTTCCCTTTTTTACTGGTATATTGCCTACAACATTTCCTCTTTTATCCAGATTTATTACCTCATAGTTTGCAAAGCCGTAATCCAAAAGCTTCCTTGACTCAGCAAACCTTGTATTAGAATCGGGCTCGCCAAGCACAACTGAAACTAGTCTTAAATTGTTTCTACATGTTGTAGCCGATAAGTTAAAGCCAGCTTTGCTTGTAAAACCCGTTTTAAGTCCGTCGCAATTTGCGTAGAATTTTACCAGCTTATTTGTATTATACAGGTCAAATGTTCCGTTTCTGAAAGTGTCATGCCATTTTCCGGTGAACTGGAGAACTTTAGGGTGCTTCATAACCAGTTCCCTTGACATTAAAGCCACATCGTGTGCAGAACTGTAGCCGTCATCATTCAATCCCGTACAATCCATAAATTTTGTATCCTTCATACCCAACTCTTGGGCCTTGTTGTTCATATCTGTTACAAATGTTTCTTCGCTTCCGCTTACCTTTTCAGCCAAAGCAACCGCGACATCATTTGAAGAGTGTATTGCCAAAGCATTCATCATTTCAGTAACAGTAAATTCCTCACCCGGTTCCATGTATGCTTGAGAGCCGCCCATACCTGCCGAATATTCCGATACACTTACTTTATCGTCAAATGTAAATCTGCCTGAATCAATAGCCTCCATTACCAGAAGCATTGTCATAACCTTGGTTACACTTGCAATTGCAAGTCTCTCATGGCTGTTCTTTTCAGAAAGAACTTTTCCGGAAGCTGCGTCCATCAGTACAGCAGATTTTGCCTTTAAATCAAGAACATTTGTCTTGGTTTCCAATTTTGTTACTGCTACATCGTCATATTTTGCCGATGCCTCAACTGCAGCTTCGTTTGTATCTGCTAATACCGCAGCCGGTAACATGGTTGTAACTATAGCTATAATCAAAGAAAAAGCTAAAACAGAGTTTCTTTTCACTTAGGTCCCTCCAGTTAACTATTCGTTATTTAAAATACAATTCGTCCTAGTTAATTGTTATGCGGGACAATATTAGGATATTCTAGTAAAAAATTATTTTTTTATGTTTCCTTCACTGTCGATATACGCCAGAATCAGCGGTTTTCTTTCATGGGGCAATTCACTTATTACAACCGCTTCATTTAAAAGGGAAACAGCCTGTAAAAGCGTCTCTTCCCTGTTTGTATACAAAACTGCAACACAATCTCCAACTTCAACCCTGTCGCCGGTTTTTTTATTAAACATAATTCCTGCACTGTAGTCGATTTTACTATCCTTTGTCTCCCTTCCGGCTCCAAGAACCAGTGAAGCCATGCCAATTTTATCGGTTTTCATAGAATGTATATAACCCGGCCTCTCACATATATAGCTCATCTTGTAAACAGGCTGAGGGAACAAAGTATAGTCATTTATAACTTCTTTATTTCCTCCCTGATTCTCAATCAACTCAGCAAATTTCCACAATGCCTTTCCGCTTTCAACCGCATCTACAACTCTTTTCCTGCACTCTTCAAGATTGCCTATCCCGCTGAGTTCAAGCATTCTGGCAGCAAGTTCAAATGAAACCTCTTTCAAATCCTCAGGTCCCTTGTTTTTTAGTGTATCAATGGCCTCAATAATTTCAAGGGAATTCCCTACTGCATAACCAAGTGGTATATCCATATCAGTAACTACAGCAACTGTTTTTCTGCCTGTATTGTGGCCTATCTTTACCATAGCTTTTGCAAGTTCTACTGAATCCTCAAAGGTTTTCATAAACGCCCCGCTTCCGGTTTTTACATCCAACACAATTCTGTCGGCACCTGAAGCCAGCTTCTTACTCATAATACTGCTTGCGATAAGCGATATATTATTTACGGTTGCAGTCACATCTCTCAAAGCATATATTTTTTTATCAGCAGGAGCCAGATTTCCTGTTTGTCCGGCAATTGAGATGCCTTTGCTTTTTACATTATTTATAAACTGTTCTGTTGAAAGGCTTGTATTAAATCCGGGTATTGACTCAAGCTTGTCTATTGTTCCCCCTGTATGACCAAGCCCTCTGCCTGACATTTTTGCAACGGGTATTCCGCAGGCAGCTACAATAGGTGCAAGGATAAGCGTGGTCTTGTCTCCAACACCCCCTGTGCTGTGTTTATCAACCTTTATACCGGGTATTGAAGAAAGATTTATCCTATCCCCTGAATTTGCCATTACGTTTGTCAAATCCGCCGTTTCCCTTTCATTCATACCCCTAAGGAAAATAGCCATTAAAAGTGCAGCCGCCTGATAGTCAGGAACATTATTATTGCAATATTCCGTAATAAAAAAATTTATTTCATCCAAACTGAGTTCTAAACCATCTCGCTTTTTCTCAATTATTTCGTACATTCTCATGATATATCCTCCATTTGACTTTCTTTGGTTCAAATAAATCGTATATGTAGCATTTTATCATAAAAAAAGGACATCTCACTATAAATGAGTGTCCCTTTGTAAAACAAAATTATGCTCTGGGATGAGTCTTTTTGTAAACATCTTTAATTTTGTTTTTAGCAATCTGCGCATATATCTGAGTTGAAGAAATATCTGAATGACCAAGCATTTCCTGTATTGACCTTAAATCCGCACCATTTTCAAGTAAATGTGCTGCAAAGGAATGTCTTAATGTATGCGGTGTTATGTCCTTATTTATTTTGGCTTGATTCTTATAATGTTTTATAATCTTCCAGAACCCTTGTCTTGTTAAACGTTTACCGTTTACATTTACAAAAAGTGCTGTTTCCTGACTGTCCTGAATTAAAAAGTTACGAGATTTTTCAAGATACTCATGTACTGCGGCCATTGATATGGATCCGATGGGAATTGTCCTTTCACGTGTGCCTTTATTGCACTTTATAAACCCTAGTTCAAAATTAATATCATCTAAGTTTAGTGATATAAGTTCTGAAACACGAATACCTGTTGCATATAATAATTCAAGCATAGCCTTGTCACGGATTCCTTTAAGATCAAGGCACTTAGGCTGATCAAGGAGCAACTCAACCTCTTGGGTTGATAATATCTGTGGAAGCTTTTTTTCTACTTTAGGTGATTCCAACTCGGAGGTAGGGTCATTGTCTATTACTTTATCCTTATAGAGGAATTGATAAAAGGACCTTATTGATGCAAGGTTCCTTGATATGGTAGATGTAGCTCTACCCTTTTTCTGTAAATGTAGCAAGTAGGCAATTACAGTTGTCTTATTAGTATTTACGATGTTGGTTACGTTAATTTCTTTTAAGTATGTTATGTATTGTTCTATGTCCCGTTTATAGGACTGAAGCGTATTGAGCGATAATCTCTTATCCCTCTCTAGAAAATTAATAAACTTTTCAACATTAGCTTCCATCAAACAACGACTCCTTTATTATCTATTTATCCATTTTATGTAAATGGATAATTATACGAAACCATTTTATAATTTGGAATGGTTTTCTAATAATATTCTAATACAAATTATGTAATTTTGAAAGGATTATTTAGGATTTTTATCAATTTTTAACAAATTTTCTATCTGTAATTATACAAATGTCAATAATCTTAGGGTAAATGGAGCTATAAAAGCATCCATAATTGTCATAACCAGTATAAATAAGGAAAAGAAAATAGTAACAAAACAGTAGGGCATAAATTTAAATTTCAATGTGTCTTCTTTTTTAACAGGTTTTTTAATCCAATTTTTAAATATCCCTTTTGTTAATCTTATACCATTTACTCCAAGGGCAATAATAAAAGGTACTGTCAGGATTTCTTTCGGGAGAAAGCAGAAAACTGAAACTAATATTCCTTTTTCTCCCAAAACTCCCATTACAATCCCCGAACTGAATCCGGTACTAAACCCTTTCATTCCCAAAGTCAGGTAATAAACAGGTAATCCTATTACTGTAACACCAAGCATCCAAAAAAGTAATATAATTCTCATACTGTCCAGTATAGAAATCTTTAGTAAAGATATTCCATTTACATTATCACTGTTTAACAGCTTTAAAAAGTCATTGAAAAATGTAGACATTTCGGTTTTCTGGTGGTAGTCCAGCTCATTAACGGATAGTGCACCAGCCACTATTCCGATAATATAAAAAATAAACAAACTAAGGTATGTGTATTTATTATCTCTTATGTGTTCTTTTACTACATTCGCTGTTTTGTGAATCACAATCTTATCCCCCGGCGTCAAATTCTTTAACCCTCGTTGCTTATTAAATATATATGCCGGATAAACATAAGATATTACTATAATTTAATAACTTTTTACATTACTTTCCACACAATATTTTTTCTGCCATCATAACACCTATAATAGTCTTTGCGTCTGTTATTTCGTGATTGAGAATCATGTCAACCAGTTTTGAAATATGAATTTTTTCTACATCCAGAAATTCGTCTTCATCAGTACATGAATCTCCCTGAGTAAGCTCAGTTGCAGCATACATATGAATAACCTCGTTACAGAAACCCGGCGTGGTATGTATGCTTATCAAATGCTCTATCTTTCCGGCGCGGAGACCTGTCTCCTCCATTAACTCCCTTTCAGCGCACAATTTTGGGTCTTCCCCGGCTGAATCAAGTTTACCGGCAGGCAGCTCAAGGGTTGTCATATCCAGAGGTTTTCTGAATTGCTTAACCATGTACAATTCACCTTTTTCATTTATTGGAACAACAACCGACGCTCCCGGGTGTAAGACTATATCTCTTGTGGCTTCCTTTCCATTTGGAAGGCTTACGGTTAAATTTTGTACTTTAATTATGTTGCCTTTGTAAATATCCTCTGTTTTAAGTGTTTTTTCATTATAATCCATATTTCAATTCCTCCTAGCTGTTTTTCTTAATTTCGTCCGTTGCAAGCTTGTCACATCGATTATTATATACATTATCTGCATGACCTTTAACCTTTATCCATTTTATTTCATGAGTATCTGCAAGCCTAACAAGTTCTTTCCATAGTTCTACGTTTTTTACTTCCTCATTTTTATTCCGCTTCCATCCGTTTTTTATCCATTTATCAAGCCAGCCCTGTAAAAAAGCATTTACGAGATAGGCACTGTCACTGTATAAATTTACCTTACATGGCTCTTTTAGTCTTTTCAGAGCTTCATATGCCGCCGTCAGCTCCATTTTATTGTTTGTGGTACTCTTTTCAAATCCGGATATTTCTACTTTATGCTCACCATACATGAGCACCGCTCCCCAACCGCCTGCACCGGGATTTCCGGAGCAGGCTCCATCGGTATATATTTCTACCTGCTTCATTCCGCCTCCTGATTATCAGCAAATTCTTTATCCGTAGATTTTACCCAGCTCTCTTGCTTTTTTTGTACACTCGTTCATAGCTTCCAAAATAGAGTTTCTGAACCCGTGCTTTTCCAAAGCTGCAACCGCTTCAATTGTAGTACCTGCCGGTGAGCAAACCTGATCTTTTAATTCTCCAGGATGCTTACCTGTCTCCGCTACCATTTTTGCACTTCCTGCCACCGCCTGAGAAGCAAGTCTGTACGCAGTCTGCCTTGGGATACCTGATAAAACAGCTGCATCTGCCATTGCTTCTATTAACATAAAAATATATGCAGGACTGCTGCCGGTTAGCGCTACAACTTCATTCATAAGTTTTTCTTCCATACATTCTACTTTTCCAAGAGAGCTCAGCAAATTCATAGCTTCTTTTACTTCACTATCCAGAACACAAGAATCAAAGCTTATTAGGGTCATACCTTCACCAATTAAAGCAGGAGTATTTGGCATTGCCCTGATTATTTTTTTGTCTTCGCCAAGTATATTCTTGTAGGTTTTAAGAGGAATACCAGCCGCAATACTTATAAAAATCTTTTCATTTGAAAATACATCCTTTATATCTTCCAGAACTATCTTTACGACGTTTGGCTTAACTGCAAGAAATACAAAATCGCATTTCATTACAATTTCACGTGAATTTTCTTCTGCATTTACTCCCAAATCGCTGCATAACACTTCAAGCTTTGCCTTGTCCAAATCAAAAACATGAATATCTGAAGGGTTGACAATCTTTGCGCCTATTATTCCTTTTATCATTGCTGTTCCCATCATTCCTGTACCTATAAATCCTATTTTCTTCATAAAGTTTCCTCCATTCATATAATTTTCCGTTTTCGTCAATACTACTATTATAACTTATAAACAGAATTTGAAAAGCAAATCTGAAATTTCGTTAAAATGGCACAGTACCATTAGTACTGTGCCACAACAAATCCCAACGAATGTTTTATTTGCTTCTCATATCAATAACACGCTTTGCTTTTCCCGTTGTTCTTTCAATTGACTTTGGTTCTACAAGTTTAACCTTTGCATCTATCTGAAGAACGACTTTTAATTCGTGACGTATTTTTTTCTCAAGTTTTTCTAATTCGCTGAACTTTTCCAGAAGCTTTCCGTCGATAAGCTCAACATGTACTTCAATTGCGTCCATATACCCGTTTTTAGTAACAATTATCTGGTAATGAGGGCCAATTCCTTCCATACCTACAAGGACACTCTCAATTTGGGAAGGAAATACATTTACACCTCTGATTATGAGCATATCATCAGTTCTTCCAAGAACCTTGTTCATTCTGACGGTAGTTCTTCCACAATCACATTTTTCCGGGTTCAGTATGGTTATATCCTTTGTTCTGTAACGAAGCATCGGAATTCCCTCTTTTGTAATTGTTGTAAGGACAAGTTCTCCTTTATTACCATACTCAAGAGCTTCTCCTGATTCTGAATCAATTATTTCAGGATAAAAATGGTCTTCATTAATATGCATACCGCATTGGCAATAACATTCGCCTGCAACACCGGGGCCCTGTACTTCACTTAGTCCATAATTCTCTGTAGCTTTTATACCCCATCTTCTTTCTATTTCAGCCCTCATTTCAGGTGTATGACCTTCACCGCCGAATAAACCCAACTTTAGTTTAAGCTTACTCTTGTCAAGACCCATTTCATCTGCAGTCTCTGCTAAATAAAGTGCATATGATGGTGTTCCTACTAGAATGGTGGTTCCAAAATCCTGCATAAGCATAAGCTGTCTTTCGGAATGTCCGCTGGAGGAAGGAACAACTGTGATTCCAACCTTTTCAAGACCTTGATGCAGTCCGAAGCCACCTGTAAAAAGACCATATCCGAAAACAACCTGTGCTATATCGTCTTCACTTCCGCCTGCTGCAATAACAAGTCTTGCTATATTTTCAGACCAGTTGTCCATATCATTTTTAGTGTAACCAACAACTATGGGTTTACCTGTTGTACCGGATGATGCGTGAAGTCTTACTATTTTCTTTAAAGGTACTGCAAAAAGTCCATAGGGATAATTGTCTCTTAAATCATTCTTCGTTGTAAATGGAATTTTCTCTATATCTTTCAACGTTTGGATATGCTCAGGCCTCAGGCCTATTTCGTCAAATTTTCTCTTATACATCGGAACATTCTCATACGCAACTCTTACGATATTCTTCAAACGTTCCAGCTGAAGCTCTTTCATAGAATTTCTTGTCATACACTCAACCTGAGTATTCCAAATCATTTTAACTTCCCCCTAGTTATCTTATATTTTTAATCCTATTTTAAGTAACATCATTGCGTATACAGATGTTACAAATGTCAAAATTAATGCGAAAACAAATGCTATCCTGATTACTTTGTTTTCTTCACCAAGCTTATCTATTGACGCTGCTGCATTTTGAAGCTTTGCAGGAGAGATTACACTTGCCAGACCTCCTCCAAATGCAAGTGCAGCAGTAACAATTATAAGTCCGTCAAGGCCCAGATTCAACTTATTAGCCGTCTGCATTGTATAGTTTGCAAACATGGCAATGGTTGAGGCTTCACTTCCCGTTACAAAACCTCCGAACAAACCAACGAATCCGGTTATAAACCCATAAGCTCCACTGAATGCATTTGCTGATGTACTAGCAAGGACTTTTATCATACTTTCGGTTTGGTATGCCATAGTATCAAGACTCCAACCCGAATAATTCATTACATCACCTATTGCAAAAAATATTGCAGCTGAAAACACAGGTCTTGGTGCTCTCTTAATCCATACTCTTACAGAGTCTTTTAACTCTGATTTTTTAGGCTGTATTACAAGCATTGAGACAACTACGGCAACTGCAATCCATGTATATGCATTCCATAGTGCTCTTGTTGCTATCGGCCTTCCATCAACAGTTATTCCCTTTATAGGCAGTGCCAGATTGTAAAGGTAATCATAAACCGGCTTTGGAAGATTCAATGCGAGTATGAAGCCTATAAGTATAATCCAAGGACTCAATGCCTTCCAGAGCGGGTACTTCTTTTCGTATTCTCTTTCTTCATCGGTCAAGATACTTTTATCAATAATCTTTTTACCGGTAAGTTTAAGGTAAAGTGCCATTGCCACTATTACCGCAAGGCCGCTTAAAACTCCGGTCAATGTTACCAGATTATCAACCTTGTTTGTGAAAAATGATACAAGTGCTATAACCCCGCCTGTTACTATACAGGGTAGAAAACCCTTCTTTATTCCGTTCCATTTGTCAACGATATACAGCATACAGAAGCCGATTAAAGTTGAAACCAAAGGTAAAAACATGAAAAATACTCGTCCTGCCTGTGAAGGCGTTATTTCATGCCCTTGTCCCAAAAAGTTATTTGCAAAATCCAGAAATGCCACAAGAGGAGCACCAAGAAGGGAGTATGTACAAAGTGAATCATATCCTATAGACGGAAGTGCAATTGAGACATATGTAGAATAACCCATTGCCAGAAGTATAGGAGGAAGTATGGATACTGGTGTAGCACCCACAGCTACCATTAAAGTACCAAATCCTATGTTAATCATCATAATCTGAACTGCTTTATTATGACTTGCTATTGTCTTTATGAATATTATTATTCTTTTCAGAGCTCCGGTTTTTTCCATATAAGCCATCATAAATAACGATGTCAATACTATCATTGAAACCGGAAATGAACGAATGAATCCTGAAACAGTTGACCGGAATATAACCGGCAAAGATGTTTTAAAGAATAGAAATGCTACAGCAGATACACAAAGCCAACCTACAATACCACTGACGTCAGCCGACTTCTTAAAAATTACAAGCATACATACTATTACCAAAATTGGCAATAGTGTCAAAATTAGTGACCCTACCATTCTACCGTCCTCCACAAAACTAAATTAATTAATTTTAAAACCCATTCTACTAAACTACTTATGCTAATACAATCACTGTAATAATATTTTATTACAAACTTCTACAAAAATAAAGAATTATTTGGAGGATTCTTCCGAATTATAATATTTTGAGAATAACTGGTAGTAGGTATATGTCTCCTCTGCATATTTTTCTTTTGTCTTAATCGGTCCGATGTTTTTTGAGATTTTTGACTGATTGTATTCAGCCAATATCTTATTTAACTGCTCCTTCTTAAGATTATTAAGGTTTATATTTTTGTCCCCGGTAATTTGAATTGCCCTTGCTTTCAGCTGAACCGCACAAAAATATACTGCCAGTTCCGGGGTCTCCAACATTTCCCTGATAAGTTTATCGGAATAATTAACAATCAAAGAGCTTTTGCCGTGTACAACCTGTTCGTTAAGACGGACATTATCTATTCCAATCTGGCAAATACCTATTGATTTCCCTCCCAGAATAGGAACCCCATCAAGAATATCCTCCTGTCCGAGAAACATCATTTCTCTGAATAAAACCGCAGATAAAAATGCCTTAGGCATCTTTTGGGCTTTTGCAGTTTTTGCAATGACAGGTTCAAGTTCTTTTAGGGCATCAAAAGTATACTCAAAATCATTTATATAATAAAAACCAAGCTTTTTATCTCTGTATGAATCTGATTCAACCTGACTTTTTAACTGCTGAGTGATACTTTTAACCTCAGGTTTGTACATAAAATCATTGAATTCAAAATCCCCTCCGGAGCTTTTGACATTTTGCTCTCGAAGGTACATGAATCCATTGCTGTTGCTGTTAATTAAGCTATTTAGGACCTTACCATCATATGTACTATTTGAATTATATGTTACGTTATCTCCGTTGGAGTTACTAGAACCTCCCGTATATCGGTCTCCCTGAGATGTTCGTTCACCGTACATATACTTCATTTCTTTTTCTTTTATTTTCACATATGTCTGTCCTATATCAGCCTTTATATGTATATATCCGTTTGCATAATTAAGTAACGTAAAACATGTGATTATCATAATTAAAGAAAAAACAATTTTTTTCTTTAATTCAGCCGTCTTCATATTATTTTCCTCCATGCACCGATTTCTTCCGGCACAATTATGTAAGTATTCAGCTTTTAGTCAATATCCCTATTTGTTATACATATTTATAAAAGAAATGTCAATTATTCTATTTTACCAAAAACAATTAAATTCAGTAAGTGTTATCCATTACCGCCTGATAAATCACTTTATTTGCTAATAGGTATGTTTTCCTAGCAGGTTTGCAAAATTGCTCAAAGTCTTCATTTTCTAAGGATTTCAGGCATAAAAATAGACAAAAACACAGGAGTAATCCTATCCTTTTTTGTCTATTTTCAATAATCCCAAATTCAAAATTACAATATAGTAATTTTTATTTTAACGCTTCAATAATCGATTTTTCAACCATTTTTAGTTTAGCTGCAACTTCGTCTATTTCAACATCCGACTTTTCCTGTTTTAAATCATTTTTAAGTATTTCTGATAATTCATCAAACTCTTCTTTCAATGTTTCAAGCATTTCAACCACAGCAAGCCGTCTAAATCTCTTTTTAGCATTTGCACTAGGAACATGTTCGTAAATGCTTCCTCCACTTATGACATAACTCTCTCCTCGTGAAGGAACTATGCACTGTAATCCCAGCTCATCTGTAATAGTTTGTGCAAATGAAGCCGCAACTCCCTGCTCTCCATGGACAACAAATATCTTCTTTGGCTTTCTTCCAAAACTCCTAATCCAAGAAAGAAGTCCTGACTTGTCCGCATGTCCCGAAAAACCGTCGATACTTTCTATTCGTGCATTTACAGATATCTCTTCACCAAATAGTTTTACCTTCTGAGCCCCGTCTTGTATTTTACGACCAAGAGTTCCTTCCGCCTGATAACCCACAAAAAGAATTGTTGACTCTTTACGCCAAAGATTATGCTTGAGATGATGCTTTACTCTGCCGGCATCACACATACCGCTGGCTGATATAATTATCATGCTTTCAGCTTTTTCGTTAAGTTTCCTTGATTCTTCGGGAGATTGTGTAAATTTAAGGGAAGGAAATTCAAGTGGATTGTCTCCGTTGGCAATATATGCCTTTGCCTCCTCGTCAAAGCAGTCAAGATTCTCCCTGAATATCTGGGTTGCGGAGGTTGCAAGAGGACTATCAACATATACGGGAACATTCAATATCTCATTTACCTTGTCACCGAAAACATCCATATGCTTGTTTAAATCATATATCAGTTCCTGGGTTCTTCCTACCGCAAAGGATGGTATAACTACATTTCCTCCCTTAGAGATTGTTTCCGATATTATACTTATAAATTTTTCAATCTTATCAGTCTCTTTTTTTAGTGTATGTAACCTGTCTCCATATGTAGATTCGACTATAAGGTAATCAGTATCGCCGATTATGCTGGGGTCCCTGAGAATGGGCATTCCCTTGTTTCCAAGATCACCGCTGAAAACAACCTTTGTTTCCTGGTTATTTTCCCTTATCCAAATTTCCAGTATTGCGGAACCAAGAATATGTCCTGCGTCATTGAACCTAACCCTTACATCATCTGAAACAGATATTACTTCATCATATGCCACACCTTTAAAAAGACTGAGGCAATCTGTAGCCTCTTCTAACGTATATAATGGTTTAACAGGAGGTTCTCCAGCCCTCTGCCGTTTTCGGTTGGTCCATTCATTTTCCATTTCCTGAATGTGCCCGCTGTCGGGAAGCATTATACCACAAAGCTGTACTGTAGGCTTTGTGGCAAAAACAGTTCCTTTAAAACCGTCCATATAAAGCTTTGGAATTCTTCCGCTATGGTCAATATGAGCATGGGTCAAAAGCATGAAGTCCAATTCCCCGGGGTTAAAAGAAAATGGTTCTGTATTTAATAAAACTTCATTTGCCTTGCCTTGAAACATTCCGCAATCAACCAAAAATTTCGTTTCCTTTGTTTCAACCAGATAACATGAGCCTGTAACGGTTTTTGCTGCTCCCAGAAATGAAATATTCATAACAGACCTCCATTCGACAAATAAAATTAAATCTTTCTCTCTAATAATACTAATTCTGCTTTAAATCCTGAAATTCCTTGTTGAAATTTTCCATATTTTGATTTATAACTAACATTTACTTGTAATGTTTCATAAACAGACCTGCCAGCTTGACACAGTTATTTAAATCCTGAATGCTCACCATTTCACAAGGGGTGTGAACATACCTGCACGGAATTGATATACCTCCGCATGGTATTCCCGTTCCGGATGTCTGCATTGCACCGGGGTCACTTCCTCCCCTTTCCAGCAATTCCAAAGTATAGGGAATCCCATTTTCCTGAGCCAAATCCTGTAAAGTCCTGCGAATCTGTGGATGAGCTATATAAGAAGAATCTTTTACTTTTATTGCAGGGCCCTTACCAAGCTTTACTTCCATACTGTTACATTCCGGTGTATCACCTGTACGTGTAACATCAATTGCAATGGCACAATCCGGCATAATTCCGAAAGAGGCTGTCTTTGCACCTCTTAGTCCCAATTCTTCCTGAGTAGTAAAGACAAAGTAAATTTCATTATCAGTTTTAGGCATGGTTTTTATAAGCTCTATAAGTACCGCACAGCCGCTTCTGTCGTCCATAGCCTTTGAAATAGCAAAATCCCCCTGAACATGAAAATCGCCTGTAAAGCTGGCTGTATCTCCAACCTTAACGTATTTCTCAGCTTCCTCTTTGCTGGTGCAGCCAATATCAATATACATTTTTCCAAGTCTGAGATCCTTCATGCTTTCAAGTTTCTCTTCTACATTTATACAGCCCATTGTGCCGTTTTTAAACCTCACCCTTTGTGCAAGGGAATTGAACGCTGATACTCCCCCTAAATTGGAAAACCTTATAAATCCTTTATCATCAATAAAGGTAGCTATAACTCCAATTTCATCCATATGGGCAGCAAACAGAATTTTCTTCTTTTTACCTTTTTTTACTGCAATCAGATTTCCCATTGCATCAACTTTTATTTCATCAACGTATTTTTTTATTTCGGTAGTAATTATTTCTCTGATATCTTCTTCATTTCCGGATACACCAAAGGCCTGTGTAACTGTTTTTAATATTTCCTGCATTTAAATCCCTCCAATTTTGTTTATTCACCGGTCTCTATACTGCTGCCACGTTTTTTGTAAAATCCTTATCTTTGTTCATTTCATTTAATGCCGCAAGTGTGAGTCTTTCTACACATTCAAAATCACTTCTGCTCATAACAGATACGGGAGAATGTATATACCTGCAAGGAACAGAAATTGATGCTGTTTTAACACCATTACCCGTTCTTTGTATCTGCCCCGCATCATTCCCACCTGTTGTGGTCTGTTTGAATTGAACTTTTATTCCGTTTTTAACTGCCGTATCATATAAAAACTGTACCAGCTTTCTGTCGCTATAGCAGGTTCGGTCTACCAGTGTAAGAGCTGCACCATTACCCAGTTCTGTGGAAAAATCAAAGGGTTTTACCTCTGGAACGTCGGCACAAGTAGTTCCTTCCAGAACAAGGGCTACATCCGGCATAATTTTAAATGCCGCTACCTGAGCACCTCTAAGTCCAACCTCTTCCTGCACCGTAAAGCAAGCATACAAATCAAACTCAAACTTATACTTTAAAACCTCCATAAGTACTGCACAGCCTACTCTGTCGTCCAGTGCCTTTGCCTTTATACAGTCATTTCCGAGTTCTACATAATCACTATCAAAGGCTACGAACTCTCCCAAAGGAGCTAATTTTTCGGCTTCTTCCTTAGTTTCTGCTCCAATATCTATATATAAATCCTTGATTTTAGCTATTCTTTCCCGTTCTTCAGGACTTTGCTGATGTAGCGGTTTTGCACCGATTACACCTTTGAGTCTTTTTTTACCAATTACTACCCTTTTACCTGGCAAAATTCTACTGTCAATACCCCCAACAGTTTTGAATTTTAAGAAGCCCTTTTCCATATATCCCGAAACCATGAATCCTACTTCATCCATATGGGCTGAAAGCATAACCTTAAGTCTGCCGCTGCTGCCCTTTTTATAAGCAATAATATTTCCAATTGTGTCAACCTCTATAGAATCACACAATCCGTTAATTTTACTTTTAATATATTCTCTCACTTCATTTTCATTTCCTGATACACCGTTTAATTCCGTAAGTTCTTTTATCAATATCATACAATCCTCCACGAGCCTTACTGCCGCAATATTTTATTTATTATATGACTTAATCAGATAGTCTTCCATTCAAGAACTTTCTCTAACTTCTCACTGCTCAGCCTCAAAAACTCAGTTATTATTCTGGCCGTATACTTTATATCTTCTAAATTAACAGTCTCTACAGCAGTATGCATATATCTGACCGGTATAGAAAGCAGTGCGGTAGGTATTCCGCAGCCGCTGACCTGAGTTGCCCATGCTTCAGTACCCGTATCTCCTGATTCAACCATTTTCTGAAAAGGAATGCATATATCTTTACCAAGCTCAAACAGCTTTTCAACCATTCCCTGATGGAGGTTAGGTCCTATTGATATCTCCGGGCCCTTACCGGGGGTTGAGGATACATCCTTAGAAAGGTCAGGTATGTCTCCATGACATGCATCAATTACTATTGCAGCATCCGGCTCCAGCGTAAACGCTGCGGTTGTGATACCTGCAAGGCTTGTTTCTTCCTGCGTTGAAGCCATAATTATGATATCATTCTCATGGTTTATATCCTTTAGGGACTGTAATATTTCCATCATACAAACAATCCCTGTACGATTATCAAAAGACTTTCCGCTGGCTTTGTTTTTATTCAATAATGAGAAGTCTGACTTAAAGGATACAACATCGCCTATTGAAACTATTTTTTTAAGTTCTTCCCCTTTTAATCCTGTATCCACACGTAAATCCTTTATTTTTACTGCCTTTCCTGCATCCTCCGGATTCATCAGATGAGGCGGCATTGCCCCTACTATGCCGGGAATATCCTCTCTGCCGTGTATTATTACTTCCTGTGCCAGCAATATTTTGCTGTCTATACCTCCAATTGGGCTTATACCGATAAAGCCCTTATCATCTATGGAGTTGACCAGAAAGCCTATTTCATCACTGTGTGCGGTAATCAAAATCTTTTTTGCCGACTTATTAAAACCTTTTTTCAGGAAAATTACATTGAAAAACTTATCTATTCGTACTTCGTCACAGTAATCCTTAAAGGTTTCAGCAATTTTTGCAGCAGCAGTTGCTTCAAAGCCCGCTACTGCCACAAGTCGTGACAAATACTCCAAACAATTTGCTATTTCCATTTTTCTGATTCCCCTATTTTTATTTAATCTGTTATTAATCTTTTATATAATACTAGCAAAAAATCATAGATTTTCCTAGAGAATTGTAAATCTTAAAGCACTAAAAAAATATTTATTAATAAATTTATAATATTACTATTGACTTAATTTAATTTTTTTATTATACTAAAACTCGTCCTTTCGAGGGCCTTTAGCTCAGTTGGTTAGAGCAACCGGCTCATAACCGGTTGGTCCGGGGTTCGAGTCCCTGAAGGCCCACCAATTTGTTTGTTAGTGTTTCAAAAACACTAACAACTTGCCCAGATAGCTCAGTCGGTAGAGCAGGGGACTGAAAATCCCCGTGTCGCTGGTTCGATTCCGGCTCTGGGCACCAAAAAAGAATTTTTCGTTTATATAACGGAAAATTCTTTTTTATATATTAAGGAAATTTCAGGAGCGTGCGTATGAAAACACTTTGTGTTTCCTCAAAGGGAACCTAGGGTTCCCTAGTGAGAACATAAATGCAAAGCTTTTTGTTCAAAGCCATAGTTTTGTCAAAAACATCGTTAGGAGCAAATACACTCCTATACTTATTAAAATAAAAGGCCAGACAACCTGAATAATAGCTATAAAAATTGCTAAAATGTCTTTGAATGATTCTCTTTGTATTAGTTTCATATTCTTACTCCCTACCCCAGGTAATTGTCAAGCAAAATGACATGCAACTTTATGGTTTTGTCCAACATCTTTCAATTCCGGTACCTGTTCTTTGCAAATATCGCTGCACTTTGGGCATCTTGTGTGAAAGCGGCAGCCCAACGGAGGATTTGCAGGGCTGGGTAAATCCCCAGATAAAACTATTTTCTCTCTTTTAAGTCTAGGGTCTGGCAGTGGGACTGCCGATAGAAGCGCCTTTGTGTAGGGATGAAGCGGATTGTCGTAAAGCTCTGTTTTGTCTGCAATCTCAACAAGGCAGCCAAGATACATTACAGCCACCCGGTGTGAAATATGCTTTACCACGCTTAAATCATGTGATATAAACAAGTAGGAAAATCCATATTCTTTTTGAAGATCAGATAAAAGGTTTATTATCTGTGATTGAATGGATACATCCAATGCCGAAACAGGCTCATCGCATACAATAAATTCAGGATTCAAGGCCAAAGCCCTTGCAATACCGATTCTCTGCCTCTGCCCTCCTGAAAATTCATGGGGATATCTGTCAATATGGAACCGAAGCAGCCCGCACTGTTCCATAACCTTTAATACTCGCTGTTTTAAATTCTTTTTTTCACAAAAACCGTGTTCAAGAAGTGCTTCACCAATTATTTCACCAACCGTAAGTCTGGGATTCAAGGAGCTATACGGATCCTGAAAGACAATCTGAATTTTGGGTCTCAGCTTTTGCATTTCCTGTTTCTTAAGGTCAAATATTTCTGTTCCCTTAAATAAAACCTCTCCTCCTGTTTTATCATGCAGCCTCAGAATTGTGCGGCCTACAGTGCTCTTTCCGCATCCCGATTCGCCCACCAACCCCAGAGTTTCACCCTTATTTATTTCGAAGGATATATCTTCCACTGCTTTAACGTGTCCTACCGTTCTCTGGAATACTCCTCCTTTTATGGGAAAATACTTTTTAAGATTTTTTACTTCTAGTAAAGCTTCACTCATTTTGTCACCTCCTCAAATAAAGTACATGCAACGAAATGGTCATTTCCCATATCAATCAGTTTTGGAAAACCTTGTTTACAGACATCCTTGCACATTTTACACCTATCTGAAAAGTAACAGATTTCAGGTAAATTAATAAGGTTCGGTACCTGTCCGGGTATTGTATAAAGCCTGTCACTTACAGTGGTTATACTTGGTTTTGATTTCAGAAGCCCTATTGTATAAGGATGCATGGGATTTATATAAATGTCATTTACATTTCCCTGCTCAATTATTCTTCCTGCATACATTACTATTACGTAATCCGCCATTTCGGCTACGACCCCGAGATCGTGTGTAATTAACATTATTGAAGTTCCGAATTTTCTCTTTATTTCTTTAAGCAAATCCAGTATTTGCGCTTGTATTGTAACATCTAAAGCAGTTGTCGGTTCATCTGCAATCAAAAGTTCAGGGTTGCAGGAAAGTGCCATGGCTATCATAATTCTCTGTCTCATACCTCCTGATAATTCATGGGGATAAGAGTCATATATACCTTCTGCACGGGGTATTCCAACAGTTGAAATCATTTCAATTGCTTTCTCCCTTGCCTGTTTTTTTGTTAAATTTTCATGAAGTATAAGTGATTCTGCTATTTGGTTACCAACTGTAAAAACCGGATTCAATGAAGTCATAGGCTCCTGAAATATCATTGAAATCCTATCTCCGTTTATTTTCCTCATTTCACTCTGGGAGAGTTTTACAAGATCCTGACCATTGAAAATTACCTGTCCCTCAACTATTTTTCCCGGTTCCTGTATTAATCGCATAATTGAAAGAGACATGACACTCTTCCCGCAGCCGGATTCACCTACTATGCCTATCGTTTGTCCTTTATTTACCTGAAAGGAAACGCCGTTTACTGCTTTAACAACACCTGCATCAGTATAAAAAAATGTATGTAGATCTTTAATTTCCAAAAGTTTATCAGACATAAATGCTTCTTCCTCCTACTTTTTCATTTTAGGGTCAAAGGCATCCCGCAGGCCGTCACCCACAAAATTAATTGCAAGAACTATGGTAAAGATACATATTCCCGGCGGTATCCAAAGCCATGAGCGGAGAATAAAATCATTTGTATCCCTTACTGCCTGAACCATGTTTCCCCACGATGGGAACGGCATAGCCACACCAAGTCCAAGAAAAGACAATGCAGATTCCATCAATATGGCATCACCTATCCCAAGAGTTGCTGACACAATTATACTGGGGATAACATTAGGAATAAGGTGTCTTACTATTTTTCGCCTGTCCTTTAGTCCAAGTGCTTCTGCTGCAATCATATACTCCTGTTCCCGCAAGGTAAGAATCTGACCGCGAACTAATCTTGCCATTACAGGCCAGCTAAGAACTCCTATTATGAACATTACGAAATATATCCTACGTTGAGGAGGTATATTTAAATCAGACATTATTGCACCTATAATTATTACAACAGGCAAAAATGGAATACTAAGGAATATATCAACAAGCCTCATAAGCATATTATCAATTTTACCGCTGTAATAGCCTGCCAAGCCTCCTATAGTGGTTCCCAAGAGTATTTCCAGGAGTACCGCAACAAAGCCTACGGTTATGGAGATTCTTCCTCCATACATCAAGCGTGTTAAAATATCACGTCCGCTGCTGTCAGTACCCAATAAATGCTCAGGTCCCGGTTTAAGCTTTGCCATAATTATGTCTGTTTTAAGTAAAGGATATTTGGAAAATACCGGCCCGTAAAAGCAAATGATAATAAGAAAAGATATCAGAAATAATCCGACAATTGCAAGTTTGTTTCTTTTAAATTGTTTGATAGCCATAGTCCAAGGTGTCTGAATATTATCACCTTTGTTCCGTTCTCTGACATCCAGTATTTTAAGTAAAGCTACAAAAATTAACGAAGCAAAAGAAACTATAACCAGAAGCTTTGCACCCGGCCCGGTCTGAGAAATAATATCACTGGTTTTAAAGATTGTTTTACCATCACCGGTTTTTAATTCAAGGAGTATGGTACCAAAAAAATCAGTTATTGAAGTCTGACTGTTGGAAAGCTGTACTCCATAAGATATTACAGCGCATATAACTGCCCCCAAAGAACCTGAAAGTGCTTTACTGCTTTTGCGAAACTGATAATATGCTAAAAAAACAATAGCAGTAATAAACAATAAAAATGTTACAAGCAGAGGAACCGAAGTGCTGGTAAATACATAAGTCTGTATGTTTTCAGAAAGCTTGTGAAGCTCTTTTCTTTTGAATAAGGATGTTATAAGATTAAACCCGTTTATTGAACTATAATCCTTAAATGTGAGAAATGGGAGTATATAACACAAAACTGCTGCAAACAATGATATCATCGTAAATAATTTTATCTTCATTTTTCTTTCCACCTCACTTTAGCTTAACTCTGGGATCAACAATGGCATAGAAAATATCCGAAAGCAGATTTCCCAGAAGGGTAAGTACAGCAACAAACAGTGAAAATCCCATCAAAAGCGGATAATCTCTTTTTGTCACCGCTTCCAGTGCAATTTTTCCTATACCCGGAATACCAAAAATACTCTCTGTTATAATTGCACCTGAAAATAATCCGGGAAGTGAAAGACCAATGAGAGTAACAATAGGAATCAGTGCATTTCGCAGTGCATGTTTATATATAACTACCTTTTCACTGAGGCCTTTTGCTCTGGCAGTCCTTATATAATCCTGTTTTACGATTTCAAGGACAGCGGTTCTTGTGTATCTCATCATAGACCCAGCACTTATCAATGCGAGTACTAAAACCGGCAGTATCATGTGTTTCAGTCTGTCAATTATAAACGCAAATCCTATATAGCTGGAACCCGGTGTATTTAAACCCGCCAGCGGCAGAATATGGAGGTTTACGGCAAAAACTTTTATTAATATATATCCAAGAAAAAAAGATGGAAAGGAAATTCCGATTAATGCTAAAAAAGTAAAAATCATATCTGTTTTTGAGTACTGCCTTGTGGCAGAAATAATTCCTATAGGAATTGCAATAAGCAACTCCAGAATAAAGGCCACAAGCGCAATACTGAAGGAATTCCATACATATGTATTGATTACGGTAGAAACAGGCTTCTGGTATGTAAATGAATCACCGAAGTCAAAATGAACAGCACCTTTAATCCATTTAAAATACTTGAGATAAATAGGATCGTTAATCCCGTAAATATCTTTAAGATGTTGAATCTGTTGTGGTGTCATATGTGTAGATGAAACTTTTGAATCAATAAAATTTCCAGGAACCAAATTGATTATCAAGAACAATATTATGGAAACTCCAATTATAATAGGTATCATCTGAAGGATTCTTCTGGCTAAGTAATTCCACATGTCACAACTCTCCTGTCGTTTGTTTATTTGGGTTAAAGAGAATGTCCGTTCATTTAATGACGGACATTCTCTTTAACATATGTGAAAATTTCTTACTTTCCAATTTCAGCTTTATATAAGTTATAGAAAAAATCCCTGAAAGATGAAAGTTCGTAGTTCTTTATTCTGGAGTTGGCTACCCACATGTCACTTCTCTGATATACAAAAAGTACAGGTAAGTCGTTATTCAATATTTTATATAGTTGCTTGTAAATAGGCTTTCTCTTTTCTGTGCTTATTTCATTCAGACCATCTTCGCACAACTTATCTACTTCATCATTTTTGTAATTGTAATAATTTTGAGAAGCGTTTGATTTATATGCATTTGCTAATGAGTTATCAGGATCCGGAGTAAGTCCACTAGCCATAAAATAAGCTTCCAGCTGCTTTTTGGTTGCCTTTTGCTGAAGAGTCGGCCAGTCAAGATTCTCAACAGTAACATCTATTCCCAGCTTTGCATAATCATCCTTCATAACTGGAACCATAATGTCCGTTACAGGATGAGGGCTCATGCAGGAGAACTTGATTTTAAACTCCTTGCCGTCCTTTTCACGTTTGCCGTTACTGTTTAGCTTCCAGCCTGCTTCATCCAACAGCTGTCCCGCTTTATCCAGATTGTATTCATATGTATTGCAGCCTTCATCGTCGTATGCCCATGATACATTTGACTCAGGAATGTTCACGACTCTTGCGTATTCACCGTATACCTTTTCTACAACAGCAGCTCTGTTAAGTGCATACATAAGGGCCTGTCGTACTTTTACATCACTGAATTTAGGGTCCGCATCGTTTAATCCCACATATCCGTAACCGTTGGTAGGGAATCTGTATATGTCTATAAACCCTGCATCTTTTGCTGCTTTCATATTGTCAGGTGAAACATCAGCCATATCAATATCCGTCTCTCCCGCCATAACCCTCTGAAGTTCCTGACCTGTCGGTGTTATTGAGAATATCAGATTTTTGATTTTTGGAGCTCCCTTGAAATAATTCTCGTTAGCTACAAGTTTCAGCTCCTGACCTGCTTTATACTCAACAAATTTGTATTGACCTGTACCCATTGGTGCTCCGTTTTTTTCCTTGACCTTTGCAGTATCACCCTTTTTGAAGTCAGCACCGTAATACTTCTTTTCAAGTAACGGAACCTGTAATGCATAGATTGCAGGGCCACTGGCTTTCTCAACGGTAATTTGCAGTGTTTTATCATCAATTACCTTTATACCTTCGATTTTGTCAGCGCTTCCATTTTTATATGCATCAAGACCTTTTATATATGTTTTTGATATATCCGACGGTCCATCATATTTAGGGTCGGCTTCCAGATAGTATGCAAACTCCAAATCAGAAGCTGTAGCAGGATTTCCATCCCAGAACTTGACTCCGTCCTTGATTTTAAAAGTATATGTAAGTCCGTCATCCGAAACTGTATAATCCGTTGCAGCCGGTATCGCCTTACCATCGAAGTCAACATCTACATTAAAATCAAACATAGTATAGATCATATACCAATCATAAGAATTATCACCGTACAAAACATTAAATATTCCTGTTGTATCCGGTAAACCAATAACTAATGTGTCCTTTCTGTCTGTGGCAACTTTAGGACTTTTTGATGAATCAGTTGCAGAAGTATATTCAACACCATACTTCTTGTAATCAAATCCTGTCTGACTGGCCTTTGTTCCTGTTGATGAGCTGTTCAATGACGAGCTCCCGGATGTATCTCCGGTTTCAGATTTACTGGTGCATGCAGGTATAGTCAATATAATTGACAATACAATTGATAATATTGCTAATTTCTTTTTCATTGCAATCCCCCTTATTTAATGTTAATAGCAATTTGCTTACAAAAAAACACAGATAGTTCTACAACATGGAGCGCCCTTGCTTCCATATAGAATTAGTCCATGTTATTTTCAACATGCATGTTTTGAATCTAGATTGTGGTTTGTAATTATTTGTTATTTTACCATATATTTGTGCGTTTAGCAATTTATTACTAATATTTGTATTATGTTATTATTTTTTAAAGGAAGTATTCTTCATAAAATACAATTAAATAAAATTATCAAAAGTTGTTGACAAGATGTAGTATTTAGTGCATAATCTTATATGTTGCTGAAAACAACATATTGATTTTGGAGGGGTTCCCGAGTGGCCAAAGGGGGCAGACTGTAAATCTGTTGTCTCTGACTTCGATGGTTCGAATCCATCTCCCTCCACCAACAAAGCTCTGTACATTCGCTTTTATGCTGTGTACGGAGTTTTTTTATTATCGATGTTTCTTTAGGAAACATAACGCTTTTACATTTTTTATTTTACAAATATATTACAGCTATTGACAGGACTTACTGTGCTGTAATAACATATGTTGGTAATGTATTCTTTTATATTACAAATTCGGTGAAAGGAGTGTTTAAAAAATATGTACATTAAAATTAGCGGGGTATTTCATCCATAATTCAATATCGGACCTTTATGTAAAGCAATTGTTATTTTGTTTTGCTTTTTAAGGTCAACACTTAAGTAACCGTCAAACAGTTAAATATGTTAAATAAATATATTGAACACGATGCTTGCGTTATCGTGTTTTTTTATTCCTTATTTTTCAAAAATTTCTCATAATACATCCTGTTTTTATGTGACTGTTACTAAAAAATCATTACATTTATATAAGGAGAATTTATATGCAATCCAAAAACAAAGGTCGATTTAATATGCTCTATTCATTCATGGAGGGATATAAATGGTTATTTGCTCTTGCTGTCTTTTTTACAATGCTGGCAATAGTATTCAATTACCTGATGCCGCAAATTACCAAAATTATTGTTGATTCAGTTATTGGCAATGAGGAGCTGAAACTGCCTAAATTTATTATGAATTTTATCAATAGCCATGGAGGCAGAGATATGCTGAGAAACAATCTGCTTGCCTGCTCCCTTCTGGCACTTCTACTTGCTGCTTTGTCAGGTTTGTTTACACTGCTTTTCAGAATATGTATTGCAAAGGCTTCCGAGGGTACAATCCGTAAAATGAGAAACCACCTGTTCAGTCATATACAGAGGCTGCCCTATAGCTGGCATGTCAAAAACCAGACCGGCGACATAATACAAAGATGTACTTCTGATGTTGAGGTTATAAGAAATTTTATCTCCCAACAGCTTATAGAAATGATAAGAACAGTTTTTTTAGTAGGCTTCTCCATAACTATCATGTTTACAATGAATATCAGGCTGTCTCTTATAGCACTTGCCTTCTTCCCTATCGTTGTGGCATACTCGGCAATTTTCTATAATAAAATTGCAGCCAAGTTCAAGTTTGCTGATGAAGCAGAAGGTGCATTGTCTGCAATGGTACAGGAAAATCTTACCGGAGTACGTGTAGTGCGTGCTTTCGGACGGCAGAACTATGAAATTGAAAACTTTGACACTAAAAATGATCATTTCGCCAACTATTGGATAAAACTAGGCTTTCTTCTAAGTAAATATTGGGGTATCGGAGATTTTGTTTCCGGGCTTCAGGTTACGTTAATAGTAATCATGGGCTCGATTGACGCAGCAAATGGAGTTATTACACTTGGAGAATTTCTTGTATTTGTATTCTATAATTCCATGTTGATTTGGCCTGTAAGGAACTTCGGACGTATTCTTTCAGAGCTTAGTAAAACCAGCGTTTCTCTGAATCGTGTACTGGAAATAGTTGCGGAGGAAGAAGAAAAAGATTGTGAAGGTGCTGTGACACCTGACATGACAGGGGATATTGAGTTTAAGAATGTCAATTTTGATTATGAAGGTGTTAAGCCGGTACTAAAGGATATTTCATTTAGAATTAAGGCAGGAACCACTTTTGGCATACTGGGAGGTACAGGTTCAGGTAAGTCCACAATAACCTACCTTCTGGACAGATTATATAACCTGCCTGAAGGCCAGGGTTCAATTGAAATTGGCGGAGTGGATATCAGAAAAATACAGCTTGAGCATCTTCGCAAGAATATTGGATTTGTTCTTCAGGAACCGTTTTTGTTTTCTAAAACTATTAAGGAAAATATAGATGTTTTTGAGAATTCCGGGGATATGGAGCGAATCCGCTATTGTGCAGATGTTGCTGCAGTAGATGATGCCGTTATGAGCTTTTCCAAGGGTTATGACACTATTGTAGGCGAGCGTGGAGTTACCCTCTCGGGAGGACAGAAGCAAAGAGTAGCTATTGCAAGAATGCTTATGCAGAAGCCGTCTATCATGATATTTGACGACTCCCTTTCTGCGGTTGACTCTGAAACAGATGCAAAAATCCGCAGTGCTTTAAAGAATAGTACCGGGCAAAGTACGGTACTCCTTATTTCCCATAGAATCACCACATTAATGCAGGTAGATGTAATTATGGTTCTTGATGACGGTAAAATTACGGAAATAGGTTCACATACTGAATTACTTGCCAATGACAAAGGTATCTATAAAAAAATATATGATATACAAAGCAGTCTTGAAACTGAGCTTTCACATTCAGCTGTTCAAACAGGAGGTGGTAATTAATGGCATATTACGAAGAAGAAGATTACAAAAAACCCTTTTCCATAAAGGTCTGGGGAAATGTTATTCCCTTTGTAAAGCTTTATAAAAAAGCCTTTTCAATGGCAATGTCATTTTTAATACTTGTTTCTTTAATTGACATTATATATCCGTTTTTTCAACGGTATGCTATAAACAATTTTATTACACCAAAGTCAACTGAGGGAATAGGAAAATTTGCGCTGGTAAACGGTTCTGTACTACTTATTCAGGCTTTAGCGGTAATTATTTTTATACGCAATGCAATGACTGTTGAGCTTAATGTATCAAAGTCCATTAGGAAGTCTCTTTTTGTACACTTGCAAAAGCTTTCCTTCACTTATTACAATAAGACTCCCGTTGGCTACATGATGGCCAGAGTTATGAGTGATACCGGAAGGATAGGCCAGATGGTTTCCTGGGGTCTTATTGATTTGCTATGGGCTGTAATTTATGTAATAGGCGTTTTCATAGCAATGCTGTTCCTTAATGTTAAACTGGCTTTATTAGTAATGACTATTATTCCGTTTATTTCTGTTATAACTATGTACTTTCAGAAAAAGATATTAAACGTTAACAGAAAAATCAGAAAAATTAATTCAACCATGACAGGTGCTTTTAATGAAGGGATAACCGGAGCTAGAACCTCTAAAACTCTGGTAATTGAGGATAACAACCTGAAGGATTTTTCACAGGTTACAGATAAGTTCTACTCTTCGACTATGCGTGCAACTGTATTGAATGCAATATTTATACCAATCATTCTATGTTTTAGTGCAACTTCTCTCACAATGGTATTGACCTATGGTGGCTACATAGTAATGAAAAATCCCAGCGAATTAGGTACTCTTTCTGTATTTATTACCTATGCTGTCAGCATTTTTGAGCCAATACAACAAATAGCTCGTGTATTTGCAGACTTTGTATCTACCCAAGCAAATATAGAACGTGTTACGGGTCTTTTGGAAACCGAGCCTGATATTACGGATACTCCTGAGGTTATTGAAAGATACGGGGATAATTTTAACCCAAAGAAAGAAAACTGGGAACCACTTGTAGGTGATATTGAGTTTAAAAATGTTACTTTCAAGTATCCTGACGGCGACGAATATATATTGACGGATTTCAATCTGAAAATACCGGCAGGAACAACAGTTGCAATTGTAGGCGAAACCGGTGCAGGCAAAAGCACTCTGGTTAATCTTGCATGTAGGTTTTTTGAACCAACCTCCGGTCAGATACTCATTGACGGGAGAGATTACAGGGAGCGTTCACAATTGTGGCTGCACAATAACATCGGCTATGTACTTCAAAGCCCCCACCTGTTTTCGGGAACTGTCCGGGAAAATATTCGTTACGGTAAGTTCAACGCCACTGATGAGGAGATAGAAGCCGCCATAAAAATAGTGGCTGCAGACAGTGTAATAAGCAGTCTGGAAAACGGTCTTGACACAAACATAGGTGAAGGCGGCGACCGACTGTCTACCGGTGAAAAACAGCTGATTTCATTTGCCCGTGCGGTTATTTCAGACCCAAGGATTTTCGTACTCGACGAAGCAACCTCCTCTATTGACACACAGACTGAGCAAATGATTCAGGAAGCAATAATGCATATTCTTAAAAACAGGACATCGTTTTTAATTGCTCACAGGCTTTCTACAATTAAGAAAGCAGATATTATTCTGGTTGTAAAAAACGGTAAGATTTTGGAACGTGGGAATCACAGCGAACTGCTTAAACAAAAAGGTTACTATTATTCCCTGTACAAGAAGCAGTTCGAGGAGGAAACAGGTGCGGCAGTTCTGAATAATGTATAAATAATTTTACACAGGAATTTTTCTATTCTTGGCCCCTGGTATAATAGACTCTGTAAAAACAGATTTTTACCAGGGGCTTTTTAAAAACAAACACCCATTGATAAAATTTATTATTAATTGATATAATACCCATATCAAATGACATGGAGAGAACAAATGAAGGTACTTGGAATAGTTGCAGAATACAACCCTTTTCATAACGGGCATATGTATCATATAGAAGAATCAAAAAAACTCACCGGCTGTGATGCAGTGGTTTGCGTAATGAGCGGTAACTTTATACAAAGAGGCGAACCGGCTATTATAAATAAATTTGCTCGAACTGAAATTGCTCTTGGTAACGGCGTTGATTTAATCATAGAGTTGCCTGTTCCCTTTGCGGTATCAAGTGCAGAGTTTTTTGCATATGGTGCCGTAAATATATTGAACAGTATAGGTATAGTTGATTGTATCTCTTTCGGAAGCGAGTCGGGCGACATCCGTTCTCTTAAAAAATTAGCCGAAATCCTTGTTGCCGAGCCGGAAGGCTATAAGGATGAATTAAAAAAGCAGTTGGCCGGAGGGCTATCCTTCCCTGTTTGCAGACAAAAAGCTTTGGAAAAATATCTTAAACTACAGAATGATTCCAATGGGGATCTCTCCTATTTGCTTGAAACCTCTAATAATATACTCGCCTTAGAATATTTAAAGGCCCTTATAAAACTTAATAGCCCCATACAACCATTTACAGTAAAAAGGATCTCCAACAGCTATAATACACCGGAGCTTACAGGTGGTATTTCCAGTGCAACTGCTATCAGAAACAGTATTCATGAGAGTGAAATCGCTGCCAGCAGGCAAGCCCTGCCGCTACTTGCACAACAGATTTTGGAAAGGGAAATTTCTGTGGGCAGAGGGCCAAACAGCTTGCATTCTTTTGAAAATATAATTCTTGCCTTTCTGCGTCACGCTACACCGCAAGAGTTGGAGAATATTCAAGACGTTTCAGAGGGTCTGGAGTATAGGATTAAAAATGCCGCAGAAAACTCAGGCTCCTTTGACGACCTGCTCGCCAATATATGCACTAAGCGTTATCCTAAAACACGTATACAAAGAATACTCATATCTCTCCTTGCCGGAATGAAAAGGGTTGATATTGAGAAATTCATGGAAAGTGGTGGTCCGCAATACGCCAGAATTTTGGGATTTAACGAAAAGGGACGTGAGCTGCTGTCCATTATGAAAAAAAAATCAACAATCCCGGTTATAACTAAGGCCTCCTACTACAAGTCCTCCTCTGACAGTTTGATTTCAAGAATGCTGGAGATTGAGGCACAGGCAACGGACACATATGTTCTGGCATATAAAAACCCGGCTTTCAGAAAAGCCGGGCAAGAATTCACTCAAAATATTATTATTTGCAGGTAATTGGACTTATATTTCCATTATTATAGGCAATATCATTGGTTTACGCTTTGTACGTTCGTAAATACAGTCCTTCAGAGCTTCTCTGATAGCTGACTTTCTTATGGACCAGTCTCCCTGATTTTTAGAAGAACTTTTGAATATTGCCTGTTTTGCTATTTCTTTAAGCTGTTCCATCAAATCCTCAGATTCACGGACATATACAAAGCCTCTTGATATTATGTCAGGGCCTGCCACTACGTTTCCGGTATCACCCTCTATTGTTATTACCACTACTATTAAGCCATCCTGTGAAAGGTGCTTTCTGTCCCTTAAAACAACATTTCCTACATCTCCGACACCTAAGCCGTCAACAAGAACCTTTCCTGCTGTAACAGACCCGTTTATTTTTGCAGAGTCATTGGTAAGCTCCAGAACTTTTCCTGTTTCCATTATGAATATTTTCTCTCTTGGCATACCCATTTTTACGGCAAGCTCGGCGTGCTGTCTAAGATGCCTGTGTTCTCCATGTACCGGCATAAAGAACTTTGGTTTAACTAAGTTATGAATTAGCTTGATTTCTTCCTGACATGCATGTCCTGATACGTGGACATCCGCGAGTGCTTCATATATTACCTTTGCACCTTTCTTGAACAGCTCATTTATTACCTTAGAAATTAATTTCTCATTTCCCGGTATTGGGGATGCTGATATAATAACCAGATCATCGGGAACTATTTCAACTTTTTTATGCTCATTGAATGTAATCCTTGTAAGGGCTGACATAGGCTCGCCCTGACTGCCCGTAGTTATTATTACAAGCTTGTCCCTTGGTACCTTGTCCATGTTGTCAAGATCGATGAGTACTCCTTCAGGCACGTTCAGATAACCCAACTCCATTGCAACATTTACAACATTTATCATGCTTCTTCCAAGAACTGTAACCTTACGTCCGAATTTAACGGCCGCATTGAATATCTGCTGAACCCTGTGAACGTTTGAAGCAAAAGTTGCAACCAGAATCCTGCTTTTACAGTTCATAAATATCTCGTCAAAGGTCTCTCCTACAGTACGTTCTGAAAGTGTATAACCTTCGTTTTCTACATTTGTACTGTCGCACATAAGCAGAAGTACACCCTTCTTCCCTATTTCAGCAAGTCTTGCAAGATCCATTGGCTGTCCCTCAATGGGGGTATAGTCAATTTTAAAATCTCCGGTATGAATTACAGTACCTATAGGTGTAAAAATAGCCAAAGCCACGGCATCGGCAATACTGTGAGTAGATCTTATAAACTCTACCTTAAAAGCCCCTAATTCAACTGTTTGTCCCTGATGAACCGTCTCCATCTGAACAGTATCAAGAAGGCCATGTTCTTCAAGTTTGCACTTTATCAAACCAAGAGTAAGCTTTGTTCCATATATAGGCACATTCAGTTCTCTCAATACATATGGTAGTGCACCTATATGGTCCTCATGACCATGTGTCAGAACAATTCCTCTTACTTTTTCTTTATTTTTAATCAGATACGTAACATCAGGTATTACCAGGTCTATACCCAGCATTTCATCCTCAGGAAATGAAAGACCGCAATCAACAACCAGAATGTCATCCCCATATTCAAAAGCAGTTATGTTTTTCCCTATTTCCTGTAATCCGCCAAGCGGTATTACTTTTAATTTCTTTTTACTCTTTGACACAATTAAACCTCCAATTTTAACTAAATAATTAAATCAATCCCTATTTGAGCTATTATATTGAGAAATAACATAGTTATATTCATGTAAAATTTGCTCCGTTATTCTATTCCAATTATAAAGCCTATGTACATTTTCTAACGCATTAATACTAATCTGTTTTGCTAAATTATCATCACAAAGCAGTTCAAGGATACAGTCTGCCAGAGAATTGGAATTTCCGCTGTAAAATTTCATTCCGTTCACCCTGTGATCCACGATTTCCCTTAACCCTCCGGTATCTGATACCACTACTGGAATGCCTGCAACCATTCCTTCTAGTGCTACAATTCCAAAAGGCTCATAGGTACTTGGAAAAACTGCAATATCTGAACATTTGTATAACTTCTGTAAAACCTCCTCACCTACAAAACCGGTAAAATAAACTCTGTTCTGAATTTTAAGATTACGGCTTTGTTCAATTAAACTATTTAAACACGGTCCTTTGCCCGCAATTACAAACTTAACATCATTATAACTTCTTATAATTTTAGGTATTGCATTTAATAGCACATGCACTCCCTTTTCACTTACAAGTCTTCCCACAAAAAATACTATTTTTTCATTAGGAGCAGCATAATTATTTCTGAATTCACTATCATATTCTATGTTATCGAATTTACCCAACTCGATTCCATTACTTATTACACTTATTTTATCCCCAGTTATATTAAATATAGATTTAATTTCATCTTTCATATATTTACTATTTACTATTAATTTTCTCGATTCTTCAGAAAGCATTATTTCAACATCGTTTATTGCTTTTTGCATATCAGAGTAAATTCCGTTGTTTCTACCAAATTCTGTTGCATGAATGGTGGAAATCAACGGAATTGAAAAGGAGTTTTTTAATACCTTTGCCGCATAAGCAACAAGCCAGTCATGTGCATGAATAATGTCAAATTTGCTTTCCCACAAAAGCCTGACTGCTGTTTCAATCATTGAGAAGTTCAGCTGCAAAACCCATTCTATAAAGTTTGTTGTAGAAACTTCTCTGACATGGACTCTATGTACAGTTACATTACTTTCAATTTCAAAATCCGGGGTACCTTCTTCCCAGCACGTAACAACGTGAACCTGATTACCGCAACGACCTAACTTATGTGCCAAATCATGCACTACTCTTGAAATACCTCCGATTATTCTTGGCGGGTATTCCCATGAAAGCATTAATATTTTCATAAATATTCCTCATTTTCAATGAAGATATATAATGTATATACATAAAATTACAAATAACCTATACCATTTTATCATAATGGTATACCTTTTTCAAAATAAACATTTTATGCTATATTTTAAATTTATTCCTAAAAAGTAATTGACACTATAATAGAATAAAACTATAATGTTATTACCAATATACACAGTCTCTTTTGTTTTCCCCGGACGGTTAACAAAGAAGATTACTTAAAAAAACAGAAGTTTTATAACTTCTGTTTTTTCTTTATACAGAAATAAAGTTATTCGTACACATGAAAAAAGTATTTCAGTTTGATTAAAACCAAACTGAAATACTTTTGGCTGCGGGTCAAGGGCTCGAACCCTGACAAACTGAACCAGAATCAGTCGTGCTACCATTACACAAACCCGCATCGCTCATCGACAAGAGGTATTGTAGCACATCCCGAATATTTATGTCAATACATTTTTCAGTATTTTTTTATATTTTTACTTACTAAATTTAATACTTTAGTTCGGATAAAATATTTACCAATATTTAACAATAGCATAATCATATTTAAAAACTCTACTCATATAATTAGATTAAGCATTTGTAAATTTCCTATTTAAAGGCTTAAGAATAACAAGGCCTTTTTTTTTACATTTCTACTATATCCCCTGTTGAAAATAAATAAAGGTATCTTTCTTTAACCCGTTTTAAGGTCAGCATTTCTAAAGCTCTTGAATAATAAGAAATTTGCAGTTTGTACTTTTCCATTATGACCTCAATGTCACCGTCAGGTACATAATCCGTTTTATAATCAATAAGGATGATATTATCCTCCTCTTCAAAATAGCAGTCAACAACACCCTGAAGAAGTATTTTGTCCTCATAGCCACTCACATCAGGCAAATCAGGGTAGATTTCCTTATAAGGCAATTCAATGTTAAAGGGCACTTCTCTGTGTATCTTAGCGGACTCCAACATTCTTTTCCCTACGGCTGAATTAATAAAAGCAGATATTTTCCTGATGTCAATACTTTTTGCCTGAATTTCAGTTAAAAGTTCTTTTTTTACCATCAATTCAATCTGTCCGGAAATATCTTCATTACGGAAATCTATATGCTGCATTACAAAATGCATGGCAGTTCCCTTTTCTGCCGGACTCAGTCCTTTCTTTTTCTCCAGAAATGCAGGTTTTTTTATGGTAGTAGTTTTGTATTCCGGCTGACTATTTTCTTCATCGTTATTAAGATTAAAATACCTTTTTAGCTCTGTTACTGATACTTTAGAAGGTATTTGAGCAAAATCCCTGTAAGGATATTTCCAACCTAAACGACGACGAATCTCACTAGCGTCTTCATTATCACAATTATCTTTTTGCTGAAGCCATTTTAATATGTCTTCCCTGTCCTTGATGTCTGTTTCAAGCTTCTTTGCCACAGCAATATCTGACTGATTGGTAAGAACTATTTTCCAGAACGAGTCATCTGAAACAATAGGCCCGTTATAATCCACACCAAGGCCTGCTGCTTTTCTTAAAATTTCAGAATCCTTGTGTCTCAATATGGAAGGGCATATCCAATCCAGATAATTCTGTGCTTTAAGCATATTATGGGCTGGGAACTTATAACCGTTGCTCTGTGCTGTGCCCAACCATTTTAATGCCGATTTTTCAATATCATTTACTGACCCGGTAATTATCAGCTTCTCTCTGGCTCTTGTCATAGCTACATAGAGTATTCTCATTTCCTCAGACAAGGTTTCAACTCTTATCTTCTGTTGAATTGCCTGTTTAGGAATCGAAGGATACTTTATTCTCTTTTTATAATCAACAAAATCAGGCCCAAAACCCAGTTCCTGATGCAGTAAAACACTTTTATACATATCCTGCATATTGAACTTTTTCCCGCAGCCGCACAAGAACACAACGGGGAATTCCAATCCCTTGCTCTTGTGGATACTCATTAGTCTGACAACGTTATCATTTTCCCCAAGAATTTTTGCACTTCCCATATCGCCCTTGTTTGTTTTCAGCTTATCTATAAAACTTATAAAATTGAAAAGACCGTTGTAGCTTGTATTCTCAAACTGTAAAGCACGTTCAAACAGTATTTTCAGGTTAGCCTGTTTCCTTTCACCGTCCTGCATTGCCCCTACTATACTGAAATAGCCTGTCTCATCATAGAGCTGCCATATGAGCTTGTGAGTTGACATATAGAGTGACATTTCTCTCCATTTTGCAAGCTTATGCAGAAAATCGGAGGATTTCTTTGATACCTCTGTATCCTGCACTGCTATTTCTTTGAGTGCTTCAAATATGGAAGCGTTACGGTTCATAAGGCGTACTTCTGCCAAATCACCCGTACTGAAATTTACTATTGGTGATCTTAATACTGATAGCAAAGGAA
The DNA here is from genome assembly GCF_000421965.1 of Ruminiclostridium papyrosolvens C7. Taxonomy (GTDB): domain Bacteria; phylum Bacillota; class Clostridia; order Acetivibrionales; family DSM-1351; genus Ruminiclostridium; species Ruminiclostridium papyrosolvens_A. Next base: position 322,274 of record NZ_ATAY01000020.1, on the reverse strand, counting down.
TATCCTGATAAGGATTATCAATTATTTGAAGCAACGACAATACTACCTGTACTTCAGGTGTCTTAAAAAAACCGCTTCCTGTATCTGCAAAAACAGGTATATCCGACTTGGAAAGCTCTTCTGAAAACACCTCCGTCCAATTTCTGGTGGTTCTCAGCAGTATTACTATGTCATTGAACCTAACATCCCTGTAATCCCCAAGTTTTTTATCGTATACAACAAACTTCTTTCCCTCTGCATCAGGTTGAAATAGCTCAATTATTCTGTTTGCAACCATTCTGGCTTCCTTCTGTATATTATCAAGTATTTCTTCTTCCGGGAAATCTTGTTCGTCCGCCGGTTCACTGCCTTCTGATTGCATGCTGTTATCCCCAACGGAGGTTTCTATCAAATGCAGCTCAATAGCCCCTCCCGCTACTGTTTTTTCATTTTGGCATGGAGGAAAGCCTGCTCCGGGGTTCAGTTCTTCTATTTCATTGTAATCAAGCTCTCCCACCTTTTGAGACATTATCTGCTTAAAGATGTAGTTGATACCATCAACAACATCCTTTCTGCTTCTGAAGTTCTTGAACAACAGAATTTTTCTGTAGCTGCTGCCCTCGTCAATTGAGTAATTATCATATTTTTCAAGAAAAAGTTCCGGTTTAGCCTGTCTGAACCTATATATACTTTGTTTTACATCTCCTACCATAAAAACATTAGGGCTGCCTTTATCCTCTTTTGAAATCATTTTTATTATGATTTCCTGAACAAGATTGCTATCCTGATATTCATCCACCAATATTTCAGTAAATTTGTTCTTGTAATACTGAGCAATTTTTGTAGGACGTATGTTTCCGTCTTCATCAGTTTCCGCTAGTATATTAAGGCAAAAATGCTCAAGGTCGTTGAAATCAACAGAAGCCCTCTGACTCTTTTTCTGTGAATATCGTCTTCCAAAACCAATAACCAGCTTTGAAACACATTTCAGTATAGGATACATGGCTTTAAGGTCAGAAGCTATTTCATCCGACTTCATGAAAAAAACTTCATTTCTAAGACCGGTAATTACAGACTTTAACTCGTCCCTTGTTTTCTTTACGCTTTCCTGTACTGTTTTTTCTGCATCCTCTCCGCATCTGGGCAGAGTCTGGAATTCAAAACTATTGATATAATCGTACAGTTTGTCCCAGTGCATTCCGGTTTTACATACTTCTATAAGCCTATTCAAGTTATCGTTATCCTCAACAAAAACAGACAGATATTTTCCCAGACCTGGTGCGTATTTGATTTTTTCACATGCTTCATTCATAATATCTCTGAGGCCTTCAAGCCTCATAAAACTTGTTTCCAGCAGAATTCTACCCCAGGGTGTTTCTCCAAAGTCGTTGGTGCTCTCGAAATTATAACTTTCCACTTGTTGTTCAAGCCATTTTTCCGGCCATGGATAACTCTGGACGAAGCTGTAAATATTAAGAACCATATCTTGAATCTTCTCATCATCCCTGTTGCCTCCATAGGACTCTAACAGGTCAAAAAAATCTTCGTTTTCCTCAACATTTTCGTAAATTTCTTCAAACAACTCACTCAAGGTTTCCGATTTTAATAGTGTAGCTTCCGTCTCATCAAGTATCTTGAAAGCCGGGTCTATTTCAATACTCTGAAAGTTACTTCTTATAACCTCCAGACAAAAAGAATGAATTGTAGTAATGGAAGCCTTATTTAGAAGTACAAGTTGTCTTGAAATATTTTTTGAACCTTGATTTTTTTCTATTGCGTCGGATATGGCCGCCCCTATTCTTTCTCTCATTTCAGTAGCGGCAGCATTTGTAAAAGTTACTACCAGCAATGAATCTATATCCACAGGGTTTTCTTTATCAGTTATCTTTTTTATTATCCTTTCAACAAGTACGGCGGTCTTTCCTGCACCGGCTGCCGCAGCCACAAGCAGGTTGCAGTCCTTTTGGGTTATAGCGGCGTATTGTTCTTCTGTCCACTTGGTTTCAGACATCTATTAATCCCCTTTTACGTTAATCTCATCCATTAGTTTCCAAATATCATCATCTTCTCTGTCATGCAGCATCCTGAAGCTGTTCTCCTTTTGGGTCTGATCGAACTGGCATACTGATGAATAATTACAGTAGCTGCAGGAAGTTAACTTCTTTTTTTTGTAAGGACTTATAGGAACATTTCCCTTCATAAGTTCACTGCACATGTCTTTCAAAATCTGCTTTACGAAACCTCTTAATACTGTAAATTGTTCTATGGTAGCAGCAGAGGATTTACCTAAAACATCTCCTTTATTTATCCTTGCAGGAATAATGATGGAGTTCCCTTCAATTGTATTGTCCATATATTTTATAAGCTGGACATCAGCAAGGAGTAACCCCTTCATTTTTAGCTTTTTCATTATGGCTGTTTCTATTTCTTCCGGTAAACTGCTGCCTGTACCTCTTATCATTGGATCGTCAACTCTGAAATACAGAATTCCTCCCGGCAAGGCCTTTTCGCCACTCTTTTCGGAGTATTCCCATAATGCATCCAAGTAGGTAATAAGCTGCATTTGAAGCCCATAATAAACGTCGCTGAGTTTAAAATCCTTTTCACCTGATTTATAGTCTACAATTCTCAGATATGTTCCGTTATCAGTACTCAAAGTATCGATTCTGTCAATTCGTCCAACAAGCTTTATCTTTTCACCTGAATCTAATTCAATGACTATGGGAGGATATGCTCCACCCTCTCCGAATTCCACCTCATAACCCACAGGTTCAAAACTACTCCGACGTATATGCTCTGCAATAAGCCATACAGCTCTTGTAACAACTCTTTTCAGTCTTACAGCCAGAGCTTTAAACCTTTTTGAGCCCCCAAGTATGGTATTTTTCATACTGTCCAAAAGCTCATCTACTATTTTTGAAACCTCATCGCTACACCATTGTCTGTCAAATTCCCTCCATGAATAGTTGTTTTCATCCACCATTTTTGAAAATCTTTCAATGACAGCATGCATAAAGGTTCCGACATCCGGCGGACTCAGTCGGTATATCTTTCTTTCTCTTGCCCCCAGACCGTATTGTACATAAAATGCAAATGGGCATGAAGTGTACTTTTCCAGTCTTGAAACTGTAAAGTAAGGATTTTTTCCGTACAGCTCTCGCATTTTTGACTTATCCACTGGGACAGCTATGTTTCTGTATTTCAATGCATTTATCGTTGCATCACACTTTTGCTTCCATTCTTCCTGACCTGAAAACCATGCAAATAATTCCTTCCACATGTCTCCCGGCTCTATTCCTTCATTTTTCTGTCTTAGTATAGAAACCAGCTGATTAAACGCAGGTACAGGTGATACAATTAAATCAATATTCTTCTTGTCCTCAACAGGTTTTACAATATTATTTTTTTCGGTGATGTTTGGAAATATCTTTCGCATCTTTGATATTATTATGGAAGGACGCATTGTTCTTCCCTCATGGTCGGCAATAGGCCAGCTTATTCTCAAAAAGTTTTTTGGTGTGGTTAATATTCTATATATAAGGTACTGCTCATCAAAGGCTCTGGATTTTGTATCGCTGGCCAGTTCAATACCGCTTTTATCAAGTACTTCCCTATCAGCATCCGACAAAATACCCTCAGTTATCCCTGCGGATGGAAATACTCCGTCATTGGTTCCAAGAATGTACAGAGCTTTTATTTCGTGGCTTCTTAGATGCTCGATACTTCCTATCAAAACCTGATCAAGGGATGCCGGAATAGATGAAATCTTGTATTCCGCCAGTCCTATTTTGAATACATTGGCAAACCTTTCAATTCCAAAGGTTTCATCTCCCATTACTTCTACAACCTGATCAAAAACATCCATAAGTATGTTCCACACTTGCTGATATTCCCCTGCAAGCCTTAACTGTCCACTTTTATTAAAGTTGTCTATATAATCACGAATTCTTTCTTCTACACCGATTTCAACCAAATACTCATAAATTCCCGTACAAAAATCTTCTGCAGTTCTTCTTCCCTTTGTCCTGTTTCGAAAACGCAAAAGGGGTTCCCTTATTTCGTTTCTGGTCATATTTACCTTTAGAAGCATTTCATCATTTTCAGGATTCTGTCTATCATCTGGTATGAATTCAATGCTGGTATTCCAGTCTGCCTCCTGAGTCCAACGACTCCCCCTGATACCGCAGGCCAGAACGTAGTTTTCCAGTAGGTCTATTTTAGTTTCATCAATTCCCGTAAGCCCTGACTTTAGGTATCTGAACACCGCTTCATAGGACCAATTTTCAGTAAATATCTCCAGCATTGAAAGGACCATCCTAACCAACGGATGATTTGTTATTTCGGTTTTGGAATCTATAAAACACGGTATGTTGTATTGTTCAAAAATTACCTCTATAAGATTTTCGTATCCTGCAAGGTTTCTTGTGGCGACAGTTATGTCCTTAAACTGCATACCATTGTCACGGCACTGCCTGATTATATCCCTTGCACATTCTTCGATTTCAGCATAAATATTTACCGATTCAAAAAGCTCTATATCTGTTGTCGGCTGATGATAAACCCTGTAAGGGTAAGAATAGTAATTGGCTTCAAGGCTCTGCAGTTCTCTGCTGTCTTTAAACCTTGGAAGGTTTGCTGTGTTCAGGCTCACTGGCGGAAGTATTTTAACACCGCATGATTCCGCGATACTTACAAATTTCTTGCAGGATTTTTTTACTGCCGCAAAAACATCAGTTGAATCTGACTTTACCTCGTCAAAAAGTATATCGGTACACATAGTTATGCAAACATTCTCTGCCTGTTGAATAAGCTTAGATATTACATCAAACTCCTGAGGAGTAAATCCCGCAAAGCCATCAATCCATATCTCCGATTTACTGTACATTTCTGTAGATTCGAGCTTAGAAGCCAGTAAAGTCAGTTCATCATCCGTATCTCTGTAGCGACTTTCCAGCATATTGTCAAACTCACTGTATATAAGCTTTATTTCCTTTAGTTTATGTAAAAGATAATTGTCCTCGGTAAGTCCTTCTAAAACTTCATCAAAGCTTTCAGCTCTTACGTTATATCTTTTGAGCTCGGTTATAAGTGTTGATAAAGTATTTACAAATCCTTTACAATTAGCAGATTTGTGGAATATGGTAAATTGTTCTTTTAATCTGTCCAGGATACGATATATTATCATACTCTTTCCGGCAGGATGTATATGCGGGTATGTAATTCCACCAACCTGGTTCATGACCCTGTAGGCCATTCTTCTGAAGCTCAATACCTCAGTATTTAAAATTCCTCCTGTTCCGAGAACCTTTATCAAGTCACGTTCTGCCTGCAATGTATACTGCTCCGGTACAAGCAGGACAAGTTTTTTATTACTATCCTTATTCTGTTTCGTTTTTATCGAATTCAAGCAATGGAAGGACTTTCCCGAGCCTGACCTTCCATATATAAATTGAAGACTCATAGCTTCTTCCTTTTCTTATGTATTTTTAGCAAGTAATTTTTATGTCTTCTTCGGTCTGCACCGGCTCTTTTATTATAAATCCTGTAATAAAGTAAAATAAAATACCTGTAATTATTACTGAAATAAGACTGCCTGCAGAGTTAAAAGTCGATGTGAAAAATACGGTATTTGTTGAAAGTACGTTATCAGGATAGCTCACAATTAAAAATCCTATCAGATTGTTTACCGCATGACCCCCTATTGCAGCCTCCAAAGAGTTTGTTTTTATTGTAATCATGGCAAAAATCATTCCAACAACGAAATAATTTAAAACCATGCATATGGTACTTATAACACCTATTTTGCTTGAAGCAGTTACTTCAGGGTTCATAAGATGCGGAAGTGTGAACATAAAGCCTGAAATAACCGAAAGTAGCATACCGTTTTTAATTTTAAGTCCGAAGCTCTGGATTACGTATGCCCTGAAAACAAATTCTTCCGTAGCCGCCTGTAAAGGTGTCATTATAAGGATAAAAGGCAAAGCTATCCAGAATTTTGACCCATCAAAACTGAATGAATAGGTTTCAGGCGATAAGAAATAATCAATTACAGACCCGACAGCAATAAGCCCGCCGTACACTAAAAAGCCTACCCAGAATCTGCTCCACTGCATTTTTCTTTTGGTTGTGATAAGTGAAGTAAATGTCCTGTAATGTATAAACTTTGTTGCAATAATCAATCCCGCTAACATGAGGTAAATTGTAAAATTGGTAAATATGTAATTGGTAAAAGGGTTTACGTATTTATCCATAAATGCAAAAACATCAGTTGAGAATGTTAAATCAAAAATAGCATCCTTATTTTTGAATAAAGCATATACTATCGGTATTGAGCCTATAAAACTTCCGATAAAAAAATAAAAGTATAGTATAACTGAAACAGATGCTACAAATCTCGATGGTTTAGTATTACCTGTTACGGCCATATCCTGATATTTAATTGACATGTCAGTCCTCCAACATTTAATAATAAAGCTGTTATATTATTAATTATACTATTTTTTTATTTTCATTAAAATGCTTTAATCCAATATGTAAAAAAGCAACAGTCTAATAAGGCTGCTGCATTTTTAATATATTTTATGTTCTACCTTAAAGCTACAAGTACACAAGCCATAACTGCTTCAAGTTCCAGCTCGTTAATTCTCTTTAACAATTCATCATCATATGTTCCGGGCTGAAGCCAGATGTTTTTGATACCTAATTTTGCAGCTTCTTCTATCACAATCCTCCCTCTTTTAGGGGAAATAACCATATCTATAACTTCGGGTTTTTGCGGAAGCGAGGACAAATCCCTGTAGCATTTGTCACCTTCTACAGTCTCGTATCCCGGGTTGACCGGATAAACCTCATATCCCCTGTTTTTCAACTTTTTATAAATTCTATTGCCATACTTTTCGGGGTCCTGATTTGCACCCACTACAGCCCATACCTTTTTTTCAAGCATTTGTTCTTCATTCATGTGATTTATTCCTTTCCACTTTAGAAAAATCTATTTATGCTTTTAGTATACCACGCGTTTCAATTATAAAACTACAATTATGTTCAACGTGTATACAGGTTTGTACATGCTATTGCATTTGCTGCTTCCATACCGCTTTTAAGTGCTCCTTGCTGCCATCTGTGTATTGCTGATACGTGTTCTCCTGCAAAGTATACTCTGTCTCCATATTCCGGCAGAGTCATTATCCATGAAAATAATTTTTTCTGTTGAGGCGTAAAATAACAGAATGCACCTCTGAAAAGTGGATCGTTATCCCAAACCTGTGTTTTAAAGTCCGTAACAATGTTATTCAGATATCCTTTTGAAAGTCCGTGGACCTCTTCAACATTTCTCTTTACTTTGTCAAATCGATCCTCGTCAGTCATATTACCCAGCCTTACAGCATCCAGATTAAAATTATAGGAACCCACAATTACGCCGGGTTCTGATTCTGTACTTCTTTGATTAAGTCCTTGAGGTACCTGCCCCCGACTGGAAGTATACCATATGGCAGTAACTGGTAGATCAGTATATGAACCGCCTCCGTATATTCCCTGTTCCTCCCAGAATCTCCTGTTGCAGTTAAGCAGGGTCTTTTGGGAGTTACCATAGGTTACTTCCTTTATTGCCTGCATTTTTAAACTGCTGAACATAGGAGATATTTCAAAGGTTCTTAAAACGGAGAAAGGAACTGCACATACAATATAATCATAATTTTCATATCCTGTTTCCATTAGCTTTGTATTATCATATGTAAGGGTTACTCTGCCGTCTTCAAGGCATTTATATATTCCTTTTACCTTTACTCCCTGCTTCCATGTGACTTTACCCAGAAGTTCAGCCGGTATGTCAGGATAGTACTCCCAGAGCGCATTACTTGTAAATGATCTGTGGAATGCCAAAGGTAAATTTACCATTCCTCCTGTTATTTCATACAGGAACCAGAAATTTACAGGAAAATATTCCTGCACCAAATCAACATAATTGTGATACAGGAACTCTCCTCCTATTGGAAATAGGTTTGAAAGGAGGTTAATCGCACCCTGACTGAGCTTTTTATATTCAAACATCTGACGAGTATTGAGGCTGTCCCAGAACAACAGCTGCCTGCTGTATCGTGGTTTTACCTGAATAACTTCAATTCTGGCAGCAGGAGGAGCTTCAAGAACAGGTGCTTCTATCCCGTAATACCCCAACTCCTGCCATGCCGTTTTTGCTTCCCATGAGGCAAGATCGTAGGTTGGATAAATATACTTCATAACATTTTTACCGTATGGATCATTTCTTGCTCTTCTTTGGTGAAGATATATAAAAGTCTCCGGGTCACTCTGTATGAATGGCCTTGTATCAAGCTTAAATAAATTAATATAATGCCATACGGTCTCATGGTTGACAGGTATTCTCATAGGCCCTAATTCGCCGTAAAGTTTTTTTTCCCTGTCAAAATAATATGTATAAACCCTGCCGCCTATCCGCTCCTCCGATGCCTCTAATATTGTTATATCTAAACCCAGCTTACGAAGTTCAAAGGCGGCAGCCATTCCCGCGAGGCCTCCTCCTATAATTCCCACACTTTTCCCTTTGAACTGACCGGGCTTGGCTATTGATGTAATATTCTCAGATGGTGAAAATGCATTCAAAATATTGCAATAGTCCTCCGGATGACAGGTTCTGTATAATGCATATTTTGCCATTGTCTGACGTTCCTCGAATGACGGATTATCAGGCTGCGGGGGTCTTGGTTCTTTAGAATAAAGAATATTCGGACAAATCATATGCGTTCTCTCAATCTACAGTACTTCTAATTATTTATATGAAAAGTGATTATTTTTTGTGTTTTATTTCACTTTAATTTGGGAATTCATATAATATTATATTTAATCTTGGAGGCAATAGTTATGAATGACGTTATAATAATAGGCGGAGGTCCGGCAGGCTATACAGCTGCTCTCTACAGTTCCAGGGCACAACTTGACACCCTGGTTATTGAAAAAATGTTTTCGGGCGGTCAAATGGCTACAACGGACGTAATGGAAAACTACCCCGGATTTGAGGAGCCTATCGGAGGCTCCGACCTTGCATTGAGAATGGAAAAACAAGCAAGAAAATTCGGTACAGTAGTATTAAATGATGAAGTACTTGAGCTTGATTTAAATTCACATATAAAAAAGGTTAAAACTAAAAATAATACTTTTGAAAGTAAAACAATAATTCTTAGCATGGGAGCATCACCAAAAATGCTGGGCTTGCCAAAAGAAGAAAAATTAAGGGGTTCAGGCGTCTCCTACTGTGCAGTATGTGATGGTGCTTTTTTCCGTGGGAAAACAGTTGCAGTTGTTGGAGGCGGTGATACAGCTGCTGAGGATGCTCTTTATCTGGCAAGATTTTGTCCCAAAATATATATAATCCACAGAAGGGATACAATGAGAGCCACAAAGCTACTTCAAAACGAGCTGTGTTGCAACAAAAAAATTGAGTTTTTATGGGACTCGGTAGTAGAGGAAATTGAAGGACAATTTGGTGTTGAAGGCTTGAAAATTAAAAATATTAAAACAGGAGAACAAAGTTCTATAAAAGTGGATGGCTTGTTTGTAGCAATTGGTTTGAATCCCAATAATTCCCTTGTAAAGGATAAGGTAGAACTTAACAAGGATGGTTATGTTATAACCGATGAGCGAATGAGGACTAATGTTCCCGGTGTATTTGCAGCCGGAGATTTACGTGAAAAGTACCTTCGGCAGGTCATTACTGCTGCTGCTGATGGAGCTTCCGCAGCCTATACTGCCGAACAGTATATAAATGAAAATATGAAAAATTTTAAATAAAAATTTTCCACGACTTTAATCATTCCTTTCGGAAACAATAATTTTGAATTCATTATGAAAGGATGATTGTGATGAAAGTAAAAGATATAATGACTACAAATGTAACTTATGTTGAACCAAATGCTTCTATTCTCGATACTGCAAAGTTAATGCAGCAGCACAATGTAGGATCAATTCCTGTTTGTGACAAGGGAAGCGTTGTAGGTATGGTAACTGACAGAGATATTGTTGTCAGGAATATTGCTATAGGCAAAAACCCTCAGCAGACACCAGTCAGTGATATTATGACAACAGGTATAACATCTGTCAGCCCTGACATGGAAATGTCACAGGTTACCAAGATGATGGCTGACAGCCAGATAAGAAGGGTACCTGTAGTTGACCATAACAATCTTGTAGGTATTGTTGCACTGGGTGATGTGGCTACTGATGCGAAATTTGACACTGAGGTTGCCGACACTCTCACTGAAATTTCAAGACCTTCAAAACCTCAGTAAAACTACTGAGGTAGTTTAAACAAGGCTTCATCAGATGAAAATCTGATGAAGCCTTGTTTTATTAGTTTAGCCTTTTTTCCCGGTGTAAATGAGAATTGCTTCTCTCAGGAATTCTGCCGTACCGGGTTGTTCCTTATCGTAGTACACTCTGAATCTTTCATCATCTACATACATTTGGGCAAGCCCTGCATGAGCCTCACTGTTGTAACTGGGCCACGAAAAGCTAAGCCATTGACGATGGAGGTCAGCTGCTTTCTGTGCGAGCTCTCCTGCCGGATCGCCAGTTTCAAATGCCTGCTTTAATGTCTCCTGAACAAGGGCTGTAAGTTCTTCAAGTTCCTTATATTGTTCCTCTGACATATCCCTTAATTTATTGTATGATTGATTCACAGTCTCTTCTCCGTACTTTTCACGGATTTCCTCTCCATATTTCCTGTCATTTTCATTAAGAATCTTTTGTTTGAAGCCCTCAAACTTTTCTCTATCAGTCATTTCAGTTCTCCCTTCACTGGCAGCTATTGTTTTATCAATAGTCCTTATTAACTGCTCCAACTGGTTTTTCTTTTCCAGAAGCTTTTCTCGGTGGTCTTGTAAAGCTGAAATACAGTCGTAAGCCGGATCATTCACAAATTCTCTTATCCTATCGAGTTCCACACCCAGTTCGCGATAAAACAAAATGTGCTGAAGCCTGTCTATTTCCTTCTGACCATAAATACGATATCCTGATGAGTTTATTCTCGCCGGCTTGAGAATACCTATTTCATCATAGTACCTGAGGGCCCTTGTACTTACACCGGCTATTTGAGCCAGCTTTTTTATTGTGTATTCCATAGCTTTAAACCTCCTGACAGGATTAATATACACCTTTACGCTACGTGAATGTCAACACTGTTTTAAAAAATAATTCACCATTTATTAATTAAAAACATACAATATAAACAGTATTCCCTTTAACATATTTATGGAGGTAATAATGAGCTATACATATCCATCCGGCCAGCCCCAGGGCACTGCACGTAAAGTTACCAACAGACTAAGAGAAATCATGATTGCAGAATTAATGACTATTAACGTGTACCAAAGCCACATTGCTAATTCCTACATGATAAATGTAAACGAGGTCTGGCATCATATAATGCTAGATGAAATAAGGCACTATGAAACTGTTTTCAACCTTCTGAGAAAATATGACCCTGTCCAGTATAAAGCTTCTTTAGAACAACACGAGGATTATTTGAAACCCAAATCACCCATGCAATTGTACAATCCACGTTATGACAAGCAAATAGTACTTAATAATATAAGAGAAGATATTAAGGGAGAATTGGAAGCCGTAATACTTTATGAGGAAGAAATTGAGGCATATTCTTCCTACAAGGATATAAAAATTGCAATTCAATCTATAATTGATGATGAAAAAGAACACGCAGAACACTTAACTCAAGTTCTCAAAAAGTATGAAAATGAGCAATTTATCTATATAAAGGAAAAAGGAAAGAGTGAGTCTCAAAAGCGTGGGAAACCGTAAATTTTCCCACGTTTTGAGTTACATATAATAACGAATAAAACCAATAATAATTTAATAAATAAATTTTTATTATTGGGAAGGTAATTACTTTGTTTAAAAAACTGTCAAGATTTATAAATTTTGTTAATGATGTAAGAAGCAAGCAAAGAGATAGTAACAAGCCTTCACCGGATAATGTGTCTTATGCTGGCAATGGGCAGAGTTTACATGAATCTTTGGACGAAAATTCCCAAAGAATAAAAAAAGCTCTCGGCAAAAGTGATGATATCATAATAAGAAAATTTAATTTTGGAGTAAAGCATCAAACTAAAGCTCTAATTTGTTTCATCGACGGGTTGGGAGATAAGAACCTGATACTTGAGTACGTTGTTAAATCTCTTATGGTCAACATTCATATTACAAATCCACACGGTAATCTTGTGGATAAGCGAAATATGTTTAATGATATTAAAGATAATATACTAAGTATAGTTGAAGCAACCGAAGTAAAAAATATGGATGAGTCCATCGACACAATTTTATCAGGTAATACACTTCTGCTGATAGACGGATGTACTCAGGGCTTCTCCGTAAGTGCCAAAGGAGGAGAACGCAGAAGTATACAGCAGCCGGAGACGGAGGTTGTTATTCGTGGTTCACGAGAGGCTTTCGTAGAGACACTCAGGGTTAATACTTCTTTGATACGTAAAATAATCAAAAACCCCAACCTTATTTTTGAAACCCTTGTAGTCGGAAAGCAAACCCGAACTGATGTTTGCATTGCATATATTCAGGGTATTGCCAATGACAAGGTTGTTCAGGAAGTACGGGACAGGATAAACCGAATAGACACGGATGTCATACTGGAATCCGGTTATATCGAGCAGTTTATTGAGGACAATCCCCTTTCTCCTTTTGCAACGATAGGAAACAGCGAAAGGCCAGACAAGGTCTCTGCAAAGCTTCTTGAAGGAAGGGTAGCAATTTTGTGTGGAGGAACCCCTATTGTATTGACAGTACCCTATACTTTTGTTGAGTCACTTCAGGTACCGGAGGATTATTATTCCCGGCCGTATCTGACCAACTTTATAAGGATACTGAGGGTTCTGGCATTATTTATAACTCTTACACTGCCTGCTTTATATATTTCCCTTACCACCTTCCATCAGGAAATGATTCCTACCGTCCTGCTCGTTACCTTTGCTGCTGCAAGAGAAGGAATTCCTTTTCCTGTTCTGATTGAGACTCTTATTAGTGAGATTATTTTCCAATTTATACGTGAATCCGGGATAAGGATGCCTAAAGCCGTTGGTACGGCAGTAAGTATTGTAGGTACTCTTGTCATAGGACAAGCCGCTGTTCAAGCAGGAATAATCGGCGCACCTATGGTAATCATAACAGCTTTGTCAGCTATTACAAGTTTTATACTCCCGTCCATTTACGATGCTTTAATAATTTTAAAATTTTTAATGATTTTTATTAGTAGCGCCTTTGGGCTTTTTGGCGTAATCGTAGGTATGTTCTGTATATTGGCACATATGTGTTCCCTTAGGACCTTCGGAACTCCATATATGGCACCTTTAGCCCCTATAAACTGGAGTGACTTGAAGGACAGCGTTTTCAGATTTCCCCTCTGGATTATGAAGAACCGTCCTAAAGCTATTACATGGAAAAAGTCTAGCCGGCAATCATCAAAACAAATGCCAAATAAGCCTGACAAGAAAAAGGGAGGGAAAAACTATTGAACAAAAAGCTTGTTGCAGTGTTAATTATCATTACACTTTCTGCAATGCTTCTAACAGGCTGTTGGGACCGTAAAGAACTGAATCAATTGGGGATTGCAATGGCTATAGGGTTAGATAAGGGGGATGACGGCAAAATCCAGTTAACAAGTCAGATAGTCCGTCCTGCAGCAATGGAAAAACAAGGCGGCGGAAAAGAACCTCCTTATGAGCTGGTCATTTCGTCAGGAGACTCAATATTTGAAGCAATCAGACATACAGTTAAGGAATTTGACAGGAGAAGCTTTTTCTCTCATATTAAAGTAATAGTAGTTGGTGAGGACTATGCCCGAGAAGGCCTTGGAGACACAATTGACTTCATAACCCGCAGTCATGAATTGAGAAAAACAACATGGCTTATTGTTGCATCAGACTGCAAAGCCTCCGACGTACTCGGTGTTAAACATGGCCTTGAAAAGATACAGGCGAACTATATGGAAGGCATACTCAAATCTCAGAAGATAGAGTCAAGTTCGGCAGCCTCTAAAGTAATAGATTTTATAAAAACAATGCCTGGTGAAGGGAGCAACCCTGTTACCGGCGTTTTTTCATTGATTGATGTTAAAAGTGTCCCTACAGAAGGAACAGAACCAGAACAACGCAAAGGATTAAAGCTTACCGGATCAGCATTATTTAAAAAAGATAAACTGGTAGGCTTTCTGGATAACAAAGATACTCTTGGTCTGAATATTCTGACCGGAAAATGCAAAAAGACATCCATCAATGTACAAGCTTTTAGTAATGATGCTGACAGTCAAGTTACAATCGAATTGATAAAGATTAAGTGTTCTGTCAAACCTTCCATCACCGATAAAGGTAATATATCTTTTGATGTTGCAATAAAAGCAGAAGGAAATATGACTGAAGTCAAGCAAGACCTTGATGTAACTAATCTACAACTTTTTGAACAAATTAACAGCAATTTTTCAAATTATATAAGAGTTACAACTGATAAAACAATAAAGAACATACAGGGAAACATGAAAACAGATGTATTAGGGTTCGGGAGAACTTTGGAAATAAAGTACCCTAAATCCTGGAGTAAAATAAAAAGCAAATGGGATGATGAGATATTCCCTAATGTATCATATACCGTTGAAGTAGCCACTTGTCTCAACCGAACCGGACTTACCTTAAAGCCAATCAATGCTAAAAAGATTGGTAAGTAAAGTAGACTTTAGTTTTTATTACCCGAAATCAGCTTTATCAGGGACAGTACCGCATAGTACAGAGTTACAGCTACTAGGATAAAGGCATATCCCCATGCCGAAAATGCTATTATACTTTGCCCTATCCCTGTCTCTATTGTGTCATTTATTATTTTAGTGATAAACTTCATCATATTCCTTCTCTTCTTCCATAACTTTTATTTATTTTGGATATTTAATTCCATATTACAATATCTTTTAAGATAAAATATCAATAAAAGCATTATTGGAACTATATTGCTAACCGGTACCCATTGCTGCCAGTACTGGGGAACAAGGTATTTTACATGGAACGGATAATTGGGCTCGTATATTTTTGAATACCACATAATGAAAACCGCCAAAGGAATTAACACCCATCTGTAATCTTTTATATGGAATAATTCAGCAAAGATTAACACTGCAGAATAGTAAAATAATATGGTTAGATAGAAGCCGCCCATAAATACAAGAATGACTCCTATTGCATCAAGATTAGTAATTATATCCCCTAAACTAATGAGTTTGATTACCTCCAGGAACGGTATGGTTGCAACGGAAGTATAATTAAAACCCATTGATGTAACCATTATAATTAGAGAAACAGTTAAATTGACCCCGGTCAGTGCAAGTGCCCAGTAAGTTGTCTTTTTTACTTCCTTTACCGACCCGTTATACTTCCAGAACTGAAAAAACACATAAACCAAACCGAAGGGAAAGTTAATTCCTATCGGATAAAAAGCCTTTAGTATAGGTTTGAACCCTCCTTGAAATACGGGCAGCAGTTCTTTTAGATTTATCTGTTTTGATGCAATTATCATAATATAGATAGATATTATTAATAAAATTACTACAGGAAATATTATTTCCGCAATACGCCCCAGAGTCTCTATCCCTAAAAAAAGTACATAAATAATTGCTATATAAAAAATAATCTGTATTACCAGATTTGGTGTATCCTGAAGGAATGTTACATTTATCAGATCTGCAAATTCACTTGTGGTTCGGGTGGCATTAAAAGTATATATCATAAAGTAAACAAATCCCAATGGCCACCCCAAGGTTTTACCCAGAATGGATTGAGTTATTCCCACAATGTTCTTTTCAGGATATTTACTGTATATGGATGTATACAACCAGACCAAACCCATTCCGGCAATTGTTGAAATTATATCTACAATCCATGCATCTCTTTTGGCTTCAATACCTAAAGCCCATAAATTGGTGCTGCCTATCTGTCCCATCATTATCAGACAGAATAGCTGGTTCTTACTTATTTTCTCCATGATAAACCACTCATTCGTTATTTTTTATTTCAATATTATGTGCATTTGTATTAATGTGTATGCAGTGGTGTTTTTTACTAATATTTAAGACTCTCATTCTTACAATAGATAATTCCGCATATATTTCTTTAGAGGGAGGTTTAGCATGTTTATCTTGATAAATAGGAACAGATTGTTATATATCTTTACAATTTTTATTATGTCAATTGCTCTCTTTTTTGCAGTTAATACTTATGTTATCAAAGGGAGCTTTACAAGGCATGCAGCTAATAACCAACAACAATTTCTGATATTGATACATATAGATGAAAAAACACTTTATTTATTTGAAAATGATAAATGTATAAAGAAATACCCTATTGCATCGGGAAAACCCGGATGGCCCTCTCCAATAGGAGAATGGAAAATAGTTGAAAAAAGCCAATGGGGAAAAGGCTTCGGCGGAAGATGGCTGGGCTTGAATGTCAGATGGGGTAATTATGGGATTCATGGTACAAAAAATGAAGCTTCAATTGGAAGGTCTGCAAGTCATGGATGCATACGTATGTATAATAGGGACATAAAAGAGCTATACAATATAGTGCCTTTGGGAACAGCTGTAGTTATCCGGAACGGCCCATTCGGTCCCTTTGGAATGGGATTCAGAAATCTGAAACCGGGAGACAGGGGGTCTGATGTTCTGGCCGTTCAAGAAAGGCTAAAACAATTGGGATATTTTAATGGATATGAATCAGGTATATATGAGGATGATTTGAAAGAGGCTATCTTTCAATTTCAAAAAGATCATAATCTTAAAGTAAAAGTTACAATTTCCACGCCAGATTATAATGCAATGGGTTATTCGGAATTTGAATAGGATTTTAGAAAAGGTCATGGGTGTACTGTCTGAAATTACTGGAATTTCTAATTTATCTTAGTTCTCAGTTGGATAACCCTCCCATTCACTTCTAATAGCTGTTTGGTACGGTGAACAGGAGACTATCCCAAAAGGAGACGCCTTTATCCAATCAGGCGATTACCGTACACCATTATTCTACAATTTGGCCATGCTTTTCGTAGTTGGTTTTACAGGTAATACGATTATTGCCATCAACAAATACTACATTGGGTTTATGCTTCTGGGCTTCTTCCCTGGTCATCTGTGCATATGCCATGATAATAACTTTATCACTTATTTGTGCATACCTGGCAGCTGCACCATTTAGACAAATCACACCCGAACCCTTCTCACCTGCAATTGTATATGTTTCAAGTCTTTTGCCGTTATTAATATTTACTACGCAAACTTTTTCGTACTCCATAATCCCTGCTGCTTCCAAGAGATCTTCATCTATGGTGATACTTCCTACATAGTTTAATTCCGCCTGCGTAACTGTAGCTCTATGGATTTTTCCGCTTAATAATGTAATATTCATACCTGCACCTCTTATAAAATCAATCAAATTGTTTAATCGGGTATAAAAGAAAAATTGTCAATTAGTCTGACATTTCCTATATAAACCGCCATAGCTATCAGAACAGGTCTGTCTATAGTATTAACCTGCTGCATTGTCATTGCGTCTACAGCTTTTAAATAATCTATCCTTGCTAACGGCTCCTGGTCTATGATATCTTTCATTTTCTTTAAAAGAATATCTACTTCCCTGCATCCTTCTTTAACCATACCTTTACCGGCGAAGATTGATTTACTTAGTGCCAAGGCCGCTTTTCTTTCTTCACTGTTCAGGTAAGTATTTCGGGAGCTTTTTGCAAGACCGTCTTTTTCTCGGATAATGGGGCAGCCGACAATTTCAACATCCATGCTTAAGTCCTTTACCATCCTTCTTATGATAGCCAACTGCTGTGCATCCTTCTCACCAAAATAAGCTTTGTCCGGATTTACAATATTCAGCAGCTTATTTACAACAGTGCATACTCCCTTAAAATGTACCGGGCGGCTAAGCCCGCATAATTCCTCGCTCAGAACCGAAATGTCCACAGAAGTACAAAAGCCCTCAGGATACATCTCACCAGGTTCGGGGTTGAATATTAAATCCACACCTAATTCTTCGCAATACTTTGAATCCTTTTCCAAGTCTCTGGGATACTTGTCCAAATCTTCTGTAGGCCCAAACTGCATGGGATTTACAAATATACTTACTACTACTTTTGAATTTTCACGAGCTTTAATAATAAGGCTTCCATGGCCTTCATGCAAATACCCCATAGTAGGAACAAAGCCGATTGACAAGCCTTGTTTTTTCCAATCATTGACTATCATTTTTACTTCATTTATCGTCTTTGCTACTTTCATAATATATCCTCCGAAATCAACTTCTCAATAACCGCTGCATCTATCTTATAAGAATGTTCTTTTTCCGGAAAAGTTGATTCCTTTATTTCACTTATATACCTTCTAAATGCCGATTTCATCTCCGAACCTACATCAGCATACTTTTTTACAAATTTAGGAGCGATATCAGAATAAATACCCAGCATATCCTGATATACAAGTACCTGCCCATCACAATATTTTCCTGCGCCTATTCCAATTGTGGGTATGGAAAGCTTATTTGAAATAATTTTTGAAAGCTCTGCCGGAACACATTCCAGTACAACAGCAGTAGCACCGGCAGCTTCAACAGCTTTGGCATCATCGATTAATTTAATGGCTGCTGCTTCATCTTTACCCTGTACTTTAAATCCACCGAAAGAATTTATGGATTGAGGTGTCATACCCAAATGTGCTACCAAAGGTATTTTTGCATCTACAATTGCTTTTATCTGAGGACATACTTCCTTGCCACCTTCAAGCTTTACTGCATGTGCATTTCCTTCCTTTATCAATCTTCCTGCATTTACTACAGCATCGTAAACAGAAGTCTGATAAGACATGAACGGCATATCCGCAACAATAAATGCATACTTACATCCCCTTGATACTGCCGCCGTATGGTGTATCATGTCCTCCATGGTAACTGATAAAGTATTCTCATATCCAAGCATAACCATGCCCAGCGAGTCTCCCACCAGAATACAATTAACTCCTGCTTCATCCATCAATTTTGCTGTAGAATAATCGTAAGCTGTCAGCATACTTATTTTATCGCCGTTTCTTTTCTGATTTTGAATAGACGCAGCTGTATTTTTTATTCTATTTCCTTCTACCGTCATTCCATCAACGCCCCTATCGTATCTACTTAATTTTGCCCTAAAAGGTCTTCCAATTCAATGTAATTTTTTTCAGGATTTTTAATTTTAGCTATTTTTACTAATTTCCTGGATAACGAAATATATATATTTTTTTCTTCTTCTGATAGAGCCTGAAGATGCTTTCGTACGGTCATTATATCATTACGCTCAACAGGCCCTGTTAACGCCTCTGCCAATCCCTGTTTTTCAATATTTTCAATGGCATGACCCATTAGAAAAAGAACGGATTTTATTGCTTCTTCCCGGGTAAAACCACATTGTTCCAGAATGTCTGCTCCCTGCCCGGCAAGTGCAATCGGCTGATTACTGGCAAAAACCGCTGCAGCATGATATTTAATTTTCTGGGTCGAATCAATTATTCTGGTACTGTTTCCAAGGCTTTTGAACAATTCTTCTACTTCCTGCAAACGCTCCTGACTTCCTTCAATTGTTATCAAGGCATCATATAGATTTTTATATGAGGAGGTTTTGCTGCTACACGAAAAAAGAGGATGAATTGAATAACCAAATGCCCCTTTCTCGCCAACCCCCTTAAATACATCGGAACACAATGCTCCTGAGCAATGACAGATTATTTTACCTTCAATAGATAATTCTTTTATATCATCCCATACGTTTTGTATAGTATTATCAGTGGTTGTAATAAATATAATATCACTACACTTAACAAGCTCACTTAATGACGTATATACTACCGACAGTGTAAAATCTGCTGCTTCGACTGCAGCATTCATATCAGTATCATAATACCCCGTCAGTTCTATATTATTTTGTTCAAAGTATTTTCCAAGAGTATTGCCGACTTTTCCTGCTCCAATAAATCCTACGTTCATTACAAGTAACCTCAATAAGCATATTTGGTTATATACCCAACTTAATTATATGTATAATATACTTTTTCAAAGTGTACTTGTCAACCTTTTACAAATATCGCAAAATCAGTTCCTCTTGGTGTTCATTTATTCTACAGTTGTTACTTTACTACTGACAGACACCGATTTTTGTTGGTGCGGGTTACTTCTTTTTAACAAGAAACAGATAG
This sequence comes from Ruminiclostridium papyrosolvens C7, assembly GCF_000421965.1. GTDB lineage: Bacteria > Bacillota > Clostridia > Acetivibrionales > DSM-1351 > Ruminiclostridium > Ruminiclostridium papyrosolvens_A. Next base: position 301,996 of record NZ_ATAY01000020.1, on the reverse strand, counting down.
GTACCGCAATCAGTACTATAATCATAGATATGAAATAAACATCATTTATACCCATTACAAAGGACTTATCACTTATAAGTTCCTTGCTCAGTTTTAATGCATCACCTGTTTTTACAAGGTCAACAGCATGTTGTTTTGCCTGAAAAGTCAGTAATGATGTGAAAATACCTATTGATAAACAGCCTATACTTTGAGTCACCCAGTTGTTAACGGAAGAACCGCTGCCTACAAGTTTCCTATCCAGAGATGACATACCGATATTAGTTATAGGAGAAGTCGCCAATGCTATTCCCATATTACGGAGCATCATGTATACTACTACATAAGTATGACTGCTGTCTACGGTTAAATGAGACAAAAAATATGATCCCACTGCCATTGAAATTACTCCTGTTATAACAAAAATTCTGGGGTCAACACGGTTGCATAGTTTTCCTACAATCAGCATACTCAACGCCATAACCAGTGAAGACGGAAGCAGAATCAATCCAACATCCAAAGCTGATAGATGCTGAGCATTTTGTAAAAATAACGGAGTCAGTAATGACCCTGCATAGAGGCCCATCGTAATGACACTCCTGATTATAACACTGACAGTGAACCCTTTATTTTTAAATATACTCAAATTAAGAATAGGATTCTTGGCTTTCAATTCGCGGATTATAAATACTGTCAGAACTATTAAACCTACTGCCATAAATATTATAGTTGTAGGCGAGGTCCAACCCCATTTTGCAGCCTCGCTGAATGTTGTCAAAAGCAAGATGCTCGCTGCCAAGCATGTTGTAAAACCGAACAAGTCAAAACTTGCAGGTGGATTCAGCTTATAAAACGGAATAGCTTTAATAATTAATAGTATTGCAATTATTCCAAAAGGTATATTGATTAAAAAGATTGCTTTCCAATCAAAGATTTGTATGAGCCAACCGCTTAATGTAGGCCCGAATGCAGGGGCAAGCATTGCAGAAAGACTCCATAAGCTTATTGAAAAACCCTGCTTTTCTCTGGGTACAACCTGATAAATAATCGACATGGTTGAAGGAACTGCAAACCCATTAAAAATTCCCTGCAATATACGAAAAGCTATTAAGGATTGTACATTCCAAGATGCTATACATAATAATGAGCATAATGTAAATCCGGTAATTGAAATCAGGTATGTTCTTTTATAGCTGAATTTTTCTCCAAAATAGCAGGTTATTGGTGCCATAATTCCGGTTGCAAGCATAAAGCCTGTCATAGTCCACTTCACCATGTCAAGACTGGTATTAAAATGACCCATTAAATAAGGTAATGCTATATTAATAGTACTGGATGCTAGACTCATGAGAAATGCGCCTGTGACTAATGCAGTCATTAATAATGCATAATTTGATTTGCTTTGTTCATTGATTTCCATTAAAAAACTCCTAACGATGTTTGTTTTTAATAATTGATTATATGTCGATATTGACATATAATATTTTACATATTACACTTGTAATTTTAATATGTCAATATTGACATATTGGATAAGGATTGCATATGAACAAATTATCTTATGGGTTACTTAGTTTTTTATCAACCGAACCAATGACCGGATATGATTTAATGCTTAAGCTGAATCAGTTCTGGCGTACTACCCACAGTGCAATATACCCATTGCTTGCTGAACTGGAGGAAAAACAATACGTTACATATACGATTGTTGGCCAAAATAGCAAGCCTGATAAGAAAGTTTACGAAATAACGGATACCGGCAGAGAAGTTCTCAAGAATTGGATTTCGTCACCAACTGATGAAGCGGTTCGAAAAGATGAAATGATGCTAAAAATCTATTGCATACAAGGTTTTGACGGTTCAACTATTGAAAAGTTAATTAGTGAAATGGAAGAAAAGTACCAAAAGCAGCTTATTAGATACACTGAGTCTCTGAATAAGCTGACATCCGGTGTTAACAATAAATTTGATTCCTTTAAATCACAGGGATTCGGCTCTTATTTGCTGCTTGAGAAAGCAATATGTGACGTAAAATTATCAATAAAGTGGTGCAAATGGATTCGAGAGATATATAGTCGAAATCAGGAAATTGACTGTATCCATGATAATTTTAAACGATTTCAGGAAAATTAGATTAATAACTATAAAAGCAGGCATTGTAAAATGCCTGCTTTTCCATACACTCTATTATTAAAATTCAAATTTATTTTCAAAATATGCCGCAAGATCTTCAATTTTGATTCTAACCTGCTGCATTGTATCTCTGTCTCTTACTGTAACACTCTTATCTTCAAGTGAATCAAAGTCAAAAGTAATACAATATGGTGTTCCTATTTCATCCTGTCTTCTGTATCTCTTACCTATGCTTCCTGTTTCATCATATTCACAGTAATAGGTCTTAGTTAACATATGGTAAACCTTTTCTGCTTCTTCGCCCAATTTCTTTGAAAGCGGAAGAACAGCTATCTTTACAGGTGCTATAGCAGGATGGAATTTTAAAACAGTTCTTACGTCACCCTCTGCAACTTCCTCTTCGTTATAAGCATCACACAGGAAAGCCAGTGTAACTCTGTCAGCACCCAAAGACGGCTCTATACAATATGGAACGTACTTCTCATTTGTAGTAGGATCAAAGTATGACAAGTCATCTTTTGCATGAATCATGTGCTGTTTCAAGTCAAAGTCAGTTCTGTCTGCAATTCCCCAAAGCTCTCCCCAACCAAATGGGAAAAGGAACTCAATATCAGTAGTTGCATTACTGTAATGTGAAAGTTCTTCCTTTTCGTGGTCACGTAGCTTCAGATTTTCCTTTGTCATATTCAGGCTTAGGAGCCAGTTATAACAAAAATCCTTCCAATATTTAAACCATTCAAGGTCTTTTCCGGGTTCACAGAAGAATTCAAGTTCCATCTGTTCAAATTCTCTGGTTCTGAATGTAAAATTACCGGGTGTTATTTCATTTCTAAAAGACTTACCTATCTGTCCGATACCAAAAGGTATTTTTTTTCTGGTTGTACGCTGTACGTTCTTGAAATTAACAAAAATACCTTGTGCAGTTTCCGGTCTCAAAAATATTTCAGCCTTTGAGTCTTCAGTAACACCTTGAAAAGTCTTGAACATAAGGTTGAACTTTCTGATTTCAGTGAAGTTTGCAGATCCACAATCAGGACATTTTACACCTTTATCCTTTATGTATTGCATTAATTCTTCATTTTTCAGACCATCAACTCTGAATTCAATATTGTTTTCTGCATTCCAATCTTCAATAAGCTTATCTGCCCTGTGACGTGTTTTACAATCCTTACAGTCAATCAAAGGATCACTGAAACCGCCTACGTGGCCTGATGCCACCCATACCTGAGGGTTCATAAGTATTGCACAGTCAACTCCTACATTGTATGGACTTTCCTGTATAAATTTACGCCACCAGGCTTTTTTTACGTTATTTTTAAGCTCTACGCCAAGAGGACCGTAGTCCCATGCATTTGCCAGTCCTCCGTATATATCGGAACCAGGGTAAACAAACCCTCTGTTTTTAGCTAATGCAACTATTTTTTCCATTGTCTTTTCAGCTGCCACTTTACAACGCCCCCTATTTTATCCCGCTCTTTGTTCTAACATATGTTATTTTATCCTCTGCTATCTCGTGTATAGCAATAGTAACTTCTTTATCGGAGTTAAACTTAGTCAATTTGTTTGCCCCGTCTACTAATTGTCTTGCTCTTTTTGCAGCCTCAACTGCTAATGTGTACCTGCTGTCTACCTTTTTCATCAATTCGTTAATTGAAGGATAAATCATAATATAATACCTCCCGTATTACTTGAATAAGCTCTCTATCATTTCAGTATTTCTGGACGGCTTTAACCGCTCGCTATCTAAAACCTTTTCTATATTCAAAACAGCTTCATCAACACTGTCATTCAAAATTAAATAGTCATATTTTGATACATATTTAATTTCGTTTGCAGCCTTTTGCAATCTTTTTTCTATAACATCAGTACACTCTGTAGCTCTGCACTCTATTCTCCTTCTTAATTCATCAAAGGACGGCGGCAGAATAAATATAAGTACGGAATCAGGGTACTTTTGCTTTATTTCAAGAGCCCCTTCAACGGTTATTTCCAATATTATGTCCATACCGTTTTCCATGCAGGAATCAACATATGACTTTGGTGTACCATAGTAATTGTCACAGTACTTATCCCACTCAATGAGGGCATCATTCTTTATCATATCCAAAAATTTGCTTTCCGAAACAAAGAAATAGCTCTGGCCCTCGATTTCACCTTCACGTGGCATTCTGGTAGTAGCTGAGACAGAATACCTTACATTATCCCTTTGAGACAACAACTTTTTGCATACCGTACCCTTTCCTGTTCCTGAAGGTCCGGACACTACAACTAAAAGGCCTTTTTGTTGCATGATCTCCTCCTACTCGGTTACTGAATCTTCATCAGTTTCATTGTCATCGTTGTCCTTGGTATTTAATCTGTGAGCTACTGTTTCGGGCTGTACCGCTGATAATATTATATGGTCACTGTCGGTAATTATTACTGCTCTTGTCCTTCTTCCGTATGTTGCGTCAATCAACATACCTCTGTCTCTTGCTTCCTGAATAATTCTTTTAATTGGTGCCGACTCCGGACTTACAATTGCTACAAGTCTGTTAGCGGAAACAATATTCCCAAAGCCAATATTTATAAGCTTCATACAATCCTCCTGATATCTATTCCATATTCTGAATTTGTTCTCTTATTTTTTCTGCTTCACTCTTTAATTCCAGAACGTTCTTTGTAATAATTATGTCATTTGATTTTGAACCGATTGTGTTTATTTCTCTGTTTATTTCCTGAACCAAAAAGTCAAGCTTTCTTCCAATAGGCTGTTTCTTTATATTTAATATATCTCTTAACTGTGTTAAGTGACTTCCCAGTCTTACCAATTCCTCATCTACACCGCACCTGTCAGCAAATATTGCCACTTCCATTGCAATCCTGTTTTCATCTACTGTTTGCTGATTCAGCAATTCTTTTATTCTGTACTCCAGCTTTTGCTTATATTCAGTGACAACCTGAGGACTTCTTTGGGAAATATCTGATATAATGGTTTCCATATAATCAGCTTTCTGAAGTAGGCTATTTCTCAGTTCATTTCCCTCTTTTTCTCTCATTTGGAGAAGCGAAGTTATTGCCAAGTCTAATGCTTTTTTAAGAACAGACCATAAATGTTCTTCATCATCTTCATTTTTCTCTATTCTTAAAACATCCGGAAAACGGGAAATAAGTGATACACTCAAGTCGTCCTTCAAGCTATATTTTTCCTTGAGCTTTTCAACTGCCTGTATGTAAGCACTTGCCAGTGGCTCATCAAGTGTAACACTTCTGGAATTATCTGAGCGGTCTTCGAATGATATAAATATATCTACTTTACCTCTAAAAAGGTTTTGAGAAGCTACTTCTCTGACTCTTTCCTCAAGATAACCAATCTGTCTCGGTAATTTTATATAAAAATCAATATAACGATGGTTTACAGTTTTTATTTCTACAGTAAATTCTTTGCCATTATCACTAAAGGTTCCTCTACCGAAACCTGTCATACTTCTAACCATATATGCCTCCGGTAACTGGGATAAAATTTAACCCAAAATATAACTATTAATCCCGCTTAGTATTATAACACAAATTTGCAGAATTTAAAGGATAAATTACTATTTTTCATATATTTTTATCAATTTACTTCAATTTACTAGTGTTTTTAATTTGTTTCAACGTTTACTGTAATAATGTGTTATCACTTAAAATTTATAAAAAATAAAATGGAGGACATTATCCCCCATTTATATAATAGACATATTATCAGAGATTTATAACATTTTCGATTGCTTGTTGAACCCTGGTTTTATCAAAGGGTTTAACAATAAAATCTTTGGCTCCCATTTTTATTGCATCTATTACCATAGCCTGCTGCCCCATTGCCGAAACCATTATTATCTTGGTAGCAGGACTTACTTCCAATATTTCCTTTATAGCCATAATTCCATCCATCTCTGGCATTGTGATGTCAAGAGTCATTATATCAGGTTGATTGCGCTTTGCCTGTTCTATAGCTTCACGGCCATTGGCACCTTCACCTACTACATGATAGTTTGTATTTTCTTCAATCATTCTTTTAATTAAGGTTCTCATAAATACTGCATCGTCAACAACAACAAATTTAAGTTCTCCCATTAGACACATCTCCTAATTCATACATCAAAAGTGATAAAGCTACCATTCCGGCAGTTTCCGTGCGTAGGATTCTTGGCCCCAGAGATATCTTCTTAACCCCTCTGTCTTCAGCCATTTGAACTTCTTTTTCTTCAAACCCACCTTCAGGACCAATGATAATACTTCCACTGGTAATTCCTTCATACCGGGGTACAATATTTTTAAGCCCAACCGCACTTTCCTTCTCATAAGGTATAACTGCCAGTTCTGCTTGAGACGCCATTTCAACAGCTTCTTTAAAGGTTATGGGATAGAGAATATTGGGAATCGTTCCCCTATTACACTGCTTTGCTGCCTCTCTTGCTATCTTTTGCCATCTCGCAAGCTTATTTTTAGCATCTTTATCAGTATTTATCTTTGAAACACAACGTTCTGTAATCACAGGAACTATTTCCCATACTCCAAGTTCAACACATTTCTGTATAATTAACTCCATCTTGTCCGACTTTGGCAAGCCCTGAAACAAGGTAACTTTTAATGGCGATTCTGTAAAATTTTTATTTACATCTGTTATTACACACAAAATTGAACTATCATTTATTGTTTCTATTTCAGCTGTGTAGTCAAATCCTCCACAGCACACAGTTACTTCGTCCTTTATCTGAGCCCTTAGCACTTTTTTTAAATGCTGAAAATCTTCACCGGTTATGTTAATTCTGCCATTAGCTATTTGAGCTTCTTCTACAAAGTATCTGGACATTTAAACACCATTGCCACCCATTCTCCCATTTCAAGGGTTTCTATCCGTGACATCCCGTTTTTTTCACACGCATCTATTACTTCCTGTTTCCTTTCTTTGATAATACCTGAAGTAATAAACAAGGATTCCTTTTTTAAATAATAAGGTATATGCGAGGACAAGTCAATAATTACATTTGCTATTATATTAGCTACTATTATATCGTATTTATGTTCTTCCTGCTTCAAATCAGACAATATAGCCTTGTATGCCGATATTTTTGACATTTCCTGATTCAACTCGATATTTTCCTTGGCAACTTTCACAGCAACTTCATCTATATCAATAGCTTCAACTGTTTTTGCACCAAGTTTCGCTGCTATTATTGAAAGAATACCTGTTCCGCAGCCAATATCAAGAACCTCTGTATCATCCTTCATGTACTTATCAAGCAATATAGAACACATCTGCGTTGTTTCGTGAGTCCCTGTTCCAAAGGCCATTCCGGGATCCATTTGTATTATTATTTCGTCACCTTTGGGACTATAATCTTCCCAGGTTGGTTTTATTACTATTCTATCTGTTAGCTGAAGGGGCTTATAGTACTTTTTCCAAGCTGTAGACCAATCCTCATCATCTACTTCGCCATATCCCTCAAGACCTTTTCCAATATTCAAAAATTGGGAAATATTCCCCAATCCATCTTTTATTTTCTTTAATAGCTCGTCTATATTATTTCCGCTCTGGAAATATGCCTGTATAATAACATCCTCACCTAATGATTCAAGGAATTCATCATCTGCATAGTCCAGAGTATTTGGCTTTAATATTTCTTTTTTTATATCAAAAGGGTCCTTGATAGCTACGCCTCCGGCACCCATTGTCGTAAGCATTTCGGAAACCGCATCACTTGCTTCGTCAGTAGTACTTACCCTTATTTCATACCATTTCATATTTATCCGTTTGCCTCCATGAGCAGTAAAATTCTTAATTATTTAAATGCATCCTTCATTTTGTCAAAAAAGCCTTTTCTCTGCTCATGGGATTCATCACCGCTAATTTCGGCAAATTCCCTCAGCAATGCTTTTTGTTTGTCATTGAGTTTTTTCGGAACCTCAATATTTACTTTAACATACTGGTCCCCGCGGCCATTCCCTCTCAAATAAGGTATTCCTTTGCCCTTTAATCTGAAAACAGAGCCTGTTTGAGTTCCTTCAGGTACAGTATATTTAACTTTTCCGTCAAGAGTAGGTACTTCTAATTCAGCACCTAACGCTGCCTGTGTAAATGTAATTGGTACATCGCATACAACATTATTTCCCTGTCTTGAAAATAGAGGATGAGGTTTTACACGGATGTTAACATACAAATCACCGTTTGGGCCACCTTTTAATCCAGGGTCTCCACCACCTCTTAATGAAATGGTCTGACCGTCATCAATTCCCGCAGGAATATCTATCTTTATTTTCTTTGTACTCCTCAATCTGCCTTTTCCGTTACAAGCGGGACAAGGCTCTGTAATAATCTTTCCTTCACCTTTACATGCATCACAGGTCTTAGTGTTTATGAATTGCCCAAATGGAGTGTTTTGTTTTATCTGAACCTGCCCTGTTCCGTTACAATGGCTACAGGTTGTTACGTTACTTCCGGGTTTGGCTCCTGACCCGGTACATTTTGAACATACTTCCATTTTGCTTACATTTATTTCCCGTTCAATACCGAAAGCAGCCTCTTCAAAGCTGATCTCCATAGAGTATTTAATGTCAGCACCCTTTTGAGGACCTCTTCTTGTTTTGCTTCTGCCTCCAAAGCCTGAGCCTCCAAAGAAAGTTTCAAATATATCTCCGATTCCACCAAAGTCAAAATCAGAGTTGAAACCTCCTGCACCGCCAAATCCGTTAGGGTCTGTTCCCGCATGACCAAACTGGTCGTACCTGCCCCTTTTCTGAGAATCACTAAGAATCTCATAGGCTTCATTTACCTCTTTGAACTTAGCTTCTGCAGTCTTATCTCCCGGATTGACGTCCGGGTGGTACTTTTTTGCAAGATTTCTATATGCTTTTTTTAGTTCAGCATCAGAAGCGTTTCTCTCAACGCCCAATACTTCGTAATAATCTCTTTTTTCTGCCATCCAATTCAACTCCCGTCTCATTACACAGCAAACCAGCAACCTAAAATAAGCCAGAGCTGTATTATGTAAGCTTTGGCGTTTATAAAAACATTATGCTGTTAGTGCTGTTAATGCTATAGGGGCTTTTTAAGCCCCTATACATTATTATATATTTATTTATCATCGTCAACTACTTTATAGTCTGCATCAACAACATTATCATCCTGTGCTGCTCCAGCTGCTCCCTGTTGTCCTCCAAACCCGGCTGCTTCAGGGTCTGCCTGTGCTCCTTGAGTCTGTTGATATATTTTTGAGGATATATCATAGAAGGACTGCTGCAGTTCTTCGGTAGCTTTCTTTATTGCTTCGGTGTCAGTACCTTTAAGGGCATCCTTTACCTTGTTTACTCCGCTTTCAATCTTTGACTTGTCATCAGCAGATACTTTATCGCCAAGATCCTTTAATGACTTCTCTGATTGGTAAACCAAGGAATCTGCATTATTTCTAACATCGATTTCTTCTTTACGCTGTTTGTCTTCCGCAGCAAATTTTTCTGCTTCTTTTACAGCCTTGTCTATATCAGAATCAGACAGATTAGTTGAAGCAGTTATTGTTATCTTCTGTTCGTTACCTGTTCCAAGGTCTTTTGCGGATACATGAACTATACCGTTTGCATCTATATCAAAAGTAACTTCAATTTGTGGTACACCTCTTGGTGCTGATGGAATACCTGTAAGCTGGAATCTTCCAAGAGACTTGTTGTATTGAGCCATTTCTCTTTCGCCCTGCAATACATGAATCTCAACACTTGTCTGTCCGTCTGCCGCTGTGGAGAATACCTGACTCTTCTTGGTAGGAATTGTTGTATTTCTTTCAATCAGCTTTGTGAATACTCCGCCAAGTGTTTCAAGCCCCAGTGATAATGGTGTAACGTCCAGAAGGAGAAGTCCTGTTACATCACCTGTCAATACACCCGCCTGAATCGCAGCACCAACGGCAACACATTCATCAGGGTTAATTCCCTTGAAAGGATCTTTTCCTAAGAATTTCTTTACTGCTTCCTGAACTGCAGGAATTCTTGTAGAACCACCAACTAATAGAATTTTGTCTATCTTGTCTGGTGTAAGCCCTGCATCCTGCATAGCCTGTCTTGTAGGACCCATAGTATTTTCAACCAAATCAGCTGTAATTTCATCGAATTTTGCTCGTGTAAGTGTTACATCAAGATGCTTTGGTCCTGTTGCATCAGCAGTTATAAACGGCAGGTTTATATTTGATGAAGTTACACCTGAAAGTTCTATTTTTGCCTTTTCAGCTGCTTCCTTCAATCTCTGCATTGCCATCTTATCATTTTTAAGATCTATTCCACTTTCCTTTTTAAATGTATCAACAAGGAAATCTATTACTCTCTGGTCAAAGTCGTCTCCACCAAGCCTGTTATTACCGTGTGTTGCAAGAACTTCAAATACGCCGTCACCTATTTCAAGTATGGATACATCGAAGGTTCCTCCACCTAAGTCATAAACCATTATTTTCTGGTCATGCTCTTTGTCAAGACCATATGCCAAAGCTGCTGCTGTAGGCTCGTTTATAATTCTCAGAACTTCCAATCCCGCAATTTTTCCGGCATCCTTTGTTGCTTGTCTTTGAGCATCACTAAAGTAAGCAGGAACAGTAATTACCGCCTGAGTTATTGTCTCACCAAGATAAGCTTCTGCATCCGACTTAAGCTTTTGAAGAACCATTGAAGATATTTCCTGTGGTGAATATTTCTTACCATCTATATCAACCTTACGGTCTGTTCCCATATCTCTCTTTATTGAAATAATTGTTCTTTCCGGATTTGTGATAGATTGTCTTTTTGCGACTTGCCCTATCATACGTTCACCTGTTTTTGAAAATGCAACAACAGAAGGCGTAGTTCTATTTCCTTCCGGATTTGCAATAACAACAGGCTCACCGCCTTCCATAACTGCCACACATGAATTTGTGGTACCTAAATCTATACCAATTACTTTTGACATAAATAATACCCTCCTTAATATATTTGTTAATCGTTTTTTTATTTTTAAACTACTGTGTTAGTTTACAACCTTTACCATACTATGTCTAATTACTTTACCCTTCATTGTATAACCCTTCTGAAATTCTTCAACCACAATATTTTCACCGACTTCATCATCTGTTACATGCATTACGGCATTGTGGAGTTCAGGGTCAAAAGAATTATTAACCGCCTCTATTGCTTCAACTCCTAATTTGTCGAGACAATCCTTCAACTGTCTCATAACCATTTCAACGCCTTCCTTCAATGGATTATTTTCCATGTCTTCTGCGGCTTTCAAAGCTCTTTCGAGGTTATCTACTACCGGAAGGAAGGTATTTACAGTGTCTATTGCTATATCAAGGCTAAGGGCTTCCTTTTCCTTGATCGTTCTTTTTTTATAGTTGTCAAACTCGGCTGCTGTACGCTGAACCATATTTTTAAAATCTTCACATTGTTTTGCCTTTTCTTCCAAATTTGCTTTTAGTTCCTCAATCTCCGTGTTTACTGTTTCATCACCCTTCACATCAGAAGTCCCTGATACCTCCGGATTTTCTGCTCCTTTGTTGATTTCTTCAGCATTCATTTCCTTAGTGTTTTCGTTTGCATTCTTTGGATGTTTTTCTTTTTTCATTACCTGAATACTACCTCCTTATTTATACTATCCATTATCCAAGAGTTTAAGAATCTCTTGATTGATTTTATTCCTTATATAATTCATAGATGACACAACCTTTGAATACTCCATTCTGGTTGGCCCGATAATACCTATTGTTCCTATTACGTGATTACCTACACTATAGGATGCAGTAACCAAACTGCAATCCTTTATACCTTCTATAGCATTCTCATTTCCTATGTGAATAATTATCTCATTATTTATATTTGAATTATTTGTAAGAAGGTCAGATACAAATTTCTTTTCATCCAGTATATTCAAAAACTCCTTGGCCTTATCAACTTCCTTAAACTCCGGAAAATTCAGAATATTTGTTGCTCCTTCAAGATATACTTCCGGCTTATCAATGGTCTTAATCAAATCCTCTATTCCGTCTAGGATTGGTTTAATTAATCCATAAGGCAATGAATTCAGTTTTTCAAACTTTTCATTTAATATGTCCGATTTTAGCATTTCCAAAGTAAAGCCTTTTAACTGCTCGTTTAGCATATTTGAAATCTGAATTAAGAAATCGGGAGTAATACTTTCAGGAATTCTTATCAGATTATTTCTTACAACGTTAGCATCCGTAACAATAATTACCAATGCTTTCCCAGGCTCTATAGGTACCACCTGAACAGCTTTTAATACACTTCGTTTCATATGAGGGGTTATCGCCATAGAAGTATATTTGGTAAATCTGGACATAACCGCTGATGCATTCCTTATAAGCTGACTAAGTTCATTTATCCGAATGTTCATATCACTCCGGATTTTCTCTATTTCACTTTCTGTTAGTTCATTTATCTTCATCAGTTGATCAACGTAAAGCCTGTACCCTTTATCGGAAGGAACTCTGCCTGCCGATGTGTATGGCTGTTCCAAAAGCCCCATTTCTTCAAGATCAGCCATTTCATTTCTAATTGTAGCCGAACTTAAACCAAGTTCATGCTTCTTGGCAATAGTTCTGGAACCTACAGGTTCAGCAGAGTATATATAATCATCTATAATTGCTTGCAGTATTTTCAATTTTCTATCGTCAAGTAGCATTATAATCACCCCTCTTGTTAGCACTCTTTAATGTTGAGTGCTAATTATATACTAAAAATAACATTAGCATATTTGTTTGTCAAGTATTTTTCTTGTAATATTCGGTAATAAATTATAAAATCTAAAAGACCCTGCACAGAATATATACATTCCGATACAAGGTCTTTTTTAGTATTTCAAATAGTTATTTTTAAATTCCGCCGTTCATTTGTTTGTAGTATTCCGCACAAGCATACTTTCCTGATTTTTCACGGTATATTTCAAAGAAAAATACAATTGTTATGAATTGGGCAAGATATGATACTATCGACGATACAGCTCCTCCAATAATAGGAATCCATCCAACCACCAATCCTATTATTGATCCAGCAATTGTTCCTAATATACTTATAAGAATACTGATACCTAAAATTGACCAAAAATTACCTGAAACATAACGGAATGAATTTTTCAATCCTGTCAGTATATCTGTATCTTCTACGCAAACTGATGTAAACCACAGTGAAGTGTATACACTAAGCGCTACACACGCAACTATGAAAGCCAAAGTAAACAGTACCATCAATATTGCACCTGCAACATTTGAAACCACTGTTATTACTACAACTGCAATTGCAACAAGTATTAAATAAGCAACTACCATTCCTATCCAAAGAGCAATTTTTAATAATCCATAGAGTACAAATCTTCCGATATACTTTGTCATGGAAGATGTCATATCACTAAGAGTTGAAGTACCTGTCTCATACTTTTTATTTATCATTCCGTATGTTGCAGGATAAACCAGAATAGTTAGAACCAGAGTCAAAACCGTTGAAATTATCATACTTATAATCATTGCAGGCCCATACAAGCTGAGGAACATATTGTACGATGGAATAAATGCCCCGTTATTGTTAATTATTTGTTCAAATATCTGTTCAAAATTCTTAATATTAAATAAAAATCCTAAGGATCCCACACCCATGATCATACTCGGTATTGCCATAGCTATTAGCAATGGAATCGTTATTAAAAAGTTCTTAAACGTAAATTTAAATGCGTTTTCAAGGTATCTCATACCTAACCTCCCAAATTAATATATTCTTCTATTTCTTATTGCTATTGCCTTCAATATATGCCGATATAAGACTGTTATAACCTTTCATAACATTTTGAGTTGCAATATTGTCCGACGAATTCAATATGCACCCGTCTATTATTTTTATCGGCATTGCATTAATGGACGTACCAGTTAAAAAAGCTGCATCAAAATTACTTAACTGTTCAACACCAATCAATGTCTCTATAACTTCATATCCAAGTTTTACACAAACATCAATTATATATTGTCTAGTAATACCTTTCAATATATATTCTTCGGGAGATGTATATATTTTGTCACCTTTTACAAAAAAAACATTGGATTTTCCGCCCTCTGTTATTTTATCGTTGTCATCTACCAAAAGCACTTCAAAAGCATTATTTTCTTCTGCAACCCGCTTGATTTCTGCCTTGTATGAAGTATTAATCATTTTGATACTTGGATTGCTTCTCTTGAGCTTGACGGTACAACACTTTACACCACTATCATATTCCTCTTGTGAAGGATAGTAGAACTTGTTTATATGCAGTAGCATAATCTGCTCTTTTTGATAGAGAAGCACCAATACTTTCACATTGCAGTCTGCCAAATCATTTAGCCCACATAGCTCAGTAATTTGAGTCCTCAATTCATTTTTTGTTATTTTCAATTCATTTAGTGTCTTTCGTACAGAACTTTTAAGACGTGTAAAGTGATCATCATAAAATAGCGGAACTCCCTTTATTATACGTATAACTTCATAGCAAGCTGTATACTTTTCTTCTGAATATTTATTCAGTGCTTCAGCCGACAAGGTTTCTCCGTTTATAATACATTTTGTACCTATGTTATCTTCAAATGTCATTTTTTTGCCCCTTTTGATATTGAATTAAGAATGTAATACTTTTATATTTTTCCAATACAATCTTAATTATATAACAGTCTCAATAAATTAATCAATCTCATCAAGGGACAAATTGAAGCTTGGTATAAATCTTTCCATGAAATACCTGACCTCAGGCAAATCAATCTCCGTTATTGTTTGTAGAATGGTTTCCCGGGCCTTTTTGAATTCGTTATTTCCGGCCTTGACTTCTTCTATACATTTTATATAGGCAGAAATTCTGTCAGCTGCCTTGACAAGTTTCCAACAATTCATATCATCCGGATTTTTAAAGAATAAAGAATAATATTCATCTGCCATTTCCTCAGGCAACATAGATATGATTTTCTCCTTTGATATATCTTCGATATCCTTGTAAATTTTACTTATCTGAGGGTTATAATATTTTATGGGAGTAGGCATATCCCCTGTTATTATTTCATTGCAGTCATGAAACATTGCAAGAATTGCTACTCTCTCAGGGTTTACTTCTCCGTTAAAATATGTGTTTTTGATTACTGCCAGCCCGTGGGCAATTATAGCAACCTGTAGACTGTGTTCCTGTATATTTTCAGTATACGTGTTGCGCATAAGTCCCCATCTATTTATATACTTCATCCTTGATAGAAATGCAAAAAAATGAAAGCTTTTATCATCCATATTTCCACCTACATCCAGTATATTTCTTCAAAGCAGCTTTGTGCAAACTGGTCTGTCATGCCTGCTATAAAGTCAATAACTTTCTGAGCATCACTTTCAGACTTATCATATGCCTTGTCCGCTATAAAGTTATAAAACATTCTGTAAACCTTATTTTCATTTGTCTGAAGTCTTTCAAAATCTGATAGGCTGTTGAGCAGGCTGTCAAACAAGCCTTCAAGGGTATTTTCAGCAATTTTTTCGTACCGGGTTATCTTATCGGCCTTGTAAATCAACCTTACATTCTCGTTTATAAGTTTTTCAAGTGCCTGGCCTTTTTCCGGACTAAGCTGAATACAATCCCTGCCATAGCTGTTCTCAACCATATCGCAAACCAGAGTGTTTATTATTTCCCCATTTGTGTTTCCCAACTCATTCCTTATGTCCATGGGTATGTCATGCATATTCATCAGGTTAACACGTACGGCATCCTCAATATCCCTGCCGACATATGCTATTTTATCCACCAGCCTTACAATGCAGGCTTCAAGAGTGAATGGAAAATGGCCTCTGTCTTTGACATTACGCAGTGATTGTGGGGTTTTCCCTAAATCTCTTATTAAAGAATATTCATTATAGTTTTCGCCACAATGTGAAACTATTCCGTCCTTTACCTCAAAAGTAAGATTCAGACCGCATTTTTCATGTATTTTTTCTTTTGAGATACGTGTTGCAAGCTTTTCTACAACTCGAAGGCTGTGAAGCTCATGTTTAAAACCGCTTTCTTTATTTACTTTCTTCATGCATTTATTTAATACACGTTCTCCGCTATGACCGAATGGTGCATGCCCCAGGTCATGTCCTAAAGCTATTGCATAAGTAAGGTCCTGATTCAGATTTAGAGTTCTGGCTATAGTGACAGCAATTGATCCTACGTTTAATACGTGCTCCATCCGTGTACATATGTGGTCGTTCTTTGCGTTAAAAAATACCTGGGTTTTGTGCCTTAGTCTTCGAAACTCCATAGAGTATAGAATTCTGTTTCCATCCCGCTCATAATCTGTCCTGATAGGACATTTTTCTTCATTGATTATCCTGCCAAAAGAATTAACACTTCTGGCGGCATAGGGACTCAACAAATTCTCTTGCTGCTCTCTTAACTGCCTCCACACCATAAAAACACACCTCCGGCCTTTAACTCTAATATACCATATTCTTGCAGGAAAGTATGCATTACAATTTATAACCTAGTTTACCATTGTCCCTTTGTTTTCTTTCCACTGGCAAATATGGCAATACCTGCTGCTATGAGTGCCACCGGAATGAAAAGACTTGGTTTTATAAATGTCAATATTGTGTTAAAGAACATACATGCAAAGAAGAATGCTGAAATTCCTGCAATTATCACACTTGCTATCAACAACCCCTTTTCTCTATTTGAAAACAAATACATCTGAAATAATCCAACAGCTACAGATAATATATATACAGGCCATGTATACTCGGCAAAATACCAATTTGTTGCAACCTCGAACATAAACAGTAGTCCGATAGTTGTAATTATTCCTCCGGGGATGAGTAATCCGGGCTTTCTTCCTGTTAAGAAATAACTGAACTCAAAAGTTAATCCAATTAAAAGTACTATAAACACCCAAAAGTCTCCTGTGTTCAAATCCAAAAAATTTATACCAAACAGCATTTTTAAAACCAGTAACAAGGCACCCGCACCTATGAGTAATGTGCCTACCAAAGAATAACTTTTTTTCATAATATCCCTCTCTTTTTTTATTTCTATTGAGCTTATTTTTAATTACATTGATTATACATAATTTTGTTATTTTTGTCTGACTCATTTAGATACGAATTTTATTTTTTTAACTGGAAATAATATGCCTATTATTCAAAAACGGGAGTTGAGTACCATTAAAAAGAGAGGCAGGTCATTATTACTTATTATAAGTGTCCTTATTAGTTTATACTGCATTTTTATCTGGAAAAACGTTTATGATGCCAGCTATACTCCTAAAGGCCCTCAGGCGAATATTTCATGTATTTTAAAGAAAAATAAACTTAGCAGAGAAGATTATTCTTTTTTATTTAAACAAACAGGCCTTTCGAAAACAGCTATTGATGAGTTTCGTTTATCCTCCGATGGTAATAAAAAAATACTTTCAATTCAAAATAACTATTTTAAAAGGAACAATATCTTCAGAGAACAGCTGAACCCTTTTACTGTTCAGGAATCAATCCTTGTTAACGGCTCTTTAAGCAGGTTTATCCAAATGGCACCGGTTAAAAATGGGGATATACTTTTGACTAAATCTTGTTACACTCTTTACTGGAGGCATGGCCACTGCGGTATTGTTATTGACGCCAAGAAGGGAATAACTCTGGAATCTCTTACACCGGGAAGTCACAGCATAACACAGGATATATCTAAATGGCAGTACTTTCCAACCTTTAAGATTTTAAGACTTAAAAATGTTGATCAGAAAAAGCTTGATGAAATCGCATCTTTTGCGGCTAAAAATCTTGCAGGGATAAAATACGGCATTTGCTCTCCTAAACGATACGATGATGCCAAGCCAAAGGTAGAGAACTGCTCACAAATGATATGGCAGGCATATTACCACTATGGTTATGATATAGACGGAAACAAAGGCTTATTGGTGACACCTTCCGATTTAGCAAAAAGTGATCTTTTTGAAGTTGTCCAAACATTTGGATTTCCCCCGGATAAACCTTGGTGATTATTTATAAAATGATAATACATGTCAATAATATCATTATTGAAAACAGCATGGCAATATAATCCAAACCAATGAAGCGATATGTCTTATACCCGCTGTCCTTTCTTCTTAAATTAAATCCTCTCAATTCAGCAGATATTGCACTGCCCTCAATCCGTTTTACAGAGGAAATAAGAAGGGGAACGCAAAGTGGAAGCAGCAATTTCAGCTTCTTTACAGGGTTTTTTGTATCAAATTCAACTCCCCTTGCAGTCTGGGCTTCGATTATACCCGTCATTTCATTTTCAAAAATGGGTATAAATCTCAGGGCGGTTATAAATGCAAAGGTGTATTTATACGGTATATGAAGTTTTTGTACCATAACATTGGTAAGATCGCTCATTCTGGTAACTGTCAGAATTATAACCAAAGGCATGGTAGCTCCTACAAGTCTTAAAACCAGCATTATACTGAATTTCAAGCCTGTATCGGTAATATATAAATTGAACGGAAGATTTAAAAGGGTATTCCCAGTTCTGATGAAAAAGACCTGCAGTAAAAAAAGTACAATTCCTATTTTAAATAGCGTAATCAGCAAAGAAAATGCCCTGTCAATAATTCCGGCAAGATAGGCCATAAGAAGATTTACAACAATAATTCCAATTGTACAATAAATGTTATTGTTGGCAAAGCTGCTCAAGCAAAGTAAAAAAGCAATTACCATTTTTGATAAAGGGTTTAACCTGTGTATAACGGTCTCACCCTGACTGTATTCTAAAATGCCCTTCACATTATACACCCCTCTCTCTTGGCTCTTTGTGATATAATTCCTGTCATTTCATCCAATGTAAATACATCCTCAAAACCTTTTCCAAGTTTTATAGCTAACTCCACTATTTGAGGCGGGGCTAGGGATGCCTCCTTTAATACTTCCGGACGGGACATTACACTTCGGCAAACGTCGTCATCAAGTATACGACCTTCACCCACCACAATTATCCTCCCTGCAAAATCAGCTACCAGTTCCATATCATGACATACCATGATAACGGTAGTTCCGTTATCGTTCAGCTCATTTATAGTTTCCATTATATGCATACATTCCTTGTAGTCCAATCCGGTAGTGGGTTCGTCCAATACCAGTATTTCAGGCGACAAAGCCAATACTGATGCAAGTGCAACTTTCTGTCTCTCTCCCCTGCTCATGGAAAAGGGATCCTTGTCAGGGAGCAAACCAAATTTCTCTATTGTGTTCCTGCACCTTTTTTCTATATCGGCATTGTCTGTCAGAATACATTTTAGACCGAATTCTATCTCCGCCTTAACTGTGTTACGGCAAATCTGCCTGTCGGGGTTTTGAAACAGAAATCCTACATGCCTTGCCAGCTCACTTGTCCTTGTTACGGAGGTATTTAGGTTCGCAATGGTGACTACACCCGAAGTGGGTTTCAGTAAGCCGTTGAGCAGCTTCATAAGAGTAGTCTTTCCTGCACCATTTCTGCCCACAATAGCAACAAATTCTCCTTTTTTTACAGAAAGGCTTATATTGTTAAGAATATTATTTTTGTCATATGCAAAGCACACGTTGTCGAACTTTATCACCCGAGTACACTCCTAACCATGGTTTCGGCTTCCATAACATTGACGGGAACCGGTCCATTATATATTTTGAGCTGATTAAGATTGTTTGCCAGAGCTGCTACCCTTGGGCAGTTAACACCAATATCAGTCAATCTGGACGTGTCACTCAGCACCTCTTTTGGTGCCCCCTCCAGATAGATTTCTCCACTGTCCAAAATTATGATTCTCTTGGAAAACTCGCTGAGCAACATTATTTTTTGTTCTACAACTATGATTGTTATGTTTAGGGTTTTGTTCAGCATTTTCAACATGTTATATATCTGCAGGCTACTTTGCGGGTCCAGTTCTGCAGTTGGCTCGTCAAGTACCAGTATGTCAGGCATCATTGCAACTACAGCCGATATGGCAACCTTTTGCTTTTGACCACCGCTTAATGTATTAATGTTTCTATAACGTAAATCTTCTATACCCACCATTTTAAGTATATCCTTTATTCTCTGATCGATTTCTTCTTTCGGGACTCCGAAATTCTCCAGACCAAATAGTATCTCATCTTCTACAACTGAGGATACCATTTGTCCGTCAATATCCTGAAATACGCTTCCTACGCTCAATGCCAGCTGTGTCGGTGATGATTCAACAGTATCACACCCATTAACCCTGACCTCACCATAAAAATCACCTTCATAGTGATGTGGAATAACTCCGTTAACTGCATAGGTAAAGGTTGACTTGCCCGCTCCGCTATTTCCTATGATACCCACGAAATCACCTTTTGGGATAGAGAGATTCTTAATTGTCAATGCAGGCTTTTCACCTGTTTTATATTTAAATGAGAAATCCTTGAACTCAATCATCTTTTCCACGTCCCAATGCCAGTTTTACAGGTATATAAAGGATCTGAACTATTACTGCATTTACTAAAGCAGTTAAAAGTATCATAATTGTAAACATAATGAAGGGTATTGCCTCTACATCCGCACCTGCATAAAATGCAATATACAATACTCCAAGATAAGAAAGGCCGCTTGCCAGAGTACTCAGAAAAGTTCCTAATACGGGTTTTAATAATGAATAGGCTTTAAACTTCAGAGGCAGGCTAATAAGAACAGCCATTACAAAAGCACCCAAGGGCTCACTTAATAAATTTATGTACGGTGTACCCGGGAAAACCTGACAGATGGCCCCTGCTATAATACCTATGATTATAGCTTCAGATAACTTTGGCTTTATTATAAGAATTGCCAGACAATACATTGCAATAATAAAATTTGGCTTCATACCAGCATTGAACATAGAGCCTACAAAGAACTTAAGTACAGCCCCCGTTGCCAGTAGCACACCAACAAGAATTACGTCAGAAATAGTAAGTCCTGCTTTTTTCTCTTTTAGAACTACTCTTTTTTCCATAAAAAAACCTCCATCAATATTTTTTTGAGTAGAGGTTGTGAATTTGCATATATTTTTTTAAGCAGCTAAGCAAAATACAGCCTATTAAGACAACAGGCGTACTCTTCCTTTTCTGTTTCTGATCTCATCTAATCTAAACTCGTCTCTTCTCATCTCTACTTGTAAAGAATATAACATTCGTCGGCAAGGCTTGTCAATATAAGACAATAAATATTACAATTTGTAATTTATTTACAATAATTTTATTTATATTTATTTAAATACTTTATTGTAATAATTTGTATCTAATATTTTTGCGGAGTAACTAAACATGTTGTTTACACGTTGTGATATCTCATCTCTGTATTGTTTGCTCACAGATTCTTTTGTTTCTCCCTCCGCTAGAATAAATTTACCGTTTTTTGAATTGTAGCGTGCTTTATCCGTAAGCCAGCTCCAGTTTGAGAACACAACAAGTGGTGATGCATCCGACAATATATCTCTTCCCATGAGTAATCTGGAGTCATATTCCACACCCATCAGGTTTGATATTGTAGGCAATATGTCCAGACTGGCACAGGGTTTACTTATTTCTTCAGATTTTATTCCCTTTGACCATAAAATAAATATTCCCTTGTAAAGTTCGAAATTTGTCTCCACAGGATGCCCTGCAAGTTCACTTATTTCACTGTTTGTGAGTCCGTAAGGATAGTGATCTGGGCTTATAGCAATAAGTGTATCTTCTGCAAGTCCAGATTTTTCAAGTCTGGCTATTAACTCTCCCATAGCTCTGTCCAATTCTATATTGCAGGCAAGATACGCTTTTACTGCCCGTGAATATGGCAAGTTTTTGACAAGCTCTCTATTTTTTTCCGCCATTGCATTTCCGTTAAAGGTATACATCAGGTGTCCGCTGACAGTCATATAATATGTGTGAAAAGGTGTTTTCCCAATATAGTCATCTGCTGTCTTCTGAATCATTTCAAGATCTGATTCCGGCCAGGATTTTGTCATTTCAAGTCCATTACCAACGGCTTTAAAAGAATATCCCATATTGGAGTGGGATACATCCCTGTGATAATAGGTATATGAGTGGTCATGGTATGCACGTGTACCATATCCAAGCTTTTTCAGCTGGTTTCCCATGCAAAATGGCATATAGTTTCTTCCCGATACATAAAAGCTCCATATTCCGGGCTTTGGTATCAGTGAGTTGCAAGCTACATATTCTCCGTCAGATGTACTTACTCCCCATATAGGCGTATAAAAATCGGTAAACCTGAAACCTTCCTGAGACATTTTATACAGTGTCGGTGTTAAATCCTTGTCTACCGCATACGGTGAAAATCCCTCAGCAGTTATCATTATCAGGTTTTTACCCTTAAACATTCCGGTGTATTTATTCTTTTTAGTCGGTTTGACAGTATTAAAATACCTGTGCATTGAAGCAATGGTAGAGTCGCTTTCTCCGGCTATAAGTTTGTCAAAATCAAGGTTCATTATATTATACTCGTTACTTGCTTCCTGAACAGAATTGACTTCATCTGACGAAGAATCCTTGCTTTTATCAAGTTGAGTTTTTGCAGTACTTTCCTGACTTTGCTTTGATGGCTGATGTAGAGTCCCCATTCCTTTGTTATCATCAACAGCAGTCATTTGCTCTTTTTCATCATCATCGGAGCTTGTAAACCCAAAAACCAAATGTTTTACATCCAGACGTGAAGTAGTAAGCATACCGAATCTGTTTACTGCCAAATCGGGTATGATAGCTCTTGAATAAAGAAAACTTGTACTAAGCTCCCCGGTATTTGACAGAGAGACCAGAATTGTAGCTGCCACCTGAAAACATACCATAACCACTGCCAAAATTGCTTTCAACTTTCCTGTGGTCTTTCTCGCAAGAAAAAGACTCCTGCTGAAAATAATCAGGAATAAAATCGGTATGAGTAGGAAAAGAATAGCACCGGCCTTGTTTTTTACGGCAATTAGTACCTCCTTCCAGAATTGGAGTACCTGGTCAGTACCGTTTAGTGAGAATAAAGCCAAAAAGGTACTGAATATTTGATAGTAAACAATCTGGACTATATATATGAATGTTAGAAATAAAGTAAGGACTACGGATATAATTCTGTTAACTCTGCTGTTGAACAAGCTGCATACTAAATATAACAATATCCCAGCAGGAATTGAAAATAAAACCATATATATAAAACCAATGTTGAACAGTTCTTTAAATACAACAAATTTAAATACTAACTCAAGATAAATAATAGATATAGGAAAAAACAATGTTGAGCCACAATGTTGTAAGCGGGCTATTTTTTTATCCACATACATTCCTGCTCTCTAATAAATTTGTAATAACATTTATACATTTATTATCAGTAAATCCGCTGACAATATGATATGTCAGCGATACTTTTTTATTGGTACTTATGGACTGTTATGCCTTTTAATGCCCTTTATTTTCCTTCTATAAAATATGTAGCTTCCATGTCTGCCGTACACAATGCAAATGCCAGCGGAAATTGCTCAAATGCATCCCCTATACATCTCTTATCTTCACAGCCCGAAAAGCCCATGTGATAACGTATTGCAAAGGCTTCCTCCCTTGTAAGCTTCATAAATCCAGTTATTATGTATACTGATTTTTCACCATGTCCATAAGGCAGCCTGTCATCATACTCATAAGTTGGAACTGTCTGCCAAACACCACGTTCATCCTTTACATTCCGGGTTCCCGGCCTATAGCAGTTTATTTTACATAAATCATGTAAGAGTGCAGATATTGCAATGGTTTCCGAATCGTAGCTTAAACCATAAATATCCTTTACTCTTGTCCTTGAAAGGTAATCAACCAAACATTCATATACATTTATACTATGTTCAACCAAACCACCTTCGTATGAACCATGAAACCTTGTACTTGCCGGGGCCGTAAAGAAATCACTTGATTTGGACAGCATATATTCCAGAAGTTTGTCGGCTCCGTCACGTTTGATATATGTATTATATAATTCAATATAGCTATCTTTTAAATTCATATGTAACCCCTTCACTTGGATAATTTCTAATATAAACACAGTTAACAAGCTATTTTATTATAATATTTTTATAAGAATTAAAACAAGAGTAACTTTAAAAAAAGACTGTACAGCACCTGAACTTCAGGAAAACTGTACAGCTTCTTAGACGAAATTTTTAATGGTTGTGCTTCATTAAACTACATTTATTTGGCATTCAACCTTCTGAGAAAATGGTGTCCCGATAAATACAAGGTTATGACTTCCCGGTTTTACTGCGGTGAATGTCCATACAATTAAGTACATGGAATCAGCCGAATTCGGATGCTCATCCAATATTTCTTTTGAGAGTAACGTAAATGGCATTTCTTCGGGAATGGTATATTTCCAAGAATACCCTGCAATTCCTCCGCCAATCATCGCTATTTTAAATGTATCACCTTGATTTACGTTTATTACGGTACCATTTACAGTACTTACATATAAATCGCATTTAACGGTTTTCAATGGTTCCGCATCTGTTTCCCAGGGCTGCGTGTATGTAAACTCAATTGTATACTTACCCGGCATTAATGCTTTAAAAGTCCATACCTTTTGAACTGGTGTACCAACAGCGTTTGGAGTAAAGCAATAGCTGTCTTCTGAAACCAATGTAGCTGCAGCAACATCCGATATTACATAATCCCACTGATAACCTGTTGACCCATTTTCCTCTAATGCTATTTGAAAATTATCATTAAGGAAAGGATACATAGTGCTGTTATCACCGGTACTTGGATATTTTGTTTCAACAGGGAACGTTCTTATCTCTCCAGTCATGAACTTTCCCATTATTGCTAAATCTAATGAATTAACATCACCATCGCCATTCAAATCTGCCGCTTTAATATTTACAGTATGCTGAGAAGTCGTTCCCAATAATATCATTTTCATTTTTGCATAATCAAGAGAATCGACGTTATTATCACTATTGAGATCTCCGAAAAGTGTATAACTCCTCACCACTCCATCGTCAGTAATTGATGTTTCCGCACTTACTTTTACCGGAGCAATAAGGAATGAAAAGATAACTACAGACATAAAAACTGAAATGCATTTCATAACTCTTTTGGACTTCCACGTGTAATTCTTTTCCATTAATATTTCCTCCTTGCATAATCTATTTTTCAAACCTTCTTGTTTTATCCTATGTATCAAAAGATTTCACATAAAAGTGATATAGATTAATTACTTATTTTGGGAAATATGGTTTCTATATACATTATATTTAATAGGACACTAAAAGTCAATTTTCTTTTATACCTTTACAGTAAGCTTCTTAATAATATCATTTATTTTCACCGCTACCCAAATAGGCAGTATTGAAGTAATTATTTTTTGACAAAAGTTAATAATTCCAGCCATAAAAGGTGGTCGTATTCCATATTGTTTTTTTGCTCTTTTGCGCACAATTGATATAAATTTAAAGGTCCTTTTAATATCTGTTGAGATAAGTGAACCTTGTCTTTGACGGTAGAGTATGATTGAATCTTCTATATTGGCGAACTTACCGTATTTAAATAGCCTGAAATACAAATCCAAACCTTCAGCTACTGTAAGGCTTTCATCAAAGTAGAAAACTTCAGAAGGGATTTTTGAGCGGTTATACATACTGGTTGGATCCGCGATAGGCTGAAAGGAGAAAAACTTTCTTTTTATTTCCTTGTCACTAAGGGGGAATCTGGTTCCCCCTATTATTTTATCATCTTCGTCAATATACGTTTCCTGCCCTCCAACAACTATACACTCAGGATTTTCCATCAGATAAGCAACCTGTTTTTCAATCCTGTCTTCGACCATGATATTGTCTGAATCCATTCGTGCAACTATTTGACCTGTACTGTATTTAAGTGCATGATTCAGTGTATGGCTAACACCCCTGTTTACTTCATTCTGATATACTTTAATACGTTGGTCTTTTTTGCTGTATTCATTTAGGATTTCAATGGAATTATCCTCGGAACCGTCATCTACTGCAATAATTTCTATATTGGTATATGTCTGGTTTATAACACTTTCCAGACATTTGCCAAGATATTTTTCCATATTGTATACAGGGATGATAATACTAACCTTTGGGTAATCATGGCTTTTTTTCATAATATATCACCTTTTTAAATACATATTTATAGATAATGGATTATGATCTGATAAACCCTTATGGGGAAGGCATTTGTATGAACTGATAAGTATATTGTCATTTTTAGGTACAAGAGCGTAGTCAAACCTCCAAAGTTTTAATCCATCCATCTCAAACGTCAGCGGTAAAATGTCTCTTGAATATTTTACTGCATCAATATGATCTTTCAGCAGTCCGTTCATTACCCCCATAGATTTTGAAGAATTGAAATCTCCTTCTATAAAGTAATCTGTATTCGTTTTTTTGATGTCCTCGTTTAAGTTTTTAAACCCAATTTCCCTGGCCTTGTATCTTCTTGAGATTGCATTATAAAAATACGGTACAAAAGGATTTCCTGGTTCTATGTGAAGTAGCATATGCACATTAAAAAAGCGCATTGTTTTACCGTTTATGTCCACATCTGAGACCGCATACTGCTCAGAATAGTCCGCATGAGAACGAATAATAGGATATCGGGAGATAATAACAAACTGGCCGTCTGTTGAGAAAAAGTATCCCGGAAATTCTTTCTTAATCCTTTCTGTTTCGTCTATTGTAAGATAATTCGGTGGAAATCCCGGAATGATATTGCAGATTTTAAATGGCTTCTGACTTTTATCATTCCTGTCAGTTACACAGTGAAGGTATTCTTGAAGGAGGTATACATCTGCTTTTTGATTTTTCAGATAATCATAAAACGCATTTCCGTCTTTCAACTGATCCCAGAGATTTGTATTCCAGCAAAACACCTTCACCGGCATGTAATTATCCTTATTTATATTGTTGTTACTTTTTGTTGCAATATTTATATCAAACTGAGTTGTTCCCATTATCAAGGAGATTGACATTATACCTATGAATATGACTTTTTTCTTTTTTTGAACTAAAAAGTATACCAACAGTATAACGGGAACAATTACGAAAAAGAATGTAGGCGTACTTGAGGGGAAATTCAGAAGAAAGAATTTTCCTACAAATGCAATATGTATAATCATATAAACAAACCATAATACTGCCAGTGCCTTAATTGCATTTTGTACATATTTTTTCATCACAGATATAAAACCTCCAAATTTATTTAGACTTGGATTCAGAAGGAGCTAACGGTATATAAGCTTGTTCAGAAATTTTGCCATCCGTATTGAAGCTTTATCTCCTTCAATTTTTCCGAGGAAATACTCAAAGTTTTTTTGATTTTCGCTACTTTGTTGAGATTTATTTACAGGATGAACAAGATGGAAATTTACTATCGAGAAATTTCTTTTGATTTTAACTCCCGATTTGCCTAACCTGTACCCCAGATCTGTATCCTCAAGACCCCATCCTGTAAAATTTTCATCAAACATATTGACAGCTATCAGGTCTTCTCTGCGTGCCGAAGAATTTCCGGTACTGAAAGTTATTCGCTCTATAAGCTGGCCGAATATAAGGCGCGCAATTTTTTTTGCAGGTTCATATGGCTCAGGTATTGAATCCCTGTCAATCCTTCTGAAGTCCGATTCTGTTAAGCCATTCAGATAAAACTGTTCAAGGACTTCTTCCGGATATTCCACATTGTTTCTTTGTCCAACTATTGCAAAGCGCCCATTTTTATGGCT
The DNA here is from genome assembly GCF_000421965.1 of Ruminiclostridium papyrosolvens C7. Taxonomy (GTDB): domain Bacteria; phylum Bacillota; class Clostridia; order Acetivibrionales; family DSM-1351; genus Ruminiclostridium; species Ruminiclostridium papyrosolvens_A. The sequence continues at coordinate 274,146 of NZ_ATAY01000020.1, read as the reverse complement.
CATTACATGTTTTGATACAAAATCACTGCATGGTATCCTGTCATCATCAAGAAAAATGACAATTTCACCAGATGCCTTTAAAATACCGGAGTTACGTGCTTTTGACCTCCCAACGTTTTCAGGGTGAATTATTTGTATCGGCTCAAAACCCAGCTTTAACTTTTTAAAATCACAAAGCACTTCGTCAGAGCAACCGTCAAATACTATTATAACCTCTACAGTATCATCAACCTGAGATTCCAGAGCCTTTAGAATCAAGCGGAGCCTTGAAAGCTTATTCATTGTAGGAATTACAATACTAGCTTTTTTCATACGTTTACTCCCTCTGTTGTTTTCTTTTTAAGACTAGCTTTTTAGCTTTTTAAGGTAATCAAACCCTACTTTCCACAGGTTATCACTTAAAACTTTCTTGAGGGATTCAATAAAGTAATCTATTTGTTCTCTGTTAATAATTAGGCTTGGTGTAATAAGTATCTGACTTGAATCATGAGGAGGGGTGTTCAGCAAAATACTGTAGTCCTTGAGCATTGAGGTTATTACAGAACCTGTAACAAACTTTTCTACCAAATCCGTACCTGTACTAGAGAAAAATTTAACTATCTTCTCTGCCCTTGAATGGAAAATGATACATGCCAATAGACCAACTCCACGTACATCGGCTACTATATCAGGAAATTCCTTTTTGACTTCCTGAAGTCTCGACAACAGGTATTTACCCATTTCTTCTGAATTTTCCAGCAGCTTTTCATCTCTGATAATATTCAGCACTTCAATAGCAGAAATTACCTCTTCACCGAAACCGTTATATGTAGTGGAGTGTAGTGTTGCCTCATTCATTTTTGAATATGCCTTATTAAATATCTTTGGTCTTGTAATAAATCCTGCAAATGTGGCCTTTCCACCACCAAATGCCTTTGAGAAGGAACAAATGTCAGGGCAAATGCCATAATGCTCAAAGCCAAACATTTTTCCTGTTCTTCCGAAGCCGGTAAACACCTCATCCATTATAAGTACGATGTCATACTTGTCACATAGTTTACGAACCTCTTCATAATAGCTTTTATCAGGTATAACAACACCTTCGGAACGTATTGCTTCTACTATAAATGTACCTATTTTAGTTGAATTTTTTCCGGTTTTATTTTCTTCAATAACTCGTTTAAAATCTTCGATATCACCATATTTTATCATTATGCAGTTTTCGGTTTTATTGAAATGATGATTCTGATGCTTTTCAGATCCTGATAATGTAAGTGTTGCGTGGGTTTTGCCGTGAAATGATATGTCCGTATAAACAACGGTTTTTCTTGACATTCCGCTATATTTTTCTGCAAGCTTCAATGCTCCCTCATTGGCCTCGGCTCCACTATTGCAGAAGAACATAACTTCAAGGTCTTCCGGAAAAATAAGTGAAAGATTATTACAAAGTACTCCCTGATACGGTGAAGGGAAAAATTTCCACGACTCCAATCTCTTTTCTTCCGCCCATTTTCTTCTCACTTCTATTATTCTCGGATGATTATGTCCCGCAACAAGCATTCCCAAATGTCCCGTCATATCAAGAACCTTACGACCATCTCTCAAGGTAACATACATTCCGCTTGCTTCTACAGGAATGGAATCGGCAAAACCGAGCATTGAAAGTGTTTTTCCCAGCTGGCTTGAAATGTGCTTTTTAAATAATCTCAGGTTTTCTTTCTCTGTCATATTGTGTGCATCTTCAATTGTTAAAAAATTCTTATCCTCGTACATTTTCTAACTCCCCCTTGTTTATATTTTTAAAATTAAATTTTATGACTTAAAAAAATAGTTTGGCATATTTTAAAATTCCCTGGTTCCAAACAACATTATTGCTTGCTCCCGGTTTATTTCCAATTTTATTCCTATTTTCAAGATACCATCGGTAATTCCTTACTAAAGAATCCTTATTTGAATGCTTGGGTTTATAACCAAGTTTCTTTTCTGCCTTTTCAATAGAAACATAGTAGTTTCTGTTGAGCTTGAGATAAAGCCTTTTGTAAAAAGGAGAAAGCTTTAATTTCTCAAGGATATTCAGAATAAAAAACATCGGTTTTGCAGGAAAGCATATTATCCTTTTATTAAAACCGGCCGCATCAAGTACCGCTTGGTAATCATCCTTTATAGTCGAAAATTCTTTTGCTCCGATGTTGAAAAGGTCATTTGCATTGTCGGCATCTACCGATATGGCCAAATAAATTGCCTGACATAAGTCCTCTACATCCAATAACTGGTATTTGTTTTTCCCCGGCCCCAGCATCGGGAAGTTCCTTCCTTCACTTGCCCATTCATAAAGTATGCCAAATGTTCCCAGCCTTTCAGGCCCTAAAAAAGATCTCGGACGAAGTACGCTGACACAGTGACCTTTAGTCCTCCAATGGTCACAAAGTCTTTCTGTCTCTATCTTGCTCTTGTTGTAGGGGTCATAGGGCTTTACTTCGTCTGTTTCATATATTGGAGCCTTTTCAGGCACTCCATATACGGAGGTGGATGATATGTAAACAAATCTTTCGACCTTTCCTACAGTAAATGCACATTCCAATAAATTAGCTGTACCGTTTATAATTATGTCGTATATCTCAGATTCTTCATAAGAAGGAGATGCTCCGGCACAATGGACTACGATATCAATATCCCCTATAACCTTTTCTATATCTTCTTTTTTTCTTATATCACCCTTATATGTCTGAAAGTTTGAAAATTCGGAGTTATTCTGATTTATATCAAAAAGAACAAGTTCGTAATTTTCACTTCCGTTTTTATGTAAATACTTAACCAGATTTCTGCCCAAAACTCCGTTATTTCCTGTTATAAGAACTTTCCTTTTCATTTGTTCACCCCTCATAGGAATATTTTTCACGGAATTTACTACTGAATATCATGCTTAAAACACCTCTGACAAATCCCCAAAAGGCAACAGCTGTGATTATCCAGTGAAATGCTATAAATACCAGTGTAAAAAAGAAGCCTTTTTCCTTAAACACAAATTTGTATTGTCCAAAATCTGAGAATACAAAAGCCAGAACACAAACCAAAAATAAAGCTGCAAAATACAGGCTGAGTATTGTCGCCGGAATCGCCAACGTACTTAATCCCACAGCCAACATTCCAAGGCCTCTCAAAGGAGTTTCAAAACCTTTTGTAAGTTTTTTCCTGTGTAAATAAAACGGTATCCTTTGGACAGCTCTGATATGTATCTTTCTTGCAAGAGTTTTCAGTCTTTCTTCGTCGTCATGGCAGCCTACCACCTTATCGGTAAGTAATAGACGGTAATTTTGATTGAGTCGGTTACCAAATTCAATCTCTTCAGTATTACTGAGATTTACGTTAAATCCTTTAAGTTCTTGGAATACAGATTTTTTTACAGCTCCCAACGAGAAGAAGCCTGCCGTTACATAACCGACAGAAGTTATTCTCCAATAGTGGCCTTGCAGGGTCCTGTAGTCTTTCGCCAAACCTCCCTTAAACAGTGGATCTTTTGAATAAATTCCACACACAGAGCCAAGGGAAGGATCCTTCTCAAATTCTTTCAAGGTGTTTTCAATTGCATCCTTATACAAAGCAACGTCACTATCAAGGAAAAACAAAATATCTCCGGAGGCATATTCAACCCCAAGGTTTCGTGCCGCCGCCACGCCTCCGTTTTTAGGTGTTTTGAATATTTTACACGGATACTTTTTTGCTATTTCTATGGAATTATCTGCGCTGCCGTCATCTACAAATATAATTTCAAAATCCTTATATGTCTGATTCATCAGTGCTTCAAAACACTTAGGCAGAGTCTTCTCATAATTATAGTTAGGTACAATGACTGAAACTAAAGGTTTATTATTCATCTTTTTCTCCTTTCACTATTTAAAATCATTTCAATATTTTAATGTGAGTTTGTTTATTTTTAAGATATTTGAATTTTATGATAAATAAGAACACGCCAACTAATGTCAGCTGAGTAACGAGTAAGGATATTAACTCTCCGGTTATGCCCCATGACCTTGTTAGCACAATACTTATAAATATTAGTACCGGCATGGGTAGAACTAATACACTCATGCAAAGTAATGCACCCTTTTTACCCTCAACAGTGAATACTGAATTAAACACGTAATATAAAAAATGAAAACCCAGACTTACCGAAATTAGCAAAACATATATCCAATTTATGGTGTAATTTCTTCCGTAAAGTAATATCATACATATACTAAGAGCCATGTTGGCAATTATTGCAATGGGAAGCATAAGAGGTATAAGAGACTTAATCCTTTTATAAATTTTCATGGTATCCATCTGAACAATAGTCGGAAGAAATACTACCGCAAATATCTCATGAAACATAAGGTTAAAAAAGTTTTTTACATTTACCTGATAAAGTGAATATATACCTACATCATAAGCTGAACAGAAATGATTAACGATATAAAGGTCGCTGTTAAACATGATATAGGATAAAACACCGCTGACCATATTGATCGCTCCATACTTGTACGCCAGCTTTGAGGTTTCTATGGAAAATCTGAACTTCTTGATTTTTATAGTTTTTAATGACCATATTATTACAACAACCTGATTTATGATCATGCCATATACAAAGTATAAATAATTTTTAAAAACAAGGCTTGAAATCAATGTAAATGTAAAAAATATTAAAGAACTTACCATTTTAATAATACCTAAGGCTAAAAACCGTTTTCTTGACCTTAATATTGCCTCGGTAATCATTGAATAGTTTATAGTAACCGCCATAATTACAGTCAACAATAATTGTATTGTGGAAAAGCCCAAAGCCTTGTTAATTAATGAGTGAAACAGCCAGTATGAGATTATTGATATAACTGTTAAAGCTAAACTCCAAATACCAATTGAGCCCAGAAGCCTCTCGCTTTCTTCCTCATTCTTGCAGTCAGGTAAGAACTTTATAATCGACAGGTTTATGCCGAAACACATTGGTATATAAAGAAGATAGGCAGTATTCTGAATCACTGTAATATGCCCTACTGAAACTGCTCCAAGATACCTTGCTGCCAAGACCAACCCAATGACACTTAAAATGGCAGATGTAAATCTGAAAATAAATACAATGCCTAAATTCTCGATAAATGCCCTTATTTCTCCATTTCGAATTAATTTACTCGATTTTTGCTTAACATTTTCTATTAATCCTTGTATAAATGTCATTGTTTCGTCCTTTTCCTTAAATTATGCTATTTCGCTAGAATAACCCGTTTGTCAGAAGTTTTGCAGAAATATATATAGCTCCCCACACAAATAAAGCCAAAACTATAGGCCTGTCCTTTAGCAATACCAATTCGGGACTTTCGCCGTAGCCGGCTTTATCTGTAAGGTACTGATACCTGAAAATTCCATATACTACAATGGGTATTGTAAGAATTGTGTATTTCACCTTTACTTCGTACAGGGTATGAAAAGAATAAGATATTACAGTACAGGCTGTCAGCATGGGAATTATTTCATTAATTAATCCAATGGAATATTCACCAAGATTTTTGCGATGTTTTTGACAATCCTCTTCCAGTGTAAGCAGCTCTTTTTTACGCTTATTCATTCCAAGATATAATGAAAGAAAAGCTATACTTAATAAAAACCAGAATGAGTTTTTTCCATTAACTAATATTATTCCTGAAAATGTTCTAAGAACAAAGCCAAAAGAAATAATTAATAAATCAATAAATACAAATTCTTTTAGTTTCAGAGAATAGGATAGATTCATCAAAAAATATACGCATATAACTATTCCAAAGTATTTGTTGAGGAAAAAGGATAATACTATAGTACCCGGACAAATAACATAAAAAATTGACAGTGCAAACTTTACTTTTATTTTGCCTGAAGCCAGAGGTCTGAACCTTTTTACCGGATGCAGCATATCTTTTTTTAAGTCAATTACGTCATTAATAATATACACTGCACTTGAAATCCCACAAAATAATAGGAATGCAATAATTAGATTAACTACCTGAAATAATCCAATTAAACCTGACGGAAACAATACCCCTGAAAATACAAAAATATTTTTTGACCATTGCCTTACACGTATTAATTTGATAAAGCATATAACAGTATCTGTAAAACTGTTTTTTTCTTCAATTACGTTCAAAGTGCTTTCTTGCTTCATGTTATTTCCATCTTTCTTTGTTAAATATCTGTAAATTTTCACTTTTCTTACAGATTATATCATAATGTGCAATTGCTACCACTGTATTATAATCCAGTAATTTGTAGCTTAATTTATTGACTGGATTATAATACAGTGGTATTTCGTCTATAATTCCATATCATCCAAAGATATAATTCCATATTTAAGAACCTTCATTATAGCTTGTACACAGCTTTCAACATTTAGTTTCCTGAAAATATTGGTTTTATGATACCTGACGGTTCCAAGACTTATACCTAGTTCCATGGCAGCGCATTTGTCAGTGCAGCCCCGGGCAAGTACTTTCAAAATCCTTATTTGACTATCAGTCAGCGTAACATCACATAAATTAGTGCTATTTATTTTTTTTCGTTTTTTGTATTCATTGGAAATTTTATAAGACAGGAGCCCGACTATTAGAGCTATTTCTTGATTAATACAATTTTCTCTGGAAAGTATGCTTATACACCCCCGATTTTCATTTTTTGTCATTATTGGTACAGAAAACATATACCAATTTCTAAGAAAATCACAGTAGTTGTTTTCGGGTAGCATATAAGAACTAATGTTAAGTCTAATTGCCAAATCTATAGAGTTTGTCCCACTTATTAATTCATCAAAACTAGTTCCTGTTTGTATTAGTGATTCCTGTGCATAGGATAGGAGTTTTCTTCTTCCGAAAAGTTTTAGAGCGACTTTGTTAACATCTGATAATATAAAAAAAGACATTTATCGATATTTTTACTTTCTACATTATCTAATGCTTCTTCAAAAACTGATATTAAGATTTTATTTTTGTCCGACAACTTCTTTATTTCTTTTTCTTCAAAATTGCTTTGGGGTACTTTTTGTTGTGGTAAAAGATTGTTTTCTATACACCTCCTCCATGATAATAATATTTCATCTTTTTGTTGATAGTTTTCCATTACATAGCCTCCCAAGAATAAGTTAAATTTATGTTAAGTCTAAAAATAACATCAGAAGTTTAACATTGAAACCTATATTTCCAAATTATGTAAAATTATTTTAAGTGAATTTTCTTATGGAAATTTTAGAATTTTATTCGGTTAGGATGAGGCTTATTGCCAAGAGCTTATTACATTATCTTCTTGCAAAATACTAGTTTCGGAGGTTTGAGTTAATACGGATTCTATCGGAATTTTCGGAATAGTTGAACTACCTTCTGCAATGAGACATAAATTTACTTGTACATATATTTCCAGCCAATAAATCTCAATTCAAAAATTAAACTTAACTAATTTTTATTAATTATTCTAATTCTATACAATATTTACAAATATATCAATGTGTTGATTTTTCATTATACTTAGACAAAATAAGAAAGGACACTAGCGAAACTACTTTAAAAATTAGTTGCTATGCCCTATTTTATTATGTTATTAAATTTATAAAAATAGCCGGATATGTACATTTAATTGGAGGTACACCAATAGGTACACTGATGTATTTGTCTTATTGTGGTTGTTCCTGTGACTTTTAATTTATCTTTATCATGGTAATGTGAATACATAGCCTAATATAATAAATAAAAATACAATAATATTTATTGAATACACATCATAATATGAGCTACATAAAAAGACGCATTTTTTATGCCAAAATTCTCCAAAACTCAAAAACACCCTTCAACATAAACTGTTGAAGGGTGTTTTTGAGTTTTGGAGCTGGTAAGCGGAATCGAACCGCTGACCTGCTGATTACGAATCAGCTGCACTACCGACTGTGCTATACCAGCATACATTCTTGCACTCTATATATTAGCACTAAATTCCTGCCAATTCAATTATTTTTCTAGAATTTACTTATTAGATAAAGATGGTATTATATTATAAATGATTTCATACAGAGCATTTTCATCATTACTCACAGTCACTATGTCAGCCACAGCTTTAACACACTCTCTGGCATTACCTACCACAATTCCTATATCGGCTAAACTGATCATTTCAATATCATTATCATAATCACCTACCGCGATAATTGTTTTATCACTGTACTGGTGTGAATTTTTTAATCTCTCCAAAGCCGCTCCCTTTGAAATGCCTTTCTTAATTAGCTCAAGATAAAATACCTGTGAAAAAACACTATCTACCTTATCAAGCAAATTAAATTCTTCCAGCATAGCCTGTGCTTTTTGAAGGATTTCCGGGCTATCATACAGAAGTACTTTAATCCAGTCCATTTCCATAACTTCATCAAGTGTTATTCTGCTAAACACTTGTTTTTCACTCTCAACATAGGGGTCAAGTATATGGTCAGGTGTTATTATGTACATCATTTCAGGTGTGAATATTTCAACTGCCATTTTTTTATAATTGTTCATGCAATAAATAATAAATTCCTCAACTGCACTCCTATCCAGAAATTCCGTACCCAGAAATCGCTCCTCTTGGAAATTATAAATACCCCCTCCGTTATATAGGATACAGGGGCCATTAAGGATTAAATTTTCTATGTATGGACGTATATTATCCTTTGTTCGCCCTGTGGCAACAGCAAAGCTCCCACCTTTTTTTGTAAAATAGCTTATTGCATCTAAATTCTCCTGTGATATGAAATGCTGCGAATTTATTAAAGTACCATCTAAATCACTTATTATAAGGTATTTATTATAATTAAACATATGACCTCGCAAAATAATTTGTACGCCTTTCCTAGTAATTAAACTATAAAATATAATATGGTTTTCTCTGTAAAAAATCAACTTGTATTTTAGATATGCTTAAAATACAGCTTCCCACATGAAAGATTCACGTGGGAAGCTGGTTATTAAGGGAGTTGGTTTTTGTACTGCTGGTTTGAAATTTTATCTGTTTCTTCTACATATCCCTGATTATCAACTTCATTTGTATAAAATTCTTCGTAATCTGCATATCCCGACATATCCTGAGGAGTATCCGCACTTCCGTACTTTAGAAGGTCATTAAATTGATCCAGACCCTCAAACTCGTCGTCTTCTTGCTTATTCAAGTACTTCCTGCCAAAGGGGCTATCAAAAATTTCGTCATACTGCTGATCAGGCGTATTAATCTCTTCTGCCTCTTTATCCTCCTGACATTCCATACAAAACCTTGCAGTTGGCATAATTTCCAGCCTCTCCGGATTTATATCTTTTTTACAGTTTTCACAAACACCATAGGTTCCATTATCTATTTTTTTCAAAGCAAGCTTAATATCATTAAGTTTTGTCTGTTCATGGACTTTAAGTGCCAGATTCATCTCCACTGTATATAGCTCGCTTCCCAGTTCCGCAGGATGATTATCATAATTTGACAACTCCGAAGGAGTATAATTGCTCATTTCCCCCTCGTTCAAATCCCTCATTTGTTCCAATGCTGTGTCTGTCCTTTTTGCTTCCGTTATAAGCTTATCTTTGTAATGCAACAGCTGATTCTTGTCCATATGATTCCTCCTATGTTCATCTGTCATCTAACGTTTCTACTGCTGCTTTGCACAATCTTCACTATATCACTGATAAATTGTCCGATGTATGGAAGATTTATTTTTACTATAATATTCAAAAAGTATATGGCGATTGCTCCAAGAATAGTAAAACCTATAGCTATCCCAAAGCCCCTTGCCAGACCACTTACAAAATTGGACCATAGCATTTTTCGCGGATGTTCAAGATAATAAACGTAATCCACGAATTTCATCTTCTCCATTTTAAGAGACATATTATCAACTTTTTTGGAAAGTTCACTAATTAAATGATTGTTGTTGGCCATATTTTATAAGTACTCCCTCCACATGAAAACAATTTAAAACTTTTCATTATAATTATGGTTGTTCTGTTTAGCTTTATTTATTCGTAAGAAATTTTTCTAAAACATACAAAAAAGCATATTAACCGTATTTCAAATACTAAAACGGTTAATATGCTTAATTTTAAAATTTAAAATATTAATTTGCCAAATCTGAAAGAACTTTTTTAATCATCCCGCTGTCTTCAATGGTACATTGGAAAACCTCTCCAATTCTACGTGGCAAAACAAATTTTAATTTATTATCTTTTACTTTTTTATCGTAAAATATCTGGTTATATACCCTTTCAGCATCCAGTCCCGGCAAAGAAACTGGAAGTCCAAGTTTTACAAGAATGGCTTTAACCTGATTAACTGTTTGCTCACCCAAAATCTCCATATATTGAGCCATTTTGTATGCTCCAACTATTCCGATAGACACACATTCTCCATGCAAAAGCCTGAAATTTTCAACTGTTTCAATGGCATGACCGATTGTGTGACCCAAATTAAGAATAGCCCTTAAATCGTCCTCTTTTTCGTCCTGTTCAACAACATAGCCTTTTATGGAACAATTCTTTTTAGCCAGGTATTGCAGTACATTTTCATCAAATTTAAAAATCTTATCAGCGTTGTAGTTAATATATTCACAGTATTCTTCATCCATAATCAAACCGTGTTTGATTACTTCGGCAAGACCTGCAGAAATCTCTCTCTTAGGCAGTGTCTTAATAGTATTTACATTAATGAACACTGTTTTAGGCTGATAAAATGCACCCACAATGTTCTTATGCCCATCGAAATCAACCCCGGTTTTACCCCCAACACTGCTGTCTGCCTGAGCCAATAGAGATGTGGGTATCTGTACAAAGTTGATACCTCTCATATAGGTGGCAGCGGCAAAGCCGACAATATCGCCGACTACACCGCCTCCAAGCGCCAGCGCAATACTGCTTCTGTCCAGTTTGCACTCTACCATTTTATTATATATACCATAAACTGCCTCAAGTGTCTTATTATTTTCACCGGGCTTCAGAACGTACTTGTTAACCTCTATTCCGCTGTCTTGAAGTACTTTCATACACTCATCAGAATAATAGTTATCAACATTCTCGTCGGTAACCAACAGGGCTTTGTTACCCTGTCTGAATGATAGTACAATCTTTCCAAGTTCCTGAAAGTCTGTTGCAATACAAATAGGATAACTTCTTTCCTTTAGATTTATAGTATGTCTAATCATAATATGTCTCCCAAATCTGATATGCTTTATTAACCTACTACATCAGCACATCTCTTACAAAGTGTCGGGTGTTTTTCGTCCTTGCCTACAAATTCGCTGAACATCCAGCATCTTTCACACTTATCTCCAGGTGCCTGTTCAACCGAAACTTTTATTCCGGGCATTTCCTCTCCCTTTTGAGCAGCATCCTGAGCATCAGCTAGATTTTTAATTTCAACAGCTGAAACTATGAACAGGGTAACAAGGTCGTTTTCAATACTTTTAATAAACTCAAGATTTTCTCCGTCTGCATACAAAGTTACTTTTGCATTGAGAGAATGACCTATGGTTTTATTAGCTCTTGCTATTTCCAGTGCCTTTGAAACATCTGACCTAAGCTCCAATATCTTTTCCCACTTTTCTGACAGCTCTGTATTTACATACTTTTCATTTACCTGTGGCCAGCTGTTCAACTGAACACTCTCAGTATCATCCTCTGCTCTGTGAGGCATATACTGCCAGATTTCCTCAGTAGTAAATGCAAGAACCGGAGTCAACATTCTTACCAAAGACTGAAGTATCTCATACATTACAGTCTGCGCTGCTCTTCTTTCCTTTGAATCAGGCTTTGATGTGTAAAGTCTGTCCTTTATAATATCCAAATAGAAGTTACTCATGTCAACAACACAGAAATTGTGAATTGCATGGAACATCATATGGAATTCATAACCGCTGTATGCTTCATTAACCTTCTTGATCAAGTTGGTCATCTTGTAAAGAGCCCATCTGTCAAGTTCACTCATCTCACTGTAGTCAACACTGTCTGTGTCCGGATTAAAACCATTTATATTTCCAAGGATATATCTTGCTGTATTTCTTATCTTTCTATAAACTTCAGAAAGCTGCTTCAATAAGTCTTTGGATATCTTTATATCAGTTGTGTAGTCTGATGAAGCAACCCAAAGTCTCAGTATATCTGCTCCGTACTCCTTGATAACATCAGCAGGGTCGATACCGTTTCCAAGTGATTTTGACATCTTTCTCTTTTCTTCATCAATAACATACCCGTGAGTCAGAACCTTCTTGTAAGGTGCACCGCTTCTTGTTGCAACTGATGTTAAAAGTGATGATTGGAACCATCCTCTGTGTTGGTCACTTCCTTCAAGGTACAGGTCTGCAGGCCAGGATAATCCTTCTGTATTTTCAAGAACCGCTACATGGCTGGAACCTGAATCAAACCAAACATCCATAATATCTGTTTCTTTTGAAAATTCATGATGACCGCATTCACATTTAGTTCCCTTTGGAAGAATCTCAGAAGCGTCCATTGCATACCATGCGTTTGATCCTTTTTCTCTGAAAAGATCAGCCACAGCCTTTATTGATTCATCAGTTATCAGTTCCTTACCACAGGCTTTACAGTAGAATATCGGAATCGGCACACCCCAGATACGCTGTCTGGAAATACACCAGTCTCCCCTATCTCTAACCATATTGGTTATTCTTTCCTGACCCCATTCAGGCACCCATTTAACAGTCTTTATAGCTTCAAGAGCATCATCTCTGAAACTGTCTATTGAGGCAAACCATTGTTCGGTAGCACGGAATATGATTGGGTCTTTACATCTCCAGCAATGGGGATATTGGTGAGTAATTTTTTCAGAAGCTAAAAGTCTGCCGTCCTCAGTCAATTTTTCAATTATTGCAGGATTGGATTTTTTATAGAACATACCTGCAAACGGTCCCGCCTCTTTTGTCAGAAAGCCCTTGCTGTCAACAGGAACCAATACAGGAATCTTATATTTCTGGCATACAAGAAAGTCTTCCGCACCATGTCCCGGAGCAGTATGAACACAACCAGTACCTGCTTCAAGGGTAACATGGTCTCCAAGAATAACTATTGAATCCCTGTCAAGGAACGGGTGCTTGCAAAGAATTCCTTCAAGCTCGCTGCCTTTAAATTTTGCAACAGTTTCATATTCTGTTAAAGCTGCAGCTTTCATGGTATTTTCCACAAGTTCCGAAGCCAGTACATAATATTCGTCGTTTGCCTTTACAACAGAGTACTCAAAAGACTCATTCAAGCAAATTGCAAGGTTTGCAGGCAAAGTCCATGTAGTTGTTGTCCATATTACAAAGTTAATCTTTTCTTTTGGTGCAACACCTTCAAAAATTCCCTTGTCATCCCTTACCTGGAACTTAACATATATTGAAACGGTAGTATCGTCTGCATACTCGATTTCAGCTTCAGCCAGAGCAGTTTCACACTCAGGGCACCAGTATACAGGCTTCAATCCCTTGTATATATGTCCCTTCTTAGCCATTTCGCCAAATACTTCTATCTGTTTAGCTTCAAACTCAGGTTTAAGAGTTATATAAGGATGTTCCCAGTCAGCCCTTACACCCAGTCTTTTGAAAGCTTCTCTCTGTATATTCAGATACTTCATGGCAAAGCCTTCACATGCCTCTCTGAAAACAACAGGACCAACTTCATGCCTCTTTAGCCCCAATTCCTTGATGGCTCTCTGTTCAATGGGAAGTCCGTGTGTATCCCAGCCAGGAACATATGGAGTATAGTATCCCGACATACTTTTATACTTAACAACGATATCCTTTAAAATCTTATTCAACGAGGTTCCAAGGTGAATACCTCCATTTGCGTAAGGCGGGCCATCATGAAGTATAAAGGAAGGCTTTCCTTCTGCTTTTTTCAATTGCTTATTATAAATATCCATGTCTTCCCATTTTTTTAGGAATTCTGGTTCCCTTTGAGGAAGGTTTGCCCTCATGGGGAAATCAGTTTGTGGTAGATTTAACGATTTTCCATAATCTTCTGCCATTTCTATTACCTCCGGTTAAATATAGTAAATTAATTATTCTAAAATATAATAAAGCCCCGTTCCATCAAAGGGACGAGGCTATTTCGCGGTACCACCCAAATTATTTTGTAGCATGAAAAAATAATAACATGACAATAATCACTTCGTTTTATAACGGCTCATCACCGGCACACCCTACTTCAATATATGTCCTATACATTTTATTGAATTTCAGGCTGCAACTCATGGATGATTTTCAAAAACTTGAACCTGCGGAAATCCCACCAAGCTTCCGCTCTCTGTGAAGCCAACTGCTTTCTACTCTTTCCAATCATCATATTTAGAATATTATATATTAAACTTATAATACATCAATTACCCAACCGCCGTCAAGGCTACTATTTTAATTTTTACCATTAACCGACTCTCTTATAATTAAAAATCACACAATTAAATCGTTGGAATAAAATGTAGTGTATTATAATAATTAGGAGCGTTAAATGCATTTTGACTTTGATGAACTTATTTATAATCTAAAAAGTAATAAGTATAAACGTATCGGTTCGGGTTCATGTCGGAACGTTTATGACTTAGGCAACGGTTATGTAGTTAAGGTAGCAAAAGATGTCAGAGGCATTTTGCAGAACGAAACCGAACATTCTACTTACCGGTCATGTAAGTCAGACTTGTTTGCCGAAATTGCTGCTGTTTCTGAAAATCACAGATATCTTATAATGGTAAAAGCTAAAAAAATCACTGATATCAGAATAGTTTTAAGATACTACAAAGTACAAACTATGAGTGACCTTATTAAAAGGCCATTATTTGCAGAAGATATAGAAAGTAAAAATATAGGCAGCGGTGACTTGAAGAGAGCATCAAGCTGGGGAATCGTTAATGATGTCCCCGTCTTGATTGATTATGGATTAAGCCAAAGTACCTATAATAAATATTACAGAAACAAGCTTTTCGGAAGATTCAGACGGCTTGACTATTCTTCTTGATAATTGTTTCGAAGACACTTTTCCAAAATGGCCATACCTTCACCGATTTGGTCAATTCCTGCTGATGCAAAACTAAGTCTTATATAATCATCACAGTTTTTGTGTATATTATCATAAAAAATACCCGATGGAATAAACACAAGACCATTTGTTTTGCACTTTTTATAAAAGAACTCTGCTGAAAGATAACGTGGCAGTTTTACCCAGAAGTACAACCCTCCACCCGGTTTTTCATATTTCAGTCCATATTTTCTCAGTCTTTCCAAGCCGGAAAGCATAAACTCAAACCTGCCTCTGTAAATCTCCTTCATATACTGCAAATGTTCGTCCCACTTTTCACTTCTGAAATATAAGTCAAGAGACCTTTGTATCAACCCGGATGAGGAAATATCGCTTGTATGCTTTATTTTAGTAAAATCACTTAAAAGTTTATTAGGTATAACCATGCACGCTACT
The DNA here is from genome assembly GCF_000421965.1 of Ruminiclostridium papyrosolvens C7. Taxonomy (GTDB): domain Bacteria; phylum Bacillota; class Clostridia; order Acetivibrionales; family DSM-1351; genus Ruminiclostridium; species Ruminiclostridium papyrosolvens_A. Next base: position 258,715 of record NZ_ATAY01000020.1, on the reverse strand, counting down.
CTTAGTCCCGGCATAAGAATTTTAGAAAAACTTTTTAGATAAATTACACATTCATTATCGGTATCCAAAGTTTTTAGGGGCAAAGGTTTTTCCTTTTCAAAATATAATTCCGACATAGAATCATCTTCAACAATATACAGGTTATTCTCTTTTGCCAGAAGCAGCAGCTTTTTTAGCTTTTCCTGACTGTAGCATACAGTAGTTGGATTCTGATATCTGGACATTACATATATCAGTTTGGGTTTGCATATACGAACTTTTTTATCAAGTTCTTCCATATCCATTCCATCTTTATCCATGTTTACACTGACAATCCTTGCACCTCTTGATTTAAATGCTGCAACAGCACCATCATAAGTAGGAGTTTCTGTTATAACATAATCTCCGGGGTTTAAAAGTACTTTGCCTATAATATCTATACCCTGCTGTGCTCCTGAAACAATTTGGAGAAAACTCTCATTTTCAACGGAAACGGAATACTCCCTGTTAAAATAATTTAGAATTGACTGTCTCAATGGCCTGTAGCCGTTACTCTCGTCGTACCCGAAGGCAAAGCCTTTGTCTCTTTCCAATACCTCATTTATACAAGCTTTAAAAGACTCAATAGGAAAAATTGACGGGTGTGGGGTTGCACTTGCAAAGTTAATAACAGAGGTATCCCTGAACAATCCCAAGTTACTGGAAAAATGTGTATCTTGCTTCCCTGTTTTAGTATTTGAAACAAAATATCCGCTTCCTTTTTTGGCTGTTATATAGCTGTTGCTCTCGAGCTGTTTATATGCATTAACCACTGTACTTGTATTTACTCCCAGTTGGGAAGCGAGACTCCTTATTGCAGGAAGACGCTCTCCAGGGTTCATTTCGCCTTGTGAAATCTGTTCTCTGATGCTATTAAAGAGCTGTAAGTACTTAGGCTGCTCCTCATTCGATAATTGTATCGATACAATTTTCATATATCCTCCGCACTCATATTAACTGACAAAAGCCTGAATTTATATTTAATATTTCGACAAACTTCATTTTATCTATGTATACAAATAAGAATTCAATTTATTTTTTTAATAATTGATATTGACATTTGATTTTCTTTGTGTAAAAATGTACGAAATTTAGCCGCAAACACATATAAGTGTATCGGTACAATTAGTATATTCTATTTATAAATAAAAGTAAAGGAGTATGTATTATGAATGAGAGATATGAATTAAACAAAAATCTTGCACAGATGCTCAAAGGCGGAGTAATAATGGATGTAGTAAATGCAAAGGAAGCCGAAATTGCACAAAAAGCCGGTGCCGTTGCAGTTATGGCACTTGAAAGAGTTCCTTCTGACATAAGAAAAGCCGGAGGAGTTGCAAGAATGTCCGATCCCAAAATGATAAAAGAGATACAAAGCGCTGTATCAATTCCTGTTATGGCCAAGGTTAGAATAGGACATTTTGTTGAAGCACAGGTACTTGAAGCCCTTTCAATCGACTATATTGATGAAAGCGAAGTATTAACCCCCGCCGATGAAGAATTTCACATAGATAAGCATACATTTAAGGTTCCGTTTGTATGCGGAGCAAAAAATCTCGGAGAAGCTCTCAGAAGAATTGGCGAAGGTGCATCCATGATAAGAACAAAAGGTGAAGCCGGCACCGGAAATGTTGTTGAAGCAGTCAGACATATGAGAACTGTAACAAACGAAATCAGAAAGGTTCAGAGTGCATCCAAGCAGGAACTTATGACCATAGCAAAAGAATTCGCTGCTCCATATGACCTTGTGCTCTATGTTCATGAAAACGGTAAACTTCCTGTTATTAACTTTGCAGCAGGCGGAATTGCAACTCCGGCAGATGCGGCATTAATGATGCAGCTTGGATGCGACGGTGTTTTCGTTGGTTCAGGGATATTCAAATCTTCAGATCCTGCTAAAAGAGCTCAGGCTATTGTAAAGGCAACTACTTATTATAATGATCCCAAAATCATCGCAGAAGTTTCAGAAGAGTTGGGTGCTGCCATGGATTCCATAGATGTAAGAGAACTGTCAGGCAACAGCCTGTATGCCTCCAGAGGGTGGTAAGCTTACAGAAAGGATTAAAAATGAAAAAATTGGTGTATTAGGGTTGCAGGGTGCCATCTCAGAACATTTGGAGAAACTATCCAAAATTCCAAATGTAGAGCCCTGTAGCGTAAAATATAAAGAAGACATTGATACAATAGACGGACTTATTATTCCCGGTGGTGAAAGCACTGCCATCGGAAGGCTTATTTGTGACTTTAATCTTACTGAACCATTAAGAAAAAGAATAAACTCGGGGATGCCTGTATGGGGAACCTGTGCGGGCATGATTATTCTTGCAAAAGAAATCACAAATGACCACCGGCGTCATCTGGAAGTAATGGACATAAACGTTGTAAGAAACGGGTACGGGAGGCAGCTGGATAGCTTTACTACGGAAGTTCCCCTTCCGGCTCTTTCTTCTGAAAAAATTCCCTTGGTATTTATCAGAGCACCCTATGTGGTTGATGTGGCTCCACAGGTGGAGGTTATCCTTCGTGTAAACGAAAATATAGTTGCCTGCAGACAAAACAATATGCTGGCTACATCCTTTCACCCGGAACTGACAAATGACCTTAGTTTTCACAGGTACTTTTCAGAAATGATATAAAAACATATATTAAAACGCATATTAACCAAATTTATATCAGTTAATATGCGTTTTTTGCTTTACTTCTTATTTACTGTTTTCAATACCAGAAAGCATCTCATTAATATTTTCAGTATTTGTTGAGCCTGATTTTTTGGCTTCCTCAAGTTCCTGCTTGGCTTTATCAAATTCTTTTGTATTATAGTATATGACTCCAAGCAGATAATGTCCTTCAGCCGGACTTAGTTCCACTAAAGCCTTTGAATTCTGAATCCCCTCATCAAGTTTTCCCTGACTTACTTCAGCCCTGATTAATGACCATAATACCCTAATCTTTATATTTTTGTCGGATGGGTTCAACTCAAGAATTTCCTCAGCCTCTTTTTCCGACTCCGGCCAGTTATTCTCAATATCAAACTGCTCCAGCGCAGCAAGCTTAGGTGAAAGAGCATTTATGTCATTATTAAAGCCGTAAAATAACATTCCCACTGCAATTGCAGCAACAAGTAAAAGTGAAGCTGCTTTTTTCAGTAAGGTTTTTCCATTTTTTTCTTGGTAAGAATACACTGCTCCGGTAGTCAGGAATCCTCCCACAAAACCACCTATGTGTGCATGGTTATCTATTCGCTTGTTCATAAAACCATAAGCAAGGTTTATTACAAGCATAGTAATAAGATTCGCACCATAACTGCTTTTTAAAAGAGCAGGACGTCGTAACGAAAAATACAACATGGCACCTACCAAACCAAATATTGCACCTGATGCCCCTACAGAGGAATTCAGTGAGAAAGCAAAACTTGCTGCCGAGCCAATGAAACCCGACACAAAGTAAATAGCCAGAAACCTTCCACGGCCGAATATTTTTTCCACCTGAGACCCTATAATATAAATGGAATAGCAGTTTACAGCCAAGTGAACAATATCAGCATGCAGAAACATAGGTGCAAAAAATCTCCAGTACTGCCCTTCCATAATGAGATTATTTACCTTGGCACCAAAGGGTTCCAGCTGTTGTTCATAAGCTATTTCGGTTCTCATGGACACAAGCTGCAACAAGCCATACATAACAATATTCAATGCGATAATAATATACGTCAGCCATGGTGTTTGAGCCTTGAATTGTATTTCAAAGTCCTTTTTTCTTTTTTCAATAATGCCTTCTATATCCTGGTAATCGGTTTCTCTTTCATCAAGGCCCTTTGAAAAAAATCTTTTAAAAGACTTTACCAATCCGGCATCAAAAGCTGGGACACTGAAATATTTCTCAACCTGTTTTGTAGAAATGTTTAAAGAAATACATTTCATAAAGCGTTTCTCTGAGGTAATATCCAACTGATGTTGCTTTATAATTTCAACTTTATCCATGTCAGTTGTGCTTTCAAACACAAAAACCTTGAAAATATGAGCGTTACTACCTTGAATATTATTCAGCATTGCCGCACCATTTAACATGATGTTCCGGATTTGCTCTGTTCCGTATCTGTCTGCATCAATAATTTCAACAAATACAGAAGTTCCCTGAATCTCTCTAATCATACTTGTAATACCATTAGATAAATCAGGCATCTGATTGTCAGCTGATATCAGGTGGTAATAGTCCTTTTCCACAAGATATCTCAAAAGGGAATTTAAAAAATTATTCTTCATTCGAAATAAATCCTCCAACATTTACAGCCCCGTATTTGTAAAGTATTTCATCCACACAGTCAGAAGCCTTAGTAATTACCCCCGCCCTGCCTTTGTATATTCTCAGAGCAGCCTCCAGAGACTTGGGATTGTCCGATTTTAAAATAAATGGCTGTTTCAAGTAAGTCTGAGCTTCCTTTACTACATGAGATAACAGCAGTTCGTCTACCCCGGGTACATCCACATCGATAGCTATTAATCCGTAGTCCTCTTCCATCAAATCCATAGCGGTATCTGTAATTGAAGATACATCTCCTGCCATAAGGTCTTTTTTCAGAGTTTCTTCCATATTAATATCTATCCATCCCATAGCTGTTCGTTTTATATCTTCAAAAGAAATTACTTTTGTAGACGATGTAATAAAATCAACATTCAAAGGGAAACTAACCGCATTACTTTCACTAGCTACCTTTGAAGTTTCTGCAATAAATTCAGGTCTTGTTCCGCAGCATCCTCCAACAAGCCTCGCTCCATTTTGAATAAATTCATGTGCGTATTTCGCAAATTTTTCCGGAGTTTCATCGTAGACCAATTTACCGTCTACTGTCTGAGGAATACCTGCATTTGGCTTAATGCTAAAATTTAAACCGGTCTTTCCGTAAATTTCAGCAACCCTTATCATGTATTCCGGCCCAAAGGAACAATTTGTACCAATCATATCAGCCCCCAGTGAGTGCAGAATGTAAGCGCAAACAGCGGGGTCTGAACCCATCAGCGTTCTTCCGTTCTGCTCATATGAGATTGAACAAATAACAGGCAAGTTACAATTTTCTTTAGCAGCCAAAAGGGCAATTCTCATTTCACTTACATCTGTAAATGTTTCGAAGCTTATAATATCAGCGCCTCCGGAAGCTACAGCAACAACCTGCTCCTTAAATGTATTGTAGGCCTTCTCAAAAGTCAATTCCCCGAATGGCTCCAAGAGTTTTCCCAAAGGGCCTATGGAAGCAGCTACATATCCATTATCCCCCATTACTTCCTTTGCAAGACTAACACCTGCAAAATTAATATCATAATGCTTGTCCTGCAATCCATATTCAGAGAGTTTCATAAGATTGGACTGAAAAGTATTTGACTGAATCACATTCGCCCCTGCATCACGGTATGCCGTATATATTTCCTTAACCTTATCAGGGTGAGTAACATTCCACTCTTCAGGGCAAGTTCCCACTTCAAGTCCCTTGCTTTGAAGCATAATCCCCATAGACCCGTCAAATACCATAACTTTTTTTTCTATATCATTTAAAAAAGACATATATACCTCCATATATAAAAATTGCCAGTATTTAAACTGGCAATTAATTACTTCTATATTATTATAATATTCATTAAGTCAATTGGCAACAGACACATTATGCAGTCTCTATAGCCGCTTCATCCTCAAGTCCCAGTTGGGCAATGGCATTTTCCCTCATTTTGTACTTCTGAATCTTTCCGCTTGCAGTCATTGGGAAACTGTCCAAAAAGCCAACATATTTAGGAGTTTTATGTCTTGCCATATTAGCTTTTACTGCTTCTTTAACCTGTTCTTCAGTCAGGATGTAACCCTCTTTAAGTATAATACAGGCCATTATTTCCTCTCCATATACTTTCGACGGAACACCGATTACCTGTACATCCTTAATTTCCGGCAGGGTATATAAAAACTCTTCTATTTCCTTTGGATAAATATTTTCTCCACCTCTGATAATCATATCCTTTATTCTGCCAGTAATCTTGTAATATCCGTTTTCATCCCTTGTTGCCAAATCGCCTGTATGGAGCCACCCGTCAGCATCTATTGCCTGTGCGGTAGCTTCGGGCATCTTGTAGTAGCCTTTCATTACATTATAGCCTCTGGCAACAAATTCTCCGGGAACGCCGTCCGGAAGGTCCTTATTCGTTTCGGGATCAACAATCTTACATTCAATAAACGGAAGTGCACGGCCTACTGTAGAAACCCTAAGTTCAAGGCTGTCACCTATCCTTGTCTGGGTACATACAGGAGAAGCCTCTGTCTGACCATAAGGAATGGTTATGTCCTTCATGTTCATTTTTTCTACAACTGCTTCCATAACTTTTATAGGACATGGTGAACCGGACATAATTCCTGTTCTTAATGAAGAAAAATCAAACTTATTAAAATCAGCATGTTCAAGCATTGCTATGTACATTGTAGGAACCCCATGCACTGCTGTACAGCGTTCGGTTTGAATTGCATTCATAACCTTTAGTGGTGAATAATAATCAACGGGAACCATTGTTGTTCCATGAGTCACGCAGGCCATTATTGCAAGAACCAATCCAAAGCAATGGAAAAACGGAACAGGAATACACAGTTTATCTTCGTGGGTAAAATGCATGCAATCGCCTATACACATACCATTATTTATAATATTATAATGTGTAAGCATTACTCCCTTTGGAAAACCCGTGGTTCCTGAAGTGTACTGCATATTTATAACATCGTGGCAATCAAGACTATTGCTGATGTTGTAAAGTTCTTCGTCAGAAATATCTCTGCCAAATTCAATAATATCATTCCAACTGAACATTCCCGGATGTTTCTCAGTGCTGACACTTATGACATTTTTTAGATATGGCAGTTTTTCACTATGAAAACTACCCGGTTCAGAGTTCTTTAATTCAGGACAAAGTTCATTAATAATCTGTATGTAATTGGAATCCTTGAAACCATCTATAAGAACTAATGTATTTGTATCTGATTGTTTCAACAAGTATTCAAGCTCGAATACTTTGTAGTTAGTGTTTACAGTTACAAGAACAGCTCCTATTTTTGCTGAGGCAAACAGTGTAATAAGCCATTCCGGTACGTTTGTTGCCCAAATTGCAATATGATCGCCCTTTTTAATACCCATTTTGAGAAAACTCTTTGCAACTTTATTGCAAAGCTCGTTGAATTCAGAATAAGTTTTTCTGAATGGACGGTCTGTGTATAATGCACAGTCATGATCCGGATATCTCTTTGCCATATCATCCAGCAAACTACCAACAGTAATCTCTATCAGTTTCTCCACAACCAACACCTCCAAGTTAAATTGTAACCATATTCATAAAATGTTTAAAAAAATAAAAAGCCTTCCGTCTCGTAATCATGAGACGAAAAGCTATGTTTCCGCGGTACCACTCAAGTTAATTCCTTTTCAAGAAATTCTCTTTAAATCATATAACGGTGAAAACCGTTTCAGCCTACTAATTTCAGCCAAAAATGCTCCAGGGCGAGCTTCAACCTTCAAAGCCGCTGTCTTTCACCAACCGACAGCTCTCTACGGACTTATGTACGGTTTACTATTCCCATTCACTGCATTGTTTCTATTGGAAATTATTAATATAATACTATGTCGGCAAACTAAGTGTCAATACTTTTTATACTTTTATGTTATGTTTAAACGCATAGATTGCTGCCTGAGTTCTATCATTTACATCCAGTTTTTTGAATATATTCGATATATGATTTTTAACGGTCTTTTCGCTTATATAAAGGGTCTTAGCAATTTCTTTATTAATCATTCCCTCTGCTATAAGTTTTAAAACTTCCACTTCACGATTGGTCAGATTGTTTACAATAGATTTATCCTGTTCATACAATGTTACTCTGTTAAATTCCTTTACAAGCTCGCCAGTCATGTTAGGCTGTATGTAAGTTTGGTCACGGTAAACACTTCTTATTGCCTCTATCAATACTGATGATTCTGCATCTTTTAAAACGTAACCCTCACATCCAAGCTGTAATGTCTTAAACAGATATTCTCTGTCCTGATGCAGAGTCAATACAATTATTTTATAATTTACAGGCTCATCTTTCAACATTTTAATGGCCTGAAGACCATTTATAACAGGCATATTTATATCCATCAGGATAATATCAGGCCTTATCTTTTTGGACATGGCTACAGCTTCCTCCCCATTAGAAGCTTGCGAAACCACGCAAATATCTTCCTCCAATTCAAGGATAGTTTTTAATCCTTGTCGAACCATAGCATGGTCGTCCGCAATCATTACCCTAATTTTATTCATTTCTGAGAGTCCTCCCCTTCATCCAGTAATGGTATATGAATCGTAATTTTTGTTCCTACTCCTACCTGTGATACTATATCCACCTCTCCTTCAAGCAGGGCTACCCTCTCTTTCATGCTAAAAAGGCCAAATCCGCCAGTACTTTCAGGCTCTATTATTTTAACATCTTCGGTGTTAAATCCAACACCATTGTCAGCAATAATAATATTTAATTTTTGGTTGACATGCTCCAAAAGAATTGAAACTCTTTTTGCCTGTGCGTGTTTTAGCACATTATTCAAAGATTCCTGTACAATTCTGAAAACAGCAAGAGATATGACGGGTTTAATTTCTTCATTAATTGCTCTGGATCTAAGCTGAACATCTATCCCTGTTTCTTCTCTGAATGAAATTACATAACGCTCTAGAGTCGGCAATAAACCTAAATCATCAAGAGCCATTGGCCTCAGGTTATAAATAATTTTTCTGACCTCCTGAAGACTGTCCCTCATAACTTTTTTAAGGTTCTGCAGTTCTTTTCTTGCTTCATCAATATCTTTATCCAGCAGACGTTCACAAATCTCAGCTTTAATAACGATATTTGACATTGATTGTGCAGGGCCATCGTGAATTTCTCTGGCTACTCTTTTACGTTCTTCCTCCTGAGCCTCTATAATCTTGATACCGAGAAACTGCCTCTGCTGCAAATTGTCCAACTGCTCCCCTGCATTTTGCAGATCTCCGCTAAGGTAGTCCAGCGCAATGCCCACATGTCCAATGAGGCTATCTGCCCTTTCCAGAGTTTTTATACAATCCTTAATTCTTATTTCAAGATCGTTTCTTCTTCTTATAAGAAAAGTCTCCTGTTCACGTCTTACTGCAAGTTCAACCCTTATATTGTCTGCTGTCTGGTAAGCCTTAGCAAGCTCATTCTGGCTATGTCTGTTAAATTCCTTATTAACATCATATAGTTTCTTTTTACTTAGTTTAAGGTCATGTTCCAGATTTTCGATTACACTGACAATTTCAAAGACCTGGTGTTTTAATGTTACCAATTCATCTTCAAGTCTTTTACATTCCTTTCTTGAATTCTCAGCAATTTCAATAATCTCATTTTTACCTGATTCAAGAGATTTTATTGTTTTTGTAATTATATCATTCATCTGTACAGTATTATGTTTATAGCTTCTCATGTTTTTGTCCAATCATAAATAATCCCGCAAATTGCAGGTGAATATTTTTACACTATAGTATATTTTACCTAATATCTAATTTTCCTACAATAAATATTATAAAAAATATCATAATATATAAATATTAGTAAAAAATATTGTAAATATAATAGCAAATTTTAAATTATTTTTCGAAATTAAGTGTTGACAATAATAATAACAGCTCTTATAATGTAAAAGTGTTCGGACGGCAAGTCCTTAATTTAAATAAGCGCCATTAGCTCAGTTGGTAGAGCACCTGACTCTTAATCAGGGTGTCCCGGGTTCGAATCCCTGATGGCGCACCAAAGAAAAACCGCTTACTTAAGTAAGCGGTTTTTCTTTGGTCTAAATTCTTAAAGCATAAAAATAGAGAGCCTTTTCAGCTCCCTATATCTTTTTTTATTACTTGTTACGGCATACACGAAAACCCTGATCGTATCCCTTGCCATTTGGATCAAATTTCCCTCTGTATGAAAATTCACAGGCACGATCATCACTGAGCCAGCAGCCACCTCTCCATACCCTGAGAGAGCCACCTTTACTATCCAAAGCATCGCCGTACCAGTTCCAGCACCATTCCCTGACATTACTCGACATGTCATAAAGCCCTAACTCGTTTGATTTCTTTGAACCAACAGCTTTTGTTTGATTTTTATTACTTTCAATCTTAGGCCAGTACCACTCTCCGTCTAATTTTTTATTACCTGAGTTTACCCAGTACCATGCTACTTCATCAACATTGTTACTTCCGCTGTATGTATAATTTTTACTATCCTGACCTCCGCTTGCAGCATATTCCCACTCTACCTCTGTAGGTAATCGATAACCATTAGCTTTTGAGTTTATAGTTACTGTCCATTTTATATCATCTATTTCGCTTGTATTATTTGGGTCTTTTTTATCTTTGTCTATGTTGTAATATGGATCCAACCCCTCTTTTATGCTTCTTTTATTGCAGTATTCAATACATTCATACCAGTTTACCATTTCTACCGGTAAATTATCACCTTTGTATTGTGACGGATTGCTTTCCATTATCTCATTCCATTCTATCTGAGTTACTTCATATTTGCCAATATAAAAATCAGAAATTTCTACATTTTTCTCATAGAGGTTGGACTTCTTATTCTTAGAAATTCCTCCTTTGACTAATACTAAATTATCTGACACTTCTTTCTTATTAAGATTTTCTTGCGCACTGGGTTTTTCTTGAGAACATGCGCTAACGCCAACCATCATTGTGATTAAAAGGAAAATTAAAAGTTTTTTCATTGATTTTGTCTCCTTTAACTGATAAAAATTATAGACCGTAAAGTCCTATAAATTCAGCCCCTGCTAAAATTGAAGGCCGTTCTTCTAAAAACGGCCCCAACGCTTTCGGACTATCTAACTGGAGTAGAACACTTATACACTTGTCTCCAATTTTTAGGAACCGTATGTCTTGTTCCATTTTACTCTTCTGAAAGATAATATTCAATTAATATGTAGGTAAGTAATTTTTTATTATACCTAAGGCAGCCGTTGGTATAACCGGCGAACCCTATCTACCCAAGGATAATAATTCTTTATTGGTCAAATGACCTTTTTACCAAACTGTTACGTTAGCACTTCCGCTACTTTGATATCCTTCTACGCACAATGCTTGATATGACCAGCTGCTTCCAAGATTCATTCCTTTGCTTTTCCATGCATTAACATGGTTAGCGAAGTTAATCTGAACATTTTGTCCTGTTGGTCTTTTTGATTGTCTAACGCTCCAGAACTGAGTAAAACTCTGAGTACCGTCAATGGAAGGTGCATTATATCTCTGAGTTGTATATATGTCATAAGTACCACCGTCACTGGTTACAGAACCCTTGTATGTACCAGTAGGTCTGTAAGTTCCCCATGTATCAACGATATAGTATTCAATAAGTGAGTTTCTTGTCCATCCATAAAAACTTAAATATCCATTACCTGAAGGTGAGAATACACCTGCATTGTAGTTACAAACTCTGTTTGCAGTTCCGTAATTCCATCCTTTACCAACAACGAAGTTTCCGCAATTATACCAATTAACGCTGAAGTTTCCACCTGATCCATTAGTTACATTTACTGTTCCGCCACCATCGGTCCAGTTCTGCCAGTAATCAGTTGCTGCATATGTTGTTCCTGCAAACATGCTTGTAACACTCATTGAAATTGCAAAAATTAATCCTAAAACTTTTTTATTAAACTTACCCATACTATAATCCTCCTAAAAATATAGTTTTATTTACTACTTACCTACATACTAGTTGAATACCATCTTTCTTTTAACCCTTTTTGAAAGGTCGTTTCACTTAAAACAAAAATTTGTATAACAATTAAGCCATTACAAAGTCACTAAAAAGAAGTTTTTAATAAATAAAACCCCGGATTTAGTAACAATACAATAAGATGCAATATATAGAATGTATTTTTTGTGTAGTTGGGAACTAGTTAAATATGTTTAGTAGAATTGTGCAATAACATGCTGAAAATATAGATAATTACTTAGATGACGATGTAATAACTTCTAGATAAAATAACCTGTAGAGTAAATAAGAAACTATAAAATCTACTCACCTCCTAATTAACGTAATGACTCTACTAAATCATGTTATCATATTTATACAGTTTTGTAAATATTTTTGTTGTATTTTTTTGCTATTTAGTGAAAATTTTTGTCATTTAGGTTGAATCTGGAATAAACATTAATTGAGTGTCAATTCCCTCTCAACCTCATAAGTATAAAATAACGTGAACTTTTTTTCCTAAATCATATTATCACTTTTATACACATTTGTAAATATATTTCATGTAAAATGTTGCTATTTTGTGGAAATAATTGTGTGCGGATGAAAAACTGTGAATTATAGTATCCTAGATGAAAAAGATAAAAAATACTAAAACAATACTCCAATACGTTGTGTAATTTAGCTATATGGGACTAATTTTACTTTTCGCCTCCCAAGTGATAAATTAACGTAATAATTCTACTAAAATATATTATCATTTTTATACACTTTTGTAAATATCTATTGTAAAATATTGTGGTATAAGTGGAAAATATTGTTACCAAGGCTCAACAATAAGGATTCTACATTTTTTTCAGATAAATAAGTATTTTGTTGTTGACATTATCAAATATTGCTCTTATAATATAAAAGTGTTCGGGCGAGGTAAGCCCTTAAATATTAAATATGCGCCATTAGCTCAGTTGGTAGAGCACCTGACTCTTAATCAGGGTGTCCCGGGTTCGAATCCCTGATGGCGCACCAAAAAACCGTTTGAATGTTCAAACGGTTTTTGTTTTTGTGAAAAATAGTTTTATTTAATTCATTTGGGCCGAAATTAATGTTTCTTTTTGCCTTCTGGTCATTTTTTTAATTCTGTATTCTCTCGATAACGCCATAGATTTGGTTTCAGCCTCTTCGTAATACACAAGTGTCACCGGGAGTCTTGCCCTGGTATATTTTGCACCCTTGCCCCGGTTATGAACTTTAATTCTTTTTTGTAAATCATCTGTATACCCTGTATACAGTGTCTTATCAGCACATTGCAAAACATAAACGTAATACATTTTTTAAAACACCTCAGATATGTAAATATTTAATGATTTATACAAGTATTTTTGCAACTGCCCTCACCATACAGGAATCAGCTCTGATTTTTAAAGGAAATGCCATTAATTCAAAATCCAAACCTGCCGGAATTTTGTCCAGATTAGTAAGATTCTCAAGCAGCAGAATACCATTGCCGAGCAAATATTTGTGTATTTCAAAAGGAAATCTGTCAGGTGAAGGAGTATCCATTCCTACTAATTTGATTCCATGGTTTACCAGAATTTTGCAAAATGACATACCTAGTACAGGATGATTACTATAATAGGTTTCCCGTCCATAAAATGCATCCATTCCGGTATGAACCAGCACTATTCTCTTATCTTTCAAAACTTCCAAATGACTGTTGTCAGCTTCTAAAACGCTTTTACCGTATGTATGTATTACGCAAGCGGGGCCATAAAAATTTTCCAGAGGATAGTTACATATATATTCGCAAACATCAGTAATGTGCATTGCTCCGTCAACATGAGTTCCAATGTGCATCCCTGTTTTCAGACTATGATTATTATACTGGTCTTTGGAAAATTCATGGGTTTGTTTTAATCTCACAACCTCATCGCCGGGATAAACAGGCATATTGTTAAATATATCACGAGATAAATCTATTAGTTTCATATTTTACTTCCTAATATTTTTATAGTATATATTAATTATACAGTTTTTTTGAACTTAGGCAAAAGTAATAACAAAAGGCTTCATTCAGCCGGTTTAAAACCAGCCGAACGAAGCCTTGTCTGACTTATTGTACACTGTAAGTGGTCACAAGCCTGCTTGCGCCGCAGGTAATCTCTATATTATATGTCCCGGTATCTGTTTTTTCGTCCACCTTCCAAGTACATAAAAGATTTCCATCCTTACCTGCAACTAAATTTCTTACAGAAGAATAATCTCTCCCGTTGATTTTATAAGATGCAATAATTCTACAATTAGAGCCGTGTGTAGCCTTTATTGCAAGTAACCCTATTTCTCCGCGTCTAATATACGGTCTTCTTGCAACTATTTCTATTCCTCCGTCAGTCTGAGCTTGGAGGTTAATTTGCCTATTTGCAACATCTATACTTCCGCCTTTTAAGACCTTGTAGTTTATAAAGCCCGGCAGCAATAACATAATGGCTAATAAATAAGATAAAATACGTTTCAAATATAATCACCTCAAAGTATTTATTTCTTATTTTTCACCATTATTATTTTAATATTAATTGTTCAAGGTAGTAATTAATGCTAATTAATAATTCTTTGCGAGCATTTGAAAGTATGCTTGAGGATGGTCGCATACAGGGCATACTTGAGGAGCTTTTTCTCCTACATGAATGTGTCCGCAGTTTGCACACTGCCATATTACTTTTTCACCTTTGATAAATACGGCATTACCTTCAACATTCTTCAAAAGAGCTAAATATCTCTCCTCATGTTCTTTTTCAATTTTTGCTACAGCTTCAAAAAGATATGCTATCTTGTCAAAACCTTCTTCTTTTGCCTCTTTGGCGAATTGTGCATACATATCAGTCCATTCATAATGCTCACCGTTTGCAGCATCCTTGAGATTAGAAGCAGTATCACCTATGCCATCATGCAAAAGTTTAAACCATATTTTAGCGTGCTCTTTTTCATTATTCGCTGTTTCAGTAAATAATGCAGCTATTTGCTCGTAACCCTCTTTTTTTGCTTTTGATGCATAGTATGTATACTTGTTTCTTGCCTGTGATTCGCCTGCAAATGCAGCCATAAGGTTTGCTTCTGTCTTAGTTCCCTTTAAATTACTCAATTGAAGTTACCTCCTGTTTAATTAAAAATAATAATAGATTTAATAATGTTATACCACAGTTTTCTGAATTTGAAACCAACATTTTCAGAAAAAAACTCATGATAAATTATATCACACAAAGGTAATTTTAATGAATTATGCCAATACTATGTTTGCTTATATGAGTTATAATGTTAAGAAAAAGACATTGTTTAATATTATTAATAATAGATATAGCATAGGAGGTTGATTATCATGGATAAATCAATTAGAAAAAAAGTATCTGATTCCAGAACTGAACAAATTCAAATATTAATGCCTGAACATATAAATGGTTTTAACCGCCTTTTTGGCGGCAAGCTAATGGAATGGATTGATGTTGTTGCAGCTGTTGTTGCCAGAAGACATTCCGGCTGTAACGTTACTACAGCATCCATAGACAATTTACAGTTTAAAGCACCTGCCTACGTTAATAGTACTATATTTTTACTGGGACAGATTACTTATGTAGGAAATACGTCAATGGAAGTAAGGGTAGATACCTTTGTTGAAGAACTTAACGGAACCCGTCGTATGATAAACAGGGCATATCTGGTTCTTGTTGCATTGGATAAAAAAGACCTCCCCGTTCCTGTCCCGGGAATAATACTGGAAACTGAAGAAGAGAAAACAGAGTGGGAAGCCGCCAGAAAGCGCTGTGAATTAAGAAAGCAAAGACGCCGTGAAGAGTTCTGAGAAAGCAATGTTTAATCTGAATCAAATAAATACCTGATCATTTTTTGGGGATTGTTGAGGAATTGTCTGGTTACAATATAATGCTCTGTTTCCTCATATTGAGTCAGCTTGATCCCATTCTCATCTAATGTGAAAATGTCTGCATCCGGATAGGCCAACAAAATAGGTGAATGAGTCGCTATAATAAACTGACAGTTTTGCTTCACAAGCTCATTTATACGAACCATCAGTGTCATCTGTCTGGTCGGGGATAGTGCAGCCTCGGGTTCATCGAGTACATACAGGCTGTTTCCGCCAAACCTGTTCAATACCAGTGACATGAAGCTTTCTCCATGTGACTGGTTATGCAGAGATTTCCCTCCATATGTATGAATGAGTTTGGTGCAGCCTTATCAAGCCTGTCAACTTCACTTGCAACATTATAAAAGCTTTCCGCTCTCAGGAAAAACCCATCCTTAGGGCTCTTCACCCCTTTTGCAACTATAAGATTTTTATATAAAGTAGAATGTGTTTCTACCGAAGAAAAATTAAAATTTCTGGAACCACCCTCAGGATTAAATCCCAGATTTACGGCAATAGCCTCAAGTAAAGTTGATTTTCCGGTACCGTTTTCACCCACAAAAAAGGTAACCTTCTTATTTATACTCAAAGTTCCAAGTTTCCTGATAACCGGAAGAGAAAAAATATAGCTTTCATCGAATGAAACGTCTTTTCTTAGCTTAATTTCCCTAACATATAGATTATTGAACAGGTTTGACATCCTTCATCCTCCATAAATTCTTAAAGTGTCTCATTAATTTCCATTATATATATGTATCTTTAATTTATCAAGAACATTAGTTCTATTTATTTTATCCGGTAACCTTTGATTATTTAGGAAAATATGTAATAATAAATTATATAATCAAAGACGGAGATGTTTTTATGAATATTGAACTATTGACTGATATCTTAAAAAATGCCGGCAGCATTGTATTTTTTGGAGGAGCAGGAATGAGTACCGAATCGGGTATACCTGATTTCCGTTCCGAAAATGGTCTTTACATGACATCTGACGGCTCACAATACTCACCTGAAACAATGCTTTCACACAGTTTCTTTGTATCACATACCGATGAGTTTTTCAAATACTATAAAACTAAAATGATATGCAGAGAGGCTAAACCAAATGCAGGACATTTAGCTCTTGCAAAACTTGAAGAATCCGGCAGACTTAAAGCTGTTGTAACACAGAATATAGATGGTCTCCACCAACTGGCTGGCAGTAAAAATGTTTATGAGTTGCATGGCTCGGTTCACAGAAATTATTGTACCGAATGCAGAACTTTTTACGATTTGGATTATATATTTAATGCAAAAGGTACCCCCCGTTGTATGAAATGCAACAGCATTGTCAAGCCTGATGTTGTTCTGTATGAGGAGGCCCTGGATGAAGATGTGGTAAGCGGGGCCATAAATGCAATAAGGAATGCCGACGTTCTTATTATTGGCGGAACCTCACTGGTTGTTTATCCTGCAGCAGGACTTATAGATTACTTTAGAGGTAAAAAACTCATTCTTGTTAATAAAAGCCCTACTCCCTATGATTCCAGAGCTGACCTTGTAATAAATGATTCAGTGGGAAAAGTCCTTGAGAATGCTGTGAAATCTATTTAACAAATAGTTATATACTCGCAATTGTTTTAGCAAGCATTTTGCCTAATACAACTCCTGTAAGGCAAAATGCTACGCTTAAAATAACATTTGCCACGCCGAAGACTACTTTTCCGTCCTGAAAAAGGTTAACTGTTTCCAGACTAAAGGTTGAAAATGTTGTAAACCCACCTAAAATGCCGGTAGTTAAAAACAACTGCATTTTTTTATTATCAGGACACAAACCCATTAGCAACTGTGTTAATAATCCTATCAAAAATGAACCCAGTATATTAATGATTAAAGTAGCAATGGGAAAACCACTTGTATTAATCTTATTTACTAAAGTTGATATATAATATCTTGACGCCGCTCCAATGAACCCTCCAAGTCCAACAACTAATGCGTTCATTTAAAAATCCCCTTCTTAAAATATTACAAAAATTAAAAACAAATGAGAACCCAAAATAAATGCTCTCTCAGGTTTAAACAAAATTTGAATGTTTTATTATTATATAACATGTGATGTTTATACTCAAATTCTATTTAAATAGATTGTTTAAATTTCCAGATAATATTTGCAATTACATAATTGCACTATTTCCAAAGATATGATAAATTATTTATGCGTGTTTATGCATAAATTCGACTTTTTATGCATTTACAGCTCTCTGGAGAGTCCCAGGTATGGGCGCCGAAGGTGCAAGGCAGTGGTTTTTTCATTGCCGGTCTCTCAGGCAAAAGGACAGAGCTTTATAGCTTAACGTCTTTCTCTTGGAGAGCCAAAACATTCGTTTTGGCTTTTTTGTTTTTCAAAAATTTCAAGAAGGGATAGGTTAAAAATAATGTTAGAAAGAATCAGCAGTTTCATTTCTTGGTTTGACGGTATTGTTTGGGGATTACCATTAATTATCTTAGTACTGCTCGTTGGAATTTTACTCACAGTAAGAACCGGTATGCTGCAAGTCAGGCATCTGCCCCGTGCTCTAAAGTATATGGTTAAGAATGAAGAAGGCGGGAAAGGTGAAGTATCCAGCTTTGGCGCGCTTTGTACAGCACTTTCTGCCACAATCGGTACAGGAAATATCGTAGGTGTTGCAACTGCAATCGTTGCAGGCGGACCCGGCGCTTTATTCTGGATGTGGATCGCAGCGTTTTTCGGTATGGCTACAAAGTATACAGAAGGACTTCTGGCTATAAAATACCGTACCATTGATGAAAACGGACACGTTTTAGGCGGGCCATTCTACTACATACGAAACGGTA
Source organism: Ruminiclostridium papyrosolvens C7 (assembly GCF_000421965.1). Lineage (GTDB taxonomy): Bacteria > Bacillota > Clostridia > Acetivibrionales > DSM-1351 > Ruminiclostridium > Ruminiclostridium papyrosolvens_A. Next base: position 240,183 of record NZ_ATAY01000020.1, on the reverse strand, counting down.
TGGGTAAGAAATGGGGCTGGCTTGCAAAGGCTTTCTCATTTTTCGGAGCAGCTGCCGGACTCATGGGTATTGGAACCTTTGTGCAAATTAATGGTATTTCTGATGCAGTACATAATTATTTTGATCCAAAAAATTTGCATACAATATCTATTCTGGGAAGAAGTTATTCGTGGTCAATAGTATTAACTGCTGTTATTGTTACTTTGTGTGCAGGATTGGTTATTATCGGTGGTTTAAAAAGAATTGCAAGCGTTTCGGAGATCATAGTTCCTTTTATGGCAATTTTTTATGTTATAGCTACACTAATAGTTGTTTTTGTAAATATAAAGGCTATTCCCAATGCTTTTGTTCAGGTTTTTCAAGGTGCATTCGGGCTCAAAGCTGTGGGTGGCGGAGCAATAGGTGTCGGAATAAGTTCAATGCTTAATTCCATGAGAATGGGTATTGCCCGCGGTATTTTCTCAAACGAATCCGGTTTAGGAAGCGCCCCTATTGCAGCTGCTGCCGCTCAAACACATGAACCCGTACGTCAGGGTCTGGTTTCAATGACTGGTACTTTTGTTGATACAATTGTAATATGTACAATGACAGGTCTCTGTATTATAACCACAGGTTCATGGAACATAGGTCTTAAAGGTGCTGCTGTAACACAGAACGCATTTAAAGCAGGTTTTGGTTTTGCACCAACACTGGGTTCCTTTATTCTGATGATAAGCCTGGTGTTCTTTGCCTTTACAACAATTATCGGCTGGAACTATTACAGCGAACGTTGTATGGAATATCTGACAAACGGTAATATGAAGGCAGTTAAAGTTTTCCGTTGGCTATACATTCTGGCTGTTTTTGCAGGCCCCTTTATGACAATAGAGATCGTTTGGAATATATCAGATATTTTCAACGGCTTGATGGCCTTTCCAAACCTGATTGCACTGATAGCATTAAATGGTGTCGTTGCAGCGGAAACAAAAAAATATTTTGATAAGATAAAGGAAAAAAGCTTAGTTAATTTATGATTTTATTTCAGCAAAACAAGGAGTGTCTCAAAACTACTAAAAAGTAGCTAGCGATTTATAAAACTTAGTTGACATATAAAAAACAGCTTTCAAAATATTGAAAGCTGTTTTTTATGGTCGGAATGACGTGACTTGAACACGCGACCTCTTGCACCCCAAGCAAGCACTCTAGCCAAACTGAGCTACATCCCGATAACGCGAAATTAATTATAGCACACTAAATTTAGAATGTAAAGACTAAACAATATTATTTGTATACAAGAAAAAAACCGGAAATGCATATTAGCAATCCGGCTTTTTCTATTCCTCTTTTGGTTGTAATTCACTTATATGATACGTAATACATTTGGAAGCTTTTGGTGCTTTAGTAATCTTTGGTGTTGTATTAATCACAGCAGCAGCTGTTGTGGTTTTAGCACGCCCTGCCTTTTTGGCTTTAGCTTGTAAAAGCTTGCTCAAATTTGTACTACAATGTTTGTTACTACAACTTCCATTAATAATCATTGACCCACATTTGCAGAATTCTACCATATTATTCATCCCTTCAAGTCTTGTATGAAATACTAGTATACCACAATATGGGCAATAAATGTAACTGGAAATAAATGTATGTAAATTATGGTCGATTATTTCTTATTAACCAGCTTTAATGTAATTTTGAAATTTACATTACTCTTACGCTTTGTTTTAACATTATTAAATGTCCTGTTTTTATTTCTGTGCACCCTAGTAACGGGATAAATTCTCAAAACCTTATGTATCATTTTAAAACCGCCTTACCCAAAATACTCCAGATAATATATCGGCATTTTATAACAAAAAAATAGCCTCTAATAATAACAAGGCTAAAGTCTGAGTAGTATCCATTTGAAATACACAAGGTTAATAGCGTTGACCCTTTTTAGTAATTAATCTATAAACTATATATCCAGCAATAACAAGGATTGCTAATGGTATTAATTGTTTTAGTATGAACCCTACTATGCTAATAGCCATTATCAGCAAAAATATCGCTACAATTATAGTTATAATTCTTTTGGTTTTATCATCCATATACTTTTTACCTCCGTCTTTATTATATGTAAATTATACACCTATACATACACTTTTGTCTATAATATTTTAATTATTTTGATTCAATTATTAATTTTTTTAATGTTTGAATCAATTTCATTAATTTTGATAACCTTTTGCAATCAAATTTATTGATTGTATTACAAAATCAACTTCAGTATTTGTGTTAAAACATCCTACACTCAATCTAACAATTCCGGAATTTACTGTTTTAAAATGTGAATGTGCCAATGGAGCACAGTGGAGACCTGCTCTACATTCAATTTTATACTGTTTGTCAAGCTGATAGCTGACTTCAGTAGAATCCATTCCCTCAAAGTTAAAAGCTACTATCCCACTGTTTTCTTCAGCATTTTCAGGGCTGAACATCTTTATATTATTAATACGGCATATTCCATCAAAAAGTCTGACGGTTAGTTCATCCTTTTTTTTACGAATTTTATCAATACCGTTTTTTTGAATAAACTCCACACCCGCCCCAAGTCCTGCTATACCCGGTGTATTAAGAGTTCCGCTTTCAAGTTTATCTGGCATTATTTCAGGCTGATACAGCAGTTCTGAACTACTGCCTGTACCGCCTCTCATTAGCGGCTTCATCCTTATATGAGGTGAAACATATAATCCACCTGTCCCCTGAGGGCCAAGAAGTCCTTTATGTCCGGGAAACGCAACCATATCTGCATGAACCCGGTTTATATCAAGTTCTATACTACCCAATCCCTGCGATGCATCTATCAGATACTTTATGCCATTATTCCGTGCTATTTTGCCAATCTCCTCAACAGGCATAATTATACCGTTAACGTTTGAAGAAAGCGTACATACAATCAATCTTGTTCTTTTATTTATACTTTTCCGTATATCCTGCGGATCAATACGTCCAAGACTGTCAGCACCGACGATAGAAAGTTTTACTCCCCCATATTTTTCAAGTGTTTTTAATGGCCTTATCACTGAATTATGCTCCATACAGGTCGTAATTACATGATCACCGGGTGAAAGACTTCCGCAAATTGCTATATTTAAAGCCTCTGTTGCATTTTTTGTAAAACTTATATTAAGACTGTCCTCTATTTTTAACAGGTTTGCTATCCGTTCACGGGTAGTAGCCACAGTTGTAGCACTGGCAACAGACATTGTATGACTTCCTCTGCCCGGATTGGCACAGTAAGTTCTCTGACATTTGTCCATTTCAATATATACAGCTTCAGGTTTCGGAAAGGAAGTAGCAGCATTATCCATATAAATCATAATATACCTCAACTATTTTGGCGGTTTATTATAATGTATGAAAGCATTAACCCTTTAGTTCTATTTCTTTTATTCTATATATTCTTTATGGCCTTCCTCATCCTCATGATTACCGGGATTGCAATAAATCCTCCTATCAAGGCAGTTACAAGCTGTGGCCAGCTGAACATAGCTAAAAGTCTTTGAGCAAACTTTGGGAATTGAAATATATTCAGGAACAAATTAATTGAACCGTACAAAAATCCGAACTTTAAAATAGAACCCAAAACAACGCCTGCATATTTGTTTTTATTATATAGTAAGTAAAATACAATTACCAATATAAGGTTTGCTACTGAAATTACAGGAGCATACAAAAGTAGTGCGGCTGCCAGCGGAGCGTGGTTATTTATCAGTGAGGTAAACGGAGATAATACGGCAATTGCTACCCCACCTCCAATTCCGGCAGTTATTGCAGCTACTAAAACACACATATTGACCAACGGGCCGACTATAAAATTATTGTAAGGAAGGCTTCTCCCGGCCATCTGCACCACAATTACAACAGCAAGAAGAACCGCAGTTCTTGTAATCATTCCAATCTTGTCATTTCTCATATATGTCCCCCTTTTGTATAATAATATAATTAATTGTATGAAATGAATAATATATTGAATTATTGTATAAATATACCACAAAATTCTGCTTATTAATATCATTTTAGCAATGTGCTTAACTAAATTCCCATTTTCTATAGACTTTTCAATTGAAAAGTAGCATAATAAATCTAGAATTTTCACATAAATTGATTGATACTTTCTTATAAATTATCAAATTTTGCTTAATAAATCATATAGAAGGGAGTAATACGAAAATGAATATTTCTATTACCAAAACTACAAATCCTAAACAAAAACCGGATCAGAACAATTTAGGATTTGGAACATATTTTACAGACCATATGTTCATTATGGATTATACTGAAGGAAAAGGCTGGCATGACCCGAGAATAGTGCCATATGCTCCTTTAGAAATGGACCCGGCTTCAATGGTTCTTCATTATGGTCAAGCTATTTTTGAAGGTTTAAAAGCATATAAAGCTAAAAACGGTCATATTCTTCTTTTCAGACCTGATAAAAATATGGCAAGAGTTAACAGTTCAAACGAGCGCCTTGTAATACCTAGAATTGATGAGGACTTTGGTGTACAAGCTATTAAAGAACTAGTTAATGTTGATTCAGACTGGATTCCGGATGCTCCGGGTACATCTTTGTACATACGTCCATTTATAATTGCAACAGATCCATTCCTTGGTGTAAGGCCTTCTGATACTTACAAGTTTATAATCATTCTTTCACCTGTTGGGGCTTATTACAAGGAAGGCATAAATCCTGTAAAAATATATGTTGAAAGCAACTATGTACGTGCAGTTAAGGGCGGACTCGGTTTTGCAAAAACAGTTGCCAACTATGCATCAAGCCTTAAAGCACAGGTTGAAGCTAAACATTCCGGATATACTCAGGTTCTTTGGCTGGACGGTATTGAGAAGAAATATATAGAAGAAGTAGGAACAATGAATGTATTCTTCAAGATAGATGGAGAAGTTATTACTCCATCCCTTGAAGGCTCAATTCTACCGGGTATTACTCGTATGTCAACTATAGAAATGCTGAGAAAATCAGGTATAAAAGTTACTGAACGCAGAGTATCAATTCAGGAACTATATGATGCACATGCAGAAGGAAAACTGGATGAGGCATTCGGTACCGGTACTGCGGCTGTTATTTCACCTATAGGTGAATTCAACTGGGACGGAAATGTTATTAATATAAACAATGGAAAAATAGGACCTGTAGCGCAACAGGTATACGATACAATCACCGGAATTCAAAGCGGTGAACTTGAAGACACTTTTGGCTGGACACAGATAGTTAAATAATATTATTGCTTAGAAAAGCTGTAGTTTTCGACCCATGAAAACTACGGCTTTTTAATTTGAAGTTATAATATAAATGGTACAGGTATATATTAGAAAAGGATATTCTAATAAGTGCGGTATCAAATAGAAATGAATTATTTTTTATTTTCATCATTTATTGCTTTTGCTCTAACTTTCTATCTTTGTAATAAAAGTAAAATTTTTAAATATATCAAAAAGAGCTTTCTACCCCTTTGTGCTGCATTATTTATTATAGCTCTGATAGTTTTTCCAAAGACGGCTGTTTCATCAGCTTCAAAAGGTATCCATCTATGGTTGGAGGTCGTTTTTCCATCACTTTTTCCATTTTTCGTTGCTTCTCAATTGTTAAACCGCTCAGGATTCATTGGATTTGCAGGTATTATAATGGAACCGATAATGCGGCCGATTTTCAATATACCTGGATGCGGTTCTTTTGCACTTGCTATGGGAATTGTAAGTGGCTACCCAATAGGTGCTTCTATTACAAGTGATTTGAAAAGGCAGAACCTAATATCTAAAACTGAGGCCGAGAGACTTCTGACCTTCACTAATAATTCAGGCCCCCTGTTTATTATGGGAGCTGTAGCCGTGGGAATGTTCAGTATGCCGGCAGCAGGTTACCTTCTATATTTCAGTCATGTTGCTGCTTGCCTTACAGTAGGGTTTATTTTCAGATACTACAAAAGCTCTGAGAAAAGTCCTAAAAAGCCTTATTTAAAGTTGTCACAAAAAATTAGAATTGAACTTAAAAAGCTGAAAAACTCCGATATAAATCCATACACTCTTTTTGGTGAATGTGTAAAGAACTCTATATCAACTATTTTAACTATAGGAGGGTTCATCATATTTTTTTCAGTTTTAATTAATATTCTGATTTCAAGCGGATTTAGCGGGTGGGTATGCAGTAGAGCCCCTGCTTTGCTCGATAAATTTGGTCTGGGGCGGCAAATTTTAGAAGGAATTTTTTGCGGCTTCTTTGAAATAACTACCGGTGCAAGCTTTATTAACTTAGCAAATGTAGACTTGATTATTAAACTATGTACGGTCAGCCTGATAATAGGTTGGGCAGGACTTTCGGTACATGCTCAGGTTTTAAGCGTAATAAACGGCTCCGATATAAGCCCAAAGCCGTATATAATAGGCAAAGCCCTCCAAGGGATTATTTCATGCATATATACTTTTATAGGTTATAAATTATTCAGCAGCTTCATTCATAAAACATCTTCTGTATTTGCTAATTCAGAAAAGGTATTTTCCGACAACTGGAAAAGCATATTACAATCCTCTCTTCACTCTGTCTTATTAATATCAGTAATAATGCTGTTGATTTCCGTTATTTATATATGTATAACTACTTTTGTGTCAAGGAAAAACTTATTTTAATTCTTCCCTGTTGGTCCTGATAACCTCAGCAGCTTCAGACAGTATATCCTCGACTTTATTTAGAACACCGTCGGCGTACTCTCTGGCACCTAACCGCACTTCTCTGGCATTTTTCTGTGCAGCTGCAATGATTTCATTGGATTGTTCATAAGCTTTTTTGGTTATTTCATGCTCGTCAACAAGAGATGCGATTTTATTTTCAGCATCCTTCATTATATTGTTTGCTTCCCTCTGCGCTTCCAGCAAAATCCTCTGGCGTTCTTCTTTAACCCATTTTGCCTGCTTTATATCGTCTGGTAGTTTGAGCCTCATCTCTTTAATTATTTCAAGAATTTCTTCCCTATCCAGAAGACATTTTCCTGAAAACGGTACACTTGGACTTTTCTCAACGAGTTCCTCCAATGTTTCCAGTATAGTTAAAATTTCCATATCATAAACCTCCCCGGGTTATTTGAGTTTAAATTTATCAATAATGTCTTTTTCTATACATTCAGGTACCAGGCCACTTATATTTCCTCCATGTCTGGCAAGCTCTTTTACCATACTTGAGCTTAGAAAAGAATAGTTTATATTTGACATCATAAAAAGTGTTTCAATGTCAGGCGCCTGATTTTTATTCAACAATGCCATCTGCAGCTCATACTCAAAATCCGATACAGCCCGCAGGCCTTTAATTATTACATTAGCGTTTTTTTCCTTTACAAAGTCAACCAGTAATCCTGAAAAACATTCAATTTCAATATTCGTACTATCCTTAACTACCTTTTTTAATAAGCTAACCCGTTCTTCAATAGTAAAGAGAGGATTTTTACTATGGTTAATTAACACTGCAACAATAAGTTTGTCACAAATTTTTGAAGCTCTCTCAATTATATCTAAATGACCGTTTGTAACAGGATCAAAACTTCCGGGATATATAAATGTGTTCATATTTTATCATCCTTGAAATTTATATTCTTTTGTAAAAAGTTAATTTAGTTTTTCCGTAAATCTGCTGCCTGGATACACAAAGTGTTCCTATTTGCTGAGGCAGCTGATCTTCTATATCTGTTTCGACAGATATTAAAACTTTTTCATCCAGCACTCCATAGTTTTCAAGATCTTGTAAAATTCCCGGTACAATTTCCTTTTTATATGGAGGGTCTAAAAAAATTATATCAAACTTTTTACTTAGTTGGGAGAGTTTTTTCAGTATTAATTGTGCTTCTCCCAAAAAAAACTGCGATTTATCCATTAATTTTGTATGCTGTAGGTTTCTATTTATAATGTCTGCACTTTGTTCACTCCGGTCACAAAATACAGCACTGTTTGCACCTCTACTCAACGCTTCAATTCCGAGACTTCCGGTTCCGGCGAACAAATCCAGTACATTTGACCCGGGTATATACGGCAATATTATATTAAATAGATTTTCTTTCACCCTGTCTGTAGTGGGCCTTGTGTTCATCCCTTCCAAAGTAAATAACTTTAAACCTTTGGCACTTCCTGAAATTACTCTCAGCATGCTAATCACACCTAACTTCTATTATGATAATGTAACCTTGTCCCCAAAATACACGGCAAGGTGTTTTTTCAGTTCCTTATGTTTCATAAGGCCCGGGTCAGCCCGGATAATCTCCATTGCACTATCCTGAGCCAGCTTTAAAATTTCCATATCCTTGTACAGATTGGCTATTTTTAATTCGGGAATCCCGTGCTGCCTGGTGCCAAAAAATTCACCGGGACCTCTTATTTCCAAGTCTTTTTCTGAGATTACAAAACCGTCGTTTGAGTGAGTCATAATTTTCATTCTCTCTTTTGCAACCTTTGAATTTGATTGGTTAAACAAAATACAGAAGGATTGCTCATCTCCTCTGCCGACTCTCCCCCTCAATTGGTGCAATTGCGCCAGACCAAACCTTTCAGCATTTTCTATTATCATCACAGTAGCATTTGGCACATTTACACCGACCTCTATTATAGTTGTAGAAACAAGAATACTTATTTCACCCGAAACGAATCTTTTCATAATATCTTCTTTTTCAGATGATTTCATTTTCCCATGAATAATTCCCACGTTTAAATCACTGAATACACTTTTGCTTATATCTTCAGCAGTAACTACTGCTGATTTTGCCTCAATCTCCTCGGATTCTTCTACAAGGGGGCAAACGATATATACCTGCCTGCCTTCTTTTACTTTTTCCCTTACAAATTTATTAATCCTCTCCCTCATAGTTTCATTTACAGAGTATGTTTTAATTGGTTTTCTTCCTGGCGGGAGTTCATCAATGATTGATATATCCAGGTCTCCGTATAAAATCAATGCCAAGGTTCTAGGAATTGGAGTTGCAGTCATAACCAGCACATCAGGATTCTGACCTTTTTCTGTCAATATTGTTCTTTGGCGAACTCCGAATCTGTGCTGTTCATCAGTGATTACAAGCCCCAGCTGTTTAAATTCTACATAATCCTCTATAAGTGCATGAGTTCCAATAACAACGTCAGTTTTTCCTTCCTTTAGTTCTTCTACTATCAACTGCTTCTGTTTTTTAGTCAGACTGCTGGATAACAATTCAACTGAAATACCAAAGCCGTCAAACAAGCTCCTTATCGATTTAAAATGCTGTTCTGCCAATATTTCAGTGGGTACCATTAAAGCTCCCTGATAGCCACACTTAACAGCTTTAAACAGCGCCAGAACTGCAATCATTGTCTTTCCTGAACCCACATCCCCCTGCACAAGCCTGTTCATTACATGAGAACTTTCCATGTCCTTTTCGACTTCCATAAAAACCTTTTTCTGTGCGTTTGTAAGCTCAAAGGGAAGAGATTCAATAAAGCCTTCCATTTCGTCTATGTGAGTATATTTTATACCCACTCTTGTATCAGTTGCAAGGCTCTTATACGATAAAAGCCCCAGCTGCAGCATAAAAAGTTCTTCAAAAACCAGTCTGAACCTTGCTAGTTCAATATCCCGGGCAGAGGCCGGAAAGTGTATTTGTTTTATTGAATAGGTTTTGTCAGCGAGCTTGTACTCTTCTCTGACAGATAAAGGTATCATGTCTTCAAGCTCAATATCATTTACTCCCTTTATTGCCTCATATACAACCGATCTTATAATATTCTGCCCTAAATCTTTCGTAGAAGAATAAACAGGAAGTATTTTCAGGCTTTTTTTCATGTATTTAGAACTTGTTTTTTCAAAGACTGGATTTACTATTTGAAGTTTATTTAATTTTCTGTCTGCTTTTCCGAAAAATATGTAGTTTTCTCCAAGTGTCAAAGAGTTTTTTACATATGGCTGATTAAACCAAATTGCTGTAATCTTTCCGGTACTGTCCTCTATTGATACTCTTGATACCGTCATACCTTTCTTAGGTCTTGTTAAGCTTACATTCGATACTATTGTTCCCTCAAAGGAACACGGAACACCATTCTGAAGATCGGCTATATTCTTTATACTGCTCCTGTCTTCATAGTCTCTTGGATAGTAAGTTAAGAGATCAAAAAAATTGTGGATTTCCAATTTTTTAAATAGTAATTCCCTTGATTCACCAACACCCTTTATATATCTGATTGATTTTTGTTTCAAATCGTTAATTGTTATTTTTTTCATACAACCTCTTTTGTAAGTACACTAACAATATCCCGTTAAGTCTCGGCTATGTAAAGTAAATTGTACCATATTTTTCGACATAGAAAAAGGGTATCTGGTCCTGTATCCTTTTATCAGATATTAATCCTAATACTTTTAAATTAAAAAGACTTGCAGTATATGGCTTTTGTGTGTTAAAATAGTTATTGCTTGATGCCGAGATATTGAGAAAATAAAATTCTCCAATAATTAAAGGAGGTGTAATATATGGCAAAGTGTGAAGTATGCAGTAAAGCAACTACTTTTGGTAACAACCGAAGCCATGCATTAAATGCTACTAGCCGTACATGGAAACCTAATGTAAGAAAAATAAAGATAATTGATAATGGCACACCAAAGTCAATTAACATATGCACAAGGTGTCTTCGTTCAAACAAAGTTACCAGAGCTATATAATTTGATTACGTTAAATTTCTAAAAATAAAAAGCGTTACGAGACGCTTTTTTATTTTTATTTTTATTACTTCCTCATCATTAGGATCAGCCTATTTTAAATACCTTCTTTAATATGTTTCCAAAAAACTTAGGCATTTTTACGACTACTATTTTCATAATTACACTCCCCCTGAATAGCTCTTACTATTTATCATATTCCGCCAAAAGTACTTTCGTGATAGTAAATACAAATTCTTAACCTAAAAAGTTGTCTAAATCTTTATTATAGTGAATAGATATATACGGATAAGCTATTTTTTTAAAGGGAGTGGTCAGATGTTTTCTCTATTTAATGCCAGTCAAAGAAAAAAACTTATAATGATAATAGTATTTATTGTATTTTCTGTAGGTATTATTACATTTGTTCGTATTTTTTTTTATGGAAACTCTTATTATACAATAACGGTTAACAGCCAAATATCTTTTTCTTACCCCATGGATTTCGCAATTAAAAATGTATATGCCAGCGACCCTGCTTCTGCTCCATATATTCAGGCAAGCAACAGTAAATATAAGAGTTTTATTGATTATAAGTCACCCGAAGACAAATTTCATTTCAGTTATCCTTCAAATTTCAAACTGAATCAGCAGGCTTTTCCGGGCAGTGAAATTTTATATCATGTAGATTTTCAAAATAAAAACGATAATTCCTTTACAGGGTTTGTTCAGGTTTGGAATCTGCCTTACGAACTCAGTAAGTTTCTTGAGGAATCAAAGGAAAACTCTCTTGCCGATTTTATCAATTTCAATTCCAAAGAGATCGAAGTCAATAAAATGAAAGGGTATTTTTGGGAGTATACCGTAAAAGGTTCCAATGAAAACTATAAAACACTTGAAGTATTCCTCTCAAAGGATTCCAGGCTATATAGAATTAGTTTTTATATACCTGAAAAAAATTATACCCATGAAGACTATGATATGTTTTGGAAAATGGTAAATTCTATGAAAGTTAATTAACCTACTTTTGGAGAAATCATAATACAATTTCTTCCATTTTCCTTTGCCTTGTATAGTGCATTGTCTGCATCTCTGATTAATCCTACCTGATTCGAAGATGTTTCAGGATAGCACGCTATCCCAAAACTTGCAGTAACAGAGGCTGATATAAGATTGTCTTTAATTACATTGCCTGCAATCTTTGTTCGCAAAAACTCAACTTTTTCATGAGCCTGTTGTATTGATGTCCGTGGTAAGATAAGTACAAATTCTTCTCCCCCGAACCTTGCGATGGTATCAGTTCCCCGCAGGTTATTTTTTACTGTTTGTGCTACTTCTTTCAGTACTACATCACCAAAAAGATGTCCGTATGTATCATTAAATATTTTGAAAAAGTCAATGTCCAGAATTACCAGAGATAAACTGTACCCCTTTTCCTCAGCCATCTTAAATTCAGCTTCGAATTTTTCATGGAAGTAGACACGGTTATAAACCCCTGTCAAACCGTCAACTGTGGCCATTTCCTGAAGGTTGGCATAAAGTTCGGCATTTTCAATTGCCATACTTACCTGTTTTCCCATGGTAGTAAGCAGCCTTAAGTTTTCGGTATTAAATGTGTTGTTATTACGGTGTTCAATGAGAGTGAGTCCGAACTTTCTGGATTTCAAACTCAAAGGCACGCACATAAAGGAACCTATTTGTCTTGTCTGAATAAAATCGTATTTATCAGGGTCAACCATATTTTCTATCAAAGGCTTTTCATTTTGCAATATATCAAGGAGAAGCTCACAATTAACATTATCAGCCAAAATCGCAAGCTCTTCTTTATTTGTGATATTTGTAAACTGTACCTTAAGTCTGTTTTTCTTCTGGTCAAACAATAATATAGTAGAATAGTTCACGCCCATTACACCTATTATTACATCATTTACAAAATTAAGTAACTCGTTTATGTCTAGAATGGAGCCTATGGCCTCACTCACTTGTTGAAGGGTATAAAACTCTGCAATACTTGACGTGAGCCTTTTATTTGTATCTTCAAGCTTAAAATTGGTTTCCTTTAGCTTTTCATACTGGTTCTTTATTTTATCCTTGGCGAAAGCAAGCTGCTCATACTTCTCACCCAATTCATCAATCAACCTATCATTTTCCTGTTCATTTTTTAAGTTTTCAGAGTAAATTTTAGCACTTATACGGAATATACAAAGTAGTAATATGTATATGCACACAATCCTGAAAAGACTATAAAGTACTTTTGTAACATCAAAGGACTCTTGTATCCCATATACTATAAATATATGTGCTACCTTGATTACTGCACTGAAACTCAATAACGTATAGGTCAACTTTTTGCCCTTGTGAATGCTTATAAAAAATAAAGGCAAGACAAGAGAAAGGTACTCTATCCCATCCGAAAATGGCAATAAAAATACGGATGTCAAAAAGACTTCGATTGACCTAAAAATGTCAAATACTGTATCTGAATATAGATTTATATTTTTTACAAATATAATTTTAACAATATTCAGAGACAAAATTGACGCTATAAATACTATGAGAAAAATTTCCTTACTAAAATAAACATTAGCATCAGTATAAAGTTCCTGCTTGAAAAGCAATGCAGAAAACAGTAATACAATAAATACCCAATAAAGGTTAATCATAACCTTTTCATATTTTTGTATTTTATTCATATATTTCCTTTCTAACTACAATTGCATATTCTCCCAATAAATTTCTATATTGTCTCCCCGAGAAATTGTATCAGTAAAATTAGCCTGACTTCCATTTAATTTTAATATAATGTTTCCTTTAGGTACTGACAAATCAAAATTAATATAGTTGAAAATATCCACAAAAATATACTGCTTGTTTTCTTTCAATTCGATTCTTTCACCGTTTACATAAATAACAAAGCCTTTTTCAGGTACAGGAACACTGTTGTTTTCCATATTATCCTGTTCCAATTGATTTATTAATACATCATCAGTCTCATAAATCTCTTGTTCTTCAAAGCCCTGTTCAGGAGCAGTTACAGCAACTGATTCCAGAAGTTCCGAATCAGTTATACTGTCGTTGTCCTTTAGTATGTATTCAGGACTGCCGATTTCCCCATTGACCCGTAATAAACTGCTTTCAAGACCAATTTCAAATTTTGTTATGAAGTCCTTTAGTGTGACTATTTCCTCTATTTGAACCTTATCACCATTTTTTATAGGTACATCCATACCGCATACCTGCCCGTTAATTGAACAATACGGTACAAGCTCTATCCGGTCTTCGTTCAAAAAGACAGTTAGCCCTCTTGGGTGTTTGATATAATCAATTGCTCTCTTTTCAGCGTCCATACCATTGTATGAAGGCTTTATGTATATGGAATCATTATTATTTATTCTAGTATCAAGACTTGCCTGCTCATTGTTAACGAAAATTTCAGCCGCCCTTCCATGTTCACCCTTAATACTCACATCTTTACCATTAAGTGTGAACTTCAATGACTTTCCTGATCTGCCAATCAGCTTATCAGGATTATACCCTACCAATATTAAAGCATCTGCTACACTAAGCTTCTTGGAGTTGAACAGCTTTATTTTATTTTCATTTACAGTGACAGTCATAAAGTCCTGGCCTCTTTGCATATGTGCCATCATGGCTATCCCAAAAGGTGTGATAGATTCAGGCCCTGTTAACTTTTTAATCTTGGTCTTTATGTTTTGTATTACATCCCTCCCCCTTACTGCAACTCTGTTATCAGGAAGCCCCAGTCCTTCAGCTATCCTGTTTGTAAGCCCGGGTATCTGGCTCCCGCCTCCTATCAGAAACACCGCATTGGGGGCCTTCTGATTGAATTCCAGAATTTTATCGCATATACTTCCTGCTAAAAAATCTATAGAAGGTTTTATTATTTCAATAGCCTTTTGGTGTGTAATCTCATACTTATTCCCTAGTATATCTGTATACTTGATATTTTCTGTACCAGATGAAATAGATATTTTAATTTTCTCAGCAGTATTAAAATCAACCAAAAACTCCTGAGCTATTTTTTCGGTTATCTCGTCACCAGCTATCGGAACCATGCCATACGCCACCACGGAGCCGTCTCTGGTTACTGCTATATCCGATGTTCCTGCACCGATATCAACCAGAACAAGATTCAAAAGTCTTAAATCTTTTGGAATAGTTACATTTATTGCAGCTATAGGTTCAAGCGTGAGACTTATTACCTCCAGTCCAACCTTTGACATAACCGTGTATAAGCTGTCTACTACAACGTGAGGCAGGAATGTAGCCAGTACTTCCACCCCGATTTTCTTACCTTTATGCCCTACAAGTGACGAAATAACATACCCATTGAGAAAGTAGTTTACAACACTATACCCGACACAATAAAAGGTCATTTTTTCTTCATTGGATATTTCGTTATCTAGCTTAAATTGTGCATTCTGAATAGCGTCAACTTCCAGACTTCCCACAATTTCCGATGTTATTTCACGTCCCTGTTCAATATCGTATTCCAGTTTTGTCTGACTTGTTTTTAGAACCCTTCCTGCAGCTGCTATGGCTACTTTTGTCAAAGCAACCCCAAGTATCTTCTCCAGTCGTTCTTTAACTTGAGTTATTACTTCGGCAACCTTTTCAATATCATGTATTTGTCCGTCCAGCATTGCACGACTTTTATGTTCACATATCTCAGCCGCAACAACCCTGAAACATTCCTTCTCATAAACTCCTACTATACCTATAACTGTTCTTGTTCCAATATCAAGAGCAAATATCAAATCTTCTTCATTAAATGTTTCTACTTTAGTTTTTGTTATCTTCTGTTTACCAGGCATACCTTACCCCCATGTATAAAAACAGTCGTGACTCTATTTCTTAGTATAATAACTGCATAAATGATTTATCTCACACTTTTCACATTCAGGTTTTCTTGCGTTACACACAGCTCTGCCATGAAAGACCAACTTATGGCAAAAGTCTGCCCATTTATCTTTAGGAATTATTTTCTGCAAATCATATTCAATCTTCTCAGGGTCTTCATTCTTGGTCAGACCCGTTCTGTTTGAAAGTCTTTTAGCATGGGTGTCAACAACCACTCCCTGCTTTCCATGTATCTCATACAAGTATAGGTTCGCTGTCTTACGTCCTACCCCGGGCAATTCAAGAAGTTCCTCCATATTATCAGGAATTTTTCCGTTGTATTTTTCAGTAATAATCTTGCAACAAGCGATTATGTTTTTTGCCTTATTTCTGTAAAACCCAGTTGATTTAATATCCTCTTCCAGTTCTCTTACATCTGCATTTGCAAATGCCTCTACCGATGGATATTTCTTATATAAATCCTTTGCAACTATATTTACCCTGGCATCAGTACACTGGGCTGCAAGTTGAGTAGAAATCAAAAGCTGAAGCGGGTTCTCATACTGCAGGGAGCACTCCGCGCCAGGATAAAGCCTGTCAAGAACTTCTATCATCTGCAGAACCTTTTCCTTTTTAGTCATCGAATTTTATACCTTCTTTATCTTATGTTATCTATTTTTGTGTTCTAAAGCTATTTTATATAAATCTAAGTACTTAATACAAGGCTTCTTCCAAGAAAAATCACTTTCCAACGCCCTGACAACCAATTCTTCCCACTCTTGACTGCAATAAACCTGTATTGCCCTATTCAAAGTATCCTCAAATTCCTTTTCATCAAATTCCGTGAAAGAGAACCCATTTCCGTTTTTTCTATCCTTATCATAATCTATTACAGTTTCAGCAAGGCCTCCTGTAGCCCTTACAACGGGAATTGTACCATATCTGAAACTAATAATCTGTCCTAAGCCGCAAGGTTCAAAACGAGAAGGCATTAAGAACATATCTGCTGAGGCATATATCTTTTTAGCCAGTTTTTGGTTGAACTCCAAAAAAACTGCTACATTATCGGGATACTTTTTCTGAAGTTCCTTAAACGAGTTATGATAATATTCATCCCCGATTCCAAGAACAGTCAACTGTATATCCTTTTCTTTTATAAATCTGTCGATACACCCCAATATAAGTTCCAGACCCTTCTGATGTGTCAGTCTCGTAATAACTGCCAAAATCGGAGCATCACTTTTAGCTAAGCCGAACTCTTTCTGGAATTTTCTTTTGTTTTCCTTCTTATTCCACGGGCATTTAGAGTCATAACCCTTATATAAATCTTCATTCTTACCGGGATCGAACTCTTCATAAGATATTCCATTTACAATACCGAAAAGGTCTTTTTTCCTTTTATTAAGTATACCTTCCATTTTTTCACCGTATGCAGTTGAAAGAATTTCCTGCGCATACTGCTTGCTTACGGTATTTATTTTATCTGAATACACAAGTCCGCATTTCATAAAACTGAACATTCCATAAAATTCAGCCTTGTCATAGGTAAAGAAGTCTTCCTCCAAGTTTAGAAAACCGCATATATCAGCACTGAAATTTCCTTGATACTCAAGGTTGTGAATAGTATAAACCGTAGCAATATCTTTATAAAAATCATGTTTGGCATATTTTTCTTTTAAAAGCAGACATAAAGGGCCAGTATGCCAGTCATTGCAATGAATAATATCCGGTTTAAAGTCAATATAGGGTAACATTTCAAGGGCTGCCTTGCACAGCATTATAAATCTTTGTGCATCATCCTGGTAGCAATATATACCATCTCTATAATAATAATGATAGTTTTCTAAAAAATAGACCTTAACTTCTTTTGAACCTGAAACAGGTATACAGCTTTCCTTGATTACACATGTTTCTTTTCTTTCGCCCATTTCAACCGGAAAATCGGCTACATAAGCTAATTCTGTATCTATACTTTTGTATCGCGGCATAAGTACTCTTACATCCTGCCCCAGCAGCGTTAACTCCTTTGGCAGAGAACCTGCAACGTCAGCTAAGCCCCCGGTCTTTGCGAAAGGGTCAACTTCTGCGGATACAAAAAGTACCTTTAACTGTTTATTAGATAAATTCACCACATTACCTCCAAAATGCTAGTTGTTAATCAGCTCTTTAATCATATTTATAAAAAGATCCGATATTCTTGGATCAAACTGAATACCCTTGCACCTTTCAATTTCGTTAATTGCCAATTCCATTGTCATACCTCTTCGGTATGTTCTGTCACTTGTCATTGCATCAAAGGCATCTGCTATACATAATATTCTTCCTAAAAGACTGATTTCCTCACCCTTTAGCCCATTAGGATAACCGCCACCGTTATATTTTTCGTGATGTTCCAGAATTGCTTTTAAACCGTTTCTTAAAAATTCTACATTTTTAAGTATATTATAGGAAATGAGTGGATGCTTTTTTATTTCTTCATATTCACCATCAGTTAATTTGTCTGATTTGTTGAGAATTGAAGCCGATACTCCTATCTTTCCTATATCGTGCAAAATTGCCGCATATCTTAAATCCTGTATAGTATCTTCATCCAGCTTCATACGGGCAGCAATCTCACATGAAATCTCCATCACCCTCTGGCAATGTCCGCTGGTATAAGCATCCTTTGCCTCGATTGCATTTACCAAAGACATAACTGTTTGAATATATCCTGTATTAAGGCTTTCCGAGTACCTTAGAAGCTCTTCATTTTTTTGACGAAGTTCGTCCTTGGCTGTATTGAGACTTTCAATATTATTATTCAAATCGTCGTTAACCGCTGCTGTTTCCTCATAAAGGGCTTCAATTTCCTGCTTCTGTATATATACATCATTTATTAGCTGAGACTTGTACATGGCGACAGCTGCATAATTTGCAAGACTTTGGAGAAATGTAAGATTTACTTTTTTAAAAGAATCTTTATTTTTTGTTTCAAGAAAAATAACACCCAGCTGTTCATCGGATATGTTAAGAGGTATCACAAGCTTGTCTCCCAATATACCTCTTCTTTTAATATCAATCCCGCTTTTAACTACAACGGAATTTGTATTAAAACATTGTGTAACAACAGAATCCTCGTCAAAATATTTCCCTACTTCTCCAAACACTATTTCTCCCAATTCATATTTACAATATATATCTTGAGAATCCACATCCTTGAAGCAAATAAGGCACCTGTCACACCCTGTAAACTTTTTAAATACATCGTATACATATTTAATTATATTTTCAATTTCAATTGTAGAGTTAAATTTTTCAGACGTAATGCTTAATGCTTCTAACTGATTCTGTTTTTCCACAAGAAGTTTTAAAGTCTTAAAATAGCTCTTTCCCGCTATCGTATTGAGAAGATACTCATTTTGCTGGAGAATTCCATATTTCTTTATATTTTTTCGATTTTTTCTATCTATAATAATATATTCACAAATATCATATGCTAAAAATACAATACACAAACCACAAGTTATAGCCAACGGTTTCTCAGCATTCATATAAATCCCGTATATAAAGCATGGTAAAGCTATAACGCATATAATTATTTTAACTAGATGTGAATAATATTTGCTTAAGTTCATATATGCCTCCAGCATTTTATAATTCCAGAAAAATCCTAAGATTATATATCTAATTGTAAATTTTTTTTTACTTATTAGCAATACAATTTATTTATTCCCTAAATTTTTTTTATTTACAATTAAAAAAAGCTGTCCAATGAAACAATTAATTGTTCACGAGACAGCCTTCATATAAATATTTTTTACTTTGTTTCACCTAATTTTGCCTGAACGGTTTTTGAATTTCCATCTCTGAAGATTTCAATCTTAACAACATCCCCAGGTTTCATCTTATTCTTTATATCTTCAAGTTCATCATAGGATTTCACTGATTTATTATTGAACTTAGTTATTACATCGCCAGGCATTATACCTGCTTTAGCAGCGGCACCAAACAGCTCAACATCTGCTACATATACACCTGCCGGCATATTATTTGCCTTTGCTATATCTTCCGTATATTGCTGATTAACTGAAATCCCCAGATAAGGTTTTGCAATATAGGTTTTTGTCATAAGTTCATCTGCTATTGTTTTTGCTTCATTTACCGGGATTGCAAAACCAAGTCCTTCAAATCCTGTTGCAACCATTTTTACTGTATTTACTCCAATAAGCTGTCCCTTAATATTCACCAATGCACCGCCACTGTTTCCGGGGTTTATAGCAGCATCTGTCTGAACAAGCCTGATTCTCTTTCCTCCATCCAACTGAACGGTTCTGTTTAGTCCGCTAATAACACCGTATGTCAAAGAACCCATGTATTCAAGGCCTCCCGGATTGCCTATTGCAATGGCCGGCTCACCTACTTTAATGTCATCTGAATTACCGAATTCTATAACAGGCAGATTTGTCTCATTTATTTTCAAAACAGCAAGGTCTGTTTTAGAATCGTAACCTTTAACTGTCGCGGAATATGGCTTATCTATTCTGTTTGGAAGGAACACTTCAATCTTTGCGTCACTTCTGATGCCTCTGGTTTTGTCATTTAAAGCCCCTTCAATAACGTGATGGTTTGTAAGGATATATCCATCCGCACTTATTATTATTCCTGAACCTTCACCGCCCTCAGACTGAACACCAAATAATTCATTGGAATTTTGATAAGTTGTTTTTATACCCACTACTGAAGGTCCAACTTTTTCTGCAACGCTGGTTACCGCTGATTCTCCATTTTGTACAATCTCTACCCGTTTTAGTTCGCCGGTATTATTGGGTTGTGTACTTTCTGTTTTAAGACCTGGGAAATTATTTCCAAGATATTCTTTTATATGTGGCTGCACAACCGGTGCAACAAAAAGCATTAACAATGCAAGAAGCGCTGCTCCAACTAGAGAGCTTACAGCTGATACTAATACATATTTCCATGCATTTGACTTTTTAGTATTTGTTTTTTTAAAGCTTTCCTTGTAATAATTGTTATAAGCCGGACTCGGTACACCTTGCGTTTCCCAGTTGTTATCTTTTACACTAAAATTAGACGTACCAACTTCTTGTGGTCCGGTTTGTGATTCTTGTGTGTTTAAATTGTAATTAGCATCAACAGTATCTTGATTTGTATTTTCTCCGGCTACATTATCAACCGGCTCCTCATTTTCAATTTCAGGATTCGTTATTTCATATTGGTTGCTGCTGTTTGTGTTATCCTCCTGAGTTGTACTTTCAGACCCCTGTGATTCTGAATTGCTGTTTACTTCATAAGTGCCGTTATCATTCTGCGGCTGGTCACTAATGGAACCATTTTCATTTATCTTATCATCTCTATCGTCGATCATTATGAAGTCTCCCTTCCTTTTTCTATAGTTTTATTTTAATGATGTATTTTTAAAAAAGTATGAACAAAGTGTTAATCTTCAACATGACTTTTGTAGTAATCAAGTGTAAACATAAACTTTGTTCCTTTTCCTACCTCACTTTCCACCCATATATCCTGTTTATGTTCAGTTATAATATTTTTTACGATTGCTAAACCAAGACCGGTACCTGTTTTATCCTTTCCCCTTGATTTATCTGACTTGTAAAATCTATCCCAAATTCTTTTTTTATCATCGTTATCTATTCCAATACCGTTATCTTTAACAGATACATAGACTTTATCTTTATTCTTTGCAGTTTCAACTATTATCTTACCATTTTCATTTGAAAATTTTACGGCATTGTGCAAGAGATTTATAATAACCCGTTCAATGGAGTCTTTGTCAGCTAATACCATCATGCTGTCTATCTCAAAATTAGCTTCTATTTCCAAATTTTTGGAGGTAATTAGAGTTTCCAACTTTATGACGCAAATTCTTATTAATTCGTTTATGTCAAAAGGCTTCATAGATAACGTCAACTCACCGGATTCCATTTTCGCCAGATCCAGAAGATCATTCACCAATCTGTTAAGCCTGTTGGTTTCATCCCGCACAATCGTTAAGTAGTCTTTTTGCTTTTCAGGAGGTATAGTACCGTCAAGGATACCTTCTATAAAACCTCTTATAGAAGTCATTGGCGTTCGTAGTTCGTGAGAAACATTCGCAATAAATCCTCTTCTGAGTTCTTCCAGCCTTTGCAAATCTTCAACCATATGATTAAAACTGTCCGCAAGTTGCCCTATCTCATCCCGGGAACTGACAACAATCCTTTTTTGAAAGTCTCCCCCTGCAATTATTTTTGCAGCATTGTTAATCTGTTTTAAAGGACGTGTAAATCTGATTGAAAATATATAAACAAGAATTATGGCAAGAATTATGGCTACTCCACCTGAAATAAGAAATAGGCTGAATACCGAGGTTCTTACTTTTTGAATAGCAGGTACCGGAGTATGCAGGTAAACGGCCGCTATAGTCTGCTGCCTTCCATTAATTGGTGTTACTTCAAACGGCATCTGGATGGTAAGCCACGAACTTCCGTATTTTTGGAAAGCCTCATTACTAAAAAAGCCAAAAAAGTTTCCTGTTTCTGTTTGTGTTTTACCACTGTTATTCATTACTTTTATATATTGCCTTATATCCGGCAGCTTCGGATATCCCGAATCATCTATGTACTGCTTCAGAACATCGCTTATTTGATCATCGCTGGATACTGATATAAGGATATGCCCCGTATTATCAACTATCCAAATAATAGAATTACTTGAAACGCTGTACATTTCAAGGGTTTGACGAAAAATCCCCTGAACCAGTTGGTTGTTTTTATTTGGTAGATAATAATTGTAGAAAAAGTCCCTTATATTTTCTGCACTCTCACCAAGAGTATCAGTCTGCTGTTTTGTAACGAAACCATTTAAAAAATAGTACAAAAAGCCGCCTGTAACTACATAGCTTAAAACAAGCAGTCCTATAAAAACCACTACGAGCTTCTGAAATATTGTCTTTTTAAACCTGATCATTATTTCACCTCAAACTTATAGCCAACACCCCATACGGTTTTTAGCTGCCATGGCTGACCTTCCAGATCTATTTTTTCACGAACTCTCTTCACATGAACATCAACAGTTCTGGAATCTCCATAAAAATCAAATCCCCATACATGTTCCAGTAGCTGCTCCCTTGTAAAAACCTTGTTTGGATTGGAGGCTAGGAAAAATAAGAGTTCCAATTCCTTTGGAGGAAGTTCTATCAGGTTGCCCTTCAGACGGATTGTATAATTACTCTTATTTATAATCAGGTTTGGAAATGCAACTTCCAGTGTGTCTACTTCCTTATGCTCATATCTTCTTAATACTGCCTTTACCCTTGCAACTAGCTCTTTAGGCTCAAAGGGTTTAACCATGTAGTCATCTGCTCCCAGCTCCAGTCCAAGGACCTTGTCAAAGGTTTCGCCTTTCGCAGTTAACATAATAATAGGTATGGAGCTTACCTTCCTTATTTCCCGGCATACCTGCCAACCGTCGATTCCGGGAAGCATAATATCCAGAACTACCAGGCTAGGAGTCTGTATTTTAAATGTATCAACAGCATTAAGCCCGTTATAAGCATAGAGGACTTCATATCCTTCTTTTTCAAGGTATAACCCTATCAACTCACATATATTTCTATCATCGTCAACTATTAATACTTTGCTTTTACTACTCATAAGTACTCCTTGTCTTTGTAAGTTAATTTTTTTCCATAAAATTAATTTAATTATATCAATTCCGTGTGAAAAAGGTGAAAATTTTTAAATTGTTAACAAAAAATTAAAATCAGTATTATTGATAAACATAAAAAAACCTCTTTATTCATAGGTATTATTTTACCAAATAAATAAAAAGGTTATTTCTAAACTCTAAAAAGCATTCCTTATTTAGCTTACCTTCAATTCCAATCTCAGCTTATCGGCAATCATTGCAATAAATTCTGAATTGGTAGGTTTCCCCTTGCCTATATTTACTGTATATCCAAACAGTGCATCTATAGCCTCTACTTGGCCTCTGCTCCATGCAACTTCAATTGCATGGCGTATTGCCCTTTCAACTCTGCTTGGAGTAGTATTATATTCCTTTGCTATACTGGGATATAACAATTTTGTGATGGAATTTATAACGTCAAGGTCTTTAACAACCATCATTATTGCGTCTCTCAAATACTGGTAACCCTTAATATGTGCAGGCACTCCAATCTCATGCATGACATTTGTTACTTCAACTTCAAGGCTTCTTGAAGTATTATTAATATGTGCCGGCTTCTTTTCTGTGATAAATGTATCACTTCTGTGTTGCGATATGGAAGAATTCATTGATGTGGAAGTGCTAGCTGAAGATAAATATGTGTTATCCTTAAGTTGTCTGATTCGGCTTACAAGAACATCCATGTCAAATGGCTTCACTATGTAGTACTCCGCACCTAATGATAAAGCGCGTTGGGTAATCTTATCCTGTCCTACGGCAGAAAGAACAATAAATAATGGCTTTTTCTCAAGATTGGATGAAGCTATTTTTTCCAAAACGCCCAAACCATCCAAATGAGGCATTATTATGTCCAGAATTGCTATATCAGGAGTATTTTGAAGGATCAAATCAACTGCTTCGAATCCATCTCTTGCAAGACCAACAACCTCTATATCCTCCTGGTTGGATAAGTACTCGCATAAGATGTCTCCAAACTCTCGGTTATCATCTGCGATTAGGACTTCTATTTTTTTACTACTCAAACTGAAAACCCCCCATGTTTTTAATTTTTCCATTATATGTCATGAATCTATTATATTTTGAACTCGACATTATTTCAAGTTTTTTACACGAATTGCCAAGGAATTATTTTTTCAGAAATTTTAAAATCCGCTGTATAAGTCTATAGTAGCACATTTTGTTGCATTTTAAAAATCTTCTTTTAAAATAAAAAACATTATATTATTGCCCAAAAAGAGAAATAAGTATAATGTTTTCATTTATATTTATGTTACTTGCTGACATTTTATCTGTAGTTTATCCTGCATCAAGTTGTTCTTCTTGTTTTACAGGGGATTCAGAAATATTTTTTAACATCCATTCAATAAATATTCCGTAACCTCTTGTAGGGTCATTAACCAAAACATGTGTAACTGCTCCGATTAATTTACCGTTTTGTATTATTGGACTGCCTGACATACCCTGAACAATTCCTCCGGTTGAATTCAATAGCCTCTTGTCATTTACTCTTATAACCATTCCTTTTGGCCCGCTGAAAGACTGCCTTGAAACCTTTTCAATAATTATACTGAACTCTTCAATTTTGTTTCCTTCTATATTTGACAAAATCGTTGCAGGTCCAACTTTTACTTGGCCTCTCAAACCTATTGGATATAATCGGTTTTTGTCAATATGAAAATCTTCAAACATTCGCCCATATATTCCGCATTCTGCATTGGTAAATATATTTCCCAATGGGGGTTTGTTTTCCATAAATATTCCTTTAAGTTCGCCCGGTGTTCCCTGCTCGCCTTTTCTTACAGAAATAATATTTGATTCCATTACTTCTCCGCTGTTAACAGGCATCAATGTTCCGGTGTCAGCATCCGTTATGCCATGCCCCAGTGCGCCAAATCCATGAGTTTCGGGATCATAAAATGTCATAGTTCCTATACCTGCGGTGCTGTCTCTAACCCATAATCCAATGTGATATTTTTTGTCATTTACACCTTCAATTGGATTAATGGTAGTAGTCATAAATTCATTGCCACGTTTGAATTTAATTGTCAGCTTGTCTCCTTTACAGTAATCAATCTCATCAATAAGATCTTTAATACCTGACAATTTTTTGTTATTTACCTCGTAAATGACATCTCCTGTCTTTATACCTCCATCCTTGGCAGGCGCAGACTTAGAGCCGTCTGGCTTATCAACCTCACTAAGCCCGATTACTAAAATACCATCCATTCTAATTTTAACCCCTATAGTATTTCCGCATGCAGCAAGCTTTTTACTAGGAATTATGTCTACTTGCATAGTCTTTAACGGTATAACTCCAAATGCTTTGAAATTAAGTTTCACCGAGCCTCTCTTTTGAGTTTTAAAAGAAAGTGGAGATATTAATTCCAGATAATTCCCCTGCGCTTTTATATCAGTATTATTAAGTTTTAGAACTGCCCGGTTATCAGCCTTGATATTTACAAAATAGAAGCTTTTAAAATTGTAAATATACTCCTCTCCTTCCAGAAGAATAAGTTTTTCTGGAATTACGGAAAATGCTTGCAAGTAACTGAGTGTAATAACACAAAAACAAACAAATAATAATACAAACAGCTTTTTCTTATTTGATTTGATATAGTGCATTTATTTTCACTCTCCCGATATTTAAAATATCTTTACGGCTGCTTGCGGATAATAAAATCACGCCTATTAAAGCGTGATCTCAAAATCATAATCATAAGTTAACCTTTATGCATTTTTATTATTCAAGTAAAAAAAAACATGACAGGTAATTAAAACTCATATCTGTCATGTTTGGCGACTTTTCGATTTTTGGAAACGATTTCTATAATTATTTTTTCTTAAAATTTTCAGCAGAGTGAAGTAATTCTTCCGCATGCTTATAAGCAATGGAGGTTATGTCAGAACCTCCTATTATTCTTGCTATTTCCTGAATACGGCCCTTTTCATCCAAAATTCTTACGGTAGTGTATGTATTTTCACCATTAGAATTTTTTTCAATATAGAGGTGATTATCGGCCATACACGCCAGCTGGGACAAGTGAGTAACACATATAACCTGATGGGTTCTTGAAATGTAGGACAGCTTTTCTCCAACCTTTTGAGCTGCTTTTCCACTGATTCCAGTATCAATCTCATCAAATATAAGTGTTGGGATTGCATCTACATTGGCAAGAATAGTTTTTATGGCAAGCATAATTCTTGACATTTCACCACCCGAAGCTATTCTGCTAAGGGGTTTTAATGGTTCCCCCGCATTACTTGAAATCAGAAATTCCACATTATCCAAACCATTTTTGGTGAAATTATGCTTTGTATCATCCATTATAATATTGACCTTGAAACGGGCATTTTTCATTTCAAGATTTTCAAGTTCAGCAGTTATATTACTTTCAAGAACCAGAGCTGCCTTTTCCCTCTGAGAATGCAGCTTAGTAGCTGTTTCCTGCAATTTTTGAGTTATGGCTACCAGCTGCTTTTTCAAGTCTTCAGCAAGGCTTTCACTCTGGAGTAATTCGTCATATTCAATCTGGGATTTCTTAAGAAAATCCAAGGCTTCTATTATACCTGCTCCATACTTCCTCTTTACCCTGGTAATAATATCAAGTCTTTCCTCTATTACTGACAGTTCATCGGGGTCAAAATCACCTTCATCCCTTCTTGCCCTTAACTCCTCACAAATATCCTCCATCTGGTAAACAACTGATTCCAGTTTTTCGGACAAAGGAATAAACCCTTCATCGTACTTCTGAACGGCTGCAAGCTCAGAAAGTGCCTTGTTTATATTATATAAAGCTGATTTACCGGTGTCTCCCCCATCACTCAGCAACTGATAAGAACTATGTATGGAATTCATTATTTTCTCGGAATTAGCGAGTAGTTGTCTCCTTTTTAATAGTTCCTCATCCTCGCCTTCCTTTAGTTTGGCATTTTTAATCTCGTCAATCTGAAATTTCAGCATATCCATCCTGCGTTCAATTTCACCTTTATCTCCAACGATGCCTTTAAGTTTGGATTTTACTGATTTATAGTCCTCAAAGAGACAATGATATTCAGACTTAACTTTTTGAATGGCCTCTCCGCCAAAAGCATCCAACAATTCAATATGTGATTCTGTTTTAAGCAGTGACTGATTGTCGTGCTGACCGTGAATATCCAAAAGAAGCTGACCTACTTGTTTTAGCACGGAAACATTTACCAATCTTCCGTTAATACGACACGTATTCTTTCCGCTCAAACTTATTTCCCTTGATAGAATCAAGCTACCATCCTCATGTTCAATACCCAGTTCATTCAAAATGTCATTTATATAAGTACTGTCATATTCGAACACAGCTTCAATAAATGCCTTCTCTTTACCATTTCTTATTATGTCCCTGTTTACACGTTCTCCGAGGACGGCATTTATTGAATCAATAAGAATGGACTTTCCTGCACCGGTTTCACCTGTAAGGACATTCAACCCCGGTGCAATTTCAAGACTTATCTTATCAATAAGTGCAATATTCTGGATATCGAGCTGTAACAGCATACAAAAACACCTGCCTGTTTAAAAAGTAATTTATGATTTTATCATTTTATTAAATTTATTAACAATGTCCTCAGCAATTTTTTCAGCCCTGCAAACCATTATCAATGTATCATCTCCGGCTATTGTACCCAGTATTTCAGTCCATTTAAGTGAATCTATTGCAGAACCGGCAGCCTGAGCCATACCTGAGAGTGTCTTAACAACAACGATATTATTTGCATAATCACTGGAAACATATGCTTCCGTTAGAATGGTAATCAATCTGTTTGAAACCTGATTTTCAGACTGAGCAAAAGCAGAATATTTATATTTGCCTTCAGCAGTCATAACCTTAATCAGCCTTAGTTCCTTAATATCACGGGAAACTGTGGCCTGAGTCACATCCATCCCTTGTTGCTTGAGCTTTTCTGCAAGTTCTTCCTGTGTTTCAATATCGTTATTATCGATTATATCCAAAATTTTTGCATGTCTGTTATATTTCATACTTTACTCCTCTTTTCTCTCGTAAATTTTACTTCTGAGTACGGTAAAAAAGTTTTTGGAATTTACCCTGATTATTTTTACAGTACTGTCTGTTTTCTCTATTTCAAGATAATCTCCACCTGTTATTTCAAGATTTTTCTGTCCGTCCACAGTTACAATAGCTTTGTGCTCAAAACCCTGTGATACACATATTTTTATTTTTCGCATATCCGATGTAATTAATGCTCTTGACGACAAAATATGCGGACAAATCGGAGTTATGATAATCAGTTCCGATGTAGGCTCAACTATGGGTCCTCCTGCCGATAAGGAATACGCTGTGGAACCTGTTGGTGTAGCCACAACGATACCGTCACCCGGATACATTTCAACAAGGTTATTATCAATATAAGTACTAAGGTGAAGTATTCTGGGAATACCCCCTCTCGAAATAACAATATCATTTATTGCCACGTCCTGGGCAACTAACTTCCCTTCCTTGTACAATTTGGATGATAACATTATTCTATCTTCTAAACTGTACCTGTCATTCAATATATTTTCTACCGCTTTGTCTATTTCACCTTTTTCCACATCAGTTAAAAACCCAAGAGACCCAAGGTTAATACCCAACATAGGGAGTCCGTACAAATATGCGGTTCTGGCTGTTCTTAGAAAAGTGCCGTCTCCACCGAGACATATGATCATATCGCAATTATCACAAATTTCAACCACATGGTTGTCAATATCATCCATTTCAAAAGTACCGTCATAAGTAGGCAATACAGCTTGTCCGCCGTGTTTTTGAATACTTTTAACCAATTGTTTTGTATATTCTAAACCTTTGTCTTTTTCTCTGTTTGTTATAATTCCGATTTTTTTCATAGTCGTCAGCCTCCATGAGCCGTGCAGTAACATAGTTGTTTATCTTTTTTTACACTTTAACAGATTATTCAGCTTTTTACCAGTGTGTTGTGTGCTTCAGAAACAACACTTTCTACAAGTTCATTTGTATCTTTTGAATCCTGATTTTCTTTTTTCGTTGTATACAACAAATACTCTATATTGCCCTCCGGGCCTTTAATCGGTGAAAACGATAACTCTTTTATAAATAAATTGTTGGCTATAACAAAATTAATTATATTAAATATAACTTCCTTATGAACGGCGCTGTCCCTTACAACACCGTGCTTACCAACCTTTTCACGCCCTGCCTCAAACTGCGGTTTTATAAGACATACCAACTCAGCCTCGTCCTTTAAAAGTGCCAAAACTGCCGGCAACACCTTTGTAAGTGATATAAATGAAACATCTATTGATGCAAAATCAGATAAAAAGCCTATATCTTCCGGCTTAACATATCTGACATTAGTACGTTCCATACATATAACTCTGGGGTCGTTTCTCAACTCCCATGCAAGCTGTCCATACCCTACATCTACAGCAACTACCTTTGTTGCACCGTTTTTAAGCATACAATCCGTAAATCCTCCGGTAGACGCACCTATGTCAAGGCAGGTTTTATCTGTAAGAATTATATTAAAAGCACTCACGGCTTTAGCAAGCTTTAATCCTCCCCTGCTTACATAAGGATTGACATTTTCCTTTATTTCAATCTCACATTCAACAGGGACTTTTGTACCCGGCTTGTCCTCCCTGATTCCATTAATCCACACAAGTCCGGCCATAATAGCACTCTTGCATTTTTCACGGCTCTCAAACAAGCCTTTATTTACAAGTAGTACATCAAGTCTTTCCTTTTCCAAAATATACCCTCCAAAAGATTTATTATAACGTGGTATTTTTTAACATATCTATTATATCATTTGTTACTGAGTCTGTATCTAATCTGAGTTTTTTCATTAGCTCTTCTCTTGAACCCTGAGATATAAACTGCTCCGGCAAACCTTTTATAAGTAAACGTGTTTTATAATTAAAAGTGTTAAGGGTATCAAGTACTCTGCTGCCGAATCCACCCATTACACAATTGTCTTCCATCGTTACGAGGTTTGTATATTTGTCTGCACATTCCTTAATCAATTCTACATCCAAAGGCTTAATAAACCTTGCACTGACAACTCCTGCATTTATACCGTGCTCTTTCAACTTCTCTGATACTTGTAAAGCTGTTTCAACCATACTGCCCACAGCCAGTATACACACATGCTGTCCCTCTCTTAGCACTGCTCCCTTGCCAGGTACTAAAGGTATCTCCTGTGTAAGTAAATCCTTTCCTCTGCCTCTGGGATATCTGATGGCTATAGGCCCGGTATGTTTGTTTATGGCATAATCAACCATTGCTTTAAGTTCATAATAGTCGGCAGGAGCCATTATTGTAAAATCGGGTATGTGATTTAAAAATGACAGATCAAATTCACCCTGATGAGTTTCTCCATCCTCACCTACAATCCCAGCTCTGTCCACGCCTATAACTACATGCAGCTTCTGAAGTGCTACGTCATGTATCAACTGGTCATATGCTCTTTGTAAAAATGATGAATAAACTGCAACAACCGGTACCATACCGTTAATAGCCATTCCGGCAGCCGACGTAACCGCATGCTGTTCGGCTATACCCACGTCAAAAAACCTATACGGATACGTTTCGCTGAATTTGTATAATCCCGTTCCTTTTGCCATTGCTGCTGATATGGCAACCACCCTGTCATTTACTCCGGCAGCTTCTAAAACCGCTTCCCCAAAAACTTCAGAATAGTCGGGCAACTTCTTACCGTACGTTTCTCCGGTCTCCACCTCAAAAGGTGCTATTCCATGAAATCTGTCGGGACTTTCTTCTGCATAGGAATAACCCTTTCCCTTCTGAGTACATACATGAATCAGCACAGGCCCTTTAATTTTTTTTGCTGCCTGTAGTGATTTATTTAACTCATCCAGACTATGCCCATCTACAGGTCCGTAATATTTATAACCTAACTGTTCAAAAAATACTCCCGGCGTAATGAGGTATTTCACAGTACTTTTTAATTTGCGTACAGCCTTTCTGGCCTTCTTTCCAATATTTGGCATCCTATCAAGAAAATTATCTATATCCTCTTTAGTTTTTGTGTAAACAGGGTCAGTACGCAGTTTACTTAAGTATCTTGACATTCCGCCAACATTCTGTGCTATGGACATCTCATTGTCATTAAGTATCACAATAAAGTTACTTGTCAGTCTTCCGGCATCATTTAAGGCTTCGTAAGCCATTCCGCCAGTCATTGCCCCATCGCCTATCACAGCCATTACACTATAGTTTTCTTTCTTTATATCCCTTGCACGGGCAATACCCAGTGCTGCAGAAATCGATGTACTGCTGTGCCCTGTGTTAAAGCAATCATGTACGCTTTCACAGGTTTTGGGAAATCCAGCTAAACCTCCGAATTTTCGTAACGTATCAAAATCTGCCTTTCGGCCAGTCAATATTTTGTGGACATATGATTGATGTCCTACATCCCAAACAATCTTGTCCTTATTTGTATTAAAGTTATTATGAATCGCAAGTGTCAATTCAACAACACCCAGATTAGAGGCTAAATGCCCCCCGGTTTTTGAAACTTTATATATAAGAAATGTTCTGATTTCTTCTGCAAGAACCTTTAACTGTTCAATCTCCAATTTTTCTATATCTTCAGGAGAGTTTATACTATCCAAATACCCCACTTGTATTTACTCCTTTTTAGTACCTTTGTTAGTGCATTTTTTTTTATTATTCCATTTCTTTCTCTTTTTAAAATTTAATTTTCCAAAAAGAAATTTTATAACAACCGCTACTTTATATATAATGTAATTACTATTTTGCAATGCTATGGATTTACCCAGTGCTTTTCCGCCAACAGTGAGCGATGCAACCATTGCTGTAATTGAAAGTCCAAAGATAGAATTTTGTGCACCCGTACCGCCGCCCAAAAACTTGTATACTATAAAGGCAGCCGCCGTACCGCTTATTACACCACAAATATCCCCAACGACATCGTTGCAGAAATTTGAGACCTTGTCGGCATTTCTTATTAGTATAACAGCCTGTTTAGCACCATAAAGCTTTCTTGATGCCATAGAATGAAACGGTGCTTCATCAGCAGCTGTTGCAGCTGTACCTATAAGATCAAATAATATACTTATGATTATTATAACAAAAACAATAAGAAATGAAACAACTGTGGTAGCATTACCTAATGTTTCATTTGAAAAAAAAGACATAAAAATAGAAATGAAAAAAGTGATTACCGTTATTAAAAGTGTCCAAACTCTTGTTTCTTTTTTAGAGCTAATTGCGTTAGCCCTGAATTTAACCTTCTTTTCGTCGGCTGGATGTTTTAAATTATCTTCCACACCAATCCTCCAGATTTATTAGAAAAACAGGTGGCAGTTTATTGAGTAAATTTTGCGGCTTAGGTCAGGCAGGATTTCCCTGACATGTGCTGGAATGTCGCCAAACCAGTGGTTTCCCTTTAAACACATCACCGTACGTCTCCGTTTACGGGGCCTGATTACCACTTAGTCCACACTTTAATCCCCAATAAACCACTTTTAAGAACAGTCTAGGGGTTTTCCCCAGCAGTCAAAATGATTCCTAGCCTCTTTTGCAAAAAAGGTTTCAAACAGCAATAATGCTTATATATCGGCCAATACATGAAGCATCTGATCCGTTATTCACCGGATTTCACTCAAGGCAGGCTACACTGTTCACAGCCATCATAAAGACACCGCATAACAGGTTTAATCCCTTTTCGTAGTCGAGGTGGCAAGCAAAAGCTTGACTTTTCTCCCACAAGTAAGGGTCTCCACGGAAAAGGGGTCAACGCCCGCATGCCATTGCGGATCGCCCCTAAGCCTTAACTCCCAGCATCAACCCACCACTGGGCGTAGCAAGCCGACACAAGGAACTTCATCGATGTGCCCTTAAACGGATTTTTAGGCCCGTCTTCAGAATCATCAGTACTGACTAGAATACTGCGCCACCCTGTTTTTTTGTCAATAGTAATAATATTAAATAACATAAATGTTATCGAGACAACATTATAACATAAAAACTTTGATAAACAAAGAGAATATTATTCCCCAAAATTTATCTTATCGGTCCCTTACAACCAGTGATAATGCAAGTTCTTTCAAAAACTGCGCCTTATGGCCGAATGCTTCAAGGCAGGAAATACCTTCTTGAGTTACTGTTTGCAGAAGCTTTTTTGACTCTTCAAGTCCAAACATGGTTACATAAGTTGATTTATTACATGAAGAATCATTTCCGGGGTTCTTTCCCATATTTTCAACGGTTCCTTCAATGTCAAGGATATCGTCCTTTATTTGAAAAGCCAACCCTAAATTTGCTGCATATCCTGACAGAAGCTCAAATTCCTTTATATCGGCACCGCATATAACTGCAGCAGCTTCCACCGGCGCTTTTATCAACGCACCTGTTTTTAGTCTGTGCATTGTTTTGAGCCTATCACTTTCAATGGTTTTTCCTTCTGATTGAAGATCAATTACCTGACCCCCTACCATTCCTAATGCCCCTGCATACTTCGCAACTATTCCGGCAGCCCGCATTTTTTCAATATTCCTTGATTCAACTGCGTCATTAATGATTATCTCATAAGCCATATTCAATAGTCCATCTCCGGCAAGTATTGCCATGGCCTCACCAAACACCTTGTGGTTTGTCGGCTTTCCCCTTCTATAATCATCATTATCCATAGCCGGCAGATCATCGTGTATCAGCGAATATGTATGAATCATTTCTATTGCACAGCCGAAATTAATTACCTCATCAAAGGGCCTATCAAACATCTCAGCAACAGCAAGTGCCAATAAAGGTCTCAATCTCTTGCCTCCGGCTAAAAGACTATATGACATTGCTTCCTTTATATCAACGCAGTAACCGTTTACTTCCGGAATAATATTATGAAGCCTCTCTTCAATCATATTCACATATATATTGTTTTTTTCCTTAAAATTCATATTTCCTCCGAATTACATGTTAAAATCTTGTTCTTCCAAATTACCCTCTTCATCCTGAATCAACATTGTAATTTTCTTTTCTGCTTCATCCAGCTTTGCTGCACAGTACCTTGACAGTTCTATTCCCTGCTGGAAGCTGGTAATGGACTCCTCCAATGTGGCTTCACCCTTTTCAAGCTTCACAACAATTTGTTCAAGCTCTGCTATAGCCTCTTCAAAGCTCTTTTCAATTTTAACACTTTTACTCATATATTTTTCCCTCTCTTACCGATATAACGTCACATTCTGCCAGTCCGTCATTTACCAATATTTCCAACTTATCTCCTGTATTAACCTGCTTTACACTATTTACAACATGTCCTTGAGAGTTTTTTACAAGACTATAGCCACGTTCCATTATTTTCAAGGGACTCAAAGCATCCAGCTTTCCTGTAAGCATTCCAAACTGTGACTTCTTATCTTTTATAATAGATTGATTCTCTCTCAAAATACTTTTTATTAAATTGTCTAATGTCTGCCTTTGTTGGTTTACTCTGTCATAAGGCTGTGTAAAAAAAGGTCTTGAATTTATCTTTTGCAGTTGATTCTGTAATGCGGTGACTTTTTTTATAAGGGCATTTTTCATTCTCATATTGTAACTATCCAGCTTATATAAAAGAACCTCTATATCAGGGACTGCAAGTTCAGCGGCGGCAGAAGGAGTCGGTGCCCGCATATCCGAAACAAAATCGGATATGGTGAAGTCAGTTTCATGTCCAACGGCAGATATAACAGGAATATTTGATGCATATATACTTCTGGCAACAATTTCCTCATTAAATGCCCACAATTCCTCCAGTGAGCCGCCGCCCCTGGCCACAATAATTACGTCAACCTTATTATGCTCATTGAGGCGCTTTATTGCTTCAGCTATCTGCCCTGCTGCCTGTGGCCCCTGAACTGCTACAGGATACAGAACCAGTTTCATTTTACTGTTTCTTCTATAGGTAACATTTATAATATCCCTGATAACGGCACCTGTCGAAGATGTGACAATGCCTATACTTCCGGGCAGCACAGGAATACTCTTCTTTTTTTCGGGATCAAATAGCCCCTCCCGCTGAAGCTTCTCTTTAAGCTGTTCAAAGGCAACATGGAGAGCACCCACTCCATCCGGCTGCATATTGCTTGCATACAGCTGATACTGCCCGTCTCTTTCAAAAACAGAGATATAGCCGGATACTATCACCTTCATGCCGTTTTCGGGAGCGAATCTAAGTGCAATGGCCTGTGACTTGAACATAACGCATTTTAAAAGGCTGTTTTCATCCTTAATTGTAAAATACATATGTCCTGTGTAATGGTGCTTAAAGTTGGATATTTCACCCCTAATTGACACATCCGATAATATGAGGTCCCTCGATACCAACTGTTTTATATAATTATTTATGTCAGAAACCGAATAAACTCTATTCATTATTCTTAAAACTCCTATATTTCAAAAAAGGATAATGTCAAATGTATCACATTACCCTTTAAAGCTTCTATTATTCAGAATCAATTTCACTTATGGACGTTTCTTGAGGCACATCACTCTTTGATACCTTAGCCAAAAGGCCATTAACAAACGCTCCTGCATCCTCATTGCTATACTTTTTAGCCAATTCTACAGCCTCATTTACAGAAACACTAAACGGTATATCGTCTCTGTACAATATCTCGTAAATTCCTATTCTTAAAACTGATAAATCTATTTTTGATAAACGATTTATTTTCCATCCGGTAGCTTTTTTTTCTATTATACCGTCTAAAACCGGTGTTTTTTCGTATACCCCATCAACGATTCCTTTAATATATTCCCTATCGTTTTTAGTTAAACTTTCGTCTTCCAGGGCCATGTTAATTTGTTCGTCTCTGTCAGTTTTCTGTATTTCCAATTGATACAACAGTTTCATCGCAGATTCCCTGGATGCACGGCGTCCCATTGATATTCCTCCTTAAATTAAGTTATTTCTGTCTATCTGTATGTACCAGGGGGCAGTATCCTGTCCAGAAGATTTTTAATATAGTCTTTGTCCTGATACAATTTTTTCCCAACATAAAATCCAAAAACTACACACAACACTATAAATAATGCCTTTAACAATCCAAGAATCAATACAATAACTGCAATCGCAAAACCAATTGCAGCCCCCAGTATTTCACCCTTGTGCTGATTGTAAAATTCGGTTAATACCTGTTTATCCATGGTAACACCTCCAATTGTTACTCAACTCTTGCAGATTTGTAACCAGTGAAAATGCTCTCCACTAAAACTCTGACACTATCTACCTGCACTCCGGTGCAATCTTCAACTGCAGATTTTACTTTCTGCTGCATATCTTCAGACAGTAGAGGAATGTTTATGTCAGGAAGAACAATTGCTTTCACAGTAATGCTTACACCTTCGCCTACTTTTGTAACAAATGCCTTGGAATCACGAATCCCGTTGAGTTTTCTCGATGTAGCCAATGCAATGTTCTCGATTGAGTTTAAAGTAATTCTGATATCGCCGTTTTTATTGTATTTGGTTATAGCTTTCTTATCTCCTTCAGGCTTAAAACCGGAAAGAAGGAATGTCAAACTCAAACAGAAAAATATTGAAGAAACAATGAACATCAAAATGGATGGATTCCGATACGCCAACACATCGTTATATAAGTATGTATAAGCCTCCGACAATATGTCAGACTTGATTGTAACAAGCATTGCGAACATTGATGCAATTGTCAGGAAAAATGCATATACAGCTAATAGTACACGTAAAATTATGTTCATATAAACTTCACCTCTATTCTTTTATTTTAAGCAAACAATACCATAAATTCGGTAATTAATTTCATTATATTTCAATTATGTATAAAAATCAAACGTATATGAGAATGTTTGGATAATAATCATTCTCATATACTTTACTTAATTATTTCCAATAACACCGATATTGATACCCTACTTAGTTTCGGAATCCTTCTTTATCTCTTTTTCAAAGTTAACGCCCTGAATGTGAATGTTAACTTCAACAACATTGAGTCCTGTCATTTCCTGTACTGTACTTTTTACCTTGTCCTGTATGTCCCATGCCACTTCAGGTATTCTCGCACCGTATTCTACTATTATATATAAATCTATAGCTGCCTCTTTTTCTCCAACCTCAACTTTAACACCTTTTGAAAGGTTCTTCCTTCCGAGAATCTCAGCGATTCCTCCTGCAATACCACCACTCATTCCCGCTACCCCAGGAACATCAGTCGCAGCAATTCCGGCGATAATGGCAACAACTTCCTCAGATATTTTTACAGAACCATAGTCATCAATTATATTATTATCTTCCATAATATACCTCCATTATATCAGTCAGGCAATATTACCATTTCTTCTGGATAACAGCTTGTAAAATTATATCACTTCAATCCTTAATTATCAATCTATACTAGTATTTTAAATAACAGCGGTTTCTAATCATCTGGAATAATGTTGCTCCTTGTCCTAAAAAATTTACAAAAAACAAAAAGGCTATCTCTTTCAAGATAACCCCTTTTTGAGCTGATTTATTTATAAAATTATAAGAATCAGAACATATTCTTGATTATAATCTTATCAAAAGGAACATTTCCCTGTCTTGCAACAATGTCAGCTATTTTAGCCCAGTCAGCCTTTGATATTGCGGGAGCTTTTACAACAACATCTACACTTCCGTCGTCAGAAAATAATGCAACTACATCATTAAAACCTTTTTCTTTGATAAGGGTTTCAATATTGGCCTCTTTCTGAGACGTTTCAACTATTTTCATCATTTTTTCATATGCCTTGGATTTTGCATCCTTGCTGGCCATATCGTCTTCATAGACACCTTTCATTGTTTCAATGTCCTTGTCTCTTGTAACATCCCTATCCATTTTTGCCTGAGCAAAAAAGTTGTTTGCTTCCTTTGAAGCGGTAGCTGTTTTCTCTTCATCCCCGGCAGCTGCAGTGTCAATATTTCCCTTATCAGATGCATCCTGATTATCTACATATACTGCATCGCCAATTTGAGCGGAGTCATCTTCGCTGTATTGTGAGCTTTTGTTGTAGTTGTACTGCAGATAGCCTGCGACTAACAGCATAAGTACAAGGGAAAGTACAATTATTTGTTTTCTTTTTAAAAAA
Source organism: Ruminiclostridium papyrosolvens C7 (assembly GCF_000421965.1). Classification (GTDB taxonomy): domain Bacteria; phylum Bacillota; class Clostridia; order Acetivibrionales; family DSM-1351; genus Ruminiclostridium; species Ruminiclostridium papyrosolvens_A. The sequence continues at coordinate 201,859 of NZ_ATAY01000020.1, read as the reverse complement.
TTCATTACATAGACCCTCCTAACAATCTTTTAGTTTATTGTTTCTCCTTGGCTTTTCACCTAAAGGATTTTTGCTCGTCTCACACATTATGTATATTCATATATATTTAAGTTTATTTCTATTTTTTAAAATTAGTTTTTATTTCTCTCAAACACCTGTATCTTGTGGGAAGCCACTTCAAAAAGTGCCTCCGTTGCTTTTGCCAGGCTACTTCTGACTTCTGCATCTCCGGCCCCGTCTGCAACTATGACAACACCTTTTACTTTGGGGAGCAGTTCCTTTGTTATGTATGGTTTTTTTACTCCGTCGCTTTCTTCGAAAATGATGCTATTCTCCCTGTCTGCCTGTTTAACTGACCTCGTACCTCCTTCCTTGTCTTTCTCTTGTGTGTCGCTTGTACTGTTTTTTGTGTTATAAGCCGGCACGGATTCATTACCGGAATAAAAGGTCACCATAACACTAACCTTACCTGCTCCTTTTATTTGTGACAGGATAGCTTCCAGACTTTTTTCCAGTTTATCCTTTGTTTCACCTTCCTTCTGACTTAATGTTTCCACAACCTCTGTCCCGTTTTTAGGCTGGGGGGTAACCTTCTCGTTTTTCTTGTCTGTGCCTTGAAAAAATACGCTGCCTGCGATGAGTAGAATTATTCCTATAATTGCAACTATTACGGTATTCTGAATTACCTTTTTACTCCCGTCAGCAGTTATTCTTTTTTTCAGATCCGTTATAAGCTTACTAAATTTATACATTTATATTCCCTCCTGCACCATTTATTCCGAAAATTTATGGGTTATCCAAAATAAATTAATTAACTATAACAATAATACTGTCCTTTTTTATTTCAAAGGATTTATTTATGGTCTGTTTTAATTGTTCTGTTATTTTTTTACTTTCATCATCTACTGGTGCTTCCGGTGTTTTATTGTTCCTTCCCTTTATAAAAGGTAATGAAATATCAATCTTTTTAACAGGCATTACGGAATTAATTTTTACACTGTCCGACTGTTTTTTCCCTCGTTTTATCTGCAGATTTACTCTGGTTATTTCCCCGAATTTATTTGAAGAGTAGTCCTCATTGATTTCAATATCAGCTTTTGCCTGAGAAACTCCATCAATTTTAAGGGCTTGTTCCTGTATACTGTTAATCACTTTTTCCTTGTACACCTGGGATACCTGTTTCATCTGCTTGTCCTTTAACAGTTTGCTGCTGGCTTCCAGCTCATTTTTATCAATGTACATGCTATCCGATATCACATTCTGTCCAAGGTCAAAATTTTTATTTTTAAGAGTTAAGAAAGGGTTTATTACAGCAATCAGCAAAATAAATCCCGCTATAAGACTTATTTATTTTTTTTATTTTTCCTGAAGGCATTATTATTTCAAACAAAACAAGAATGATTGTGATTGTTACAATGTTGATAATCCAGCTTCTTAAAAATTCAAGCATTTGAAAACCCTCCCTTACCTAATTGCAGCAGACATGTTAGTAGTACTTATTACAATTGTAATTGCTATTAGGAACATAACTGCTATAGCGGCCGTTACTCCTAATATATATGTCAACGAGCCTGACATATCGTTAAGGCAATTTGTAATCTTCTTATCTGATATGGGCTCTACAACTGCACAGGCCAGCTTGTACAAAACAACCACGGCAAGAATTTTCAAAAGCGGCGCAAGGCATATTAATAGGATTCCAATCATTGCAACAAGTCCTGATGCATTTTTAATTACAAGGGTGCAACCTACAACCGTATCAGCCGCATCTGCCAGATACTTTCCTACTACTGGTATAAATGTTCCCAGTGCAAACTTTGCTGTCTTGCTTGTCACGCCGTCTACCACTGCACCCATTGACCCCTGTATTGATACGATTGCTATAAATATTGTAAGGATAAGCCCCAGCCCCCAGGTACATATTTGTTTCATAAAACCAGCAAGTTTGGTTAATTGAATCTTATCGGAAATATTATTAACTATGTTAAGTATGGTAATAAGAAAAATTAACGGGATGAAAAAATTTTTAATTGCTGTGGCACCTATTTCAATCAACATTACCAGTACAGGTTGAAAAACACCTGCCGAAGATATGCTTCCTGATGTTGCCAGAAGTGTAATTAGCAGGGGTATTATTGAATGCATAAACGACACCATACTATCAATAATATCCATGCACATTTTCATAGCTGTACTGAAGCTAACCATTAATACTGATACCAGTACTATGTAGCACACGAAAAAAGCCATTTCACCCACACTTTCACTCAGAAATGAATTTTGCAGGTTTTTCAGTATTGCACAAATAATACAAAGGATTATTATCTTTATTAATATGTCTGCATTTAAAAAGACTTCTTTAAGAAGATACCTGATTACTCTGTTAATAACTCCTGTGAAGCTGAATTTCAAATCACCTTTTGCCGCATCGGAAACAATTTTTCCGGGGTCAAAGTCCGGAAAGAGTTCTTGGGAATCTTCACCGTAATACTTTCTTACATTGTCGCTTATACCTGAGTTATCCTTGAGCTGATCGTTAAGAATCTTTTCATTCTCAGTACTACTGTCAGTATTTTGATGTAATGTCTCTGCATGTATACAAAGTGGGGAGAAAACAGTTATAAGTAATAATACTGCAAATACAAGTTTTTTTAATTTCATTGGTAAAATTCCTCCGAGGCTAAAAGCAGCCATTAACGTGATGTATGTCGATACCTGCTATGGCATCAGTTTTACTACCAGGTCCAGGAGTGATGTTATTATTGGTACTGCCAGAACTACTATGGTAACCTTACCGGCAAGTTCTATTTTGGATGCAATTGACGATTCTCCTGCATCTTTGCAAACCTCCGCTCCAAACTCCGCTATATATGCGATTCCGACTATTTTAAGCAAAATAGCAATATATGTTGAGTCTATATCAGCCTTCTGACTGAAGGTTTTTATAAATTCTATGACTGCGGATAGCTTTACTGCTACAAGCATAAATATGAGAATCCCGGTAATTATGCTCACCTGCAAAGCAAGCTCCGGTTTCTGTACCTTTATCACTGATGAAAGTGCTACCGCAACTATACCAATACAAACAATCTGAAGTATATCCATATCATATGTACCCTCGTATCCATAATGCTTTTGTTAAAACTGAAACATTGTTTTTACCGCCTCAAAAAGGCCCGCAATCTGTTTTGATACCATTAAAAGTACAACTACTATTCCTGCCAGAGTAGTCATCATGGCCTGCTCTTCCCTGCCTGACCTGATTAAAACCTGATTCAATACCGAAACCAAAATGCCTATCGCTGCAATTTTAAATATGAGATCTACTTCCATAAAACTTCACTCCTTTGTACCTAAAATAATACAACTACTATTGCCAATCCACTTAATACACCAAGGCTTTTGTACATTTTTTCATTTTTTTGTCTCATCTGCTCCGCTTTCATTTCCTGAAGCTTCAGTTGGGATGAGACAAGATTTATGTTGTTAATCTGGCCTTCCAGATCTGAACTGCCAAGCATTTTTCCGAAGGTAATCAAAATGGCCTTATCCTCCTTATTTAAGCCCAGCTTTGAATAAGTATTCTCAACAGCCTTTTCCCACGCTGTATCTGCAGTTATTCCGGGTAAGGATAGGTTTTCAGCCGCTTCCTTGAAAAGTAGTGAGGCATCAGTTTTGGAGCTTGTATATATCCTTTCAAAGGACTGCGCCAATAAATTTGACAGATAGCTTATCTCATTTTCAAACATTTGCATCAGTACCTGAAGCTCTCTTAGCACCTTAGGTCTTTTAGAGCAGTCTGCTGCCAGAGAAAAGCCCATAAGGCTGGTGGCACATATGAGTAGTGCCGAGCCGATAATTTTTATAATCATTTTTACAGCTCCCTTCTATGATGATGCCCTGTAAACCGGTATCATACCTGCGTCTACAACTTCTTCAAGTGTACCGGGCCCATTTCTGGAACTCAGTACTATGTACCTTTCAAATGCTGCGGATTTAATCAAAGAAAGGAGTTCATCCCTCATTTTTAGCTCTGTTACGTTATAGCCGTGTGCTGACGCTATTATTTTTATTCCGGAATTTAACACTTTTAGTATGGCATCCCTGTCACCATGAGTTCCTATCTCATCCGTAATTATTATTCCAGGCGACATGCTCCTCAAAAGCATTTCCATTCCCAATACTTTCGGACAACCATCTAAAACATCAGTTCTATATCCTACATCATTCTGAGGCACACCTTTACAGCATGCTGCGATTTCAGACCTTTCATCAACTATCCCAACCTTCATACCGCTAAAATCGTATTCTGTTTCACCGCTGCTCAACATTCTGGACAAATCCCTAAGTATGGTAGTCTTCCCGCATTGAGGCGGCCCGACGATAAGTGTGTTATATATATCAGAGCTGTTTTTTATTATGTATTTTATTATATGTTTTGCAGAACCCTTTACCTCTTTTGCTATACGAATATTCAGACCGTTAAAATCCTTTATATTTCTGATTTTGCCTTCCTGCAATACAACCTTGCCGCTGAGACCTATTCTGTGTCCCCCCCGTAAAGTAATATAACCTGATTTTATTTCGTCCTGATATGCATAAATGGAATTCTCACTCATAAGTTCCAGCGTTTTGACTATCTCTTTTTGGTCCACTACATAAGCCTCGCTAAAAGAACGTGTTAACCGCCCGTTTTGAGTGACAAACCAGTCATTTTTTTTATAAAATACCATTAAGGGTTTTCCTGCCCGCAACCGTATTTCTTCCATATTGTTTAACTCATTAATATTGATTTTTTGAATAACTTCCCTGATACCGGGGATGAGGAAAGGCAATATTTCAAATTGTACGTTAGTCATGTGTTAATCACTCCTTGCTTTTCTTTAGTTAACACCCTTGTGTTAAGTAACCGCATAAATCTCATATACGAAATTTATTTATTTATATATATTAGGCTTTGTCCAACTTTATGACAAAAATAAAAAAGGGTATAAAAAACACCCGATGATACCATTTTTGGCTCTATCGGGTGTTTTATTTAATCTGTATAATTTTCTTTTATCTCAAGGAAACTTTTTTATTCATCATGCGACCTGTAGTATAGAAGAGGACACATACCATTATTATATCAAATGTATATCCTCCGAGACCAATAACCATATTTGAAGGATTTTGATTGTTTATATTATTCATTAAATATCCAACCATATTCTGAGCAGTTAAAGAAATATCAAAACCGCCGGTCAGGCTGACGGAAAGTGAAAAAGGAATTATTATGGTTAGTATAGTCTCTACTATCTTTAGCGCTACATTTGTAGCCAGAAACAATAGAATCGAGGCTCCTGCCGCCCCTATATTATGAAATCTGGGACGATTTGCCAAGGTTATAGAAAAGTAAATCTGGCTCATTAAATACAGTATTGATAAACATACCATAGGTATAATTGCATATAAATAATTCCCCATACCATATCTTTCTATTTCGTCCATAACCGATGACCACACTTTCCCATCTACTCCCAGTCCATACAATGCAACAAAGAAAGCTCCCAGACAAATCAGAACACTCAGTATCATCCAAATAAATGATACGATTGCCTTTGAAACAAGATGAAGGTGAGGTTTTAAAGGCAATGAGAAACTCAAGTATCCTTCGTTTGAGTATAAGTTTTTATAAAACCTCATACATATTACTACCAGTGTAACAATAAATACTGCAATTCCAACTAAAAGCAGTAGCGCCGACGATGTTACCTTGAACCAACCCAACTCCAGTTTTCCGGCTAGCAGAGACAAACCAGCCAGAATTGCTGTTATTGCATAAAAGAAAGGTATTATTCTTGATGTATCCTTAACCTCGTATTTAAATAATTTTCCTAACATTTGAACACCTCCTCAAAAAGCTCTTGAACAGATTTACCATTTTTCTCACGAATATTGTCAACAGTATCATCTACCAGAATTCTTTTTTCTCCCACCATGATTACCCTATCAAATATTCTTTCAACATCGTTTATCAGGTGAGTTGAAAGAAGTACTACTGCATCCTCGGAATAATTGTTCAGTATAATGTCAAGCATTGCTTTACGTGAAGCGGGATCAAGTCCTCCCAGAGGTTCATCAAGTAAATATACCTTTGCTTTTCTAGACATTACAAGAATCAACTGAACTTTCTCCTGCATTCCTTTTGACATGCTTTTAATCTTCTGATTTGGATCAAGCTTGAATTGAGAGAGCATACTCTTTGCCTTCTCCTTGTCAAAGTCAGAATAAAAATCTTCAAAGAAGTTCAGAGCGTCCTTAGCTCTTAAGTTATCACCAAGATATGTTTTTTCAGGTAGGTAGGAAACAATTGATTTTGTATACTCATCAGGCACTCTTCCATCAATCAATACCTGCCCTTCATAATCCTGTATAATACCTGCAATTATCTTAATCATTGATGTCTTACCGCATCCGTTTGGTCCCAGCAGACCTACTATTGTCCCACTTTCTAAGGATAGAGACACATTTTCCAGCACCTTTCTGGCCCCATAACACTTATGCAGTGCGTTTATTTCTACTACATTACTCATTTTTAAGACCTCCTTTTTCAATATCAGCTAATCTGTTAGATACTACATATATTATTTCTTCTTTCTTATAGCCCAGTTTCTTCATCAGGTTGTAATAATTCCCGGTGTATTCTTCAGCCATCTCATCCCGTGCTTTTTTTATTTTTTCCTCGTCCTGTGAGACATATCTTCCAGATGTTCTTTCAGTATACAACAAGCCCTCTCTTTCAAGTTCAGATAAGGCCTTCTGCATGGTATTGGGATTAACTGAAAACTCTACAGCCAGTTCTCTGACAGATTGAAGTCTTTGTCCTGCTTCCCATACTCCGGAAACTATCTTTAGCTTAACTTCATTCATTATTTGAATATATATAGGAACATTAGATGAAAAATCATTAGCCATCACACCACCTCCCCTTGTAGCTATTTTTCATTATCTTCACTTGCCTTTCCCCATGTAATTTTGTAGCTACCGGAGTGCTTTTCACCTGAAACTTTCAGTTTGTAGTCCCCGTCTTTATCAAGTCTTACTGAAAAGGAGGATGTGGGTATATCCTTACCTTCATAAACACTCTGTCCCTTTTCATCTGTAATCGACATGTCCAGTTTCCCTTTGTTTGAAACAATATCGACACTTACGTCAATCGGATTGCCTTCCTTTACTTTAATAGGTGTAGCATTGTATCCGTTAAATCTTTCATACCTCATGGACATCATGCTTGAAGTATTGTTTTCAACAGATTTCAAAGTACTATAGCTTCCGTAAGTACATCCCGATAATAAAAATATAGTTGAAACAATTATTAATAAGATGTGCTTTTTATTTATCATGGCTTATTCTCCTTCAAGTTGTATTATTGTATTAAGTGATTAATACAATAATACAACTTGAATATACCTTTGTCAATAGCGAAACATTAAAAAAGCTTCCAACAAATATTTGTTGGAAGCTTTTAATAATACTTACATTAAATTATTCTTCATCATGATCATGTCCGCAGCCGCAACCACATTCATCATCACATTCGCAATCCCATTCCAATTCAATCTTCTCATGGCAATGGGGACACTCGATGGATTCAGCATCTTCATCAATCATTTCAAGATCAACGTCGATTTTTTCACCACAGTTAGGGCACTCAATTTCTTCAAACTCAATGTCATCCTCATCATAAATAAGTTTTTCAATCTCTGCGAGATCCTCATCTACGCTGTCTACCTGCTCACCAAGGTCATCCTGAATTTCTTCAATATCTTCAATTGCAAGTGAAATGTCATCCAGAACATCGATTATAGCGTTTAACAGCTTCCCTTCATTGGTTGAATCATTAATCTTCATACCCTCTGCCAAACCTTTAATGAATGCTACACGTTCGCTTATATAGCTCATATTTACCTCCTCATTACCACTTTGGTATTTTATTATTTAACTCTTTCCATATATTCATTTGTTCTTGTATCAATTCTTATTATATCTCCAGTGTTAACAAAAAGGGGCACTTTTATAACATAACCAGTTTCAACTGTAGCAGGTTTTGTTGCACCAGTAGCAGTATCACCCTTGAAACCCGGGTCTGTTTCTGTTACCTCAAGCTCTACGAATGTAGGAGGCTCAATACCGAAAACATTTCCTTTATGTGAAAGAATCTTTACAATATCATTTTCTTTAACAAGATTAAGTGTATTGCCAATTGTTTCCTTATTTATAGGAAGCTGTTCAAAGGATTCAACATCCATGAAGTAATATAAATCACCATCATTATATAAATACTGCATATCTTTTCTTTCGATATGAGCTTTTGGCATTTTATCTGTCGGGTTGAAAGTTCTTTCAACTGTTGCACCTGTTATTATATTCTTTAACTTTGTTCTAACGAACGCAGCTCCTTTTCCTGGCTTTACATGTTGGAATTCTACTACCTGAAATATATTATTATCCAATTCAAATGTTACGCCATTTTTAAAATCACCAGCTACTATCATACTTTACCTCCATAATATAAAAATGCATAAAAATTTATTTTATCTTTAATACTATCCTAGTTTATATTAAATTAATTTTCTCTATTAGGCAAGAAAAATTTTCAATTTAATGATAAAAGTCAATAAATACACCGAAAAAGTCTGATTTTGGCTTATATTATAATTAAGTCCTTTGTAGAACGGGTTAAAACAAGAGGGTTATCATCCCTGATTATAATGGTATCCTCAATTCTTACTCCTCCAAGTCCCTCAACATAGATACCCGGTTCTATGGTAACTGCCATATTGTTTTCCAGTACTGTTTCTCCGCTTGGGGAAAGGCGTGGATTTTCATGTATCTCAAGGCCTAAACCGTGACCAAGTCCATGTCCGAATTTACCTTCAAATCCTTTGCCGTATATTATATCCCTTGCTATTTTATCGATTTCCTTCCCTGTTTTCCTTTGAACGGCACCTCTCTCTGAAGATAATTGAGCCTCTAAAACTATATTATAGATATCTATCATTTTTTTATCCGGCTGTCCAAGAAAAACCGTTCTTGTTATATCGGAGCAGTAATGGTTATATAATGCGCCAAAATCCATTGTAATTGTATCACCAATTTCGAGTTTCTTTTCAGATGCTACTCCATGTGGCATGGATGACCTAAGCCCCGATGCGACAATTGTTTCAAAGGAAGCACTGGATGCCCCTAATTTTTTCATTTGATATTCCAGTTCAGCAGCAACATCAAGCTCTGTAATTCCGGGTTTTATGATACCGAGAACGTAGCTGAATGCACCATCCGCAATTTCTACAGCCTTAGTTATAGTTTCTATTTCAAAAGAATCCTTTATACTCCTTAACCTTTCGATAACAGAACCTATTCCCTCCAGTTCAGTATCCTTGAACTTGCTTTTAAATGATTTGTATTCCGCATAAGTCAAGCTTTCGTCTTCAAAGCCAAGCTTTTTAATTCCTTCGGAGTTTAATATTTCAAGGATTGTATCTTTTATGTCGGTCTTATGCTGAATTATTTCAAACATAGGTGCCTGCTTTGCCGATTGTTCAACATATCTGAAGTCGGTCAGCAGATATGCTTTTTTATCAGTAATAACAAGGTTTGCTGAAGTACCTGAAAAACCTGAAAGATACATATAATTTTCTCTTTTTGTAATCAATGCGCCATCCTGACCAAGGTTTTTCAGTTCCTTTCTGAAAGTATCCAACCTATTTGATAATATTTGTTTGTCAACCATTTAACTACCTCCATAAATCCCTATTATTTTAATTATATATAGTAACCTTTAAAAGTTTGCCGCAGCATGAAGTGCCAATATGTAGCTCATCTTCCCGAATCCGCATATCTGTCCTACACATACGGGTGCTATCATGGATGTATGTCTGAATTCTTCTCTGCTATGTATATTCGAAAGGTGTATCTCTATTGTAGGTATTTCTATTGCCTTTATTGCATCCCTTATAGCAATGCTGTAGTGTGTATATGCTCCCGCATTAATTATTACAACATCAAATACACCACGTGCTGCATGGAGTTTGTCTATTATTTCCCCTTCATGGTTTGATTGTACAAAATCCGACTCCAACCCAAGCTCCTGAGATACGATATTAACCTCTTTGGCAATATCCAGCAGTGTTTCACTCCCATAAACAGCTTTTTCCCTGATGCCTAACATATTCAGATTAGGCCCGTTTAAAACAAGTATTTTTTTCATTTTAACCTCCACATTCTTTTATATAAGCCTGTTTGTTTTCCCCAAACAGGCTTATATACTACTTTAGAACAAGTTTTGATTTTCCAATATACTATTATAAATTTCTTTCATTTCTGAGGCATCTTCAGCCATCATACCTCTTGATTCACAAATAATAACAGGCTCCATCTTTCTGTTAACCAGAACAGGTGCAAGATGCTCGAATTCAGGCCCAAACTGCTTGTCTGCAAAATTCCAGTGCTTTTTTTCTCCGCCTTTGGAAAACTCAATCCGGCTGAAATGGCAATGGATTCTTTTGGTTCTTTCCTTACCTATTGAGTTTTCTATAAAATCTATTACCGTTTCAAAGTCTTCTTGAGAATTCAGTATTCCAAGGCCTCTGGCATGAATATGTCCAAAATCAATAGTAGGTATCAACCTTTCATCAATTTTGCACATTTCCATTATTTCTTCAAGTGTTCCCAACTGGTTATGCTTGCCCAACACCTCCGGACATATACTGATATCGCCAAAACCGGCAGCATCAGACATTTGCAGAGTTTCCTTAAGAATCTGTATTGCCCATTCAAGAGACTTTTCCCGTCCTAGTTTACTGGTGGACCCTGTATGAACAACTATTCTCTTGGCACCCATCCACTTTGCAACCTGCAAGGTTTCCATAATGTATCTCTTAGAATTTTCTCTTTTGTCCTCTTCTTCACTTGACATGTTTATATAATACGGAGCATGGATACTGACAAAAATATTGTTGTTCTGAGCCTGTTGACCTATTTCCCTTGCAGTTGCCTCTCCAACCTTTACTCCTTTTGTACAGGAGTACTCGTAAGCATTCAGGCCCTTTGAAGCAAGCCATGCAGGCATTTGTGCCGACGATTTGTATCCCTGTTCATAAAAGCTGTCTGAATTTCCAGATGGTCCGAATCTTATCATGTCCTTTTCTCCTAATAACGTTATTTACTTTCAAGGAAAACTTTCATACCCTTGTAACTCATGTAAACATCTATTTTACTTGATATTTCAATTGGAGAGTGCATAGAAAGTATCGGCACTCCACAATCAAGAACATCAACGCCAAGGTTAGCAACATGCTGGGCAATAGTTCCGCCTCCTCCAAGGTCAACCTTACCCATTTCCGATAAATGCCAGATAATGCCTTCTTTATTAAACAAATTCCTTATTTCTGCTACAAATTCAGCATTGGCATCACTTGCATCATACTTTCCTCTTGAACCTGTATATTTTTGAAATACAATACCATTTCCCATATATGATGAATTTAACTTTTCATTTACACTTTCATACGTAGGGTCAACAGCTGCATTTACATCAGCTGAAAGCATTTTTGAATTTTCCAGACACTGATTTGTTAAAATGTCGGAGTAATTATCTACAGTTAAATATAATAGTTTTGATACAAAATTCTTAAGAAGACTGGACTGAGCTCCGGTATTTCCCATGCTTCCGATTTCTTCTTTGTCTGTAAGAATGCACAATGCAGTTTTTTTAGGTTGTGGAAGATCAAGCATTGCTTTTATACATGTAAATGCACAAACCCTGTCATCCTGACCGTAAGCTCCTATCATACTCCTGTCGAGTCCAATATCTCTCGCCTTGTACGCAGGTACTGCCTCCAGCTCTGCTGATATAAAATCTTCTTCTACCATTCCATATTTTTCGTTTAAAAGTTTTAATATATTCAGCTTAATCTTGTCTTTTACCTCATCATCCTTTAAAGGTATTGAGCCAAATAATATATTAAGGCTTTCGCCTTCAATAACCTCGGTAGCTTTTTTCTTCATCTGCTCCTGAGCCAGATGAGGGAGTAAATCTGTTATGGTAAATACAGGGTCTTTGTCGTCCTCACCAATACAAATTTCCACCTTTGTACCGTCTGCCTTAATAACCACACCATGTAACGCATAAGGAATGGTTACCCATTGATATTTTTTTATACCTCCATAGTAATGAGTCTTCAGAAGTACCATACCGGAATCCTCATAGATTGGGTTGGGCTTTAAATCAAGGCGAGGAGAATCTATATGCGCTCCTACCATATTTATGCCCTGAGTTAACGGCTCTTGCCCTATTACTGCAAAAACAGCAGACTTCTCCTTGTTTATGTAGTACACCTTGGTACCTTTTTTCAACTTTGTTCCTTTTTTCATAAGTTCAGTCAGATTTTCATATCCCGCCTTAACTAGCTGGCGTTCTACAACTGAACAGAATTCACGTTCTGTTTTTCCTTGGTCAAGATACGTCTTATATTCATCACATAATTCAAAAGCTTGTTGAACCTCTTTTTCACTATACTCCCAAGCATTTTTTTGTTTATAGGTAAGCTTTTCTTCTAATAATTCACCCTGAGTTTTTTCTTGCTTCATACTCTAACCTCTCTCTTTTTTGACTTTTAGTTTAAAATGTAGATAATATTAATTAGTATTACTTTAAAAACGTATTATATTTTATAGGATGATTAATTTTAGTATTATTATACTTTTCAAAGGAGAAAGTTACAATGCATGACAACCATATTCATTCAAAATTTTCTACAGATTCAAACATGGACGCTGATGAAGCCTGTAAAAGAGCAGTCGAAATCGGGCTTGAAGGATTGGTTTTTACGGACCATGTAGATTATGACTATCCGGATTTTGATGAAAGTTTTTTAATAGATTATAATGAGTATTTTTCCTTTTTTAGCAAACTCAAAGATAAATGGGAATCAAAGCTTCAAATACTTATAGGTGTTGAAATGGGTTTTCAGCCTCAGGTGGTTGACAAAATCAATAATATTCTCAATCGTTACGACTTCGACTTTGTTATTAACTCAGTGCATATAATAGAGCACAAGGACCCTTATACCGGAGCTTTCTTTATCGGCAGAACACAGCAGCAGGCTTATGAAAGATATTTGGAGGAAATCCTATGTTCAGTAAATGCATATGATAATTATGATGTCATAGGTCATATAGGTTATGCTGCCAGATATGGCAACTTTGAGGACAAACCTCTCAGATACAAGGATTACAGCGATATTATCGACGAGATTTTAAAAGCGGTTATAGAAAAGGGAAAAGGTATTGAGCTGAATACTTCCGGGTTAAGAAGCGATCTTGGATGTACGATACCCGGATATGATGTTTTTAAACGCTATTTTGAATTGGGTGGAGAAGTTATCACCGTAGGGTCAGATTCTCACTTTGCCGAACATCTTGGACATAGTTTCAGCGAGGGGTTGGAACACCTGAAAAATATTGGATTTAAACATGTAGTTCATTTTGAAAAAAGGAAACCTGTCTTTGAAAGGATATGATAAAAGGGGTGCGTAGATAAGCACCCCTCTTTTGAATTTATTTGTGTATCAGATCTATGGATCCCAATACAACGTGTGCTACTCCAAACCCAATAACGCCTGCTCCAATTGCAATTGCTGTGTCACGCTTCTTCATGCCATGTTTTTTCATGTCATAACCTCGCATTGCCAGCCCTGTTGCGGTAACAGCCGTTCCTAATACCGTTGGAATTAATCCTTCACGCAAAGTAAATCCCTCCTCCTGCTTTTAAAACAAATACTCATTTAATGTCTGCACTTAAATAAAATATATGTTGGTAAATAAACAGTATCAAAGAAATCCATGGTTCTTTGCCCATTTTTCTTTACTTTGGTACATTTTTTCTATTTCAGCAGGAATTTTACCTTCAACTGTTTTTAAAATCTGTTTGAAAAACACAAGGTCATTGTACGTAACCAGTGGATAATCATCTGTGTTGAATACACCTTGTGGTGTAACCCTATACCATAAATCACCGTTAGGACGTATCCACTTGCTGCTGGTCAGCTTTATGGAATTTAGCATTTCTAAAGCAATTTTATGACATTCTTTATCCCCTGTCAGATTATAGTAAAGGAACATTACCTCTGTTTCCGCAATAAAATGATTTAGTGAGGTAGGATTAATCTTGTTTTTACCGCTGATATCCATGTAATCTGGTACAAATATTGCTTTCCCAACCTTATACTGTTTTGTCTTGTAATAATTTTTGTAAAAAGCTATATACCTATTCAACTTTTCAAGTACGTATTTATCCGGATAGTCCTTATAGATGTATATCAGCGATGTCATAGTATCCGAATTGAACCTTGTATCATAGAAATTGTAACTAATGTTGTAATCCGACTTCAGCCATTCAGACATTGGCTGTGTTGGTATGTAGCCCTTGTTACCTATTGAATCGGCAAATACATACATTGAATAGACTCCTACTGTTTTAAAGAGACTTCCTTTATCCAAAACCCATTTGCATGCCCTTACCTGAAGGCCTGCAGGATTCTTAAAATAGGTTCTTACGCTGGATGACCTGGGAACATAATTATACATGTTTTCCCTGTATACTCCATCACTAAAAAATATTGTACCTGTTTCGAAGTCCATTTTCAGCATCGTATTAAAAGCGGTTTTATGGCTCCAATCAACCATAGGATTAACGGATAAAAGCCAGTTTCCCCTGATTTCCCTTTTTGCAATCGAGTTTAATGTTATCTGTGAGTTGAATCCATCTTTTGATTTTGTCAGAACATTGTCTGACTTATACTTGTATATTTCGCATACTGTGGAGCCTAACCCTCTGGCTGAAATAATTTCGCCGAACTTAACATAACGTTTTGCACTTTCCAGATATGTAACTTTATTTGAGAGTGTTACTTTGCTCGATGCTTTTTCTCTTTTTAATACATATTTGCCATTTTCGTTTGGGAAAGTCAAGATATTCAGATTTGTCTGTTGAGTATATGCTTTGATATCATATTTGAGCTTAATGTTATCTTCATCCGAATAGTAGTTAACAAAAAACATCCAGTTATTGTTATCACTTAGACTTTTCAAAGTAAGGTTAACATATCCCGTTTTTTTACCGTTTTTATACTGTACCAATTTATAAATCTTAGATGTCATATACTTGTATTTAGTGATATATGGGCTTTGAACTATATATTCCACATCTGAACGGGTATTGTACAGAGATACCTTGAATTCAGGATTTTTATCATTGCCGGCATCAATATCGATAGATTGAATAATCGTATCTTTATTAATGTGGTCGGCACTATAGATATTGTCTACATGAAAAAATACTGCAATAAAAACTACTGCTAGAAACATAAATTGCAACTTATTTTTTTTCATAAATACCTCCATTTACAATTTCTAGGCATATATTACCAGTAAATTTATGTAAATTCAATCAATTTTTTATATATTATATAGAAAATCTTCTATCACAGCTTCAAAATAAGCTTTAATAGAAGATTTTTATAAAAAATTATGTTTTATTAATCTATAGTACCTCCGCCTACGACTACATCTCCGTCATAGAAAACTACCGATTGTCCCGGAGTAATGGCCCTTTGGGGTATATCAAATGCAACCCTTATCCTGTTTTCATCGACTACATTTATTGTCGCAGGTGCTTCCTTTGCAGAATACCTGATTTTTGCATTTACCCTCATTCCATCTATTGGTTTCTCAATTGAAATAAAATTCAAATCAGATGCCGTCAACGTTTCGGAAAATACTTCACTGTCGTCTCCAAGAACAACTGTATTATTTTCGGGGTTAACAGCAACCACAAACATTGGTTTTCCAAAAGCTATGCCAAGTCCTTTTCTTTGTCCTACCGTGTAATGAACAATTCCTTTATGATTACCCAGCACATTCCCTTTTGTATCTACAAATTTTCCGGGAACTATCTTTTTGTCACAGTTCTCACTTAAAAATTTGCCATAATCATTATCATGTATAAAACATATTTCCTGACTATCAGGTTTCGTTGCTACCGAAAGTCCTATTTCTTTTGCGATTTCTCTTATTTCATCCTTTGTATAGTCACCCACCGGCATAAGCGTATGGCTTAATTGCTGCTGTGTCAAATTATACAGTGCATATGTCTGATCTTTTCTGTCAGTAACTGATTTCTTTAGAATAAATCTTCCCGTTGCAGCATCCTGCATTACTTTTGCATAATGGCCCGTGGCAATATAGTCAATTCCCATGGAAAGAGCCTTGTCCAGCATAGCCTGCCACTTAACATGTCTGTTACAGGCAATACATGGGTTTGGTGTTCTTCCCTTGAAGTATTCTTCTTTGAAGTATTCTATAACCGTCTTATTAAAAATGGCCTTGAAATTTAAAACATAGTAAGGTATACCTAATTTGTTTGCAACCCTTCTGGCATCATCTACAGCTGAAAGTGAACAGCAGCCGCCTTCCGATTTCTGCCTTTCTTCATCCATATCCTGCCATATCTGCAAAGTGACCCCTATTACCTCATAACCCTGTCTTAATAAAATGGCGGCAGCTACAGAACTGTCAACGCCGCCGCTCATACCAAGCATTACTTTCTTTGATTCCATTATATATCTCCTGCAAAAATTCTATTCTTCTTCTTCAAAGTCTTCCTCACGTCCATGGCTGTGGTGGCAACATGAACATTCGCCTGTACAATCTTCGCCTTCATTTAGGTCAACTAATCCGTTTCTTTTTCTGTAGTCAGACAATGCAGCGGCGATAGCTTCTTCCGCAAGATTAGAACAGTGCATTTTGGCCGGTGGTAGTCCGTCCAGTGCTTCTGCAACAGCCTTATTGGTGATTTTCATAGCTTCTTCAACTGTTTTACCCTTAACTAGCTCAGTAGCCATACTGCTGGTTGCAACAGCCGCTCCGCACCCGAAGGTCTTGAACTTTGCATCAACAATTATATTATCTTCTATTTTAAGATACATTTTCATTATATCCCCGCACTTCGGGTTTCCTACCTGTCCTACACCATTTGCATCTTCTATTTCTCCAACATTTCTCGGATTTGAAAAATGATCCATAACCTTTTCACTATACATTTTTTATATACCTCTTTTCCCTATAAAATAATATAATTTACTTTTTATCCCTTACAGCTTCCCAAAGAGGTGACATATCTCTTAGTTTGCTAACCGTCTGAGGTATAACCTCGAGTATATAATCAACATCTTCCTGGGTATTTTCATCTCCAAAAGTAAGCCTCAGTGAACCATGTGCAATTTCATGGGGTAAACCTATAGCTAATAGGACATGAGAAGGATCAAGAGAACCTGATGAGCAGGCTGATCCACTGGAACCGTATATTCCTTTCATATCAAGCATAAGAAGAAGCGATTCTCCCTCTATAAACTCAAATGAAATATTTACATTACCGGGAAGTCTGTTATGTCTGTGTCCGTTTAACCTGATATAAGGAACTTTTGCAAACAGACCCTCTATAGTTTTTTCTCTGAGCTCAATGAGCTTCTTGTTGTATTCATCAAGGTTTTCCGTTGCAAGTTCAATTGCTCTTCCTAAACCAATTATGCCCGGAACATTTTCTGTACTGGCTCTTTTTCCACGCTCCTGCTGTCCCCCGTGGATAAATGAAGAAATCTTAACGCCCTTCTTTATATACAACGCTCCTATGCCCTTTGGTCCATAGAATTTGTGACCTGATAAAGAAAGGAGGTCTACGTTTAAATCTTTAACATCTATATTTACATTTCCAACTGCCTGTACAGCATCCGTATGGAATAAAACTCCCTTTTCCTTTGCGATGGCACCGATTTCTTTTATAGGCTGAATAGTACCTATCTCATTATTTGCAAACATTATGCTGATAAGTATTGTATTATCTTTAATTGCATTTCTTACCTGTTCCGGAGATACAAGTCCGTCACTGTCTACCGGAATATATGTTATCTCAAAACCCTCACCCTCAAGATATTTGCATGAACTCATAATTGCGGGATGCTCAATAGCTGATGTGATAATATGGTTTCCCTTTTTCTTGTAAGCAGCAGCTATTCCTTTAAGTGCCCAGTTATCTGCTTCACTCCCTGAGCCGGTGAAGTATATCTCTCTAGGTTCTGCACCTATTGCTTTTGCAACCTTTTCTCTGGACTCTTCCACAGCTTTTTTGCTGTCACGGCCCAAACTATATATAGACGAAGCATTTCCGAAATGCTCACTGAAATACGGTTTCATAGCTTCAAATACTTCAGGTTTAACATATGTGGTTGCAGCATGATCTAAGTATACTGTTCTATCCTCCATCACTAACACTCCCTTTTATATATGTGAAATTATATTTATTTTAATTATACCCCTGCAAGAAGCAACAAAAACAGCTTATATGTAGTAAATATAATCATTATTAGTTTTATTTCCCAACTCCGAAACAAGATCAGCCAGAGTTATTGAATCAACTACCTCGTTAATTTTATCTCTTATCTTGGCCCAGACATCTGCAGTAACACACTCATCTGCCCTGTCACAGCTGGCTGGCACGTCAGGGTCAATACATTCTACCGGACATAATGTTCCTTCAAGAGACCTTAAAATATCTCCAACAGTTATTTTATCAGCCGGTCTTGTTAGAAGATAGCCGCCTTGAGCCCCTCTTATGCTTTTAACGAGACCTGACTTTTTCAGTGATGAAAATAACTGTTCCAGATAGTTTTCTGAAAGTCTTTGTCTTTCGGCAACACTTTTCAGAGAAACCTGTCCTTCACTTTCATGGGCAGCAAGATCAACAATAGCTCTGAGTCCATACCTTCCTTTTGTTGATACTTTCATTTTAACCTCCACGCCCCTTATAAAAATTAATTTAGGCAATCAGCTTTTTAAAATACAGTCTTAAAAAAGCTAATCACCTCAATTCCAATTAAATTACTATGATTTAATCAGATGTTAACACATTAACAAAGTTAATGCAAGCATCTGTAAATTTTTTTATTGTTTTATTTTGGCTAAAAAAACGAACTATAACACCTAGTCTTTAACATATAATCAATTTCGTCAATACTCTTGCCGTTTGAACATACTATAAAAACTCCGTAACCTGTACTGCCTGTACCATCATTAGAACTAACGTTATCCTCGGTAATTGCAGAGAAATCAAAATTTTTCCCCTGATATACAACCGCATCCACAGGCTTTTTATAGGAGTACAGGTCAACAACCGTATAACCTCTTTTTATTAACCCTTCTGCAATATCCAATAGATTTGAAGAAACTGCAACAATCATAAATCCACCTCAAATATCCAATAGTCTGTACCTGAATATTATTTGCTGTGGATTTATTATTATTCTTAGTTTCATTTATTATTTTCAGTATCCGGCTCTGTTTCCTGACGTGCAGTAGTATCTGTTAAATTTTTGTTTTCTCTTGCCAGCCTTGGCCTTGAAAACAGAAAAAAGATAGCTATTATCAAATACACTGCCACACTTGGCACAATTAAAACATGGAATATCGTTATATTTAACAGCAGAAATACGAAGCCTGCAAGTAATATCCATGCCAAAACTCTCTTTAAAGTACTGGTTTCCATTTTTACCTCCATTTTTCAAGCCATTCTTTTATTCTGGCTTCATACCCATTTTGAGTAGGGCTGTAGTAGATTGTTCCCTTCATTTCCTCAGGGAAAAACTCTTGCTTGACTATGTTGTTTTTATAGTCATGAGCATATTTATAACCTATACCGTACCCTAGTTGTTCCATTCCCTTTGCCGCGGCATTTCTCAAATGCATAGGAACACTTCCGGTATTTTTTGATTCTACATCTGATAATGCCTTGTTTATTGCCATATATGCCGAATTGGATTTTGGGCTGCATGCCACAGTAACGGCTGCATGTGCAAGTATTATCCTTGACTCCGGCATACCGATCATTTTAACTGCCTGAGCTGCTGCAACTGCCACCTGTAACGCCGTGGGATTGGCCATTCCGACATCCTCCGATGCGCATATAATTATTCTTCTGGCAAGGAATTCCACATCTTCACCGGCATAAAGAGCCCTTGCCAAATAAAATACGGCTGCATCGGGATTACTCCCTCTCATTGACTTTATGAAAGCACTGATATTATCATAATGCTCTTCTCCGTTTTTATCAAATCGTATAGCCTTCTTTTGAACACATTGTTCTATTGCATCAATTCCAATGTCTATTTTGCCGTCTTCACCCAACTCTGAGGTAAGAACTGCAAGCTCCAGTGAATTCAGTGCAGTCCTGGCATCCCCTGAACTAACCTCACAAAGGTAATCCATTGCTTCATCTGTTATATTAATCTGGTAGTTTCCCAGTCCTCTTTCTTTGTCCTCAAGAGCATATTTTAATAACTCTTTGATATCATCACTTTCAAGAGGTTTCAGCATAAATACTGTAGATCTTGATATTAATGCCTTATTTACTTCAAAAAACGGATTTTCTGTAGTAGCACCAATAAGTACAATGGAGCCATCCTCAACAAAAGGGAGCAGTGCATCCTGCTGAGCTTTATTGAACCTATGAATCTCGTCTATAAACAATACTGTTCTTCCATTAGGATTTAACAGTGTGTTTTGTGTATCAGCGGCTATTCTTTTTATGTCCGCTACACCGGAGGTAACGGCATTCAGCTTTTCAAAGCTGGATTGGGTTGTATTTGCTATTATTCGTGCCAGAGAGGTTTTTCCTGTCCCCGGCGGGCCGTACAAAATGATAGAGGTTATTCTGTCAGCCTTTATCATCCTGTAGAGCATCTTGTCCTTACCAATTATATGTTTTTGTCCGACAAATTCATCAATTGTCCTTGGCGACATCCTGTACGCCAAAGGTTGTATCCTGTCTCTCATTTTGCACCTTTTACTTTGTAATTGTAAGTGATTTCCAAATATCATTAATCTCCTTGACTGCCTTATCAGTTGCAGTCAAATCCGGTATGAAACTCATAAAGAAATATGAATAGCTTCCTTTTTCAAAAACATGGATTTGTGCAGCCCCATACAAATCCTGTTCTTCATCCTCAACTCGGTATGTATAGTTTCTGACTTTTGTTCCCTTGTCTGAAGTAGTACTTTTAGAGGTAAGTTTAAAACCCGTTGAAGACATAATCGAACTTAGATAAAACTTTTCCTTGTCCGGAAGGCTTTTGGTTTCAGCAGTATTCTGTGTAGCTTCAATCATTATAAATGCGTTTGTATTGGGATTGCTGAATTGTATAGTATTGAACATACTGGAATCTGTCCAGTATCCCGGTATCTTCAAATTCCATTTATAGGCTTTATTTGCATAATTAAAGGGTTTATCATTAGGAGATACCCTGTCTTCCTCCTTTGAGGCGTTAAAATCACTTATTTCGTCAGACAGCTTATCCTCTTTTTCGCTGAAGAATGATATTTTATCAACGGTATTCAGATATTCGGTTTTTGCTTTGGAATATTCTTTTTCAGGAAGCTTTACTGAGATTTCATAAATAAATGAACCTTTCTGTAAATAATATTCATCAATAACGTAATCTTTTCCACCCTGTTTTATCTTGAACTTAAGGTTTTTAGCGGTTGCTCCGGCTAAAGTTCTATCTCCGGTACTTACAAAGGTATACGCCTTTGGGCTGAAATTTTTGTCATAGCCTTTTTTAATATTTTCTACATATTGCCCCAGAGTCTTCTCTCCCAAAATGTTTACAGCAATCTGAACATAGTGTTTTGTATCAAGTCCTAGGAAAGTTGTTAACTGATTACTAGAAATTTGTAGATTGTTCCAGTTTGCAGGAATATCCATAGACCATGAAAGGTATTTATTACGTGATGAGAATGAAATATAGTTATAATAGCTAACTTTACCGTTAACTACTTTTGAAAGATCCTGTATTCCTTTTACATTGCCTTTATATTCAAGGCTAAAGGAGTTTATAATATCTGAATAATACTTATCGGACATCAGATGCTTGGAAGATACACTACCGTCGTAGCAGCCAATTGTCAAACAGTAAAAATACTGACCCTTATCGTAAATTCTGGTTCTTGTTGGTTCATCGTATTCTGATGTACCAGAACACTCAAAGTACGGGACTTTGGCTTTTAAGTTCAAATTTGATTCTTCGGTACTGTTCTCAAGCTTGAATGTATTTGAATACTGTGATAATGTCCTGCCATTTTTTAGTTCAACCTTAATTTCAAAATACAACCCTCTACCCTCGTTTGTCAACTGAATGGAGTCGGACTTGAAACTGTTGGATATAACTCTGGACCCGGAAGGTACACTAAGACTCCATCCAAAAAAGCTGTTGCCTATTTTAGGGGTACTTATCCCTCCTGTAAGAAATGACAAATCACTTAAGGCACCATCGTCTTCAAGAACGATTTTTACGGTACCTCTATCCATATCACTTGTAACAGTCACAGGAAAATTTGATGTTATAAAATCCACAGGAACCATCGTACTGTTGTTTTTTTGTTGCGGAGCAACTGACATGGTCTTTTGTTCATAGTTTGATGTGTATACAGCTTGACCTATACTTATTTCAGCCGTATTTCCGCCGTAAATGATACGTTCACTATCCTCGGAGGTTTTAGTTACCTCGGCCCCAATTGTATCGGCAAACCACTCCATAGGTACTAAAAAAGTACCGTCTATAACATACGGTGATTCAGCTATATTGGAATAATTTCCATCTACACAAACCTGATTGGTACCTGCCCGGAGTTCTATTACCGTCTTGTCATCGTCAGCTGCATATGTACCTGAAATGCTTGCCAGTAAAATTGCCAAAACAATGAGTATACTTATATATTTCTTGTTTTTCATATTTGCACGCCCTTATTAATTAATATTATTTTTCGCCAAAAGTAACAGTTATATTTATTTCCCTATTGTCACGCTGTAATTTAAATTCAGCAATGTCGCCGGGCAGATACTTTTTTAATTCTTCATTGTAGTCTGTGGTTGAGTTGACCTTGACACCGTTAATGGAAATCAGTCTGTCATCAACTTTGATATTGTATTTTTGGGCAGGAGCGTTTTTTTCAATTGATTTTACAGTTACTCCCGATGCGGTATTAGGTAAGCCATATATAGAAGTTATACTATCGGAGAAAACCAAGCCAAGATAAGGGCGTCTGATTTTCCCAAACTTTTCAAACTGGTCTATGGCATATTTAACCGTATCCACAGGTATTGAAAATCCCATACCCTGTACACCTATTCCTGCATAAACCCATGAATTTATTCCTACAACTTCGCCTTTCATATTTACCAACGGGCCACCACTGTTTCCCGAATTAATAGCAGCGTCTGTTTGTAAAAATCTATACTGTCTGTTTTCAGACCTGTTCATCCCGCTGATTATTCCCCTAGTAGCGGAATTTCTAAGACCAAAGGACAATGGTGTTCCTATTGCCACAACCTCATCTCCTACGGCTACTTTTGAAATGTCTCCGAATGTTGCAGGTTGGAGACCCCCTTTATCAATTTTTATCTCTGCCAGATCAAGATCCTCATCAATAGCTTTCAGCCTTGCCTTGTATGCTTTACTGTTTGAAAGCACTACAACAATGCTCTCCATATCTTTTACCACATGGGCATTTGTTATTATGTAACCGTTACTGCGATATATAACTCCTGTGCCGAATATTATATTGTCTGAAGTTTCATCATATTCGTAACTGCTTTCTTTCAATTTTCCTATAATTCCGACTACTGATGGGCTTACTTTTGACACTACATTTGAAATCCTGTCAGAAGAATTTATTTCGATGGAACTGTTCCCCTGTGTAATTGAAACCCCTTCCAGATAGGATGACAATGCATCGACGGATATATACTGCTTACCCTCTATTGTCTTTATTCCGCTCGATAGTTCCTGTCCGTTTATGCTAAGGGTAGTTCCAGCTGCAAAAGTATTTGCAGTACATAAAACGAAAACAAAAACGAGAACTGCACATTTTGCTATATTGATTCTTTTCATTTTTACCTCCGTATGAGTTTTCTTTTGTAAACCATGTTTCAAAATGCTATATATGCTATTTGAGTAATATTTTATCATTTTAATTACTGGAATACAATTAGACGAATCTGTAACCTTTTTAGTTAAATTTATAAATCATGTTGTAGTTCAACCCTTTCAAGGGGAACATATGCAAGCTTATCATTAATACGCTTGCTTTCCATAAGAGAGATCGATTTCACTTTGACAGTAAGCTGCTCAATTTCAGTTTTTTCTGCCAAAAATTCAAACTTTTCCATTTTTACTTCTCTAGCCAGGGTTATATGAGGATTATAGCTTCTTTCCTCTTTTTGATATCCGTTTTGAGACAAGGTTTTCTCCATATTATTGTAAAGCTGTTGGAGTTGTAAACTTTTTTCCAATCCAACCCATATTATACTTCTGTTCCCCTTCCTGAAACTTCCCAATTTGTCCAGCCTGAGCTCAAATTCCGAAACCCCGGCTACATCCTTTAATACCTGTTTTAGATTTTCAACCTGCTGGGTATTCTGTTCACCTAAAAATCTTAGTGTAAGATGAAAATTTTCTTTAAAGGAAAAATTCCCGGAGATACAATGGGATCTGACTTCATGCTGAACCTCAGATAAATAATTCTTTATAACATCGTCAAACTCAATAGCGAAAAATACTCTCATAGTGACTCACTCCATTTAATATTTTAATCATTAATCTTAGCATATAATATACCTGTTATTCATTGTACTATAAACTTAAAAATGCATCTGAAACTTAAAGATTCAGATGCACTAAAATAATATGAACATTCAAGTTATCTTGTTTTGGCTGATTGATTTTACTTTATCTACAAAAATATCTGTTAATTCATTGGCGAATTCTTGGGTATAACCTTCTCCTATCACCTTACAAACAGGCTTTTCCGCATCCGGCAATACGAGAACCCAACCCTTATCACCCACTACTTTAACTCCTTCAATTGTTTCAACACTGTTCGAATTTTCCTCAATAATAGCTCTAATGACCTTTCCTTTTGCAGACCAGGAGCATTTTACCTCTTTTTTTATTATATGAAAATCGGGTATGGAATCCACTATCTTTGCAAGGTTTGTATCACTAAGCGCCATATAATCTATTATTCTGATAAAGGCTTCTATAGGGTCAAAATTCATGGCAAAGAAATCCAACATACTTTCGTCAAATTCATCATCGAGTATCCTGTTCATCAGATCTTTTGGTGAGGTCTTTGTTCTTATAACCCTTTCTTTATTCTCTCCTGCCATTTTTTCAATTACAGTACTGGCATTTAATGGGACTATAACCTTGTTGCCGGCCTTTGATTTTAAATGAATGTATGAAATAAGTGCCATATACAAGTCATCGGCTATTATTCTACCCTTTGTGTCTATAAGAAAAATCTTATCATACGAGTTTGCAAAATAAACTCCCACATCAAAGCCTCCGTGCCTGACAACTTGCGAAAGTGTTTTCAAATCGGAAAAAAGGCTTTTTCGTTTATCATGGGCTTCTTTTGTATTAACAAATTCATACCGGCAATTCAACTCGTTTAACACTGCCGACACTATATTCTTCAGATCACCCGAAGGTGCTATTAAAGCAATTTTCAAATCATGGTTTTCTGACAATGTATGGTTTAGTATACTTCTAATATAGAATACTTTATGATCAGGTACATTAATAACTGCTTTTATTTCATCTGCCTCGCATCTGGCAAAGTCTTCCCTGATATAGCAGTTTTCAATTTTCCTCTCTTCATTTCTGGAAATATTTCTTCCCTTATTATCCAAAATATCAATTATGATTTTTCCTTTTTTATTTCCTTCAGAGATATGAATTCCACCGGATAAATTATAGTATCGTATGGCAGACCTTGTAACCGGCAGCAAGGACGTTCCTAAATCGTAGGCTTCCGCACCTGCTGATAGCATACCTGAAACGCAGGCATTTTTTATCATTTTTAAAGCATCTACTTCCTCACAGCTTATAGCCAGTCCCGAACCTTTTTTACATACAGCACCGTAAGCCGCAGCCATTCTTGATGCAAATTCAGGTGTTATATCAACATTGATTTCACCGGAAATTCCTCTGCTTCCAAAAAGGTTTTTGGAATATCTTGAACCCCAAACAATGTTTGTACATACTTCAGTACCCATGTCAATGTGCTTTTCAGGCCAGATTTTTATACCCGGCTTAATTAAGGCATTTTCACCCAGAATACAATTCTCACCCACAACCGTTCCTTCAAAAGCCGCTGTTTTTTCCCTGCATTTAACACTACTGCAAAGTACGCTTCCTCTTAGCTCAACATTATTTTTCAAAATACAGCTATTCCACAAGATACTCCTTTTTGTGGTGCTGCCTTCACCAATATGACATTCATTTCCTATGACAGTATAGCACCCCAATACACTGCCATCCTTGACAACAGAATTTTTACCTATTAGCACGGGAGGCTTGATTATAGCTTCTTTTGATATTACTGCTCCTTCTGAGGCCCAAACCCCCTGTCTGATTTCCCGGGCATTAATACTTATGTTAACCTTTTTATCGAGAATATCAGTGTGTACCCCAACGTAGGCATCCAAATCGCCGATATCACACCAGTAGTCTTGGGTTACAAAACCATACATTGGCTCTTCTTTTCTTAATAGGATTGGGAATAAATCCTTACTGAAATCAAAAACAACTCCCTTTTCGAAATATTTAAGTACCTCAGGGGACAAGACATAAATACCGGTGTTTACAGTATCGCTGAAAACCTCTCCCCAGCTTGGTTTTTCAAGGAATCTTCTAATTTTTCCGTCTGCAGCCGTTACAACAACTCCATATTCTATAGGGCACTCAACTTTCTTTAAAACCAGTGTCGCAATAGACCTGTTCTTTTTATGAAACTCAAGAGCCTCTTGCAAATTAATATCTGTCAGAGCATCCCCGCTTATAACTATAAATGTCTCATCCAAAAATTCCTCGGCATTTTTTACGCTTCCGGCAGTGCCAAGGGGAACATCTTCTGTAAAATATTTAAGGTTGACTCCGTACTCTCTTCCATCACCAAAATAATCTTTTATTTTTTCCGGCATATACTGCAAGGTTACCGCAATATCCCTGATCCCATATTTTTTCAAAAGCTCAATAATATGCTCCATTACAGGCTTGTTGGCAATTGGCACCATAGGTTTTGGCCTATTACAGGTCAGCGGTCTTAGACGTGATCCCTCTCCACCTGCCATAATCACAGCTTTCATCAGATCCATCCTTTCAAAATGTTTTTGTATAACCTTTTGGTATGTCCAATTAGACTGCAAAATTTGAATGAGAGCCTATGGAACTGTTATATTTTATTTGTTCCAAATATGATAATGAAATTATTTTTACCTTATGTATAAAAACTATTCGATATTGCTTTACGGAATATTTGGTAATGGTTTTTGGGTTTAAAATTTACAAAAGACTGTGCAATGTTATTTGCACAGTCTTTTTTGGCTTTTTATTTTTTTTAATCAAGCTTCAGAACGCTCATGAAAGCTTCCTGTGGAACTTCTACAGAGCCTACCTGACGCATACGTTTCTTTCCTTCCTTCTGCTTTTCAAGAAGTTTTCTCTTTCTGGTTATGTCACCACCGTAACATTTTGCCAGAACGTCTTTTCTGAATGCCTTAACGGTTTCACGAGCTACTATCTTACCTCCGATACATGCCTGAATAGGTATTTCAAACATCTGCCTCGGAATTGATTCCTTTAGCTTTTCCGTCATTCTCCTGCCTCTTGCCACAGATTTTTCACGGTGGACTATAAAAGACAAAGCATCAACGACTTCACCGTTTAGCATTATATCAAGTTTAACAAGGTCAGATTCCCTGTAGCCGATAAGCTCATAGTCAAAGGATGCATAGCCTTTGGTTCTTGATTTCAAGGCATCAAAGAAATCATATATTATCTCATTCAGAGGCATTTCATAAGTTAGCATAGCCCTACCCTCATCAATATAGGACATATCCTTGTATAACCCTCTTCTCTCCTGCGACAATTCCATAATGTTGCCTACGTATTCTGTGGGTACCATTATTGTTGCTTTTACCACAGGTTCCTCCATCATTTCAATTTCGGTAACAGGGGGTAGATTGGTTGGGTTATCAATCTCAATAACATCACCATCTGTGGTTGTAACCTTGTATATAACGCTTGGAGCGGTTGTAACCAAGTCAAAATTGTATTCTCTTTCAAGCCTCTCCTGAATTATTTCCATATGAAGCAGTCCGAGAAATCCGCATCTGAAACCAAACCCAAGGGCCACCGATGACTCAGGTTCAAAGGTAAGGGCAGCATCATTAAGCTGCAGTTTTTCCAAAGCATCACGAAGGTCACCATACTTTGAACCGTCAGCAGGGTAAATTCCGCAGAAAACCATGGAATTTACTTTTTTATATCCCGGAAGCGGTTCTTTTGCAGGATTATCAGCAAGAGTTATGGTATCACCAACACGGGTGTCCCTTACATTCTTAATACTTGCCGCTATATATCCTACATCACCGGCCTTAAGTTCATCGGCAGGAGATAGTCCTCCAGGTCTAAGATACCCCAGTTCGGTAACAACAAATTCTTTTTTGGTGTACATCATATGGATGGTATCTCCTGTTTTCACAGTACCTTCCTTGACCCTCATATAAACTATAACACCCTTGTAACTGTCATAGAATGAGTCAAATATCAATGCTCGAAGGGGAGCACTTTCATCACAATCGGGGCATGGAATCATATCAACTATCTTCTCAAGAACCTCTTCAATGTTTATCCCGTTCTTGGCAGAAACCATTGGTGCCTGCGAAGCGTCAAGACCTATAACGTCTTCTATTTCCTTCTTTACAACGTCAGGTTGTGCACTTGGGAGATCTATTTTATTTATAACCGGCATTATTTCCAGATTATGCTCCAGTGCGAGATAAACGTTTGCCAAGGTTTGGGCTTCTATGCCCTGTGCCGCATCAACAACCAGAATGGCACCTTCGCAAGCCGCAAGGCTTCTTGACACCTCATAATTAAAGTCAACATGTCCGGGAGTATCTATTAAATTATAAATGTATTCATGACCGTCAGGGGCTTTATATACCATTCTGACCGCTTGGGCCTTTATAGTTATCCCACGTTCTCTCTCAAGCTCCATATTGTCCAGAACCTGTTCCTGCATTTCTCTGGATGTCAGAACCCCGGTCTTCTCCAATAATCTGTCTGCCAAGGTTGACTTACCATGATCTATATGTGCTATTATACAAAAATTTCTAATATATTTCTGTCGTTCGCTAGGCATTTATTACCTCCAAAGCTTTGATTCCACATAAACACAATTATGCGCATTTAATTATACCATATACTTTTAAAGGTGCAATATAGTGATTTGATACTTATTGTCCTAAAAGACAAAGCTATAGTCACCACTTTTGCAGGTGACTATAGCTTTTGACTTAAGTGGCGAATAAAGATTACTCTTTAATACCGGAAATCTCAAAGTATTCCTGATCCTTCACCTTGCTGACGGACAGGGTTACTATTGTGTCAGCGGATTTTCCAGTAGAAGTAGCCCAATGGAATGTTATTTTAAAAGTACCATCGCCGTTATCCTTAACATTGTATGTTGTAACCCATGGGCTGGATACCCCTGTTACCCAATTCATTTCTTCAAAACCCGTTTTGTTGGCAGCCCTTAATTTTGGTGACATAAGGCCGTATTGAATTACTCCTTTACGTTCTTTTACTGCTTTTGCATACAAATCAGCACATTCTTTAGCACTGTCAGCTCTCATAAACTCAGTACTCTGTATGTCAAACTGACTTGGTGTTACGGTTGATTTGGTGAAAAACCGTAATGCTTCCCCATCATAACTTACATCCTCTTTTAAAACCTCTGAAAAGTACATTACCGGTACATACATAACATTTCCAATTATTTTTGCAGGAGTAAGCTTTATTTTTTTAGAACCCGCAGTGTAATATGTGTCAACATTATTCTTAACATAGCCACCCGCTATGCTTGCTCCATTTTTTGAATCCCAGCCTACCTTGTAGCCAAGGATTTCAGCTGTAGCTTTGAGGGGTATCATTAATACATAGTCTTTTTCGTAAGTTTTGAACTGGTTTTTCATACTTGTACCGTTTAGTCTAATTTTATCAAGGGGTTTTGCATTTATCATCTGATTATAGACGTCATCCTTAAGCAATCCTTTAAGCTCTTTGGCAGGTATACTGAATCTCGCTATCCCCCCAGCATATGGCCTTAATTCATATACTCCGAAGTATATTACAAGTCTGTTTCCGTCAATATAAAATTTGTAATTACTCTTTGCTTCATCTACAGTAGTCTTTGCATTATCAAAATACATATCCTTTTCTTTATCTATTGACTTATTAATTTTATCAAGAATAACTTTCTTGTAGTTTGAATTAGGATTAAACATCGAATTAAAAGAATACAATTCGCCCGTTTTTGTATTTACGGTATAAGATTCCAGTGTAGTCATACCATGTGCACCACCGGTGTACACATATGTATTTGTGACAAAGGATAGAATGTCACCGCTTGTATTGTAATCAAATAATGAATCTATGGATGCCAAAGGAAGATTTTGTTCTCTTGGGGGCATATCTTTTATGTATTCATCCAAATACGCCTGTTCTCTCCTGATAAATCCGATAGAATCAAGGTTTGTATTGTTGAGTAATTCATTAATTTTTCCAGCTGAAGTAAACCCGCTTAAAACAGGATATATTATCTTAATGGAACAGATGCCATCAATTTTTTCTATCTTTGCAGTCTCAACTTTTACAGACTTTTCTGAGTCCGCGGAGACGGATGAAACACCTGTAACAGTTGGAAATAAAGTTAATACAATTGCAATAATCATAACAAATAATAGTGCTTTTTTCATTGTGTCAGACCCTTTCTGCTTTTAAATTAATATCTAAATGTAGCTTAACACATCCTACCGATATAATGGTAACAATATGGTTACACTACCGGTCAGTAATAAAAAAAGCTCTTACTTTTAATACATTACCCTTTAAATACTTCAAATTGAGGTCAAAATAATTACCTAAAAAGGTTATCCGGTAAATATCAGGGTCAACAGGCGATATTTGCAGTATTTCCATTTTGGGTTCACCATAGTAAATATAACTTTTACTATAATCAACTGCTAAAAGTCCAAATACAAGAATCAGCACAAATACTACTGATACAAGTGCAATTTTAAATTGGTACAATCTCCTTTGCTTGAATCTTGTTTTTCTTGGCATATATAACCCCGCATTTTTATTATTTCGGGTTCAAATCTGTATTAAAAACTAAACCCTTATGTACTATTTTTAACAATACGAAGTTATTTTAACCCTATTTCTTTTTGAATATCACATCATTTATAGCCTCTGCAAGATATGATGTACTACGGACACATTCATCTATTACATTTCCGTCCCCTCCTATTTCGACTATAACCGAACCGTTCATTAAATGTTGGTTGTACCTGTTTTTACTTACGTAGATTGGCTTTGCAATTCCTGGGCATATTTCGTTCAGTCTGGCCTGAACTTTAATTGCAAGTTTCAGGTTCTCCTTCCACCGAAGATTGCTTAGCTTGGCATCTGTACCAATAACAAACATTATTTCCGCTACATTTTTGCCGTTAATTTTCTTCACTGCTCGCAGTTTTCCTTCGCCTGCGGCATCACGGTGAAGGTCTATGGCCATTTTAAGGGAGGAATACTTGTCAACATAGCCTGTCAGCGTATTAAGAGACTTTACATAGGAACTGTTGTAGTCGGCATCGTGTATGGTTGTATTATGCAGAACATCTATGTTATATTTTTTAAGATTATTTATCAAAGCGTCTCCCACTCTGACAACATTGTACTTATTATTGGTTGTCCTTGAAGGGGTATTGCTCTTGCCTATTTCGTCGGCACTCTTTAAAAAGCACTCCGTTGTGTGGGTATGATATATAAATATCTTAGGGCCATTTTTATCAGGAGCAAGTTTTAAAGGCTCATTAAGCAACTTCTTTATATCTATTTTTAAATTTGTTTCGTTTTTAATGTTGATTTTTCCACTTGAAACAATAGGATTATTTTTTTGATCCGTTTCTTCAACATCCCCCTCAAATGTTATACTGCTTGATGCCTCTTTTAACTGTCCTGCGGGGTTACCTGAAGGCTTTTGAGTTACATTTTCCTGCGGCTGTGCAGATTTTGTCTGAGCATTTTGGATTTTGTTAATCTCCTGCTGTACTTTTTCTGAAGCAGGCGGCTGATATTTTTTATCATAGAACATTTTAAAATATGGATAGTTTGTATTTAATATTGTTATGGGATTGTACAGGTCAATTCCAAAAAGCTTAAAAACATACTCTTTTATGTTTTCTGATGATTCTATTGTTGCAGAAGCTTTTGGGTTAATTTGTTTAAAATCAATGGGTATATTAACCTTTCCGTTTGCCAATCTAAAGGCTAACCCACCCAGTACAATACCACCAACGGCACACAAGATAATAGGTAGTTTTGTTAGATTACCCTTATTTCCTTCCAGATAGGTATTATCGTAAATAGTATCTCTCATAGCGTTGACCTCCATATCTAACGGCAAAATCCTTATAAATTTCGGGTTATAAAAACTATATTCATATAAAATAAAAATATTACTGGCTTGTACATATTTTCAAAATTTGTAACGTATTTATGGGAAATATTGTAATATAATTTAGTACTATTTATATGAATGAAGTTCTAAAAATAGTCAATTCTAAATATACCTTATAGAATATAATTGAAATGGGGGAAGTTATTTTGAATTTTTGCACAATTAGATGCTGCATTTGTGAAAGTGTGTTATTAAACCTTCCGGAAGAAGAAATAAGCAGACTGAATGGACTTACTTTCAGATGTGAAAGCTGCGGGCATAAGCTTTTACTTGACGGAACAAATGTATCAAAAGATATGAGTGCCGACACAACTTATAATTTGTATAAATACGACTTGAATATCTAACCAAGCGGGAGTGCCTTCATCTGTTAAAGTACAGTAACGGCACTCCTTTTTATATAAGCCTCTCACCCTCCTTCATGTTAAGAAAATCTTAAGAATTTTATCAATAGTTCCGTAAGATTGTGCTGCTATTATTATGTAATGTAGATTATAGCTATATTTTACATGTCCTAAAAACCTAATAAAAGGATGTGATATAATGTTTGCGTTGAATAACAGCTTATTAAGCAACTAAGCAGCATACTTGGGGAGGTAGTTTTTGTGAATATTCTTGTTTGTGATGATGATAAGGAAATTGTGGATGCCATCGAGATATATCTGAAAAATGAAGGTTATTGTGTTTATAAGGCATCTAACGGTGCAGAAGCTCTTTCGGTCTTTGATAATTCTGAAATACATCTGGTTATTATTGATATAATGATGCCTGTAATGGATGGAATCCGTGCCACTATGAAAATACGTGAAAATTACAATATTCCAGTCTTAATGTTAAGTGCAAAATCAGAAGACACAGACAAAATCATCGGTTTAAACATGGGTGCGGATGATTATGTAACCAAACCGTTTAACCCCCTTGAACTTGTTGCCAGAGTAAAGTCACTGCTTAGAAGGTATGTATCCTTGGGTAGCTTTGTTGCACAATCAGGTGTATTCAAAACAGGAGGCCTTGTTATTGATGATGACGCAAAGGAAGTAAAAATTGACGATAAACCGGTAAAGTTAACACCTGTAGAATATAAAATTCTAAAATTTTTATGCGAAAATGCCGGAAAAGTGTTCTCAATTGACCAAATATATGAGCAGGTATGGAACGAACCCTCCTTTTCACCAGAAAATACAGTTGCTGTCCATATAAGAAGAATTCGCGAAAAAATTGAAATCAATCCGAAAGAGCCTAAATATTTAAAGGTGGTGTGGGGAATTGGATATAAAATTGAAAAAATATAGATATTCTGCCTGGCTGAAAACTTTGGCAGTTATAATATGTGTTGCTGGAATGCTTACAGCGGCATACGGCTTGGAAAAAGCTCCTTATTTTGATACCGGAATTCAGAGTAAGGATTTTAAGAAAAGTATGTACCTCCAAGGCATCCTATCTGAAACTTATACTCTGGTTTATGACATTTCCATTAAATATAAAAATGAAGAAAATATAAAATCAGGAGCCTGTCTGGATAAGGACGTTTTAAACCACAGAAAAAACCGGCTGATAAGTGATAAACAGATAGAGATTAACCGGATAAACGATTATTATCGTTCATTGCTGGTCAATTATACAAGCGAAAAACAAGATTTTAACGATATCCTTGACTCTCAGGATGAAAAAAAACCTGAAATACAAAAATTGCTGGATGAGAGAAAAAGTGAAGTTGATAATTTAGAAAATGAGTATAAAACAAAGATATATGATTTAGAAACCGGTTATATCAAGGAACAGTTGGAAGATTACCGTATAAAACTTGATACCTTGAAGGCAACTAAAGGAATCTATTATGCTGTTAGAACAAACGGCGTAGTAACGTTAACAAATAACAGTAACTATATCGTTGCAGATTTCTTCAATTCACTCCCTGTAAGTTTCCAGTTTAAGCAAGCAGGTACCAATAAGGAGCTTGATGAATTTCTTTATGCTGGCAATATCCCCTCAGATACTGTTATCTTTTTGGGGTTATCTCAGAAACGATATGATGCAGAACTGTCAGTCTATAACCAACATGTCCGGGAAGGCCTAACAGGAATCAAATATTTATTAATCGGAATACTGACCTTTCTATTTGCCCTTTCCTATATTATTTATGCCGCAGGAAGGAGCAGACGTAAAGACGGGATCCTTCTTATGCCCATAGATTATATATATCTTGACGTTGCCTTAGCAGTTTTAGCAGGAATTGTAGTTATATGTTTAGCAACTGTTTTTGAGTATGGGAGGTATATAATATACAAAAATAGCTCCTACTACAACGTAAATATTTTGACTGTTCTGTTAGGTACTGCAATATCCATTGGAACCCTTGCCGGAATCGTTTTTGTTACTATGTTTGTAAGAAGATTTAAGAGGCATGAAGTTATAAAGAGCACTCTTATCTACAAAACTTTTCTATGGATAAAAAATAACTTTTTCAAGAAATTATTTGAAAAAGTTCTCTCTGTATATGATAACAGTCCTGCAGCATTAAGGCTAATCCTCATTTTTGGAGTATATGCTGTGGCTACATTAGTTGGAGTAGCACTATTGTTTACAGACTCATTTGGTATTCTGCTTGGACTGGTTCTGATAGTTGGTATTAATGTTGTAGCAGTCTATTTTCTGCTAAAGACCTTTAAGAGTTTGAAGGTTATAACGGAAGGTGCAAGAAGAATCCGTTCAGGAGATCAGTCAACTAATATTCCCCCTCAAAGAATCACTGAGTTCAAAGAACTCTCTGAAACAATTGACAGTATTGCAGACGGCTTGAAACATGCAGTAAGCAGTCAGGTAAAGGCTGAGAGGATGAAGGCCGAGTTGATTACCAATGTCTCTCATGACCTTAAAACTCCTTTGACCTCAATAATAACCTATGTTGATTTGTTAAAAAGTGAGGGACTTTCATCCGAAAACTCTCAAAAATATCTTGATATAATTGATAAAAAGTCTCAAAGGCTCAAAACATTAACGGAAGACTTATTTGAGGCCGCAAAAGCATCCAGTGGAAGTATAACTGTTAACCCGGAAGAAATAAATATTGTATCCTTAATAAATCAAGGCCTTGGAGAATTGTCAGACAAAATTCAGGCTTCCGGACTGAATTTCAGGACTATTTTTTCATCTGATAAACTATTTGTCATAGCTGATGGCAAGCTCCTTTGGAGAGTTATAGAAAACTTGATTTCAAATGTTTTCAAGTATGCAATGCCAAATTCCAGAGTTTATATTGAAACTGCAGATGTAAATGACAACATAGTTGTTTCAATAAAAAATATTTCTGCATATGAATTGAATATTCCCGCAGATGAGCTGATGGAACGCTTCAAGCGGGGAGACTTC
Source organism: Ruminiclostridium papyrosolvens C7 (assembly GCF_000421965.1). Classification (GTDB taxonomy): domain Bacteria; phylum Bacillota; class Clostridia; order Acetivibrionales; family DSM-1351; genus Ruminiclostridium; species Ruminiclostridium papyrosolvens_A. The sequence continues at coordinate 165,751 of NZ_ATAY01000020.1, read as the reverse complement.
TCCCGTAACAGTGAGGGGTCCGGCCTCGGTCTTTCAATCGCCAGAAGCCTGACCGAAATCCAGGGTGGAAGCTTTTCAATCAATATTGACGGAGACCTTTTTAAAGCAACAGTTGTAATACCTAAAGCAAAATAAAATATTGAAAAAGCTTCAGGGTATCAACCCTGAAGCTTTTTTGTTTTTTACATTTCGTTTATACTAAAAGCTACGCTTGCTTTTTCTCCTGTTGAGGCTCCTGATAGCTTCCCTGCAAATCAGTCTCACCTCTCATGTTTTTAAATGCAACCGACATCATAAGCTTTATTCTGTTAAGCTGGTTAACTTCACTGGCACCCGGGTCATAGTCAACTGCAACAATGTTTGATTCAGGATATCTTCTTCTGAGTTCCTTAATCATACCTTTTCCCGTAACGTGGTTAGGAAGACAGGCAAATGGCTGCATACATATGATATTTCCGGCTCCGCTCTTAATCAGTTCAATCATCTCCGCCGTCAGGAACCATCCCTCCCCTGTCTGATTTCCAAGAGAAAGTATCTCTGAAGCACTGTCTGCAAGATGAAATATTGAGTGAGGTGCATCAAATCTCTTACTTTTGCGAAGGTATTTCTTCAAATGGCGTCTATACCACTCTATTCCCCTTATCGCAGCGTTGTTCACAACTTTACTCTTTAAGGAACCTGCCAGATGCTTACGTTTGAAGTTAGGACCATAAGCACAGTAGAGGAAAAAGTCAATGAGGTCAGGCATTACCGCTTCTGCACCCTCTTTTTCCACAACATCAACTACATTATTGTTTGCATCAGGGTGGAATTTTACCAATATCTCACCAACCAGCCCAACCTTTGGTTTTACCTCATCACTAATTTCCAGTTCGTCAAAATCCTTAATAATAGCCTTTATATTCCTCTTAAAACTACCTTTTTTATCTTCGTAGATAGACTTCATACAGATATCTGCCCATTTTCTATACAGTTCGTTTGCAGAACCCGGTATCTTTTCATAAGGTCGAACCCTGTATAATACCCTCATTAGCAAATCCCCATAAACAAGTCCTTTTAGAGCAAGATCCAGAAGCTTCAATGAAATCTTAAATCCCGGCTGGTTTTCCATACCCAGTGCATTTAAAGATATAACAGGTATCTGTTTCATTCCTGCTTCTGCAAGGGCCTTCTTAAGGAAGCCTATATAATTTGTAGCACGGCAACCTCCTCCTGTCTGAGTAATCAAAACAGAAGTATTATCAAGATCATACTGTCCTGATTTTAGTGCGTGTATAATCTGTCCAACAACGATAATAGAAGGGTAGCACGCATCATTATTTACGTATTTCAATCCATCTTCAATTGCATTATTATCAACATCCTGAAGCACGACAATATTATATCCTGCTTTTTTGAAAGCAGCCTCTACAAACTGAAAATGTACCGGCGACATCTGTGGTGCGAGAATAGTATGCGTCTTCCTCATTTCTTCTGTAAATACTTTTCTTTCAAAGCTGCCGGATTTATTCCGGTGCTTGACTGTTTTCTTGTCTCTTTCCTCTATAGCAGCAACCAATGATCTGATTCTGATTTTAGCTGCTCCAAGATTGTTGCCCTCGTCAATTTTCAATGTTGTATAAATTTGGTCATTTGAGTGTAGTATATCCTGAACCTGATCTGTTGTAACAGCATCAAGTCCGCATCCAAAGGAATTCAGCTGAATCATTTCAAGTTCCGGATGCTCCTTTACTACTGTTGCCGCCGCATACAAACGTGAATGATATTTCCACTGGTCAACAACCCTAAGTGGCCTCTCAGTCTTTCCAAGGTGAGCTACAGAGTCCTCTGTAAGTACCGCAAAGCCAAAAGAAGTTATTATCTGAGGAATTCCGTGGTGTATTTCAGGGTCCACGTGATACGGTCTTCCGGCAAGCACTATACCCTTTTTGCCGGTATCCTGTAAATATTTAAGGGTTTCTTCACCTTTCTTCCTTACATCTTCCCTGGCCTTTTCTTCTTCTGCCCATGCATTTTCTACGGCCTGTTCAACTTCGGCTTTTGAGATACCTAACTCCTTGCCCAGTACTTGGAATAGTCGTACCTTGAGTTTCTCCTTGTCGTCATACGGTAAAAATGGATTAAAGAATTTAACTCCGCTTGTGTGAAGTATGTCCATGTTATTTTTAATTACTTCCGGATATGAAGTAACAATCGGACAGTTATAATGATTGTCGGCTTCCTCATCCTCAACCTTCTCATATGGTAAAGAAGGGTAAAATATATAGTTAACCTTTTGGTTTATAAGGCTCATAATATGACCATGTACAAGTTTAGCCGGGTAACAAACCGATTCTGAAGGCATGGTCTCAATACCCAGTTCATATATTTTCTTTGATGAACGGGGCGATAATACCACCTTGAATTTCAATTCATCAAAGAAAGTAAACCAGAACGGATAGTTCTCATACATGTTCAGAACACGCGGTATACCTACTGTTCCCCTACTATGCTCAACATCGCTATTTTGCCTGTATCCGAAAATTCTTTTATACTTATAGTCATACAAATTCGGTACATTCTGTGTTGTGCTTTCAATGCCCGCACCTCTTTCGCATCTGTTCCCGGATACAAATCTGCTCCCATCACTGAATTGATTGATAGTAAGAAGACAGTTATTGCTGCATAGTTTACATCTTTGAAGCTCCGTTTCAAAAACAAAGTTCCCTATATTCTCTCTTGATAAAATGGTAGACTTTCCTCCGGTATACCGTTCTTTTGCTATAAGAGCAGCTCCGAAAGCGCCCATTAATCCTGCTATATTAGGCCTTACAGCCTCTCTCTCTGATATGAGCTCAAAGCTTCTTAGTACAGCATCATTGAGGAAGGTTCCTCCCTGTACGATTATTTTTTCGCCCATTTCCTTAGGGTCTCTTATTTTGATAACCTTCAAAAGTGCATTTTTAATTACCGAATACGATAAACCTGCTGATATATCTCCAACCTGAGCCCCTTCTTTTTGAGCCTGTTTAACTCTTGAATTCATAAATACGGTACACCTTGAACCAAGGTCAACAGGCTTTTCAGCCAATAGTGCCTGTTGGGCAAAATCTTCGACTGAAAAATTCAGTGACTTGGCAAAAGTCTCAATGAAGGACCCACACCCCGAAGAACATGCTTCGTTTAGCATAATGCTGTCAATTACACCATCTTTTATTTTAAGGCATTTCATATCCTGACCGCCGATATCAAGAATAAAATCCACTCCCGGAAGAAAGAAATCCGCAGCCTTATAGTGTGCGATTGTCTCAATTTCTCCGATGTCTACCCCTAACCCTGACTTTATCAATCCTTCACCGTAGCCTGTTACGGTGGAGTTAACAATCTTTGCGTCTGCAGGCAATTTGGAATAGATATCGTTTAATATTTTAATAGATGAACTCAAAGGGCTTCCATGATTGCTACCGTAGAAGGAATAAAGAAGTTCACCCTCATTATTAATTAAAACAGCCTTTGTTGTTGTGGATCCGGCATCAATCCCGAGGAAACAATCTCCCTTGTAATTTTCAAGGGGTTTAACCGAAACTGACTGCTGCCCATGTCTGTTTCTGAATTCATCCAATTCTTCTTGTGAACTGAACAGGGGCTTTAAACGCTCAACCTCATGTACAGATATAGTATTTAAAACCGGTAATTTATTCTTTATCTCCTTAAAGGATGTTATTTTACATTCCTTTGAAGATAGAGCTGCACCCACTGCAACAAAAAGCTGTGAGTTTTCGGGAAAAATAACTTGTTCCGGTTTCAAATTAAGTGTAATCTCAAACCTTTTTCTAAGCTCGGAGAGAAAATAAAGAGGACCTCCCAGAAACGCAATATTTCCGTTTATGGGTTTACCACATGCAAGCCCACTTATTGTCTGGGTTACTACAGACTGGAATATTGAGGCAGCTATGTCCTCCTTTGCAGCGCCTTCATTAAGAAGTGGTTGTATATCTGTCTTAGCAAAAACACCACACCTTGCTGCAATTGGATATATGACTCTGCTTTTTTTGGCAAATTCATTAAGCCCTGCTGCGTCCGTCTGCAGCAAGGAGGCCATCTGGTCAATGAATGCACCTGTACCTCCAGCACAGGTACCATTCATCCTCTGTTCGAGTCCTCCTCGGAAATATGTGATTTTAGCATCTTCTCCACCTAATTCTATAGCTACATCTGTTTGAGGGATGACGGTTTGAATTGCTTCCGAACCTGCAATTACCTCTTGAATAAATTCAAGTCCCAACCACTGGGAAACCAGCAATCCACCGGACCCGGTTATCATCATCGTACATTCTTCTTGATAAAAATAATTACACATTTCATTCATTAATTCAAATATAGTTTTACGTATATCTGAATAATGTCTTTGATATTTTGAATATACCATTATATTATCTTTATCCAGCACAGCCATTTTTACCGTGGTCGAACCAACATCTAATCCCACATGATATTTTTTCTTCATAATTAACGACCTAATCTCTCCAAACTAGATTTTTAAAATCTTCTTTACTGGTTATTACGAATAAACAATTATTTATCAGCTGATTATTCTTTTGTTATATTTATATGCAATTCTTCCATCTGTTTTTCATCAACAACATCAGGTGCATTTGACATAGGACATGATGCATTCTGTACCTTCGGAAAAGCTATTACGTCTCTGATGCTGTTCCTCTTTGCCATAAGCATTACTAGCCTGTCAAGACCAAATGCCATTCCACCGTGAGGTGGAGTTCCGTACTTAAATGCCTCCAGAAGGAAACCAAACTTCCTGTTAGCATCCTCTTCTGAAAAACCAAGCATTTTGAACATCTTGGACTGCAATTCCTGTATATGAATTCTGATACTTCCCCCACCAAGCTCAACACCGTTTAGAACCATGTCATAAGCCTTTGCACGTACTCTCCCCGGGTCTGTATCCAAATATTCAAGGTCTTCATCCATTGGACTGGTAAAAGGATGGTGTTTTGCAGCCCACCTCTGTTCTTCCTCATCATACTCGAAAAGCGGGAATTCAGTAACCCACAGGAACTTGAATTCATCCGGATTCAAAATATCCAGTTTTCTGGCAATTTCAAGTCTCAATTGACCCAATGCATCAAAAACCACGTTGTTCTTATCAGCTACAAAACATATCAAATCTCCAGCCTCAGCCTGAGCCCTGTCCAGGATAGCCTTCATTTCGTCCTCTGACATAAACTTGGCAAATGAGGATTTTATCTCGTTCTCCTGACTAATGGAAATCCACGCCATTCCTTTTGCCTTGTAAGTCTTAACTACTTCTACCAATGCATCTATTTCTTTTCTGCTGAATTTAGCACAGCCCTTTGCATTTATTGCCCTAACACTGCCACCCATGGAAACTGCATCTGTAAACACCTTAAAGCCGCAATTTGCAACCATGTCTGACATATTTATCAGTTCCATACCAAAACGAATATCCGGCTTATCCGAACCAAACCTCTCCATAGCTTCCGCATAAGGCATTCTTATAAACGGAGTTTCAACATCTATATTTAAAGCTTCCTTAAACACTTTCTTAACAAATCCTTCATTAACCTCAAGAACATCATCAACATTCACGAATGACATTTCAATGTCTATCTGAGTGAATTCAGGCTGTCTGTCAGCTCTCAAATCTTCATCTCTGAAACATTTAGCAATCTGAAAATATCTGTCATAACCTGATACCATCAATAACTGTTTGTATAACTGTGGGGACTGAGGTAATGCAAAGAACTTTCCGGGATGAACTCTGCTGGGAACAAGGTAATCTCTTGCACCCTCCGGTGTACTCTTTATCAATATGGGAGTTTCAATTTCCAGAAATCCGTTTTCATCATAATAGTCTCTTGCCACTTTTGCAACTCTGTGTCTAAGTATGAGATTTCTTTGCATATCAGGTCTTCTTAAGTCCAAAAATCTGTACTTAAGACGTGTTTGTTCGTTAACCTCTGAATTCTCCTCTATATACATAGGCGGTGTTTCAGAACTGCTGAGTATTCTCAATTCACTGGCGATAATCTCAATTTCTCCTGTGGCCATTTTTTTGTTTACTGCCTCTGGAGAACGAGCCGCAACAGTTCCCACGGTTGCTATTACAAACTCGCTTCTTATTGATTTAGCCTTGTCAAACATTTCTCCGTCTTTATCAGTAAAAACAAGCTGGACAATTCCGGTTCTGTCTCTTAAATCAATAAAAACCAAACTTCCCAAATTTCTTTGTTTCTGAACCCAGCCCATAACCGTTACTTTATCTCCAATATTTGAACTGCTCAGTTCTGTACATTTATGACTTCTTTTCAAGCCATGTATTGATTCTCCCATGTTTATATCCTCCCATCAGATTTTTCTGATTATATGTTATCCTGTGCTTTTAATTTTTCAATTATCTGTTCAACAGTCATATCAGCCTGTTCCCCTGTAGCCATGTCCTTTAACTTATAAATACCTGATTTAACCTCATCTTCACCAACAACTATTACATAAGGTATACCCAGTTTATCGGCATACGAAAACTTCTTTCCTATTTTTCCTTCGTTAAAGTATATTTCAGCAGACACGCCTTCATCCCTTATTTTAGTTGCTATTTCCAAAGCATTTCCCATTGTTCCGTTCATTGGTATTACAAGTATCTTTGAAGGTGTTGCTCTTTTCATTTCCCCAAGGATTCCTGCTTCCCTCAACTGATAAAACAGTCTTGAAAGACCTATAGAAATACCTACACCCGGCAATTTCTTTGTTGTATACTTTTGGGCAAGATTGTCATACCTGCCGCCTGAACATACACTGCCAATAGACGGATACTGGTTAAGAACAGTTTCGTAAATCGTACCTGTGTAATAATCTAATCCCCTTGCAATAGTAAGGTCTATTGTATAATTTGCTGATGGAACCTTGAAGGAATCTATGTAATTAACCACCAATTCCAGTTCATCTATACCTTCATTAAACATTTCATTCTGAACATTCATTTCCCTGAGATGTTTTATTATGTCCCTGCAGCTGCCCTTAGTGCCTACAAAATCCAAAACTCTTTGGGAATTTTCCTTAGATAGTCCTATGGCTTCAAGCTCCTTTAGAACCGCTTCATTGCCTATTTTTTCAAGCTTATCTATAGTTCGTAGAACTTCAGTTTTGTCTGATACCTGAAGGGCTTCAAAAAAACCGTTAAGTACCTTTCTGTTATTTATCCTGATAGTAAAATCATCAAATCCAAGTGCTTTAAAAGTTGAATAGATGACACTTAAGATTTCAGCATCATTAATTACGCTGAGACTTTCATTTCCTATAATATCTATATCACATTGATAAAACTCTCTGAACCTGCCCTTTTGTGGTTTCTCACCCCTGAAAACCTTGCCGATATGATACCTTTTGAACGGAAATGTCAAATCACCAAAATGCTGTGACACGTATCTGGCAAGAGGAACCGTAAGGTCAAATCTCAAGGATAAATCGTTATCTCCCTTGTTAAACCTGTATACCTGCTTTTCTGTTTCGCCGCCGCTTTTTGCCAGTAAAACTTCCGACTTCTCAATCATCGGTGTATCAAGAGGTATAAAACCATACTTTTCATATGTTTTTTTAATGGTATCCAGCATATTGTTAAAAACAATCTGATCAGCCGGTAACAATTCCATAAAACCCGGTAATATTGAAGGCGTAATTACTTCTTTTGCCATTTAAACAACTCCTATCATAAAAGTATAATACACTACCAATTATTAACACATTAATTAATTATTAAAAAGAAATATGTAATTTCTAATGAAAGCATACCCACGAACAGTAAAAAACCTCCCGTATCCCAACAAGGGACGAGAGGAACTTCCCGTGGTGCCACCCTAATGATTCCAATACAGAACCCACTTAGATCCTTAACGCGGAAAACGGACGAGTCATTCTCATCAGCCCGGAGCTATGCTCTAAAGGGTGTCTTTCAGTAGTCTTACTATAAGCTGCTCTCAGTCCATGACAGCTTTTCCCTCAATAGCAGTACTAATTACTCTTCCCTTTTAAGGCTACTTCCCTATTTACACATACATATATTTTAGAATTTACATTTAAGCTTGTCAATATTTATTATTTTCTTCTATGAGAATGTTGGCTTTCCGTTCCAGCATTTCGTCAATTCTGCCGATATATTCCTCAACACTTTTTACATTAAATGACCTTTCTATTCTGTTCATTGGGAAAATAACCTTTGTAACCGCTCCTGCTCCGCAGGCCAGAATTGTCTGACGTTCTTCCATAATTTGTATATTATATAAACATTCCATACTAGGCCGACTGTATCCTACGTTTTCCAGATTGCCAAGAATATTTTTCTGTCTGTAAAGGTAATACGGGTTTAGACCCATTTCTTTTGCACAGACCCGGGCCATATCAACCATTACGGCAGAATCAACATACTGAGTTTCCAGACTGTAATTTTCCAATTCCTTTGTAAGCTGCGAAGCTCTTTTTACAGCCATTGTGTGAACTGTTAAACTGTCCGGGTTCAACTCTTTTATTTGCCTTAGAGTTTCATCAAACATTTGAACATCCTCTCCGGGCAGTCCGCAGATTAAATCCATATTTATATTGTCAAAACCCATATCCCTTGCAGCGTAAAAAGCCTTGACCACATCTTCCGGTTTATGTAATCTGCCTATTCTCAAAAGGGTTTTTTCATTCATTGTTTGAGGATTTATGCTGATTCTGGATACCCGGCTATTCTTAATAACCTTTAGCTTTTCACTAGTTATGGTATCGGGACGACCGGCCTCAAGAGTGTATTCTCTAAGGTATTTCATATCAATACACTCTTCTATTCCACTAAGCAGACGGCTCAACTGCTGTTCATTCAGGGATGTAGGTGTACCCCCTCCAATATATATATTTTCAGCAACAAGTCCTTTTTCTCTCATAAGCTGCGCTGTATGCCTTATTTCTTTCAAAAGCATATCTACATAAACATCAACCATTTTTTTATATTGCGCTATCGTACTTGAACTAAAGGAACAATATAAACAGCGGGTAGGACAAAAAGGAATACCAATGTATAGTGATATGCTGTTTCCCTTTGATTCTGTAAACAATTCCCTTTGATTAAGTGCTACTTCATATAGAAGGCTGGCTTTATTCTCCGTTACAAAATAATCCTTTTGTAAAACAGATAGAATATCGCTCACTGTCATCTTCTGGTCAATTAACTCATTTACCAGTTTAACAGGCCTTATACCTGTCAGGATACCCCACGGAATTACCTTGCCGGTATATTGGGTCAATAATAAAAATAACTTTCTCTTTAATATTCTTTTAAACTCTTTTACTTTAAGCTTATCAGAGGAATCAATAATACCTGTGCAGGGAAGGCTTACAATCTCGCTAAATTCCTTGTCCTTCAGACTGATATTAAAGAAGTCATTTCCATCCTCATAAGACATAAAACAGAAAAGAAATGCCCCGGAACACTCATCCCAAGGCTCATCGGATTTCTTTATTTCGTTTTGAGTAAAAAATAATTTTATTACATCTTCAAGTTCATAATCAAAATACTTAGTCTCGTTATTGTAAATTAACATTTCATCCTCTTTTTACCATTGAATCGCATTTTTTATAGGATTGCTTCTTATTTCATCTATAATAGTTGTACTCCCACCATGGCCAGGATAAACTACGGTTTCACCATGCAGTACAAAAAGTTTCTCTACAATTGAATTATATATGTCAGAAAAATTACCGTTGGGTAAATCAACTCTACCATATCCGAATTTAAACAATGTATCCCCTGAGAAAAGTAAGTTTTCAACCTGAATACAGATAGAGCCGGCAGAATGGCCCGGAGTATGAATTATTTTAAAATCAAGTTCTCCGACTTTTATACTGTTTCCGTCCCTAAGGATTTCATATTTGCTCTGAAAGGTTGATGGAGTGCCGGTAAATGCAGAAACATTGAATCTTGCATCTGTCATTGCCTGCTCATCATCAATATGGATATAAACCATGGCATTTGTTTTCTGTACTATATCATCAACATGTAATATATGGTCAATGTGCCCGTGGGTAAGGATTATTTTTTTAATATTGGTGTTAAGTTCTTTTTGTGCAGTAAGTACCTTGTCAGCGGGAACACCTGCATCTATCAGAACTGCTTCTCTTCCATTTCCAACCAGATAGGAAACCGAGTCAAATAAACCTCCATTTATTGGCTTTACAAACATTATGTCGAACCTCCGTAATCTAAAATTCCTTTTTACTGTCCAATATAAGTGTAACCGGACCGTCATTGCTTATATCTACCAGCATATCAGCCTGAAAAATACCTGTTTCGGTAACTACACCTGCTTCTCTGCACTTGATTACAAAACGTTCGTACAGTTCTTTTGCAATCTCAGGCTTGGCAGCTTTGTCAAAACCGGGTCTTCTGCCTTTCCTGCAATCCCCGAAAAGTGTAAACTGTGATACAACCAGCAACTGCCCTCCTATATCTACCAGAGACTTATTCATCTTACCGTTTTCATCCTCGAAAATACGTAAATTCAGTATTTTATCTGATAGATATTCTATATCACGGTCGTCATCTTCCTTACCAACTCCGAGAAGAACCATAAGGCCTTGACCAATGCTTCCTGCAATCTTTTCACTTACAGTAACAGTTGATTTTTTTACTCTTTGAACAACTGCTCTCATTTACATATAAACCCCCGATTATTGTTTATTTCTGGTTACATCAAATACACTGTCTATTTTTTTCAGTCTTTTAATTATTTTTTCAAGCTGCTCGGTGTTAGTTATCTCAAGTGTAAGATTTATAACCGTAATCTGTTCCTTGGTAGTCCTTGCATTGACAGCCTTTATAGGTATTTTTGCTTCTGTGATACAGTTGGTAACATCCAACAGAAGAGAAGTCCTGTCATTAGCCATAAGTGTTATATCTGCCTTATAGGCAACGTCATTGGTAGTACGCCACTTAACGTCTATAAGCCTTTCTTCTTCCTCCTGATCGGCAGAAATATTTATACAGTCGCTTCTGTGGACCGAAACACCTCTACCTCTGGTTATATAACCTATTATCTCATCACCGGGAACAGGGTTGCAGCATCTTGATAAACGTACAAGACAATTGTCAATTCCCTTTACTACTACACCGCTTTCAAGTGTGTGCTTTTTCTTTCTATCATTTTTGGTCTGTGCTATTGTTTCAAGTATTTCTTCCAATTCTTCAGGCTTAAGTGTCTTCTTGAATTCTTCTTTGAGCCTGGTTATAACCTTGTTTGCCGTAATTGCTCCATACCCTACTCCGGCATATAAATCTTCCTGAGATGCAAAATTGTATTTTTTTAATACAATTTCAACCCACTCGGTTCGAAATAGCTGTGTATAGGACAAACCCTGCTTTTTAAGCTCACGCTCAAGCATTTCCTTGCCCCTGATAATATTCTCTTCACGCTTTTCCTTTTTAAACCACTGATTAATCTTACTTTTCGCCTGACTGCTCTTAACAATTTTCAGCCAGTCCCTGCTGGGACCGTGAATTGTTGATGACGTAAGAATGTCTATTATATCGCCGTTTTTCAGCTTGTAATCTATAGGCTCCATTTTACCATTTATCTTGGCACCTATCATTTTGTTACCGATAGCACTGTGTATTGCATAGGCAAAATCTACAGGAGTGGAGCCCACCGGAAGGTTTATTACATCACCTTTCGGAGTAAATACAAATACCTCGTCAGTAAACAGGTCAATCTTAAGTGTTTCCATAAATTCGCTTTCGTCTCTGGTATCCTTTTGCCATTCCAGAAGCTGCCTGAGCCATGCAAATTTATTGTCGGAATCCTTTGCGTTGTTGATTCCTTCCTTATACTTCCAATGCGCCGCAATACCAACCTCTGCAACCCTGTGCATATCCCATGTTCTTATCTGAACCTCAAAAGGTTGTCCCTCAGGTCCAATCAATGTTGTATGTAAAGATTGGTACATGTTTGGTTTGGGCATGGCAATGTAATCCTTGAACCTGCCCGGCATTGGCTTATATAGTTCATGGACAAGCCCCAGCACTGCGTAACAGTCTTTTACAGAATTTACAATTATTCTAAAAGCAAATAAATCATATATTTGTTCCAGTGTCTTGTTCTGCTTTACCATCTTCCTGTAAATACTGTAGAAGTGCTTTGGCCTTCCGTCTATCTGTGCATTTTCTATTCCAAGTTCATTTGTTTTTTCCCGTAGAGTATCAATGATTATTGTTATATATGCTTCTCTTTGTTTTCGCTTCGTATTAATTTTTTCAACAAGATCGTAGTAACCCTTTGGATCAAGATATCTGAGACAAATATCTTCAAGCTCCCACTTAATTTTGGAAATACCAAGTCTATGCGCAAGGGGGGCGTATATCTCTAGGGTTTCTCTTGCTTTTTCAAGTTGTTTGTCCTGAGTCATGTACTTAAGGGTTCTCATATTATGAAGCCTGTCGGCAAGTTTAATCATAATAACCCTGATATCCTTGGCCATGGCCAAAAACATTTTACGAAGATTCTCAACCTGCTGCTCTTCTTTTGTAGTGAATGGGATCTTTCCCAGTTTGGTAACACCGTCCACCAATTCTGCTACTTCTTGTCCAAACTGAGCTTTCAGCTGATCGTAAGTACATGTTGTATCTTCAATGGTATCATGTAAAAGGGCAGCAACAAGAGCCGTACAATCCAGTTCCATCTCGGCAAGTATTATAGCAACCTCAACCGGATGAATAATGTATGGCTCTCCTGATATTCTCTGTTGACCCATATGTGCTGCTTTTGAAACAGCGTATGCTTTTTCAAGCATTTCAAAGTTGCAGCCAGGGTCGTATTTTTTTACTTTCTCAACAAGTACTGAAAAGCTGTCTATCAATGTGTCCCTCCACCTGTCAAACGACTCCCGAATGAATTTACATAATTAATCTTGGTTAGAATTTTACTATAGAATCGACTTTATAGCCTTTGAGCTTATCTCTTCCATTCAGGGATATAAGCTCAATAAAGTACACTATACCTGCAACCTCTCCTCCCAGCTTCTCAACAAGCCTAATGTTAGCCTGAGTTGTTCCGCCGGTTGCAAGAAGATCGTCAACTATTAGCACTCTCTGTCCCGGCCTGATTGCATCTGAATGCATTTCAAGGACATCTTTTCCGTATTCCAAATCATATTCTTCACGTACGGTTTTATATGGGAGTTTTCCTTTCTTCCTGACAGGGACAAAGCCTTTATTCATGTGGTATGCTAGGGGTGCACCAAAAATAAATCCTCTTGACTCTGAACCTACAATAATATCAAAATCTCCCATCTTATCCGCCAGTGTCCTGAATGTATCCATACATGCTCTGAATGATTCAGGATCCTGAAGAACTGTCGTAATATCGATAAAATCGATTCCTTCCTTAGGAAAATCCATAACATGTCTGAGTTTATCTTTAAAATTCATAGTAAACTCCTCTCATAAATAAATATTATATCATACATAAATATATTATAAATAAATAAATCCAAGGTTACAAGGTCGTATAAATTTACTGTAGGAAAATATTATTTTTTCTGTAAGCCAAAAAGGACTAAAACACGTGTATTATTTTAACCATGTTTCAGTCCTTTTTGATTTTATCTCATGTTTTTCGCTTTTGCTGCATACATTTTTCTCTATTCAACCGGGAATTTAGTTATTTTCCCTAATAAATATTGCTTCATAACAGCTAAATCTAACGCATTAATGTCACCGTCGCCATTTACATCAGCAACCTTCAAATCATTTTCTACAGGAAAATCGCTGATTTTGCCTATTATATAGGATTTCATCAGTGAGAAATCAATAGCATCTATGCTGTCATCACCGTTAACATCACCAATTTTCACTGGATTTCCTCCTGAGAAATTACTGTTTGCAAATGCGGTGATAAACTCCAGCGTGGAAGTTGAACCAACAGAGTGCTCATTTGTAGTCCATTCATCGGCACTGTCCAAATAGCATTTTGCAGGGAAGTTTGAAAGACCGACCCCTTGATACCTGTTGGGGCCTAACGGCATAAAGCCCTTGGCTATCCCCGGTCTTCCATCACTATTGAATGTAGAGAATATGGTTTTAATACAATCGTCCCCATAACCTGATACGAAGCTCTTTCTCATAGGATTCGCACCAAGAATCCAGTTAAATGAAGAAAGTGCCATATTATTAATGGTATCATTATTAGTCCCGAGAAGTTTTGAGCCAATAACAGCTTCCATACACATACCCATTATCTGATTGTTACTGCCCCAGTAATAGTTTGCGTTTGTTATTGCGTTACCCCAGGCACTGTTTTTGTACCGTTCTATTTTGTTGTTTACCCAAATCCCAAACTCGGTATTGAACCACTTTTCCGCATCACTGTTTCGGCTTGCCGCTTTCATATAAGAAAAAAATGCAAAATTCCAGTTACCTACCCAATCTCCCGACGTATTCTCATATGTATCCTTTCCTTTTGAATAGTTTGCCACAAAGTAATTGTCATATCTTGCTTCACCTGTAGCCCGATACAAGGATGCTGCTGCTAAAAGCCTGCTGCTTATATCGTTGTCAGTATTATAAGGTCCGTTTGGAGATTTAATATTATTGGGGTTTTGCTCAAGATACGTCCACGCACTCTTTGCTGCATTCAGACAGGTAAGGGCAAACGTCGGATCATATTTTGCATATACAATGGAAGCGTGAGCTAAGGCAGCAGCTGCACATGCAGTATCTTCTGTCGGCCTTATATTAGTGGTGTCACCCTCTTTATCCTTTATTATCCTTTTTGTTATATTGCCATCATCGTCGGATTGGACTCTTGCATAGAAACCTCCGCTTGAAGTATCTTGCATTTTTAGAATCCATTCCAATTCCCATCTTGACTCATCAAGTATATCCGGTACACCATTTCCGCTTTCAGGAATATTAAACTGATTATCCTGATATAGCTCCGGGAACATATCGTAAGCCCAAAAAAGGTTTATTAATGTCGCTGATCCCGTACTTACATACTTTCCAAGATCACCCGCATCAAACCATCCTTTAGATACATCTCTTGTCTTTCCTGAGTCGGAGTCAAAGACAGCAGTCGTATCCTGCGGTGTTCTGTCTTTTCTGGGATAATCGGGACAGTATTTATCCGTAAGGTCTATTCCTGAACGCTGATAATAAAAATATCTTGCTACATCCGTCAATAGAGATTTGTAAACATCATTTCCAATCTTAAACTTAAGTGATTTTTCTATACCTGGTGTATTAACTGTAATGTAATATTCGCCCGGTAGTTTAAGGTCGGTAAACACAGCTTTAAACACCCTTTCACCGGAATCCTGGTCATAATCCTTCAAAAGAACCAGTTGACCATTATATGCAACAGTATCGTCAGAAACTCTTTTCACTTGGAATGGAGTTCCTACTGTAGCCGTAAACTCATCTTCGAACCCTGAAACATAGGCATATTTCTCGGCAGATTCACGAAATCCCACCTGATTCAATTTAATAGACGGATACGCTTTTTCTTTATCTGGAGAAGTCAACATCAGTTGGTTGATCCAAACACAGAATGGATCAAGGTTTACTTTGTCCAGAACTATAGCCTTTGCATTGTATGGGTCCATACCGAGTGACGGATTCAATATATCTTTCAAGGGTATTTTTACGTGTTGCCACTCAGTTGTGACAGTGCAGTAATCCGTTATAGGTTTTGTTATTTTCTGCTCAACACCCGATGCACGCTCGCTTACATGGTCAACTGCTCCAATTACGAACTGCTCTCCTCCTTTTTTACCCTTTACATTAAATTCCAGATACCCATTCGGAACATATTGTGATACATCATGACAGTTCCATTCTGCCAATGTAAGTATGACTGACATCCAATACGAGGAAAGCTGTGTTTGAAGATTCAATCGTAAAGAAGGTAAATCTTGATAGGTGACTTGGGTATCAATCGGCAAGTTCCCGTTTACTGTTTCCAATTCTCCGGCACCGCTCCCTGACCATCCGCTTATCTTATCCTTAAATACATAAAAATCCTGAAGGTTCCTCCAGCCCTGAGGAGCATTTGCGTTAACAACAACGGTAGAAATAAAGGAGGTACATACCATTACCACACATAGAATCAAGGCTAATAACTTTTTACTTTTCATCTTTTTCTCCTTTCCACATAAACACAATGTAGCCTTTTAGGCTCCAACCGGGAATTGCGTTCTCTTTCCTAACAGATACTCTTTAAGAAGTACATAATCAAGTGCATCTATTGCTCCATTACCGTCCAAGTCCGCAGCAGTGAGTCCATCGGAAGAAGGAAATTTTGTTATTGTTCCAAGAATGAACTGCTTCATAAGTGAAAAGTCAATTGCATTTATGTCTCCGCTTCCGTCCAAATCTCCATATACAATTTTATTTGCCTGAGTATTAAACTTCCAAGTATTTACATTAAATAAATACCCACTTCCTCCGGTAAATTTCAGATATAGGTCATGTACCCCTGTTGCACCGCTGACTGTACAGGATTTTGTTGCCCAAGTCTGCCAGCCTCCGGTTCCTGAGATGTTACAAGTCCCAACAAGTTTTCCATCAGCACTGTCAAGACGAATTTCTATATTACCTCCACTGGTTGCTGATGCTACACTGGCATCGAATGACGTTGCACCGGTGGAACCAAAATCAACGCCTCTCACCTTTACCCAGTCTCCATTCTCAATATTGCAGACATCACGGCCACCCGCGCTGCAATCCTCAGTATTTATACCGCTCTCCTGCGCTATGGTTTCAGCTTCATTAGTAACATAAGGATTTACATACTTCAGTTGGGTAAGACCGTCAGTTGTAATGTTAACCTTCTGCATAGTTCCGTCTGCGTTGTAGGTTAATTTATCAATACACACACTTCTCTGGTATGTTCTTGCATCACCGCTGGAAGCACCATTAGCTATAGCAACCGCTCTGTTGTGATAAGCTATGTACCAATTATTTTTAAATGAGAATATCGAATGGTGGTTATTATTTCCTTCATTGGAAGGAGGATTCGGCAGTACAGTTCCTTTGTATTGGAACCCTGTCATCGGGTTGTCACTCATCATATAATCTATAGTAGCGGCTCCCTTTGAAAAATCGGTAGAATATGAGAAGTAATACTTTCCATTGTACTTGTGAAGCAATGACGCCTCAAAGAAAATCGGTGCCACAATCTTTGATGCAGAACCGTTTACACTTATCATATCGCTGTTAAGCTTGATTACCCTTGTATTCCCCTCGCCGTTTCCGCCGAAATATAAATAAGCCTGTCCGTCATCATCCACAAAAGCGGCCGGATCAAAGCACCAGAATCCATTAGGAGGATTTACACCGGGAGTGCTTCCGTTTACAATTGCTTTTCCCAGTGCATCCTTAAAAGGTCCGGCAGGACTGTCGCTTACTGCAACTCCTATTCCGCCGCCGCCACCATTTCCGTAGTACATATAGAATTTGTTATTTCTAGCTACAACTGTCGGAGCCCACGACAATGAAGCCCAGCCGGATGCTTTAAAAACCTCTCCGTGGTCAGTCCAGTTCTTTAAATCGTCTGTAGATATACAGGTTATATCATTCATGATGTAGCCCGGATTATTGGGATTGTATACATCGTGTGAACAGTAAAGATAAAGCCTGCCGTTGGCTTCTATACCAGTCGGATCAGCCGTGTAGCGCTGGTAAAAAATCGGATAGTCGGCAAATACGGTATTAATACCTGAAATTGATACAAGTATACAAACCACAAGAAGAATTGACAGTTTCTTAACACTCTTAAACATAAAATAAGCCTCCTTAAAAATTTTTAAATTAGGATTTAAAAATTGAAGCAATAAAATAAACTCCTATATCGCCTGTCTAACATAAAGATGAATTATTACAGGATTTATTTGACATCAAATTATCGAAAATTTGGAGAAGTGTTTAAATGATTCGATTTCTAATTTTTAACCTCCCTTCTTAAATTCATAAATTAACTTTTTCGAACCAAAAAGGCACTTTACCTTAATATAACTAATACCACGACCCGAACAAGGAATTTTTTTAATAGGCAGGTGTAAAGAATAGGAGCAAGATAAAAAGATCGATTAGTAAATCTCATTTTAACTCATTATAAAATGTAAACTGTTTCCATCTCAATATAAATTCTTTTGACTTTGGTATAATAATTTTGTAACTATATATATTTGGGCAAAAAAAAATACAACAATTTTGTATTTTTTCTCAAAATCATTTATTAATTATTGTTATATAAGCTGTTACCTGTAATATTGTAAAACAATTTGTACATTTCTATATCCATTATACTCATTGATATCAATGTTGAAAATCATATCCAACTTTATTTTATTGGCGCGTCCTGCATACATATTTTGCAGCTCTGCATTACCAAACCTTTCAGCAACATATGCATCAAACTCATCAATATTCCCGAAGTAAATGCAGTCGGAAAAACTGTTTCCTCCCTGTAATCTAAGCTTCAGAACTTTTCTTTCATTTCCGAATACTCCGGCTCGCTTTATTGATATATTTTTTTCAGCAAACAGAGGTTTAGTGTTTCCCTTTCCATATGGCTCCAAATAGTTTAATTCTTCTGCCGTCCTTAAATTTATTGCAGAAAGCGGTATATGTGCGTCAATATATATTTTGGGGATAAGGTCATCATCTGTAAGTGTAGTAATCCTGTTTACCCTTTCTCTTAAAATATCAACTTTGTCAGCTTCCAGACTGAATCCGGCCGCCATTGGATGGCCTCCAAATTTGGTAAACAATTCCTTGCATTTTAAAAGTTCCTCAAACATATTATATTCTTCTATAGAACGGCCCGAGCCTTTTACACAATTCTCACCCCTTGTAAGTATAAATGTGGGAACATTATATCTTTCTCTTACCTTTCCCGCAATAATACCAGCAATACTTTCATGAATGTCCGGCTTATATACTACCAAAACCCTGTCGCCTTTCAAATCACTGTTTTCTATTGTCTCTATAGTCTCCTCCACACCTTTTACAGTCATGGATTTTCGTTCATTATTCAGTTCGTATAATTCAGTTGCCAAGTCCTCTGCTTCCTGCTGGCCGTCAGTAAGGAGTAATTTCAGTCCCTTCATAGCCCAATCCAATCTTCCTGATGCATTAATACATGGACCTATTATAAAACCAAGATGATATACACCGATACTCTTTCCTAATATTCCGGTCTTTTGCAGAAGTGCATTAAGTCCTATATTTTTTGTATCGGATATTGCACTAAGACCCTGTCTTACAAGGATTCTGTTTTCTTCTGTCAAATCAACTACATCACAAACGGTTGCAATTGCAACAAACTCATAAAACTCGGATTCCTCCTCTCGGGGGATATACAATTCCCCATATAGCACCTGTGTAAATTTAAACGCCACTCCTGCCCCGCAAAGCAGTTTAAAGGGATACTGGCAATCTGCCTGCTTCATATCTATAATGGCATCGGCTTCAGGAATAATGTCAGGTACATCATGATGGTCTGTAACTATTACTGTCATCCCGGATTCTTTTGCAAATTGTATCTGCTCTTTTGCAGCAATACCGTTATCACAAGTAATAATCGTGTCAATTCCGTCATTTAAAGCATTTTCAACCAAGCTGTTACTTATACCGTATCCGTCCAGTATCCTGTGAGGAATGGCATAGTCCACAGCTGCCCCGCACCTTGCCAAAGCTTTATACAATATATAAGTACTTACAACCCCATCAACATCGTAGTCGCCGATTATGCGTATTTTCTTATTGAGCTTTATTTTTTCTTTAACAATTGAAACGCCCTTTACCATATCCTTCATTAGTCTGGGATCGTTTAAACCTTGCAAATCAGCCTTTATAAATTTTCTGGCATTATCTAAATCCTTTATACCTCTGTTTACTATTATCCTGCAAAGAAGTTCGCTGATTCCCAATTCCTTTGACATTTTCTTAAAATCAAACTTAGGATTCCTTAGTATCCACTTTTGCAAATCCACCTGACCCCCATATTTTAGTATTACTTCATTGAAGCTATGAGAAGCTCAATCGCCGTTCTATCAGCCATTTTCCCCGTTTTTATGGACTCATCCAGTTCAAGGCTATAATACATGGCCTTTTCCAAAATACCTATTTCCATATTCCTGCTTAATCCGAGAACTTTTGAGGCAACAAAAGGTGTTAATCCCATTTGCTTTGCTGCCGCATCCTCTCTCATGCCCTGTTGTTTGAGTAATTTCATTCTGTAAACCATTCTTATTTGTCTTACAATCATGTACATTATTTTTTGCATTGGCTCCTTTAACGAAGCCATATCATTCAATAGCATTAATGCTTTGGAAATATTACCTTCAGCAACTGCATCAGTAAGATCAAAGATTCTGCTTTTTATGGTTTTTGTACATACCGACTGAACATCTTCAATGGAAATATGCTGTTTTTCGCCTGTAAAATTTACTATTTTGTCTATTTCGTTCAACAGTTCCACCATGGAATATTCGCTGTTCTCAACTATATACGATGCTGCAATAGTATCTATGGTTTTTTTATGGCTTTTAAAGACCTTTACGACCCATTTTACAAGGTCAGCAGGCTTTTGATAATCAAACTCTACAACAAGACCCTTTTTCTTTATAGTATTTACCAGCTTAATTCTCTTGTCTACTTCCTGTTCCACAAAAACAAGGCATGTATAGGGAGGCATATTTTCAATGTAGTCTGTAAGTTTATTGTTTTCTGATTTCTTGTCGAAACCCTCACTCCCACCTTTTTTTGACTTGAAAAAGCCTGAATTTCTTGCAACAACAAGCTTTTTTTCACTGAAAACAGGCATAGTCTCACAGTTTGCTATAAGAGTTTCGGTATCTTTTTTACCTTCCAGATATACATAATTTAAATCCTTTGTTTCTTCGTCAACAATCAGGTTGGCTATAGCATTCATATAATACTTTATAAGATAATCTTCCTGACCATAAAAGAGGTATATATTTTGCAGTTTACTTTCCTTTAATTCTTTTTTTAATATATCAAAACTCATATTCTTCCTCTTTTTATTATATTTTTAAGGTATCATTGTTCTAATGTTAAACTCGTTTCCATAGCTGGTTGCAATAACTGCTCCTTTTTCGTCTGTCCTAAAAAGTTTTGCTCCATTCTCTTCAAGTGTATCAATAACAAATTGGCTTGGATGCCCAAAATTGTTTCTTCCTACCGAAACAACCCCATATTGCGGCTTAACCGCCTTTATGTAATCATTGCTTGACGAACCGGGAGAACCGTGATGCCCTACTTTAATTATGTCCGCATTTAAATCCAGACCTTGTTTTAATATTCTCTCCTCTGACGGGATTCCGCTGTCCCCTGTAAACAAAACTTTTACATTCTTATAAACTAATTTTAACACTAATGAGCTTTCATTCAAGTCCTCTTGGGCAAGACTGTCTGTTTTATAAGGGAGCGGGTTTAATACTTCAAATACCGTTTCTTTATCAAGGTTTATTCTATCCCCTTGCTTACACTTAATTACTGAAATATTTTTTTCTTTGCAGATATTGTTTATTTTCTCTAATCCCCGTCCATCAGTTTCAGGCACTATTACTGTCCCAACAGACAACTCACTGAGCACTGCTTCAAGTCCCTCAGTATGGTCAGAGTGTCCGTGGGATGCAATGACAATATCAACTTTTTTCGTACCCCTGTCAAGAATATATGGTACCATAACTGACTCACCTATATCAAACTCTGATTTCGAGTTTGCTTCCCGTCCTCCTCCGTCAATGAGTATTTTTGTACCTTGAGCTGTTCTTATAAATGTGCTGTCACCTTGCCCCACATCCAAAAATGTTATTTCCATAGGCTTAGGTAATAATGCCCTGACCCCGAATACAATAAATATCAAGATAGTAATTGCTCTTTTCAGGTGTTTTGTGTATTTTTTAGCCTTAAAATAATTTCTGCCTTTAAATATATAAATTATAAATAAGTAGTAAACAAAAACCATTCCAAGTGTTGGGGTAGGTAATTTTAACAACGAAAATGGTATTTTGGAAGTTACTTCTGTAACAAATAATATGAAGGACAGAAATGTGTTGTTGATATATCCGATAATAACCGTTAGGTATATATTAAGTAAACCTGTAAAAACCATAATAAAACCTATTATTGTTACAAATTCAACCAACGGTACAACGAGGATATTAGAAATAATAGAAAATGTTGCAAAATTATTAAAATAATATAATGTGACAGGTATAACCCCTAACTGGGCTGCAAGTGTTGCTGCAAGTGTATCTGAAATTAAATCGGGGATATATTTGCACTCTGTAAAGGATTTAATTTGCGTATAAAACATGACAAGTGACAGTGTTGCACCGAATGAAAGCTGGAATCCTATGTCAAAAAGTGTATAGGGATTAATTATTAATAAAATAAGTGCCGAGGCTGAAATACTTGTATATATTTCGGGTTCCCGCATTATGATTCTGCCTGCCAGTATTATTATTCCCATAATAACCGCCCTGACTACCGAAGCTGAAAAGCCTGTAACAAATACAAATAATACAAGTATAAAAATAGTAATTATATTTGCTTTAAAACTGCTCAATCTCAACTTTTTGAAAATAAAAGTAAATGGCAGAATTATAAATGCGACATTCATTCCTGAGGCTACCATGATGTGGGTAAGTCCGGCTTTGCTGAATGCTGTAAAGGCATTTTCATCCAAGCCGTCCTTATATCCGATGAGCATACCTTCCAGAAGTCCTGCCTGATTCTTATCCAGAGAATAACTGATTATGTCAATAACTCTATTTTTTATTGCATATCCTGTTCTATATAAGTAGCCTCCGCCCTTTTGACCTGAAACCTGAATATCTGATGCACCATTTAAATATATTCGTCCGGAAATGCCTATAGATGCCAGATATCTTCTATAATCAAATCCTCCCGGGTTGGTTGCAGGCTTTGGCTTTTCAACAATACCTGTAAAACTTATTTTTGTTCTGTAGCCTATTTTTGTGTTAATGTTGTTTACATAAACCAGTATCTTGTTTGTAACCTTGAAGGTCTTATTTTTATAAATTACAGATTCCGTTTTCAGAACAAAATTTGACTTGCCGTCTTCTGAATTCTGTACTTCACTATCAATAAAACCCTTTACTTCTACAGGATTACCGTAATATTGATTAAAGCTTCCGGTATAGCGATATT
Source organism: Ruminiclostridium papyrosolvens C7 (assembly GCF_000421965.1). Taxonomy (GTDB): domain Bacteria; phylum Bacillota; class Clostridia; order Acetivibrionales; family DSM-1351; genus Ruminiclostridium; species Ruminiclostridium papyrosolvens_A. The sequence goes on along the minus strand of NZ_ATAY01000020.1, from coordinate 142,506 downwards.
CTGCATTATAGAAAAGCATTCCGCCTGCTATAAAAAAAGAAAGCGAGATAAAAATTATAGTCTTTAAATTGCCGAGTTTTTTAAGAAGACAGATTATAGCTAACAGTATCATTGAAGAGATTATAAGAAAAGGATTCAATCCAATACTGTTTATAAGTAGTATCCCTAAAATAAAGGACACAGCAAAAAGACAGAGCGGTCTTTTGATATTCAAAACAACCTCCATATTAAATTATAGTAAATTAGAAATTATTAATTTTCAAAGATAAAAAAGAAAGTTAAGAATTAAAAGTTGACATAGACCACAAAAACGTCTTATAAAAGACGTTTCGTGGTCTATGATAAGATTTAAATTACTCTTTTTGCACCAATGTAAGTTCCCCGATATTCAGATAAACTCTGAATAAGCACTTTTCCATTGGAAGTTGATGCATGAATAAACTGGTTGTTACCTAAGTAAATACCTACATGGTCTATAGCACCAGCTGATTTTCTTGAAGATGCATCAAAGAACAACAAGTCGCCAGCCCTTAAAGCTGTCTTAGAAACCCTTGTGCCATTTGAGTACATGCTTGATGCTGAGCTGTTGAGGCTAACGCCAAAGTTCTTATATACGTAGCCGACATAGCCAGAGCAATCAAAGCCGCTTGGACTTTTCCCACCATAAACATACCTTACACCAATAAACTTCTTTGCATATGCAATTACCCTGCCAACCAGAGAATCATCCTCATCGCTGACAAATGTTGCAGCTTCCGTAGAACGGGAAGTTTTTGTTGAATTCGCCGCTGAAGAAACAAACTTCTTTGAAACGTATCCAACCTTTGAACCTACTTTAATCTTGTGCCATTCAGTAAGTGTATCCAGTATTTGTACATCTGTTCCTTTTTTAAGCGAACTAATTACCTTGCTGCTTGTACTGGCACTTTCTCTGAAATTGACACCATTAGCATTAATACTTCCTTTTGTGGTTATAACCTTTATGTAGTCATCGCTTACCCAACCGGTCTTTCCATCAAAAGAAATCTTGTACCAACCGCTAGACTTATCAAGCACTGAAACTCTCTTATTGGAAAGTTTAGTGATGACACTTGCTGAAGTATTAGGGTCTTTTCTTACATTGACGCCAGTACCCTGAATCTGGGCTGACTGCGAAGCAGCCATAGCAGCAGAGCATACTAACACAAGTGAAAAGGCGAAAATACAACCGACAAGTACCTTGGTAATCTTACCTGTCATTGGCCCCTCCTATAGTAGCGCTTCCGAAGTTAGCTGACGGGCTCGGGCAATAGGACCTCCCTACCATTCATTAAATAATAAAGAATGGATTAACCCCAAATCTTGGTTCCTCCGTACCTCTTTCGAGGATTCAGCTTATTAATTTCGTTATTATTATATTTAATTTATTACAGTTTGTCAAACTTTTAGTAATAAAACAGCAATTTTTTGGTAATATTTTTGTAATATTAATGATTTTTACACTTTTTTCCACATGATCAGAGCATGTTCAGTTATTCTGTGTAAATCATAAAACGTATCAAATTCATATTCGGTATAACCGCATTTTTCCCAGAATTTTATACCAGATGTATTATTTTTGCTTACCGAAAGACAAACAGTATTCACATTGTATAAATTTTTAAAATAATTCTCGAGAATATTAATGACTTTTTTACCATAGCCTTTGGATTGGTATGGCAAATCAATAGCAATTGAATTTATCCAGAGTATATTTTCCTCAACAGACAAAGAGCCTTTGACCAGACCTATAGATTTGTCGATAATAAAAGAATCCTTTTTTTCAAGAAAAATATCCAAAAAGAATACATTATTCTGAGATATAAACTTAAAAAGCTGACTGGAAAATACATCATAGCTTATAAAACTATAAACACCGGTTGCATATTTAAAGCCATCTGTATTTTCGTAGATTGAATATATATTTTTAATACTTCCGTAACTAATATTTTTCAAATGCAAATCATCCAACAATATATCTATCTTTAACATATTACCGTATCCTTACTAAACAAAAGGTATTGATACAATGAATTATACCAAATAATTCAGTATAAAGAACAGCATATATTAGGAAATATTTGACACATAATATAAATAGCTTTATTTTTATTATATAAGCAATATTAACATTTTACAAAAGACAGAGAGGAACAAAAAATGTGTAAGGTATTTAACGAGCAATTATTTGAATGTTCTTTTTTAACTCTTAAACTGTTACTGGAAGTGTTTAAAAAAAATCTTATAGATATAGCTGATTTTAAGAGCAATACCGAACTTAAAATCAGCTATATCCAAAGTAACCTTAAGCATATAAATCAAATTGAAAGAAGGTCATTAATTGAATGTGTAATTCATGAATGTATTGAAATTAATCGCAGTTGCTAATTTAAACTGTAAAATTGCAAAATTAAGTCGTCTAATCTTTTACTGATTCTAAGAATGTCGTGTTTCGCCCATGGTTCATTATCCAACAAATCATAAAGCTGCTGCTTAAGACACTCGACTTCTTTGTTAAGTGTATAAATATTTGTTTGCATTATGTACCCCACTTCTTTTCTTTGGTAAAATATATACTTATTTTACCATTATTTTGTACTCAAGTAAATACATATCCTAGATTTTGTAAGTTATCATTGATTTTTTTGCTAAAAATAGTTTACTTTTTAATCGTCCAGTAGTATATTAAAATAAAATAGTTTGAAATTCAAATTAAGTGAGGATTACGAACCATGAACTCAGAAACAGAAAATAGTTTACTTATTGTGGATGAACTATTTAGAAAGCTTTTTGATAAGTACAATAAACTTGAGAGTAAGAAATTTTTTAGTAAAACACTTGATGATCTTACTGTTATCGAAATCAATACAATAGTTGTTATAGGTCACGGTGAGGAAGATAAGAAGATGTCAGAGATTGCAAATACTTTGGGCGTCACTTTTGGCACTCCTACTGTAACTGTTGACAGACTTATTAAAAAGGGTTATGTCATAAGAAGGCGTGACAAAGAGGACCGAAGGCAGGTTTTTATTTCTCTTTCTGAAACTGGGAAAGACGTTTTTGAATCTATTATTATTATTAGGAATATACTTGCTGAAAAAATATACGGTATCCTTAGTGAGGACGACAGAAAAGCCCTGATTAATATACTTTCATCACTTAATTCACACTTTGATGATATTTTTTGCTTTAAAAAGTAAGTAGTTTTTTTTGTCGAAATACTTTGAATTTCAAATTATTTAAATTTACAATATTCGAGGTGGTGAAGTAAAATAAAACAAACTTCTATCCAGAGAAAAAAGGAGGTAAAAATAATGCAAACATTGAAAAAGTACAAGAAATTTGCCGTGGTCGTTGCAGTTATATTAATTCCATTGGTCTACAGTTTCTTCTATCTTGATGCTTTTTGGGATCCATACAGCAAACTTGACAAACTCCCTGTAGCCGTGGTAAATCAAGATAACGGAGCAACTATCGGCGGCGAAAACAGAAATCTGGGAAAAGAAATTACAGACAATCTAAAAACCGATAAAAATCTTAAATGGGTTGTTACGTCGGAATCTGATGCAAAGGACGGTGTAGAGAACAGAAGGTATTACGCAATGATTAATATACCTGGTGATTTCTCCAAAAATATTTCTTCAGCAGCCGATAGTGACAAGGCTCAAGGTAATTTAACATATACCGTTAATGAAAAAAGAAATTATCTTGCAAGTCAGGTCCTGAGCAGGGTTACATTAGAGTTTAAGGATAAAGTATCTAAGTCCGTTTCTGAAGAAATCGTCGGAACCCTTTTAGATCAGATAAAGGACCTTCCTAATAGTCTAAAAGAACTTGATAATGGCTTAAATGAGATAAAAGACGGTGCTGAACTACTCTACGATAGCAATGGCAAAATTGTAGATGGTCAGAAAAAATTTAATGACGGTGTTAATAAGCTGAATAACGGACTCGCAGAAGCCAATACTGGTTCTACTACTCTGGCAAAAGGTTCAAAACAGCTTAGTGACGGTGCGGAACTGTTCTACAAGAGTCTATCAGGCGGTTCCGATAAAATAACCGGTTTGGTAAGCGGTTCCAACGCTTTTATGTCAGGCCTGTCAAATCTGAATTCAGGATTAAATCAGTTGAATTCAGGCATTACCAGTGCTACTCCCCAGATATCTCAACTGGCTAAAGGAAGCTCAGACTTAAACAGCGGAGTACAGTCCTATACATCAGGTGTTGATAAATATATCGAATCTGTAAACAAGGTTTCTCAGGCTCAATCTGTATTGGCAACCTCTATTCAGAAGTATGTGGCAAGCCATCCGGAAGCCATGACAGACCCGAATTTCAAGGCTGTAATCGCAACCCTGGAAGCCTCAAAGTCTGTTCCTGAACAGCTCAAAGCCGGCGGAGAACAATTATCTTCTTCTGGAAAACAACTTGCTGAGGGATCAGGTAAAGTTGCAGGTGGAGTTTCCCAGCTAGCTACACAATTAGGTTCTATAACTCAAGCTGTAGACAAACTTGCTGCAGGCTCAAATGAATTGAATAAATCATATCCTTTGATAAACAAAGGTATCAAAACTGTATCTGATAAATCCAAGGAACTTGCTTCCGGTGCTTCATCAGTCAATGAAGGAGTTGCAAAACTTTCAAGCGGTATTTCAGCACTGGCAGCCGGTAGCGAGGAATTATCCAAGAATTCCGGAGTATTACTTGACGGTGAAACAAAGATTCAGGACGGTTTAGGCAAGTTGAAGGATGGAGTAACAGAAGCAAGCAGCGGCGTGTCCTCTTCACTTCTAAAAGCTGACGGTAAATTAAACGGTACAGACGGTTTGAAGGAATATGCAGCAGATCCTGTTAAAATTACGGAAAAGAAGGTTTATGGTATACCTGACTATGGTACAGCCTTTACACCTTATTTTGTATCACTGTCCCTTTGGGTTGGTGCATTGCTCATGTTCTTTGCAATTTATCTGGATGAGGAAGTAAGGTTCCGCAGGTTCTCTTCCGAATCTAAAGGCTATATGAGATTTTTTGCATATACTTTCATAGGCATTGCGCAGGCTCTTGTTTTAGACATTGTTATTTTAAAAGGTTTGCACTTGGAAGTTGCTAATATGGGACTTTTTGTACTGACAAGTATCATAATTTCATTGTCATTTACATCTATAATGAGATTTTTACTGGTACAATTAAGGGACGTGGGCAAGTTCATTGCAATTCTGCTTTTGATATTACAGCTTACTTCCTGCGGAGGAACCTTCCCTATGGAACTTGTTCCACGATTCTTCAATGTGCTTAATCCGTTTATGCCAATGACATATTCAGTTAATGCATTGAGAGAAGTAATTTCAGGTATTAATGATGGATTCCTGGCACAGAACCTTATTGTTTTGGTTGCTATAATGACAGGATTCCTTATATTGAATCTTGTAGTATCAAAGCTGAAATTTGGAAGTATTTCTTCTGATTCTGATGATTTTGTTAAAATATCCGAAGAAGTTTCAGCTTAAATAAAACAAATTTTTTATAATTTACAAAATCTGTAGACTGACATAGTTTTTGAACTGTGTCAGTTTTTTATTGGAAGCATATCTTTGCTGTTTTTCTAGCAAAATAATATTAAAGGTATTCACATCATTATATAGCCAGAATCTGGCAGACGGAGGTATAAACAATGAGAAACAGAAAAATAGACGATGACTCTCTTTTAACCGTTTTTGAGCGAATTATAAATAGTATTCCAATAAGATTTCAAAGTAACACCAGAGAGAATTCTTATGATGATAGTAAAATGTCTGAGGATGATATTGAAAAATTCAGATAGTCTGTTATTTTTAAGGGGTTGTCGCAAAATTAATTTTTATCCTGTAAGAGTATAACTTGTATCAAGGGAAGCTTGGTTAAAGATATTTGCAGTTGTTTATCGACGATAAGGATATTTTACCGGAAAATTGCATCATGGATGATGAATGTGAGCGACGGTAAAATATCCTAAGATTAGCCGCTAGAAACTCTTGCTAAAACAAAAACTTTCTGTTTTGCAACAGCCCTTTTTTCTTTTTTATTAAATTATATTCACACCTATCTTGACAAATATGTATTCTATTTTATATTCTTTTGTTATAAGAAAATAATATTCGTTTTAGAGATAATTCGTCTAATTTTATATGAGGTGATTATATGTCATGGAAAATTGAAACCAAATGCCTTCAGGAAGGCTATAAACCCGAAAACGGCCAACCCCGTGTACTTCCTATTTACCAGAGTACAACCTACAAATATGACTCAACTGAACATGTTGCCAAGCTTTTTGACTTATCTGTTCCCGGGCACATGTATTCCAGAATCAGCAATCCTACCGTTGAATGCGTTGAAAACAAGATTGCCGCATTGGAAGGCGGTATCGGAGCTCTCTGTACCTCATCAGGGCAAGCAGCCTCCCTGATATCAATTCTTAACATATGCGAAGCGGGAGATCATTTTGTATGCTCAAGCACAATTTACGGAGGCACAATAAATCTTTTCGGTGCCAGCTTGAAAAAGCACGGTATTAGTGTAACTTTTATTGATCAGGACAGCTCGGAAGAGGAAATTCAAAAGGCTTTTCAGTCTAATACAAAAGCTCTGTTCGGTGAATCAATTGCTAATCCTAAAATCAGTGTACTAGATATTGAAAAGTTTGCTAAAATAGCACACAAAAACAATGTTCCACTTATAATCGACAATACCTTTGCAACACCAATCCTGTTAAGGCCTATAGAATATGGTGCGGATATAGTAATCCATTCTACTACCAAATACATGGATGGACATGCCGTAAGCGTTGGCGGAGTTATAGTTGATTCAGGCAACTTTAACTGGGATAATGGCAAGTTCCCCGGTTTAACCGAACCTGATGATACCTACCATGGTATGGTTTATACAAGGGACTGCGGTAAAGCTGCATACATAACCAAAGCAAGAGTACAGCTTATCAGGGATTATGGCTGCTACATGTCTGCTAATAATGCATTTTTACTGAATCTTGGACTTGAAACCCTTCACTTGAGAATAGAGCGTCACTGTGAGAACGCTGAAAAAGTTGCAGAATATCTTTCAACAAGCGATAAAATAATATCTGTAAGCTATCCTACTCTGGCGAGCGACCCATATCACTCACTTGCAGAAAAATATCTTCCAAAGGGTTGCAGCGGAGTCGTGTCCTTCAGAATTAAAGGCGGCAGAGAGGGTGCAGTTAAGTTTATGGATAAGTTAAAGCTTGCCGCTATAGTAGTTCACGTGGCTGATTGCAGAACAGCGGTACTGCACCCAGCCAGTTCCACACACAGGCAATTGAGTGATGAACAGCTTGTGCAGGCTGGAATCGATCCGGGTCTTATCCGTTTTTCCGTAGGTATTGAAAATGTCGAAGATATAATAGAGGACATAAAACAAGCCCTGGAAGATTACTAATTATATATATTTAGCATGGATAATACTGCTTAGTATTTTAATTGCAGTATTATCCATATTATTTTGTACCAGCCAATATTTAAATGAGGTGTTATTATGCAATTTACTTTTGACGAATTAGATAAACAAATACTTGAAATAATACAGGCAGACCCCGTAATTTCAAACAAAGACCTTGCCGAAAAGGTTGGACTCTCTCCTTCTGCATGTCTCAGCCGTACCAAGAGACTAAAGGAAATAGGTGTTATTAAAAAGTTTGCAGCAGTTATGGATGAAAAAAAGTTGGGATATGAAGTAATAGCATTTACCTTTGTAACCCTTTCACCTCATACCAGAGATATAACTAATGCTTTCCTGTCAAAAATCAATGAAACACCTCAGATACTTGAGTGCTATAATATTACAGGCAGCTGGGATTACCTTATTAAAATTGCTGCCCACAACCTAGCTGATTGCCGGGACTTTCTTATAGATACTCTTCTTTCATTTCCGGGGGTAAACAAAATTGAAACCAGTATGGTTCTAAGCACTGACAAGCAGAGTTTCTGCCTGCCGGTGGATTCGGCTGATCAAAAACAGAGCTAGTCTGTTAGCTTCTAAAATGGTATACTAAATATAATTTGGAAAATAAGTTGCAATTATTGCAGCTTTATTTTTTACAAATTGCGTTTGTTTAAAATATGCATGTCAGGAGCTTTAAAAATGCCATTTGATGGAATAGTAACAAAATGTATAGTCAGTGAACTAAATGATTTACTTTCAGGAGGTCGGATAGACAAGGTATTCCAGCCTGAGAATGATGAGATAGTTTTGTTGGTACGTTCAAAAGGTCAGAATTACAGACTTGTTGCAAGTGCAAATGCAAGTAATCCAAGACTTCATTTGACAACATTACAAAAGGAAAATCCTGCTGCTCCACCTGTTTTTTGTATGCTTATGAGAAAACATGTTGCAGGCGGAAGGCTTTTGGACATAAGCTTCCATGATTATGAGCGTGTCATTACATTAAATATAGAATCTGTCAATGAGCTTGGAGACCTTACAGTAAAGAAGCTTGTTGTAGAAATCATGGGCAAGTATAGTAATATTATCCTACTTAATAGCGAAAATAAAATAATAGATTCCGTTAAGCATGTTGACAGCGATATAAGCAGTGTCAGAGAAGTCATGCCTGCCAGAATTTACATCCTGCCTCCTGCTCAGAACAAGGAGCTTCCTGAGAATTTGGAAGTTGATAAAATATTCAATGAAGAAAACATTGAAGGTTCCAAGCATCCTGAAGGTTTGATTTTAAATACTATTAAGGGATTTAGTCCTTATACCTGTCGCGACATATGTGCTGCTGCAGGAGTTCTACCAAAAACTCCTTTAAATGAGTTGAATGACTCTGATAAAGAAAAAATTAAGGTTGCACTTACAAATTATATTGACAAAATTAAAAGCAATAATTTCTCGCCCTGTATTGTTTATGAAGATAAAAGCTTGTCGAGGCCCATTGACTTTTATTGTTTTGAGCCTTCAAAGGAGGTTTTCTACAAAAGCTACGACCTTTTGTCGACAGCTCTCGACCAATACTACATGCTGCGTGATACCAATGAGCGTCTTGGCCAGAAAATGGGGGATGTTTTAAAGGTTCTCAAAAACGGTATTGAACGATGCCAGAAAAAGGCCTCAATGTTTAATGAAAAGCTTAGAGAAGTATCAGACAGAGATAAACTTCAACTATACGGCGAGTTGATTACTGCAAATATTTACTGCATCCCTGAAGGTGCAAAATCAGTGAGAGTACTGAATTATTACAGCGAAAATGAAGAATATGTTGATATTCCTCTAAATGAGTATAAATCTGCTCAGGATAACGCTCAAAAATATTTCAAGCAATATTCAAAGGCAAAGAGTACTCATTTGAATGTAACCAAACAGCTTGAAGAAACCTTGTCAGAGCTTAATTACCTTCAAAGCGTTCTTGCTATGCTTGAAAACTGCAGTTCAAGACAGGAAATTGATGAAGTAAGGCAGGAGTTAATTGATCAGGGATACATTAGAAAGTCATTGAAGAATACCAAAAAAAAGCAGGATAAGCCGTCTTCCCCTCTGGAATTTGTATCAAGCGACGGATTTCAAATTTTAGTGGGTAAAAATAATAAGCAGAACGACTTGCTTACGTTAAAGACAGCAGCTTCCAATGATTTATGGCTTCATACCAAGAACATACCCGGTTCACACGTTATTATCAGAACTGAACGCAACACTGTCCCGGATTCTACATTGTTGGAAGCAGCAACCCTTGCAGCATATCACAGCAGTGCAAAAATGTCTTACAATGTTCCTGTAGACTATACCACTGTTAGAAACGTAAAAAAACCTTCCGGTGCAAAACCGGGAATGGTTATATATGAGAATTTTAAAACTATTAATGTTACACCTGAAGAAGAAATGGTAATGAAAATAATTAATAAAAATATTCTTAGTAAGTAGGATTGGGGGACTCATTTTAAATGATATCAAAAAAAATAAGCCATAATCTGGCAAATTCATCAATGATAAGAGCGATGTTTGAGGAAGGTGAAAAATTAAGAAAAATATATGGAGCTGACAAAGTTTATGACTTTTCGCTGGGTAATCCTGATCCGGAGCCCCCTGCTGAGGTTAAAGCTGCCCTTAAAGAACTTGCAGGCTCCGGTGAGCTTAAAATACATGCCTACATGAACAATGCAGGATATCCTGAGGTAAGGGAAACTATTGCTAAGAAAATAAACAGCGAAACCGGACTGAATTTAAGTTTTAACAATATTGTTATGACTGTTGGTGCAGGGGGTGCTTTAAATGTCGTTCTTAAAACACTGCTTAACCCAGATGAAGAGGTAATAGTATTTGCACCGTTTTTCGTAGAGTATACCTCTTATATCGATAACCACGGAGGAAAAACGGTAATCATTAATACTGATTTCAAAACATTCCTTCCTGACCCGGAGCTTTTGAGAGCAAAAATAACTCCAAATACCAAGGCAATTATTATAAATACACCTAACAATCCTACAGGTGTTGTTTATGGAAGGGATACTTTAGACAGTATTGCTAAAGTTTTAGAGGATAAGAGCAAGGAGTACGGAAATACTATTTATCTTATATCCGACGAACCATATAGGAAACTTGCTTATGATGTGGAGATTCCTAATATTTTAACAATTTATAAAAATGCGATAATGATTGACTGTTTCAGTAAATCATTATCACTTCCCGGTGAACGTATGGGATATATCGCTACAAATCCTGAAGCGGACGACGTAGCTACCCTTATGAACGGGTTTATTTACTGTAACAGAGTACTAGGCTTTGTTAACGCCCCCGCTCTGTTTCAGAAGGTTATTGCAAAATCAATCAATTCATCAGTTGACATAAATGTTTACAAAGAGAGAAGAGATTTATTGTATAACAGTCTTACTGAATTCGGTTATGAATGTGTTAAGCCTGACGGAGCCTTTTATCTGTTCCCGAAAGCATTAATTCCTGACGATATTGAGTTTAAAAACCGTGCTGTAGAATACAACCTGCTTATAGTACCGGGTTCAGGGTTTGGAGCACCGGGCTACTTCCGACTTGCATACTGCGTAAGTCTTGAAACAATTAAAAACTCTCTGCCGGCGTTTGAAGCTCTTGCAAAAGAATTTAAATAATTTTGAACTGTCTATTATAAAAAATACCCGAAAAATTCGCTTTCCGTAGATTTTTCGGGTATTTTTATTTGTTAATTTAATTAGTTAGTTATTTTCATTATAATCCAATCCCCATGTTATTCCGTACTTATCCCTTACTACAGCGTGGTACGCTCCCCAAAAGGTCTTCTGAAGTTCATATTCTGCTTTTCCTTCCTTAACCAGGTCTGCATATACCCTCTCTATTTCCTCCTTTGAATCCATTCCAAGTATCATCTGAATATGAGTACCTTGTGATTTGTCACCGAAAATATCTGTAAGATATATAATACAATTTTCTCCAATATGAAGCTCTGAATGCATTACCTTACCTTCATGTCCTTTGAACATTTCCTCTTTATCCGCAATCTTAACATTTTTAAGTTCAGCGTCAAAAGCATTTTTGTAGAATTCCATAGCTTCTTGGCAATTATCTACTGATATATTGGGTATTATACTTTTCATACGTTATCTCCTTTAATCTCCTATGCTTTGTCTACCGAGAGGCCATCTCCGTATGCGGCCTGACTGAATATGTTTTCTGCCTCTACCAACGGTATTCCCTGGATAGTAATTTTCTCAATATCACTTTCGCCTATTTTTTTATTGCTGCATTCGAATAAATATCGTATTGCCTGAGGCTTAAAACCCATAAGCCGTGCTGCCACAGTATCTGTTGCTACCGGGTCGCACCCTGCAACCACCAGTCCTGTATGTCTGGCAATACCTTTTGTAGGACCTGTTCCAATCATTGCCGGACTTGCACTTACTATTGACAAATCAATAGGTATTTTCTCCGACATTGCCGATATGAAGCCATGAAGCTCATTATGGATTCCACAGTTTTTCTTTGGATGACCATGCTCGTCTGCCGGAGGCCAACCCAATGCTATGTTTTTAATTGCAGCTGATATTGTTGCTTCTTCATGTTGTTTTAGCTGTGTAAAAGAGATGAGTACAGTAACCTCTTCCAAAAGCTTGTTTATATTAGTGGACGGCACAACTGAATGGTTGAGGTTTATCCATATAAAAGGTCCGTGGTTAAGGTCAATAAATTCTACTCCTTCATCTCTTATTACCTTTCCAAACCCCACATTATTCATTACATCAGCCGTCTCCCCGTCTGCCGTACCGGTTGCAACTACAATTCTTTTTGGTTGTCTCTGCTTTACCATGGATATAATTTGTCTTAAACTGTCAGGACCTACAACTACCCCCGAATCAGGACTTTTTTTATTATTTACCCAGTTCGGCGTTATAACAACAACGTCCTCTTTACCAATTGCTGGTAAGAATTCAAGAAGTTCAATTGCTTCTTTTATAGCAATTGGCTCACTGGCATTCCTTGTAATGGCAACTTTTGAGCTCATCCATTTTCTGTTATTTCTCATATTACCTCCATTGTACAGCTGTATATCTTTATTTATTCTTCATATACAAAATAACCATCGGGACTATTGTACCAAGTACGGCAACTACGATAGTAGTGAAGCCGCCCAGCCTGTTTTTTCGTTTTATCTGGCTGATTCCGAAAGTAAATGTATAATATCCGCTTAAAAGCATTAAAAACATCAGTATATATATCATATCTCTTTCTCCTATTTTGCAGTTTTAGTACGGTATCTTACGGGCATACTTTCAGCCATAAGCCCGGTTCTTCTCACATTGGTATAAACACTTACATTTATCTTTGCATCTATAAAATGTGATACCCAGTTATATTTTTCAAAATCGTCTATTGTTAAGAATTTGCTCGCAGCATAATAACCAAAGCCGAAAATATCAGTTCCCATTTGCTTCTGAACCTTTTCTACGGTTTTTCTTACTTCGTCTTCTATACAGCCCTTTAATAATCCATTTAATTCCTTAATTTTATCTAGGCTTTCATAGTGCATCCCGCTTTGTATGCCAACAATGTCAGCTTCAATATTAAGATTTATATCAATTACAGGTGTGCTTTTGTCAAACCGTACCTTTATGTCAGACTTTCTTCCCGGACGTAAATCAAAGGGGATAGCCATTCCGGGATGCTTTTTATCCTCCACAGTTAAAATTCCATGTTTAAACTCGTTCACTATCATCAGAAAATAACGGGTTTCATCTGCATTTAGAGTGCCGGTTAGCTTGTCACCGTTAAATACAGCCGTCCCAATCATTTCCTGTTTTTTGTTTCCTTTCTTCGGAACCTCGCCTGGATAATATTGCTCATCGGTCTTAAGAGGAGGATTTTGACCTTTATTTTCATTTTCTAATTTCTTAAAATTGTTTATTCCCATATAAACTGAATATGCCTGGGAGTATGGCGATATAGTACTTTTGTAAAAATTTGTAAAACCCACCAAGGGGAATAGTCCTGAATTTTTTGACTGTGCAAATGAAAGTTCTATTGATTTAGAAATGTTTTCACCTATCAGGGTTTTATTCTCCATGATATAATCTTCCGCTTTTCCCCTGCATACACCTATGGTTGCAATACGTCTGGTTTCTCTGAATCTCGCAAAATCGGACAAATAAAAGTTTATTCCCTCATATGCTAATTGCTCCGAGAAAATAATAGCCTTACAATGGAAAAGGGATATATGTCTGGTAGTTGAAGTACTGAGTAAATTTATACCTTCCAGCACTGTTGAGCATTCTATAGATGTAACGACCGTACCGCCTATCTGACCGGATTCTTTTTCTTCACTTCCTCCGCCCCCGCCTCCGGCACCTGAAGAACTACCATTTCCCCCTCCTTTATATGTGGGAAACTGAACAGTAAGCCTTATTTTATTCTCTACTCCCTTGTCAATTCCGACCATTATTGCATATGCCTGATCATCAATATTTTTACTGTCTGTTGTACAACCTGTTAAGATATATACAAATGTAATTAATAAAACAATTATTTTACTGACTTTAAGCATTGCCTATCCCCCCTCTTGCCAAATATTACGGAGATTATTAAAACCAGTATAGGTATTCCATATATTATTATCATGCTATATTCACGCATAACTACAATATTTATTTTTGCAAGTTCTATAAGACCTTCTGGTAACAGGGTCACCATAAATGTTAAGAAAGCAAATTGTAATATCAAAGGTCTGTGATTACTGATCTTAAATGCTTTGCAAAAAATACTAATAGCGATGTAGAATGCCAGTCCAACAGTTATCAGGGATGCAATAATCCAGATAAAAAGAAATATTGATTCAATTCTTTGGAAGAATCTGCTGAAATATATAACTCTGGCCAACTGGAAAAGATCTGATACATTTTCGCTAGCCATCGTATAGTCAAACGCCATAATATTGCATAAACATGTAAATACGACCGCAACACCGGAGATAAGAATACTATAAATTCCGACTTTCTTAAATGTCTTAACCCCGTCAATGGAGTTTATTATAAATGCCAATATGATTACTTCATCATATGCCGAGCTTCTGAAAAAACCTGATTTTATTGTTTCTTCAATACCATAGCCACCGATTGGAAATATAGCTCTTACATTATAATATGGATAAGCAAGAAAGAGAATTAAGGCTATTCCTATAAATATGGGATAAAAACTAACTGATGCCAACCTGGCTATACTTTCCAACCCAATATACGCCAAAATTATAACAACAGCCATGAAAGCAAATATTATTAAGCTTGGCGGCGTATATGGCAGATTATATGCCTTTATCATTTCCAGAAATTCTCTGAGACTAGAGCCTGCATAGTATACATAATATGCTGAGAATACAAGAGTTAATATCTTTCCAAAAAATCTACCTGTAACAAGTTGGAATATATCAACCAGGTTTTTACCTGGAAATCTCTTCATAACCAATGATATCAGAAGAAAAAATATTATACTTACCAGACATGATACAAGGGTCATATACCATGCAGCTGTTCCTGTGTTCTTTATCATAACACGTATACTGGTATAAAAGGTTTTTGATGCAATAACAAGTGTAATCAGGTAAGTCGCTTCTGCTGTCCCGAATTTTCCTTCCTTAATCATCCTCTTCATCCCTTTCATAGCTGTATTTTGGTTCTTCCTCTGTCCATTGTCTGGATATTTTGGCTTGTCTTTTCTGTTTTAAAGCATTTACATAATCTGGTCTGTACATTTGCTGCCAGGTAGGTTTTTTAAAGAATAAGTCACTACTTTCTTTTGTTTTGGGGGCAATAGGGGCAAAAAACGGCACTCCAAATGATTTGATATTGGTAATCAGTATAGCAAACAAAGCAATTCCAATGCTTATTCCATAAAATCCAAGTAACGCTCCCAAAATAATAAAGCAGAAACGGGATACTCTTGCTGCTAAAGCCAGACTGTAATTGGGTATTGCAAAGTTGCCTAGTCCCGTTACGGAAACAACAATTATCAAAACAGGACTTACAATATTTGCTTGAACAGCTGCCTGTCCCAGAATCAACGCACCGATAATACCCAGTGTGTTACCGATTATACCCGGAATTCTTATTCCGGCCTCCCTTATGAGTTCAAAGGACAATTCCATTAATACTACTTCAACTATTGTTGGAAACGGTACGTTCTCTTTTGCCTTTGCTATGGCAATAAGAAGCTCTGTAGGTATCATTTCCTGATGGAAATTAGTAATGGCAACATAAAGACCCGGCAGCAGTGTAGCAATAAACGCTGCTATAAACCTGATTATCCTTATTAAAGTGCCATATGGCCAACGCATATATGAATCTTCGGGGCTATGCATTAAAGCTGGAAGAGTTACAGGAACAATTTTTGCAAAGGGCGCCCCTTCAACAAGTATTGCAACCTTTCCTTCCAGTATGTGTGATGCGGCTCTGTCAGGCCTTTCTGTACTTAATATGGTTGGGACAATTGAATACGGATTATCCTCTATAAACTGTTCTAAAATTCCGTCACCAAGTACCATATCGCTTTTAATATTCTTTAATCTTCGTTTTACTTCTTCAACTATTGCAGGGTTGGTTAACCCTTTTATTGACATTACAGCACATAACTGTTTGTTTACATTTCCAACCTTTATAAATTCAGTTGTAAGGTTATTATTTTTTATCAATTTTCTGATAAGTGTTACATTTGTTCTCAGATTTTCATTGAATGCTTCCTGGGATCCAAGAACTACTCCCTCAATAAGAGGTTTTTCTACTCCCCTTTTGTCAAAGCCCTTTGTTTCATTGGAAATGTAAAAGTCACACCCATCAACATATAAAAGTGTATTTCCCGAGAGAATTTCGTACATAAATTCATCAGGATTATCTACCTTTTTTGCCTGATTGGTCTGCAATATGTTGGACAATATAAAGTCCAGCATACATTTATCATCGGAATCTTCATCGATTTTGACGTCGTTTACCATTAGCGCCCTTAAAATAAAGTTGTTTATGGTTATCCTGTCAACCATTCCGTCAATATATGCAATAAATGCTTTGTACTTTTTTGCAACCGTCAACTCCCTTATAACAATATCCTTATTAGCAGGGGAATTGAATTTATGCTTTATATACTTTATATTTTCTTCAATGCTTATAGATATTTTCTCATCGTCAGCCTTTTCATATTCAGGTTTATTTTCCTTACTTGATTCTGAAACAGGAACAGGCCTCTTTATTCTTCTGTTTTTTTGACTTTTCACGGTATTATTTTTTTCTTGCTCGGTTTTAGTATCTTCATTATCTGTCTCAGGAATATAAAATTGTTTTACAGGTTTTTTTTCTTTATAGGTTATATAAGAAAACAGAGTCTTTATAAAACCTTTCTTTTTACTCATATTCTTCACCTTAATCTCTTTTTAGTTGTAGTTAGTATAAGAATATTTCAAAAAAGGTATCCGAAGTAATTTTTGCAAATATACTCAAAATATGAGAAAGTTTTTATATAAATTAGAATAATATATATTTATACAAATAATATTCAAAGGACGGTTTTTATGAATAATATATTTACTCAAAACGAGAAGCTTTTCTATATTGATATAAAAGACGGGCTTATTTGTGAGGGAAAATTTATAGAAAGTAACGGCAACGGAATCTGGATCAGGTTAAAGGGAGATTCCCTTAACACCTATGTCTATTCTGACTTAGTAGAAGAAAGAGTCTTTAAAGATTACGGCTCTGCTGCTGAGGGGCTAGAAACGATTAAAAACAATATGAAAGCAAGACTTTCCAAAGATGACATGTTTATAAAAGATTTGCTTACAAGGCTCAAGAAAAGCGAGGGTGATTTGTATGCAAACATTATAGTAGAGATATTGTGTGAAAAAACAAATATTAGTTTAAATTAAAAGAACTGACTGCTGTATTTTTAATAGTACAACAATCAGTTCGTTTTAAGGTTATTTTAATTAATGATTATATCATCATATACGGCGGTATTTGTAAAACTGTTTCCGGTGTCCAACGCAATTCTGTCAAACTGGGGAACGGAACCTGTAAATGTGCAACCTGATTTTATGAGAATATCATTAATGTATGCATCAAATTTCTGCGTAGAGGTATCGGCAACAATTTTTAAATTATACCACGTGTTTGCAGAAATCATTTGTATTACATTTCTTGTAGAAGTTCCGGTAATCCAACCAAGTCCTTCTTCAAAATTTATAATATCTATTCCTATGTTGGTTCCATTGTAAAATCTGATTCTATCCCATCTTCCGGTATTGGCATATTTAAAGCTCACATTAAACGTAACTACACCATTTTTGGCAGGAAAATCTTTGTAGGCGTAACAATAGCCTGATGTTGTGCTATCTGACATTTGAAGAGCCTTATCTCCGTCTACCGAAAGTACCTGTATATCAGTTGACGTAGGTTGACTTACATTCCACTGATAAGGGTCAGCGTTTGTCAGCACTCCTTCAAAAGTATACTTTCGATAATCATTAGCAATTGCACCAAATTCTGCTGCAACCTTTACCGTATCGGTGTAGTTCAAAGATACTGATGTTCCATTAAATAGTAATGGCATCATGAGGTATGACGAATCACTGACTTTTCCTCCCCACGCACCGGCCCATCTGTCGGTGAGGTAAACAAAATTCTGTCCTACCGGAAAAACACACGCCCCCTGAGAGTCATAGCAGGTTGCATCTCCAATATTTGTTAAGCCCGTCCATCCTGAGGATATTGATGTGGAAGTAGCGTATTTCTGCTGGTTTGGGCTCCACCCCGTACATCCGGATGTTATCAGATAATATGTATTGTCACGTTTAAACATGCATGGAGCTTCTCTTTTTTGTCCCGGCCAAAGAGTTACCACTTGTGAGGCTATTGATTTATAATCAGAAGTAAGCCTGTATACTATTAAATCAGCATTTTCGTTTGCTGCAGAGATAAAATAGCCTGTACCGTCCGTGTCCACAAAGGTAGTACAATCTCTTGACATATTATTATTGGGTCTGAAGCTTCCGAGATAAGTAAACGGCCCTATAGGGCTTGTACTGTATGCTACAGCTGCCCTTGCTAATGAATAGTCCCTGCCGTTTTCGTAATGCATCCACATTACATATTGATTGGTCGATGCATTGTACATAACTTTCGGTCTTTCAATATTGCAGGAGTTAAGCTCTGTGGCAGATGTCCTGGATAAGGCATTTCCTCTGTCTACCCAGTTCACCAGATCGGTAGATGAGTAAACCTTGACTGATACAAACAGGTTATTTGTGTCACGGTTTTCCCCATACCAATAATATGTATCACCAACCTTGATGATACTCCCGCCATGTGCCTGTACTCCTCCAAAATTTGTTCCGTTATTGATTATGCTAATATCAGCGAAAGCCACAGAGGTGCTTAATATAAGAACCGTAAGCATAATCATAAATAAAACCGTTATTTTTCTAATCATTTTCCCCCTCCTTAATAATAAGTCTATATACTAATAATATACATATGTTTGTTATTATTGTAAATAATTAGCATTTAACCACAGAGGAGTATTTTTCATTTCTGAAATACAAAGAAGTTATTTTGTAAAAAGGTTAATGTCTATAGCCTCTGCTATTTTTTCATATCCAGCCGGACTAAGATGCAAATGGTCTCCGCTGTCATATGGGCTTAGCAGCTTGGTTGGATCGTTTGGATTTTTAACTGCAGCATCCAAATCTATTACTGCATCAAATTGACCGCTTGTTCTTATCCAGCTATTTACTGTCTGTCTTGCCTGTTCATGTGTATTGCTATCATATTGTGAGCCACCAAAGGGTGTAATTGTAGCTCCATATACAAGAATATTTTTAGAATGCGCCTTGCTTATGAATTCTTTGTATGCATTTATTAGGTTTGTTGCTACTGATATAGAAGAACTTGGCCCTATATCGTTAACCCCTTCAAATACTATGAGATATCGCACGCCGCTTTGTTCCAGTACATCACGCTGGAATCTGGAAAGTGCAGTTGGCCCCAAACCTCCTGAAAGCACAGTATTTCCACCTATTCCCTGGTTAAGTACCGAAATATTTGACGTAGAAGGATTGTCTCGTAAACGACGTGAAAGGTTATCTGTCCACCTGTTGTTTGCGTTTGTGGTGGAGCCCCTGCCGTCAGTAATAGAATCGCCCAAAGCAACTATTCCTTTACATGAGTCATCGGTAAGTACATCTATTCCGGCTATAATATACCAGTGTTCGGTAGTAACTGCCCGAGGCATACTCAAACTATTAACACTATTTCCGGTCTGAATATAAGATATTGTCCTGGAGCCCGGATGGCCTGTTAATTCTGAAGGTATACTGCCGAAGTATATGGTAACGGCAATGTTTTCAAGCTTAGGTAAAATAAAATTAACAATATCTGAAGTAACGGTTTTTCCGGCTGGAATTGTTACTGTTTCCTTTCCTTCGAAAGTCACTGCCTTGTCAGTACCGTCCTGAATTGAGCTTCCACCTGTTGAAACGGCTAAATGAACAGAGTTCATGGTAACAGGTGTACTCCCGTATTGATTGGAAAATTTCATTCTCAATTGATTCCCACCGATTGATACATGTACTATCTGACGAAGTGTATTATTAGTTAATCCCGGACTTGGAGGCATATTGGCAGGTTCAGTCAATTGCTGTGCTGCTGTCCATGTACCAACCCATTTAGTTGCCGGTTGTGATGGGTCGTAAGGTAAATTGCTAACCTTTCCTAATAAGTACTGTTTCATTATTGAATAATCAATTGCATCTATTGCATTATCCTGGTTTAAGTCCATATTGTTATAATATTTGTCACCCTGATTCATTATATTTTGCTTTAACAATGCTAAATCCAGAGCATCTATATTTCGGTCATTATTGCAGTCCCCGTATGCCAGTGCATCGACTGCCAGTTGTCTGTCCATTGGTGCGGCTGAGGTAGTGTAATTATTAGGTATCAACATAAGCATTAATGTGAAAGATATAATAAACGAAATAATTCTGTTTATTACCTTTAACAACTATGTACCATCTCCTTTTATATTATAAATATAATCCAAGTCTACAAGCCAATTCATTATATCAATTACCAATATTTACAGTCAACCAACCACTTGATAATAAAAATATTTTATTCAGATTGATAGTACTAAATAAACCTTTACAAATTTACCACTATAAAAAAATTACCAGCCGAGGGCTTGAATCATCTTTTCAGCATATCTCTTACCCAGTGTTACTTGTGAATCATGACCAAAATGAAGCTTCCACTGTGTATCCGAAGGATCAACCACCAATCCGCTTGCAGATACTACAGAACAATTCTTTACAATAGAAGGCAGTTTATTTACCAATGTATTATGTCCTGCACAGCTGCCGCTGTAAAGCAATTCTCCAGCAATAAAAGGAATATCGCCCAGATTAAGATCTTTTTTGAGGTCTTCTACCAATGTATTTACTTTACCTGGCCAAGTAGTGTCCCCATTGTTCGATTCACCCTGATGGAAAAGAATACCTTCAATTACTCCTCCCTTTTGCTGGGCGAGTTTTGCACGGTTAACAATCCAATTATATTTACTTCCGCCTGACTTTAGAAAAGTCTCGATCCTCTCGCCGTTAATAGCACAAGGTATCAAGCCTATCGTATCACCGGCAGGTATTTTTTGTACAATAGTTTTTGCAAACCAGTCACCAGGTCCAATTGCACCTTGATAAGTAGAATGCAGCGGCGGACATGCTATGTCCCATTGATCTGTAACTCTTCCGAGAGCAGGGTTATTATCATATCCTAATACAAGTACCCGTGGATCTTCTACTTTATCAGAATCCAGTGCCTTGGGATATCCCTCCATATTTGACTGACCTAACAATAAGAAGCAGTGGAATTTCGGCTGAGCTACTGAATCAACCGGAAATTTGGATATCTGTCCCAACAGATATTTTTTGAATAAAGCAATGTCAAGAGCTGTAATACTGCCATCACCGTCTACATCCGCAGCCGTAATGTTTGTAATGCTTTTAATCCCAAGCAAATGCGATTTCATTGCTGCAAAGTCCAGAGAGTCCACAGTACCACTGGAGTCAACGTCCCCGTAAACCGTAGCTGCTTGAATAGTACTAAAGCTAAATGCACTGAGAATTAGCATTAATACTAATAATAAGTAGATTTTCCTTTTCATACAAAATCCTCCCAAAAATTATTTTTGATATTTTAGTACTATCAATCTAAAATATATTACTAATTTTGTAATCCATAAATCTTTGTAAATGTTAACAGTGATTTTTTAAGCGCTCTTTGACGTGTATTACGGAAATGTTATAGGTTAGATTATAGATAAATTAACTTGTCTTTATTTTACCATTACTTACATTTAAAATCAATGCAGGGGAAATACGGAAAATATAGTATTAAAGGGGTCTGTCATCCATATGTAGGACTGACAAGACCCCTCTTGACCGTACTTTAGCTTCTTAAACTACTCATTTTAGCGGATAAGCTACTCAACTTGTTTTCCAACTCATTAAGCCGGTTATCAAAATTATTACTATCTGTTACTCCAACAACAGTACCACATACCAGGCACTGAACAAATGACAAATTTAATTTGGTTCCTGCCAAAGATTTTTCAACGACCTCAAAATTATGATTATTACATTTAGGACATGTACTCCAAGCCATACAGCAACCCTCCTGTTGTCTTTCTAAATTAATAATAATTAAGCTCCGTTATGCACGGAGCTGTTAAAAGGATGTACCCTATGAATAAGGTTTGTAATTATTTTACATCCATCGTATTAATTTAGTATTTTGAAATCGTTAATTTCTTGTTAATTTGATTCCAAATTTAATTCGGAAGATTCTACATCAGCCTCTATTTCATTCTTTGCCTTTCCTCTAAATATTGCACCAAAAAGGAATCTAACAAAAGGCTGTATGAAAAACAACTGAGTTAACAGTGCAAACGGGAAATTAAATACAATTTTCTGCATCCACTGAGCAAGAAACTCTGTACTTATTCCGTTATATAAGATTGTAGCTATAAAACTCATCATTGGACACATAAGTACTACCGTTGAACATATTATAGCAGTTGTTATAATATATGGTTTTTCATCTCTCGGATTTATAATCCGAAAAGCCATTTTTTCCGCAAGTGGTCCGACAATAAATATTTCGAGTAAAAAAGCAAACAAAAACTCAATTCCAACTACTTTTCGAGATGCTATAAATACCTGATTAGACATTCCCCCCATCTCGATGGCAAGATTATAAAATACGAATAAGTGAACCGTGATTATAACGGTTAAAAATGCAAAAACTACTCTTTGAAACTTTGTTGTTGGCATAAAAACTCCCTTTCCTGATTATTATAAATTTTGACAATAAAAAAACACATTGCAACACTTTGTACCGTAATCAGATTTACGTGCAAAGCACCACATGTGTCGTTTTCATTTCAAAAAATATTTAATTGACTTAGCTATTATGCAATATTTCCTTCAAAAAGTCAAGGTGTTTTGCTTTTAAAAAACCAAAGGTAGTACTTTCTGGAAAGATAAAGTGTTAAATATAATGTAATCCATGAACAGTACCAAGTCCAGTGGATATATTCAATCAGGTCAGTGTATGTCTCACATAATGCCTCAAAAATTGTCATTCCTGTACAGTAATAAGAAAAGTATAAAAACTGCTTTTTCTTACTGCTGTCTTTTGGGTAATGTAAATTGAAAATAACACAGATTGACGGGTATATTAAATATTCAAATGAAAAACTTGTTCTGGTTGCATAGGAAAATAATCTTACAGGATACTCTATAAGTCTCATTTCAACCGTTATTAGTCCAAAAATCCAAGTAATAAACTGTTTAAAAAAGAATATAACCTGAGCATGCCTTATTTTGTCTTTGGGGACAAAGACTATTAACGTTATAATCATTAATATAAAAGCAGCAACTAATATCACTATTTCCTTAAACATATATTCTCTCTTTTAACTATTTATTTTCAAAAAGATTGCATTTTCATTTATTTATGTTTACCTTTTTATCGGTTTTTATTTTAATTAAATAAAAAAGAACATGATGCAAAATTTCGCATCATGTTCTTTTTCAATTATTTTATTATTTTATTCTTTTCCTTCAGGCAGTTCTTTTTTATAAAAACCTTCATCGCTATCATTATCGGAATCCTCTTCGTCTTCATCATCTTCTAATGTAGGTTGCATAGGTTCTACGACATATTTCTTTATAGTAGGATTAACAAAGAAATTATTCATAAGCCCAATGAAGCTAGGAGTAATGAGTAAATATAAAACTATTCCAATGATAGGGTTATAGAAAGTTGCATACGCTATCAAAATGTTTAAAATTAAAAACAGTATGTTTGGCAATAGCTTTAAAAGTGAAAATATAAATGCATTCTTGTAAAGATTTTTTATACTTAATTTTACTGTTACCAACATTGGGTATAAATATAAATGCATAATGCAATACACAATTATTGATAGAAATACAAAGGCTGATGCTGCTGTTGAAAGTATTCCTTGGTGACTAAGATAGAAATTCAATGCTATACCCAAAATATACATGACAACAAAATCAATACCAGTTATTATCATACCTTGTTTAAAGTTCTTGATGAAATTATCCTTAAAATCCCACCATATAAATGCATGTTCTTCTCTGGAATAATTCCTCATAATATAAGTGAAACCTGCTTGTACGGGTCCAATCGTTACCACTGACAAAAAAATCATAATGACTGCAAGAAACACCCTGATATAAAAATCGCTTAATACATTATCTATATTGATTTTCTGTAGATAAACGGTGGAAACAAGCAATGCCAACAGCAAAGCTGGTATATTGCAAAGTACGTACAAAAAATTAATCTTTATAAGATGCCAAAATTTCCTTTTTAATACCTCAAAAAATATAAAAAATCGCGGTTTGGGAGGTGCATCTTTATCAACCCCAGGTCCCGGCTTATTGTAATTTGCACTAAATAAACCCACGTATAACTCTCCTTTTTATTTGTGTCATTAAATAGTATTGTACCAGTCGTAGCATTTCACTTCAACACATTTTGCGTAAAATAAATAATTTATTTACATTATGTTATGGTAATATATTTTAATAATTTTTTTTAGAATATTGTATTGACAACCTTAATAGTAGCTAGTATAATCATACTTGCTGATGCGGAATGCAGCAGCGAGAACACAGAAAATTAATAGATGCGGTCGTGGCGGAACTGGCAGACGCGTACGTTTGAGGGGCGTATGGGAGACCGTGTGGGTTCAAGTCCCACCGTCCGCACCAAAGAAAGAGAAGATTATTTAATCTTCTCTTTCTTGTTTTTATGCGATAATGTAATTTTATTCAATTACAGGAAGCTTTATTTATCAATCATCGTTAATAACACTCCATAGTCTTATCTATGCTATATAAGGATTTTTTATATGAATAATAAGAGCTTTACCTTAATTAATAGAAATAATGAAAAGTTAAACTCACAGCACCCCACATATGAATCCGTTCCATTTGGGATACTTCTAGCAATTGTAGGAGGTTTTTTGGATGCATACACTTATATAGGCAGAGGTGGCGTTTTTGCAAATGCACAAACCGGAAACATTGTTTTTCTTGGTATTTATGCATCAAAAGGAGAATGGAATCAAGCGCTTGCACATCTCCCCCCTATTGTAGCCTTTGTTCTTGGTGTAATTGTTGCTGAAGCTATAAAGAATAATTCACCCAGATTATTTTTACTGCATTGGACACCCGCAATTCTCCTTTTTGAAATGACTGTGCTTATTTTTATAGGGTTTATTACTAATACAGCTCACAATAGCTTTGCAACTGTTATAGTTTCATTTGTTTCTTCAGTTCAAATATCCTCATTCAGAAAACTGGTTGATTCCCCGTACTGTACAACCATGTCTACAGGAAATCTACGTTCAGCTTTCAGGGCAGCATATATTGCTGTTGCTCAGAAAGACCTTGAATCAGGCATTCGTGCTATCCGTTATTTCGTAATTATTATTTCGTTTGTCTCAGGTGCTTTTTTAGGAGGACTGCTGACTTTTGAATTCGGAGTCAGAGCCATATGGGGCGCTGCGGTTATTTTGGCGTTAACTGTGGTGTTATACTGGGTTGGGGAACGAAGGCGTTTGAGGAAAGCAAGATTGTAGCATTCCTTAATTTTTCAAATAGTCATATTACTCTGTTTATTTGACAATACAATCATTACTGCCAAAAACATATGGGTTCAAGTCCTACCGTCCGCACAAAAAAAGTAACCAACATAATATTTTGGTTACTTTTTTTTATTATTTTTCTAATTGATTCTACTTAATTATCATTCATCCACCTTTTTGCTTACCTTACGAAGTCTTCCTTTTATAGGTGTTTTCTGCAGTTCCCTATAGACCAGCTCACCTTTATTGTTTAGTATTTCTACAAACGTTGAAACATCAAGTATATTGATGATACCTATATCTGCCGCTGTCATACCTTTTATATTGCAGAGTGTCCCTACTATATCCACCGGCCTCATCTTAGTCTTCTTGCCTGCATTGATATGTAATTTCATAATCTCTTTATTAAGGTGTACGCCTTTTGTTTCTTTAATTTCAGGCGCAGTAACTATTTTCTCAGAAAATTCCTGCTTTAAATTATTCACAGTTTCTTTATCCGGTGTTTCTTTTAATAAAATTACTTTGCCAATGTATTGATTTATATCGCTTAGATACTTACTTTCATCTTTTGCTACAAAAGTAATAGCTTTGCCATCCCTGCCTATTCGCCCGGTTCTTCCTATTCTGTGTACATAAGTTTCACCATCTTGTGGAATATCATAATTAATTACCAGTGAAATGTTGTCTATATCTATCCCTCTGGCTGCAACATCTGTAGCTATCAGATATCTGAAATATCCCCGCTTGAAGTTATTCATTACCCTTAATCTGTCACGCTGCTCCATTCCGCCATGAATCTTTTCACAAGAATACTTAAGGAGTGAAAGTTTATTATATACCTCATCCACCTTTTGCTTTGTATTACAAAATATTATACAGCTATCCGGGTTTTCAACTATTGTTATATCCCTTAAAAGGTTTATCTTATTTACTTGGTCTATGTCATATCTCTCCTGATGCACCCTTTCTGCCGTTGTATTTTGCTCCTCTATTTCAACACGTATAGGCTCTTTCATGTATTTGTTGCATAGAGTCTCTATATCTCTTGGCATTGTCGCTGATAATAGCACCGTCACACGTTCCTTTGACAGACTTGATACTATAGTCTCTATTTGTTCAATAAATCCCATATGGAGCATTTCATCAGCTTCATCTATTACAAGATACTTTATTTTTGATGTGTCAAATGTATTTCTTTCGATATGGTCTATGATACGTCCCGGTGTACCAACCACCACATGTGTTTTTTGTTTGAGCTCCTTTTCCTGATTATAGAAGGGGGACTTGCCGTAAATCGCTGATACTTTAAGCCTTTTAAATCTACCTATATTAAATATATCTTCCTTCACCTGAATAGCAAGTTCTCTTGTGGGTGTAATAACTAATGCCTGAGGTTTATTTTCATCCCATTCTACCAATTCACAAATGGGAACGGCAAATGCAGCTGTCTTTCCACTTCCTGTCTGGGATTTTACTATAATGTCCTTTTGCTCTAAAACAGCTGGTATAACCTTTTCCTGAACCTTGGTAGGACTTTTAAAATTTAACATGCTTATTGCTTTTAATATTTCACTACTCAATTTATAATTACTAAAAGCTGGGTTCATTTTTTTCATATCTCCTTTATCACAATTTCTCTTTTGGCTTCTTTACCTTAACAATTTTAGGAGAAATCTTAGGGGGCACTAGTATTTTTCAAAACTATATTCTTCTTTTCTTTAAATCTACCCGGATTTCTTAATAATTCTTAATATTATTTATTTTTCATACTTAAGGTCTATTTTATTCTTATCCATAATCACAATGTACAATTATATCATATATTAGGAAAAGGCATATCATAAAAGAAACCTAACTATAAAGTAACATCTCTATGAAGGGTGCAGACCAAATGGATCAATTCCATCGTCCGCAACAAAATAAAACTACTGATTTGATTCAGTAGTTTTTTATTCTTAATATTATCTTAATTTCCTAGCATTTTCGGGGTCTTTATAGCATTCATATGAAAAGTTTCTGCCTTCAACCTATATGATTACAGTAATGATTACAGTAATGCTTATAGTTTTAACATCTCGTCAACCGTTTTATATCTTACCTCGTTTCCCATTATCCTTATTCTTTAGAGGGATTTCCACTCTTCTGCTAATATTGCATATACGCAGTCATCATACCATTGGTTCCCCATCCTAAAACTTTTAATAAAGTGAGCTTCTTTTCTAAATCCGACTTTTTTAAGAAGCTTTATTGATTTTAAATTATCAGGGTCAACTGATGCCGAAATTCTATGTTTCTTAAATACAGTAAAGGCATAATTAATTACGGCTTTGACTGCTTCCACGGCATACCCACTACCTTGATATTCAGGAGAAAGTGTATAGCCAATTTCAATTTGATAATCATCATCTATAAAATGAATTCCAATATCTCCAATCAGTTTCCCTTCCTTTAAACACACCGCCAGTTGCAACCATGTATTTCTTGTGTTAGGGCATACCGAAATATTTTTATTTATAAATTCTTCAATTTCGTCAATATCCTTTGGTCTCCATGTTTGGTATTGATAAATCTCAGGCATGGAACGATATTGGAAAAAATCATTTTTATCTTTCATTTCAAGTATTCTAATTAACAATCTATTTGTTTCTATAAAATAAAATTTGTCCATTTATTATTATTCCTTTTTAAGAATTCATCTTTGCTATTATGCATCTTTTTTATTTTCCTAGCAAACAAAATGTACCACGTATACTAGTTATACAAATATGAATCTCACGAAATAGCATTTTGTATAAAGAATCAAGTACTACCTCAATGACACATTTTTAATACATTTCATTCCATCAATATACTATTCTGTGTTTACAAAACATTTTTTGAGACAGAAGCATTTTCAATTGTTTCGCACCGCCCCCCGTGCTTCTTCCTGATTCATGACTTAATAAAACTCACAGACAGGGTTACACACGTTCTGGCACTCAAAATACTTTACCACATCCACGTAAGATTTGGCGTTGACCTTGTCAAAATCTTTAGGATCAGGTGTGAAGCTAAAAAGTTTGAGTGGACTTGCATCCAGCTGAATACAGTTATCATAAAAAGATTGTGCTGCTGACATTTGAGCCTCTCCGGTGCCTCCAAGCAGGCTCATATATTGTTTTATAAAATCCAAAATGTTTAATATCGGTGTTTGTTCATCAATGTTTAGCCTGAGGCCAAAAGTATTTTGCCTTGATGAGCTGTTTGAAAACTGTTTGAAGGCATTTATGGGAATATTGTTAGTTAGTCCTCCATCTACCCAGATCCCTACCAGTGCCCTATGGTTTTTCCAGTCTGAACTTCCAAAGATTTCTTGCAGGTCTTCGGTTTCAATTATTATAGGTTTATATGCAAATGGAATACTCATTGAAATACGGACAATATCTGCAGCGGCCATTTTGTTTGTCATATCATCAAAGCTGGAGAAGATGTAACTTTTCATATCCAGCATATTAGTACCTGTAAATGCAAGCTTTATTTTAGTCAACTTACCCAAATCACCGATAGAAGTGTTCATATACCGTATATTAAATTCAATAGATGACTTACTCTCAGTATAAATACGGGATAAGTCAGATATACTGGCATTTTTAAACATATCAGGGTTCTCAATTCTCACCCTTGCCATAGTTATCCATTTGTCAAAAAAGTTTCTTATTTCATTTCCTGTAAATACTCCAAAATCGGTATGAAGACAGTAAATTAAATCTCTTTTCCCTTTTTTGATTCTAAGGAGTACTTCGTCGGGCAGATTGTTTTTGCCGAAATATGTAATGACGCTGTCTATCAATGGGTTTAAAAATTTTCCTATTATTCCCTGAAACTCTCCCAGCTCAAAAAATCTTACCGTTGTGAATTTTATTCCAAGCTCCTGTAATATCTTCAGGTGTATATCACTAAGACCCTCTAAACGTTTTTTTTGTCTTTCAAGGAACCTTTTGCTGCTCATTTTATTATTGTTTATTAAAAACGGCTGCTTATTTATATCAGGTCCATCAAAGAATTTATTAAAGTTCTCCAGCTTTAAAATGTCTGTTATCTCTCTGGAATTATATCCGCATGCCAGAAAAAGCGATGTTATAGAGCCGGCGGAAGCACCGGCTACTCCTTTTATATTTTTGAGACAGAAGTTCTCATGCTGAATTACTTTCATATCCTCTAGAGCCTTGATTGCTCCGATAAAAGCATTGCCACAGCCGCCTCCGCCTTCTAAAGCCAGATATTCTATATCTTCCTTCATTATCTTCAACTTAAGTATCCCCCTATTATAAGGCTGTTGTTTATTATCTAAACAATAAGTGACTTGCTTTAACAAAATTCACTGAATTCCTAAGTTTCAAGTTCATCACTCTTCTGAAGAATAACTAATGAGGTTGGGATTGTAACTTCCCACTGTTCACCGGTAAATACGCCTTCTGCCGTATCATTGGTCTGTGATTTTATTTCATCAATAATCGATACATAAAGATCATCATCAATAAGAGGCACAGTTCCTCCGTTCCAAAGCTTGCCAGTGTTGGTAAAGAAAGCCAGTGCATCCTCATAATTTGGGCGTACAGGGACAATCACCTTTGCTGCACCTGCATGCAGGAACTTCGTAAATTGTTGGTCGGAGCCTTCAGTGTCTTTAATTGCATCATCCCATCCTTCATTCCTTCCCCAGAAATATGGATAGAACACATACGACATTTGTTCCCACTCAAAAGCTTGCTCAAAGAATTGCACATTTTCACCAATTTTCTGAACACTGTTTAGTTTTATATTAATTTCTGAATCGGTTTCGTTGAACGCACTAAATTTGAATTCCTCTCCCCTCAGTAAGTGAATACACCACTTTTTCAATTCTTTCTTTTCAATTTCTCTATTTGTTGCCGGATTACTATAAACTGGTTGGGTATATTCCAATTCAGAGAGCTGTTTGCGATATTCTGCCATCTGAGCTTCATAAGCCTCCACTATGGCTGTGTATGTTTTAATCTGCCAGCTTTCATAAAGTTCGGGGGTTCTCTCACACTCGACTACGATATTTATTGCAACTCCGGCATAATCTCTCATCATTACGGCTACAGGTATATCACCTATATAACCGTCAAGGTTCATTATTTCGAATAGCTGGGGTTTATCTCTCCATACTTTTCCTATCACTACCTGAAAATCGCTGTTATTGCCCACACCACCTCCTCCGGCATATGCGCGCACAGCTTTGTATCCATCCGGCACTTTAAGTTTTTTGGTCACATTAGTTACTATAGCAGGATGTTCTGCAGGTATATCATAGGATTCTCCAATTGATACAAGCTTAACAGGTGGCGGTGTAACTCCCCTTACATTATATTGATGTATAAAGTTATTGAAATTGTCCTCAGTTATATCTCTATGTGTTATATTCAGTGCATCGGGCATTTTTACACCGTTTTTCATTTCAGTCTTTGATTTCTTATTTATAAAGTTGTAAAAAGCAGCCGGCTCAGGAATGATAAATTCATAAAGCATTCTCTTGCCAAAATTGAATATTTTTGCTTCGTAAACCTTGTCCACCCATCTATATATCCCAACCACATTATCAGCACCTGTTTTGTTATCGAAAGAATGGTTGTTTTTTTCTTCTATCTCGCTTATTGATGTACTTGTACGGGACTCTTTAACTCTTTCCGATATTTTGGAGACTGCGCGTGACACTATTTCTCTGGAGTAGTCCGAAGCTATTCTGTTTGTTTCTGATTGTGAACCGGAGTGTGATATATTTGTGTTTGCAGTGAGTTTGACAAATTGTCCGTAAGAAGCAGATACACTTAGGCCTGCACTAAAATCGTTATTTGAGGAAATTATGCTTTGGGATTCTCTTTGAAGACTGAACCTTTCACTGTTTTGCAGATCCTTTTCATCCTCTTTTGTTGTTTCGGTTTCTAGAAATGAGATATCTTCTGTCCTATCAAGCCGCCGGTGAACCCTCTCTCTAAGCTCTCCCTTTAGCACATTTTCAATATAGGCTATATCTCCCATTTTAGCCCCTTTATATGTCTGCTTGACAACTTTAAGGTCGCCTACGCCCAGTACTTTGAAATGTTCACTCAGGGAAGGATTTGAAGAGGTTTTATTCTTGAAAAAATTCTTTGGAATAACAACTGATGCATTTAAAATTGTATGTATATCTTCAATATTCTTTGTTTTGATATCATTGTTTGTTAAATAATCTATAAGGTTTATTACTCTTAGGGAGGTAATTACATTTTCATGAGCCTGAGGATCGTCATATGTCCAATAGGCAAACAAAAGCAGCTGCTTCCAAAGTATACTGTATATACTTTCGTTTGTTTCTTTATTTTCCTTCTTAACCAATGAATAAAGCTCCAATGAGCTTGCATACCCTTTTTTCATAAGAATAGCATCTATATCCTGTATGAGTTTTTCAATATCCTCATTTTTCTGTATATTAGATGCCAGACTATATATATAATGCATAATATCATAAAAAGAAGGTGGGATTTTAGTGGTGTATGAGCGGATTTTCCTTGCTGCGAGATATCTGTTTCTATAACTTGCTACAGAATGTGTCAGGTTGTCATCAATGTTAAGAGTATAATTTAGGTATTTCAAACCGTCCTTATAATTTATTACTTTTTGTGCAGGCCTGATGCCTACAAATCGGAAAATTTCACTTTCCAAATACATCGCCCCCTAAATAAAAATTTTAATTTAAGGTTTTAAAAAAACAAAAATAGAGTTCAATTGACATAATTATACAATCAGCCTTATACCGTGTCAATGGACCTAATGAATATTTTGGAATATTTTTTATTTTTTTGAATAATTATGTGCTAATGTAATTAGTTCCTTTAAATGGCAACAAGCCAGAGGTAATATTAATATTCTTTGCCCTTAAGTAGAGTAAGTAAGGGGTATTTTACCCCAAACTTCTCACGTTACTTGAAATATTAATCCAGTCTGTATATTAGCGCACCCTTCTTGCCATTCTTATCAAAGGTAAAAATCTCAAACTCTCTAGAGTCTGAATGGCAGGGAGTCATATTCCTATAACTTTGCTGTGTAATTGCTTTCCCGTCTAATCCAAATAGTTCTGATAAACCATTGGCTTCAGCGCAAATTACATTTTTTACAACTTCAATTCTTGTGAAGTTTGGTTTTAGAATAACTGTACCTTTTTTATCAAGTATGCCAAACTTTCCTTTTTCCTTTACTATATACAACTGATTTTCGTAACTATGTTCAATTGAATCGTATTTTAGATTCGTTAAGTACTTTCCATTTTTATCTATAATCCCGTACTTACCGCCTTTTAATACAACTGCAGTTCCAAACTCAAAATTCTCAATACCGTTTGCATCTTTCATTATTTCAAATTGTGCCGGAATAACCAGCTTATTTTTTATATTTATATAGCCTATTTTCCCTTTTATAACAACCGGAGCCAAACCGTAGCAAAACGACCCTGCTCCATCATACTGTGGTTTAATTATCTCTTTACCGTTTTTATTAATAAAACCGTATTTATTGCCTTTTTTTACTTTCATATATCCATCTTCTGATATAGTACCAGCAGCGTCAAATTGCTGCTTAGCCAATACAGTCATATTTTTATTTATTAGCCCCAATTTTTTACCTTGAGAAAAGAAAGTGATATCATTTTTTCCAAAGTCATAAATATAGTCATAAATAGGGTTAAGTACTATCCCATCCTTATTTGCAAGCCCCACTTTTTTATTCTTTACAAATGGAGCAAATCCGTCTCTATAATCATATGCTTCATCAAACTGAGGCTTAACAACCTCCTTTCCGGTTTCATCAATATACCCCCATTTATTGTTAAAATCCTTTACCTGAGCAATCCCACCCCGAAAGCTGACGAGAGTACCTATACCTTCTGCTTCATAGCCAATCTGTGCATATTTTGGGGCAAGTATCTCCTTACCTGTCTTATCAATAAGTCCCCATTTCCCTTTTACACATACAGGTGCAACACTATCAACAAAATTAAACACATCATCATATTTTAACGGAATGACTTCTTTTCCCGCAGTGTCAATGAAGCCCCATTTTCCATTAAACTCCACCCTTGCAAGTCCTTCAAAAAAGTTTCCGACACCATACATATCATATTTGATGTCAGTAATTTTCTTACCGTTCTCATCTATAAAACCAACTTTATCGTCTTTTATAACAATAATAAATCCATGAAAGTAATCCCATATATCATCATAAATTGCATCTGCTATAATAACCCCATCTTTATTGACAACTCCATATTTATCACCTTTTTGAAATTTTAAAAGTGGCAGTTTATTGTCATTTATATCATAATCTGAACTTGATAATGCCTTTAAATTGTCATACTTAGCTTGTATAATTGTTATTTTTGAATCCAAAGAAACTGCACCAACATTTGTGCATAGTAATAATGACAAAATTGCAGTTAAAAATATAAGACATGCTCTCTTCATAAATTACCTCTTTTCAAAAAATGAATGTAATATACATATATTAGAACATATTGGATTTAATAACAATTAGTTAGATATTACCATAGTACATCAGTAATTTCATGCTTTTTAGTTTTGATGGATATCCTTACTATCTTTGATACTCCTTTAATTTTTGTGCGAAACACAGGTAATCTCCATATAGTATTACTTACTGCTCCATGAATTGAGATTCAAAATCATTAAAATTATTCCCGCAGGCACACTAGTAAAAAAAATAGCATCTGTATATTCGACATTTTCCCCATAAGTATTTTTAACAC
The DNA here is from genome assembly GCF_000421965.1 of Ruminiclostridium papyrosolvens C7. Lineage (GTDB taxonomy): Bacteria > Bacillota > Clostridia > Acetivibrionales > DSM-1351 > Ruminiclostridium > Ruminiclostridium papyrosolvens_A. The sequence continues at coordinate 107,966 of NZ_ATAY01000020.1, read as the reverse complement.
AAAAAAGCAGGTACATATTTGTACCTGCCAATCACTAGCTTTATTGAATTATTTAATCTTCTACTCAGGCTTTATCCCGTTATTTAGCCAGTCAACGAACTGTGCTTCGGTTATAATACTTATGTTAAGTTCTTTTGCTTTTTTGTTTTTTGATGAATTAGACAAATTATCATTATTTATCAGGTAGTTGGTTTTAGAAGTAACTGATCCGGTTACTTTTCCGCCTTTTTCCTCAATGACATCCTTTAATTCATCCCTGTTTTTAAACTTCTCCACAGAACCTGTAATAACAAAGTTCATATTTTCAAAAATCTGTTCCGATTGAGATAGCTGAACCTCTTCAAGTTCAAGTTCTTTTAGAACATCATGAACTATAACCTTCTTCTTTTCATCGGCAAAAAATCTAATAAATGATTCCGCCATAATATCACCGATTCCGCCTATCTGAATCAATTCGGTAAAGTCAGCATTCTCAATTTTATTCCAATCGTATTTAAAATATTTGCATATAAGCTTGGCATTAGACAGACCTACATTGGGAATTCCAAGGCTGTACAAAAGCCTTACGGCAGTAGTTTTCCTAGCCTTATTTATTGACGCAACCAATTTATTAAAGGATTTTTCACCCAGGCCCTCCATCTCAATTATTTCATTCTTATAATTTTCTATATGAAATAAGTCGGCTAACTCTTTAATTAAGCCTTTTGCAATTAATTTCTCCAAAGTAGCTTCGGATAAACCTTCTATATTCATAGCATCTCTGCTGACGAAATGGGTAAATGACTTTATCTGCTTTGCAAGACACTCATTATTAACACAGTATAATGTCTTTACACCACTTTCCTGCTTAATTTCGGTTTTGCCCTTACAAACAGGACACTCTTCAGGTATTGGAGCCATACCACTTCTGGTGAGATTTTCAGAAATCTGGGGTATAATCATATTTGCCTTATATACACCTATGGTATCACCAATTCCAAGCTCCAGACCCTCCATAATGCTTAGATTATGGATGCTGGCCCTGCTTACGGTGGTTCCTTCCAGCTCAACCGGTTCAAAAATGGCAATGGGGTTTATCAACCCGGTTCTTGAAGCACTCCACTCAATGTCCAGAAGGGTAGTTTCTTTGATTTCGTCCCTCCATTTAAAAGCAATTGAATCTCTCGGAAATTTTGCTGTAGAACCTAATGACTCCCCGTAGGCAATGTTATCAAACGTAAGCACCAGCCCGTCTGACGGCAAATCGTTTTCTTCGATATTCTGTGAAAACCATTGAACCGTTTCTTCTATATCAGTACTTGTTACCTCTTTAAATTCCACTATATCAAAGCCCTGATTTTTCAACCAGTTCATTTGAGAAGCTCTGGAATTATCAAGCTCAACATTATCAGCTTTTACCAATGAAAATGCAAAGAAATACACATTTCTTTCAGATGTAACCTTGTTGTTCAACTGTCTTACAGACCCGCTGCACAGGTTCCTCGGATTCTTATATTTTGCATCAACATCTGCTATTTCATTATTTATTTTAATGAAGTCTGAATAGCGGATAATCGCCTCTCCACGTAAAATTAACGTATCCTTATATGCTATGGTAACCGGCAGGTTCATGAATACCTTTGCATTATTAGTTATAACCTCTCCCACTTCACCACTGCCTCTTGTAACCGCCTTTACCAAATGCCCGTCCTGATAAGTCAACACAATAGTAAGCCCGTCAAGTTTCCATGAAAGAATACCCTTTTGGCTGCCTATCCATTCCTTTAAAGTACCTACATCTTTCGTTTTATCAAGAGACAGCATAGGCTTTTCATGACGTTCTTTTGGCAGATTGCTCAGTAGTTCATATCCTACATGAATAGACGGACTGTTGGATAGAACAACACCTGTTTCTTTTTCAAGTTCCAATAATTCGTCATAAAGCTTGTCGTATTCTATATTGGGCATAATTTCAGTATTTTCCTGATAGTATGCTTTCGCAGCTCTGTTAAGTATCTCAATCTTATCTTTCATTAAACTAATTTTATCTGCCATATTTCCCTCCGAATAGTCATGTATAATTATTATTTATGTTAACATTTAAAAATCAGCCTATTTATATAATCAATATTTTTTTCGTGAAGGCTTGCTTTTACTTTTTAGAAAAACAGAATACACCGCAAAAATGGATATACCTACCCAAATCATACCCCAAACTATAGACGGAATATGAGTAAGTCTGGATAAGGAAACAGCATCAGTTACCGGCATACTGCCCATTCTGAAAAAGCCAAACTGATAATTAAGCTGCATTATCACGGTATCTACCAGGGTGTCATATATTGCATATGTAACACTTCCAATACCAATTATCTCAATTACCCATTGGTTAAGGGTGTCATTCTGAATCATATAAAGTATGAGTGCAAAAACAGCAAATATTACCGAGTAAAGCATTGTAAATGACGCAATACCGGAATACCTGAATGTAAATGCAAGAAATATAATGGCTATAACACCTATTATGTATTTTCTGAAACGGGTATTTTTAAGAACCAGTATCAGAATAGCAAAAAGAACACTTCCCAAATAACCTCCATTGGCGATAAGAAAGGCTGACCACCAGCTTTTGGGAAGTGACATGACATGTCCGCTTTCATTAAAATATATTTTAAGCTCGGTTATTCCGCTGCCGGTGGCAATAGCCATAAATGCATGCCCCAACTCATGGAGAAAAACAGTAAACAATTTTATTGGCTTAATCAAAAATGTATTCCATAATATCATAAGTGAACCGAATATTATCAAAAATCTTCCTGTCTGCTTCAAAATTACCTCCTAATGGGAAATGTCAATGTTAAACACCCAGATTAAATTATAACCTGTGAGGCAGCAAAAGGGAAGATATTCATATATATCAGTTAATGTATCTACCTACATCATCAAGTGTAATTCCCTGATGTAGAGCCATATTGAGCCCGTTTGCCACTACCTTTGAAACACGGCTGATAATATCATCTATTTCCTTAGGAGTAACAATAAGGTGCCCTACATAGGGATTTAAGGCCTCCTTGATAAGCTCATACTTCTGGTCACGGTCAATATCTTTCAAGGTGTTGTAAAACCCGGAATCCTTTGGTGATTCATTCATAAGGCTGTCAATAACAAGATCCATTGCATCATTTGTCAAAGTAGCCGCATCAACTACAGTCGGCACACCTATAGCAACCACAGGCATCCCCAAAGTCTGCTCACTTAGCTCCATTCTCTTGTTTCCAACTCCTCCTCCCGGTGCAATACCTGTATCTGCAATCTGAATGGTAGTGCTAACCCTTTCCATACTTCTTGCAGCAAGAGCATCTATTGCAATTAAGGCATCCGGTTTAAGCCTGTCAACGACACCTCTTACAATTTCACCAGTCTCAATCCCGGTTATTCCCAATACCCCCGGAGCAATTGCACAAACAGGACTAACCCCCTCATCAACATGTTCAGGTACATATTGAAGCAGATGCCTTGTTACCATCAGATTAGAAACAACCTTTGGCCCCAATGCATCAGGAGTAACGTTCCAGTTTCCCAACCCAATAACAAGGGTAGTAGAGCCTTCTTTCAGCTTCAGCATATCTCTTAATTCTCTTGCCATAGCATCAATAGTCTTTTTATTTACATCCTCGTTATTATCCTTTAGTTCGGGAATCTCAAGAGTTATATAGTTTCCCATAGGTTTTCCGATGGAAGCTTCCCCTGTACGTGAAGTAATACGTACTCTTGTAATCTTTACATCCTCGTCTCCGGCGTTTTCAATAACCACTCCCGGAGGTGTTTTGCCTTCTTGGGCCTGCTGCTTTGCTTCACTGCTGTTCATAAATATTTCATGTGCCTCAATGGCAAGGTCTGTATACCTGTTGGATAAATTAATCATAAATAATGTCCTTTCGTTATAAAACTTTTAAAATTCATTAATATTATTTCAAAATGTCGCATTTTTAGTATTAAATTTTAAATATTAATATAGTGTACTAATCAAATTTATCCAGTTTGTACTTGCAATTTGAAACCTTTCATGGTAAAATATCATCTGTTATGGGCAAGAAGCGGTTTGTAAAACCGATTAACATATTTTTGTAATTTTTGCTCACTTATTATGCTAAACCGGCTCGCAGGAGGTGAATACTGTGCCAAACATTAAATCTGCTATAAAGAGAGTTAAAGTAATTGAGACTAAGACTTTGAAGAACACTATCAGGAAGTCAGCACTCAAGACTACTGTTAAAAAATGTAAAGAAGCTATCGCTACTGGTGAAAATAAAACAGACGCTTACAAAGCAGCTACAAAGGCTTTAGATAAAGCCGCAGCAAAGAACTTAATGCATAAAAACACCGCTGCGAGAAAGAAATCCAGATTAGCAAAAGCCTTAAATGCAGCAAAATAATTAAAAAACAAAAACTCAGGTTTAACCCTGAGTTTTTATTTTTGCATTTTATACAAATTCTACAAACACCTGATTAGCCAAATCAAAACCAAGTCTTGTTAATTTAACGGAATCACCTGCTATTTCAATAAGTCCTTTATTCTCAAGCTTTTCAAAAGAATCAGTATACTTTGTAAATAAGTTCTGATTAAAACGCTGGAAGAATTCCTTTCCTGTTACCCCTTTTGTTAACCGTAATCCCAGAAACATGTACTCCGACATTTTATCAGTTAATTCAAGTGGAAATTTCTCATATACAGGTTTTTCCTCATGTTTCAGATAATCTATATATCCCTCTATGGAAACTTCGTTTGAAAATCTTATGTCTTTCAAACAGGAATGTGCCCCTGCGCCCAAGCCAAGGTAGTCCACACACTTCCAATATGTCAGATTGTGCTTACATTCATACCCCTCTTTTGCAAAATTGGATATTTCATACTGCTTTAATCCCTGTTCACTTAGGTAATTAACTGCATTATGATACATTTCCCTGTCAAGTTCGTCTTCTACCGGAACAAGAATGCCTTCTTCCTCCATACTGCCAAATTTGGTACCCTCTTCAATTTTAAGACTGTAAGCTGAAATATGGTTGATACCCAGAGAAATTAAATAAGCAAGGGTTTCTTTCCAGTCATAAAGGGTCTGTCCGGGAATTCCAAAAATAACATCCGCATTAATATTTTCAAAACCGGCATCTCTTGCATTTTTTACACTTTCGGAAAAATCCTTGTGGCTATGGCATCTTCCAAGGTATTTAAGAAGCTTGTCCTGATATGCCTGTAGTCCCATACTGATTCTATTTATACCTGAATTTTTATAAGACTTTAGCTTGTCTATGCTTAAAGTACCGGGGTTACTTTCTATACTTATTTCGCAGTTGTCAGATATTTTAAACTCAGTCCTGCATTTTTCCAATATATCAGAAATAAATCCATCATCAACAGCCGAAGGTGTTCCTCCACCTATAAATATCGTATGGATTAGATAATCTTTCATGTATTCTTTATATAGCTCGATTTCTTTTTTCATGGATTTAAAGTAATTCTCAGCGAGATTAATCTTTCCTGCATAGGAGTTAAAATCACAGTAATTACATTTCGAACTGCAAAAGGGCACATGGATATATAAACCTGCATTATCCCTATAAAGCAAAGCTTTCATCTCCCAAAAGTAAGGTTTTATTAACTTTACTTATGGTATCACATTATGATATTGTATACTAGTTATAAAATGATTCAAAATACGGAGTATTCAAAATGGAAAACAACATCATAACCAAGGATACTAAATCCTTCTACAAAATGGCCTTCGCTCTGGTTCTTCCTATGGCTATCCAAAACCTCATAAATGTAGGAATAACCTCAATAGATGTTCTTATGCTTGGAAAAGTAAGCGAAACTGTACTTTCTGCCGCTTCTCTGGCAGGTCAGGTTCAGTTTATAATGACGCTTATATATTTTGGGCTGACATCAGGTTCGGCAGTACTTACAGCTCAATACTGGGGTAAAGGCGATACCAAAAGTATTGAAAAAATCATGGGAATCTGTATGAGATTTTCTCTTTTGGTAGCATTATTTTTTACTGCAATCGTATTAATATTTCCTGCACAAGTAATGACAATTTTTACAAATGAAGCCCCGGTTATTGCAGAAGGCGTTAAATACCTTAAAATTATAGCATTATCATACATTTTTATGTCAATTACCATGATTTATCTGAACATTATGAGAAGTGTGGAACGTGTAATTATATCAACAGTTGTATACCTCGCTTCACTTATTGTAAACTTAATTATTGCATCATCTCTTATTTTCGGTCTTTTTGGTTTACCTAAAATGGGAATAGTTGGTGCAGCAATCGCAACTCTGGCTGCACGGGGAGTTGAATTGTTAATTGTAATCATCTATCACTTAAAGGTTAATAAGCTGATTAAATTCAAGCCATCAGATTTATTTGTACACGATAAATTATTATTTAAGGATTTCTTGACTTATTCAATACCAGTTACATTAAATGAGCTTATGTGGGGTGCAGGTGTCGCTACCAACGCAATTGTAATAGGACATCTGGGGAGTTCGGTAGTCTCGGCAAATTCCGTAGCTCAGATTGCCAGACAGCTTGCCACAGTCATAGCATTTGGTCTAGCAAATGCAACAGCCATAACTGTCGGTAAGGCAATCGGAGAAAATAATTATGAAGGTGCAAAAAATTATGCAAACCGTTTTATAAAGTTAAGTATACTTGCAGGTATAGCAGGAGGGGTTCTTATACTCATTGCAAGGCCTTTTCTTATGTCAACACTTAACCTTACTCCTATAACACGGGGACATTTATCTGTTATGATGTTCGTCATGTCCTATTTCGTGGTGGCACAAGCCTACAATACTACCCTTATAGTTGGTGTTTTCCGTGGCGGAGGAGACACAAAGTTTGGCCTGTTCCTTGACGTATCCACCATGTGGGGCGGCTTAATCCTATTTGGTGCATTGGCAGCTTTCGTTTTTAAATGGAGTGTACCAATTGTATACATAATATTGATGAGCGATGAAATTATTAAAGTTCCTCTGGTTTTATGGAGATACAAAAGCCTTAATTGGCTTAGAAATGTGACAAGGGATTAGCCAAAAATAATAATAAATTGTCGAAAAAGCACAGTATCTACAACATATATGTGAAGGATATTGTGCTTTTCTTTTTTCAGGTATTTCTATTCAAGTATGTTCAGCTTTTCTCTATAGTCGGTAGGATTTATTCCCACAATTTTCTTGAAAGCCGTACTAAAATAATATGCATCACGGTAACCAACCCTGTCTGCAATTTCATAAATTTTAAGGTCTGTACTTTTAAGCAGATTTTTTGCACTTTGAATTCTCAGGTTGGTAAGATAATCTATAAAATTCTGTCCGATATGATCGTTGAATAGTACACTAAGGTAGCCGGAACTTATCCCAAAATCCTTTGAAATACTTGTGAGAGTTATGTTTTCACTATAATTTCTATCCACATAATCCTTTACTTTTGAAAGAAGCTTTTCATTTCTGTTGCTTCTTTTTTGATTAATATATTCATTAACTTTTAGAAAGAAGCTAAGCAGCCATTCTTCAAGTTGTACCAGATTATTTATTTCCTTTACATCAAAATGAAGGTTGAAATCCTCGCCCATTATTTCAAAAATATCATAGCCCAACTCATTTATTGTCTTGCAGGATAAAAGCACTATATTATAAATAATGGTATTTATGGCATCCAACTCAAGTTTGGAACTCTTAATCTGTGTAATAATGTCAACAATATCATTTTTTATTTCAGGAAACGCACCTATTTTAAGGTCATCATACAGCTTTGTATCTCCAAGAATGTGAAGTTGTTTACTGTAAACCTTATTACCAAAATTGAGATCATTAAAAATATAAACAATTTCTCTTCCGTAAACACGGTCAAGTAAAGCCGCCGAACATGCTTCCCTGTAAGAAATATGCACATCTGTAAGATTTTTATATTTATTCCCTATACCAATAGTGATGCAAAATCCCAGTTCCTGTCTTCCTAATTTAATTAAGTCTTCAAATGCAGGAATAAATTTGTCAATATCCTCATAAACGGCAATTACAAGCTGATCTATTTTATAATTTATAACAGAGTAAACAAGCTTGTCTTCATAGGTATCGGATGAGTCTGTTCCTAAGGATGAAAGAAACTTGGTAACAAGGTTATAAAAGGACAGGTTTACTATATACTTCTGCTCCTCATCCTCTTCTAGGATAAGCTCGATAAAGTTATTAATATTTATTACCGCAATAAAATAATCCCGATCCTTTAATTTTGAAAGCTCAAGGTAATTCAAGTCATTCTCTATATCACCAATATAGCTGTTGCTTAATAAATCATTGAAAAGTTTTTCACGTAAGGCTTTCTTATTTTCTCTTAACTGCCTTCTCAGGTTTTCAACTTCTACGCGCTCGTTCCTCTCCCTTATAATTTCCTCTAAAATTTTTTTTACAATTTCTAAAAGATCCTTGGATTTAAAGGGTTTAAGGATATAATCATTGACATTGAGCTTTACCGACTCCTTTGCATACTCAAACTCTGCATACGCAGTAATAATTATACACTTGATACCCCGATTAAGACTTTTTATCTCTCTGATAAGCTCAATGCCGTTCATTTCAGGCATTTGTATGTCAGTAATTACTATGTCAATGTTATTTTTTCTGACAATATCAAGGGCCTCCATACCGTTGCTTGCTTGAAAAACCTCAACAAATCCGTGTTCTTTCCAATTTGTATTGTATATTATTTTATTCCTTATCATTTCTTCATCTTCAACTACTAAAAGCCTGAACATACCCTCACCTACCTATCTGCGGAATATTTACCACTACTTTTGTACCTACAGATACCTTGCTTTGGTATTTTAAGCCGTACTCACTTCCAAAATTCAATTTTATGCGTTCATTTACATTTCTAATACCAAAATACATGTTCTGATCCTCAACCTCTTCTTCCCCCGCCATTATTCGGTTAAGTTGCTGAGTTTTTTCTTCGCCTATCCCTTCACCGTTATCTGAAATTTCAAATATAATCTGGTCATCTTTTATATAGCCGTTTATAACTATGAGACCTTTTTTATCCAGATTTCTTATACCATGATATATAGAGTTCTCAACAAGCGGCTGTAATATTAACTTAACAGTTTTAAAATTGTAAATCTCATCATCTATCTCAAACAAATAATCAAATTTATAGGAAAATCTGAATTGCTGTATCATCAGATAACTTCTAATGTGGTCAATTTCTTCCCTTATAAAAACGACTTCCCTTCCGTGGCTAAGACTTGTTCTAAAGAACTTGCCAAGGGAGTCAACTATATCTATAGCATCGTCATTCCTATTCTGTTCAAGAAGTCCGATAATAGAATCAAGAGTGTTGTAAACAAAATGCGGTTTAATAAGTTCCTGCATTGCCTTCATTTCCATAACTCTTATTTTCTGTTGATCGTCTTTAATCTTATCCATAAGCTCTCTTATCTGATTCATCATTTTATTAAAACTGCTTGCCAGCTGCCCTATTTCATCTCTGGTCCTTATATCCGCATAAATAGACAGATCATTTTCAGAAGCTTGTTTCATGATGCTTCTCAGCTTCCTCATCGGATTTGTCAGGACGGAAGTAAGATATATGGTAAGGAGTAAAATTATAATGATTATTAAGGTTATAATCCAGAAAAACACCTTTCTCAGCATGGTAACCTCACTGGTCATCTCAGCTTTCGGAGAAACTCCTATAATTTTCCACCCAGTAATGGCTGAAGTCTTATAGGTAATGATGTAATTAGTGTTATTTATACTGTCTATAAGGCTTCCATCTTTGCTGTCCATTAGCTTAGGATTTTGAGTAATAGTATTTGAAAATCCATTCTTGTCAGAGCTCTGAGGGGTAAATACCACCTTTCCATCCTTTTCAAAGAAAACAAAACCTGTTTCCCCAAGCTTTATATCACTACAGATTTTTTTCAGGAAATTAACATCTATGTCAATAGCCATTATACCTGTATCTCCTTTTACATTCCGGTTTACGGCCTGACCTATAGAAAAAACCTTTTTGTTTAGAATATTTAAGTGTGGTGGCTGTATGGCTACAACGTCACTTTTTTTATTAATCAATTCTTGATGCAAAGGCTCTTTGGAAATATCTACCCAATATCTTCCATAGCAACTAATAGTACTTCCAGAGGACGAAACAAATCTTATGTCAATTAAATCTGTTTTCATTTGTTTAAGAATATCAAAGGTTTCCCAAATCCTTACTGTATATTTTCTGTTTCCTTCTATATCTCCTGCTTCATTCAATTTTGAATACTGTTGAAAGTAATAATTGCTTCTTAACCGCATAATATTTTCGATATCACTGATATAAGTTTCCAGATTTTTGTCTACTCGTTCTATAACCTGTTCCGAATAGCTTGATATATTTTTGTGGAGGTTTTGCAAATAAAGATGGTATGAAATAAGTCCAAATATAAGAATAGGAATAAGACCCAGCGCTAGAAAACAAATGGTCATTTTGGATCTTATACTGTAAATACTGAACTTTCTGAACAAACCGAAAAAAAAGTTGTCCTTCATAACTATTTTATCTCCCATCTTTGTTTTCCCTGAAGGAGTTTAGCGAAGTTATTCTTATTACCCAGTTCAAGACCTGTATCTATAAAGCTTGAAGGAATTTTTTCACCCTTAATTGCTTTATACAAGTTTTTTATACTCAACTCGCCCATCTTATTAAAATTCTGTCCAACCAAAGAGTCCGCCAAACCCTTTTCAGCGGCTTCAAGTACCGGGTAATAGGTATCTACAAGAATTGAAATTCCTCCGTCCTTACACCATGCATGAAAACCTGGAAGTGATTCAGGCGGTGAAACAAAGGGCCAACCCCCCGTACTAAAAAATACGTCTGGAGTATCACCTGTCTTAATATGATTTTCAAGCATATCTCCAGCAATATTTACGTCATCATTGCAGTACAGTGTGCCTGTTATATTAAGTTGGATACCTCCCGCACGAGCTGTTTCAAGAAAGCCATTTAGTCGCTTGTTCAGATTATTGCTTTCTTTATCTGCCGTCATTATTAAAAGGTCTAGTGCCTGCTTGTCCTTTCCCTTTGCCTTAACTTCTTTTATCAGAGCCTTTCCACATGCTACACCCGCAGCATAATTGTCGGTTCCACAGTAGAAAAGCCTGTTACTGCCTGGAGAATCCGAATCAAATGTTGCAACCTTTATACCCGCCTCGACAGCTTTGTCAATAACAGGCTTTATTTTAATGGGATCGATACAACTAATAACAATTCCGTCTACTTTGCGTCGGATAAGGCTCTCCACTATAGCAATCTGTACATTTGTATCTGACTGCATAGGCCCCAGCCATTCTACTTTAACCCCAAGTTCCCTTCCAACGCGCTCACCCTGTTCAAGTGCATCAAGAAAAACCGGATTATCAAGAGATTTTGGAACCATAGCTATTGTAATATCCTTTTTTTCAGAAACCTTAGAATTTTCTTCATAAGATGTGCTTGGCTTAGCTTCTTCTCCTTTTTTGTCATAGGTTGAACCGCCGCACCCTGGTAAAGCTATAAATAACGCCAATACCAAGTAAACGAGTTTGATTTTATTGAAAAATCTCTTTTTATCCATTTTCAATTAAAACTCCTTAATTGTATTAGTATTTGCCCCCATTTGAATTATATCATTAAAGCAGCTGCCAATAAAAATAATAGGATTTCTACCGCCGGAAATAAATAATGCTGACAGTACGAAATCCTATTATAATATTTGTAAACTTAAGTCTTTTTATTTTGATTTTGATTTGGAAAGTACATCAAATGCAACTGCTATCAATAATACAAGACCTTTGATTGTCATCTGCATGTCACTACCTACTCCAAGTATTGACATACCGTTATTGAGAACACCCATAACCAGGGCACCAATAACACCTCCAACAACTGTTCCTATTCCACCGTAAGCAGATGCTCCACCTATAAAGCAGGCTGCAATAGCATCAAGTTCAAAGTTAACTCCGGCTTGAGGAGAAGCTGCATTAAGACGTGCAGTGAAGGTTATACCTGCAAGTGCAGCCAACACTGCCATATTTACATATGAGAAGAAAAGAACCTTGTTAGTATTTATACCTGACAGTTTTGCAGCTTTTTCATTTCCGCCCATTGCATAAAGATAACGTCCAGGCACTGTCTTCATAGTAAATATTGAATATGCCAGTATCAGAATACCAATTAATGCAAGAATTATTGGAATTCCCTTGTAAACAGCCAACCAGTAAGTGAAAACACCTATTGCAGCTACTACAAGAATTAATTGGATTATAAACAGATAACCCGGTGTAACTTCAAAATCATATTTCTTTCTTTCTGCTCTCTTCTTAACTTCCAGATAAATATATATAATTGAAACAATTACTCCTATGAACAGAGTCAAAATGTTAAGCTTTGTGCCAAATCCGTTAAACAGGTCAGGAATGTAACCTGCGCTGATATTAGTAAAGCTTTCAGGGAAAGGTGAAAGAGTCAATCCTTTAAGCATGGTTATTGTAAGACCCCTGAAAATAAGCATTCCAGCCAAGGTAACTATGAATGCAGGAATTCTTACATATGCAATCCAGAAACCCTGCCAGATTCCAATAATACCACCAATTAAAAGGCATAGTAAAACGGCAAGTCCAACATTCATTTTCATATTTATTACAAAGATACCCATGATTCCGCCAATGAAAGCACAAACGGAACCCACCGAAAGGTCTATGTTACCGCCGGTTAAAATACATAGGGTCATACCAACTGCAAGGATAAGAACATAGCTGTTTTGAAGTATCAAGTTTGATACGTTCATGGGTAACAGAAGGACACCCTTTGTTGCTATCTGAAAAAATGCCATTATTACAACCAAGGCAATCAGCATGGCATACTGCCTTAGGTTCTTTCTGAAAATATTTATAATTGTTTCCATTACACTACCTCCCTGTTACTCTGCATAATGCATTTCATAATGCTTTCCTGTGATGCTTGACTCTTGTCAAGTTCTCCTACAATCCTTCCTTCATTCATGACATATACTCTATCGCTCATGCCAAGTATTTCAGGAAGCTCTGATGATATGATTATGACTGACTTTCCTTCGTCTACCAGTCTGTTTATTATGGTATATATTTCATATTTAGCTCCGACGTCGATACCTCTTGTAGGTTCATCCAGAATCAGCACATCCGGTTCAGTATATATCCATTTGCTTAATACAACCTTTTGTTGATTTCCGCCTGATAAATTGCCGGTTTTTTGTAATATACTTGGAGACTTAATGTTCATTTTTTTACGGAAATCTTCAGCAACTCGAATTTCCTGATTCTCATCCACTAGCATATTTTTCTTAAGTTTTTGAATTCCTGAGAGGGATATATTATTTTTTATATCCTGAATAAGGATAAGACCTGCTGACTTCCTATCCTCAGTTACATAAGCCAGTCCATTATTAATCGCTTGTTTTATATTGTGAAGTTCGATCTTTTTTCCGTCCTTAACAATCTCTCCGCTGATATTTTTACCGTATGACTTTCCAAATACACTCATTGCCAGTTCGGTTCTTCCAGACCCCATCAGCCCGGCAATACCTACAATTTCACCTTTTTTTACATTTAGGTTTACGTTCTTTATAACCTTTTTGCCTTCAATAGCAGGGTCATAAACATTCCAGTTCTTGATTTCAAAATTAATATTACCGATTTTAGGTGTTCGTTTAGGAAATCTGTCAACCAGCTGACGTCCAACCATTCCCTTTATTATTCTGTCTTCAGTTAAATCTTCATCTTTTTGGATAGTCTCGATAGTTGCTCCATCACGAAGAACAGTAATAGTGTCAGCTACCTTCAAAACCTCATTAAGCTTATGTGAAATTATAATGGAACTTATTCCTTCCGCTTTTAACTCAAGTATGAGTTTTAGAAGATTTTCTGAATCATCTTCATTCAATGCAGCAGTCGGCTCATCCAATATAAGCAGTTTAACATCCTTAGAAAGCGCTTTTGCAATTTCAACTAACTGTTGTTTACCTACACCAATTTCAGATATAAGTGTATGGGGATCTTCCTTTAGACGTACCTTTTTAAGAAGTTCGGTTGCCTGAATATGTGTCGTATTCCAGTTTATAAAACCGTACTTTGACCTTTCATTACGTAAGAATATATTTTCTCCTATGGAAAGATAAGGTTCCAATGCCAATTCCTGATGAATAATAACGATACCCATCTTTTCACTATCTTTAATGTTACTAAAAATACATTCCTGTCCGTCAAAAATTATATCTCCTGCGTAAGTGCCATGGGGATAAATTCCACTTAGTACATTCATTAATGTGGACTTTCCCGCTCCATTCTCTCCAACAAGTGCGTGGACTTCCCCTTTTCGCACTTTGAAATTAACGTTGTCAAGGGCTCTTACTCCGGGAAAAAGCTTTGTAATATTTCTCATTTCAAGTATAAACTCTGCCATTTCCTCATCTCCCTTTACTTTGTATTCGGCTTGCATATATGAAAGCTTATCAAGCCTTGACATATGCAAACCGAACACATTCATGTCCGGTTTGCATAATGTAATTAGTTGCTTAATTAAATTATCTGCATATTCCTATTATTTATTACTTCAGATCAGCTTCCTTGTAATAACCGCTGTCAACAAGAATTTGCTTGTAGTTGTCTTTGTCAGCGTATACAGGATCACAGAGGAATGAAGGAACAACTTTGCTTCCGTTGTTATAATCCTTTTTGTTGTTTACAGTAGCTTCTTTTCCTTGTAATACACTATCTACCATTTCAACAACCTTTGTTGCAAGAGTTCTTGTATCCTTGAATATTGACATTGACTGCTGTCCGTTAATCATTGCCATAACGTTTGGCTTGTCACAGTCCTGTCCGGTAATAATCGGATATGGCTTGTCGCTGCTACCGAAACCTGCATTTTTAAGAGATGCAACAATACCAATTGCAAGACTGTCATTTGGTGAAAGAACTGCATCAAGTTTCTTACCGCCTGCATAATTAGCTGTAATCAGATTATCCATTCTTGCTTGTGCTTTTGCAGAATCCCAACCTTGGATTGCGATTTTTGCGAAATCCTTCTGACCGCTTGTTACAACAAGCTTACCGCTGTCTATATATGGTTTCAAAATACTATATGCGCCGTCGAAGAAGTAATTTGCATTATTATCATCAGGTGATCCACCAAAAAGTTCGATATTGAATGGTCCTTTTCCATCTTTAAGACCCAATTTCGTTTCAATGTATTGACCTTGAATTACACCAACCTTGAAATTATCAAATGTTGCATAATAGTCTACGTTTGGAGTCTTCATTATAAGTCTGTCATATGCTATTACTTTTACTCCACTATCTGCTGCTTTTTTCAAAACGTCAGAAAGAGCTGAACCGTCAATTGCTGCAATAACAACAACTTTACTGCCCTTAACAATCATGTTTTCGATCTGTTGAATCTGAGTGTTTACATCATTGTTAGCGTACTGAAGATCAACCTTGTAGCCTTTTCCTTCAAGTTCCTTCTTCATGTTGGCACCATCCTGGTTCCAACGTTGTAATGACTGAGTAGGCATTGCTACACCGATTAATTGTCCGCTGGCAGCTGTATCTGTAGCTTTTGCAGAATCCGTAGATGCTGCTGATGAAGATGCGGAAGCATCAGTTGAAGTTGAAGTTCCACAAGCTGCAAGCATACCTACTGAGAGGACAGCTACCAAAATCAAAGCGATTACCTTTTTCATGTCTTTATTCCTCCTGAAAATATTTTACCCTTCCGACGTATATTAGAAGTAAGTTCCGGGAACAATAAGTATGTCGGTCAAGTTTTATACTGTTATATTAATATTTTGAGGAATCTAAATAAATGTGATTTTTTTTATAATCCTTTAATTTTTTTAGAATTTTTTTAGTAATTATAAACAAAGACAGACGGGAATTTAATTTGTTTACTATAAATATTGTACAAAAATATTTCATTTCCATACTCTTCGAAGCTTAAGTGTTTCCTGAATATATCCCCAAACAGAAATCGGACTCATTAACATCTGATAAAATAAGACATATAAAACAAATCCAAAAACATTTTTTCTTACACGCAAATTTAATGATTTAAAAACACCCTTTTGATAGGTGTACAATACAAAATTCTGAAACAATGCAAGTGGTATTACAAAAAGAGTCGCCGGGCCCACAATCCAAAAATGCCCGAAAAAGGCCAGTACCAACCCCGGCAGCCAGCAAAACGTATACACAAAATCCATAAATGGCATAAAAAGGTTACAGCCTGTAAGATATCTTGCAGAATAAATAGGCTGTGTCCAGGGCTTAAATAACTTCAGGGCTTCAACCATTCCTCTTGCCCACCTGCTCCTTTGTCTGAAAAAATGCTTCAGGGAAGTAGGAACATCCGTAAATGCTACTGCCAACGGCTCGAAATAAACCCTGCAATTATTTTTTAAAAAACTCCAGGTCAAAACTATATCCTCTCCTATTGCATCAGGCCATCCACCCACTTGCCTAATCAACTCGGTCTTGTACAATGAAAAAGCTCCCTGTGCTACCAATGTGCTTTGAAACAACCCCTGCAATCTTTTAATGCTCGCAATACCTAAAAAATAGTCCCATTCCTGAATTCTTGCAAGCATATTCCCACGGCTGTTCCTGACAAGAACTGTTCCTGCAACAGCGCATACGTCGTCAGGTGAACTTTCCATACGGGCAACAATATTCCTCAAGGCAGATTTATGCAGCAATGTATCTGCATCAAGTGTTAACACATATTCTGTCTCTACATGTACCAGTGCAGCATTTAAAGCAAAGTTTTTCCCGGGGGTACTCTCATGAATTACAGTCAGATTGAGATCCATTTTTTCTCCTGCTTTTATTGCAGCTTCAGTTGTTTTGTCCTTTGAATTATTATCTATTACTATTATACTTATTTCTCCCTCATAATCCTGTGATGCTACATATTTAACAGTATTTTCAATACTTTTTTCCTCGTTATAACACGCAATCAGTATTGTTACGGGTACTTGGGGCGTAGAATTTTTAACTTCTGGCTGCCTGTCCAATAAAAGGCTTGATACCATGAATGCATTCATATATCCGGGGATATATGCTATACCTGCAATTACCAGTATAGAAATTGGCAATGTTATGTAAAGTGATAAATCAATAATCCATGGTATGGAAAAATAAATGGAGAAAGCCATCCAAATTAATCCTGCAATCATGCTTATTATAAACTTATTTTTTACAGGGATATAAATTTTTTTCTTAGTCTTTAATCTGGTTGTCGTTATCCGCTTCATTGATTTGCTCCGTTGAATGTCATGAATTAAGTTTATATAATAATACCATTGATAAATTTATTAAGTCAACTAACTTTAATTTAGTTTTACCAAACAAAGACATTGATTATGCTACTGGCAATTTTTAATTAAAAAAAGCACAAAAAAATACCCCAAATTCTTCCTTTTTACGTTAAGATTTGAGGTATTTATTTTAAGCTTTTTTTCCCAAATATTTCAAGCATTTTTTCAGCAGATAATTTTATATCCTTTTGCGCAATAATAGCGGATACCACGGCAATCCCGTTTATTCCCGTATTTCTCAGTTGAACTGCATTCTGTGCATTTATTCCGCCTATCCCTATTACAGGAATTGATACTTCCTCTATAATTTTCATGAGAGTCTCTTTTGACACTGACTTTGCATCTATTTTTGTACTTGTTGAAAACAAGGCACCTACTCCGATATAGTCAGCCCCGTCTCTTTGAGCCTCTATTGCCTTCTCAACAGACCCTGCCGATACACCGAGTATTCTGTCTTTACCTATGATTTTCCGGACAACAGCTGCCGGCAAATCACTCTGGCCCACGTGAACTCCGTCAGCTCCTATCGCCAAAGCGATATCAACTCTGTCATTTATAATAAGCGGTACCTTATAGTTGTCTGTTATTGCTTTAACTTTAATGGCAGTTTGGTAAAAATCCCGGGAAGAAGCTGTTTTTTCACGTAACTGAACCAAAGTACAACCTCCCATTATTGCCTGCTCCACTGCTTCTTCCAGTGTTTTGGTACTCATCAGGTCACGGTCGGTTACAAGATAAAGGGTATAATCAATTTTAGATTTCATTTATTCTTGCCTTCTCTCCGAAAATATTTTCATCCATCTTACTGATGTAATCAATTACTGCAAGATGATAGCTTCCCGTTCCTTTATGTCCTGCGGCTTCATAAGCAATCTCTCCCGCTATTCCCATTACTGTCACTCCTGCCACAGCAGCTTTGAAATAATCGTTTTCCGCCCCGCAGAAGGCGCCAACCAAGGCAGTAGTCATGCAGCCCGTTCCCGTGACATTTGACAACATTTTATGTCCGTTGGAGATTGTCACAACGTTTTTGCTGTCTGAAATTACATCAACGGCTCCCGTTACGGCTACAATACAACCAAGCTTTGCAGCCGCCTTTTTTGCAACAGCCGTAGAGTCATTGAATTCAATGTCGGTATCTGATACGTCAACACCTTTTGTTGTGGCATTAAGCCCTGCTATATAAGATACCTCAGACAAATTTCCACGCAAAACACTTATTTTCACTTTATCCAGAATCGCTCTTGTGACTTCATTTCTGAAGGTTGAGGCCCCTGCACCGACAGGATCAAATATTACGGGCATACCCTTCTCATTTGCTTTTTTACCTGATAGAATCATTGATTCCACAGTCCTTTTGTTTAATGTCCCTATATTTATTACAAGTGCGGAAGAAATGGACGTGATATCCGCAGCCTCATTAATATCATCTGCCATAATTGGGGAGGCCCCTATTGCCAGAATTACATTTGCACAATCATTTACGGTTACATAATTTGTAATATTGTGAATAAGTGGCTTTTTACTTCTGACTTCAGCAATTAAACTTGCTATTTGCTTTGTATACTCACTCATAGCTGGTCTCCTTTACTATTTCTCTGTCACAAACTCAACCTTTTCACCGGCTAAAATCTTATTAGTAGTCCTCATAGCACACATTTTTCCGCACATTGAGCAGGTATGTTTGTCCGTGGGAGGTGTGCTTTCAAAATATGCTCTTGCCTTATCTTCGTCAATAGCATATGAGAACATTTCTTCCCAGTCAATTCTGCATCTGGCATCGCTCATTTTGTTATCAATTTCACGTGCATTGGGTATCCCCTTTGCAATATCGGCAGCATGAGCAGCAATTTTTGAAGCAACTATTCCTTCTTTTACATCCGAAAGGTCAGGCAGTCTCAAATGCTCCGCAGGAGTTACATAACACAAGAAATCTGCACCGTTTGCCGCAGCAATTGCTCCGCCTATTGCCGAAGTGATATGGTCATAGCCAGGTGCAATGTCAGTTACCAGAGGCCCCAGTACATAGAATGGTGCTCCATGACACAGTCTCTTCTGAATAGTCATATTGGCGGCTATTTCATTCATAGCCATATGGCCCGGCCCTTCAACCATTACCTGTACATCTTTTTCCCATGCACGCTTGGTCAGGTTGCCCAGTTCTATAAGTTCACTTAACTGTCCTGCATCTGAACTGTCGTTGATACTGCCGGGCCTCAGTGCATCTCCGAGACTTATTGTGACATCATATTCCCTGAGAATTTCAAGGAAATCATCATAATACTCATAAAAAGGATTTTCATTGCCGGTCATCTCCATCCATGCAAAAAGAAGGGAACCTCCTCTTGAAACAATATTAGTAAGTCTTTTTGAGCGTTTGAAACACTCAACTGCACGTTTATTTATTCCTGCATGAATTGTCATAAAGTCCACACCTTCAATAGCGTGAGCCTCAACAACCTTAAAAAAATCCGAAGCCTTAATATCCATCAAGTCCTTTTCAAGGTAGCCTATGGCATCATACATGGGAACTGTTCCTATCATGGCAGGAGAACGTTTAATAAGCTCTTTGCGAAAGGTGTTTGTCTTTCCGTAATTACTAAGGTCCATTATGGCTTCAACGCCAAATTTAATTGACATATCAACCTTTTTCATTTCTTTTGTGTAGTCAGGACAATCTCCCGATATTCCCAGGTTTACGTTGATTTTTGTTCTCAGTCCCTGGCCTATCCCCTCCGGGCTTAGGGACCTGTGGTTTATATTTGCCGGAATGGCTATTTTCCCCTCACCAACAAGCTCCCGCAGCTTGTTTTCGTCTATTGACTCCTTTTGAGCAACTATCATCATTTCATTTGTAATAATACCTTTTTTTGCCGCTTCCATCTGTGTTTTATAATTCATAGCAACCTCCAATTATCCAATCCGTCTTTATAGACTCCATATAAATGATGTGTGGGGCCATGCCCCTTTCCGATTTCAAGTGAATGTTCAATTGCCATTGTGACGTATTCTTTTGCTTTTTCGACCGCTGTTGGAAAAGGTAATCTCAAGGCAAGATTTGAGGCTATGGCAGAAGAAAATGTACACCCTGTTCCGTGGGTATTTTTTGTCTGGATTCTACTAGTTGAATATATGTAAAATTCTCTTCCGTCAAAAAGTATGTCTTCCGCATCGCCATCCAAATGTCCACCTTTTATCAGAACACTTCCTGCCCCCATCTGGTGTATGCTAACAGCTGCCTTTTTCATATCCTCCGGGGTAGTTATTTCCATCCCGGTTATTGCTTCTGTCTCCGGAATATTGGGGGTTAGCATACCCGCCAGAGGTATCAATCTTTTTGTAAAAAATCCCAGGGCTTCTTCTTTCATCAGGGCATGACCACCTTTTGCAATCATTACAGGGTCAATAACCACATTTATCGGCTTATACTGTTCCAATTTCTCAGCAACGGCTTCCATGCACTCCCTGCCTGACAGCATACCTATTTTTACTGCATCAGGTGTTATGTCTTCAAAAACCGCATCCATCTGCTTCTTAATCATATCAGGCGTTATATCCTGGATATCAATAACCCTGCACGTATTCTCTGCTACCACCGATACAATAACACTCATTCCATAAACACCGTGAGCAGCAAAGGTTTTCAAATCTGCCTGAACTCCTGCTCCTCCGCTGCAATCAGACCCTGCAACTGTTAGTACTTTTTTCATTAAATGCTACACCTCCTTAATGTAACAGGGGTATTTGTTCCTCTTGACCTTTGGCAAAGTAAAAAAAGATGCCCTCCACCAGGAAAGCACCTTTAACCTATACAATAAGTAATCATCTTTGCTTCCCTACACCGGTATTAACCGACAGGTTCCAAGGGTCAGGTTTTACCTTCTCAACCAAAAATTGGTCCCCCCACAAGTCCTACTATTAAATTTTTAAACAAAAAACGCCCACCTTTGCAAGGTGAGCGGCATTTATCAAAATCTCTTCTAAAATTTCTGATAATATTTTGCTTCCCTACACCGGTGTTAACCGACAGGTTCCAAGGGTCAGGTTTTACCTTCTCAACCAAAATTGGTTCCCCCGCAACTGTTACTATTGAATTTTATCATAATATAGTAAATGGGTAAAGAACTAATTTTTCGTTTCAAATTGTCTGAAGTCCCCTGCCAGCTCCAATCCGGTATTATTTCCGGTATCTGAAAAAATTATATTCCCCGTTCTATCCTTTAAAACAACTTCTACCTGAGAAGTTATGCTTTCAGTTATATCTATGTCCATCATGCCGTTTTTCGGCGCTTTTAGAACTCCCCCTCTTGATACGGAAGCTTTTAGTGAAAGTGTATTCTTGGAATCTTCCACAACAATTTCAAGAACGTTATTTTCATAAGATAACTTTTTTATTTTAGCTCCGGTATAAGTGGCAAACCTGAAAAATCTGTCTCCAAGCTTCAAAAAAGAAATAAGCCCGTCAAAGCTTGATGTCAGCCAGGGTATGGATGCAATTGAAAACATAAGGCAAGTGTTTTCTGATTTAAAATGGTTGCATTGAAGCCAAATCCATGACTTTGGAAAAGAGGTTCCCCAATCCTTTTCAAGATATCCGTAGCCTCCTGAAAAATCCGTATCCCTGCCGTTAATATTTAAAACTCCTTCAATTCCGCAATGTATGTTTACAATTCCGTGGTAACATTCCATAAAGGGTATAAAAGAAAAAGGCCCCATAATGCCCGGATTAAATGTAGTTTTGGGAAACGGAACCACTTCTGTATAACCAATTTTACCTTTTAAATTGAAGTCCTCATCCTGTATATTAATGGAAAAACCATCCCTGTTAAAATAATTGTCTTTTATTGAAATATCAAATTCTTTTACAGAATATGAAAAGTCGCTGATTGGGAACCTTTTATAAAGTGTTTTTCCCGAAACCGCATCAATTACCTGTATAAAAGCATGCTTGTCACTTTTGGTTTTTGACACACCGGGAATAACCGCATAAATATTTTTAGCATGTTTATCAATTATTTTGAAATACCATCCCTCAAAATAACCTCTATGCCTATACCTTCCCTGATATATTTCCGGGTTGAAAATTCTGTTGATTAAATACATAAAGAAACACTCCGTTAGTTATATATAACGAAGTGTTCCCATTTTTTGAATTCTTAAGCTAAGTATTATTTCTTTATAAATCCGGCAATATCATTTATAACATACTGAGGAATATTTCCATTAACATAATATTCAGCAGGAGTCGGTTGTCCTTCTCCCTCCAGATACATATGATTCAGTTTGGGATAAAGCTTGAATTCTGCATTTGATTTACCTTCAAAAGCTTTTTTCCATCCCTCATAGTCCATTTTCGGACTGACCTGATAATCTCTTTCACCTTGCAATACAAGAATTGGTTTTTCAATTTGCTTAGCTGTTCCAATAACATCATAGTTTTTCATATCATAGAAGTAATATGGCATTCCAAGACTATAGCCTTTGGGCGGATTTGCCGGATCAAAGCTCTTGTCCTGTATCAGTGCAACCTGTGCCTTTATAGCCTCAGCCTGCTCCTCAGTTGCCATACCCAATCCTGCAAGATATTTATATTGCTCCGGCAGAAGCTCGTATAAAGGTCTGGAACAACCGCTCATTATGATTCCGGCTTTGAATGTACCTGTTTTGTCGCTGTCAAGTATCCTCGGCAAATCATATCCACCCTCACTGTGTCCCAATACGGTAATATTTGAAGCATCTATATTATCCATTGTTTTGAGATACTTTGCAGCAGCAAAAGCGTCCTCTTCAAATTCCTCAGTCATGGTCAGTTTAGGTAATAACTGTATTCTAAAGCCATACTCCAAAGTTCTTTTCTCGTATCTCAAAACTGCTACTCCCTGACTTGCAAGACCCACGGCCAAATCCCTGAAAGGCTTTACGGGGCCCAAGGTTTCATCCCTGTCATTCGGACCTGAACCGTGTACCAGTATAACTGCCGGAAACGGACCTTTTCCCTTTGGCATTGTCAGCGTACCGGGAAGCTTCCATTCTCCTCCCCCGATTGTTACCTCCTTTTCCGTATAGTTTACAGAATTATCGTAAGAAGGTTTTGAATATGTAAATTGTGACGAATCAGCTGCCTGATTAAATTCATCTATTTTTCCGTTATAGTCAAATCTTAGTATAAAATTGTATTTGGCCTGCTGAACCGTGAATGGTATAAAAACATTCTGGTGTACAGTGTTTTTAGATATGGTCATGTTTTTAACATCAGGCTCAACAACAGAAAATGTAGCAGCCAGTGTAGAATTTAAAAATTCTGTAGTAACATACTTTGAAAAACTTTTGCTAAGTAATATTGAACTATCTGCAGTCTTTCCGGCTTTAACCATGTCTATGAACTTTATAGAAATAAGTTTAATATAGTCATCGCATGTAAGCTTAAGTCCAAGCTCGGAATTCAAGACACTTAATGGTAAAATTGTCCTTCCCGCTTCAACCTTAACTTTTTCTTTTAAAACCTTCGCTTTTCCGTTTAATATAATATCACAACGGTTGATAAAAAGTTTCAACTCATTACTACCCAACTTGACTGTGGTAATTTGCTTTTTAGCGTCCCAGGAAACCTGTCCACCCAAGGTCTCACAAGCAAACTTGACAGGGACGTATATATCCCCTGAAACCGACTGGTTGTTTCCTTGGGCAGCATACGCAGCTGTTCCGCCCAGAATCATAATTATCAGCATTAAGCTGATTAGTCTTGTAATTTTTTTCATTATTTTCCTCCATTTATTGTAAATATTTAAACTTAATTATACACTGACTTATAATATAAACTATATTAATTTGAATAAAATTAAAGGCACAGCAGATAAACATTTTTGTTTATTTTTCCACTATGCCTTCTTTAAATATAGTTATATAATTTATTCCCTGCACTTTTTACATAATCCATAGAACTGTACTCTGTGGTCTTTTACAAGAAAGCCGTTCTTTTTAAGAATTTCTTCCTCCAGATTATCCAGCAAGTCTTCTTCAACTTCCGAAACACACCCGCAGGAACTGCAAATAAGATGATGATGTCTGTGATCCTCATTGGGTTTGACCAGCTCATACCTGCTAAAACCGTCATCAAAATCAAGTTTATGAACAAGATTGAGCTTATCCAACAAAACCATAGTTCTGTACACTGTTGCAAGGCCAATTTCAGGATGCTTAGCTTTAACCATATTGAACAGCTCCTCAGTACTTACATGTTGTCCTGAACACTGAACCAATGTATCAAGGATTGCCGCTCTTTGCCCTGTAAATTTATATCCGCATTCCTTTAATTTTTCTTTTAAAAAGCCGCTGTCGCCAGTATTCAAAAGGTAGTCCTCCTTCAACTATTTTTGCAGGTTTTCCACAATGAACATCCTTTACAATTTTCACATCCCCGCTTTTCTATAAATATTTTACCACATCTTGGGCATTTTGTACTTTCTTTTTTCTCTGAATTATATTCAAACTGGTACTTACACTGGCCGCACACAACTAACATAATTCATGCCTCCTTGTCAGACTATCAACTGAGCCAGAACTCCTCCTACCAAAAATGCTATAGCAAAGCTTCCAAGCCAGATTGCGGTTGCCTCTGCCTTTGATCTTTCCTTAAATATCATAATAATTGAAGCAACACATGGTACGAACAATGTAATAGTAATAAGCGCCACCAGCATTTGCGGACTTGTCAGTACCATGTGACTTAGTCCTGCCGCGCCGAAGTCTCTTCTGATAATTCCCATTATGAAAACTACAGATGCCTGTTCAGGCAGTTTTAGCCACTGAACCGTCAAAGGTGATATGGCATTTTCGATTGTCCCAAGGAGACCTGTGTACTGTAATACCGTTATTAAAACCGCACCAAGAGCAAATATTGGTGTAGCCTCAATAAGGAAGGCTTTTGCCTTTACAAATGTCTTTTTCATAACATTCTTGAACTGAGGCATCCTTATTTGCGGTAAATCTATAAATAACTGCGTAGATTCTCCCGGCAGGATTTTGTTCATTAGAACTCCTGAAATGCCGAATATTAAAATCAATAATGCGGTATAAGCTATTATATATTTCATTCCCAAAGGTGTCAGTAATCCTATAATTACACCAAACTGTGCTGAGCATGGAATCGTCAGTCCCAATAAAAACGTAGCAATTACACGCTCTCTTCTTGACCCTAAAAGACGGGTTGTCATTGTAGCCATGGTTATACAGCCGAATCCCAATATAAGAGGTATTATTGCCCTTCCGTTAAGGCCAACCTTTGAAAGGGTTTTGTCTGAAAGTACTGCAATTCTGGGCAGGAAGCCGGAGTCTTCAAGAATTGACATAAGCATATAAAATCCTATAGTCAAAGGCAGCAACAGTCCTAATATATAAATTACTGTCATTGTTAACAATCCGTAATCGCCTATCAATAAACTTCCGATAAATGAGTTTTTAGGGATGAAACCTAAAATTGATTCAATAAAAGGTTTATAATAGCCCTCCATTACTGTTCCTTCTGTAAAATCAACAACTGTCTGTGCTACAAAAACTCCTATGAACCAGAACATACCTGCCATTATTGCAAGCAGCATTGGTATGCCTGTGATAGGCTTTAACAGTAGTCTTCCAATGGTAGTTCCCAAACTTGTTCCATTATATGAATCAGAAAGAACGCTTTCCAGAATTCTGTCTACTCTTTGACGCCTATTTTTATAAATCTCTTCCCGCTTACCCGCAGTCGGCAAACCCTTTCTTTCCGAAAGAACCTCATCGTCTTCCAAAAGCATCAAAGCTTCGGCTTCGGTTATTTCGTTCAGATCATAATTATTCAAAAGCTCCTGAACACCTTCAGTTTTTATGCCGACTCCGGCATTGGCTATTTTTTGCTTAATTTCATTCATGCCAATACCTTTGAGTGCGGAAGTAGCCACAACTTCCACCCCTAATTGTCCGGACAGCGCTTCAGTATCTACCTTAATGCCTTTTTTAGTAGCTTCATCAATAAGGTTAACTGCAACAATTACTTTTTTGCCCATGTCAATAAGCTGCTGTGTCAAAAAAATATCCCTTTGCATATGAACCGCATCAATTACATTCAATACCAGGTCTCCGTTAATTATTACGTCCCTGGCAACTCTTTCCTCATCATTAAATGAGGATACACCATATATTCCGGGTGTATCCTCTACTATATAATCTCCGTAACGCCCAGTGCTTATATCTACCGTAGTACCGGGAAAGTTCGATACATCAACATACATTCCTGTAAGTGAATTGAAAAATACCGATTTCCCTACGTTCGGGTTTCCCACAAGAACCAGATGCTTTAAATCTTTTTTAGTAATAGTGTTTTCCATAATATCCCCCAGGCATACCAATAAATTCGGTTAGTTCAGCTCACTTTTTCAATAATTATGTGTTCTGCAAGTTTTCTGCTGATAGCAACTTCCTGAAGTCTGTTCTGCAATATTATCGGTCCCGCCGGCAGTTTTTCGGAACACTTCAGTTTGGAGCCTTCGTATATACAAAGGCGGATTGCTTGGGCACGGATATCCTTATCTTCTATACTTACAATTTCAATGATATCTCCTCTGCTAACTTTGTCTAATGTCAAATTAACCGCCACCTTTTTGATAACTATTCTCAATAATATATTAACTTAAAATGATAATCATTGTCAATAAGATAAAGGTAATTTGTACTAAACTTTTTCACAAATTTTACTCTTTTTTCAAGGCTTATTTTGTTTGTCCTTTACAACATAGCCCTGACAATTGTTTCCCGATGACTGGCGAACGGAAACAGAAGGCATTTGTCTGCCTTTAAATCCAAAAAGTTTACAACCGTAAGGCATTCTGGCATCATAAGTAATAAAGTAATAATTACATTTAAGACAATTGACTTTTTCCTGCTCCATTAAAACCTCCAGTTTACAATTTTTCTAATTCCGCAACCTCCTTGGTTGATATGAGCTTTGCTCCCGTTCCTAAAAGGTCATTTATAATCACCTGATGAAATGTCACCGGGGCTTCAAGCCGGATTTTTTTTATTTCATCCAAAGCCGCGGCTATCTTTTCTTTTGGAATGGGTTTGTCAGTTCTGACACTTACCAAAGGCAAAACGCCGTTTATTACACCCACAGTTGATGTAATACTTCTTTTTGGGAATTGGATTTCGTTTACAGCATATTCCTCACCCTTTTTACATGAAGCATTTTCTACCAGTGTTACTTTGTTATTACCTTCGTAGGCAACATTCATTCTGCAGCCGTTCGGACAAACTATACAAACTATTTCACGGCTTTTATTCATCTATACATACCTCCAGACCGCTTATATCCTTGAGTTCATGGGATTTCAGTTCAATCCTTACCATTTCGGCAGGATTTAAAGCCATAAAGAATTTTTTCTTCAATCGTTTTTCCCCGTCTTTAAAAACTATTGTTTTTCTTTTTGAAGGATTATTAACCCTCATTGAAAAGGTAATATCCTTGTCTGCGGAAATGGTCTGGGGGAGTACATACCTGATACCCTTGCCGGCTTTAACCATAACCTCTGATTCTATTGGCTTGCTATTTCTTATATAGGAAACCGCACTTTTAGCAGCAAGTTCGCCTTCCGCAGAAACGTAATCAACCAGATCATGTACCTGTAAAACGTTGCCACAGGCAAAGATTCCCGGTATATTAGTTTGAAGGTTTTCATCCACAGACGCACCGCCTGTAACGTTATCCAGAATTATTCCGGCGTTCAGAGCAACCTCGTTTTCAGGTATCAATCCAACTGATAAAATTAATGTATCACAGTCAAATCTTATGGATGTCCCACGTATAGGGGCTCCCTTTTCATTGACTTTTGCTACAGTTACACTTTTAACCCGCTCATGGCCCTCTATATTTGTCACGGTATGACTTAACAAAAGCGGTATATTAAAATCCTCAAGACACTGGGTTATATTTCTCTGAAGCCCACTGGAATAAGGAAGTTTTTCTACAACGGCCAAAACCTCAGCACCTTCCAATGTCAACCTTCTTGCCATTATAAGTCCAATATCGCCTGAACCAAGTATCACTACTTTTTTACCTACCATTATATTCCTGATATTAACCAGATTCTGAGCTACCCCTGCTGTAAAGACACCTGCAGGACGGGTTCCCGGTATACATATTGCTCCCCTTGTCCTCTCCCTGCACCCCATTGCCAGTATCACAGCTCCTGCCTTGTAGGTTTTTATTCCGTTTGGGCTTATGGTTGTAACCTCTCGGTTGCTGCTAATATCCTGAACCATAGTATTTGTTACTATATCTATCTGAAGCTTTTCAGCCTCGTCTATATATTTTCTTGCATATTCCGGGCCGGTCAGGGCTTCATTGAACTTTACAATACCAAACCCATCATGAATACATTGGTTTAGTATCCCCCCTGCGACAGGTTCTCTTTCAACCACCAGAATATCTTCTATTCCGTTCTTTTTAGCCTCTATAGCCGCAGCCAGACCTGCCGGGCCTGCACCAACTATAACTAAATCTTTATTTATTATCATACGCCTCACCTATACTTTTTTACTTTACCTGTCCGGTAAACAGTATTGAATTTTTACCTCGTAGAGTTATTTCTTCAGGATTTAACCCTTTTTCATTTTTCAGTATATCCACAATTCTGGTAAGACAGTAACCTCCCTGACATCTTCCCATCATTGCTCTTGCCCTGTATTTTATTCCTGCAAGAGTTGTAACTCCAAGTGGATTATTGACTGCGTCGAGTATTTCCTTTTTGGTTATCCCCTCGCATCTGCAGACTATCTCTCCATACTCAGGACATTCTTTTATCAATGCCTGTTTTTGCTCCACCGGTAATTCCCTGAACTGAACAATTCCCTTTCTTTCTGGGATAAAGTCCTTTTTAGGTGTCAAATCCTCTTTATTTGAAATAATGTCCCTTACCATACGGCTGATTGGAGCTGATGATGTAAGTCCCGGAGATTCAATACCTATAAGGTTTATAAGGCCTGGTACTACTTTCGATTCTTCTATAATAAAATCTCCGAAGCCCCCTGTTTTAGGCCCTACAATTTTCGACCGTATACCGGTATAGCTTCGTATAATATGTTTCATGCTCAGGGGAGGAAGAAGTTCCTTTGCCTCTTTAAAAAGCTTGTCCATTACAGTCTTTGTAGCACTGTAGTCATTTTTTGTTTTAATATACTCTGCACTTGGGCCGATAAGTATATTTCCTTCCATTGTAGGTGTCAGGTGAACGCCAAGTCCTCCTATTCCGGACCTTGGAACAGGGTAAACAGGCATATTCAGATATTGGCTTGTACGTTTGTCCAATATAAAGTATTCTCCGCGGCAGGGATATATCTTGTAGCCTGTTTCTCCCGCCATTGAAGCTATCCTGTCTGAATAGAGTCCTGCACTGTTAATGACGTATCTGCTGTAGTAATAAGATTCTCCTGCCTTTATACGGAAGAGATCATTTCTTTTTGAAATGCCCTTTACCTCGGTTTCCAGAAAGAACTTAACTCCATTTTGTACAGCATTTTCGGCAAGAGCCACCGTATACAAAAAGGGGTTTGTTATTGCCGTATTGGGGGACAGCATTGCTCCAATTCCCCCAACATGGGGTTCTAAGTTTTTTAACAACTCCCTCACTTATAAATTCAAGGCCTTTTACGCCATTCTTTTTGCCGTTTTCAATTAACTTGTCTATTCCCGCAAAGTCGCTTTCATCAAAAGCAACTATCAGCTTTCCTGTTTTTTTATATGGGACATCCAGCTCTCTGCACAGGCTTTCAAAACCCTCATTTCCTTCCACGCAAAACTTTGCCATAAGGCTGCCGGGCTTATTGTTAAAGCCTGCGTGTACTACGGCACTGTTTCTGCCGCTGGTTCCGGCTGCCACATCGCTTTCCTTTTCAAAAACCGCAACTTTTAATTGGTATCTGGAAAGCTCTCTTGCTATTGCGCAACCTACTGCACCTGCCCCAACTATTACAATATCAAATTGATTTTGAGTATTTATTTCCATTTATTACCCTCCAAGAGACATCAATACCTATTTTCTTACAAAAATATATTTGAATTATAGCACAATTCCATTCCTAAAAAAATGTTTACACTTTATGTGAGGATTATTTCTGAGAAAAAATGTACATTATCAAATTCTTTACATATAACTAATATAAGCAAGGAATTTGAAGCTATAATACAAACTTGCCATTTTTTCATAACAACTCCCTTGTACATGAACATAAATATGTCAGTTTCAAGGATAACCGACTTTGGCTATTTTCAAGCAATATGATATAATTTTTTTGATTATTAAAAGAAAGAGTGATGAGTTTTGTATTCCCGTAAGGAAAAATATTATGACGGCCGGGGAATTTTAAGAAATCCCGGAGACAGTTTCTTCGATAAAGAAGGAATACTACGCGACCCGGGTGAAGATTATTTTGACTATTTCAGTATATTAAGAAAAGCTGATGAAAACTTTTATGATAGTCAGGGCCTCTTAAGGAATTGCGATGATAGTTTTTATGACGGTGCAGGAAATATGTGTGAAAGATAAATAAAGGATGTCTCTTATTGAGGCATCCCTTTTTGTATTTAAAATAATTTTTTCTTGTAAAGTGTGTAACCCGTAACCATGCACATTACCACCGCAATAATTACTATAAACCAGAATGAATGTCCTCCTCTTAACGGCAAATCAACATTCATACCAAAGAAGCTGGAAATCATTGTAGGTATAGCCATAACAATCGTTACTGATGTCAAAAACTTCATTACTATATTGAGGTTGTTTGAAATAACGGAAGCAAAAGCATCCATCGTTCCCGACAGAATACTGCTGTATATATTAGCCATCTCTATGGCCTGCTTATTTTCTATAATAACATCCTCAAGAAGTTCTTGGTCATCCGGATAATTTTTTATATACTCAAATTTCATTAATTTTTCCAGAACAACTTCATTTGATTTTAATGCTGTTGAAAAGTATACAAGACTCTTTTCAAGTTTTAGCATCTGAATTACTTCCTTGTTCTTCATGGACTTGTAAACTTCCTGTTCCACTCTGCTGCTTGTTTTGTCTATATGCTTGAGGTATTGTAAGTACCTTGTTGCATTTCTGTATAGAATCTGGAGCACAAACCTTGTCTTAAATTGAGTTAAAAAGGATTTAACTCTGTTGTTTGCAAAATCATTAAGTATTGTGTCTTCTTTCAGACATACCGTAATAATTATGTGCTTTATAAGTATAATTGCAAGAGGTATGGTTGTATATACATTGAGCTTACCCTCTTTTTCTACAATGGGTACGTCAACGATTATAAGAGTCTGTCCATTGTCACTTTCAATACGGGCTCTTTCCTCTTCATCCAATGCAGCCTTCAAAAAGTCCATTTCCACACCCAGTGTATTGTGTACCTTTACAATTTCTTCCTCGGTAGGATTAATGAGATTCACCCATACTCCGTCCTCAAATGTATCTGCATGCGCTATTTCATTATTTACTGTTTTATAAATTTCAATCATAGATATCCCTCTTCTCTATATAGTCTTACATTAAGGGATTATTTGCTTGCATACATTACTTTGTCGACAAAGTAAACGGCACAGCAAACAAGCCCACATAACTTATTGAATTACGTATGTGATAATTACTATCAGGGTCGCAATCCATACCGTTCACCTCCTAAAGAAATTAAAAGAAATAAAAAAACCGTCGCAAAACGAGTGACGGGTTTATGTCATAGAAATAACCTTCACTCGTTGAGTTTTAGCACTATACAGCTTTGGACCACTTCTCTCCAGCTACATTAAGTAAAACCTTATTTCGGTAGTACCTGTTGACCCATTGGCATCTCTCGATGTTTCCGGGCAGCAGCATATATCTGTATAGGAACCTCACCTAACGAATATTTAATTAACAAAGTAATTATATACCTCTATTGTTCTTTTTTCAATATCTATGGATAATTAAATTTTTTAGAATTTTTTCTCGAATTTCTACAGTTGGTTAAGCAGGTTTGCCATTTCTATTGCCGTTACCGCTGCATCATATCCTTTGTTCCCTGCTTTTGTACCTGCGCGTTCAATGGCCTGCTCAATTGTATCGGTAGTAAGCACCCCGAAAATAACCGGTACACCTGTATCAAGTGATATTCGGGCTATCCCTTTTGACACCTCACCCGCCACATAGTCAAAGTGCGGTGTAGAGCCTCTGATTACTGCACCTACGCAAATTACCGCAGAATACTTACTTGAATTTGCCATTTTTTGTGCGGCTATGGGTATTTCAAAAGCACCCGGAACCCATGAAACAGTAATATCCGATTCGTTAGCCCCATGCCTTACCAATCCGTCTATAGCCCCTGCCAAAAGCTTGCTGCTTATAAACTCATTAAATCGCCCTACAACAATCCCAAACTTTAAACCACTTGCAATAAGATTACCTTCATTTGTTTTTATCGACATTTTTATTTTCCTCCTGATGCGCTGTTGTATTTTTATGACTTGTATTATTGTTTAAGCCTTCAAATAAATGGCCCATTTTTTCTTTTTTAGTTCTAAGGTAAAATTCGTTTTTATCATTTTCTTTTATTTGTATAGGCTCCCGTCCAACTACCTCCAAACCATAACCATTCAGCCCAACCAGTTTTTTGGGGTTGTTGGTCAGAAGTTTTATTTTTTTTATTCCTAAATCGTACAGGATTTGGGCACCTATGCCGTACTCTCTTAAATCTGCCGGAAAGCCCAGTTTTATATTTGCTTCAACAGTATCCATTCCCTGGTCCTGAAGCTCGTATGCACGTATTTTATTTATCAGACCGATGCCCCTGCCCTCTTGACGCATATAAAGCAAAACACCTTTTCCTTCATGGTTGATTCTACTCAATGCGGCCTCCAGCTGTTCCCCGCAGTCGCACCTTTTGGAATGAAAAGCATCGCCTGTAAGACATTCCGAATGTACTCTGACCAGAACGGGGTCTGTTGAGCCTGCCACATCCCCCTTAACAAGTGCTACATGGTGTTCTCCATTAGTAGTATTCTCATAACCGATTATTTTAAATTCTCCATAGGCAGTGGGCATTTTTGCTTCGGCAGCTCTTTTAATCAACTTTTCATTTTTTCTGCGATACTCAATTAGTCCTGCTACAGTTATTATCTTTAAACCGTGCTTTCGGGAGAATTCCAGTAATTGAGGAACCCTTGCCATCCTTCCGTCATCATTCATTATTTCACATATTACTCCCGCCGGATGCAGTCCAGCCATTCGGGCCAGATCAACCGCAGCTTCGGTATGTCCGGCTCGTTTGAGAACTCCTCCGTCTCTTGCCGTAAGCGGAAATACATGCCCCGGCTTTTTGAAGTCTCCCGGACGTGCATTCTTATTTGTAAGTTCAACTATTGTATGTGCTCTTTCAAAGGCCGAAATACCTGTTGTGGAATCCTTGTGGTCCACAGTTATCGTAAATGCCGTACCGAGACGTTCTTCATTGTGACTTACCATGGGGAAAAGCTCCAGTTCTTCTGCTCTGTCTGATGTCAGCGGAACACATATCATACCTTTACCATAGGTAGCCATGAAATTTATACTTTCAGGGGTAGCCTTTTCCGCAGCCATAAGGAGGTCACCCTCGTTTTCCCTGTCTTCATCGTCTACCACTACAACAATTTTACCTTGACGGATATCCTCTATTGCTTCTTCTATTGAACTAAAATTCAAGAAACTCACTCCTTTTTTATTTTATATTACACAAACCCGTGCTCTCTAAGAAATTCAGCCGATAAATCACTTTTGGAAGGTTCTGACTCTAGGATTTCGCCTTTTAACATCTTTTCTACGTATTTCCCTATAATGTCACATTCTATATTTACTCTGTCGCCAATACTTTTAGATCCAAGTATGGTGAATCCTCGTGTCAACGGTATAAGGGAAACCATGAAGGTATTTGAAGTAAGCTCCGCTATGGTAAGACTTGTACCGTCCAGAGCCACCGAACCTTTTTGAACAATATATTTCATAATCTGTTCAGGTGCAGTAATTGTAATAAGAACTGCATTATCCTCTTTCTTTAATCCGGTAATAGTCCCCGTTCCATCAATATGACCGCTGACTATATGGCCTCCCAGTCTGTCAGCAAGTCTTAATGCCCTCTCCAGATTTACCTTTCCGCTGGGCTTCAACTTTTCAAGTCCTGTTTTCCTCATGGTTTCCGGCATTACATCAGCCGTGAACCAGTTTTCTCCTAATTCAGTAACTGTAAGGCATATGCCGTTTACAGCTATGCTGTCCCCTTTAACAGTGCCTTCAATTACAGTTTTACATTCTATGGAAAGCTTAATCGAGCTGCTGCCGTATATAATCTTTTTCACACTTCCCATTTCTTCAACAATTCCCGTAAACACGCCTGTCACCTCCCAAATCGCTATTTGTCTGCAATATATCCCTCAATAAGTACATCTCTGTCAAACCTTTCAACTCTGATATCCGAAAGAGCTATGGCATCCTTCATTTTTTCTATTCCATCCCCCCCTACAGACGTTACAGCCGAACATCCGCCTATTATTTTTGGTGAAATAAAGGTCATAACCTTGTTTACTATGCCTGTCTCGAGTGCTGAAAAGTTAAGGGTACCTCCTCCTTCCAAAAGGACACTGTCAATTTCAAGCCTGTACAATTCCTCCATAAGCTCCCTGAGATTTACTTTTCCATTTTTTTGTGCTGTTTTTATTATCTTTACCCCACGGGATAAAAGCTGAGTTTCCTTGTCTTTATTGATTTTATCTGTAGTTGCAAGTATAAGTCCTTCCTTTGAATCACACTCAATAACCCTGCTGTCCATCGGAATCCTTCCGCCACTGTCAACTACGATACGGACAGGGTCAATGCCATCTCCAGAGGACGGCCTTGCAGTCAATGAGGGATTATCATTTATTATTGTGTTTACGCCTACCATGATTGACGATACCCTATTACGTATTTTATGGACATACTCTCTTGAGGATTCACCACTTATCCATTTGGAGTCCCCTGTAACCGATGCAATTTTACCGTCTAATGTCATTGCGGTTTTCATAATTATAAAGGGAAGCCTTTTAGTTATATAGTGTATAAATATTTCATTTAGTCTTCTTGCCTCTTCCTCAAGGACTCCCACTATCACATTAATATTGGCATCTTTTAGTATTTGTATGCCCTTTCCTGCTACCTTGGGGTTTGGGTCCACCATTGAGACAACTACTTCCTTTATTCCGGACTCCACAATTGCTTTTGCACACGGAGGAGTCCTTCCGTAATGTGAGCACGGCTCAAGATTTACATAAATAGTAGCCCCTGAAATATCAGTGGTAGCATTTTTAAAAGCACAAACCTCGGCATGAGCACACCCTAAAGCTTCATGGAAACCTTCCGAGATTATTTCGCCATCCTTTACTATAACAGCTCCAACCAATGGATTCGGGTTTGTTCTCCCCCACCCCCCTTTTGCAATTTCCAATGCCCTTTTCATATAAAACTCATGTATGTTCATTTTGTTCTCCTTGCTTTTATTTCCTTAGAATGCAAAAATCCCCAGAGGTAGACAACCCCCGGGGACAAAATAGCAAAATTAAATACACTATCTTTCATCCAGACTGTACTGTCGGCTCCGGAGTTTGACCGGATCTGCTTTCGCTCGCGGGCTTATAGCTTGTGCTATCTACCGCCGGTAAGGATTTTCACCTATCCCTGAAGTGTCATTATTATTATTAACATATTTTATTAAAGTAAACTATAACAGTATTGGATGTTTTAGTCAAGGTATAATATTCATTACCAAAACATAGAACACAAATATTAGTCTACATAAAATAAAAATGAGTTAAAGAAGTATTTATAATGCTTTGTTTTAGGTAAATTATTATACTACACAATTTTACCTCTTTACAAGAACATTTGTTCGGATTTATAATGATTATACGAACAAATGTTCTGACTGGAGTGACTTTATGAATAGAGTAATTTTACACTGTGACCTGAATAATTTTTACGCTTCTGTTGAATGTCTGTATAATCCACAGTTTAGGGATTATCCTTTAGCAGTTTGCGGAAGCCAGGATTTGCGTCACGGAATTGTTCTGGCTAAAAATTATATTGCGAAAAAGTTTGGAATAAAAACAGGCGAGGCTATCTGGCAAGCAAAACAAAAGTGTCCCAACCTCGTTGTTGTTAATCCCAATTATGCTTTATACCTGAGATTTTCAAAAGAAGCCAGAGAAATTTATTCGAGGTATTCCAGCCTTGTTGAGAGTTTCGGCATAGATGAGTGCTGGATTGACGTTTCTGAAAGCACCAAGCTGTTTGGAGATGGAGAAAAGATTGCAAATGAAATACGTGAACTTATTAAAACAGAGCTTGGTGTTACTGCTTCAGTAGGAGTTAGCTTTAATAGAATATTTGCAAAGCTTGGGTCTGATTTAAAAAAGCCTGATGCTACTACTGTTATTACTGAAAATAATTTTAAGGAAATGGTTTGGAATTTAAACGTTGGCGAATTGCTTTATGTAGGCAGGTCAACCCGTAGAAAACTTAACCAAGTCGGTATAATGACTATCGGAGACCTTGCAGGAACGCCTCTCTCTTTCATTAAAAGGTACCTTGGAAAATGGGGAGAAACTCTTTGGAATTTTGCTAATGGCATGGACTATTCTGAAGTAATTGCAACAGATTACCAAGAAACTATAAAAGGCATAGGAAATAGCATGACAACCGCAAGAGATCTTGTAAACACAGATGATGTCAAGCTTACTTTTACTGTATTGGCCGAAAGTGTTGCGGAAAGGCTTAGAAAACATAATTTAAAGGGTTCTACAATACAGATTTCTATTCGTGATAACGAGCTTGCATCAATTGAGCGGCAAGCAAAGCTACCGGTTCCCAGCTATATATCCGGTGAAATTTCACGTAAAGCTATGGATATTTTTAATGCAAATTGGGGGTGGCATAAACCTATACGTTCTCTTGGTATACGTTCAACTGATTTGGTTACGGCAGACACTCATACCCAGCTTTCCTTTTTTGAAGATTATAATAAACGTCCACAATTGGAAACTCTGGAATTCAGTATTGATGCCATTCGTAAAAGGTTTGGCCATTACTCTGTTCAAAGGGCAATTTTGCTTAAAGATAGTGCTCTTAATGCAAACCCCATTGAAGACAATATTATTCATCCTGTTTCATTTTTTAGGTAAGGTGATATTATGAAGAAGGTTTTTGTACAATTAAATGCAACTTTTTCTCCCAATGGTGAGCTGATACCCGTTTCCTTTGTTTGGGAAGATGGGTCAAAATATATAATAGACAAAGTATACGACCATAAAAAAGCAGCAAGCTTAAAGGTAGGAGGCCAAGGTATCCGCTACCGTTGTAAGGTTATGGGAAAAGAAGTATTTATTTTTTTTGAGGAAGGACGTTGGTTTGTAGAGGGCAAGTAGCTCTTATAGCCCCGTCATCCACGGAAAATAATTAATTCCCTCATTGACCATATCGCCTTCGCCAACCCATTCACCTTTTATATTGTCATAGGCCGAAGGCCCAGAGTTCGAATTCCAGT
Source organism: Ruminiclostridium papyrosolvens C7 (assembly GCF_000421965.1). GTDB lineage: Bacteria > Bacillota > Clostridia > Acetivibrionales > DSM-1351 > Ruminiclostridium > Ruminiclostridium papyrosolvens_A. Next base: position 69,941 of record NZ_ATAY01000020.1, on the reverse strand, counting down.
AGTTATTTTGGGCAATAATGGTCATTATTGATGCCTTATTATTATACATTCCACTGGCATTCGCTACAAAAGTGTTGTTAAATAATACGGGTTGAATGTCTGTATTGAAAAAAATACTGTATGCGCATGAATTACTTATTTCTGAATTTGTCAGGTTAAGCTTTCCTTCAACATTAATTGCGCAATGTGGACTATAGCGAGAGTAATCCGATCCTGCGTACCTTATCTTTATGTTATCGCCATTGAATTCTCCTGTGCTATATACGATTACTCCAGACCAACAATCATAGTATCCGGTTACCCCGCTTCCTCCATATGTCGCATCCTTATGGCTTGTAAATACAATCGGACTGCCTTCCGTTCCAATCGCATTGAGTTTCCCGTATACGTTGATACTACTTCCTTTTGAACTGCTTTTTATTATTGTTCCCGGCTGTACCGTCAATGTTTTATCGTTTGGCACCAGTACAAAATCAGCTAAATAGTACACAGCGCTAGTTAGTGTTATATCCACTATTACGCTCCCGCCAATACCTACTCCATTACATGATGCTCCTTTTATGGTATTTCCTTCATAGGTATTGTCCGCTATCCTTGTGAATATTGATGAACTTAATCCTCCCAGATAAACTAATATTCCGCTATCTGTATTATTTAATAGATTGTTATTTCGTACACTTAAGTTTCCTGTCCCAAATATATCTATATAGATGCCGGATCCTCCATTGCCCGCTATCATATTTCCTTCTATCAAAGCATTTCCCGTCCCAGCCTGAGATAAATAAACTCCACATCCACTATTGCCAGATATGGTATTATTCTCAATGTCCATCGTATTTGTGGCATCTGCACTTGTGTTGTTAATATATATTCCAATTGCTTGATTACCGATTATGCTATTGTTTTTTATTGCTGCATCAACACTAGTATTCAGGTATATACCATAATTTTTAGAATTACTTACTTCTGAATTTGTCAGGTTAAGCTTTCCTTCAACATTAATTGAGCAATGTGGACCATAACGAGAGTAATCCGCTCCTGCGTATCTTATCTTTATATTATCGCCATTGAATTCTCCTGTACCAGCTACAGTTATTCCAAGCCAGTAATCATAGTATCCGGTTACTCCGTTTCCTCCATATGCCATATCATTATTGCTTGTAAATACAACTTTATCCAATTCAGTCCCTGAAGCTCTCAGTGTACCATTTACAACAATTTCTGTTCCCTTATTAAACTTCACAATTACTCCTTGATTAATCTGAAGTATTACACCCTGTTGAACAATTATAGTTCCATCAACTACATAAGTATAGTTGTTAGTCCATGTAGTATCTTCAGAAATAATTCCACTAACATGAATAGTATCTGCTTCTGCTGAGGTATCTGCCGAATTATATGTTTCTGCATATACAATATTTTTTTTACTATCTACAGGAATTAACCCTGTTACCGTTAGAACTATTAGTATTAAAAAAAATAGTTTATTCAATCTTTTCATTTTTTTACCTCTTTTTATTTGTTATAGTTATATTTTACATTATTGTGCAATATTCCTTCTTTTTACCAAATAAATGCATATTTTCTTCTAATGTGAACTGCTACCTGTTTTTTTGTTTGGGAAGATGGAGTAAAATATATAGTAGATAATGTAGACCACCAAGTAACTTTGAGGAGCAAATATTTATGTGTGGAAGATACGCTATTTTTACAGAAGAAGAGAATCAGGAACTCAGAAATATAGTTAATGATATTAATGAAAAGCTTAAGGAAAAAGCTACAGCAATGAAAACAGGTGAGATTTTCCCCACCGATACCGTTCCGGTTATAACTGATATTTCTTCTGATGGTAAAAACACATCTGATTTGTTTAAGTGGGGGTTCCCCAATTTCAAACAGTACAGCGGGGTTATTATAAATGCCCGAAGTGAAACCGTTCATGAAAAACCCACCTTCAGAAAGCTTCTGCAATCAGGAAGATGTATTATCCCGGCAAGCGGTTTTTATGAATGGAAAAAAGCTGACGGCAAAAAAGAAAAGTATTTTATTCGCTCAGCAACAAGTAATGTAATATACATGGCCGGACTGTACAATAGGTTTATTGATAACATGGGAGCTGTAAATAATAGATTTGTTATCCTGACTACAGATGCAAACGAGCAAATGTCATATGTACACGGGAGGATGCCTGTAATTTTAAGCCCAGAGGATTCTTTTGTCTGGCTTGATTGCAATAGTAATTATTTAAAGGTTGCAGAGCTTTTTAAACCTTATGGCGGGGATATTTTGTTAAGTCAAAATGGGTGATTTTACGAAACCAAATCTTAAAACTTAAAATTCCAATAAATAGTAAAGCGATTAAAATTAATTTTGCCATGCTTGAAATCCAAAAGTAGTATTCTATAAAACTAATAGATTTGTCCTGAAAAAGGTTGTTATACCACTTTTGTGTAATTTCTACATCAGGCTTAGTTTTGAATTCTTCATTACAACTTCCATTATCAGTTAATCCCATTGTCATTGAGAGACTAAATACATACCCGCTATTAGGTAATGCACAAAGTAAAGGGCTTCCTACAATACCATCACCGCCTGTTTTTTCCCCTACTATAGTAGCAAAACCGGTATTTTTACAGAATATAGCAAAGCCTTCCGCTGAAGAAAAAACGTTTTTATCAACAAGCAAATATATTTTGCCCTTAAAATTTATAGAATTAACCGGATGAATTGTAGTTACAATCTTTTTAAAATACTTAAAATTTTTTTTCAACTCAGGTGGTGTATTAGTCAAACCTTCCTTGTCAATTTCACTGACTAGGTCTAGCCCTTCATAGCCATTCCCGACCATGTTACTAATAAATGACTCCTCAAAGGTTGCACCCCTAAAAACCCAATATATTTTATTACTTAGTGGATTGCTAATAAGAGGCTGAACAATGTTTTCCGTCCAATATCTGTCATTCCCTCCACCATTCCCTCTAATATCAATAATCAATTTGCTGTAATCTTTAATGCTATTGAGAAAAGGCTTTATTATTTTTTTATCTTTCTCGATGTTATAATAATCAAATCCCCTAACAGCCAGGTATGCAACTTTCCCTTTTTTAATTATTTTTGTATCAGTATTTTTAAGTGGTAAAAAACCCAAAACACCGAATTTACCTCTGGCTACGTTGTTTCCCTGAAATATCTCTGATGTTTTTGAAGCTGATTGTTTACTATCTTTTTGGTTATAGCGTAATAAAACTTTATCATTATTTAATTCTTTTAACCAAGGTTCATTACCGCTTTTCCAATCTAAAACAAAATTTTTCCAATAAGAATAAGCGTTTTGGGTAAACATGTGTGTATGTCCATTATGAAGTTCATTAAGTATTTTTGACATTGTATTAAAAAATTCCTCATCATTTTTTGTTGACTTCACCATATTTACATATGTATCTCTCTTTGCTAACCAGTCTACACCATTAATTCGTTTATTAACTTCGAAAAAAGGATAATTTTCTTCAAGTATATTATACATGTATTCAAAATCTGCTAGTTTTTCTTTCTGTGATAATTGATTTGTTAATTTAGAATCTACTTTGCATCCGGTAATGGTAATTGATATAGCTGCAATTAAAGTAATAATCAATAATATTCTTTTCAAGATAATTCAACCCCTACAATTTAATCAAAATTCCCTGCTCTAAAGTTATTATAATTATACATTTATTTGTAATAATGTTACAATAAATATTATTTATTCTAGATAGTATGGCTTTGGTCATACTCCGCAAGTATGGACATTTCTTCTGTTCAGTGTGTTTAAATAGAAAAATCCAGTTTTCTATGATTTTTGATTTTATCATAGAAAACTGGATTTACAAAAAGCTTCATATACTTTCATCCAGCCTGCAAAAGTTTTTTAAAAAAATAATTTTATCAATGGCAACTCTGGCTTTCCACCAATTTTCACTTATAGCGAATTCCTTTGCAAATCTCTCATTGTTTTCAAACCAACTCCATGTAATATTCCAAACACTATCCCGAGGCCTTGTATCAATTAGGTAATCAAGCTCTTTTGCTACAATATACTGATTATCCTTATAAAAGATACTTTCAGGAGAATCTATATAATCGGAAGGTCTACGAAAATAATAAATCCATTTAGATGTATCTCTTTCTATAGAATTATACACAAGTTTTTTTACTTTTTCTGTAAGTAATTTATGGTCAAATTGTAACGCCAACCCTGTTTTTTCCAAAGTGTCAAGTAACACACAATAACCGCCTATTCCCATTTCTCCATGATTGTCCGCTGTGCTGAGTTTATCGATTATACGGTCAGAAATCATTAGAGCCTTATTGAATATTTCAGAGTCTTTATCAGCATTCAGAAATATGAAACTAACAATTTCTGCGGTTAATCCAATCCCTTCAAAAGCGTTGGCTTCCATATTGTATGTCCACCAAGGTGCATGAGCATAGTTATCATTAGACGGAATATTGAAATACCATCCGTTTTCAGAACAATAAGAATTACTTTCCAGAAACTTAAATATTCCCTGTATTATGGGATGATACTTATCATTAAAACCAATTTCTTTTAAAATATTTATTGCCTTTAATGTTGTATATGGCGATGAATTGGGATTCCAACTATCTGCTTCAAGGGCATGACCAAACCCACCATCGTCATTCTGATAAACCTCTAAAGCAGAAAGCACTGCATCCTTACTGCCATTTTCAAAGTAATACTGCCAAATTGCCAGCTCCATCGGTCTTGCATTACGATACATCCATGATTTAATCTCTTTGTAGTCTTTTAATGTAAGTTTCTTCAAAATATCACCTTTAAATATTAAAATATTAGAATCTTTATTGAAAATCGGGCATTATATAAATAGGCACCACCATACGCCGTATTTATCTATTAATTCCACGCCACATGGGCTAAAAAACAATTCACCAAAAGGAGTAATAATTTCACTACCATCAAGCAGAGTTTCATACGCCTTACGTACCCTGCTCTCTTGACCTGCTCCAAATTGAATGCAAAATTGCATAGTATTGCCCGTAATCCTTTTATCTCCGCCGGCACGGGTGGTGTCATGAGCCTCACCAACTGCAATGGCTTGTCCACAGACGTCCAGTTCCCTATGGATGACCGTACCATTTTCGTCTACATCCTGAAAACCTATATTTGCGTCAAACGCCCTCTTATATAACTCGAAAGCCTCATCACTTCCCTTGACATAAATTTGAAGTATTGTTCTAAACATATGTAACCCTCCTCAGTTATTTAACACTTTTTATCTGATGCTCAACTACTTTCCAAATATAATCAAGTATCAAGTTTTTTATATAATACCATTTTCAATTTTTATTGTATTGTAAAAATCCGACATCATCTAGTTTTATAAGCAAATATTCTTGCATCTGCAGTAGATAAAGTGTGATATTTTTTGAAATCATTAAGTAAATGCGATTGGTCTGTATATCCATATTTGCAAACACTATCGTGAATATTTAAATTTGTATTATATAAAATATCCTGCCAAAGATACTGGTAGCGAACAAGACCTGAGAGTTTTTTGGGCGAAACCCCGACGTACTCTAAAAACAACCTTTCAAGCTGTCTTTGGCTCACTGCCGTAAAACCGGAAAGTTCAGAAATATTGGCTGTACCTTTAGACTTTAAAATTTTATAAACAGAATTCATTATATTATCGTTCTGTCTGTCATGGTTCATCTTTTTAATGAGATATTGTTGAACCTTATCTACTCTATCAAGAAATAACTGATTGCTAATCAGTATATCATACAAGTCACGCTTAAAGTTTTTAAAGTAATCTTCAACTCCAACGAATGAATTAAGAACATTTTTCATGGATTCATCGGAAAATAATAGTACAGCCCAGCAATAGAATCTAATGGCAAAGCAAGACATTGAAGATTTAACATTTGTCTTATCTATAAATGTAGTATCACTTACACCTGCAAAAAAGCCATCAAGCTCGTTTTTATCCGTATTAATGTTAAATATTATATCCATGCATGTGTCAGGTATTACAAGCTTATCTTTTATTTGAGTTGAAGTAAAACTCGAATAAGGCTTCCGGGTACCCCAAAAACAGCATATGTAGGGTTTGAGTGCTTCACATGGTTGAATTTCAGTATAAGCTTCGTCATTTAAAAACGGCTGGGCAGTAATTGGTTGATAAATATTATTTAATTTAAACATTTACTAATCCTTATATGTCTTTTTATAGATAAGTTATTAGTTTTAAGTTAAGTAAATTTCTCCAAGATGTTAATCATATTATTACTTGGATAATACCAAAAGTCAACAAGGACAAAAACCAAGGGTTTCAGCTATTCGCTGAAACCCTTGGTTTTCTGGTAAACAGAATTTCAATTGTAAGGTAAATTTTTTACGATACCCAAAAGGTACTGCTTCATGATAGCAAAATCGATTGCATCTACAGTGTTATCAACATTAAGATCAAAAACTTCAGTGTATGTACGTACAGGACTCATCAAATACATCTTAAAAGAGGAGAAATCTAAGGCATCAATACTTCCATCATTGTTATAATCTCCATATTTTATTGTAGGAGTACTAGTACCGAAAAAGTTAACTTTTTGCATTTCTGACCACATAGCTTTTGCTGTTGCTACGCTTCCAGCTGTAGTAGGATGTATACCATCAGGTAATGTATACTGTGATAAATTCCCACTCCATGTTGGTCTTATATCAAAGAAATATGTTTCTGGCTTTTCTGTTGCATTAGCCACTGTAGATTGCATTATCGGTCTTAATGCATCCAATTTTGCCTTTAAACCATTTAAATCTCCGTTTGGATCAGGATAGAACAAATAAAATACTTTAACAACGCCATCAGCTTTCATTTGTTTCAATAGATTAGTAACTGCATCTGTTGCATTTTTAATAAAAGGTGTGCTTGCAGTATATGGTGGAGCAGAATAACCTTGTAGACAATCGTTCCCACCACCATCCATTATTACATACTTAACTTTACCAGAACTAATACCATTTTTGTACTGAGAAGGAATGCCATTATTCGCTAACGTAGCTCCAGATACTGGATTGTTTCTAAATCTATCATTTGCACCTAAAACACCAGCATTTCTAGCTTCATTTTCTAAGGCTCTGACAATTTCACCAGACAACGCGAAATACGAATCGCCAATAACCATAACGTCACTGCCATTGATTTGAGTGGTAGCTGCAAAAATAGTTGAGGGTGCAAAGCTTGCCAGAATAACAGCCAGGATGATAGAAAATAAGAGTAGTTTTTTCATGTTTCTTACCTCCAAAAGATTAATTTTATATATGAATTCACTTTAATTCTAAAATTTTTGTTATGAGTTTATAGCGGAGAGACAATCTGTTGATATAATTTCATTGAATGCATTCGGTGAATTTCATTTCATATTACATTATATTACATATTGATGATTATATAAAGAAAATATTGTAAAAAGATACAAATTGTAAGCGGTATTGCTACTGTTGGGTTTTGAGTCCAATCGTACAGGATAAATAACCTTATTTCTTTTCAAATATACTATCAAAGTATTTTCTATAATACTCAACTAGCCAATCGTTAAACTTATTATATAAAAATTTAATGTTAGCAGGCGAATTAGACGATACTAAACATCCCCTATCATCGTACATATAAAATATTACATTCTTTTCTACACTGATAAAGTAAATACTTTGGCCAATTGAAGGTTCACGCCCTTGTTCATAATTTCCAATCCCAGTTAATATATTTTTATAGTCGATGTTTTCTACTTTAATTTTAATAGAATACTCTTTATGTGTTTGATAAATCTTTTCCCCATCCACATCTTCATCCTCTACTTCTACAACGTCCGTATCCGCACCAGCAGTATTGAATACGGTATAAAGATACTGGGGTGTAGTATTACCAAACATTGGGTCTTCATTCTCCCAATCTTTAATAACCAAGTAGATATAATCTTCCTCAGAAAAAATATTTTCGAATATTGATGTAGCCCTATATATTACTTGTCTAATTCTTTCATCTGACCCGTTCGGGAAAGGGTCTCCGAGTTCAAATCTTACATGTATATCATGGTTGATATCTGGGTAATTTTTATTTAAAAAATCTTTCAATAATTTATCCATATAATCATTCCCGTCTTTAGCTTTACCTACATAAGCTATAATTTTATGTTTAAAACATTCTCTACCATTAGCAGAGAAGTTCATCAATGCTGCTTGTTACATTATCCTGTATTAGTTTTCCTCTCTCATAACATTTTATATGGTAACCTTTATTGTCAATATCTACGTATGGCATGCAATCTTCATAGGTTGAACCAAAGCAAATGAAACTGTGTAAATCGTGACTCTGATGTAATTTTTTGTAAAGCTCAATTGTTTGATTCTTTACTTCTAATATGGATAAATATCCCATATTAAACACCTTCCTTCATTCATTTAAACTGAACTTTGTTAAATAAACAAGGTACTTATAAATCACCAAATTAACATATAAGAATATTTTTGGTACTCAGCTTTCCAATAGCGGCATAATTTATCTCTCTGAACATTACATTTGCTGTCACCAGATAAGTCCAGAGGTCAAAAATATAAAAATAAAAACCCTGTAACTGTTTAAGTTACAAGGTTTTCTATTTGGTGCCGAAGACCGGAATCGAACCGGTACGGTATCGCTACCGCTGGATTTTGAGTCCAGTGCGTCTGCCAGTTTCACCACTTCGGCATACATAACATCTGCTGCTTGTATATATTAACACAGAAAATAAGATAACGCAATACTAAAATTACAAAAAACTAATAATTTTTAACAAGCTATTTAATACCACATATTTTCTTTACGAGGTAGTCTAAATCCTCATTTTTCTTAAACTTATATGTTCCCGAAATAATCTTTCTGGAAGCCTTGTAAGAATGAATAACATTGGTAAAATCTTTTTCACTTGTTATAATTCCTTTGTTAAGAAGTTGTTTCATTACCTCGTTTGAAATATGACCGTCTTCTATTTTAATTACAATATTTCGTTCGTTAGTATCAGTACTTGTTTTCTCTTTGTTTGCGTTGCTTGTTTTATCCGCAACCTCTGTTGAAGCCTGAGAAACTGTACTTGCTCCCGGTGACTTTTCACTTGTTGTATGAGCAACTGTACTGTCTGATGCTTCCGAATTATCTTCGTTTAATAATTTGACCGGTTCTATCAAACCATAACTCTTGGCACGGCTGATTATCTCATCCTTGGTTAGTTCCTTTTGTGTCCCCCCGGAATAAATCATCCCGGCTATTGCGGTTATAATCATTCCGATACCGATTCCCAACAAAATACTTTTCTCGTGCACTTTTCTCATCTGTATACTCCTATGCGAATATCACTTCTAAATTGTAGATTTGCACTATTTACTGCTGCTTAAACCACGTATAAGTCCGATTTCACCTTTTCCCATTTTCATTTTCTCTGCAATTTCGTCATTGCTCAAGCCCTGTTCGATTAATTGCAGTACTTGCTTTCTTCTGCTGTTAAGTACTAATTTTGAAGGCTTCTCATCGTCTTCGCTGGCTTCGATTGTTTCATTGGTTGGCTCGTTTTGCTGCTTTTTGCCGCTTTGCATATTCTTGTAACTCTGTATATTTGTAAGCTTTTGAATATCCTGATTTATTTGCTGATTAATCTTATCCACTTCAGTTGAAATCTCCGGAACTGAAATAACCGGTGCCTCTATTTGTGTCTGTTGTTGATTTTTGTTAACAGGTTTTTCTTCAACTTTATCTTGGTTATCCATATCTTTAACTTTTTTGAAAAATTCCTGATTTTTTTCAGAAATTACTGTTACAACGTAATCAGACATTCTGTTAAGTTCATGTATCATTTCTTCTGAATCCTGAATTAAACCGAACATCTCGTCTTTTTTGCGATCAAATTCTTTAAAAAAGTCTTTACCGTTAGCCCTATCCATTATAATCAGGAAGAGGGATACTGCTACCAAAATAACTCCCAAGAATATTATAGTAACGTAAAATGCTCCCATATCCACCTCTAGAACTTATCCTTTGTTTTTATCAGACCCTGATGTCTATTGTGGGTCTGTCATCATCCTTATTCTGCCGTTTCTTTTTCTTTTCATTCTGCCTTGAATTGTCTTTTTCCTGTTTTTCTTTAACACGACCGTTTTGTACATTTTCTCTATTAACAACCTGTTTCAGATTATTGTCTATTTTCATCTGACTGGCTGTTTGCTGCTGCTGCTGAATTGCCTGATTTTTATTAACGTCATCGTTATACATCTTTGATACTTCCGATGTTTTTGGAATTACCATCTGAAAATCTATAGGTTTTATTGACAAAAAAACCGCCCCCCATGCCGGATTTATTTAATAAACAATCCTTAGAAATACTTGTAATAAGCATATGGAAAGAGCATTAGCCGATCTCTTATTACTTGTCAATAGGTCCAACACGTACATCTGCTCCGTCTCTGTACAAGGTACAGTATTGAAGAGGTTCCTTTACATACATCATACATGTTCCGATGGAAACCTTTACTCCGGGATAAATATAACTTAGTGCACGAATCTTGCCATTGCCTTCCTGTTGCAACTTCTCATCCAAAGCTGCAACTTCATGCTTTACTTCCTGAATCTTTGTTGATAGATAAACTTTTGTCCGAACACTCTTTGTTAAAATCTCCTGCTTATCCGGAGTCAATGCACCCGCACTTTCCATCTTGCGTAATATTGTGATTGCCTGATCTGCCTTTTTTATATCACTTTCCATTGAAATCATTTCTTCTCTTGCATTTTTGTATCTTTCTCTTACAGAAGGATCCGAACCTACTTCAATGTCTGTAATTGTAGCCATATGTGATCCGATAACCTTAGCAACTACAATGTTGCCGACTTTACAGGTACCTCCCACCAGAAGTCCCTTGTTTCCGGTTAGCTCAAGCTTGTTTCCGCATTTTACATTACTGTGCATTACGGCTTCTGCCTGAATATTATTATTTGCTTCTATGCTGCTGTATTCTATGTATCTTGCTACTATATCACCGCCGGCAATGAGTGTGCCTTTACCCATACCCTGCATTCCCCGTCGTAATATAATATTCCCACCGGCTTTAATTGTTGCACCTTCAACTACCCCAAATACTTCAACATTTCCACCAGCTTCTACTGAGAAACCTGATAAAACATTTCCCTTAATAATAACGCTCCCTACGAAACTTACATTTCCTGTTGAATTATCTACATCAGCAGGAACTTCATGGTTTGTATATACACTTACTTTCGTAGCATCCAGATATTCAACCTCTCCTGCAGTAGTTGCAACAAGATTTTGTCCATCCTCAGATATCGTAACATTCTTACCTCTTGGGAGTACCGCAGGTTTACCGTTTACAGCAGCAATAACTCTCCCTTTAACGGTTTTTCCTTCCACTCCTTTTACAGGAGGAACCAATGAGCAAAGTACCTGACCCTCCTGGACCGACTGAATCAGATTTAACTCTCTGTAATTTATCCTGCCATCCTCCATTAGAGTTGGAGTTTTGTTAACATCAGTGTTAAAATGATATGTAACCATCCCATTTTTACCGTTTTGGGGTGCAATGCCTTCTGCTACACAAAACGCTTCGTTATACATAGGGCTTTCAACAAGAAATTCTATTATATCTTCCTTGATTCCAAAAACTACTCTCTGACTGTCAAGAGCACCGATAATCTCATCTTTTTTAATTGCTAAATTGTCTCCGGTGTTGTAAAGTGTTACAAAAGCTTTTAGCTCGTCTGGTGAAACTGTTACCAAAATTTTCAAATCTTTTTGTTCTACCATATTTTCTCCTTTACGATTCAAGCATTATCCTATGCCTAAACAGCTTTCCCTTCATTCTAAGTAGTGCCTTTGTATGCAACTGAGAAATTCTTGATTCGGTTACATTCATTATAGCACTTATTTCCTTTAAAGTCAGTTCTTCAAAATAATAGAATGTAATTACTGCTTTTTCTTTCTCAGGCAACTTATCTATAGAATCTGCAAGAAGTTGCTTCATTTCATTAAATTCCAGAGAAGCCTCCGGTTTGTCCTCAGTACTTTCACTGAATATTTCAAGCCCTCTCTCGTAATTTTGTTCCATGAACTCATCAAGAGACATCATTGAGGACACATTTACGTCGTTTAATAATTTATAAAAATCGTCCATACCCAAACCCATTTTCTCAGCCACTTCCTTATCGGATGCAGTATGGCCTTTTTCGTTTTCTATTTCAGCATATACTTTTTCGAGTTCCTTGTTTTTTTGCCTCAGAGACCTGGGAACCCAATCCATATCACGTATGCTATCTATAATTGAACCTCTTATTCTTAAAGAGGCATATGTTTCAAATTTAACACCCTTAGCAAGATCATATTTTTCTATTGCATCTATAAGTCCGAATGCACCGTATCCAACCAAATCATCAAATTCCACATTCGAACCAAAATATATACTTAACCTTCCTGCAACATACTTTATCAGGTATGCGTATTGAATTATTAACTTTTCTTTTGCAGCAGCATCTTTAGTTTCAATATACTGTTTCCACAGATGATTAATACTTTCGCTAAACATGTTAGTCCTCCAATTAGTATCTTACTATAAATATCACTAAAGTTACTCTTTCATTCTAGTCCTCACTGCCTGTGATAAATCTAGTGGAGTAAAGCCATCGTCTAGATTGCTATCTGCGACTAAATCCAAGATGTTACCTAAATGTTGTTCTTTGGCCAATTTTTCTGCATTCTCTTTTTCTATTCTTAATATCTCCTGATTTTCCCTTTCCTTCTTTTCCTTTTCAGCCTGCTCCTTCAGCTTGTTTTGCTCTTCTACAATGCCGGTAATAGTAGTTTTTAATATTGTACCGATAAAATAAAAGATTAGCATTGCGATTATCATATACATACAAGTCTGATTCATGCTTTTATTATTGCTAATACCGATTAATCCTGTTATAATAGCTGCAAATAATGCAAATAGAAACGGTATTTTCATGATTGTCTCCATTCTTACACCTCAGTTGTAAAACAAAATCATATGCTTCTTTATATTTGTTTTATTCCAAAACCGATTGTTTTTATCATTAGTCTCCCATCATCGGAATACAATTCTATGGTACGTCCGTAATTTCCTCCTGTATCCTCCGATATGATGGGAATATTTAATAGTTTGAGTTTTTCCTTTGAAGCAACCACATTTCTGTATCCTATTCTCATTAAATCCGAACTTTGATTGAATACGAACATTTGGGCTCCACCGGCTAGTTTTGCTACTATCTTGTCCTTCCTTGCGCCAAGCTTTATCATGTCATCTACTAATTTAACTATAGCCGTATCAGCAAACTTGGCAATATTACTGTTATTTTTTGCCTGTTCGCTGCAAGGCAGCATAACGTGTGCTAATCCGGCTATTTTTGATGTAGAATCATACAGGGCAACCCCTACACATGAACCAAGACCTAGTGTAGTTATCATACAAGGATGACGTGATGAATTAAGGTCAGCCATACCGACCTTTATAATTTCAATATCCATTATTCTATAACTCCCAATGCTCTTAATAGTATCTCGTATGATTCAACATCAGGTATCAGTAAAAAGTCTCCGAAAACCCTTGTAATACCTTCACTAAACTCAGTCTCTATGTACAATACCGAATCGCCAACCTTTCCAAACTCAATTGCTGGTACGCTTAGTATTGCGCCTGCCATGTCAATAGCCAGTTCCGGTACAGAAGGCAATATTTTTAAGTTTGTCAAGCCTGCCAATGCTGAAAGATATGATGCCGTTAGTATGTTGCCGATTTCCTTTAGCGCAGATAACTCCAATTCGTTAAAATTCAAATTAGTTTCGTCATGTGAACCCAGTAATATATTTACCAGTTTTCTTGCAGCATTAATGTCTAAAATAAACATCATATTACCGGTTATATCCCCATTTACATTAAGCAAGATTCCAACGACAAGTATTTCTTCACCGCCAAGAATCTGACTGACCCTGTCAAATCCCATTATTTTAACTTCAGGAACAGCCATATCCACTTTTTTGTCTATCATTTTGGCCAAAGAAGTTACTGCATTTCCTGCGCCTATATTTCCAATCTCCCTAAGCACATCCATCTGAATATTGTTTAATTCATCAAAACTAATTGACATCACTCATACCCCTAATTTTATTTTTAAACAATTATATTTTAACAAGCTTATCGAAATTCAGAAGTGTTACAATTTCTCCATCAACCTTGCCAATTCCGAATATATAGTCAGCTATAGTACTGTTCATCAAACTTGCAGCACTCTCAATAGACTCTCCGCCCAGCTGTATTGTTTGAAGTACCTGATCAACTATAACTCCTATCGAAACTTCTTCAAGCTTCAAAATTATTATACGTGTTTCTTCTGTCTCTTCTGCCACGGGAAGATTGAATTTCAGTCTTAAATCCATTACAGGGATTATATCTCCTCTTAAATTTATAACACCCTTAATAAACGGTGGTGTTTTAGGTACCCTTGTTATTGTTTTCATCCTGTCTATAGTGGTAATTTTTAGTGAGTCAATACCAAAACGTTCTTCTCCGAGACTAAATACAATAAACTGTTTTGTTTCAAATTCTTGAAGTTGTAAGTCAGCCATATTTATCTCCATTTCCGTCACAGACCAAAGTAATTGTATAGTATAACTGCCTCTTTCCTGTCTGTGCCATTTTATTATTTTATTTGCTAATCCTATACGGATTTCGCATATGCAAATTAAAAATAGTTCTCGTTGTTAAGTAATAGAATTTACATCAACTATTAATGCCACATTTCCGTCTCCAAGTATTGTAGCCCCTGCTAAATACTTGATTCCGGTCAGGAGTTTGCCCAAGGACTTAATAACTATCTCCTGTTGTCCTATAACACTGTCTACAACAAGTCCTGTCAGCTTTTCACCTTTTCTTACGATTACTATCTTTAACTGCTTCTGGTTAGCCTGCTCATCACGGTTTGGAACCTCCAGAGAATCGGCAAGCCTTGTGATAGGCACAACCATGTTACGAAGCAATATAACTTCCTGTCCCTGAACAGTTTTAACTTCTTCAGCAGACCAATTGTATATCTGATAAATAGCACCTAACGGTATGGCATATTTTTCTCCACCTACATTTACCAGTAATGCCTGGTATATTGCCAGAGTCAGCGGCAATTTTATAATAAATTTACTTCCCTTACCGCTTTGTGTTTCAACTTCTACCGTACCTCCAAGCTGCTCAATTTTGGTTTTAACCACGTCAAGGCCCACACCTCTACCTGATAACCCTGTAATCTTGTCGGCTGTGCTGAAGCTTGGTCTGAAAAGAAGCTCTATAGCATCCTGTTGAGTCATGGAATTAGCAGCTTCTTTAGTTATTATACCGTTTTCAATAGCTTTGTTTTTTATCTTTTCTATATTTATGCCTGCACCGTCATCTTCAACCTCAATTAATACGTTATTTCCTGACTGGTATGCTGTAAGGTTGATTCTTCCTACGTCAGACTTGCCAAGTTCTTTTCTTTTCTCGGTAGATTCCAGACCGTGGTCGCAGGAATTTCTGAGCAAGTGTATAAGAGGATCTCCGATTTCATCAATAACAGTCCTGTCAAGTTCTGTTTCTTCACCCGACATCTTCAATTCTATTTCTTTTCCCAAATCCTTTGCAATATCTCTTATCATTCTAGGGAAACGATTGAATACGGTCTCAACAGGAACCATTCTAACCTTCATAACGGCGTCATTCAGATTAGTTGTTATTCTTTCGAGGTATTCAAGAGTTTCGTGGTATTCCTGAGGCTTCTCGGTTATATCAGTTCCTTCAAGTCTTGTCTTTGTTATTATAAGTTCTCCAACCAGATTCATTAAAACATCAAGTCTGTCTATATCAACCCTGACTGTTCTCTGTGTTTTTTTAGGAGCGTTATTAGTACTTGGTTTTGCCGCTTCCTGACTCTCAACTGCATGTTTTTGAGCCTCCTGCGCAGTTTCACTGGCTTTTGCCTCAGAAACAGGTTTATTTGCATCTGCAACTGAAGACGAACTGTCAGCATCAAACTTTTCAAGAGTGGTTATAATTACTTCATCAACCTCTGCTATGGAGTTCAATTCCTTTGCAAAAAGCTGTTCATTTTCTTTTGATACTACAATTACTGTAAATTCATTATCAAATTTTTCATCTTCAATATCCTGCACTGAAGGCTGTGACTTTATGATTTCACCATATCTTTCCAAGGTCTGGAACAATATGAATGCTCTCGCTGACTTCAACAGACATCCGCTGTTAAGCACCAGCGTAATTTTTAATGCATTAATACCCATATCTATCGCTTTATTGACTGCATTTTTCTCAAACTCGTCAATTTGGAGCTGTGCAGTTAAATATTTACCCTCATTAACAGGCTGTTCTGTCTTCTCCGCTGTTCTTGTTTTCTCCGGAGCTTTAACAGTACCCTTATTGGCAAGTATCTCATTAAGAGCATCTATTACGTTTTTATAATCTTTATCGCCTTCGCCGCCGGTATTAACTACACTGTTTACATAATTTTCAAGTGCATCAAGACACTTGAACAATACGTCAACAAGGTCTGAAGTAACCTTGATTTCATCGTTTCTAATAGCATGAAGAACATTTTCCATATCATGGGTTAACTTTGTCATTTTCGTATAGCCCATGGTTCCTGCCATTCCTTTAAGTGTATGTGCTACCCTGAATATCTCGTTCAACACATCTTTATCTTCAGGATCCTTTTCTATCTGCAAAAGACATTCATTCAAGCTCTGAACGTGTTCTTTTGCTTCCTCTATGAATATTTGTAAATACTGACTCATATCCATTTTAACGCACCCCCAAATATTGGATTATTTCACTTGGAATTTTATCAAGTGATACTATTTTGTCTACTGCTCCGGTTTGTACTGCCATTTTTGGCATTCCATAAACTACGCTTGTTTCTTCATCTTGGGCTATTATAAAACTTTTATTTACTTCCTTTAATTTTTTGATTCCTACACTCCCATCGGCACCCATACCTGTCAGAATAACACCAATTATATTTTTTAACCCAGTTTCCGACAAAGAAGTCATCATAACATCTACTGATGGTCTATGCCCTCCGACAGGAGGAGATTTGTCTAAATTAATTATTATATCACCATTTGCAGATGTTTGAATCTTCATGTGCGAGTCCCCCGGTGCTATATAAGCATAACCCTCAAGTACTTTTTCTCTATGGGTTGCTTCTTTGACTATCAAGTCACTCTTACTATCCAGTCTTTCGGCAAGAGACTTCGTAAATCCGGGAGGCATGTGCTGAACAACCAGAACTGCTATGGACATATCTCTCGGCAAATAAGGTATAACCGTTTGCAATGCCTTTGGCCCGCCTGTAGAACTTCCGATTGCTATAATATTTTTCACAGGCTTTGTACTTTTTGAGGTCATTCTTTTATCATTATCTATCGTCTTTTTCTGAATCGATTTTAGCTTAATATTTTTTGCTATAATAATTTTTTCTATTATTTCATTTCGTTTAGAATCATTTTTTATTTCAAATATATTCTTGGGCTTTACAACAAAATCAACTGCACCCTCATCCAGTGCTCTTATGGTCATTTCAGTACCATACTCTGTTTCACTTCCAAACATTATTACGGGTTTTGGAATTCTCTGCATAATTTGCCTCAGGCAGTTAATTCCGTCCATTACAGGCATGTCTACATCCAATGTTACCACATCCGGATGCAAATGATGTATTTTTT
This sequence comes from Ruminiclostridium papyrosolvens C7, assembly GCF_000421965.1. Lineage (GTDB taxonomy): Bacteria > Bacillota > Clostridia > Acetivibrionales > DSM-1351 > Ruminiclostridium > Ruminiclostridium papyrosolvens_A. The sequence goes on along the minus strand of NZ_ATAY01000020.1, from coordinate 52,109 downwards.
CCAATGCATCCTTGCCATCAACAGCAGTACCAACCACAGAAATAGAATTATCTGAGTTAAGCATGTCTGATAACACTTTTCTCATAAATGCAGAGTCATCTACAATCAATACCTTTATTGGATTGTTCTTTTTTAAATTTAAACTCATTGGTTACCTCAGCCTTTTATTAGAAGTTTCATTGCTGACCTACTACTATCCTATTATCTTCTTCATGTCTTTGTAGCCAATTTTATATACTTTAAATATAAATTTTTATTTTTCCCCGTTAAAAATATAAAACATACCAAAATAATCCTACCTAATTATAGTATACTCTCTTATTAATGAGTAAACAACCCAACAAAACGGTTCAGAAAACCTTTAATGCCAGATTGTGTATTTTTTTGTTGATTTATGTCGTTTTTTATGAGTGTATCAGCAAGTTCAATGAACAATTTGCTAGTATAATTTTTAGGATAACTTAATAAATATGGTTTCTGAAGCTTTACTGATTTTATTAACATCTGATCAAATGGCAAATAACCCAAGGATTGAAGCTTCATACCTAAAAACTTTTCAGAAACCATTGAAAAGTTGTTGTATACATTTTTAGCCTCTTGCTCACTTTCAGCTCTGTTTATCAAAACATTTATAGCACAATCCTTTTTTATATTTGACACAGTCTTTACTAATGCATATGCATCAGTAATTGACGTCGGTTCAGGTGTTACAACCAGAACAACTTCGTCCGCAGACATTACAAAATTCATAACTGTATCTGACAAACCTGCACCTGTATCTATTAAAATATAATCAGCAATATGATCAAGTAATGACATATTTGCCATAAAAATTTCCAAGGAACTTTTGTCAAGATTAATTAGTTCCTGCACTCCTGACCCACCGGAAATAAATTTTATATTTCCCGGCCCGTCACACAGTATATCCAATAAACCCTTGCCATTTTTAATACAATCCAGCATTGTGTATTTAGGTACTATTCCAAATACGACATCTATATTTGATAAACCCAAGTCAGCATCAATTATTACAACTCTGTAGCCTCTTTGACTAAGAGCTATTGCAAGGTTAACGGTAACATTTGTTTTACCTACTCCGCCTTTACCGCTGGTGACAGTAATAACCTTTGCACGCTTTTGTTCTGCTAAGTTTTGAGGCTGCTGCGGGTTTTCCGTTTTATTAAGATTATTAACTATCTGCCTTAACTTATCAGCTTGATCTATCATATTATGTTATACTCCCCAGTAGATTTTTTGATATTTTTTCTGTGTTTACCACTTCTATATCATCGGGTACGTTTTGTCCGTTAGTTATATACGCCAGAGGTTTATCCGAGTAGCATTTTGTATTGAGTATACTACCATAAACAGGCGTTTCATCAAGCTTTGTAAAGATAAGTCTGTAATTTTGTATAAATCCGTAATTTTTAATTATATCTCTGCAGTTTTTTGAGCTTACTGTTGCACTAAGTACAAGGAATACTTCATCAGCATTGCAGACTTCTATGATTTTTTGTAATTCCTCAAACTTTTGTTTATCCCGGTAGCTGCAGCCTGCAGTGTCTATAAGTATTACATCCTTGTCACTGTAATTCTCTATTTGACTGCTGATTTCCTCTACCGAATATGCAATTGATATGGGAATTCCAAGTATTTCCGCATAAGTCTTGAGCTGGTCAACAGCAGCTATTCTATAAGTATCAGCAGTTATAAAACCGACGTTTTTATTGTTAGTCAACATAAAAGAAGCAGCAAGTTTAGCAAGTGTAGTTGTTTTTCCTACGCCGGTAGGGCCTACAAACAGTATTACCGTGGGCTTGCCGTCCTGCCTGAAGTTGATAGGCTCTGCCTTGCCCAATATTGAAGATATAACAGATAACATAGCGACTGATGCATCATTAATATTCCTTGCATCACTCTTCTCAGCGACTTTTTCTATAATCTTCTGAGCAATATCCTGATCTACTTCGTTTTTAAGCAGGTTATTGTATAATAGTTGAAAAACCTGTGACAATTGTGCAGTTTCATCACTTTTAGCAACATCAGCACTTTTGTTTTCCGGTTTTATAATGTCTAATATACGATCCAATAAAGTCTCTATTTTAGTTACTTTATTCTCTAGCTGAGTTATTTTTTCCTCTTTTTGTGACAGCATATTTTTAGGGCTTATATCGTTTACTAAGGGATTATCAGGTCTTGCTAACTCCTTTCTGGACGTTTTTGCTGAATCATCATCTATTGCGGCCATTACCTCCATCATTGGACTGGTAAAGTACTTTTTTAAGCCTTTTTGCCTTACTTTTTTTGTACTCAATATAATTGCATCATTTCCCAGATCCATTTTGACTTTCAGCAAAGCTTCCTGTGTATTTTTACCCATATAGCGCTTTATTTTCATACGTTAACCTCCGGATTTGTTTGCAATAGATTATTCTTATGAATCTCCATTAAACACTGACCGTTCCTACTGATTGTATTTCAACCCCAGAATCAACTTCATTATAAGATAAAACCACCAAACCTGGAATTACATTTTCTGTCATACGTTTAAAATATAATCTTACAACAGGTGAAGCCAGTATAATCGGTTGACTTCCAAGTTGTATTAGTCTTTGAACATTTTTTGAAACACTGTTTATGATAGTGTTTGATACAGCAGGGTCAAGAGCAAGATATGAACCAAACTCCGTTTTTTGTATGGAATCCAGTATCATTTGTTCTACCTTAGGATCCAGTGTAATTACATTTGTATTTCCGTTAAGGAATTTCTGCGATATTGACCTTCCCAAAGCCTGACGCACATACTCAGTCAGCATGTCAACATCATGAGTGGCAGGAGCATAATCTGCCAAAGTTTCCATAATGGTGACCATATCTCTTATTGTTACATTCTCTTTTAACAGGTTTGCAAGTACTTTTTGTATTTCACCGATGCTCATAATCTTAGGAACGAGTTCATCAACAATAGCCGGGTAAGATTGTTTGATGTTATCCACCAATGCCTGTACTTCTTGTCTTCCAAGCAATTCGAATGAATGTTTCTTTATAACTTCGGTAAGATGTGTTGCTATAATTGAAGGTGGATCAACAACAGTATATCCAAGCATTTCTGCTTTGTCCCTCTGATTTTCCTGAATCCATATTGCTGGCAACCCAAATGCCGGCTCTATGGTTTTTATACCCTCAAGCTCTTCGTCAACATCCCCTGAATTCATAGCAAGGAAATAGTCAAACAACAATTCTCCCCTTGCCACCTGAGTACCTTTTATTTTAATAATATACTCATTTGGTCCTATCTGAATGTTATCTCTTAATCTGATAACAGGTACAATCATACCAAGCTCAAGTGCCAATTGTCTTCTGATTAAAACAACTCTATCCAGCAAATCTCCCCCCTGATTTACATCTGCCAGAGGGATAATACCGTAACCAAACTCAAGTTCTATAGGGTCGACTTGAAGAAGGCTGACAACATTCTCAGGTTTTCTGATTTCCTCAACTTCACTTTCCTGAATCTGCACTTCTTCATCCATATCAGCTTCTTGTTGAAGTTGTTTAATTTTATAAGCTACTAAAAGTAGGGCTGCAGCAAGAATTAGAAAAGGTACGGGGGTTAAAAACGGCGCCATACCGATACTGAGTAGGGCTGCTATAATAAGAACTTTTGGATTATAGAATAACTGCTTTACTACATCCTTGTTAAGATCAGAATCTGCACCTGCACGTGTAACAATAAAACTTGTGGCTGTTGACAGCATAAGTGCAGGCAACTGGCTTACCAAGCCATCACCTATAGTCAGAATTGTATATGTTTGTAAGGCTTCACCTATGTCCTTCCCAAGCATAACAACTCCTATGATGATACCACCTGTGATATTTATCAATGTAATAATAATACCTGCAATGGCATCATTTTTTACGAATTTACTGGCACCATCCATAGAACCGTAAAAGTCTGCTTCTCTTTGTATCTTTCTTCTGCGTTCTTTTGCTTCTGTATCATTTATAAGACCTGTATTCAAATCGGCATCTATAGCCATCTGTTTACCGGGCATAGCATCCAATGTAAATCTCGCTGCAACTTCTGCAACTCTTTCAGAACCCTTTGTAATTACGAGGAAGTTAACAATCATAATTATAAAGAATATAACAAAGCCAACAACCAGATTATTTCTTCCTACAAATTGTCCAAAGCCCCTGATAACATGACCTGCTTCACCATTTGCCAGAATAAGCTTAGTGGCAGTAACATTAAGTGATAGACGAAATATGGTTGTAACTACTATCAACGTTGGAAACACGGAAAGATCCAGTGCCGTTTTGAGATATATTGTATTGAGCATAATTATAGCCGCAAGTATTATATTTACTGCAAGCAAAAAGTCCAACACACCCGTAGGTATTGGCAAAATAAGATTTAAAATTGCAAGTACAACAATTAACGGTACAAAAAAATTGTTAAGCTTTGCCACTTTTTGTCCCCCTTTTCATAAGTAAAACTTCGCCGCTATCCTGCCTTACCGCCGTTTTTCAAGTTGTATACAAACGCAAGTATTTCTGCAACAGCTTGGTATAGATCAGGCGGAATAGCCTGTCCGATGTCTACTGTACTGTACAATGTTCTCGCCAATGGCTTGTTTTCAACAATCTGTACCTTGTTATCAGCGGCTATTTGTTTTATTCTAAGTGCTATATAATCCTGCCCCTTTGCCACTACAAATGGTGCAGTCGACTTTTCTGAATCATACTTTAACGCTACGGCAAAGTGCGTAGGGTTGGTTATAACTACATCAGCCTTTGGAATATCCTGCATCATTCTTTTCAGCGACATCTGACGCTGTTTCTGCTTGATTTTGGACTTAATCTCAGGATTTCCCTCCATCTGTTTATATTCTTCTTTAACTTCCTGTTTAGTCATTTTTAGGTTCTTTTCATAGTCATATCTTTGATATAGATAATCGGCAAATCCCAGAATCACCATAGCCATACATATTCTTAAAGCCACGGTGAATGCTGCATCAGCTATAAATATCAATACACTCATCAAATCAGTATCAATCAGGGTTAAAACCTGTTCGGTTTTTGATTTGAGATATGAGTACGCTACCCACCCCACAATTATTATCTTAATAATTGACTTTAATAGTTCTACTACCGACCTTATAGAAAAAATCCTTTTAAAGCCGCTTAATGGATTTATTCTGTCTCCCTTGATTTTCAAGGTTTCCATAGTAAACAATATCCCGACCTGTGCATAATTAACAATTAGTGCCGTAAGAAAAGCCACTAGAAGTAAAGGTAGCACCGTTTTTGCCAGAACCATTAAGACATCAATAAATAGATTTGCAAGTATATTAAAATCTAATGCATCCTTGACTGTAAGATAATCATTAAATGTCTTTTTCAAATATTGTGTAAGCTGTGCATAAATTGTACCGCCGAATATCCTCATTGCAACAACAGCTACAATAAGGATTAATGATGCTGTCACTTCTCTGCTCTGAAATACTTGGCCCTTTTTCCTTGCATCACTTTTCTTCTTTGGAGTTGCTTTCTCTGTTTTATCCTCTGCACCACCGGATGCAAAAAGTTGATAATTTAATTCCAACCTACAATCTGCTTCAAATATATTGTTTGTTATGGGGTTTCTCATTCCACCCTCCAATTGGCGACGAATAAATTTTTATGTTTTCAAGGAATTCCCCATATCCTTAAGGAACTTGAATATCTGTGTATTCATGTCATCAGTAATAACTGTTACTATATATACAAAAGCAGGTATTGTTATCATAACAATAAGTATACCTAAAAATATTTTCAAAGGCATACCAAGTATAAATACATTCATTTGAGGTATAGTCTTTGATATAATTCCCAAAACCACATCAGTAATAAAAATTGCAGCTACTACGGGAGCGGCTATTTTGAAGCCCATACTGAAGACTCCCGCTATAAGGCCTATTACATCGTCTGTAAGCTTGGGACCAATTACTCCGCTTCCTAACGGAACAATCTGAAAGCTTTCAAATAAAGCCTTAATCAACATGTGGTGCCCATTTGTCACCAAAAAAATAATCATTGCCAATATAAAATAAAGATTTGCAGTAACAGGAATCTGTATATTTGACATTGGATCAAAAACATTTACCATTCCAAACCCAATCTGCATGTCAATAATCTGTCCCGCCAGATATATACATGTAAATACCGCATAAGCTACAAATCCTAATATTATACCGACTAAGAATTCTTTTAATATATATAAAGCAAAAATTAAAAAATTATCAGTATTAATTATATGATCAACCCTTATGACACTAGACGCTAAAATAGCAGTTATAAAGGCAAATCCAACTTTATAGTATACAGGTATGTTCCTTCTTCCAAAAATGGGAGCTGTTACAAACAATCCTGTCATCCTTACAAATACAAGCAGAAATAGTTCTACATTGTTAAGCAACATACCAAAAGGTATCTGCAATGCTCTCAACTCCCAAATTATTTTATAAACTGATTAATGTTTATAAATATATTCTGTGTATATTCTATCAATACTCTCAACATCCATGAGCCGAAAAGTGCTATGGCAGCCACAACCGATAAAATTTTCGGAACGAAGGTCAAAGTCTGCTCCTGAATCTGTGTAGTTGCCTGAAAAATACTTATTACCAAACCGACAACCATACTGATTAGCAGAATAGGTGCGGATACATACAATATTACTTTTAAAGCTTCTTGTGCAATGTTTATAATGCTGCTCTCGTCCATTGAGAATCCACCCCTCTATACACTAACGTAAAACTATTACTCAATATACAAACCAACTTTATCCTCCCGGCTCGTCACCGGGCGAAACTAGTAATAATTGATTGTGTAAGCATAGACCATCCGTCCACCAGTACAAATAGTAATATCTTAAAAGGCAATGAAATCATTATTGGAGGAAGCATCATCATACCCATTGACATCAATGCACTCGATACAACCATATCAATTATCAAAAAGGGAAGAAATATCAAAAATCCAAATTTAAATGCTACGGTAAGTTCACTTATTAAAAAGGCCGGTGCAACTATGGTAAGTGACAGCTTAGAAGCATCCTGAACCTTTACAGGATCCTTCTGACCTCCAAGAGTCATAAATAACTCCAAATCCTTTTCCCTTTTATTACTGAAAATCTGCTTAACCATCCAGGTTTTAATGCTTTGAGAACTTTTATCTATAGCCTGCTGCTGTGTAATTTTCCCGTTTGTGTAGGGCTGAAATGCATTTTCATTAATATCAGACAGTACGGGACTCATAACAAACAGTGTAATAAATAAAGCTAAACCTATTAATACCTGATTAGGCGGCATCTGCTGAGTTCCAAGAGCATTTCGTAAAAAGGACAGAATAATTATTATCCTGGTAAAGCCTGTCATCATAATCAATATTGAAGGTGCAATTGCCAGAACCGTTAATGTTATTAAAAGCTGTATACTTGAAGAAACCTCTTTAGGGTCACTGGATGCGCCTATATTTACGCCGTCTTTAGTAACAGATACTGTTGGTTCAGCAAGAGCTTGTCCGCCCATTAAGCAAAAAATAACAACCAGAATTCCGGTAAATATTATTAACCTTTTAACTTTCCTCTTTTTATCCATTTTCGCTCCGATGATTATTCATACTATTAGACAGGTTTTTTAGCTTTTCTAAATTATTCCTGAAAACCACATTATTCTCACTTTCATTTTCATGTTGTGAGGGTTCAGGGACTTTTTCTTTAGTCTTTGCACCAAAAGTTAACCCGTTAGTGTATTTTTTCAGTATTGATGTAAAATCAACAACCTCTGAAATTGGATTTTTTACTTCTTGCTCCTGATAATCATTGATACTAACTTTTGATAAAAATTCGACATTTTTATTTGAAGCAGCTACAATAAAAAATTCATTATCAACTTTAATAAGATGAATCCTGTTACTAGTGCCAAGGTTAAGGGTCTCAATAATCTGCATGTAATTTCCTTTAAGGATTTTCTTGGACTTATAGGCCAGATACCTTGTAGTCAGAAGCAATAGAACCATAACTACTATAAAAGCCAGTATAACAGTAAATACCTTCCCCATAATTCATTAAGCCCCTCTGCAATTTTTGTTACTTACATGCTTTTAAGCCGACTAACTCATCCATTATAAAATATCCTGCTGTTATCAGTAAAAGTTGTATGGCAATAGAAACAAATTCCTTCAACATACAGCCTTCTCAGCACTCAGCAGGATATCACAATTTAAAGCCTGTTTTTTGTTAACCAATAACTTTCTTTACTGCTTCAACAACACGATCTGCTTGGAATGGCTTAACTATAAAATCCCTTGCACCTGCTTGAATTGACTCAATAACCATAGCCTGCTGTCCCATAGCTGAGCACATGATAATCTTAGCATCACTATGTATTTTTTTAATCTCTCTAACTGCTGTTACACCATCCATTTCAGGCATAGTGATATCCATTATAACCAAATCAGGAGTAAGTTCCTTATATTTTTCGATTGCCTTTAACCCATTGTCAACATCTGCAGCTATTTCATAACCGTTTTTTGATAAAATATCTTTAATCATCATCCTCATAAATGCTGCATCGTCAACAATTAAAATACTCTTCCCCATAACTTATCTCTCCTTAACAATTTGTTGATTTTATAACTATAATCGTTTTGATGGATGAATTATATCTGTAATCCTTACACCAAAGCTTTCATCAATAACAACAACTTCTCCCTTGGCAATAGCTTTACCATTGACTAAAATGTCAACCGGTTCACCAGCCAGTTTATCAAGCTCAATTACTGAACCTGATCCAAACTCAAGTATATCTTTTATTAATTTTTTGAGTTCTTCCCAGTTCAACTGTTACTTGCAGAGGCAAGTCCATAATAAGGCTTATGTTCTTTTTCTCTGTTGCTGAAAGCCCATCATCAAAAGCCTGAAATTGTGCAGGCTGAATATTTACAGGACTCCTTTGCCTTTGAGGCTCCTGATAACCTCCGTCAAAGCCAAAGTTAGGCATGGCCTGTTTGCATCATCGGCTGTTGCATTTGCGGCTGCATTACCGGTTGTACAGGTGGCTCGATGTATGAATTCTGATTACTGAACGAAGGAGCCTGCTGTGGTGGAACAGGAGTTTTCGGCGGTTCAGGTATTACAGAATCCCGTTTATCTTCTGTTGAATTGAATAATGACGATACAAGTTCCTTAGCAAACTTAATCGGAAGCAACTGCATTATTTCACTATCAATCAAGTTTCCAACAACCATTTTAAATGCTATTTTAACCAACTGCTCATCCGGCTTAAATTCACCATATGGATCACTGCTGTCAAAACTTACAGTATAAGCCTTTGGTGGTGATATGTCAATCCTCTTGGAAAACATGGACGACATAGATGTCGCTGAGGACCCAATCATTTGATTCATGGCTTCACTGATTGCACTTAAATGAAGATCGGTCAGATCGCCTTCTATTTTGACACCTTCTCCTCCCATCATTAAATCAGTAATGATTTTAACATCATCCTGCTTTAAGATTAAAAGATTAGAGCCAATCAATCCGTCTGTATATTCTACTTTTACAGCAACGTACTGAGAAGAATAGCTCTTGGATAACTCCTCCCAAGTAGATAGTGTTACATTAGGAGTAGTTATTGTTACCTTCTGGGATAATAAAGTAAATAGTGTTGTTGCAGAAGTACCCATGCTTATGTTTCCAATTTCACCCAGCGCATCAATTTCCTGTGATGTTAATGTTTCAGTTGTACTATTGCTGCCTGTTGCGTCGTCTGGTTCTTCTGAAGAGGAAGTACCATTCAATAGTGCATCTATTTCTGCTTGTGTGAGCATATCTCCCATTAATCTTCCTCCCTTCTAAGAACTTCAGTAATTTTAACTGCCACTTTATTCTTTTTTACACCTGGTTTAGCATTAAACTTAGGCAAATCACCTACCAATATTTCAAGGTCTCCATTAACATTTGTATCAAGAGGCAAAACATCTCCGCTCTGCAAATCAAGAAACTCGCTTATGCTTATGGAAGTCCTTCCCAATACTGCCCTGACCGGAACATATGTATGTTCAATCTTAAACTCAATATCGGATTTATTATGTTCAATCTTTTCATTCTCAACATTGGTAAACCAAAGTTTAGTACTGAGCTTAGGCATTATAGGTTCAACTGTCATATGCGGAATACAAATATTAATCATACCTTTTACTTCTCCGACTACAACATTCAATGTAATCAAAGCAACCATTTCATTCGGATGGATTATCTGTGCAAACTGTGCATTTGTCTCAATTTTTTCAAGCCTTGGCTTTATGGCAATTATACTCTCCCAAGGCTCTCTCATTAAATTGAGCATCTGAATGATAATCCTCTCTATAATAGCTATTTCTATTTCTGTGAATGAACGGACACGCTCCATTGATGCACCTCTGCCCCCAAGAATCCTATCAATAAGGGCATATGCAATGCTAGGGTCCATTTCAAATATAACAGAACCATTTAATGGAGTAAAATCAACAATGGCAAGAATTATCGGGTTTGCCAGAGAGTTACTGAATTCACTATATTGCAGGGCATCCACCGACAAAACATCTACCTGTACCAATGATCTCAAATATCCCGATAAAAACGACTGAACGAGTCGCGCATAGTTTTCATTGATAAATTGCAATGTTCTTTTATGATCATTTGCAAACTTAGGCGGTTTTTTAAAGTCATGAATTTTAACTTTCTTTTCGGTTTTAGTTGATTGAATCTGCTGAACATCTATATCGCCTGTTGTTAAAGCTTTTAGCAGCTCATCAATCTCATTTTGAGAAAGTATATCACCCACAAGCTCACCCCCTATTGATATAACCAGTAGTCAAAGATTAAATTATAAACAAGTGGACTTGTCTTTTTTTCATTTTGGGTCAATATTTCATTTATCTCTTTAGTGAGACAATCTGAAGCTTTCTTCTTAGCGTCAAGCTGACTAACATCGTCAAGAGTTAACCCTTGAAAATAAGTGCCTATAGCCTGATTAATTTCTTTTGAATAGAAATCAATCTTTGCGGCCACTTCTTCTTCTTTCAAGTCATCAGTGGTCTTATAATACTTCATACTTGCACTGATTGATATAACCGCTACCTGTTTGTTGTCTGTCTTTTTAAGGTTAAAGTTCCTGTTCTCAAAAATTGTTTTTATAGCCAGATCCTCATCTGACGGTACCTTGTCGGTTACAACAACAACTTCTTGATCTCCTCCGGAACCGTTATTTCCAAAAAAGAAGAACCCTATTGCAAGGAAAGCAAGTGTTATAGATAGAAAAGCTACAATCACCAATAAAATAAAATAGCTGCTTTTTCCCTCCAAATTTATTTCCCCCTTCAAGCTTATGTATCCAGCAAATAATTACATTAGCATATAAAATGTAAACACATTATTTATTCAGGTTTATCAAATATCCAGAACTTCAGGGCTAATTTTCATTAGCATATTTTAAAATACCGGCTTTAAATTGCATTACTTTTTTAACAACTTCATCAACGTTCTCACAAACTACATATTTTTTACCGTTGGTAAGTGTTATAACAGTATCTGGTGTACTCTCAAAACACTCTATTAAATCACTGTTCAAGACGAAGGACGTCTTGTTTAACCTGGTTAATCTTATCATAATATTTTTGCTCCAAAAACACAATAGATAAATCTCAACAAATTTACAAAACAGGACCTAAATCGATATTTTACTACTATAGACTAGGCTTTAAGCCTTAGTCTATAGTAGTTATTATTAACTAATAAATTACCTCTTTAGGTTTACTAGCTCCTGCAACATTTCATCTGATGTTGTTATTATTCTGCTGTTTGCCTGAAAACCCCTCTGTGTAATAATCATATCCGTAAACTCTCTTGAAAGGTCTACATTGGACATTTCTAGAGTACCCGGACTCAATGTACCCACTCCCTGTGAACCTGCCGGTACACCTTTAATAAAGTCACCGGAGTTGGTTGTCGGTATAAACAGGTTTCCTCCAACCTTCTGCAAGCCGGCAGGATTGTCAAAGCCTGCAAGTGCTATAAGTCCTAAAGGCTGCTGCTGACCATTGCTGTAAACGCCTGTTAACATACCGTCTGAACCGACGTTGAAGGTAACAAGGTTTCCTGTTGTATATCCGTTAACATTAGATGGTTTCACGGAGCTATCAGCTGCGTACTGAGTTAACTTTTTGAAGTCAAGAGTAATATCAATCTTATCTGTACCGCTACCTGCGCCCGGATCAAAATTTAAAACAGCCTGTTCAGGAGAAGTTGTATCTCCTAATACCAACTTACCTTTCGAATCGAATATAACCTTACCTTCCGTAGCTGAAACACTGTTGCCGTCCTTATCACTAATACTGTAAGTCCATTGTGTAGCGGGTTGCGTACCAGTAGTACCATCTGGATTAGTAACAGGAATAGTTAATGTTGAGTCGGTTTTTCTAAAGTTTACATTCAACTCATGAGCATTCCCCAAAGAATCATAAATGGTAAAAGGTACAGAAAACTGTGCTGTAGTGTCAGTGGACGCTTTAGTTGCATAGGCTGAATTCAGGTTTCCTGAAAATTCTGCATAAGTAGTAGCCTTAGCTGCTATTATCTTCTTATTTCCGTTGGTTGCATCAGAGTACAGATTTATCGGTCCAATCTGGGTTTCAGTATCAAACTTTACAGTACCATCACCCAATGTTTCATACTTAGTCCAACCATACACATTCATACCGTCGCCGGATACCAGATTTCCCAACTTGTCCAGACCAAAGTTTCCCGCCCTGGTGAATTTAAAGGTATCAGCAGTGGAGCCCTTCACTATAAAGAAGCCGTCTCCTGAAATGGACAAATCAGTAGGGTTATCGGTTCTTTGCGGACTTCCGCCGGTCATTTGGTTGTCGATTGAACCAACTGCAATACCCAAACCAATCTGCATAGGGTTTGTACCGCCTCTTGCAGTGGCAGCATCAGGTGCTCCTGCACCTCTCAAAGTCTGGTTGAATATTTCCTGGAAGGTTACTCTTCCTGCTTTAAAACCTAATGTGTTTACATTTGCAACGTTATTACCTATAACGTCCATTTTTGCCTGGTGTGCCTTTAGTCCTGATACACCAGAAAACATAGATCTCATCATAATTTTTTGACCCCCTCATTTAAGGTTATCTTATTGTTCCGTCCGTCGTTCGGGAACATTTTCAGCCTCCCGTTTGGGTCCAGCCGAATTTTACTTTGCTATGCAAAAATTGCACCATCAATGTTTGTAAATACGTTTTCTTTTAATTCACTATTGTTCACTGCCGTTACAACCGTTTTACTGTTTACGTTAACAACAAATGCCATGTCATCAAGTATTACCAGCGAGTCCTTAATCCCTTTCTGCTGAGCTTTTGAAACTGCATTACTGATCTTGTCCTTTTGAGTCTGGGTAAGATCAATATTTCTGGCTTGCATTCTAATTTCAGCATGCTTTGAAAATTTAACTCCGGAACCCTTGTCAATCGCCTGCTGAAGAAAATTTTCAAAATTAACTCCTGAAGCATTGTTGTTGACATTTCTGGGATTCCCCGTTTGAACGTTCCCGGTTGTTAATGGCGGCTTAATTATCCTGTTTGAATAATTATTACTGATTACCATAACTCACCTTCTCTCACTTAGCAACTCCCAATGTGTCTGCCTATGGCTTTTGTATATTTGATACACTGTACACTGATATATACATGTTATCAAGTACTGCGGTTACCTTACCAGTGTTTTCATCTATACTATAGCTCTTCAATGTTGCTGTAACAGGTACCTTTGCTCCTGTGGTACTATCCTTTATGGTTACCTTAACCTGCTTATCAGCTTCGGTTGTTCCGTTTACCTTTTGTTCAAGATAATTTTTGAGATAATTCGGGTCTACAGCAGTCGAGCCTGTTGCTTCCGCAATCTCAACGTTTACACCGTCCATTACGGCATAGTCCTCGTTAGCACCTCTCTGAATCTGTTTTACATTTCCTGAGAGATAAATAACATTACCGTTGGATGAATCATATACCGCACCTTTTACTTTATAACCTAACAGATTTGAATAGTCAGCCAGATTTGCATAAGAATTGTAAAGTGCGTCATCAACCTGTGCAATACTGTCTACATCAATGTCCTTGTTATTAACCACAACAAAGGTTTTTCCATCCTTCATTTTAACACTTGAAACTGTACCCTGTACGGAATTAACTTCAAGAGTTTTGTCATCTGTTGTTGTTGCTGAAATAACCTTTCCTATCAGGGTGAATGCCTGAGATTTAGTCATTGAACCGTTCATATTCTGCATTTGTTCAAGAGAGCTGAATTGAGCCATTTGGGCTATAAACTCCTTGTCGTCTACAGGCTGCAATGGATCCTGATATCTTAACTGTGTTACCAAAAGATTAAGAAAATCATTTTTCCCAAGCTCACCGCCGGTTTTTCTGGCAGCTGCATCCTGCTTGCTCTTGGTACTTTCGATTATCTGGTCAATTGTCAGTGAGTTATTTACTCCGCTTGTTTGTGCCATAAACGTACCTCCTTTCTATGCAGTCAGGTTAATTGTATTCAGGTCATCGGTATACTGTGCCAACCTCTCGGGAAGATTCTCCAAGAGACTTGCTCCGGCAACATTTGACCCTGTCACACCTTCTGCATGTTTAATTCCATTTCCTGAACCGTTATTTTTGCCTTGAGTCAAACTCTGATTACGGTTTTCACTTCTGTTCTCCTGTCCAACCTGAACACTCACACCGTCTATAGCTATGCCCTGTTTTTGCAGTGAATCCTTTAGTAACTGCATGTTTGTTTCAATAATTTCTTTTACCTGCTGACTTTCAGCTATAAATTTTGCAGCTACTATACCCTGCTCAGTAACAACCTTTAGTTCAAGCTTTCCTAAGTGGTCAGGCTTTAGCTGAATGACCATTTCTGTTTTATCCTGTCCCAAAATCACTTTCGCTTGTTCCATAACCTGATTTACAACCTCTGAGGTTTTAATTGGCTGGCGAACTGAAAAAACTGATTTTTCAGCAGTTACCTGGCTGTTATTTAGGACGGACTTAACGTCTCCTACTGCTTGAAAATTCTGAGTCAAATTCTGCTCATCTGTTGTTGCTGTTTGAGCTGAAGTATTCAACCCTTGCAGTCCCAAATGTGGCTTGGTTGACTCTGTACTTTCATCATTATTCTCCTTGGGCACATCTTTTGTTTTAGTTTCAGTATCAATTTTTTTAGTATCAGCTTTTTTATTGTCACCTTCAAGAGATACTTCCTCTACAACATCAGTATCAGTATTTTGAGAAACGGCAGTTTCCACTGGTTGCGACTGAGATTTCATTACCGCTATTATTTTTGCTGCTTCGTCACTAATTAGCCCCTGATTATTCTGTCCGTTTTCAATAAGTGTGTCCAGCTTCTCTTTAATATTTGAAGCTACCTTTGACAAATCAATAGACACTTTTCCTGCCTGTGGATTAATATCCTCACCTGCCGGAATGTTATTAGTAGTTTCAGTAACACCTTCTGACTCGGGTTTTATCTGGTTTGTAACTTCTGTAGTCAACTTTAGCAGAATGTCCTTTTGCTTGTCATTGAGTTCAAGCAAATCAGATACCTTTTGCATAAAAACAGTCAATTTGTCAATATTCTTGAGATCTTTCAACGAAAAACCAAGTTGTTTTGCAAGGTCAGCCAACTGTCCGGGCGCAATCCCCAGCATTTGTGCAAGAGCTGATATCTGCTCATCGTACTTTTCAGATGCTTGAGCTTCGTCTTTGCTTACATTTGCTAATTCCTTATTGGAATCGACTTGCACTACTGACTTTGTGGATACAGACTTTTTACTCATCTGAACTTCTGCAAATGATTTAAATTTCGTTTTACTGTCATTATCCTGTGCGGTATTGTTGTTTGCTGCAGTATCATTACGTTTTGAATAATTGTTTACAGTGTTATCAAGTACTGATTTAAATGATGTGCCGGGTGAACTCTGTGACGTTTTGGATTTAATATTCAAAATGTCATTGCCGCTGTCCTGATTCAAGTTAAGTTTTAGTAAATTACTACTGGTCATTATCATTTTCTCACCTCCTTTTTTTATTATATTTATGTAATGGAGTAGGAATTCTCCGTTCCCCCAATTACCTGAATTATTTTTTTTGAGTAGTCCCTGAGACACCAACCTTGTATTCCTTAGCCAATTGTTCAGATACCTTTGCCGCAAAGGCAGGTGTCATTTCAGTTAGTATTTCACCTGCGGTATCCTTTTTGAGATTTTTCATTATATCAATTATTAGTGCCATTTTACCGCTGCCCATCTGTTCCATTATCCCGGCAACAGCTGATGCATCCATTTGTTCATATATTGAACAGTATTTTTTAACATCGGTACTGATCTTTTCTTCTTTCATAATGCTTTCATATAATTCTTCAGCTTTTTGCGGGTTAACCTTCTTAAAATAGTTCTTATATTCGGTTGTATCCCCTGCAGATATAACCTCAGACAGCTTGTCATACTCCTTTTGAAGACTGTCCTTTTGGGATTGCAATTTATTTCTTTCAGTCTCAATTGTGTCCTTCTGTTGCTGAAGCAATGTGGTATTACTGTCCTTTGCAGTTACCTGATTTTTAGTATTATCTAACTGCTTTGTTAAGTCTTCAACCCGCTTTTCCAGTTCTTCTTTTTGTGTTTTAATCTCGTTGTATTTGCTTCTTACCTGCTCTTCAGTCATATTTTTCTCGTCCTCGGGGTCAGGTTTCTCCGGCAGAGACCACTTTAGCACAGGTATGCCCCGTATGCTGTCTCCCATACTGTCTGCAACACCATTTACATTGAATTTGACAGCAAGAAACAATGCTCCCCCAATAATTAATACAACAAGCAATAAAGCTGTTATTATTGATACTATATAAAAAAGAGCGCTGGCCGTCTTTTTCTCATGTTTTTTTGACACTTCTGTCTTTTTAAAAAGTGTTTCTACTTTTTCATCTTGTTCTGTAATATTAATATTTTCCGGCATTTTCTTCTCCTGAACCATCCTTGAACTTAAAACTGTTAAGTTCATCTATTAATAGTTGTTCTGCTTTACCCTGTTCCTTTAAGAACTCGCCATATTTCTTTTCTCTAAGTTTATCCAGTATCTTTCGCTCCTGTACTGCTTTGACCAGACTCTCTCTTCTTATATCGACTTGATTCTTGGCAACATTTACATTTTCTTTCTGTTCTGTTATTCTTTGCTTTAAAAAGGACAAATAATTATTATAGGCCCTTATCTGACTAATGGAAATTCCTTGGTCCACCTTTGAATTAAGCTCACTGATAGAAGATTCTCTGGTTGTTTTCAAACCGGTCAAAAATTCTTTTTGCTTCTCTAACTCTCTTGAAGCTAAGGCCAGGTTATTTTTAGCATTGTCCTCCATCTGTACTTTAAGATTTCGTACCGATTCAAGTCTAAATCCGAACTTTTGCAATCAATCCCAGCCTCCTTTACTATTTCAGTAAACTAAGTACTTGTGAATGTATATCCTCAAACGAAACCTTTTCATCAGTTTCCTGTTGAAGAAATGAAGTTATATCATCAATACTCTCTATTGCATAGTCTATCTTCTCATTACTTCCTTTTACATATGCACCTATATTGATTAAATCCTCTGCATCTCTATGTACAGCCATTATTTTCTTAATTTCATTTGCGCTTTTTTTATGTTCTTTATCAATAATATCACCCATAACCCTGCTGACACTTGCAAGAACGTCAATGGCAGGATAATGATTTTTGTTTGCCATTGCTCTTGATAGAACAATATGTCCGTCAAGTATTCCTCTGGCAGTATCAGTTACAGGTTCCGTAAGGTCATCACCATCTACCAGTACAGTGTACAATCCTGTTATAGACCCCTTCTCAGAAGTCCCTGCTCTCTCAAGTAATTTAGGAAACACAGAGAAAACCGACGGTGTATATCCTCGTGACACAGGAGGTTCCCCTATGGAAAGTCCTACTTCTCTTTGTGCCATTGCATATCTTGTTAATGAATCCATCAAAAGTAGAACATCCTTGCCGCAATCCCTGAAGTATTCTGCAATTGCAGTTGCAACCATGGCTCCTTTAAGCCTTATTAATGCAGGCTGGTCAGAAGTAGCTACTACCACTACCGACCTTGCAAGTCCTTCGTCTGCTAAATCCCTTTCCAGGAACTCCCTTACTTCTCTTCCTCGTTCTCCAATTAAAGCAATAACATTTATATCAGCTTTTGTATTTCTTGCAACCATACCCATCAAAGTACTCTTACCGACACCACTTCCGGCAAAAATACCAACTCTCTGTCCTTTACCTATTGTCAAAAGTCCGTCAATAGCTCTTACACCCAAAGGCAAAGGCTCTGAAATCCTTTTTCTGGTTAAAGGGTTAGGAGGCTTATTATCGGTTTTATAAAAATGTTCGGATTGCAAGCTTCCCTTATCGTCTATCGGGTTTCCCAAACCGTCCAAAACCCGGCCTATCAATTCAGGTCCCACTGCAACCTTTAATATATCGCCATTGGCTGAAACAGTACTACCCGGCCCTATGCCAAGCATTTCACCTAAAGGCATTAACAAAACCTTTTCGTCCTTAAACCCTACCACTTCTGCTTTGAGTCTATTGCCACCGGGGATGTGTATATTACAAAGGTTCCCAATACTCACCTGCGGACCGTCCGATTCTATAGTAAGTCCCACAACCTTTGAAACCTTACCGATATAATCTATATATTCTTTTGACTTTAATGCTTCCCTGTATTTTATTAGGTTAACGCCTGACATTTGACCTCCTATAAAGAAAGCTGCAACGCACCTTAATTTGTTGATTCATTTAATATGTCTTTAAAGTCATTTTCTATTTTTTCTATTTTAGTTGCTGCACTTGCATCTATGCTACCGAAGGAAGTCTCGATGATACAGCCGCCTTCTTTTAATGAAAGGTCTTTTTTAATTTCTATTTCCTCGGACCTTTCAAGCATTGATTCCAATTCATACTTATTCTCGTTAACAAAATCAAAATCCTGTTCACTTAATTTAAGAATTGCCTTCCTATCTTTTGAACACTTTTCAAAAGCATCCTTAACCAAGAGCAATATATTCTGCTTGCATTCCAGTTCTTTACTGATTACTTTTTTTGCAATATCAAGAATGGTATTTACCGAATCCTCTTCCAAAGAATCCAGAACCTGCTTGTATTCAATACCAGCTTGGGTCTTAATATCCTGAGCTTCTTTAATAAGTGCTTCATATTCCTGTTTGGCTTGAGCTAATCCCTGCTCATAGCCTTCTGATCTTGCTTCCTCATAAACCTGTTGTTTAAGATTTTCTACATCAACAGATGCATTTTTTATAATATCCTTTGCTTCAAGCAAGGCTTCCTTTATTATCATATCTGCTTCTGCTTTGGCCTTATTAATAATGCCTTCGCCCATAGCAATATAATCGACTTGTTGCTGGTCATCTTCATCGTCCTGATCCAAATCCAACTTAAGTCCTATATTTCTTACGGGAGGTTGATATGTTACAGGAAACTTAACCTGGAACGGAATGCCTACATTTACCTGATTGTTTTTATATATCTTATTAGACAATTATTTCGTCGCCTCCCCCTCTTGAAATAACTATCTCGCCTGCATCCTCAAGCTTACGAATAATATTAACAATCTTCTGCTGTGCTTCTTCAACATCTTTGAGCCTTACAGGTCCCATAAATTCCAAATCTTCTCTGATCATTTCGCTCAGACGCTTGGACATATTGGCAAATATAAGCTTCTGTACATCATCTGTTGCACCCTTAAGAGCAACTGCCAACTGATTGTTATCAACCTCTCTGAGGAATCTCTGAATTGATCTTCCGTCAAGAGTAAGAATATCTTCGAATACAAACATACGCCTCTTAATTTCTTCTGCAAGATCGGTATCTTCGATTTCTAATGTTTCCATAATGAATTTTTCCGTTCCTCTGTCAACAGAGTTGAGGATATCAACAATAGACTGAACACCACCGGCAGCAGTATAGTCCTCTGTAACCAAGGAAGAAAGTTTTTTTTCAAGAATTCGTTCAACTTCCTTTATTATATCAGGAGATGTTCTGTCCATCGTAGCTACTCTACGTGCAACATCTGCTTGCTTGTCCTGTGGAAGGGCTGATAGCACTACAGACGCCTGATGTGGTTTTAAATACGCCAGTATCAATGCAATTGTCTGAGGATGCTCCCCCTGAATAAAGTTAAGCAACTGTGACGGATCCGTTTTTCTCACAAAATCAAAAGGCCTAACCTGTAATGATACTGTAAGTTTATTTATTATGTCTACAGCCTTTTGAGAGCCTAAAGCCTTCTCAAGTATATCTTTTGCATAGCCGATACCACCTTCGGCAATATACTCCTGTGCAAGACATATCTGATAGAACTCCTCAAGAACTCTTTCCTTTTCATCAGGAGATACAGCCCTTATGTTGGCAATCTCCAAGGTTAACTGCTCTATCTCATCCTCTTTTAAATGCTTGAATATCTCAGCTGACTTATCAGGGCCAAGGGAAATAAGCAGCATTGCAGCTTTTTCCCTGCCACTGTATTCTGTCTTTGCACTTGCTTTAGCCAAGCTTTTCACCCCACATATACATTTTTCTATTCATAATCATCTGTTAACCAATTACGTAACAACTGTGCAACAGCATCCGGCTTTTGCTTAACAAACTTATCAATCTGCTTTTTAACCTCTGACCTTTCTTCCGTATCAATTTCCGGAACAGGATCGGGCCTAATATCATTGTATGCAAACTTGGAGGATGTTATTGCAGTATCGTCATCAACTGCAAATGCAGGCTCCAGTTTCTGCTTAGATTTTTTCGGCAGAGCAATTATTACAAAAGCTATAACCATCAATGCCAATAAAGCAAGTAAACCATAATTGGAAAGAAGATTCTTTAATGTATCTGCCGTAGAAGGTGTTTCTACTACCGGAGGCTGAATCTTAAGCTTTGATACCGCTATGTTTTCCACTGGAATACCTGTTGCCATACTGGCCAGGTTCTTTACTTGAGTAATCATTTCGTCATTAAGCTTTGAATCATCAGCAACTCTGTTGCCGTATAATAAAGTAATGGCAGCAGAAGATCTCTCTGGAATAATCTCTCCCAAAGACTTTTCACTTTGTTTATTTGTTTCATTGTATTGGAAATTCTCAGTGACATCTGATTTGTTATAAGATTTAGAATCGTCGGAACCTGCCGGATAGGATGGCGTTGTACCGGGGTTTGAATTTACACCGGGTGTTCCTCCGGTATCCCCATTTTTTAAATTTTCCTTTGTCTCTTGTCTGCTAATGATAGCACCTGAGTCTGCACCATTAGGATTAGTAAATTCCTTTGAGGACTGAGTAAGTGTATCAAAATCAAGAACAGGATTTACAACTACCTTGGCCGTATCAAAACTATCTAATTGATCAACCAATACTTCTCTTACATTTTTTTCAAGGTCATTTTTATACTTCTTTTTCATGTCGTATTGAGTGGACGTTTTATCTATTCCGTTGTCACTGTCTGTATTAAGTACATTTCCTTTATTGTCCACAACAGTTACATTTTTGGGATCCAACCCCTCAACACTGCTTGCAACTATTTTTACAATACTTTCAGCCTGTTTAGCACTTATTTCATCTTTAGGAGTAATAACAACTGACGCCTTTGCGTCCTTACTGTTGCTATCATCAATCAAAAGAGTCTTTTCAGGTCTGACAATAGTTACATCTGCATCTTCAATATTCTGAAAAAGCTTTAACTGTCTGGCAATATCTGATTCATCAAGTTGCTGCCAGATATGCTTTTTATCACTTTCTGTTGTATTTATCTTTATACTGCTGAGAGCGTCAGCGAAAGTGAGACCATTTTTTGAGTAACCTGTAGCTAATTCAAAATGGGCTTCGTCACTGTCATTTTCGTTAACAATAATTCCTGATTTGTCATCAGTAAGTTTGTAGGAAATTCCTTTTTCCTTTAATATCTTTTGCATTGCAGCAACATCTTCAGGACTGGCATCACTAATAACAGTAGTATAAGTCGGCCTTGTAATTAAAAATAGTCCTATACCTACAGAGACTACCACAATGCCTGTTATAATAAAAATACGCGTTTTTTGAGATTTATCTAATCCCTTCCAGAAGTCAAGAAGCGGCTTGAGCAATCGAGTTAAAAATTCTGGCAAAGCTACCACCTCATCAATTAATTTATTTCATCATTAGTTTTCTTGTATAGAAACCTAAAAATAAATTTACATAATACTACAAATTTTACATAATTTCCGGATTATATCTGCATTCTCATTATTTCAGAATATGCATCTAGAATCTTGTTTCTTATTTGCATGGTAAACTGCAGAGCAACACTCGCTTTTTCTCCAGCAATTAAAACTTCGGGAATATTATCCGTTTTGCCTAAAGCAAAATCTTCTTGTAATTTATTAGATTGATTTTCCAGATCTGACACCTTCGTAAGTGCTGATTTCAAGTAATCTCCAAAACTTACCTCAGGCGTATTTTTATCGTCATTAATTCCTTTAAGACTAAAATTATCAGGTATTAATCGTTGTACTTCCCCTATCTTGTCTACCGCCATACCTTAACCCCCCTGATTTACAACTCCAACCATAGAATTTAAACTAAAGTGTTCCGGTCATCTACAATTATTTACCAATTTCTAAAGCTTTCAGCGCCATAGATTTGGTGGCATTTATCGATGTAACATTGGCTTCATACGATCTGGTTGCTGAAATCATATTAACCATTTCCGTAACAATATCTACATTGGGCATGTTTACATATCCTTCAGCATCAGCATCAGGATGTCCTGGATCGTATACCTTTTTAAACTCCGTAGGATCTTCCACAATACTACTGACCCTGACCCCGTTACCGCCATTGAGTTTGTTTGATGCGTTCTCCAAAGCCTGAGAAAATGAATTTGAATCTGAACGTTCTTCAAATACTACTTCTCTTCGTCTATACGGAGTACCATCAGCAGTTCTTGTAGTACCTGCATTCGCTATGTTCTGAGAAATGGTATCCATTCGTACTCTTTGTGCAGTGAGTCCGGAAGCACTTATATCCAATGCACTAAAAATACCCATAATCAGCGTCTCCCCTCTGAAATTACATTTTTAATCTTGCTATAATTACTATTAATCATTTGGATCAGCGAATTATATTGAATGGTGTTTTTAGCCAGATAAGCCATTTCACTGTCTATATCCACATTGTTCCCATCAATACGCATGCTCGTATCTGAATTGTCCTGAGTAATCTCAGGCTTAATCTTATCAATATTCTTTGATTTTATAGGTATATGCCTTTCATCAGTTGTAATTCCCTCAAGCTTTTTGCTATCAAGGGAATCATTCAAGTACTCCTCAAAAGTAACATCCTTTCTTTTGTAATTCGGAGTGTCTACATTAGCCAAGTTCTGGGATATAACCTCGTTTCTGGCCCATGAGGCATTTAGAGACTTTTCAAGTAAATTGCTCTTTTCGTATAATTTTTCTATCATAATAACCCCGCTCCCAACTTATAGCATATATCCAATAACTTTTTTATTAGCTAAATTCTAGCATATAAAGTTTAAAAATACAATAAATAAAGCTTATTATTGTACCATATTAGGACTAATTCCCCAGAATATAGTGTCCTTAAAGTTCTACTTTTTTGACAAAATTAACAGAATTTTTTGCAATTTCCATATTACGTTTTTTCTTATCTCTTATGGAAACTATTAATTCGTCTATCCCGTTAAATATTCCGAAATTAACATTCATAGGCTGAAAATTCTTTACACTTCCATCTGAAATATAGTTGCTTAATGCTCCAATTGCGGTATTGGGCGGAAATTCAATTCTTCCGTTTCCCATACACTGTGCTGCTGCATTTATTCCTGCTACAAAACCTGATGAAGTTGATTCTATATATCCTTCAACTCCGGTTACCTGTCCAGCAAAATATAAGTTTTCATTGGTCTTTAATCTGTATGTGTTATCAAGAAGCCTTGGGGAGTTGATATAGGTATTTCTATGCATTACACCATATCTGACGAACTCCGCATTTTCAAGTCCGGGTATCAGTCTGAAAACCCTATTCTGCTCAGGCCATTTTAAATGAGTCTGAAAACCAACTATATTGTACAGAGTTGCATTTTTATTATCCTGTCTAAGCTGCACTACGGCATAGGACTTTATGTTCGTCCTTTCATCAACCAGCCCTACAGGTTTTAAAGGCCCGAACCTCATGGTGTCTTTTCCCCTGAGCGCCATACTTTCTATAGGCATACAGCCTTCAAAAACCATATTCTTCTCAAAGTCTTTTACTTCAGCAGCTTCAGCATTAACTAGCGCGTCATAAAAGATTTCGTATTCTTCCCTGGTCATCGGGCAATTTATGTAATCTTCAGAGCCCTTTCCGTACCTTGCAGCCTTAAATGCCTTGTTCATGTTTATTGAATCATACGTAACTATAGGTGCTGCAGCGTCAAAAAAGTGAAGATATTCTTCTCCGGTAATACCTTTTATATAATTAAACATCGGTTCTGATGTAAGAGGCCCTGTTGCAATAATAGTTATATTTTCATCAGGTACTGTATCCATTTCTCTATTAATTATTTCAATGTTTTTGTTTTCCTTGATTTCTCTGGTTATATATTGTGAGAATCCTTCTCTATCTACTGCAAGTGCTCCTCCCGCAGGAACCCTGGTCTCGTCAGCAGCTTTCATAATCAAAGAGTCCATAGTCCTAAGTTCCTCTTTTAGTAGTCCCACTGCATTTTCAAGTTGGTCAGAACGTAGGGAGTTACTGCACACCAACTCTGCAAAATCAGTAGAATGGTGAGCAGGTGTACTTTTTTCTGGCTTCATCTCATAAAGAGTTACATTAATACCCCTTTTCGCTATCTGGTACGCTGCCTCACATCCTGCAAGTCCTGCTCCTATTACATTTACTTTCTTACACATCTAAAGTCTCCTTCAATTTATGTCAATAAATAAAATTAACCGAAAGCAGTCTTTTTTTACCTTCGGTTAATTAACTATTATAAGTATAAATAATTTTGATTTAATATACAATGTGAAAATTGTTCTATTTACAAAATTTATTTGGTAGTATCTGTTGAAGCTTCCGTATTACTGGTACACTTGTTGTTGCTACATTTAAGAACCTTCTTTTTACCGGAGGATTTTTGAAGCATAAATGCCCCACAAACAGGACACATTTCCTTATTTGGACTCGGCATATCCCAGCTCATAAATGAACATTCCGGATTTCTCTCACAACCAATATACTTTTTACCCTTTTTAGTCTTTTTAATGAGCACCTTTCCCTTACAAAGTGGGCATTCTACCCCAGCCTCTTCTACAATCGGTTTAGTATTTCTACATTCCGGAAATCCGGGACAAGCAAGAAACTTACCGAATCTTCCATGTTTAACAACCATATACCTTCCACACTTATCACATTGTACATCAGATACTTCCACAGGTAATTCAACATCACCTATTGATTCTTCGGCCTCTTTAAGTACTCCTGCAAATGAAGAATAAAAATCCCTCATTACGGCCTTCCATTCTTTGTTACCGTCCTCAACATCATCCAGTTCACTTTCCATCTGAGCAGTAAATTCTGTATCAACAATGTTCTCGAAATGGTTCTTCATTATGTCATTTACTATTTTCCCAAGTTCCGTTGGTACCAACAACTTCTTTTCCTTTAGAACATAACCACGGGATAAAATAGTTGTAATCGTAGGGGCGTAGGTACTAGGTCTTCCTATCCCTTTCTCTTCTAGAGCCCTAACAAGGGTTGCCTCTGTGTATCTGGCAGGAGGTTGAGTAAAATGCTGCTTTGGGGTATTCTTTTTCAATTCAAGAATATCTCCTTCATTCAGCTGAGGTAGGTTGTTTTCCTTTTCATTCTGCTCCCCATCTTCCTCCTTACCTTCAACGTCATTCCCTTCAATATACAATACCATGAATCCCGGAAATTTTACTTTAGACCCATTCGCTTTGAACATGTATTTCCCTGCAGTAATATCAGCAGATACAGTGTCGTATATGGCAGATGACATCTGACTTGATATAAATCTGTCCCAGATAAGCTTGTAGAGCTTGTATTGTTCAGCACTGAGAAATTCCTTTAGTCCCTCAGGTGCCATATCCATATATGTCGGACGTATTGCTTCATGGGCATCCTGAGAAGCTGATTTGTTTTTATATACCCTCGGATTTTCAGGTATATAATTCTGTCCATACTTTGTCTTAATATACTCTCTGGCCTCGTTCTGTGCATCTGCTGATATCCTTGTTGAGTCTGTTCTCATATAAGTTATAAGACCCACAGAGCCATGGCCCTTTATTTCAATACCTTCGTATAGCTGCTGAGCAACCATCATGGTCCTCTTCGTCGTAAATCCCAGTTTTCTGGAAGCTTCCTGCTGTAATGTACTGGTAATAAAAGGTGCTGCAGCGGCCCTTTTCTTTTCCTGTTCTTTAACCTTTTGCACAATATATTGGCTTTTATTTATTTCATCTAAGATAGAATTAACCTGTTCCTCATTTGTTAATTCAACTTTTTCCTTGCCTATTCCATAGAATCTTGCTTCAAAATTCGGACTTGCTTTCGGTTTTGAAAGCTTTGCCGTTATTGACCAATATTCCTGTGATTCAAAATTTTCTATTTCATCTTCCCTGTCGCAAATCATTTTTGTAGCTACGGATTGTACTCTTCCTGCACTCAAGCCTTTTTTTACTTTCTTCCAAAGCAGAGGGCTTATCTTATAGCCCACTATTCTGTCCAGTACTCTTCTTGCCTGCTGTGCATCAACAAGGCCCATATCTATTGTTCTTGGCTGTTTTATAGCGTTCTTTACCGCATTTTGTGTTATTTCATTAAAAGAAACTCTACACTTCTGCTTTTCATCAATATTTAATATTTTGGCCAAGTGCCAGGATATCGCCTCACCTTCACGGTCAGGGTCAGTTGCTAGAAACACTTTTTTTGCTGTCTTGGCTTCTTTTTTCAGCTTTGATATAACATCGCCCTTGCCTCTTATCGTAATATACTTGGGCTCAAAATCATTATCAATATCAACACCCATCTGACTTTTAGGTAAATCCCTAACATGTCCGACAGAAGCCTCTACTTTATATCCCTTACCTAAAAATTTGCTTATAGATTTAACTTTTCCGGGAGACTCCACAATAACCAGGTTATCAGCCATTTTATTCCTCCGTGTCGAATATCCATTTTCTGTATATTATATTATTAAACAACTACTAATTTAAACTGGTTTTTTCAATCTGTCAACCTCACATTAGTAATTCTACATTAATTACTCGAAATTATTCTTATTTTTTTTATGTATTATGACTATATTATAACCTCAAATAATTTACCGGGGTTCTGTCCAATTATTCCTTTCATTTCAAGCATAAAAAGTATACTGTTAGCATCTTTTGCAGAAATACTACTTCTTTCAAGAATTTCTTCAATATTATGTGCTCCCTTTAAAATTACCTTTAATATTTTTATTTCGTCAGTTGTTAGACCTTTAAATAGATTTAGGTATTTTTTACTTATTTTCTCATTGGTATCCTCATGGACAGGTGTAAAATTCTGTATTCCGCCGTATTCAAATTCTTCCAGAATATCTGAGGCATTCAATACCAATTTAGCCCCTTCTTTAATTAATTGGTTTGTACCCATACTATAGGCACAGTCGATATTTCCCGGAACGGCAAAGACCTCTCTTCCCTGCTCTAAGGCACACCCTGCAGTAATTAGAGAACCGCTTCTTTTGGCCGCTTCGATGACAAGGACTCCGCTGGAAATTCCACTTATTATTCTGTTTCGTGCCGGGAAGTTATGTTGCAACGGCGGCATTCCCGGAGGGTATTCAGATAACACTAATCCTTTGGAATCTATAATATCCTTAAACAGTCCTGCATTTTCCTGAGGGTAAATATTATCAAGCCCGGAACCGAGAACCGCTATGGTTTTTCCTCCTGCATCCAGACAACCTTTATGAGCAATACTGTCAATTCCTTTTGCCAGACCGCTTACTATTGTTACACCTCTCATTGAGAGGTCATATGACAATCTACCGGCCATTTTCGCACCATACCCGGTAGTCTTTCTGGAACCAACGACTGCAATAGAAAAACTGTAAGATTCAAGCTTTCCCATATAATATAGAGCTATAGGCGGGTCATATATATTTTTAAGTTTCTGAGGATAGATTTCTTCGTAAATATTTACCATTTTTATATTATTTCGCACCATCACTTCGTACATAGCACCAACTCTATCTCTTTTGTCTGAGTTCAAAAGCTCTTTTATATTTTTTTCAGTTAACCCTTTTGTATTTTTAAGATCATTTTCCGAAAGACCATATATAACATCGGGACATTTATATTTTTCCAGTAAATCAAATGCCTTTTTCGAACTTAATCCTTCCAAGGATGATAACCAAATCCAATACTCAATATCTCTCATAAATTCTCCTTTATATTTTTATTCTGTCCATACTGCGGTATTGTATCGCTTCGGCAATATGTTCAGATTTTATTTTCTCACTGTCATCCATATCAGCAATAGTCCTTGCTACTTTTAAGATTCTGTCATAGGCTCGAGCACTCAGTCCAAGCCTTTCAAATGCCATTTTAAGAAGGCTTGACGTATTTCTGTCAAGTTCACAGTATTTTCTTATCAACGTTGGCGTTAATTCGGAATTTGAATATATTCCCAGCCCTCTGTACCTGTCAGTCTGAATCCTTCTTGCCCTATTAACTCTTTCACGTATAACGGCAGACGTTTCTTCCTTGACTTCATTATTTAAATCGTCATATCTCACGGGATGTATTTCTGCGTGTATATCAATCCTGTCCAGCAACGGCTGACTTAGTTTACCAAGATATTGCTGGACCATTTTGGGAGTACAACTGCATTTGTTGGAAGGTTCCAGATAATAACCGCATTTGCATGGGTTAGCTGCACAAATAAGAGTTGATCTTGCAGGGTATGTAAT
Source organism: Ruminiclostridium papyrosolvens C7 (assembly GCF_000421965.1). Lineage (GTDB taxonomy): Bacteria > Bacillota > Clostridia > Acetivibrionales > DSM-1351 > Ruminiclostridium > Ruminiclostridium papyrosolvens_A. Next base: position 22,973 of record NZ_ATAY01000020.1, on the reverse strand, counting down.
ACTTCCGTTGACTCTGGATATGGTTATCTCTCCATCCTCCAGTGGCTGTCTAAGCACTTCAATAGCACTTTTTTCAAATTCGGGAAATTCGTCCAGGAACAGAACACCGTAGTGAGCGAGGCTAACCTCTCCCGGTTTGCACTGTTTTCCGCCACCTACAAGACTTATTGCTGATGTTGTGTGATGGGGATTTCTGAAAGGTCTGTGTGTAATCAGGGAAGTATTTCTCGGCAAAAGACCTGAAATACTGTGTATTTTTGTTATTTGAACCGCTTCCTCGAATGTCATATCAGGAAGTATTGACGGCAGCCTTTTTGCCAACATTGTTTTACCGCTACCGGGTGAACCTATCATGAGCATATTATGGGAACCACAGGCGGCTACTTCCATTGCCCTCTTCAAACCTGCCTGTCCCTTTACGTCACAAAAATCCAAGCTGTCTTTAGTATTATGCATAAATATGCTATCCACGTTTATAAGGTAGGATGGAATAATTTTATCGCCATTTAGATGCTTTATAATATCATTAAGATTTTTTACCGGTAAAATGTTTACACTACTGAATACTGCTGCTTCATCGGAATTGGTTTCAGGTACAAATATATTCTTTATGTTATTTGTAACAGCACAGCAAACCATTGAAATAATTCCATCTATTGGCTTTATACTTCCGTCCAGAGAAAGTTCTCCTAAGAACATATATAACGAAAGCTCGGTATTCTTTATTATATCCGAAGCTACAAGTATTCCTACTGCAATGGAAACGTCATACATTGATCCTCCCTTCCTCAGACTTGCAGGAGCCAGATTTATTGTTATTCTCCTTACAGGAAAATCAATACCACTATTCTTAATAGCAGCTCTGACTCTTTCACGTGATTCTCTTACTGCCATATCGCCAAGTCCTACTACGTCAAAACTGGGTATACCATTGCTTATATCCGTTTCAACGTCAACAATACAGCCGTCAATACCCAAAAGGGCACAGCTCTTTACCTTTGAGACCATAGAAAAATCCTCTCAATTATTTTTTTAGAAATTTAGATGTAAAACACATTTGAATATAACTTAAAGAAATTTTAAATAGAAACCTTACCAATTTAGACAAAATATTAAGAATTACAAGAAATGATTTCGTTCTATCGGATACAATTTTAACATAAAACTATATTAAAGTCAAAAAAACCCATTCAGTAAGCGGAATGGGCTGTATTTTTTTTACATAATCTATTCCATTTTCTCATCTCTAAGCAGTTTCCTAAGCTCGTCCATGAAAGTATTTATATCCTTGAATTGCCTGTAAACAGACGCAAATCTTACGTAAGCAACTTCGTCCATGGTTTTAAGCTTTGACATAACCATTTCACCAATATCTTCTGTAGTTACTTCTCTTTGAAGTGAATTATGCAGTTGTGATTCAATATTTTCTACCATTTTTTCCAAATCGTTTATAGAAACAGGTCTTTTCTCACATGCTCTTAAGAGTCCATTCATTAGTTTATCCCTATCAAAGGGCTGTCTTGACTTATCCTTTTTAATTACCATCAGGGGTAGACTTTCAACCTTTTCATATGTGGTGAACCTTCTGTTGCATTTTGTACATTCACGTCTTCTTCTGATAGCAGAACCTTCATCTGTGGGTCTGGAATCAATGACCTTATCTTCTATAAAACCGCAAAATGGACACTTCATTTGTTTATATCCTCCTGTTGAAAAGCAAGTGTTTTCTATGCTGATTCCATTTTACCTTATTTGATAATATTTGTATACCTACAGCCGCTATCATTCTAAAAACTTTCTGACAATATTCTCATTCATTTCGACCAGTATTATTTCGTCACCAACCTTTATTATGCTCTCCCATGGAATTATGTACTCATTGTCCTTTCCAAACAGACCAAACCATTTACCCGGTATAGGTACTACTATCCCCTCTATTCTTCCGTCATTGAGGTTTATTTCGACATCTGAGACCATTCCCAGGCGTGTACCATCCGAAACATTTATAACTTCCTTATCCTTCAGGCTGCTTGCTCTTCTCATGTATTGACCTCCACAATCAAAAAATTAGGACATATATTAATAATTATATGTCCTAATTTTTTGGATATGAAATTTTAATTTTTCATATTTATTAAATGTACTTCTTCATATGCATTAATGCGGTCTTTTCAAGTCTTGATACCTGTGCCTGAGAAATTCCTATTTCATCTGCAACTTCCATTTGAGTTCTTCCTTCAAAGAACCTGAGATTTAAAATGAGTTTTTCCCTGTCATTAAGTTTACGCATGGCTTCTTTCAGAGAAATCGTTTCAAGCCAATTCTCGTCAATATTCTTGTCATCACTGACCTGATCCATTACATAAATGGCATCTCCTCCATCATGGTAAACGGATTCAAACAACGATATAGGGTCTTGAATGGCATCCAATGCAAAAACAATATCCTCCTTGGGAAGTTGAAGTTCCTGAGCCAGTTCTGCTATTGTAGGCTCTTTTGAATTTTGTGTTGTAAGCCTCTCCTTTGCCTGTAATGCTTTATACGCAATATCTCGCAATGAACGGCTAACCCTAATGGAGTTATTGTCTCTTAAATACCTTCTGATTTCTCCTATTATCATTGGGACTGCATAAGTTGAAAACTTAACATTCTGAGTTACATCAAAATTATCTATAGCTTTTATTAAACCTATACAGCCTACCTGAAACAAATCATCAACATATTCTCCTCTATTATTAAACCTCTGAATAACACTTAATACAAGCCTGAGATTTCCATTTATAAACTCATCTCTAGCAGAATTATCGCCTTTATGCATTCTTTCAAATAGTACTTTTTTCTGTTCATTGGTGAGAACAGGAAGTTTAGATGTATTAACGCCACATATTTCAACTTTATTGATAAGCATATAAAAAACCTCCAGAGCAATAATAACTGTGCAATATCATTATTGCCATGAAGGCCTATTTTATACTGAATTATCATCCAAAATATTTTTCTCGAAACCCTTGACAAGCTTGCTTTTGAGGGCTCAACGGCTTCTCTCTAGGTCATCCTGCTAATCTCTTTTTTTAGTCTGCTGATAATTCTTTTTTCAAGTCTTGAAATATAAGATTGTGATATACCCAGCATATCAGCCACTTCTTTTTGGGTTTTTTCAACACCGTTAGAAAGACCGAACCTCAACTCCATTATTTTCTTTTCCCTTACTGATAATTTTTTCATTGCTGCAGCAAGAAGCTCCTTGTCAACCTCGTCCTCAATACTCCTATGAATCATGTCGTTATCGGTTCCAAGTATATCCGACAGCAGCAGTTCATTACCATCCCAATCGATATTTAAAGGTTCATCAATAGATATTTCTGCCTTAACCCTGTTGTTTCTTCTCAAATACATCAGAATTTCATTTTCAATACATCTTGAAGCATATGTTGCAAGCTTGATATTTTTTGAAGGATTGAATGTATTTATAGCCTTTATCAAACCTATAGTACCTATGGAAATCAGATCTTCTACTCCTACGCCTGTGTTTTCAAACTTTCTTGCAATATAAACAACCAGTCTTAGATTTCTTTCAATTAAAATACTTTTAACGCCATAATCGCTTTGTTCGAGCTTATGAAGGAGGTATGTCTCTTCGTCGAGGGTAAGAGGAGGCGGCAGAGCCTCACTGCCCCCTATGTAATGTACGGGAAATGATCTCCCAATCTTAAATTTCCTTAATAACGTTTCGTACTTGATAAGTAAGTACATCTTACACCTGGATACAAAATTCATTTAGCTGTCCCCTTTCAAATATGTATATAGTAATTCAGCCTACGCAACCAGTTCCGGACCAAGCAGTGCCTTGTACTTTTCATTCCTTGACAGGGACCTGTTGTATATACCTACAATCACATTTTTTACATCCCTTTTCTCTTCTTCCTCACCTATTTCAATAAAATCAGGTTTAAACCCTATAAGCATTCCGTTTTCCTTGCCCAACGAGCTAAAGGGTATCAACCTGAATCTTGAAAACCACTTTGAAGTTGAAATTGTTGTAGTTACACAGCTTAAATCGTCTTCCTTTGAATTTTTAAAGATATTCTTTATCTCTATTGGCAATAGTTCTTCCAGTGCATTAAATTCCACAACCATTACAGGATTATTTGTTAAAGGGTCCTTTAATGAATTGCCGGTATCTACTAAAGCAGGAAACCCTATCTTTCTGTTATCGAAGGCAATCTTAACCGGTATCAGTAGATTTTCTCTGGTAAATTTACTTTGAATGACTTCCATGAATATTTTTATGATTATACCCACCGTAACAAGTGAAAAAAACATTAAACTCCACTTTGATTGTCCAAATACATATACAATACCATTTTTCACAAAACCTCCCTGCTCGTTGAAAAACAAGAAGGCAAGTGCCGCACCGGCAAATATAAAAGTCGATATGTAGAAAATTACCAATGTTTTTATGAATGTCATAATCTTTCTGGGAGAAAAGGTTACAGCAATTATAAAGAAGGATAAAAGTATCTTTGCCAAAGTAGTATAGAATACCTTTATATCAGGTTCAATAATGATTATACCAACATATAAGGCGCCTATTATCGCCCCTGCGAATAGTCGCAAAGTACTGGTTCTATACCTGGAAAACTTTGCAGTAACATATAGAATAAGATAATTGATAACCAAATTTTCAAGTATAAGAACATCCAAATAAATTTCCACTTTTATACCTCACAATTACTAAAAGACCTGTACGGAAATTATATCTATTAAATTATTATTCAAGCCTTTATGTTTTTATGTTTATTATACATAGTTAATTAACAAAAGTTTGTCAAAAAGAAATGTAGAAAAAGAATTTTCATATGACAAAATAGGTTTTCAAAATCCCGGAAAATGCAAAAAACCCGTTGGAACTTCCAACGGGCTGTAAATGCGATAAATTAATCGAATCTATATTTTAATTATTTAAATCTGTTTCTTCTAAGAAATGTTGGTATATCAAGTTCATTGTCAACTGACATTGAACCGGAAGAATTTTTCTCTTGGGAAACCGAACCGTAACTTCCACTTTCAACAGGCATTGAAGCATTTGCACTTACAGGATTTTTAACTACTTTTTCAACAGGCTTCTCAGTCTTCTTTAGGATAGGACTTGTCTCAAAACCAGTTGCAATAACTGTTATCATAAGTTCATCCTTGAGATTGTCGTCAATAACAGCTCCAAAAATTATATTTGCTTCGGGATCAGCAGATTTCTGAACCAATTCGGCAGCAGTATTTACTTCAAACAGACCTAAATCAGGCCCTCCTGTAATATTTACAAGTACTCTCCTTGCTCCTTCAATTGATGTTTCAAGAAGTGGACTTTGAATTGCTTGTTTTGCTGCTTCTTCTGCCCTGCTTTCACCGGATGCTCTTCCAACTCCCATGTGAGCCAAACCTGAACTAAGCATTATTGTTTTTACATCGGCGAAGTCAAGATTTACTAAACCGGGAACGGCAATCAAATCAGAAATACCCTGTACACCCTGAAGTAAGACATCATCAGCCATTCTGAAAGCCTCTACCATGGTTGTTCTCTTCTCAACAACCTGAAGAAGTCTGTCATTTGGAATTGTTACCAAAGAATCAACGGAATTTTTAAGGTTTTCTATACCTCTTTCAGCATGCTGCATACGAGTTCTGCTTTCAAACATAAAAGGTTTTGTAACAACAGCTATAGTAAGAATACCCATCTCTCTTGCAAGCTGCGCTACAACAGGAGCTGCACCAGTTCCTGTTCCGCCACCCATACCGGCAGTAACAAAAACCATGTCAGCACCCTTTATCGCTTGAGCAATCTCATCTCTGCTCTCATTAGCTGCTTTTTCTCCGGTTTCAGGATTTGCTCCGGCACCAAGGCCCTTAGTAAGCTTGTCTCCTATCTGAATCTTAGTATTGGCTTTTGATAAAAATAATGCCTGCTTATCAGTATTAATCGCTATAAAATCCACGCCTCTTAACCCGGCTGCTATCATCCTGTTAACGGCATTGTTACCACCGCCGCCGCAACCAATAACTTTTATTTGGGCAAAATGGTCCATGTCAATCTCGAAATCTAGCAATTTAAATCCCCCTTTAGCATTTGTAATAAAACTTGATGTGTATATCTATTAAATTCAACGGAATAAATTGTCTTTTTTTATATATAGCGTAGAAAAACACATAATAATACTATATATTATAAAAACAAATTAGGCAAGTTTTGATTTTATTACCTAGTAAAAAAATTCTTTTAAGGCATTTAATGCCTTTTTAAAGAAAGAACTTTCTTTAGCTTTTTTTACAGGCTTTAAATCAGTTTTTTTACTGATAGAACTTGTTGTACTTGCTTCTCTTTCCTGTTTTCCTATATAACTGATTATACCGGCTGCGGTACAATGTTGCAGGCCTGATAAACTTCTTACCTTTGGCGATGCCACCCGTACAGGCATATTGAATAGCTCATTTGCAATTTGTACCGCTCCATCCATTGCAGATATTCCGTTTCCGGAAAGTACCACTCCTGCGCCGTAATTACCGGGACAATTTTTTTGAATCAGATCACAGCATATGCTGAACATCTCATAAACTCTTGCTTCAATTACTTCTATAATATCTGAAACCTTAATATTCTTTTTGAAACTCTCGCTGATATCGTTTACGGTTATATCCTGATCGAATTTAATAAGAGCTGTGGAGGCCAGTTGAAGTTGTCTTTTTATCTTTTCCGCTTCGGAATATGTAATTTTAAGAGCTATAGACAAGTCATTGGTTATGTGATCTCCACCAACAGGAATACATTTGTTCATAACCAGCATCTCATTTTTGAAAACACTTATCTCTGTTGAACCTCCTCCAACATCAATAAGCACTACTCCCATTTCCTTTTCGTCGGGTGCTAAAATGCATTCCCCAGCAGAAAAGCCTTCGGGTATTATCCCATCAACTTTCAATCCTGCTTTTTCCATACTTCTTACAATATTCTGTACTGAGATAATCTTTCCTATTACTACGTCAAAATCTCCCTCAAGTTTTGCTCCCTTCATACCTACAGGATCGGTGATGCCATCGTAACCGTCTACTATGTACTGTCTGGGAACAACATCAATAATCTCACTGCCCTCGGGTATATCCATAGAACCCGCAGAGTAAAGAAGTTTTTGTACATCGTTCCTTGAAATTTCCTTATTTTCGCTGGCAACAATAGTAAAATTTTTATAATTTTTAATATCCACATGCAATCCTGAAATATTTACGTAGGCAGTAACAACCTTGATTTCTGCCTGAGCTTCAGCCATTCTTACCGAACTTCTGATAGATGACGAAACCGCCTCAATATCTACAATGATTCCTTTTTTAACCCCTGTACAAGGATCAGTTCCTTTACCTAAGACCTCTACCTCGCCCATGCTGTTAATTTTTCCAATTACCGTACTTACTTTGGAAGTACCTATGTCAATTCCTACAATGATATCAGACACCGAACTGACCCCCTAAAAAGTGTATCTTTAGTACTTTACGTAACATTCTAATCTAAACATCCTCTTTTACTATATTATCTTTTTTAAACATTTTATTCAATAGATATCTTCTAATTAAAGCAAAGTTTAAGAAAAGTCTGTTACCAAAGGCAAAAATGGCTGCAAAGTATATCTGTATTCCCAGTTTGTCCCCAATATAAGCAAGACCTGCAGCAAGCAACGCATTTCCAAAAAACCCTGACAGGAATATTCTCATCTCAAATTTTTTGTTTATTGATGCAACTATACCACCAAAGACAGAGTCTAACGCAGCAAGTATTGCCACCGCTACATATGTAAAATACTCTGATGGTATCGTTATTGGTATAAACATGCCTGCAATTATTCCCAGAATTAATCCTAAAATCGGTATCATATTAACCTCCATGAGCCGCAGTAGTATGTATTTTAATTATTCAGCCGGAGCAAAGAACGGATACCTTCCAGTCGTAAAATCCAGTGTACCCTTTTGCTTGGCAGTAATATTATTAACAAATAACTGTCTGAAGAAACCTATTTTGTAATCCAAATCATCCATGTCACCAAACTTTACGGTAACCCTGTTTTCAAATATAGCTGTTACGGTACCGGGATCTGACATATTAACTGCTGTCAGCTTTCCGTATAGTTTCAGTTTAGAATCCTTATCATTCTTTGTAAGGGCATTACAAAAACTCATCAAGTCATTCAGTGTATCTTTATTCTTAAATTTTACCTCTTGTCCCAATTTAAAGCTATCCAACGAATTACCTATTATTTTGAAATATTTCTTTTTTTCATTCTGATTTGTAAGAACTTCCAGTGCGCACCCCTGTTTATCAATCAGCAGGCTTGTCCCTTTATTGTCAAGTATACAAAAAGGTGTTCTCTCCGTCACCTTTATTTTTATGGTCTTTGATAGGGAAGGTCTTATACTGATAGAGCTTATATACGGCATAGACATCGAAACTGCTTTTTCTTTGTCTCCAAACTTTAGTGTTAATAGATTCTTTGGTTTCTCTCCAAGCATTTTGAACACATTCTGACCTGTAACAAGCCCTGAACGCAAAATTATCTCATTGGCCTGATATTTTTTATTCCCAGTAACCTTTATGTTATCTACTACAAAAATTGAAGATCTGGCAAATAAAACAACTGCCGTCACAATCAAAACAAATGTAAATAACTTTTTCAGCCTTCTTATTTTAAATCTGTATTTTTTTTTCTTTTTATCATTAGTTGTTTTTAAATTTTTCTTTTGACTATTATTCATTCGCTTTTATACCCTTATAATTTTTGCACCTAAAGCAGACAGTTTATCTTCTATCTTGTAGTAGCCTCTGTCAATATGCTCAAGGCCTGTAATTATAGTTTCTCCTTTTGCTGCTAATCCGGCAAGAACCAAAGCCGCACCCCCGCGTAAATCTCTTGCTGTCACCTGTGCACCGTTAAGACCGTCAACACCTTTTATTACAGCGACACGACTGTCTATTCTGATGTTTGCACCCATCTTTAAAAGTTCGTCAACGTGTTTGTATCTGCTTTCAAATATTGTCTCAATTATAATACTGGTACCTTTACATATTGACAGCAATGTCATCAGCTGTGCCTGCATATCCGTTGGAAATCCCGGATAAGGCAACGTTCGTACAACTTCAACTGCATCCAACCTTGTTCCGGCACTTACCTGAATGTCATTCCTTTTTATGGAGATCTGACAACCTATATCCCTTAAAACCGATGCAATTGATATTATATGTTCCGGTATAATGTTCTTTATTGTTACATTGCCGCCTGTAATAGCGGCTGCAACCATATATGTACCCGTAATTATCCTGTCTGGAATTACAGTATGCTCAACATTGTTCGGTTTTTTCTCAAGGCCTTTAATTCTTATTACGCTTGATCCTGCTCCGGTTACCTTTGCACCGATTTTTTGAAGGAAGTTCTGTAAATCTACAATCTCCGGCTCTTTTGCTGCGTTTCTGATAATAGTCTCTCCCTGTGCATAAACAGCAGCTATCATGCTATTCTCCGTTGCACCTACACTGGGATAATCAAGGTAAATGTCGCATCCCTTCAGTCCATCTGACTCGCATAATATGTAACCGCCGCTAATATCATCTATTTTTGCACCAAGGCTTCTTAATGCTTTCAAATGTAAATCAATAGGTCTTGGGCCTAATTCACAACCACCTGATTGTGTTACTCTGCTGGCACTATGCTTTTATAATTATATCATAACGTAATATTACCCATCAATGAGATATAAAACATAAGAAATTTGTTAAAAATCAAAATAGTATATATAAAAGCAAACTCAAGATGATATAATGTTTACTAAAAGTTATTTATTTTTGGTCTTAAAATTACTTAGGAGAATATATGAACTTCAGAAAAATACTGACAATAATAATATCCAAATTAACCATAAGAATACTCAGAATACTGAAAAAAGGCGGTACAACCTTACCCGGCAAGGTTGCGTTCAAATTGTATCCCGATATTCTAAAATCAATAGCAAAAGACTTTGAAATAATCATGGTTACGGGAACTAACGGTAAGACAACAACTTCCAGAATTATTGAAGAGATTCTAAAAAACAATAATGTTGATTACATAACCAACAAATCAGGTGCAAATTTATTAAGCGGTATAACTACAACTTTTATACAGGCGGTTTCTCCCTTGGGTAAGCCCAAACACAAGACAGCTCTTATTGAAAGTGATGAGGCGGCATTTAATCAGGTTACAAAGCATCTCCAACCGAAGTCTGTGGTAGTTACCAACTTTTTCAGAGACCAGTTGGACCGATACGGAGAACTCTATTCTACATTGAATGCTGTTAAATCGGGTTTGGACAGGCTGGATGAAAAAACTACCCTTATACTGAATGCCGACGATTCAATGTGTGCATCTCTTGGGCATGAAACTGAGAAGCCTGTATTTTACTACGGTTTCGGTGAAACTGCCAGTCAGCAGAGTCTTGAAAATATCAATACTGATGCTATGTTCTGTATTTTCTGCAAAGGAAAATACCAGTACAAAAACCATGTATATGGTCATTTAGGCGGATTCTATTGCCCGGAATGCGGATATTCAAGACCTGCGGCAGACCTTGAGTGTATTGGTATTGAAGAAGCCGAAAGCAGCTATACAACCATCAAGTGGAAATATTCAAAGGCGTTAGGCACCGACGAGGCTGAACATACAACCCGGATTAATCTTCCCGGCCTTTATAATGTATACAATGCAATGGCGGCAGCAACCTGTGGCCTTTCCCTTGTATATAGTCACGAAACGGTGCAAAAGGCTGTGGAATCCTTTGAATGCGGCTTCGGCAGAATGGAAACCATCAATGTTGGAGATAAATTAATAAAATTAATCCTTGTGAAAAATCCTACAGGGTTTAATCAGGTGCTTAACTTTCTTACCCTTGACAGTCAGCCCCTGAATATAGCCTTTCTTATTAATGACAAGTTGGCTGATGGAACAGACATTTCTTGGCTGTGGGATGTTGATTTTGAACACCTTAATACTGCAGATGACAGAATCGTCAATCTCATAACCTCCGGTATACGAGGTGAGGATATGGCTGTACGTCTTAAATATAGCGGCCTCGATACAAAGAAAATCAGAATTATAAAAGATTATCAGAGGGTTATTGATGAGGGACTAAGAGCTGTTGCTGCCGGAGGATGTTTTTATATCCTGCCTACTTACACAGCTATGTTGGATATCAGAGGTATTTTAAAGAAAAAGTTTAACTTAAAGGAGTTCTGGAAATAGATATGTATCAATTAAAAATTTGTCATTTATACCCTGATCTTTTAAATACTTACGGTGACATGGGAAACATACTTTCTCTTAAAAGGCGTGCTCAGTGGCGCGGTATAGATGTATCAGTAACCAATGTCACAATCGGAGACAGCTTCGATTCGCAAGAGTACGATATTGTTTTTCTCGGAGGAGGACAGGATTACGAGCAGGAGATTATCCAAAACGATGTACTGACCCAGAAGGGAGCCGAGATCAAAAACGCAGTGGAAGGCAGTAAGGTATTCCTATGTATCTGCGGAGGATATCAACTCATGGGAAAATACTATAAGACCTGGGACGGAAAAGAGCTTGAATACTTGGGTGCACTTGATTTATGGACAATCGGCGGTAAAGAAAGAATGATAGGAAATATTGTATTTGAAAGCGAACTGATTTCAGATAATGGCTCACCTCTCAAAATTGTAGGATTTGAGAATCATTCGGGACGTACTTATCTGGGTGATAATGTTCGTCCTTTGGGAAAAGTTCTTTCAGGCAATGGTAATAATGGTACGGATGGGTTTGAAGGTGCTGTTTACAAAAACGTTTATTGCTCCTACTCACATGGAAGCCTCTTGCCAAAAAACCCGCATCTGGCAGATCATCTGATATCTATAGCTTTAAAGCAAAAGTACGATGAATTTGATGGCCTTAATCAGTTGGAAGATGCTTTTGAGAATGCAGCAAGAGTTACCATGATACAAAGGATATTAAAATAATTATAACTCATAAAAAAACCATTGACTTTTGATTATAGTGCATGTTACTATATTTCTAATACAATATTTGTAAGTAAATGTGATGAATGGGAAAAGTAGACTATACGAGTCTTTAAAGCGAGCAGTGGTCTGGTGGAAGCATTGCAGGATAGTATTTTTGAAGTTCTCCCATGAACAGTTGGCTGAACCTTTTATGTAGGTCATACCGGGTCTTTCCCGTTACAGGAAGAAGTGTATCGGAAATTTCATTTGTTTTCCCGTACATGATTAAGTGGGTTTTTACCAATTTGGGTGGTACCGCGTAGGCTATAAGTCTTCGTCCCTTGTTTATAGGGATGAGGACTTTTTTATTTTCTAAAACCCTGAAATGCTAACTAGTTTACTTGAGACATTTGTATTAAAAATTTAATTTGTGGAGGGTTAAGTTATGATTATTGTAATGAAGCAAAGTGCGACTGTAAAGGACATTGAGAACGTTGAAAGCAGGCTGCTTGATCTGGGTTTTAAAACCCATCCCATTCACGGAGATATAAAAACGGTAATCGGTGCAATCGGTGATAAAAGGCTTCTTAATGTTCACGCTATATCCCAGATGCAAGGTGTAGAAACACTCGTCCCAATTATGAAACCGTATAAACTTGCAGGTAATGAACTTCAGCATACACCAACAGTTATAGACATCGGCGGTGTTAAAATAGGCGGTGAAGAAATTGTTGTTATGGCCGGGCCGTGTGCAATAGAGAATGAAAAGGACTTTGTTGATACTGCAATCAGTGTAAAAAATAGCGGTGCTAAAATCCTTAGAGGCGGTGCTTTCAAGCCGAGAAGTTCTCCATATGCATTTCAAGGGCTTGAAGAGGATGGCCTTAAAATAATGGTTGCAGGCCGTGACGCCACCGGTCTTAAAATGGTTACTGAGGTTGTGGATACCAGAGATGTAGAACTTGTAAATAAATATACAGATATATTCCAGATAGGCGCAAGAAACATGCAGAATTTCAGGTTATTAAGTGAAGTGGGCATGACTCGTAAGCCTGTACTTTTAAAAAGAGGGTTGTCAGCCACTATTGAAGAATGGCTTATGGCTGCTGAATATATAATAGCAGAAGGAAATCATGAAGTTATTCTTTGCGAAAGGGGTATACGTACTTTTGAAACAATGACAAGAAATACACTTGATTTAAGTGCAATCCCTGCTATTAAAGATGTTTCCCATCTTCCGGTTGTTGTTGACCCCAGCCATGCCACCGGTAACTGGAAGTATGTCCCTGCACTTGCAAAAGGGGCAATAGCTACCGGTGCAGACGGTCTTATAATTGAGGTTCATCCCAATCCACCGTGTGCATTGTGCGATGGTCCTCAATCACTAAGGCCAGAGAGATTCAAAAGCCTTATGGATGAATTAAGATTAGTGGCTCAGGCAGTACAAAGAACCATTTAATCAGTACCAAAAAAGGAAAGCTACTGTTAGAATCAGAGCTTTCCTTTTTATTTTGTTGTATATTTCGTATATTCTAAACTATGTATTCCAAGTCGGCAGGTTTATATGTAATATCGTCATCCCCATTAAAAATAATCTGCATACATTCAACGCCATCGCAATTGAGCTTATCCAATTCATTTAGTTTCAGGTACACTAGCGTGTTTTCAGATATTTTTATGTTTATTCTGTCGAATATCTCCTTTTGCAAAATATCAATTATAGTCTTGATATTATCAACTGCCGAATGCATTGACTTTGACTCGATAAGAACAGGTATTCTGGAATTTGTAGGACTTAACAGCTTTACGTGAAGTATTCCGGGGTCAATAACATTTTGTGTAGGATATAGCAAATCTCTCTCAAATAGAAGTGAATTCATATGGCTTGCACCCTCCTAATCAGATAGTACATTTTTCCTTACACTATAAAAATATCACTATTTGTCATCATCGTAAAGCTTTTTATACATTTTATAGTATTTTTGTATTCTTGTAACATAATTTTCTGTTTCTTCAAATGGTATTATACTAAGACTCTTTCCGTCATGACTTTTTTCAGGATCTTTCAGCCATTTAGAAACATTACCGCTGCCTGCGTTGTAAGCAGCCAGTGCTACCACAGTGTCATTGTCAAACTGTTTTAACAAATTTGACAGATACCAGCAGCCAATTTTTATATTGGTTTCGGGTTCAAGGAGCATACTTTTTTCAAACTCATTAATGCCTGCCTTTTTAGCAGCCCACTCCCCTGTGCTATCCATTATCTGCATAAGGCCCTTGGCTTCTCTGGGAGAAACTGCCTGAGAATTAAAACCGCTTTCTGCTTTTATAACAGCATAAACCATATAGTTATCCAGCTTATATTGCCTGGCATATTTTTCTACATACTCCGTGTATTCCAAAGGATATAAATATTCTAAAACATACCGTGAAGCAAATATTCCAACTGCTGCTATTATAACCAGTGTGATTAACACACCTAATATTTTTAAACCACCTTTTTTCTTTTTCCTCAAAGAAATCACCTTAACAGCCTTGCAAACTGACTTTCCACTTCTTGTCTAAGGGTCGTCACATCATCATTATTATTGATAACTTTATTTGCGATACTTAAATATTCCTCATCAGAAATCTGGGATTGAATTCTTGAAACAGCTTCCTCATAGGTCATACCGTTTCTCTTCATTATTCTTTTAACCCTTATTTCCATAAGCGCAAAAACCGTCCAAACCTCATCACACAAATCAAGAAAACCGTTTTTAATAGGAATGGGTGCATCAATAACAATAACTTTTGTCTGTTTTAGCAGCTGTTCTTCCACATTTTCTTTTATTTTTTGGGCAACATATTTATGCACAATACTGTTCAAAATCCTGAGTTTGTATTCATCGCTAAACACTCTAGCCGCCAGTTCTTTGCGTTTAAGCTGTCCCCAATCATCAAGTATATCCTTACCGAACTCCTGTGTCAACTCCTCTAAGGCCATTTTCCCGGGCTCTACGACCTCTCTGCTTATCACATCTGCATCAATTACAACAGCGCCAAGTTCTTTGAGAATACTGCTTACTGTACTTTTTCCACTCCCTATTCCGCCTGTTACCCCTAAAATAATTGATTTCCTATTTTGTTTCATACCAACTATCCCCATGTTTTACATCTACTGTTAAAGGTACTTTTAATTGTACGGCATTTTCCATACAATCCTTTAACAATTTTGATACCTCTTCCAATTCAGATCTTTCTGTTTCTACAATCAATTCATCATGAACCTGTAGAATAAGTTTTGACTTGAGCCTTCTCTTTTTCAGTTCATTATAAACCTTTACCATGGATATTTTTATAATATCTGCCGCACTTCCCTGAATAGGCGTATTCATTGCAACACGCTCTCCAAAGGAACGCATGTTAAAATTACTGGATTTAAGCTCAGGAAGATACCTTCTTCTGTTGTAAAGAGTTGTCACAAACCCAAATTCTTTGCCTTTTTCAACAGTATCACTCATGTACTCCTTAACCTTGGAATACTTGTCAAGATAGTCATCTATATATTGTCGAGCTTCCTTTTTTGTTACCCCGATATCTTTTGAAAGGCTGAAATCCCCTATTCCGTAAACTATTCCAAAATTAACGGCTTTCGCCCTTGACCTCATTAACGATGATACCTCTTCCGGCGGTATTCCAAATACCTTTGAAGCAGTAGTAGTATGAATGTCCTCGTTTTTTAAGAAGGCTTCTATCATGTTAGGATCATCTGTTATATGTGCAAGTACTCTTAGTTCTATCTGTGAATAATCTGCATCCAGCAGTACATAATCTTGGTTGGTGGGAATAAATACCTTTCGTATTTTTCTTCCCATTTCTAATTTAACTGGTATATTTTGCAAATTAGGCTCGGTACTGCTGATTCTTCCTGTTGCCGTCACTGTCTGGTTAAAGTTTGAATGAATCTTACCATCCTGCTCCAATACAGACAAAAGTCCATCCGCATATGTTGACTTAAGTTTCATCAGCTGTCTGTATTCAAGAATTCTTTCGACTATTTCATGCTTGTAGGAAAGCTGTTCCAGTACCTCTGCATTTGTTGAATATCCTGTTTTCGTTTTCTTTCCAACAGGCAGTCCCAGTTTTTCAAAAAGTATTACGCCCAGCTGTTTTGGAGAATTTATATTAAAGGTCTCTCCTGCCTGCATGTATATTTCATTTTCCAGTATTACAAGTCTTGAATCCATTTCCTTTGAATATGCTTTCAAGCCTTCAACGTCAACTTTGAAACCCCTTAGCTCCATATCAGCCAGTACCTCAACAAGAGGTAATTCTATTTTATAGTAAAGTTCATCCTGACCATTATCCCTTATAATAGGCCTCAGCTTCTGTGTCAGCCCAAATATGGCATTTACCGCCGCAGCACAAACCTCAGATGAACTTACATCCTGTCCCTGATCAAGTCTTTTGCCATGTTTGTCATACAAAACTTCAACGGGGGTTATGCTCTGCTCTAGTTTATCTTCAGACAACTCAGAAACTGTGTAAGTGCTTCTGGTAGGTTCAAGTATATATGCTGCTATAAAAGTATCAAATACTACATTTTCAAACTCTATTCCATGAGACTTGAGATACTTGTATAAATTTTTTAAATCATGTCCGTATTTTTCAATATCCTTACTCTCCAATATTTCACGAAGTTCATTAATGGCCGTTTCACAGGTTAATTTTTCGGAGAAAATGATATTTGCTGGTGCGTATTCTTCATTACAGGCAAAAATACACAAATCATCCAGGTAACTGCCTGTAGGGTCAACGTGATAATACACCGATATCATACCGCTGAGCTTGATTACACTAATATATGATTGTAGTTCACTTACGGAATGAACATCCACATGTTCAATTTTTAAAGCTTCAGTTGCTTCTACAAAAGGTGTATTTTCCAGACCGAACTTTTCTATAAGTGTCTTAAATTCCAGCCGTTTGAAGATACTATATAATGCTTCTTTGTCAATTTCTGTCCTTGCAAAACTACTTATATTCTCCACACCGGGAACTTTTCTGAATATAGTAGCCAGCCTTTTACTCATAAAAGCAAGCTCTTTGTTATTCTCCAGTTTTTCACGGACGCCCTTCTTCTCTACTTTATCTAAATTTTCATATAATTCTTCTAAAGAGTTAAACTTCTTAATCAGATCAAGTGCAGTTTTTTCACCTATACCGGGTACTCCCGGAATGTTGTCCGATGCATCCCCCATAAGCCCTTTTACGTCTATAAGCTGGCCCGGTGTTACTCCGTATTTCTCTATAACCTTATCATAATCATACTGATCTGTTTCGGTTTTATTTCCCCTTGTTACAGGAAGCTTTATTCTTGTATGGCAAGAAGCCAGCTGTAATGAATCCCTGTCACCGGTTAATAGTATCGTTTCCATTCCCTGCTTTTCAGCGTACGATGAAACAGTTCCCAGTATATCGTCAGCTTCAAACCCTTCCACTTCGACCCTTGCAATGTTCATAGCATCTAACACCTGTTTTATGATGGGAACCTGAACTGCCAACTCATTTGGCATTCCCTTTCTTTGAGCCTTGTATTGGTCATACTCCTTATGCCTGAAGGTAGGAGCTTTTAAATCAAAGGCTACACAAACATACCTTGGATTTTCATCCTGAAGATATTTTGAAAGTATGTTTATGAACCCAAAAACCGCATTTGTATATAATCCCTCGGACGTTGTAAGCATGGCTGCTCTGCTTAGTCCGTAAAAAGCTCTGTTTAGTATACTGTTACCGTCTACAACTAAAATTTTGTCTTCCGAATTCATTTGTGCCTCCGCTAATTATCTATCTGCAAAAAATATTCTTACCGTTATCATACCACTATTCTTTACAATCTCATCCAACTTTTGCGATAAATCATTTCTTTCTTTTTCCAGAGTTAAAGTATTTTCACCTTTTATTTCCATATCACTAATTTTTTGGGTCAATTCATCTCTCTGTTTCTCAAGTTCTTTATATTTCTCACTAATATTTTCTTTTGTCACAGGTAGCTTTATGCTAATGTCCAGATTATATTTATCATTAGCCAACTGCTGAATTTTAGTAAATGATTCTAATGGAATTACATAATCAACATAATTTTTTTGAGCCATAATAACTACAGTTTTGTCATCAGTAGTTAGCTCCTGGCCTCCCAACTCTGACATTAAGCCCTTTAAGGCTTCATCTTCATTTTCTTTATCCTTAGTTGCCGAATTTAAAGTCATTTCCGCTGTATTTGAAAAAAACTGCATGGGGGCAGTATCTTCAGCAACTTTTATTTTGTATACTGACCCAGTTTTCTCTTTTGATTCTCCATCCGTTTTTTTCGTACTTTGACTTGACTTTAATACTGCTTTATTTTCACCTTTTTCCTCAAAAACTCTTTTTTCCGGGTAATCTTTTTCTGTACTCCTGCTGTTGTCGGCTGTCAGTTTGTCGGATGATGGTTGGCTTTCATTATTATTATTCTCTTGGGCACTAAATTTCTGTACTGATTCCTGTTTGGAAATAGCAGAATCCTTTGCACTATCCTCAGCAGAATTAGAAGCAGTTATACCTGTAGAAATACCGGCGGCCTGCTTGTTTAAATCTGTATGGGGAAGCATACTGTATGCCAGTAGAGATATTAACAGTACAGCAGCCGTTGACAGCCCCGCAATTAGCTTTTTATTATATATAAACAACCTGCCTTTATTTTCTTTTTTATTTTCCGCAACTTCTACCAGCCTGTCATGGAGGGAAGACGAAAAATTCTGTGGCAGCTTTATATCGCCACTTTCTCTGCACAACTCTGCCACAGCTAAAGCTTCCTTGACCTTTTGAGAACATTTACCGCACTCATTTATATGCTTTTCAAATTCTATTTTTATTGCCTCTTCAAGCATATCGTCAATATATAAAGATACATAGTAATCTGATTCCTTGCAAAAATCCATATCAATTCCCTCCTTTCACTTTATTTGACGTAATCGGTAAATAAATGTTCCTTATCCTTGCACAATAATTCCCTTAGTTCGTTTCTGGCCCTGCTGATTCTTGATTTCACAGTGCCTACAGGAATTTTCATTGTATCCGATATTTCATCATAACTAAGTCCCATAAAATCACGGAGTATGATAACCAAGCGGTTTTTTTCGTTCATTTTATCCATGGCTTCTTTTATGGCCTGTTTCTGCGCATTGGTCTCTGCTACTTTTTCCGGCCCCGGATTATCTGAAACCAGACTGTCTTTAAGCTTTAAATCCTCAAAAGTGCTCTGCTCTATGGAGACTACTTTCTTTTTCTTGTTTTTTCTAATAAAATCCAGACATACATTGGTTGCAATTCTGTAAAGCCACGTAGATATGGCACAATTCCCCTTAAAGTCCTTTATGTACTTGAAAGCCTTTATAAATGTCTCCTGAGCCTGTTCATATGCATCTTCGGTGTTATTGAGCATCCTGTAGCAAATACTGTAGACTTTTGAATAGTATACAGCCGTAAGCTCCTCAAATGCCCCGGTGTCCCCGTTGCGTGCCTTGTGCAACAAGTTGTTTTCATTTATTGTTTCCATATTTTAGATCCTTACTTTTTTTATAGATCTGAAATGCCATTTTACCCAATAGCCCATAATATTGCAAGCCTTCATATATTCAAAACAATTATACCATAATTATGTACAACAAAAATGTAACTTTAAATTCATCATTTTGTATAATATTTACAACCTTTTATTTTAAATTATAATATTGGAGGTATTTTGTATTCTATATCGAATACTGTACTGGAAACAAAATACAAATACATAAGAAGGAGTCTGCTATGATTAGTACTATTCTTGTAACTGATGATAATATCCTGGACAATGCAATACTACGAAATTATCTTTACAAAGAACGTGTTAATATAGTTTCAGTCCTTAATGGACGAGAAGCTCTGGATATGGTAGAAAGCAGAAATGTTGATGTTATAATACTTGATTTGGTAATGCCAGTTTTAGATGGATTTGGGTTTCTTGAGGAATTTTGCAAAACGAATTCTTATAAGGAAATACCGGTAATAATTGCATCCACCATAGAGATGGATCAAATTGAAAAAGTGTTGAATTACGATATTTATGATTTTATTCCAAAACCAATTAATAAGATTAACAGAATGGTGGTAGTAAATAAGGTTAGAAAAGCTATACAATTCAGAAAAATGATACGTCAACTTAAATTACTTGAATCCAAAGTAACACACTCACCCGGATAGCTTATAGTCACTTTTCCTTCTCTAGCCAGTAAAGGACCCATTAATATTATTGAACATCTCATTTCTGCGGCGAGATGTTCGGGAACCTCTGTAGAAGTTAATGTTGTTGAATCCACAGTCACGACGTTATCTTCTACTTTTACTTTGCAACCGATAGTTCTTAAAATTTCAATTATAACTTCCACGTCCTTAAACATGGGACAATTCTTGATTACATTCTCGCCACGATTAAGAATTGTAGCAGCTAATATTGGTAAAACAGCGTTTTTGGCACCCTCAATTTCTATTTCACCTTTTAATTTTTTACCTCCCGTGACTATTATTTTGCTCATAATAAAAAACACCTCCGTCATTCCGGGACATTGTTGATATTTGTAATGTCACTTTTTCTCACTCCTATTTAAAAGTTAATTATAATAGTTTTATCTCGAAATATATGAAGCTTATAATAGCCCTATATAAAAAATTAAAATACAGATATTTAAACCTCTATCCCTGCAATATCAGTTTATGCGTATGTGAATAAAGTGTTACTCATGTTTAAATTACAATACAAGGCAGGCTGCTGCCTGCCTTGTATTGTTTTTTTTATCCCATCTGGGATTCTATGCCCTTAACCTTCTGCTGTGCTTGTGAAATCTCCTGCTGGTTTGCATTTTGTACAGAATACCAGCCTTTTTGGGACATCATATCAAAAACATGCTTCTGTTCATCAAAAGTTCTGGTCAATATGCTCTTTACATCGTTTCTAAGAGACGGATTGGAACTTTCCAGAATCAAATTTGTTAATGATGATGCAGCAAGCTTTCTTTCATTTAAAATAGATGCCATTATTTCCTTATCAGTTAATTCTGCCATATTCTACACCTCCTATTGTTGACCTGCTGTGTTTATGTGCTTCATCAAAAGCTGTAAGCCATTCTTCTCTTCACTAGCCAATTGGTTGCAAAGATTCTTTATCTGGCTGTCATTTGCCAGTTGTGCGCAACCTTGTAAATACTTTATGTTGTTTTCACACATACTGATATTATCCTGAATCAGCATCAGTTCTTTACTTGTAAGTGGCATGTCAATCCTCCCTTTTACCTTGTAAAATTGTTCAACTTAATATAAGTCGAACTTAAATGTTATTTTATACAAATATAAATATCATATTCTTAATTAATAATAATCATAGATAAAAATCTCTTACTAAAGATGATAATTGATAAAATGGCTAATTTATGGTAGTCTATTTAATTAGACATAATGTACAAAAATATAAATAAAGTGGGTACTAACTAAATGGAAAAGAGAAAATTAAAAAATAAGGAACATCATCTGTTAAATATTGCTCCATCAAAGCTCTTGGTTTTAAGTTTCGCAGTTTTGATACTTACAGGGGCCGTACTTTTGTCAATGCCGTTTTCCAGCAGGTCGGGAGAATGGACACCTTTTATTAATGCTCTGTTTACCTCTACCTCGGCGTCATGCATAACAGGTCTTGTAGTTTATGATACCTATACTTACTGGTCCACTACAGGTCAAATAATAATATTAACATTGATTCAAGTGGGTGCTTTAGGAATTATTACTCTGGCAACCTTCTTTTCGTTGTTATTAAAGAAAAAAGTGGGCTTAAAAGGGATGCTTATTGCTCAGGAATCCATTAATGCCTTCAGGTACGATGAAGTTCTGCGGCTTGTCAGAAGAATTGTAACTACTACCCTGCTGGTTGAAACAATTGGGGCAATTTTATTGTCTATTAGTTTTGTGCCAAAGTTCGGTGCCTTTGGCTTTTATATGAGTGTTTTTCACTCTGTTTCCGCCTTCTGTAATGCCGGCTTTGACATAACTAGCGGTGCCATTAACGGCAAATTCCTCAGCATTACCCCTTTTAACAACGACCCCATAGTAATATATACTATTTCAGGCCTGATAATAGTTGGAGGACTTGGATTTACGGTTTGGAGAGATTTGTATGAGTTCAGAAAAAACAAAGCACTCCTCTTTCATACAAAACTGGTGCTTGTTATAACTGCTCTACTTTTGGTATCCGGTACTCTTTTTTTCTTCGCAAACGAATATAGCAATCCTAAAACACTGGGACCTATGAACTTTTTGGAGAAAATTAACGCAGCCTTTTTTCAATCGACAGCAGCCAGAACCGCAGGCTTTAATTCAATTAATCTTGCCGATATGAAAGAGATATCAAAGGTATTCACAGTATTCCTTATGTTTGTAGGTGCTGCCCCCGGCTCCACAGGAGGTGGTATAAAGGTTACTACATTTGGTGCAGTGATGATTGCTGTTTTTTCACAAATAAAAGGCTCCGGGGATGTAGTTCTTTTTAAGAGAAAATTGCACCAGCACACAGTAAACAAGGCACTTTCAATAACAGGATTAAGTGCTATTCTTGTAGTAATAATTACCACTGCCATTGTTACAATCCAAAGCAATTTCCATGTATTGGACATACTATATGAGACAACTTCTGCTTTTGGTACAGTCGGATTAACTCTTGGCCCGACGCCATTACTGAATACCGCAAGCAAAGCGCTCATTATTCTAACAATGTTTTTGGGAAGGGTCGGCCCTTTATCCTTTGCTGTAGCATTGACACTGAAGTCCTCCAAAAGAACTTCCGACATTGTTTATCCAGAAGCCAAGATACTTGTAGGATAAAAAAATAACCGTT